>DATMRW010000030.1:0-437037 GCA_035565775.1 Xanthobacteraceae bacterium | reverse complement strand
GCCCGGCGACACTGTGATGCCGTCGACCCCCATGGGCCCGAGGCTGTCGAAGAAGGCCGCGACCTGCTCCGGCTTTGCGGTGTTGTAGAGCGTGCAGTTGATGTTGACGCGGAAGCCGCGCGCCTTGGCTTCCTTGATGGCCTCCACGGCGCGATCATAGACGCCGTCCTGGCAGACCGCGTGATCGTGCATCTCCCGGTCGCCGTCGAGATGGACGGACCACACGAAGAACGGGCTCGGCTCGTACTTGCTGAGGTTCTTCTTGAGCAGCAGCGCGTTGGTGCACAGGTAGACGAACTTGCGCCGCGCGATGATGCCCTTGACGATCTGCGGCAGTTCCTTGTGCAGCAGCGGCTCGCCGCCGGCGATCGACACCACCGGCGCCCCGCACTCGTCGACCGCCGCCAGCGCGTCGGCCACCGAGATGCGCTTGTTGAGGATCTCGTCGGGATAATCGATCTTGCCGCAGCCCGCGCAGGCGAGATTGCAGCGGAAAAGCGGCTCCAGCATCAGGACCAGCGGATAGCGCTTACGGCCAAGCAGCTTCTGCTTGAGGATATAGCCGCCGATACGGATTTCTTTCAGGAACGGAATGGCCATGGCATGCTTTCTGGCGTGGTAGGTCGCTACGGAATCAGCCCGCAGCGAGTTCGGCGGGGAGCCGGAATTCTATGTTTTCCTCCCGCCCGGGAAGGACGGAGACATCGACGGGACCAATACGCTTTAGCGCCTCGATCACGTCATCGACAAGCACCTCGGGCGCTGAAGCGCCGGCAGTGATGCCCACGGTTCTAGCGCCTTTCAGCCATTCCGGGTTCAATTCGGTGCCATCTGCGATCAAATAGCTGGGAATTCCCGCCTCAGCGCCAATTTCCCGCAGGCGGTTGGAATTGGAACTGTTGGCCGCCCCCACGACCAGAATGACGTCGACGTGCTTGCTTAATTCTCTTACCGCAGATTGTCTATTCTGTGTTGCATAGCAAATATCGCGAATGTCCGGACCCTGAATGTCCGGGAATTTGGCCTCAAGTGCGGCGATAATATCACGGGTGTCGTCGACGCTGAGGGTCGTCTGGGTGATGTAGGCGACCGGCGCGTCCGCCGGGATGTCGAGCGCGGCGACGTCCTCGACATTCTGGACGAGCAGGACCGGGCCCGGAACCTGTCCCATCGTCCCCTCGACCTCGGGGTGGCTGGCATGGCCGATCAGGACCACCGTGCGCCCCTTGGACATATAGCGTTTGCCCTGATTGTGGACCTTCGTCACCAGCGGGCAAGTGGCGTTGAGCACCGGCAGGCCGCGCGCCGCCGCCTCGTCCTCGACGCTCTTGGCGACGCCATGGGCCGAAAACACGGTGACGGCATCATCGGGCACCTCGTCGAGATCCTCGACGAAGATCGCGCCCTTATTTTTCAGGCTTTCGACGACGTACTTGTTATGGACGATCTCGTGACGGACATAGACCGGCGGGCCGTACTTCTTCAGGGCGCGCTCCACGATCTCGATCGCGCGCACGACGCCTGCGCAAAACCCGCGCGGCTGCGCCAGGAGGATGGTCATCGGCTCGCCCGACGTGGCGGCAGCAGGGAAACGATCGGACAAAATCGCGTTATCTGATTTCATTATGGTGCCTTCCAGATACCTCTAGTAGAAGCGCCAAAGTCCAATTAGTTCAAAATATCCGGTCCCAAGGTTAAAATAAAAGCTGCGGCCAACACACTTTGCGCCATTCTTTCATGGCTTTATATGGGGCGGACGGCTGCGTTGTCGTGGCTCGCCTGACGTTATACCCACAATCCATGTACTTTTTAGTGCATTGCTATCTACAGAAAGCAGAAATGTGCTGACCCGTTTCATCGTCTCGCTCGTCAAGCTGTCGACCCGGTTCGCTTTCGTCACCGTCGCAATCGCGACACTGCTCGCAATCGGGGCCGGCGTCTATTCAGTCCAGAACTTTGCGATCAACACTGATATCAATCAGTTGATTTCAAAAGATCTTGATTGGCGGAAACGGGATATTGAGTTCGACACGGCGTTTCCGGATCAAGTTCATTCTATACTTGCCGTAGTAGAGGCGCCGACGCCGGAGTTCGCGTCGCGCGCTACGGCGTTGCTGGCGGACAAGCTTTCCGGCGACAAGGTCCACTATCTGAATGTCACGCCGCTCGGCTCGGGACCGTTTTTCGAGAAGAACGGCCTTCTGTTTCTGCCGACCGCGGAAGTCAAAAAGCTGACGTCGGAATTTTCCGCTGGTCGTCCCCTGCTTGAGGTGATGGCTGGCGATCCCAGCCTGCGCGGGCTGACCGGGGCGCTTGAACTCGGGCTTCAGGGCCTCAAGCGCGATCAGTTCAAGCTCGACGATGTCGCGCGGCCCTTCAACATGATCGCCGATACGGTCGACTCCGTGCTGGCGAAAAAGCCGACGATGTTTTCCTGGCAGGCGCTGACGAGCGAGCAGCCGCTGTCGGCGGCGGATCGGCGCTTCTTCATCCAGATCAATCCGGTTCTGCACTTCGACGCGCTGGAGCCGGGGCGCGAGGCGACCGATGCGATCCGCAAGGCCGCGGACGATCTCGGCCTCGCCAAGACCTACGGCGCCACCGTGCGGCTGACCGGCCCGGTGCCGATCGCCAATGACGAATTCGGCAGCGTCCAGGACGGCGCGCTGGTCAACGCCATCGGCACGCTGATCATCGTCCTGATCATTCTCTGGCTCGCGCTGCGCTCATCGAAGATCATTTTTGCGGTGTTCGCCTCCCTGTTCATCGGCCTGGCGCTGACCACGGCGATCGGCCTGATGATGGTCGGGGCCCTGAACCTGATCTCGGTGGCGTTCGCGGTGCTGTTCATCGGCATCGGCGTCGATTTCGGCATCCAGTACAGCGTGCGCTATCGCTCGGAGCGCTTCAAGGTCGACGATCTCGATATCGCGCTGCTGCGCGCCGCCAAGCGGCTCTCGATCCCGCTGTCGCTGGCGGCGATGGCCACCACGGTCGGCTTCATCTCGTTTCTGCCGACCGACTATGACGGCGTCTCCGAGCTCGGCAAGATTGCCGGCGTCGGCATGGTGATCGCCTTCTTCACCAGCATCACGGTGCTTCCGGCGCTGCTCAAGTTGCTCAATCCGAAGGGCGAGGAGGAGGCGGTCGGCTATGCCTGGCTCGCGCCGGTCGATCTCTTCCTCGAGCGGCACCGCGTCCCGATCATCGTCGGCACGTTGCTGGCCACGGTCGCGGGCTTGCCGCTGCTTTACTTCCTGCATTTCGACTTCAACCCGATCAATCTGCGCAACCCGCATGTCGAGTCGGTCGCGACCTATCTTGAGCTGCGCCAGGATCCGACGACGGGAGCGAGCGCGATCTCCTTGATCGTGCCGAATGAGCAGGCCGCCAAGGACGCCGCGGCCCGGCTGGAGAAGGTGCCCGAGGTGAAGGAGACCCGGTCGCTCGACGATTTCATTCCGAAGGATCAGCCGGAGAAGCTGGCGATGATCCGCAGCGCGGCAGAAGTTCTGGGGCCGGCGTTGAAGCCCGACAGCATCGACGAGCCGCCGACCGATGCCGAGAATGTCGAGGCGCTTCGCAGCGCGTCCGACAGCCTTCGCAAGGCTGCGGGCGACGAGAAGGGCGCCGGCGCGGATGCCGCGCGGCGGCTCGCGGACGGGCTTACGAACCTCGCGCAGGCCGACGCGGACGTGCGCAACACGGCGCAGGATGTTTTCGTCACGCCCCTCAAGATGATGCTGACCCACCTGCAAAACCTGCTGCAGGCCGAGCCGGTGACGATCGACAGCCTGCCGCCCGCGTTGGTGCGCTCGTGGCGAACCGAGGACGGTCGGCTGAAGGTCGAGGCGCTGCCGAAGGGCGACCCCAACGACAACGACACGCTGCGGAGTTTTGCCGAGGCGGTGCTGGCGGCTGAGCCCGGCGCAATCGGCGGCCCGGTGTCGATCCTGCGATCGGGCGAGACGATCGTCCATGCCTTCATCGAGGCCGGGATCTGGGCGCTGCTGACGATTTCGCTGCTGCTGTGGCTGGTGCTGCGCCGGGTCAGCGACGTGCTCCTGACCATCATCCCACTGCTGGTGGCGGGCATCGTCACGCTCGAGATCTGCGTGCTGATCGGGCTGCCGCTGAACTTCGCCAACATCATCGCGATGCCGCTTCTCATGGGCATCGGCGTGGCGTTCAAGATCTATTACGTCACCGCCTGGCGGGCGGGGAAGGTTCACCTCTTGCAGACCAGCCTGACGCGCGCGATCTTCTTTAGCGCGCTGACCACGGGCACGGCCTTCGGAAGCCTCTGGCTCTCCAACCATCCGGGCACCGCCAGCATGGGTAAATTGCTGGCGCTTTCGCTGGTCACGACGCTGGCTGCGGTGCTGCTGTTCCAGCCGGCCCTAATGGGGCCCCCGCGCGATGTCAGGGAGTAAGCAGATATCGCCCACCGGGTCCTCCGGCGTCGCCGGCGCTGGCGCGGACCCGGTGGTCTTGGCGGCTCCGGCTCCCTTGGTCGCAACCTTGGGGGCCGCTCCCGCCGGTGGCGGAGCCTTGGCGGTGGCGGACGGGGTTTTTGCGGCCGGCGGAGCCTTTGTCACGACGTTCTTGGTTGCGTCCGTTGCTGTGGGGTTGGCAAGGGCGACCGGTGCGCCGGGCGGGCGGTTGGCGTCGATCACCCGCGTCCAGGTTTCGCCGCCGCAGAGGAAGCCGAGCACACAACCCTCGATTTCCAGGGCATTGGCGCTCGCAAGGTGAAGCCTGGATTCGTAGGTCTTGCCGTTTTTCGCGTTATAGACGTAACCTTCCCAATCGCCGTTGGCATTGGGCTTCATGTCGAGCAGGATCGGCATGCCCAGGGTGGGGCGGTTGACCTTTTGCCTGTCGGGGTTCTCAGTATCGCGGCCGCCGGGGCTTTTTTCCCAGACCACCGCGCCCCAGACCCGGCCGTCACAATTGGCGATGCGGATTATTGCTACGCCTTCCTTGACCTTCCAGTCTCCGCTCACATCTGATGCGAGTGCAGGTATTGAGGCCGATGTAACAAGTGCTCCGCAACATACCAGGCTCTTCAGAAAACCGGTCGGGCTGTGCAACATTGTTGATACCTTGCTCAAAACATGTTTTCGGTTCTGGCGAATTCAGACAGTCCAAAATCTAGGTTGACGAGCAGCCCACCAACAGTCGTATTGGATCAATGGTATATCCAAATTTTGACGTTTCCGAGATGTTTATGAGCCGGGAGGCGGAGCGTAGCTCGATGCACGCACGCCACCTCAATGAGCAACTCGTCCGAGTTCTCAAAACGATCGGCTATGATGTCGGGTTCCAGCGCGGCGAGGGACAGTATTTGTTCGACCGCGCGGGGGACCGCTATCTCGATCTGCTGAGCGGGTTCGGCGTGTTCGGGATCGGACGAAATCATCCGGTCCTGCGCGATGCGCTGAAGAGCGTTCTCGACGCCCATTTGCCCAATCTGGTGCAGATGGACGTCTCGACGCTTGCCGGCATTCTCGCCGAGCGGCTGCTCGCCTACATGCCGTATCTAGACAAGGTGTTTTTCGCCAATTCCGGCACCGAATGCACCGAGGCGGCGATCAAGTTCGCACGCTGCGCTACCGGGCGGACCGATATCGTCTATTGCAACCACGCCTATCACGGCCTGACCTACGGATCGCTGTCGCTGACCGGCGATCCCAATTTCCGCAACGGTTTCGAGCCGCTGCTGCCGGGCTGCACCTCGGTCCCCTTCAATGACCTTGAGGCGCTCGAAAAGGCGCTGGCGGGCCGCAACGTTGCGGCTTTCATCGTCGAGCCGATCCAGGGCAAGGGCGTGAACATGCCCACCGACGAGTTTCTGCCCGGCGCGGCCGAGCTGTGCCGGCGCTATGGTACGATTTTCGTGGCCGATGAAATCCAGACCGGCATGGGCCGGACCGGCAAATTCCTTGCGGTCGAGCACTGGAATGTCGAGCCGGACATGGTGCTGCTCGCAAAATCCCTGTCCGGCGGTCACGTGCCGGTCGGCGTCGTGCTGACCCGCAAGGCAATCTTCGACAAGATCTTCAACCGGATGGATCGCGCCGTGGTGCACGGCTCGACCTTTGCGAAGAACGATCTGGCGATGACGGCGGGCATCGCCACCCTCGATGTCATCGAGCATGAAAAGCTGATCGAGAATGCGGCGGTGCGCGGCGAGGAGGTAATTTCCTCGCTGCGGGCCATGATCCCGCAATTCGAGCTGCTCAAGGACGTTCGCGGCAAGGGCATGATGATCGGCGTCGAATTCGGGCCGCCGAAGTCGTTGAAGCTGAAGGCGGCGTGGAATCTTCTGGAGTCCGCTAACAAGGGGCTGTTCTGCCAGCTCATCACCGTGCCGTTGTTCAAGGATCACAAGATCCTGACGCAGGTGGCGGGGCACGGCAGCCACACCGTCAAGCTTCTGCCGCCGCTGACCATCAACGATGACGACTGCCGGTGGATCACCACCTCGATGCACGATGTGATCGACGCCAGCCACAAGGTGCCGGGCGCGGTGTGGTCGCTCGGCAAGACGCTGATGGACAACGCGATGCGGAAGTCGGCCTGAGTCGACTTTCCGTCTGAAAGAACGAAAATCTTCGGCCGGCGTGCTTTACCGCGCGTCGGCCAAAATCATTTCGGCGCCCTTGTCGGCGATCATCGCCGTCGGGGTGTTGGTGTTGCCCGAGGTGATCGTCGGCATCACCGACGCATCGACGACGCGCAGGCCCGCAATGCCATAGACGCGAAGCCGCTCATCGACGACGGCGGTGGGATCGGAGGCGAGGCCCATCTTCGCCGTGCCGACGGGATGAAAGATCGTGGTGCCGATATCGCCCGCGGCCTTCGCCAGCGAGGCATCGTCATCGCCGACCGCGGGGCCGGGGAGATATTCTTCCGGCCTGAATTTGGCGAGCGCGGACTGCTTCATCATCTTGCGGGTGACGCGAATGGCGTCGGCGGCGACCTGACGGTCTTCATCGGTCGACAGATAGTCCGGCGAGATGATCGGCGCCTGTTCGGGCGCGCGGTCGCGCAGCCTGATCGTGCCGCGCGATGTCGGCTGCAGATTGCAGGCGCTGATGGTGATCGCCGGGAAGCGGTGCAGCGGATCGCCGAACTTGTCGAGCGACAGCGGCTGGACGTGAAACTGGATGTTGGCGCGTTCCTGATGCGGATCGGAGCGGGTAAAAATGCCGAGCTGGGAGGGCGCCATCGTCAGCGGGCCGCGCCGGCGCAGCGCGTAGTCGATGCCCATCCAGGCGCGGCGCGTCAGCGAGTAGTAGGTCTCGTTGAGGGTGCGCACGCCGTTGACCTTGTAGATCGCGCGCTGCTGCAGATGGTCCTGCAGGTTGCGGCCGACGCCCTCGCGGGCGAGGACCGGCGCGATGCCGTGCTCGCCGAGCCATTCGGCCGGGCCGATGCCTGAGCGTTGCAGGATGAGCGGCGAGCCGACCGAGCCAGCGCACAGAATGACCTCGCCCTTGGTGCGGGCCTCATGCTCCTCGCCGCCGATCTTGAAGCGGATGCCGACGGCGCGGCCGTCTTCCACGATCAGGTTGTCGACCAGCACGTTCGTCTCGACCCGCAGGTTGGGGCGGTTCATCACCGGCTTGAGGAAGCCGCGCGCCGCCGACCAGCGCCGGCCCAGCTTCTGGTTGACGTGGAAATAGCCGATGCCTTCGTTGTCGCCGGTGTTGAAATCGTTGACCCTGCGGATGCCCATTTCGGCGGCGGCATCGGCCACCGCATCAAGCACGGCCCAGGACAGGCGCGGAGCCTCGATGCGCCAGCCGCCGCCGACGCCGTGGAGCTCGCTTTCGCCCATGAAGTGATCTTCGAGCCGCTTGAACACCGGCTTCACATCATCCCAGCCCCAGCCGGTCATGCCGAGCTGGCGCCAGTGGTTGTAATCGGCCGCCTGGCCGCGCATCGAGATCATGGCGTTGATAGCGGAGGAGCCGCCGAGCACCTTGCCGCGCGGATAGCTCAGCGCGCGGCCGTTGAGGCCGGGCTGCGGCTCGGTCTTGAACATCCAGTCCGAGCGCGGATTGCCGATCGCGAATAGATAGCCGACGGGGATGTGAAACCATATCCAGTTGTCGTTGCCGCCGGCTTCCAGCAGCAGCACGCGGCGGCGCGGATCGGCGGAGAGGCGGTTGGCCATGATGCACCCGGCGGTCCCGGCGCCTGCGATGATGTAGTCGAAGTCTCCCTCGAGCTTTTTTGTCATTGGTCTTGCACCCTCATCCCCCAGCCGGATCTTCACGCCGGTTCAACGTCTCTTGATGATACCGGCGGGCGCGCCTGTCCAGTCCCTATCGGCCGCTGCAATGCTCCTCATTTGGGCGAATGGGCCTGCCATGCTAGAAATATGCTCGTCTTATCAATACGTGACTTGTCCAGCCGGGGAATAGCCTATGCCCATCGTCAACCGCGTGGCCGACCTGCAGCCCGAAATCATGGGGTGGCGGCACCACCTCCATGCCCATCCGGAGCTGATGTATGATGTCCACGGCACCGCGGCCTTCGTGGCGGAGCGGCTGCGGGAGTTCGGCTGCGACGAGGTTGTGACGGGGCTGGGACAGACCGGCGTCGTCGGCGTCATCCGGGGCAGCAAGCCCGCCAACGGCGGGGTCCGGGTGATCGGCTTGCGTGCCGATATGGATGCGCTTCCCATCGTCGAGGCCAACGATCTGGCATACAAATCCAAGACTCTCGGCAAAATGCACGCCTGCGGCCATGACGGCCATACCGCTATGCTGCTCGGGGCGGCGCGCTATCTCGCCGAGACCCGGAATTTTGCCGGCGAGGCGGTGGTCATTTTCCAGCCAGCCGAGGAGGGCGGCGCGGGTGCCGCCGCCATGATCAAGGACGGCCTGATGGAGCGATTCGGCATCGAGGAAGTGTTCGGCATGCACAACGGCCCCGGCATGCCGGTCGGCTCGTTCGGCATCCGCACCGGGGCGATCATGGCCTCGACCGATCACATCACGATTCGCATCGACGGCGTTGGTGGCCATGCTGCGACCCCGCACAAGGGCATCGACCCGATTCTCGTCGGCTCGCAGTTGATCACCGCCCTGCAGTCGATCGTGTCGCGCAACGTCGATCCGCTGGAATCGGTGGTGGTGTCGATCTGTCAGTTTCATGCGGGCAATGCCTTCAACGTCATTCCGCAGACGGCGGAGCTTGCCGGCACCGTCCGCACGCTGAAGGCGGAAATCCGTGACGCGGTGGAAAAGCGCGTCCATGAGATCGCCGACGGCGTTGCCCGAATGACCGGCGCGACCATTACGATCGATTACGAGCGCGGCTATCCGGTGACGGTCAATCACCCCGAGCAGACGGAAATGGCGACGAAGGTGGCCCGCGAGGTCGCCGGGCAGCTCAATGTGGAGGTGGATTTTCCGCCGCTGATGGGGGCCGAGGACTTTTCCTACATGCTGGAGGCGCGGCCGGGCGCTTTCATTTTTGTCGGCAATGGCGACAGCGCGGGGCTGCACCACCCGTCCTATAATTTCAACGACGGGGCTATCGTCTACGGCACCTCTTACTGGGTGCGGCTGGTGGAGACGGTGCTTGCGGCGTGAGCGCGTGGGATGGCGGAATGAACGGAGGCGGGCGCGGATTGTGGCGTCCGCCTTTTTCATCCCATTGATATTATTGCGATAAAAATCATTTTACAGCCTTGTTGACTCCTCCCGGATGGTTGGAGTTATATAGAACATATCATGAACAAATGGCGTGAGCCCTTATGGGAGCATGCCCTGTCCGAGGAGCGACGCATGACCGGCGCGCGCACAACCATGCTTGCGACTTTGCGCGGCGCCATCGGTCGGCTGGAGGCCGGACTGTCGCCGCGGCCGCGTGCGGCGCTCGGCCATGCGGAGGTCGATGCGGCCCTTCAGGGAGGATTGGCCTGCGGGGCGATCCACGAGGTGTTCGCGGAGGCGGGCCGGCAAACCGCGGCCGCCACGGGGTTTGTCGCGGCCGTCGCCCGCCGGGTGATGCGGCGGCGGCCGCTGCTCTGGGTGCGACAGGATTTTGCCGCGCTGGAGACCGGCGGCCTGTCGATGTCCGGCCTTGCCGAACTCGGCCTCGATCCGCGCGCGGTGATCGTCGTGCGCGCCGCCGATGCGGCGGCGGCCTTGCGCGTGGCGGGCGATGCGCTCGCCTGCGATGCGCTCGGCGCAATGGTGATGGAGACCTGGGGCGAGGTGCGCGCGCTCGATCTCGTGGCGTCGCGCAGGCTGACGCTCGCCGCGCAGCAGGGCGGCGTCACCGGCCTGTTGCTGCGGCTATCGGCACAGCCGGCCGCGAGCACGGCGGAGACGCGCTGGCTGGTGCGGGCCGCGCCTTCCCCGCCGCAGCCGGATTGGCTGCCCTGGGGAGCGCCGGTCTTCGATGTCGAACTCGTTCGTAATCGTCATGGCCTGACCGGACGATGGATCATGGAATGGAATAGTAATGAGTGCCTCTTCCGTGAACCGGCGGCGCATCCTCAGCCTGTGGCTGCCGCGATTGCCGACCGACCGGCTGAAACGCCTGTCCGGCCATGGCGGCGGGCCGGATGACCAAAATCGTTTGCGGCGGCCGTGGATCACTGTCGCCCGGCTGAACAATGCGATGCAGATCGCGTCGCTCGACGACGCGGCGGCCGCTCTCGGGCTCGAGCCAGGTCTGCCGCTCGCCAATGCCCGCGCGATCTCTCTCGAGCTTGTGGTGCATGATGCCGATCCTGCGGCCGATGCCGAGCTTTTGAACGCGATTGCCGATTGGTGCGACCGTTTCACGCCGCTGGTGGCGCTGGACGCGCCCCATGGCCTGCTGCTCGACATCACCGGCTGCGCGCATCTGTTCGGCGGCGAGAAGGCCTTGATGCAGGCGGCCTGCGCCGGGCTGGCGCGGCAGGGCTTCATCGTCAGCGCGGGCATTGCCAGCACCGCGGTCTGCGCGCGGGCGCTGGCGCGGGTGCAGCACGGCCGGATCGTCGCGACCGGCGACGAGGCGCGAGCGATCGCGCCGCTGCCGGTGTTCGCGCTCGGCGGCGACGAAGCCGTCACGCGCGGGCTACGCCGCGCCGGGCTGAAAACCATTGGCGATGTCGCCGCCCGCGCACCGCAGGAAATCACCGCACGTTTCGGCGCGGACTTCACGTCGCTGCTGCGGCAGGCGCTGGGGCAGCAGGATGCGCCGATCTCCCCGCGCAAGCCGCTGCCCGACTATGTCGCCGAAAAGCGCTTCGCCGAGCCGATTGCCAGCAATGACGCGATCATCCCAGTGCTGCATGCGCTGGTTGCCACATTGGCGGGGGCGATGGAAACGAACGGCAAGGGCGCGCGGCGCTTCGAGGTCGGCTTCTTCCGCACCGATGGCGTGGTGCGCCTGCTCGCGGTGAACACCGCGCAGCCGGTCACCAGGCCGGAGGCAATCATCCGCCTGTTTCGCGAGCGGCTGGAGTCGCTGGCCGATCCGCTCGACCCCGGCTTCGGCTTCGATCTGGTGCGGATGTGCGCCAGCGTCACCGAGACGATGGAGGAGGTGCAGCACGACCTCGATCGCAATGTGCACGACAGCGCCGAGGTGTCGGCGCTGATCGATCGGATCGCGGCGCGTCTCGGGGGCCGCCGCGTGGTGGTTCATCTGACGCATGGCAGCCATATCCCCGAGCGCGCGGTGATCGAGGCGCCGGCGCAGCATTACCTTGCCGAGGCGATGCGGGCGGAATGGCCGGCGCGGATCGCGGCCGAGCCGCCGCGGCGGCCGCTGCGGCTATTGGAGCGTCCCGAGCCGCTGCAGGTGATCGCGCAGGTGCCGGATGGCCCGCCGGTGCGCTTTCAGTGGCGGCGCGCGATGCATGTCGTGGTCCGCGCCGAGGGGCCGGAGCGCATCGCGATGGAATGGTGGCAGCATGAGGCGCATTGCCCGACGCGCGATTATTTCCGCGTCGAGGATGAGGCGGGTCTGCGCTTCTGGCTCTATCGTGACGGGCTCTATGAGCGCGAAACGGCGCAGCCGCACTGGTACATGCACGGAATGTTCGCATGAGCCAAAAAATTTCTTCGCCCATCGCCTTCGCCGAGATCGGCGTGACGACGAATTTTTCATTCCTGCGCGGCGCATCGCATCCGCAGGAATATGTCCGGCAGGCGGCCGAACTTGGCCTGTATGCCATCGGCATTGCGGATCGCAACACGCTGGCCGGCGTCGTGCGCGCCTATGGCGAATTGGAGAATCCCGAGCTCGAATACAAGCCGAAACTGCTTGTCGGCGCGCGGCTCGTCTTCGCCGACGGTACGCCGGACCTGTTGGCCTATCCGCGCGACCGCGCCGCCTATGGCAGGCTGTCGCGATTGCTCACCAAGGGCAAGCTCGCCGCGGACAAGGGCGATTGCATTCTGCGGCTCAACGACCTTTGCGAATTTTGCAAGGGATTGCTGCTGGTCGTGATGCCGCCCGATCATGTCGGCGACGATTTCGCAGTCGCCCTTCAGCGCCTGAAGGCTGCCGGGTTTGCCGATCTGTGGGTTGCGGCGAGCATGCTCTATCGCGGCCATGACAAGCGCCGCCTGGCGCAATTGAAGAGGATCGCCCAGGCAGAAGGCGTGCAGCTGATCGCGACCAACGACGCGGTCTATCACCATCATGAGCGGCGCACCCTGCAGGATGTTTTGACCTGCATCCGTGACAAGACCACGATCCAAGAAGCGGGGCAGAGGCTCGCGGCGAATGCCGAGCGGCACCTCAAGCTGCCGGCGGAAATGCTGCGGCTGTTTCGCACCTGTCCCGAGGCGGTTGCCGAAACCGTTCGTTTCGCCGATCTCGTAACGTTCTCGCTGGACGAACTAAAATATCAGTATCCCGACGAGCCGGTGCCGCCCGGCAAGACGGCGCAGGAGCATCTGGAATGTCTTACCTGGGAGGGCGCGAAAAAATACTATCCCGATGGTCTGAGCGAGAAGGTGCGGCAGACCTTGGTGAAGGAGCTCGGGCTGATCGGGAAACTCGGCTACGCGCATTACTTTCTCACGGTGAACGACATTGTGAGCCATGCGCGCGCGCAGGGAATTTTGTGTCAGGGGCGCGGATCGGCGGCCAATTCCGCGGTCTGCTTCGTGCTTGGCATCACGTCGGTCGATCCAGCCGACAGCGAACTGCTGTTCGAGCGTTTCCTGTCGGAGGAGCGGCGGGAGCCGCCGGATATCGACGTGGATTTCGAGCATGAGCGGCGCGAGGAGGTGATGCAGTATGTGTTTCGTCGCTATGGCCGCCACCGCGCCGCGATCGTCGCCACGGTCATTCACTATCGCCCGCGCAGCGCCATTCGCGATGTCGGCAAGGCGCTCGGCCTGACCGAAGACATCACCGCGCGACTGGCGGATACGGTGTGGGGCGGCGGCTCGGAGTTCAGCCCGGCGCAGGTGCGGCAGGCGCGGCTCGATCCCGACAATCCTCTCATCGGGCAGGCGGTCGAGCTCGCCGGCGTGCTGATCGGTTTTCCGCGTCACCTGTCGCAGCATGTCGGCGGCTTCGTGCTGACGCAGGACCGGCTCGACGAGTTCGTGCCGATCGGCAATGCGGCGATGGCCGATCGCACCTTCATTGAATGGGACAAGGACGACATCGACACGCTGCGCATGATGAAGGTCGATGTGCTGGCGCTCGGCATGCTGACCTGCATTCGCAAATGCCTTGATCTTCTCAGCGAGCATAAGGGCGAGCGACTTGAGCTCGCGACGATCCCGCGTGAGCAGAAGCCGGTTTACGACATGCTGTCGCGCGGCGAGTCGCTCGGCGTGTTCCAGGTGGAGAGCCGCGCGCAGATGAACATGCTGCCGCGCCTGAAGCCGAAAATATTTTACGACCTTGTGATCCAGGTCGCGATCGTGCGGCCGGGGCCGATTCAGGGCGACATGGTTCACCCCTATTTACGCCGACGCAACAAGCAGGAGAAGGTGACTTATGCTTCGCCGGCGCCGGGGCAGGGCGACGCGGACGAGCTGGAGAAGGTGCTGAAGCGCACGCTCGGTGTGCCGCTGTTTCAGGAGCAGGCGATGCAGCTCGCCATCGTCGCGGCAAAGTTCACCGCGAGTGAGGCCAATCAGCTCCGTCGTTCGATGGCGACATTCCGCAATGTCGGCGATGTCGGCAAATTCCGCGAGCGAATGGTCGGCAACATGGTGGCGCGAGGATATCCGCGCGATTTTTCCGAGCGCTGCTTCAAGCAGATCGAAGGCTTCGGCACCTATGGTTTCCCCGAAAGCCATGCGGCGAGCTTTGCGCAGCTTGTTTATATCTCGTCATGGATCAAGCATTTCCACCCGGAGATTTTCGCCTGCGGGCTGCTGAACTCGCAGCCGATGGGCTTTTATGCGCCGGCGCAGATCGTGCGCGATGCGCGCCACAACGGCGTCGAGGTGCGCGAGGTCGATGTCGGCTTCAGCCATGCCGATAACACGTTGGAGCGCACGGCCGACGGCCGTCTCGCATTGCGGCTCGGCTTTCGCCAGATCGACGGCTTTCAGGTGCATGATGCTGACGGGCGGATGAGCTGGGCCAGCCGGATCGTCGCGGCGCGGGCGCGGCGGCTGTTTGCATCGCTGGATGATTTTGCGCGCGACACCGGCCTGCCCAGACAGGCGCTGGGGCTGCTGGCGGATGCCGATGCGTTCCGCTCGTTGCGGCTTGATCGAAGGGCGGCCTTGTGGGCGGTGCGGCGGCTGCCGAACGATGTGCCGCTGCCGCTGTTCTCCGCGGCCGATGCGCGCGAGCAGCGCGACGAGATCGCCGCGCCGTTGCCGGCCATGCCGCTGTCCGAGCATGTGGTGGCCGATTATCAGACGCTGCGGCTGTCCCTGAAGGGGCATCCGATGCAGTTCTTGCGCAAAATGTTCACCGCCGAGAAAGTCGCGACCTGCGCCGAGGCTGGCGCCGCGCGGGATGGCGCAAGGCTGCGCTGCGCCGGCGCGGTGCTGGTGCGGCAGCGACCGGGCAGCGCCAAGGGCGTGGTGTTCATGACCATCGAAGATGAAACCGGCATTGCCAACATCGTGGTCTGGCCAAAAATCACCGCGCAGTTCCGGCGCGAGGTGATGGGCGCGCGGCTGGTGCTGGTGGAGGGCAAGATCCAGCGCAGCGTCGAGGATGTCGTGCATCTGGTCGCGGATCGGCTGGTCGATCGCTCTGCCGATCTGCAGCAACTCACGCTGGACGCGGTGCCGCACAAGCCGGTTCTGCCCGTCGGTGCGGCGCTGATCGAGGATCTGCACGTGAAGCCGGAAACGGAGCCGGAGCCGCGGGCGCATACGATCCGCCACCCGCGCAATGTTCGCATCCTGCCAAGATCGCGGGATTTTCATTGACCGGAACAGCGCCATTCAAAATGCAATCAGCGGCACACCATCAGGTGTTGCCGCTGATTGATGCTGCCAGTCACAAACGCGGGGTTCAGCGATGCTTGAAATCGGGCTTTCGCTTTTCGACAAAGGCGGCCATGCCTTCGGAGCGGTCTTCGAGCGCGAAGGTGGAGCGGAAGAGGTCGCGCTCGATGCTCATGCCCTCTGCCAGCGGCGTTTCGAGCGCGCGGTTCACCGCGCTCTTCGCCATCGCGGCTGCGGGCCGCGACATCGATGCGATCTTTTCGGCCATCGCCATCACTTCCCCCATCAGGTTGTCGGCTGGCACCACGCGGCTGACAAGGCCCGAACGCTCGGCCTCCGCCGCATCCATCATGCGGCCGGTGAGGCAGAGGTCCATCGCCTTCGACTTGCCGATCGCCCGGGTGAGGCGCTGCGTGCCGCCGATTCCGGGAATGGTGCCGAGCGTGATCTCCGGCTGGCCGAATTTTGCGGTGTCGGAGGCGACGATGATGTCGCACATCATCGCCAGCTCGCACCCGCCGCCGAGCGCATAGCCGCTCACCGCCGCGATCGTCGGCTTGCGGCAGCGTGCAACGCGATCGCCGCCGATCGAGGTAAAATCGGTCGTGAACATGTCGATGAAGGTTTTGGGCTGCATTTCCTTGATGTCGGCGCCGGCGGCAAAAGCCTTTTCATTGCCGGTGATCACGATGCAGCCGATCTTGTCGTCGGCTTCGAGATCGTCGATCGCGACCGCGATCTCGCGGAAAACGCCGAAGGAAAGCGCGTTGAGCATTTTTGGGCGGTTGAGTCGAACGATCCCGACGCCGTTCTGACGTTCGACGATAATACTTTCGAAGGTTGCCATATCAAATCCTGCCGCATCTATGCACGCCATTGAACGCGCATAATGTGCCTGCCGAAAGCCGACCCTGCAAGAGCAGGGTGGCTTTTACGCGCTGGCCAGTTAAGCGGGAAACAGGAGTGATGGAGGACGGCGATCAGCCGAACATCATTCGCACGGCGGACCCGAGCATCAAGAGCGCGCCGAAGCCGACGAACAGCTTGCCGATCAACGACGTCTTTTCCCAGGTTTCGGCATTCGTTGCCGCCGCTTCGCTTTCGGGCGAAAGGCTCATGAGGCGCAACGATGCAGTGTCGCCGGCCGATGCAATTTGCGCCTGCGCATCCTTGCCGGCGGCGGACTGTGCGGCCGCGTTGATGGCTCCGGCTGCGGCATTTCCCTGCGCGGCGCCGACCGTGGAATTGGTTGCGGCCGAAGCGGGGGCGCGGCCGTCGATCTTGGCGGCGGGCTCGCTCGGCCTGATCGTATCGGTTTCGACGACCCTCGACCCGAACGAGGCGGGAGCGTCCCCAGCTTCGTCAATGGCGTTCGGCTCCTGCGCGGTGCCCGGCGCGAGCTGCGCCGTGGGGGCGAATGCTTTGCCGGCCTGGTGGCCGCCATGCGCTGCCGTGCTGTCAGCCGCGAGCGAGGCATCGGGCTTTGCCCGCGTGTCGGATTTCGCGTGGGCGTTCGATTTGGTTTCGCTATCGGCGGCCCTCGCGGTCTCGCCCTGCGTATCCTTGGTCTGCTCGGAGGAAGCGGTACGGCGCGTTTTGCTTTTGACGCGCCGCGATGCCTTGTACCGTCGGCTGGATGGCTTGAGTTCCAGCGGCTTGCCGGCGTCTGTAGCGGCGGGCGCTGGCGCGGCTGCCGCGGGCTGGCAGCCGAACAGAGAACCCAACGGGCAAGATTGCGCGCTCGCGGGGCTGCTGAACCCGACGAACGAACCTGCCACCACAATCAATGCCGAGCGCCAGACTGCTTTCCTAAGCAACTTGTGTCTCCCAACTGAGCTTTTCGCGTGAGCCGACCCAATGAGCCCGGACATGATCGCCGGACACCCCACCTCGCGCTTTTAAAAGCCGCCTTGATTGGCAGGAGATGGGCAAAAGCTGGGGGATGTCTTGATCCGGGCGGCAAAATCGAGGCACCGCCCGAAATGGCAGGGCGGCCATGACGAAATGAGCTGGCTGCCGAACAATTCCCGCTCGGCCTCGAACCTTCGGCGCGGCTCGGTCGACAACCTGGCAAGAGGCAACTTGGCGAGAAAGAACGGGGCGGAAATTGTTCCGAGCACCACCCGGCCCAACGCAAGGTATGCTCAGGCCGGGTAGGCCAGCATCGCTGCAACCGGCCTGCAAGACAACTAGGTAAGACAACTGACATGGCCGCTCACCGCCCCGGGGAAAATGTCTGATGATTGCAAATACGACGATGCACAAGCCTGCAACCGTACCGGATGAGATCGTCCTGATGCTGCCCTGGCATGTGACCGGCCGGCTCGATCCGGCCGAAAGGCAAAAGGTCGAAGCGGCGCTGGCGGCGGACACGGCGCTTGCCCGCCATTGCGCCGCGATCAAGGATGAGCGCGATGCCTCCGTCCGGTTCCACGAAGGCCTCGGCGGGCCGTCGCCGGGAGTGGTCGAAAGACTGTTCGCAGCGATTGACGCCGAGCAGCACCGCAAGGCCGTCGTGCCGGCATCCGCGCCCAGCGAAAGCTGGACGATGCGAACCATCGGCATGTCGCCCAAGACACTCGGATGGATCGTTGGTGCAGCGGTTTTGCTCCTGATCGCGCAGGTCGTGGCGCAGGCATTTTTTGTCGGCGCAAAGATGTTTTGAGCGCGTGAGCGCTGGTGAGAAATAATCTCTCCGGGCTTGAACATTTCGCCTCCGCCGGGCGACGAATTTTCGGGAGATGACCCTCCCAAGGGCCGTATCGGCGCGAGCGCCCATCCACCCAGGCGCTGGTATGGCTAGACCCGTCCGGTTGTCCCCCCGGGCGGGTCGTACTTTTTTGAGGAAGTATTTTGCTTCAGACTTCTCGCGTTGAAGCCGTTGTCGCCTGCGCGGGCTAAGGGAAAATCCCTAGACGCAACCGGGGAAGTCTACCACAGTCGCTGCATCGGATCCCTGTGATTCGCGTTGTTGCGTCAGCGTCCAGCTTCCTCAATCCGGGCAGAACGATGGCTCACCGTCTCGAGGCGGCGCTTGGGCGCCAGCTACTCGCACGTTGGCGTATGCTCGCAGAACGCAGGCTAAGCTATCTCGTCGAGTTGCGGGATACCGGCCGCTGGCAGCGTTTTTATTCCGACGCCGCTCTGCTCGACAATATTACCGATGCGGAACGGGCGGTGATGATCTTTCGCTCGCTTGCACCGTCCGATGGCGATGCAGGCGCGCAGGCGGATTCGCATCTTGCATCGCCCGCCGTGCCGGTCTGCGCGAGTTCGGTTCTGCCACCGCAGACGCGGGTCGCAGGGGCCGCCGCGAGGTCGCTGTCATTTCCTCCGCTCCCCAACCCGCAAAAGACAACGCCCGCACCTGCGCAGTTGCGTCCCGCCGTGCTGCCGAATGCGTTCGCAAGCATCAAGGCGGCTGAGGCACCGGTAAGGGCCGTGCCGCCGGCGCAATCAAGCTTTGTGCGCTATGCGCAGGCATTGTCGCCCGAGATGCAATAGGCAAGCTGCAACATGTTGCAGATGCCGTCAGCGCACGGCGTTGCCGCTCAATGACAGTTGCGGCGGTTTTGCCGCGCCGTCCTTCGAGAGGTCCGCGGTCACCTGCCTTGCATGATCAAGTCCGACGATCGCTGCGCGGCTTGCGCTTGAAATCATGTTGCTGCCGATCACGGCGGTACCGGCCGACGGCGCAACCGAGACTCCAATGCCGATGGCAGTGTTGCGGATGACGTTGCCGGTGATCGCGACATCGCGAAGATACTTTCCCCAGCCGGCAATGATGCCGAACGACGGCGCATTCTCGATCACATTGCCGGTCACGCTGGTATCGGCCTCGACATAGATGCCTATGCCGGCGTCATCGTCCGGCGCGGTTGCGATCGGCCGCTTCGGCAGCATGTTGCGCACGATGTTGCCCTGCACGACGGCGAGCCGGCCGCCTTCGTTGAAGTTGCAGACCGAGATCCCCAGCGCGGCCTTGTCGACGGTGTTGCCGGAGATCACGGCGCCCTCGAAGCTGAATTCCGAATAGAGCGCGACCTCGCGCACGTCGGTCACGCTGTTGCCGACGATGTGAATGTTCGACGCCGAATTGCCGCGCACCGCCGAGTAGTCGCAATTGCGGATGCGGTTGCCGCGAATGATGACATTGGCGGCGCGATAGGCATTGATGGCGTTGCCGTGCTGGCCGGTGCCGCCGGGGCCCGCCTTGATATCTTCGATGCGATTGTCGAGCACTTGCGTGCCGTCGTCGCCGAGCGCGGTGCGCAAGATCTCGATGCCGTTGTCGGAGGTATCGATGATGGTGTTTTGCGCGATCATGAGCCCGGCCGCATCGAAGGATACGACCGCGGTTTCTTTGGTGTTGAGAAAACTGTTGCCATTCACTGCGCCGGCGACGCGCTCGAGCCAGATGCCGCTGCCGCCGCTGTTGTGGATCGAACAATCGACGATGCGCAGCTCGCGGCCGCGCAGGGCGTGGATCAGGCCGCGGCGGCGCGGCAGCGGAATGCCGTTGCCGTCGAGCGTGAGGTTGATCAGCGACAGCCCATTGGCGTCGTCGCTCGCAATCAGCGATGCGCCGCCGATGAACGACAGCCTGCTCGCGCCGCGCACGCCGATGAGCTGCGCGCCTGCGGGAAGCTGCAATGTCTTGGTCTGAAAGACGCCTGGCGGCAATGCCAGAGGCACTTGTGCGCGCGCTGCGTCGTTGATCGCTTTTTGCAGTGCTGCGGTCTGGTCGTCATCGCTGTTGACGCGAACGCCGAATTGCGTGGCGTCGCGGCCAAGCGCAGAGGGTAGGGGCGCGGCAAGCACGGGGCGCGCGGCCGTGGTCAGCATCGTTGCTGCAGCAGCGGTCAGGACCGAGCGACGATTGATCTCCATGCGCGGCGCTCCTCATGAGGTCGCGGCAACATACACGCTGCGGTGCTGCAGCCAAAGCGTTGGGGCTTTTGCGCCCTACTGGGCCAGGAGGGCGATGATCTCGGTCGCGCCGAGCGCCGGGGTGAGGCGGCCGTCGGCGACGGCGGCCTCGGTGGCTTTCACCTTGGCGCGAATGGCCGGATCGCTGCGCAGCCGGGCGAGCATGCGCTCCTCGAACATCGACCACATCCATTTGACCTGCTGGGTGCGCCGCCGCTTCTGGAAGTCGCCGCAGGCGACCATCGCGGTGCGATGATCGACAATCTTGCCCCACAGTTTTGCGATGCCGTCGCCCGTCAGCGCCGAATAGGTCAGCACCGGCGGAAACCAGTGCTCGGAGCGTGGCGCAAGAATTTTCATCGCGGCCCGATAGGATGCCGCCGCCGCATTGGCGCGGGGCAGGTTGTCGCCATCGGCCTTGTTGATCGCGATCATGTCGGCGAGTTCGACGAGGCCCTTCTTGATGCCCTGCAACTCGTCGCCGGCGCCCGGCAGCATCAGGGCGAGGAAGATGTCGGTCATGTCGCAGACGGCGGTCTCCGACTGGCCGACGCCGACCGTCTCGACCAGCACGACGTCGAAGCCGGCGGCCTCGCACAGCAGCATCGCCTCGCGGGTTTTCGCGGCGACGCCGCCAAGCGTGCCGGAGGAAGGCGAGGGGCGGATGAAGGCATTGTCTTCGAGCGACAGCTCCGCCATCCGCGTCTTGTCGCCGAGGATCGAGCCGCCGGTGCGGGCCGAGGACGGATCGACCGCGAGCACCGCGACCTTGTGGCCCTGCCTGATCAGATACATGCCGAGGGCTTCGATCGTGGTGGATTTGCCGACACCGGGCGAGCCGGTGATGCCGACGCGATAGGCATTGCCGGTGTGCGGCAACAATTCCTGCATCAGCTCCTGGGCCTGCATCTGATGGTCGGCGCGGCGGCTCTCGACCAGCGTGATGGCGCGGGCCAGCGCGGCGCGCGAGCCGTTGCGGACGCCTTCAGCGAGGCCGGCGGCGGGAGGCGGATGCAGCATAACCGGTCAGACTTTCAACCCTGTCGGAGGAGCGGTGCCTGTCACCGCCCGCGTATTGGCAACTTGAAAATTCGCCCTCGCCAGCTTGCGGTGGAGAGGGCGAACGATGGAGAGACACAGGCGGGAAGAACGAGGCCCGCGGAAAAACTCATTCCGCGGCAACGCTCGCATGGCCGAGGCGGGCGTTGAGCTTGTGGATCAGTTCTTCCGCCGCATCGGCGATCACGGTGCCGGGCGGGAAGATCGCCTCCGCGCCGGCCTTGTAGAGCGCGTCGTAATCCTGCGGCGGCACCACGCCGCCGATGATGATCATGATGTCCTCGCGGCCCTGCTTCTTCAGCGCCGCCTTCAGCTCCGGCACCGCGGTGAGATGGGCCGCCGCGAGCGAAGACACGCCGAGAATGTGAACGTCGTTTTCCACCGCCTGCCGCGCCGCTTCTTCGGCAGTGGCAAACAGCGGCCCGATATCAACGTCGAAGCCGACATCGGCGAAGGCCGAGGCGATCACCTTCTGTCCGCGGTCGTGGCCATCCTGGCCGATCTTGGCGACGAGAATGCGCGGGCGGCGGCCTTCGGCGTCCTCGAATGCTTCGACCAGATGCTGCAGCTTCTCGACCTTGTCGGACATCGATGCGGCCTCCCGCTTGTAGACCCCGGTGATGGACTTGATCTCGGCGCGGTGGCGGCCAAAGACCTTTTCCATGGCGTCGGACATTTCGCCGACGGTCGCCTTGGCGCGGCCCGCATTGATGGCAAGCGCCAGCAGGTTGCCTTCGCCGGTCTCCGCCGAATGGGTGAGGGCTGTGAGCGCTGCCTGCACCTCGGCCTCGTTGCGTTCGCCGCGCAGCCGCTTGAGCTTGTCGATCTGCAAGCGGCGCACGGCCGAGTTGTCGACCTTCAGCACGTCGATCGGCGTTTCCGCCTCGGGCTTGTACTTGTTGACGCCGATCACCGACTGGCGGCCGGAGTCGATGCGCGCCTGCGTCTTGGCCGAGGCCTCTTCGATGCGCAGTTTCGGCACGCCCGCCTCGATCGCCTTCGCCATGCCGCCGAGCGCCTCGACTTCCTGGATGTGGCCCCAGGCTTTTTCGGCGAGGTCCTTGGTCAGCTTCTCGACGAAGAACGAGCCGCCCCACGGATCGACGATGCGCGTGGTGCCGCTCTCCTGCTGCAGGAAGAGCTGGGTGTTGCGCGCGATCCGCGCGGAGAAGTCGGTCGGCAGTGCCAGCGCCTCGTCGAGCGCGTTGGTGTGCAGCGACTGGGTGTGGCCCTGCGTTGCGGCCATCGCCTCGATCGCCGTGCGCGGAACGTTGTTGAACACGTCCTGCGCGGTGAGCGACCAGCCGGAGGTCTGGCAGTGGGTGCGCAGCGACAGCGAGCGCGCATCCTTCGGGTCGAACTGCTTGATCAGCTTGGCCCACAAGAGCCGCGCCGCGCGCATCTTGGCGACTTCCATGAAGAAGTTCATGCCGATCGCCCAGAAGAACGACAGGCGCGGCGCAAAGCGGTCGATGTCGAGGCCCGCGGCGAGACCCGCGCGGACATATTCGACGCCGTCGGCGAGCGTGTAGGCGAGTTCGAGATCCTGTGTCGCGCCCGCTTCCTGCATGTGGTAGCCGGAGATCGAGATCGAGTTGAATTTCGGCATCTTTTGCGAGGTGAAGGCGAAGATGTCGGAAATGATCCGCATCGAGGGCGCGGGCGGATAGATGTAGGTGTTGCGCACCATGAATTCTTTGAGGATGTCGTTCTGGATCGTGCCCGACAGCTTTTCCGGCGGCACGCCCTGTTCCTCTGCGGCGACGACGTAAAGCGCAAGGATCGGCAGCACCGCGCCGTTCATCGTCATCGACACGCTCATCTTGTCGAGCGGAATGCCGGCGAACAGCGTGCGCATGTCGTAGATCGAGTCGATCGCCACGCCCGCCATGCCGACGTCGCCGGCGACGCGCGGATGGTCGGAGTCATAGCCGCGGTGGGTGGCAAGATCGAACGCGACCGACAGGCCCTTCTGTCCCGCGGCGAGGTTGCGGCGATAGAAGGCGTTGGAGTCTTCGGCCGTCGAGAAGCCGGCATACTGGCGCACGGTCCACGGCTGGTTGACGTACATCGTCGGGTAGGGGCCGCGCAGATAGGGCGGCAGGCCCGGCCAGGTGGCGAGGAAGTCGATGCCTTGCCGGTCGGCTTCGGTATAAGAGGCCTTCACCTCGATGCCTTCCGGCGTCATCCACGGCTCGGCGGTGCCTGCCGCAGCTTCCGGCGTCTCGATCCGCTCGAACGCGACATCCGCGAAATTCGGTATCTTGCTCATTGTCGTCGCCTTCATCCGTCAGCCGCGTGGCCTAGATCTTCGTTCCGAGATTGTCGTAGGCGGCCTGCAGGGTCGCTACGGCGTCCAGTCCGGCAAAAACGTAGTGATGGATGCCTGCCGCACGATAGGCGGTTTCGTGCCCGCCCGGCCGTCCGGCCAGATAGATATGCTTGGCTCCGGCCGCTTGCAGGGCCATTGCCGCGCTCACCGCATGGGCCTCGTAGACCGCATCGGATGAGCACAGGCAGGCCAGCCTTGCGCCGCTCGCCTTGAACGCGGCCATCAGTTTATGCCAGTCGGCCTGTCCGGCGCCCGGCGGAAAACCGTCAGGGATCGCGGCCTCGATTCCGCCGGCCTCGAACAGGCTCTTGGTGAAGGTCGCGCGGGCCGTGAAGTCGGCCGGGGTGCCGAGCGAGGCGAGGAAGATCCGGGGGCGTTGCCCGGTCTCGGTGAGCAGCCTGTCGGAAACATCGCGCAGGTGCTCGAAGGGAGCGGCGAGGCGGGTGGGCGTGAGCGCGTCGAAACCGACTGTTTTCGTCTCCGCGGGCGGCAGCGGCACCGGCACAAGGTCCAGCACCTCGACCGGCGCTTCCGCGAGATTGGGGAACTCGCTCGCGCCGGTCATAATGTTTCGACGCTTGGCGATGGCATCGTTGCGGGCGGTGCGGGTTGCGGCAACCTTCTTCTGGAGCAGGTTTTGCTCGAGCGCCGCAAAGGCGCCGCCGGCGCGCTCGATCTCCTGAAACAGCGCCCAGGCCGTGGTGCAGAGTTCCTGCGTCAGCGCCTCGATGCCGCCGGAGCCGGCGGCAGGGTCCGTGACCTTGGCGAGGTTCGACTCTTCCAGCAGGATCAGTTGGGTGTTGCGCGCGAGGCGGCGGGCAAAGCGATCCGGCAGGCCGAGCGCGAGCGTGTGCGGCAGCACGGCGATGCTGCTGGCGCCGCCAAGCCCGGCGGAGAACACCGCGATCGTGGCGCGCAGCAGGTTCACATATGGGTCGCGCTGCGTCAGCATCCGCCAGGCGGTGTCGGCCGCAACGAACAGCGGCTCCGGCGCAAGACCGCAGCTCTGTTCGACGCGCGCCCACAACATCCGCAGCGCGCGGAATTTCGCCAGTGTCAGGAACTGGTCGGTGTCGGCGGACAGCCGGGCATAGACGAGCCGCCGCGCGTCATCGAGCGCGATGCCGGCCCCCTCCATGGCGCGCAGGTAGGCGGTGAGCGTTGCGATGAGGAAGGCCAGCTCCTGCGCTTCGCTGCCGCCGGCATCATGCACGATGCGGCCATCGGCGACCGCGAACTTGCCCTTTAACCCTGCGCCAGCGAGGTCTTTGATCGACGCGCCAAGGCGCGCCGCAAGATCCGGCCAGGCGGCGGCGCAGCCGCCCGCGCGCGCTGCCGCGCCGATCGGGTCCTGCCCGATGCGGACATCGACCTTTGCAGGAGTGACGTTCCTGCTCGCGGCGAGTTTTGCAAATTCCGCCGGGAGATCTTCCGCGCCCGGGCCGATCTCGAGTTCGATCGCAATGCCGGCGTCGAGAAAAACGCCGTCCAGCGCGCGGGCGAGGGCCTCCGCGGTCGGCGGTAGGCCGAAGCCGTGGGCCGCGGCGCTGCCTGCGAAGATCAGGGCAAGGCCGCTGGCGCCATTCTCGAGGTCATGGAGGGCCTGGGCATTGGCGATCGCGGCATCGGGATGATCGATGCGCTGCATGATCTGCCACGGCGCGGCGGCCGGACGACCGCCGACAACCGTCGCACCCTGAGCCGGCTCATAGATCGGGGCAATGGGGAGCGCGTCCGAGGTACGGCTGGTCAGCTTGTCGTAGGGCGCGCCCTTGAGGACGCCATCTACGAGCTTGCGCCATTCGTCGCGGCTTGCGGGCGGAAACTCCGCTGCCAGCGCCAGATCGTCAGATTCCGAGGCCATTCAGGACTTTAGCTCCCTATTTTTATTAGGCTTTGTGGGCAAAATGCCATGTTGTGCGGTGCAAGCCAATGCTTTGTTGGCAATGCCCGGCGTTTGGTGGCTAACCGGGATCTGAAGCGTCCGGTTCCGGCAGTTTTTCGATCCCCTCTGTGGAGAGGCGCGCCAGCGCCTCGCGGGGCGTTTGCCCGGCGATTTTGCGGTCCGGGGCGATCTCGGCCAGCGGGCAGAGCACGAAAGCGCGCTCGAACAGCCGCGGATGCGGCAGGATCAGGCCGTGCTTGTCGAGCCGGATATCGTCATAGGCCAAAATATCGAGGTCGAGCGGGCGCGGCCCCCAGCGGCGCTCCGTCTTCCGGTCGCGCCCATAGCGGGCCTCGATCAGGTGCAGGGTGTGCAGCAGCGCGTGCGGATCGAGCGGCGTGTCGATCCGGATCACGGCGTTGATGTAGGGCGGCTGATCCTCCTCGCCCCATGGCGGGGTGCGATAGTCGCTGGAGCGGGCCAGCAGGCCCGCCTGCGTCTTGCCCAAAATCATCGAGATGGCCTTGCCGAATGTCGCTCGGACATCGCCGACATTGCCGCCAAGCGCGATCAGGACATCAGCCATGGCCGGCGTCCGATCCCCGCCTGCGCGTCAGGATGACGCCGACGTCGCCGAAAATCGCCGCGATCGGCGCGTGCGGCTTGTGCACCGTCACGGTGACGGCACTGACGCGGTCGAAGTTGCCGAGCACGGCCTCCGCCACCGCACCGGCCGCGCGCTCCAGCAGGCGGTAGTTCTGCCCGGCAAAGGCGGCCGTCGCCGCCCGCACCACATCGGCATAGGACACCGTGTCGGCGAGGCGGTCGGTCTTCGAGGACTCGGACAGGTCGATGGCGAGTTCGAGATCGATGACGAAACGCTGGCCGACTTCGGCCTCGTGCTGCATCACGCCGTGGCGGGCATGAACAAGGACGCCCTTGATGAAGATCGTGTCGGTCATTTGTTGCTTTCGATGGCCGCTGCCACGCGCAGGGCTTGAACCGTTTCGGCGACGTCGTGGGCGCGGATGATTTTTGCGCCACGCTGGACGGAAATGAGGTGGGCGGCGAGCGAGCCGCCAAGCCTCTCCTGCGGCTCGGAAGGTACGACCGAGGCGATGAAGCGCTTGCGCGATGCGCCGACAAGCAGCGGCAACCCAAGCTGATGCAACTCCTCCAGCCGCGCCAGCACGGTCATGCTCTGCTCGGGCGTCTTGCCGAAGCCGATGCCGGGGTCGAGCACGATATGCTCGCGCGGCACGCCGGCGCGCAGCGCGATCTCGATCGAGCGGCTGAGGAATTCCGTGACGTCCGCCATGATGTCGAGCATGGGGTCGACCTCGAGGCGATTGTGCATGACGATCACCGATGCGCCGAACTCGGCGACCACGTCAGCCATCGACAGGTCGCGTTGCAGGCCCCAGACATCGTTGACCGCGCCCACGCCGCATTCGAGCGCATAGCGCGCGACACGCGATTGCATCGTATCGATCGAGACAGGCAAGCCGAGGGCGACCACGTCGCGCAGGACCGGCGCCAGCCGGCGGAGTTCTTCCTCGGCCGGCGGTTCGACATTGTTGTCGTAGGGCCGGCTCGACACCGCGCCGACGTCGAGGATGTCCGCGCCGGCGGCGATCATCTGCCTGGCATGGGCGAGGGCGCGGTCGGGGGCGGCAAACTGCCCGCCGTCGGAGAAGGAATCGGGCGTCAGGTTCAGGATGCCCATCACTGCGGCGGCCGGCCGCTCCAGCAGGGCCAAAAAAGCGGCTGCCTGCGGGGAGGCGGCCGTCATCGAAGATGATGGGGGTACCGTGATCATGGGCACGCTTTGCGCGGTCCCGAAAACGCTGTCAAGGTCGCCGCGCGCATAGCGGCAGGTCCCGGACGGCGGCGCGCGGCAGGGCGGCCTTTTGGCGGCGACTGGCCGCGATCTAGTAGGAGATCTTGATCGGCAGTTCGCGGGCGCGCGCGATCAGTTGCCGCACCGATTTCTGGGACGGCAGCACGCGGACGAGCTTGCGCTGGTGATTGGCATCGCGCATCGCCTGCGCCAGCCGTTCGGGATTGCGCAAAGCGAATTCGCGCACCGTGTTGACGCCGGCTGCGCGCAGCAATTGCGTGGTCGCAAGGCCCATGCCCTTGATGCGCATGCAGTCGACGATGTTCACCCATTCGAGCAGCTTCTGCTCGGCGATGCCGGTCTCGGCCGCGAGCAGTTTCCGACCCTTCGCGGTCTTGCCGCGTTCCAGCAAGGCTTCGGCGGTCCGGACCCCGGCCGCCTTCAGCCGCGCCGCTGCAAAGGAATCAAGCCCATCAATTTTTGAAATTGGGCACTTCATTGCAATCGATCATCGCTTCTGTCATCGCAACAGGTCATCGCGATCAGCTGAATGAACAAGCCGCAGATGAGGTGGCTGGACGAGGGGCCGGGTGCCGAGGCTGGAACGGATGATCAGGAAAACTGGCTGAGGCCAGGGGTGCCTGAAACGATCTCGTTCATCCTGTCGTTGCCGATTTTCTCGCGGCCAAACTTGAACAGCTCGCGCGCCACCGACTGGATGTCGGACATGCTGAGGCCAAGGCCCATCAGCTTGGTTCCGAGCGCCATCAGGCCGCCGCCCATCAGCGATGCGAGGCCCCCGCCGCCACTGACCGAGGAGATGAGTTCTTCCGCCCCCGGAAGCTGATTGATCAGATCCTGCACCGCGTCGCTGGGGCCTTCCTTCTGCAAGAACGACAGAATGTGGCCGATCGACTTTTCGGCAACGTCTTTATCAATGCCGACCTTTTCGGTCAGCTGCTGAACCAGCTCTTCCATAATCGCCCCGCCTCTTCCGGTTGTTCCGGGTCAAGATTTTCGTGTCCGCCACTTTGAGCCTTTGCGGCGGGAAGTTCAAGCCGCCGCCTCATCGTGGGCGCTGCTCGATACCATCGCGGCGGAAATCAGGCTATGATTGACCTTGTCGCAGCTGCAAAAAAAACGCCGCAGAGCGAGGGGCACAAAGCGCCGGCGGCGGACGGTTCGACCGGAGCTGTGGATCGGGGCCGCAGAATCCGCGTATGAAACCAGACGTGAGACCCGTGAGCGAGAGGGAATAGGATGGCGAACATCACCACGTCGTTGGACGACACCAGCGAGAAGCTCTTCATCGGCAAGGGCGATGGGGCGGCCTGGCTCACGCTGGCACTGGCCAATCGCCATGGCCTCGTTACCGGCGCCACGGGAACCGGAAAGACCGTCACGCTACAGGTGATGGCGGAAGGGTTTGCGCGCGCCGGCGTGTCGGTTTTCGCTGCGGACATCAAGGGCGACCTGTCCGGCATCTCGGAGGTCGGCGAGGCCAAGGAGGCCCTCGTCAAGCGCGCCGAGAGCATGGGGCTAAAATTCCAGCCCGACCAATTCTCGACCGTGTTCTGGGATGTTTTTGGCGAACAGGGCCATCCCGTGCGCGCCACGGTCACCGAAATGGGGCCGCTGCTGCTGTCGCGGATGATGGATCTCAACGACGTGCAGGAGGGCGTGCTCAACATCGCCTTCCGCGTCGCCGACGAGCAGGGGCTGCTGCTTCTCGACATGAAGGACCTGCGCGCCATTCTCGGCTATGTCGCGGAGAACGCGGGAACGCTGACGACGCAGTACGGCAATGTCTCCAAACAATCCGTCGGCGCCATTCTGCGACAGCTTCTGGTGTTGGAAAATCAGGGCGGCGAAAAGTTCTTCGGAGAGCCGGCGCTGAACCTTGGCGACTTCATGAAGACCGACCGCGACGGGCGCGGCATGGTCAACATCCTCGTCGCCGACAAGCTGCTGCAAAACCCGCGCCTTTACGCCACCTTCCTGCTGTGGATGCTGTCGGAGCTGTTCGAGCAGCTGCCCGAGGTCGGCGACCTGGCAAAGCCGAAACTCGTGTTCTTCTTCGATGAGGCGCATCTGTTGTTCAACGATGCGCCCAAGGCGCTGATGGACAAGATCGAGCAGGTCGTGCGGCTGATCCGCTCCAAGGGCGTCGGCGTCTATTTCGTCACCCAGAACCCCATCGACGTGCCGGACAAGGTTTTGGCACAGCTCGGCAACCGCGTGCAGCATGCGCTGCGCGCCTTCACCCCGCGCGACCAGAAGTCGATCCAGGCGGCGGCCGATACCTTCCGCCCGAATCCGAAGCTCAAGACCGCGCAGGTGATCACCGAACTCGGCAAGGGCGAGGCGCTGGTGTCGTTCCTGCAGGGCAACGGCGAGCCGTCGATGGTCGAGCGCGTCTTCATCCGCCCGCCGTCCGCGCGCATGGGTGTGATCACGCCGGAAGAACGCAAGGCGATCATGGACCGCAGCCCGGTGAAGGGAAAATACGACACCGCAATCGATTCCGAATCCGCCTACGAGATCCTGCAGAAGCGGGTCGCGGATGCGCAGGCCAATGTCGGTGGCGGCGGCATCTTTGGGCAGATCGGATCGGCTGTCGGCGGCATTTTCGGCACCAACACGCCGCGCGGCAAGCTTACGCCGGGGCAGGTGATCGCGCGCGACGTCACGCGCACCGTTACTAATCGGGTGGCAGGCAACGTCGCCGCGAATATCGGCAAGTCGGTGGGCGGATCGCTCGGCGGCTCGATTGGCCGCTCGATTGTGCGCAGCGTGCTGGGCAGTCTGCTGAAGCGCTGACGCCATCCCCCGCAGCGCCGTGCGCTCCGTTGCATCGTCCATTTTCAGGAAATGCCGACCATGTCCCAGTCTCCCGCGCTCGACAATGTGCTGACCCATATCGACGCCAATCTCGATGCCAGCCTTGAGCGACTGTTCGCGCTCTTGCGCATCAAGTCGATCTCGGCCGACCCTGCCTTTGCGCAGGACTGCCGGGATGCCGCGGAGCATCTGGCAAGCGACCTTGCAAGCTTCGGGTTCAAGGCGGAGGTCCGGCCGACCAAGGGGCATCCTGCGATCGTCGCCCACCATTCCGGCAATACCGGATCGCGGCCGCATGTTCTGTTCTACGGCCATTACGACGTGCAGCCGGTCGATCCGCTCGAGCTGTGGCATCGGCCGCCATTCGAGCCGGCGATTGCCAAGCATGCCGATGGCCGCGACATCATCGTCGCGCGCGGTGCGGAGGATGACAAAGGCCAGTTGATGACCTTCGTCGAGGCGTGCCGTGCCTTCGTCGAGGTGAACGGCGCCTTGCCGATCGATGTCAGCGTGCTGATCGAGGGCGAGGAGGAAATCGGCTCGCTGAACTTCGGCGACTTTTTGAAGCAGCACAAGGCCGATCTCGCGGCCGATTTCGTGCTGGTCTGCGACACCGGCATGTGGGACCGCAACACGCCGGCGATCACCACCTCGCTGCGCGGCCTCGTCTATGACGAGGTGCGCATCACCGCCGCCAACCGCGATCTGCATTCCGGCCTGTACGGCGGCGCGGCACAAAATCCGATCCGGGTGCTGACGCACATTCTCGGGCGTCTTCACGACGACAACGGCCACATCACCATTCCCGGCTTCTATGACGGCGTCAAAGATCTGCCCGCCGACATTCTGGCGCAATGGAAGGCGCTGCCGTTCACGCCGGAGAGCTTTCTCAAGCCGATCGGCCTGTCGATCCCTGCAGGTGAAACCGACCGGCTGATGATCGAACAGGCCCTGTCGCGGCCGACCTGCGACATCAACGGCATTGTCGGCGGCTATACCGGCGAGGGCTCGAAGACGGTGATCCCGTCGCATGCCTCGGCCAAGGTGTCGTTCCGGCTGGTGGAGGGGCAGGACCCCGAAAAGATCCGCGATGCGTTTCGCGCGTTCGTCACCGATCAGCTGCCGAAGGATTGCACGGCAAGCTTCATCAATCACGCCGGCGCGCCGGCGATTTCGCTCGACTGGCATATGAAGCCGCTTGCCGCTGCCAAGCGGGCGCTGACGGCGGAGTGGGACCGTGAGGCGCTTCTGATCGGCTGCGGGGCGTCGATCCCGATCGTCGCGGACTTCAAGTCGACGCTCGGCCTCGACAGCGTTCTGATCGGCTTCGGCCTAGAGGATGACAACATCCACTCGCCGAACGAGAAATATGATCTCAAGAGCTTCCACAAGGGTATGCGCTCGTGGGCGCGCATCCTCGCCGAATTTAGCAAGCCGGCGGCGGCGTAGCTGCGCCGCCCTTTTGCCGTGCCTATGGTGAGGGCGTGGCGAGCACGCTCGCGATGCTGAGCCCGCGAATGTCATAGACGCGAGCATAGATTACGTCATCGCGTTTGATCTCGGCGACGACCGGTGCGTTGAGGTTCTTGCAATAGAACTCGCCGAGCGTCATCGCGAAGTCCGCGGCGACGCTGTCCCAGCCGATGTCGAATTGCGGGCCAAGCGCGACCTGGGCGGGGCGCTGCGGCCCGCATACCGCCGCCTTCCATTTGCGGCCTTCAGGCTGCGGAAGCTTTTTCGCCTCGATGAATTCGCGCAGCTCGCTTGACGCCTGTTTGAAGGCAAGGCCCCAGTAGTCGAGCATGAACAGGTTGTCCGCCCGCCGCACCGTTCCGGCGGTATGGTTGAAGTAGGTGTACTGGTAGGGATGCAGCCGCACCATCTCGGTCAGCGGCAGCGCCAGACCTACGCAGAACATGGCGACGGTCAGCAGCTTGACCGCGGGCTCGCGCGAACGGCGCAGCAGGGCGCCGAAGGCGACGCCGCCGAGCACCGCCATCGGCGGGATGACGAAGATGAAATGGCGGATGCCATTGTACAGTGCCGGGCGCTTGACCATGGCGAAGACGAGCGGCAGCAGCGCGGCGAGCACCAGCATGAGCAGGATGGAGCGGTGCTTCGGCGAGATGTTTTTGCGCACGAGGGAGAGGAGCGCGCCGCCGACGCCGAAGGTTGTCAGGATGATCAGGACTTCCGGCAGCTGGAGGGTGAACAGCGTCGGCAGGTATGACCACGGCATGTCCGGCACGGACACGAGCGCGCCGTCGAACATTTCCTTCCACGGCTTCTCGAAGAAGTGGGAGAAGTAGGTGACGGCGCGGAACGGGTTGCCCGGCTCGATGATCGACCATGGCCAGATCAGGCCCATCACCAGATAGCTAAGCACCAGCGCCGGCACGAGCAGCTTTGCCGTATGCAGCAGGCGAGCGAGCGCGCCGCGAAGGCCGTAGGTCTGGATCTCGTACTTGAAGAGCGGCAGGCATCCGATGGCGACGTAAAAGAGCGCGAAGCCGGCCAAGATGCGGCAGCCGACGGCGACGCCGGTGGCAAACCCGACCAGGAGCACGGTGCGCGGCGAGGGTTCTGGATATTCCTGCACCAGCCGGACGAGGCCGAGCATCAGCGCTATCATGGCAACCGCGAAGGGAGCATCCTTCGGGTTCATGAACAGGTGGCCGTAGAAGATCGGCGCCATGGCAAGGAGGAGCAGGGCCGCAAGGCCAGCCACGGGGCCGCCAACGCGCCGTCCGAGCCGCCAGACCATGGCAAGGCCGATCAGGCCGACGATGGCGCCGAGGAGCCGCCGCGTCTCGAAGACGTCGAACGGCACGAGGTGGTGCAGCAGCGCAGCCGCCATGTCGAAGCCGCCGCCATACATGAAAAGGTTGGCGAACGAGAGCGCGCTTTTATCCGCAAAGCCCGTGCCGTACATGCTGAGGAGCATTTCGGCATACTCGGCGTGGGTGTAGTCGTCCCAGCCAAGGCCGTAGTCGCGGAAGGTCATCAGCGCTATAATTGTAACAATAGCGAGTGCAAAAATCGCCAGCCGATCGCAGACAGCCCCAAGGGAGCGGGCGACCGGAAGACGCTGCTGCATCTGGTCCGCAGACGCTGTGATTGTTGGCATGATAGCCGGGTGTTCCTTGACCGCAGTTGCTGCGGCTGCACTTGTTCCCGGGGCGGGACACTAGCACCACTTCGTAAAAAAAGATGGGGAATCGATAGCGAGGATTTAGCTTTTTTGCGGCGAGGGCGAGGGTGGTATCCGAATGGTGGCGAAGGCGGGATGGGGCCTGCGACCGGACCGAGCGATCGCAACTTGCAGCTCGCATTTGCCGTTTGGCGGGCGGTTCAATATGACGCTATCTTAAGGCCTTGTGTGGTGAAATGGGCGATTCACCGAGGCTGTGGGACGGAGTTTTGAATGATCGCGTTGCTGACTATTGGATTGGGTGTGCTTGCGGCCGGCGTCGTGACGCTGGTTTACGGGCTTCCAATCAAGGACTTTTCGTTCGGCAACACGCTGATCATCACCGGCGCGATCGTTGCCTCGACCGGCGCGATCCTGACCGGGATGGGCATCCTCGGCCGTCAGCTCCGCCGGATCGCCGACCGTCTGGACGCGGCGGCGATGCCGCAGAAGCCCTCGACCTTCGACTGGCCGCCGAACCCGAATGCGCGCCCGGAGCGTGGAGGCAGGCCTGAACGTCCGGCACGCACGCGCGAGCCGGAAGCAGTCCTTGGCGACGCGCCGGAAGAGCCGAGCGTAGAGCCGGCTCCGCTGCGCGCGACCGAGCCGCCGCTTCGCCGCAAGCCGGAGCCCGCAGCGCCTATGGCCGCCGAGCCGCCGCCGGCGGAAGCGCCGGCCAAGGGGCGCCGCAATCTGATGTTCAGCTCAACCCGCAGGGAGCGCGAGCGCAGCGGCGGCAATCTGGCGAACTCCGGCCTCTATTCGGAGCTCACTCCGCCGACCGAAACTCCGGCCGCGGAATCCATGACGCAGTTCGATAAGCCCCTCGCGATGGAGCCTTCGCCGGCCCCGGAACTGCCGCTCGAGCCGCGCCTGCCGCCCCGTGCGCCGATCGCGCCGCCCCCGGCACCGGAAGCTGAGCGCGAGCCGAAGGCCGCTGCTCCTGCCGACGATCAGCCCCAGGCCGAGCCCGACGCCGCCAAGCCCGACGAGAAACCCGCCGTGACCGTCATCAAGTCCGGAGTCGTCGAAGGCATGGCCTATTCGCTGTTCTCTGACGGGTCGATGGAAACCCAGATGCCGGAAGGCACGATGCGTTTCGCCTCTCTCGACGAATTGCGCGCCTATCTCGACCAGCGTCACTGAGGACGGGCTGGCTCCCCAGCAGTTGCCGCCAGTGCCGGGTGAAAGACTGAACGATGACCAATGAGACCGGCAAAAGCCTGATCGAGCTGACGGCGGGGATTGTCACGGCCTATGTCAGCAACAATCCGACTTCGGCTGCAGATATCCCCGCGCTGATCTCGCAGGTTCACGCGGCGCTGACCCGGATCTCCGGACCCGAGCCGGCCGCCGTCATCGCCGATCCCGGCAAGCCGGCGGTGCCGGTGAAGAAGTCGATGACGGCGGAATATTTGATCTGTCTCGAGGACGGCAAGAAGTTCAAGTCGCTGAAGAGACATCTGCGCACGCAATACGGCATGAGCCCCGAGCAATATCGCGAGAAGTGGGGCCTGCCGGCGGACTATCCGATGGTGGCGCCGAGCTATGCCGTCGCGCGGTCCCAGCTTGCGCGCAAGATGGGGCTGGGGCAGCAGCGCCGCGCCCGGAAATGACCCGGTCTGATTTGATTATTTTCCCATGCGGTGCCGGCCGTGTGTCGTAGATTCCCTGCTTCTTACTGATAAATATAAATTAAAAATTGTGGGGGATAGCTATCCTCTCTTCGGAAACCCTTGATAGGATATAGGTAAATAGTCCTATCGAGGGAATCTGCTATGGCTACTGGAGACCTCACGGGGGCCACGACGACGCGCGCGGCTGGCCTCAAGCATCGGCGATTGAACGCCCAGGGGTTGATCAGGGACCGGGTGGTCGCCCATGTCGCCTCGGATTTTTCTCTCGACGCGCGGGATCTGATGAGTCCGACGCGGGGGGCGCCACGGACGGCGCTGGCGAGGCAGGTCGCGATGTATCTCGCCCACACGGCCTTCGGCCTCAATTTCCGTACCATCGGCCGCGCATTCGGACGGGACCGGACGACGGTGGCCCATGCCTGCCGGATGATTGAAGATGGCCGTGACGATGACTGGTTCGATTCACGCCTCTCCGCGCTTGAGCTTACCTGCCGCACCCAGCCGCATCCGCTGCGAGTGCGCCGCCAAGAGGGAGCATGAAGTGAGTGCGGGCAACAGGCAGCACAGCCGGCGATCGTCGCCGCAGGCCGAAGGGCCGGAGCTCGGCGCGTTCCGCGGCCGCCATCTCGATGCCGCGAAGCGCGAGATCATGACCGGAAACGGCAGGATTCAGACGGTTACCGTGAATGACGGCGAAAGCCCGCTCGTCTGGCTTTATCGCCGCAAGGGGCGCGACGGGCAGCCGATGATCAACGCCACGCAGTTTGTCGCCGGGGAGCGTCTGCGGGCGGACTTTACTCGGGCTAACCTGATGCCGGGCACGACGTCGCGGTGGGAGGTGCCGACATCGTCAGGGACCGGCGCGAAGGGCGGGGCCGGGGCGATGACCGATGCGGTGATCGCGTCGCGCCAGCGCGTGCAGCTGGCGCTGAAGAGCTGCGGGCCGGAATTTTCCGGCCTGTTGCTGGACGTCTGCTGCTTCCTGCGAAGGCTTGAGGACGTTGAGCAGTCGCGTGGCTGGCCCGCGCGTTCGGCGAAGGTGGTTCTTCAGCTCGCGCTCGACCGGTTGGCGCGGCATTACGGCCTGAAAGGTGAGATCGCCGGCGATGCGGCCGGCCCGATCCGGAGTTGGAAAGAGGGGGCGGGCGCAGCGAGGGCGCCGTAATTGCTCAGGCGGTAGCCAGCACCTCGGCGGCGTCGCGACGGATGCGCTCCACCATCGAGCGCAGCCCGTTCGAGCGCTGCGGCGACAGGTGCTCGCGGAAGCCTAGAGCGTCGAAAATGGCGAGCGCGTCGGTTTCCATGATCTTGCGCGCGGTCTTACCCGAATAAAGCGACAGCAGGATGTAGATCAGCCCGCGAACGATGTGGGCGTCGCTGTCCCCCTTGTAGGTCAGCACGGTCTCGTCGCCACATGCGTTCGCCGTGCTGCGGGCCAGCCACACTTGGCTCGCGCATCCCGACACCTTGTTGGCGGCGGAGTGGTCCTCTTCCGGCATCGGTTCCAGCATGCGCCCGAGTTCGATGACGTATCGATAGCGATCGTCCCAATCCTCGAGCAGATCAAAGTTGTCCCGGATGTCGTCAAACGTCGTCACTGGTAAAGTCCGCTATTGCAAGGTCCGCTGTCGTAACGGTTGTCGGCCAACGGGAGAGGGCGGTCAACCGCCGCTCGGCCCGCGCCGTGGTTCCTACCGGAATATATGAGATCGCCCGACCTCGAAAGCGATATCGGAGCCGAATTCTTTCGCCCAAGCCGCAATACGCGCCTTGGATGGTTTCGGAACTGCCGATTGCGGCGATCAGGACCGGCTCACGACCGCAGGAAGGGCCGTGCTGGCCTGATCGATCGGCCCACGCCATTTGATCTTGCGGTCGGCCGGCGTAAGCGTGTCGCGCGCAGGCGAGGCGAGCGGATGGCTGATCGAGCTCGTGTGATCCGGGGCGGCCTTGTCCTTCTCGGAAGCGGCCTTGCCCGCATCCTTCTCCGAGTGCTCGGGCGTGCTCTGTTCCATCAGGAACTGATAGACCTTGCGCGCGCCGCCCTGGGCGCGCTCGCCGAGATAGGCGGCAGCCTGGCCGCCGACCTCGCACGCCGCCGGCTGGCGCGTGCAGAACTGGCTCATGTCCGACATCGCCGCCGTTGCCGCCGAGAACGCCTCGACAGCGCCGAGTTGTGGCGCCTTGTTGTCTGCATTCGGCGCGGGATCTCGCGGCAACAGCACAAGCACCAGTCCCAGCCAGAATGTCATGCGCAGGAGGAAGAACATGTGATTGACCCTGTCCCGTTTATTCCTTCCGCGGCTGCCCGATCTTATCGATCGAATGCCGCTTGTCGTTTGTCAGCTTCATGCTGCGGGCGTTGGCGCAGCCTTGAGCATGGTCCGATTTGCGCCTTGTCTGCGAAATCAGGCCGTTTGTAGCAGCGGCGGCTAAATTGCTCGTGTGCGGATTAGTAAAAATTCGAATCAATTCATGGGCGAATGTTTTCCAACCGCACCAAGAGGCGATGGCACATCGCCTCTGCGAAACCGGGTCCGCGCGCGTCCACCATTTCGAAACCATAATTGCGCGACTTGGAGACGCGACTTGGAAACTTGGCGTTCACCATCACGGCCGAATGTCTCGCCGCGAAGGCCGGAAATGCGCGCTGAACGCGTGTTCTGCCGACTTCTGCGCGGCTCCCTTAGCGTTCGTTTAATCTCGCTCTGAGACGATCGCTCAATGACAAAAGGGGGCGTTCCGGATCGTCTCACGACGACAGCCGCAGCGCGAGTTCAGCGACGTGTTCACCATCATCAGCGATCATATTGATGCCTTGCTGCATCCATCGGCGCGTGCCGATGTTCTGACGCGCATTCGGCATCGCGCCTTCATGGCGCCGCGGCTGATCGGCAGTCTGATCGCGTTCGCCGCGTTTCCGATCTATCTGGCGCTGCGTGGTGTGCCCTCGGCCATCGAGGCGCTCGTGCTCGGCTGGCTCGTGACGCCAATTCTTCTTTCCTACTTTCTCTCGCGCACCGGGCGCTTCGATGCAGCGCAGATGCTGTCGTCGCTGGCGATGGCCGCACTCGTGCTTTCGGTCGCGGTAAGCACCGGCGGCATTGCCTCATTCGCGGTCGTCTGGCTGCTCGTTGTTCCGCTCGAGGCAACATTGTCGGCGTCGCGTCGCGTGATGGGCTTTTCACTCGCGGTTGCGATCGGCTCCGCGTTGATCTTGATCGTGCTGAGCGCGCTTGGCGTGAGCGCGCCGGCCGACAACAGCGCTGCCCTGATGGGCGCGAGCGTCATTGCCGCTGCACTCTATGCCGCTGGCGTTGCCTATGGCGCGCAGTTGCTGACGCGCGCCCGCGATGCGCTGATCAATAACGAAGGTGAGCGCTACCATCTGCTCGCACGCAACATGAGCGATGTGCTATCGCGTCACCGCCGGGATGGCGCCGTCCTGTTCATCTCGCCGGCCGTCAGCAAGCTGCTCGGCGTTCCGGCGGCGCAGCTCATGGGCCACAAGCTGTTCGATCGCGTGCATGTTGCCGATCGTCCGGCTTACCTGACGGCGCTCTCTAACGCCGCGCGCGGCGATGCCGCGGCCAATGTCGAATTCCGCATCCGGCGTGATCTCGCGGGCCGCGGCGCTGCCGGTCATGCCTCGTCGCAGTTCATCTGGATAGAGATGCGCTGCCGGCCGCTCGACGCCAGCGATGCGCGGGCCGCGTCGGATATGGAAGTCGTCGCAGTGATGCGCGACATTACCGACCGCAAGATGCAGGAGGAGGCGCTCGATAGCGCACGCGGCGAAACCGAGCGCGCCAATGATGCCAAGGCGCGTTTCCTCGCGACGATGAGCCATGAGCTGCGCACGCCGCTCAATGCGATCATCGGCTTTTCCGAGATGATCACCAGCGAGGACAAGCTCGGCATCGATGCATCGCGCCGCAAGGAATACGCAAAGCTGATCAACGATTCCGGCCTGCATCTGTTGTCGGTAGTGAACAGCATCCTAGATCTTTCCAAAATGGAGAGCGGCACGTTCGAGCTGGCGCCGGAACCGTTTGCGCCGCGCGAGGCTCTGGTCAACTGCTGCGATCTTCTTGCGCTGAAGGCCCGTGACGGCGGCGTCGATCTCGTCACCAATGTGCCGGAGGATCTGCCGAATATCGTCGGCGACTGCCGCGCGTTCAAACAGATTTTGCTTAACCTCGTCGCCAATGGCATCAAGTTCACCGAACGCGGCGGCATGGTGAAAGTCTCCGCATGCGTTGAGAGCGAGCGGCTGGTCGTCCGTGTCGCTGATACGGGTATCGGCATCGAGGCCGATGACCTCAAGCGCCTTGGCGATCCTTTCTTTCAGGCTGGCCCGCTCTATCAGCGCCGCCATGAGGGCACCGGCCTTGGGCTGTCGATCGTCAAAAGTCTGGTCGCCCTTCATGGCGGCGACATGAACGTCGACAGCAAGATCGGCGACGGCACTGTTGTGACGGTGTCGCTGCCGTTGCAAGCGAAACCGGCCGCAGCTGCCGTGTCGCCCGGCGACCGGATCGAGCAGCCGGTGGCGAGCAGTGAAGCGCCGAGCAACGTCGCGATGCTGACGCCGATGATTCAGAATGACCGCAAGCTGCGCCGGGTGAAGTTGAGTGCCTAAATCGATCGAGTTTGAAGATGCGCCGCGTCGTCGCCGGCCGCGCAAGACTGCCAAGGGCAAGAGCAGCCGTAGCGAGACGCAGCGTCCAGGCAAGACAGAAGGCGAACGCGGATTGATCATGCGCGTGCTGTTGCACAGTCCGAAGGATACGGTTGCCGGTGTGGTCGCTCTCGGCGCGGTGGTCGCTGTTGTCATGAACGCGATGTTTTTGCAGACCGCGCGGCATCCGTCGCCGATGTTTGGCGCGAGCGTTGTGCTGTTTCCGCCGCCCGATGCGGCCCCGGCGAAGAATTTCGATCAGTTCGCTTCGCCCGATGCGGCGAATGTGCTTTCGAACCAGACGACGTCGAACCCGGCGACGGCTCCGGCCGTGAGCCCGATGCCGCGTCCGCGGCCGTCAACGGCCGATCAGCGCAGCGACGTGCGCCCGGAGGCGGAGACGCGCCACGCGATAGCGCGGATCGTCGATCCGATCGGGCATTTCGTCAAAGGCTCGGCGCCTGCGAGCGACAGCCCCGTGATCCGACCGCCGGCAACCGTGCCGACCTCCGCGCGCAGCAGCGGTGATCCGCTCGGTGCGCTGATCGTCTCCACCCGGCGCGTTGCGGGCGTGCAGCGGGCGCTCACCGCTTTCGGTTATGGCCAGCTCAAGCCCACCGGCGAAGTCGGGCCGGATACCCGGGCGGCGATCAAGCGCTTTGAAGAAGAGCGCGGCCTTCCGATCACCGGCCAGATCTCCGATCGCATGGTGCGCGAACTCGTGGTCGTGACCGGCGAGCGGATCGACTAGCGCGCGCTGCGCGCTTGCCCTATCGTCCAGCCATGAGATTGAAATCAAGCATTTGGGTTGCAGCCTATCTGCGGCGCTGCCAGTCCGAGGGGCTGTTCGGCGCCGTTCGTCGTCGCGGCGCGGAAGAGGCGGGCGCCGTATTCGTGAAGGTCGCACTGCTCGACGGCAGTGCGATGCTGTATTCGCCCGCGCCGCAAAGCGTCTATGAGGACAGCCGTCCTGTCGATCGGATCTTTGCGCCGTTTTCGCGGGAGCCGGTGGCGGAAGCGACCATCGAGGAAAAGCTGCGCAAGGAAATCGGCTACGATCCCGATATCTGGATCGTCGAAATCGAGGATCGCGCCGGCCGGCATTTTCTCGATCTCGCGCGCAACTGAACGTCGCAGCGCTTCGGTGGTCCTCAGCCGCGCGCGCTGCGCCGGCCGTCATCGGCGCGCGGTGCAACCGCCGGCCGCCCCGCCAGTGAGGGCCGGGCCCGTGTCCGCTCGTCATCATGCAGGAGCGGAGCATATCTGGCGCGGACAGCTGCAGCGGTCGCGCCGCGGAATGCGGCAAGCATGATGAGCGACGAGCGCTCGCTCAAAGTCTCATAGAGACGCGACAGGCGATAGACCCGCTCGACCGACTTGCCGAGCTCGGGGTCGAGAAACAGGAGAATGCGCTCGAATACCGGCAGCGGCATATGAAGCGCACGCAGGGCGCAGGCCAGAGCCTCGCCGCTTTCGTCATTGGTGATGCGTTCCGCGAGCCGCGTCGGCAGCATCAAAATGTTACCGAGCTCGGTGGCAAAGATTCCGGCGTCGCCGACGAAGGCAGCCTGTTCGAGGTTTTCGAGTGCGCGGCCGAGGCGGCGGGAGGTGATCCGCGCAGCCGGCTTCAGCGGCGCGTTGTGCAGGCTGCGCAGGATCAGCCGCCGGCTGTGAGCGCTGGCGGCGAAAAACATCTCGCTCAGCTCGGCCGCATCGGCCGGACGCATCGTCAGCACCGGAGGCGGCGCGGGAGCACTTGCGGCCGGGGCGATGTCAGCTGCGGCTTCCGGGTTCGGCTCGACGGCGGCGGGCACCGGAGCAGGCCCGCCTTGCTGGGCGGGCGCGGTCTCAGACGTGACCTCGGCCGCGTCGAGTGCGAGTTGCTGGACCAGCGCGAGAGGCGCTGCGCCATAAGAGGACAGTCGGTCGCGGACCGCCGCGCGCATTTCCGCGCCGACCTCGCGCAGCAGCCGTGAGGCGAGCTCGACATATTGCCGCTCCTCGTCCTCGGTATGTACGGTGGTCTGGACGTAAAGGTCGGTCAGGACGCGCAACAGCGTCGGCCGGATGTCGCCGCCCTCGCGGCGGGATAGCGCCATCAAGCCGTCAATGCCGGAAATATTCGGAACTGCCGCCATTGCGAACGAAGCTTACTGGCTGAATGATCGAGGAATTTCCAGTCTAGCGGCAATTGCTCTAACAGACCGTTAATCTTAAGATTTTCTAAGGGGTTAAGGCAGGCTTCCGGCCCCCACACGCGCTCTGCGGCGCCGTATACGCATTTTCCGAATGGTCGCTCTGCGCGCGCGGCTGTGAAGCGATTGTTGCGTCGTCGGCAATGACGGCTAAGGTTGTCGCAACCACAACCAACATGGCCGGAGAGGGCGCCCCGATGATCCTGCGAACGCTTGTCGTCCTTCGCCGCGCGGCCGCGCGAGCGCGGTAAACCGGGACGAATGCCGATGAACAACGCCAGGACGGTCATTCTCTACGTCAATATCGCGCACTTCATCGACCATTACGCGATGCTGATCTTTGCTGCTGCGGTCGTGCTGATGGCGCCGGTGTTCGGCATCGGTTATTCCGAATTGCTGCCCTATGCGACACCGGGCTTCGTTGCGTTCGGCGCAGGGGCGCTGGTGACCGGTTGGCTCGGCGACCGCTGGAGCCGGCGACACATGATGGTGATCTACTTTCTTGGCATTGGCGCGAGCATGATCAGCGTCGGCCTGATCCAGACGCCCCTGCAGCTTGGCGCGACGTTGTTCGCGATCGGCCTGTTCGCCTCGATCTATCATCCGGTCGGCACGGCGATGATCGTATCCTATGCCGATAAGCTCGGCCGCGAGGTCGGCATTAACGGCATGTGGGGCAATCTCGGCGTGGCTTTGTCCGCGCTCGTCACCGGCGTGCTGGCGCAATATCTTGGCTGGCGCTCGGCGTTCATCGTTCCGGGCATCGTCACGATCGGCGTCGGCCTGATGTTCATGCGTGCGGTTCACCACGAGGTGCGCACCGGCAATCGCGTTGCCCCAGGCTCGGCGCGGGTTGCCAAGAACGACATGTGGCGAGTGGTGGCCTCGCTGCTGATCGCGGTGGTCGCTTCATCGGTGACGTTCAATGCGATCACCGTGGCGCTCCCAAAGCTGTTCAACGAACGGTTGACGGACTGGACCACGAGCCCCTCGGTGCTCGGCGTGATCACCGCAGCCGTCTATCTGTTCGGAGCGCTCTCGCAATACAATGTAGGGCAGCTCATCGACCGGATGTCGCTGCGATGGGTGTTTCTGCCGCTGGCGGTGATGCTGTCCCCGCTGCTTTATGCCGCCGCATTTCTGCAGAATGGAGCGCTGGTGGTTGTTGCGATCGGCATCATCATGGCGATGTTCGGGCTCGTCACCGTCAACGATGCGATGGTCGGCAAGTACACGTCTGACGAGTGGCGTTCGCGCGCCTATTCGGTTCGATATTTCATCGGCTTCACCGCCGCGGGGGCGGCGGTGGCGCTGGTCGCATGGCTGCATGACCGCGGCGGCTTCACCTTGATGCTTCAGGCTTTCGCTGCGCTCTGCGTGCTGGTCTTCGTTGCGGCGCTGGTCTTCCCCAATGAGCGCCACGCCGTCGTGATGGCCGAGGCCGCCGAGTAGCGATTTCGCAAAACGTCGAGAAAGCGGGGAAAAGGGCAGCGAACTGCCCCCTTGCCGTGTCTCCGCCGCGCGCAGGCGCGGATGCGCACTATGCCTTTGTTGAGGGGCGTTCCTTCACCCGCTCGAACCACGCGATGAGATTGGTGTTTTCTGGCGCAAGCGGCTGGTTGAAGCCACGGCCGAAATCGAGCCAGGCATAGAGCATCATGTCGGCCAGCGTGAAACGCGAGCCGCAGATGAATTCGTTGCCGTTCATCTGCCCGTCGAGCCAGCGCAGCCGGTCGGCCGCGATCCGCTTCAGGCCGGGAGCCGCCTCCGGCAGGCAGATGATGCGCTTCTCGAACAGCTTAAGGCCTTCGGCGAAACGAAAGCCCATCGCCATCGGCTCGCAGATGTTGAGGTCGATGCGGCGCGTCCACATCCGGCATTCCGCCCGTTCCTTCGGCGTCGCGCCGATCATCGCCGGGGCAGGGTGGATGTCCTCGATATATTCGCAGATCGCCAGAATCTCGGAAAGATAGCTGCCGTCGTCGAGTTCGAGCGCAGGCATTTGACCGTGGGGATTGCGCGCGAGGTGCGCGGACTGGCGGTTTTCGCCCGCCACCAGGTCCACCTTCTCGATATCAACCTTCACGCCCTTTTCCGCGAGAAACATCCGCACCAGTCGCGGATTCGGGCCAATCGAGTCGAACAGCTTCATGTTTGCTCCCGTGACGTAGAGTTTGTGCATCCGGTCGGATGGTTCGATCACTAAAGCCAAAGTCGCGGGGCGCCGCAATGGCTGGATGGCGGACGAATGGCGCTGGCAAGGGGAATGGATCAGGCGCGGCGCTTCATCTCGACCTCGATGAAGACGATTTCAGTGTCGGTCTCGTTGAGGACATCGTGTTCGACGCCGGACTTGCGGAAATAGGATTGCCCGATCTTGAGCTTCGCCATGGTGCGCGCGCCATCGGGGCCGACGATGGTCATGTCGCTGTTGGTCAGCGGCACGACGATATAATCGAGAGCGTGGCGATGAAACCCGATGGCGCTATGCGGCGGCAGCGTCCATTCGGTGACGCGGACCTCGTCGGTATCGATCTGAACCTTTGGTGACGCGGCAGCAGTCATGGCATCCTCCCGGCTTTGTTGTTGCGCGGGCGCTTGAGGCGCGCCCGTTTCATCGCCAACTGAACCATTTATCGGAGGCGGGATACAGCCCGAATGATCGTGCGGAAGGAGAGCGCAGTGGCTCGCCCGCAGCGATGCCGGTGCCGGCCGATGATCTCCAGCCCTTGCAGCGCTGTCGCAGCTTCCCGGAGGGCGACCGCAGCCGCTTTTAAGTTGCAAATGTCGGCAGAACATTTTGCTGCGGAACAAGTTTAACGTATATCATGGGCAAGGATTCAAGGAGACCAATATGCGTCAGATCATGTTTGCCCTGGCAGTGGTAGGCGGAGTTTCTGCAGTCGCGACGATGGCGAATGTCTCGCCTGCCGAAGCCCGCGATTTCCCCTATTGCCTGCAGGGCGATGGTTACGGCATCCCCGGCGATTGCTCCTACGATACCTACGAGCAGTGCAGGGCGAGCGCCTCGGGTCGTCGCGCCTATTGCGACATCAACCCGCGCTATGCGTTCTCCCATCGCAATGACGCTTACGGTCGGCAGGTTCCCCCGCGCCGCACGCGGCAGCATCCGACCGGCTATTGAGGGCGGGCCTCTCGGGCGCCCGGCTATTGTGTAGTGAGTGCTGGTTGCCTTGAGCCGCGACGCCAGGTTGCATTAATAGCCCGTTAACCATGCGCGGTTCTAAATGCCTCCACGCCGCTCAGGCGGGGAGAGCAGCATGGGCACCATCATCACATTTTCGGGAGAGCGTGCGCGCCGCCAGTCTCTGGGCCGACCGGGCCGGCCCATTGATCTGGCGCCCGGCGAAGCCGCAACCGTCGTGATCCTCCCGGCTATTCGCATCGAGCGACATAGCTTAGAACCCGCAACCGCTCCCACACCGGAAAAGCGCTCCGCCCCAGGTCGAGGACGACCGCGCCGGGCGCGCTCCTGAATGCCAATCGCAGGCCCTATGCTTTCACGTCACGTTCGACTGTCCCGTTCTGCTGCCGCGATGTTTCTGATCGGCAGCACGATTGCCCTTGGCGGCTGCGTTGCCACCGGCGACTTTGGCCGCACCCGCGCCGAATACCAGAGCGATGACATGCATCGCTGGGTCGGGGTCGAGGCGACCGCCAGCGTCGGTGTGAAGGCGTCGGATTTCCAGTTGACCGACAGCGAGCGGCTGCTGCGCGATCTTGCCTATCCCTATATCGAGCCGCCGCGGTCCCGGCCGTACTGGAAGGGCGTGTTCGGCGACTACGAGCCCATCCCCGCGCCATGGCGCCGCAAGGTCGTGTTCGACCGAACCGCCTATGGCCGGCTGCTGATCGACGAGCCGCATCGCTCGCACGCGTCGCGCTATGCGCAGCTCATCGAGGATGTGCGGAATGACATCACGCGCTTTCAGCCATTCTACACTACCGCGACACAGGTGTTCGACTTCGACGCCAAGCGCAATGCCAGCCTGCGTTACATCAGTGACCTGTCGCCGCGCGAGCGTGCGGACGCGGTCGCCCGCATGCGCGAAAATTCGCTGATCGTGGAGTGGGTGCAGCAATGCACCGAGCAGCGGATCTCGTCCTACCGCTGGGCATTGGAGCGGCTGGTGGTCCATGCGCCCGACGGCCTTGCAGCGGAGGCCGATCGCCTGATCGGCCAGCTCGCGGTTCTGAACGCCAACCCGCCGGTGGTAGGGCCGCCGGTGGCGGGCGTGACGATTCAGAGCAAGGGCTGAGGCGTCAGCGTTTCGCCGAAATCGGTTCGGTTTCGAGACGGCAGGTCGCGGAGGCAAGCGCCGCCTGCGCCTGTGCCATTAGGCCCGGCTCGGCGGCAAGCGCCCTCACGAGGATGAGGCCGGTCGTCGAGGGCGAGTCGATGATCAGCCGGTCCGCGGCCGTCACTTCCTCGTCCTTCGGCACGTTCTCGTGCTGCTCGTCGGTCATGAGATCGAGCTCGATCACCTTGCGGCCGGCCGAACGGTCGTTGATCGCGTAATAGGCGATCTCGTCATCGGTATAGAACGACACCGAGGTGTAGGACTGGCTGACCGGAACCGAGAGCTTGATCGGGCCGTTGCTGAGGTCGTAGCGGCAGGCGGCCGCGGCAAAGGCGGGGTCCATGAACGGGATCGCCGACTGGTCCGGCGTTGCCAGCGGCAGCGCGGTCATGGTGTTGACCTTGGTGAGCGGGGTGAGCCGCTCATAGGCGTTCTTGGTCGCAATCGTCGGCATCGCCAGCACGCTGACGAGGTGGATGATCCCGCCCAGCAGAACACCCGCGACGATGGCTGCGAGAATTCTGATCATCGGCATGCCACCTGTTTGATCGTCGGCATCGGCAGGTCGCGCTGGTTGCGCGTGCTGACGCCACCGACCGGCGTATCGTAGAAGCGCAGCGCCAGAATGTAGTGCTCGATGCCGCCCGTCGGCAGCCAGTTGCCCGAGCGCGCGCGTGGCGCGATGTGGATTTCAAAACTGCCATCGCCCCGCCGCAACACTTCCTGGCTGGTGAAGCCATAGCGCTGCAGGGCATTGGCGACGAGGTAACCCTTGCTATCGTGGAGCGTCAGTGTCCAGAAGCGCGCGGCCGGCGTCGTGCCGCTGACGGTGACGTCGCAGCGGCCATCGAGCGGCCGGCCGCTGTCGTCGCGGTCGGCGCGGAAGGCGACGCCGTCGCCGAGGCCGAGCGGCAGCTCTCCGCTGCGCGAGATCGCGGCGCGGGCATAGGGATCGATGTTGCTTGTGCCGCTTTGCGGCCGGGCGGTCCAGGCGCCGACGGTGACGGTGCCGACATCGACGCCGCGCGTCGCCGTCATCCAGGTCGCACCAAGGCCGATGCCGGTGGCGAGGCCGAGGGTCAGGAGGGTGAGCAGGATCAACCGCACGTCGTCATCACCTTCAAAGCGCCCGTTGTTTTGCGTCTGCCGTTGTTGCCCATCGATTGCCCGCGGAAAGCCGCCATTAGTTCTTGCGGGGCGGGGCGCTTCGGCCGCCCTCGGCCGCGACGGTCAGCGGGTCGCGCGCCGACCCCGCATCGCTGGTCTTGTTCGCCGTGCGGCTGGCATCTTCCATCATCTTTTCCAGCCGGATCAAAATGTCCGCGCCGCGCGAGGTGAGGACCGGCGGCGGGGCGGCGGCGATGTCTTCGGCGGTCGCTGCGTTGTCCGGCCGATTGGCGGCCATCGCCTGCGGCAGTCGCTTGCCGGGGCCGAAGCCGACCAGCTCCTTGATCTCGACGCCTTGATGCGCGGCGACCATCACATCGCGCCAGGTCTGCGCGGGCAGCGAGCCGCCCGTCATGCGGTTGGTCGGCGAATAGTCGTCGTTGCCGTACCACACCGCGCAGGTGAAATTGCCGGTGAAGCCGACGAACCACGCATCGCGATAGGCGTTCGTCGTTCCGGTCTTGCCGGCGGCGGGAATGCCGTCGAGCTGCGCGCGCCTTGCAGTGCCTTCCGAGACGACGTGCGTCATCATCTCCGACATGTCGGCGGCGACGCTTGCCGGGATCGCCTGCACCGGCTTCGGGCCGTCACGATCGAAGCGCCAGACGAGTTCGCCCATGCCGGTGCGCACTTCGAGGATCGCGTGCGGCTTCACTGCCTTGCCCTGGTTGGGGAAGGTGGCATAGGCGACGGCATGCTCCAGCACGTTGACTTCGTCCGCACCGATGGGGAGCGATGGCGTGTCAGGCAGCGGCGTCACGATGCCGAACTTCTTTGCCACCGCGATGATCTTGGCGCGGCCCGCTTTCGGCCCCGCCTTGCCGCCGAGCGCCACCGAGAGCTTGACCGGAATGACGTTGATCGAGCGGGTGAGGGCCTGCGTCAGCGTGACCGAGCCGGAATAGGAGCGGCCATAGTTCTGCGGGCACCAGTTGCCGAGGCAGATCGGACCGTCGACCACCACGGAGGTCGGCTTGAAACCTTCCATCAGCGCGGTCGCGTAAACATACGGCTTGAACGACGAGCCGGGCTGGCGCAGCGCGTCGGTGGCGCGATTGAACTGGCTGCTGCCGTAGTCGCGGCCGCCGACCATGGCGCGCACGCCGCCGTCGAGATCGGCAAGCACGACGGCCGCCTGCGTCGCGTGATAGTCGCGGCCGAACTGGCGGAGCTGATTTTCCACCGTCTCTTCGGCAACGCGCTGCACGTTCATGTCGACGGTGGTGCGGACGACGAAGACGCGCTCGGTATAGGACTTTGGAAACGTATCGACGATCTTGCGCATTTCGTCGAACGCCCAGTCGAGATAGTAGTTCGGTGAATTCTCGTCACGCCGGTCGACCACGGTTGCGGGATTGCGCCGTGCGCCGAACACCTGACCCTCGGTCATGAAGCCGGCCTCGACGAGATTGTCGAGCACGACGTTGGCGCGTGCGCGCGCGGCCGGCAGGTTGATGTGCGGCGCGTAGCGGGTCGGCGCCTTGAAGAGGCCGGCCAGCATGGCGGCTTCGGCGAGGGTCACATCGCGCACGGACTTGTTGAAGTAAAAATGCGCCGCGCCGTCTGCGCCAAACGTGCCGCCGCCCATATAGGCGCGGTCAAGGTAGAGCTTCAGAATCTCGTTCTTGGTCAGGCGCGATTCGAGCCACAGCGCAAGGAACGCTTCGTTGATCTTGCGTTCGATGGTCCGCTCGTTCGACAGAAACAGGTTTTTGGCGAGCTGCTGGGTGATCGACGATCCGCCCTGGCGCACGCCTCCCGCCTGCGCGTTGGTGACGACCGCGCGCAGCGTGCCGGCAATATCGATGCCGAAGTGATCGTAGAAGCGGCGGTCTTCGGTCGCGAGCGTCGCCTTGATCAGATGATCGGGAAAATCTTCGAGCGGCACGGCATCGTTGTGCTTGATGCCGCGGTTGCCGATCGGGTTGCCGTAACGGTCGAGGAACGTCACCGCAAGGTCGGCCTTCTTCAGCCAGTCCTCGTCGGCGGTCTCGCGAAACGCAGGTTGCGCCAGCGCGAGGAGAACCATGAGGCCACCGAAGCCGAGGGTTGCCGCTTCCGATAGCGGCTCGATGATGACCCAGCGTTTCCAGCGGCCGACATGGAAACGGTCCATGAAGGTGGAGAACCGCTCATAGGCTTCGCGGATGCCGGCCGCGCTCGTGAACAGGGACGAGTCGATCCAGGCGTCGAGAGCCAGCAGGCGGTGCCGGATTTTCTGCTTCCAATCAGTTGGCACGATGTTGCGCACCCTGTTCCGACCCGTTCACGGCCAATCGCGCCAGAAGCTCAAGCAAGTCGTTGTTGCAGCCAAGCATTTTCACAGCTGATCATACACTAAAAAGCATCAAATAACGGTCCGAGCGGCGCGTTCCGAACGTCATTGAGACAATCTTGCGGCAATCGCAAGGCGCGCTGCCTCAAGGCGCAGTCACCTTCCGGATTACCGTTCCCGCATGCGAAAAATGGCTGTTTCGGCGATTGCTCCTTCTAGACCATTTTGGCCGGCGAAGGGAACTGGAAGGCGGGGGCGCTCTTATCCCTTCCGGACAAAAGCGGTGTCCTGCAGCGCAAATTGGCGCTAAAAGGCGCTTGGCCGTATCTGATGCCGAGGCATCCGGCCGCGAAAGATGGCGTTTCGCCCATCTCGCACGACTTCAGGACGATCAGGCATCCCATGACGAAGCAGTCCGGGCCGGCTTCAGGGCCCGAAAAATCCTTTTGGAAAACCAAGACGCTGGAAGAGATGTCCAGCGCCGAATGGGAAAGCCTGTGCGACGGCTGCGGCCGCTGCTGCCTCGAAAAGCTCGAGGACGAGGATACCGGCAAGATCTACTACACCCATATCGGTTGCCGCCTGTTCGATGCCGGGCTGTGCGCCTGCAAGGACTATGCGAATCGCTCGGCGAAAGTGTCCGACTGCGTCCGGCTTACTCCCGAGAACGTGCGGACCCTGAGCTGGCTGCCGCCGAGCTGCGCCTACCGGCTCGTGGCTGAGGGCAAGGACCTGTACTGGTGGCATCCGCTGATCTCCGGCGATCCGAACACGGTTCACGAGGCGGGGGTTTCGGTGCGCGGTCGGGTGGTTGCGGTGGAGGGCGAGGTTCCGCTCGAGGAGTTCGAGGATCACATCGTCCGGTGGCCGCGCCTTCTGCCGAAGGCCGCGCGGGCCAAGACGGCGCCCGCCGCGAAAGCGCCGCCCGCAGCCAAGGCGCCGGCCGCCCGCGGCTAGGCGGCGCAACCGCGTTCCGAGGCCTTCCGTCAGCGCCGATGCCTATGCGCTCGTTGCAGCTATCCGGGCCGGATTCGCTGGGCTAGTCTTGTGGTTCCGAGTGCGCCGTCGAGCGCCGCTCCACAGGACCATATTCGCCCGCATGAGCAAATTTGATGCGCCCGGCAACGATCCGGACGAACTTCACCCGCTGAGCGAAGCCGCCGCCGCCGAGATTGCGGCGCTTCCCACCGAAGTCATCGGCCTCGATGAAGCGCCAAGCCACGCTGCGCCAGGCCAGCCCGCGCATCCGCCGCTCGCCCATAGCGATGTCCGCACCATTTTGATGAGCCTGATGCTCACGATGTTTCTGACCGCGCTCGATCAGACCATCGTGGCGACCGCGCTGCCGACCATCGGCCGCCAGTTTCAGGACGTGTCGCTGCTGTCGTGGGTGATCACGGCCTATCTTCTGTCATCGACGGCGGTTGCGCCGCTGTTCGGCACGCTGTCGGACATCTACGGCCGCCGGGCGATGCTGATCCTTTCGATGTCGCTGTTTCTCGTCGGCTCGGTGCTGTGCGCGCTGGCCCCGAACATGCTGGCGCTCATTCTCGCGCGCGGCCTGCAGGGCCTTGGCGGCGGCGGTATCCTGCCGCTCGTCCAGATCGTCATCTCCGATGTCGTGACGCCGCGCGAGCGCGGGCGGTATCAGGCCTATTTCAGCGGCGTGTGGATGACGGCCGGCATCGGCGGCCCGATCCTCGGCGGCATTTTCGCCGAGCACCTGCACTGGACGATGATCTTTTGGATCAACGTGCCGATCGGAATCCTGTCGATGGCGCTGCTGCTGCCGAAGATGCATCTGGTGCCGACCTATCATCGCGTCCGTACCGTCGATTGGGTCGGCGGCGGGCTGCTGATGAGTTCGGCGGTGGTGGTGCTGCTGGTGCTGACCTGGGGCGGCAACCGCTATGCCTGGCTGTCGGACACGCTGCTGGCGATGATCGGCTGCGCCCTCGCGTTGGCGGTGGCTTTCGTCTGGCATGCGCGGCGCTCCAGCGAGCCGTTCCTGCCGCTGCCGCTGCTCGGCGGCTCGGTGGTGCCCTATGCGATCGTCGCCGGCGCCTGCGTGATCTCAACCATGATCGGCCTGACGGTGACGCTGCCGCTCTATTACGAGACGGTCTATCACCTCGCGGCCAGCGAGGCGGGGCTGGCGCTGATCCCGATTGTCGCGATGTCGGTGCCGGGCGCGGCGCTCGGCGGCCGCGCAATGTCCAAGATCAAACACTACAAGCGCGTGGCGATCGCCGGCACCGCCTGCGGCGCGGTGGTGATGTCGCTGATCACCCTGATGTCGCCGTTGCCGCTCTGGCCGCTTCTCATCGCGCTGTCGGTATTCGCCTTCGGCGTCGGCACCGTGTTTCCGATCAGCGTCGTCTCGATCCAGAACGCCGTGGCGCGCCACCAGGTCGGCACGGCGACGGGAGCGGCGAACTTCTTCCGCTCGCTGATGGCGTCCTTCGCGGTCGCGGCGTTCTCGTCGATCCTGCTGATGTCGCTCGGCACCAACATCTCGATCGGCGGCGAGCACATCTCCGCCGCGAGGCAGATCGCGCCGGCCGACATGGTCGCGGCATTCCGCTACGTCTTCGCCGCCGCCGCGGTGCTGGTCGCCTGTTCGACGATCGGTCTGATCTTCATGGAAGAACGCCCGCTGCTCGGACCGGCCGCCAAGGAAGGCGCGGCGATGATGGCGGAGTAGGGCGGCGTGCCGACTGGCCCGCTGGTGCCATGAGAGCGCTAGGAAAATAATCCTTGACAGCGTGACGCTGCCAATGTAGGGTTCATCCACGCTCGAGAATTGGGCCTTGCGGCGATAGTCGGAGCGCCGCCGGAATTAGCCAAGCCCGCCCGATCCTTTTCAACATCGATATTTTTTGCCTCCGCCGCGGCGTTTTTCGCCTGCGAGCGCGGCGCTCGGAACCGGAGGCCTTTGCCTCGGGTTGTCTCTCCTCCTGCCCGGCGGCGTGGCCGCGCCGGCGGGTGTGGGTGCCGAGGAAGAAATGGACAAGTGGGAAGCAGGACGCCTGGCCAATAGCTCGACCGCTCCCCAGCGGGCCGGGCGAGGGCCGTCGTTTCTTTTCCTGATGGCGGTCGGCACGTCGCTGGCGGTCATCGTTCTTACCGTCATCTGGTATTTTTTCATCCGCCTGTGATTGCCGAGGCGGCGACCCTGCCGCCGCGATTTGAGAAGACCTCGACCAGAAAATCTTCGTCCAGAGACGTTTGCATCATCGTGGCGGACCGCATCCCTCGGTCCCGGCCAATGGGGAATTTTTGGCCTCATGTCTGCAAAAACATCTCGCAACGGAGCGCCGGGCAAAGGCGCCCCAAAAGTTGCCGCGAAGAACAGCGTCGCCAGAGAAAGCGCGGCCAAGAAAAGCACTGCCAAGAAAAGCGCAGCGAAGAAGGCCGCGAAAGCCGCAAAGGCGAAAGGGCCGCGGCGCGGCGACCTTGGCGCCTTGCAGGTCGATCCCGACGACCGGGCGACGCAGGCCGTGATCGCGGCGGCGAAGGCCAAGGCGGCCGCGCGAAAAGCGGCCCGCCTCGCGCCGCGCCGGATGCCGAAGCGCTCGGCGGTCGATCGGCTCAACGATCCGCCGCCGCTGTCTGGCAGCGAGCTGATCGACCGCGTCAGCCGCGCGATCGAGCATGAGCTGATGCAGATCGAGATCATCGTTGCCGGGCGGCGGGTGCCATCCGCGCAGCGCAGCGAAGCCGAGCGCCGGGCGCGCACGCTGGCCAGCCTGGCGCGCACCCTCAACGAGGTGAAGCGGCTGCGCGCCGAGGAAGACAAACCGAAGGCCGCCGATGACGATGCCATGCCTCGAGACCTCGAAGAATTCCGCCGAGAGCTTTCGCGCCGTCTGGCGCTGCTGGACGCCGGCCGAGCGCAATCATCTGATTGCGGGGATGAGCGAGAGTGAGCTGGAATTTCTCGCCTCGCGCTGGGACGTGTTCGCGCACGAGCACCAGTGCCCGCCGAGGCATGCGCAGAACGGCGAGCCGTGGCTGACCTGGCTTCTGATCGGCGGGCGCGGCGCGGGCAAGACGCGGGCAGGGGCGGAGTGGGTTCGCGCGCAGGCGCTCGGTCTTGCGCCGTTCGCCGATGTTGCGGTGGAGCGCATCGCGCTGGTCGGCGAGACCGAGCATGACGTGCGCGAGGTGATGATCGAGGGCGTCTCCGGGCTGCTCGGCATTCACCGCCGCGACGAGCGGCCGCTGTGGGTGCCGTCGCGCCGGCGGCTCGAATGGAAGAACGGCGCGATCGCCTATGCCTTCTCGGCGGAGGATCCGGAGAGCCTGCGCGGGCCGCAGTTCGGCTGCGCGTGGTCGGACGAGCTGGCGAAGTGGCGCTATGCGGAGGCGGCGTTCGACATGCTGCAATTCGGCCTGCGGCTCGGCGCTTCGCCGCGCCAGCTCATCACCACGACGCCGCGGCCGAGCGCGCTGATCCGCCGTCTGCTTGGCGAGCCGACGACCGCCGTGACCCGCGCGCCGACGCGGGCCAATGCGTTTCACCTTGCGCCGAATTTTCTGGAAAGCGTGATGGCGCGCTATGCCGGCACCCGGCTCGGGCGACAGGAGCTCGATGGCGAGATTATCGAGGACCGGCCCGATGCGTTGTGGTCGCGCGATCTGATCGAGCGTTGCCGCGTGCGCGCCGCGCCGGATTTCGTCCGCGTCGTGGTTGCGGTCGATCCGCCGGCCTCGAGCGGCAAGCGCGCCGACGCCTGCGGCATCGTCGCGGTCGGCGTCACCGCGGCGGGCACGTTCTGCGTCGTCGCCGACGATACGGTGTCGGGCGCGACGCCCGCCGTCTGGGCGGCGAAGGCGATCGCGCTGTGGCACCGGCTCGAAGCGGATGCGCTGGTCGCCGAGGTCAACCAGGGCGGCGAGATGGTGCGCGCGGTGATCAATGAGGTCGATCCGAACGTGCCGGTGATCGCGGTGCGGGCGACGCGGCGCAAGTGGCTGCGCGCCGAGCCGGTCGCCGCGCTCTACGAGCAAGGCCGCGTCAGCCACGCCGGCGCGTTCCCGGCGCTGGAGGACGAGATGTGTGACTTCGCGAGCTCGGGCCTGTCGTCGGGGCGATCGCCGGACCGGCTCGACGCGCTGGTGTGGGCGATCACCGCGCTGTCGGCGGGGGCGCGCACCGGCCCGCGCGTGCGCGAGCTCTAGCGGCGGCCGCGTTCGTTGCGAAAGAAATTTTGATCCGCAGGCAGGGACAGGTCATGCTCGATCGCTTCAAGACATTGTTCAGGGCGCCCGAGGCGAAAGCCAGCCGCACGGCGCAGGTGCTGGCCTTCGAGAGCGGCGGCCGCGCGCGCTGGACGCCGCGCGACTATGCGGGGCTGGCGCGCGAGGGCTATCTCGGCAATGCCATCGTCCACCGCGCCGTGCGCCTGATCGCGGAGAACGCCGCGTCCTGCGGCTTTCTGCTCTACGAGGGCGCGGCGGAGCACGAGACGCATCCGCTGCTCGGCCTTCTGGCGCGGCCCAATGCGCGGCAGGACGGCGCGAGTTTTTTCGAGGCGGTCTATTCGCACCTTTTGCTCGCCGGCAACGCCTATATCGAGGCGGTGGCGCTGGACGAGACGGTGCGCGAACTGCACGCGCTGCGGCCGGACCGCATCAAGATCGTGCCCAGCGGCGACGGCTGGGCGGAGGCCTATGACTACACCGCCGGCGGGCGCAGCGTGCGCTTCCATCAGGGCGGCGGAAGCATCCCGCCGATCCATCATCTCACCTTCTTTCATCCGCTCGACGATCACTACGGCCTTGCGCCGCTGGAGGCGGCCGCGGTTGCGGTCGACACCCACAACGCGGCGGCGCGCTGGAACAAGGCGCTGCTCGACAACGCGGCGCGGCCGTCCGGTGCGCTGGTCTATTCCGGCCCCGAGGGCGCGGTGCTGTCCGATCAGCAGTTCGAGCGCCTCAAGCGCGAACTCACCGACACCTATCAGGGCGCGGTGAATGCCGGGCGGCCGCTGCTGCTCGAGGGCGGGCTCGACTGGAAGGCGATGTCGCTGTCGCCGAAGGACATGGACTTTCTCGAGGCGAAGCACACCGCCGCGCGCGAGATCGCGCTCGCCTTCGGCGTGCCGCCGATGCTGCTCGGCATTCCCGGCGACAACACCTATGCCAATTTCCAGGAGGCCAACCGCGTGTTCTGGCGGCAGACCGTGCTGCCGCTCGCCTCGCGCGTCGGCGCCTCCATCGTGCAATGGCTCGCGCCGCAGTTCGGCGACCAGTTGCGCGCGGTGGTCGATGCCGACCGCATCGACGCGCTGGCGGCGGATCGCGCCGCGCTGTGGGACCGCATCATCAAGGCGGATTTTCTGACCCTCAATGAAAAGCGCGAGGCCGTCGGCTATGCGCCGCTCGCGGAGGGCGCGCCGCTGCGCTGAACCGCCTCGGCAGGGAGGAGGCGATGGCCGACCTGATCAAAATCTTTTCCGAGCGCGGCGACCTTGCCCATCTCGCGCTGTTTCTCTGGGCGGCGGCCGCGAGTTTTGCGCTGCTCTATGCGCTGCGCGAGCTTTTCAGCGCCGTGCGGCGCTTCGACGATTTCGTCCGCGAGCTGTCGCTGTTCAACGCGTGCGTCGCGGCGCGAGACCATGACCACTCACACAAGGAATGCGACTGATGGATGCCTTGCACAGCATGCTGCGCTCGATCCGCCCCGATACCAAAACCGCGCCGAACCATCTTTCCGTGTTTCGCGAATTCATCGCGCATCTCGGCCGCATCCAGAACAAGGCGGAGCAGACCGGCTCCAAGCGCAAGCCCGCGATCCGCCGCAAGGGCGCGCCCCGCGGCTGACGCCGCTTTCACGTCGATCACACGCACTCCGCCCGCACTTGCGATCTGCGAGAACGCCCATGCATGCCCTGATGCCGCGTCCCTCCCGTCTTGCGCTGTCGCGCGATGGCACCGTCGAAGGCTATGCGAGTCTGTTCGGCGAGGTCGATCAGGCGCGCGACATGGTGATGCCCGGCGCCTTCACGCAGACGCTGCGCCAGCGCGGCATCCGCAAGGTGCCGATGCTGTTCCAGCACGATCCCGCCGAGCCGGTCGGGGTGTGGCTCGAGCTGGTCGAGGATCTTCGGGGCCTGCGGGCGCGCGGCCGCCTGATCCCGGAGGTCCGCCGCGGGCGCGAACTGCTGGCGCTGATCGAGGCGAAGGCGCTCGACGGCCTGTCGATCGGCTATCGCACCGTGCGCGGCCGGATCGACCCGCAGACGCGGGTGCGCAAACTCTACCAGGTCGATCTCTGGGAAATCTCCATCGTCACCTTCCCGCTGCTGCACGGCGCGCGGCTGCGCCCGCTGGAAGCTGCGTGAAACCATTGCCCAACCCCACCGCAGGAGAGCTTGATGGATTTTGACATTTTGGGCGCGGCCCCCGAACAGAAGGCCGGCATCGCAACATCGGGGCGCGGCTCGCCGGACGAGCTGCTGCGCACCTTCGAGGACTTCAAGGCCGCCAACGATGCGCGGCTCGACGCCATCGAGCGGCGCCGCGCCGACGTGCTGCTCGAGGAAAAGGTCGACCGCATCAACCTCGCGCTCGACAGCCAGCAGAAGCGCCTCGACGAACTGGCGCTGAAGCAGGCGCGGCCCGCGCTCGAAGGCAGCCGCCGCCTTCGCTCCGATCAGGCCGCGCTCGAACACAAGAGCGCCTTCGAGGCCTATGTCCGCGCCGGCGAAAGCGCGGCGCTACGCCAGCTCGAGGTCAAGGCGATGTCGGCGGGCAGCAATGCCGATGGCGGCTATCTCGTGCCGCTGGAGCTCGAACACGACATCGGCCGCCGGCTGGCGGCGATCTCGCCGATCCGGGCGCTGGCGACGGTGCGCGAAATCTCCGCAAGCGTCTACAAGAAGCCGTTCATGACGGCGGGGCCTTCCGCCGGCTGGGTGGGCGAGACCGACGCGCGGGCGCAGACGGCGACGCCGACGCTCGACGCGCTGTCGTTTCCCGCGATGGAGCTCTACGCGATGCCGGCGGCGACCGCGACGCTGCTGGAGGACAGCGCCGTCAATATCGACGAGTGGATCGCCTCCGAAGTTGAGCTGACATTCGCGGTGCAGGAAGGCACGGCCTTCGTCACCGGCGACGGCACCAACAAGCCGAAGGGCTTTTTGAGCGGAACGCCGGTTGCGAATGCGTCGTGGAGCTGGGGCAATCTCGGCTTCATCGCATCGGGCGGCGCGAGCGGCTTTGCCGCGAGCAACCCGGCCGATGCGCTGGTCGATCTGATCTACGCCCTGAAGGCGGGCTATCGCCAGAACGGCACCTTCGTGATGAACCGCAAGACCCAGGCGGCGATCCGCAAGTTCAAGGATGCCGGGGGCGGCTATCTGTGGCAGCCGCCGGCGCAGGCGGGCGGCCGCGCCTCGCTGCTGACCTTCCCGCTGGTGGAAGCGGAGGACATGCCGGACCTCGGCGCGGCCGCGTTCCCGGTCGCGTTCGGCGATTTCCGCCGCGGCTATCTGATCGTCGATCGCGCCGGCGTGCGCGTGCTGCGCGATCCATATTCCGCCAAACCCTATGTGCTGTTCTACACCACCAAGCGGGTCGGCGGCGGGGTGCAGGATTTTGACGCGATCAAGCTGTTGAAGTGCAGCGCGAGCTGAGCGGCGCGACAATGCCGGCCCGCGCATCGTTTGCGGTGCGCGTGTCGGCGCTCGGCGGGCTTCACTGCGTCAGGGCTACGCCCCAGTGCCGCGCGGTGAGAAAGATCCAGTCCGCATAGAGCGACAGTGGCGTGACGCCGGTGAGGCCGCCGCAGCCGGCGCTGTTGTTGGCCCCGGTCGACCAGCTCACCACGCCGACGATCACGGGCTGGCCGTTCTGCGTCTCGAACACCGGCGCGCCGGAATCGCCGGTGCAGGCGCCGAGGCCGGCGCGGGCATTGTCGGTGGCGGGATCGACCAGGCGGATCTGCAGATTGCCGGGACGGCCGGTCGCGGCCAGCGCCGCGCGGCGCACGCTGCCGCCGGTGCGGCCGTCGCCGATCGTGGTAACGCCGATGCCGTAGACCGAGAAGGTGCGTCCGACTGCGATCGGGCTGATCGGGCTGCCGACGATGGCGGCCTCGCTGCCGGCAAGCGGCTCGGCGATCTGCAGCACGGCGACATCGGCGGTGGCGCGATGGCCGTTGAGGCTTTGCAGGCTGAACTTCGGATGCGTCGCCACGCGCGTCACGTCGATGAGGCGCGGCTCGCGATTTTGCCCAAAGGTCACGAGCTTGTAGTCCGCGCCCGCCGCGACGCAATGCGCGGCGGTGAGCACGAGTTGCGGCGCGATTAATGCGCCGCTGCAGAACGAGGCGCGGGAGCCGACGATGGTGACGACCGTCCGCGCCAGCGCGCCATCGGCAGGCGCGGCGCCGCCGACCAGCGCGCGCGCCTCATGCGCCGCCGCGAGCGAAAGACCGATTGAGACGATGCCTGAAACGATGCCTGGGATGAGGAGAGAGCGAGCATAGGCGCGGACGTGCTTGATCATGCCCGCGAGAAAAGCCCGCTGACGTGCGGCTGTCAACCCGACGGGGTTCCGCAACTTTTGGAGACGCCATGTCCGCGATTTTGCTGAAAGCGCCGGAAATTGAGCCGTTGTCGCTGCTTGAGGCCAAGCAGTTTTTGCGGGTCGAGCACGATGCCGATGACACGGTGATCGCGGCGCTGATCGCCGCCGCGCGCGGCCATGTCGAGGCGCAGACGCGCTGCGCGCTGCTGACGCAGACCTGGCGGCTCAGCCTCGACTGCTGGCCGGGCGACGGGCGCATCGCGCCGCGCCTTGCGCCGCTGCAACAGGTCGCGGCGGCGCGCGTGTTCGACGGCGGCGGCGTGCCGCAACAAATTGATGTCGGGCGCTTCGTCGTCGACTTAGCGGGCGGCGTCATCGCGGCCCCGGCATGGAGCCTGCCGCTGCCGGGGCGGCCGGTCGGCGGCATCGAGCTCGATGTTGTCTGCGGCTTCGGCAACGCGCCGTCCGATGTGCCGGAGGTGCTGCGCCACGCGGTGCGCACCCTGATCGCGCACTGGTACGAAAACCGCGGGCTGACCGCGATCGGCCAGAGCGTGGCGATGATGCCGGCTTCCGTCGCCGCGATGATCGGCGCCTACCGGGTGCGCGCGCTATGATCGATCCGGGGCGATTGAACACGCGCCTTGCGATCCAGGCGCCGCAAAATGTGCCGGACGGGCAGGGCGGCGTCGTCCGCGGCTATGTCACGGAAAAGACCGTCTGGGCTCTGGTGACGCCGCTCGGCAGCCGCGAGGCGGTGGCCGGCGATGTCGGCGGCGCGACGCACCGCTGCCGCATCGTCATCCGCGACAACGTCGCCATCACCCTGCAGCACCGGTTGATCGAGCGGCACCGCATTCTGCGGATCGTCGCCATCGGCGACAGCCGCGACCGGGGCTTTCTCGAGATCGAGGCCGAGTGGCGCGACGCCTGAGCCGTTTTGCTTTGCTAAGGGATGACGAGCGATGGACCATGCCAGCGTGGCGCTGCGCGCCGCCGTTTTCGCACGCCTTTCCGCCGATGCCGGGCTCGCCGGCGTGATCGGCGCATCGCGCGTTCATGATCTGCCTCCGCCGGGCGCGGCCTATCCCTACGTGACGCTCGGCGAGATGCGGCTGTCGGATCTGTCGGCAGGCGATGCGCCGCTGCTTGAGCATCAGCTCGTCGTCCATGGCTGGTCGCAGCAGGGCGGCCACCGCGAGGCGCACGCCATTGCCGGCGCGGTGATGGCGGCGCTCGACGATGCGCCGCTGACCCTCGCCGGGCACCGGCTCGTCCATCTGCGTTTCGTGCTGGCCGATATCCGCCGCGAGGCCGACGGGCGGACCTACCGCGCCGCGCTGCGCTTTCGCGCCGTCACCGAACCGTTGGGCTAACCACAGGAGACCAAGCAAATGGGCGCGCAGAAGGGCAGGGACCTGCTTCTCAAGATGAGCAACGGCGAGACCTTTGTGACCATCGCCGGGTTGCGAAGCCGCCGCATCGCCTTCAACGCCGAGACGGTGGACATCACCCACGCCGAATCCACCGACCGCTGGCGCGAGCTGCTGGCGGGGGCGGGCGTTCGGCGCGCCTCGATCGCGGGGCGCGGGCTGTTCAAGGACGCTGCGTCGGACGCGCTCCTCCGCCAGACCTTTTTCGACGGCGCGATCGCGAGCTGCCAGGTGGTGGTGCCGGATTTCGGCATCATCGAGGGGCCGTTCCAGATCGGCAGCCTCGAATTTCTCGGCGATCACAACGGCGAGGTGTCGTTCGACGTCTCGCTCGAGTCCGCCGGCGCGCTTGCCTTCACCGCGATCTGAGAGGCGCCCATGGCCAACAGACATCGCGGCGAAATCGATGCCGATCTCGGCGGCCGCCGCCGCACGTTGGTGCTGACGCTCGGCGCGCTCGCCGAACTCGAAGCCGTATTCGGCGCCAGCGATCTTGTGGCGCTCGCCGAGCGCTTCGGCAGCGGGCGGCTGTCGGCGCGCGACCTGATGCGCGTGATCGGCGCGGGGCTGCGCGGTGCCGGCGATGCGGTGAGCGATGCCGAAGTCGCCGCCATGACAGCGGAGGGCGGCGCGCCGGGCTATGCCCGGATTGCCGCCGAACTGCTTGCCGCGACCTTCGGCGACGCGCCGTGAGGCCGTTTCCGTGGAATGAAGCGATCGGCTTCGGCCTCGGCGTGCTGCGCCTGCCGCCCGAAGCGTTTTGGCGGATGACTCCGCGCGAGCTCGCGCACGCCGTCCGCGCCCTGCGCGGCGATGCCGCCCTCCCGATCACGCGGCCGGAGCTCGATGCGCTCGCCGCACTGTTTCCTGACCAGCCGCAACCGGGAGCTTCACAAAATGGCTGACGAGACTTTCGATCGCCTCGGCGAGAGCGCGGACATGCTCGATACGCTAAACATGCGCACGCGCGAGCTGGAAGTAAGCGCCAATTCGTTCGCGCGGGCGATGACGCAGGCTTTCTCGACGTCCGCCACCGGCGGCAAGCAGTTCGACGACGTGCTGAAATCGCTGGCGCTGCGGTTGTCAGATCTGGCGGTGCGGATGGCATTCAAGCCGCTCGAACGGGGCCTCTCCACCGGCATCGAGAGCCTGTTCTCGGGCATGTTCGGCGGCGGCGCTCCTTCGCTGACGGCGGCGACCGGCGCAATCAAACCCTTCGCCGCCGGCGGCGTGATCGGCACGCCGACATACTTTCCGATGATCGGCGGCGGCGTCGGCCTTGCCGGCGAGGCGGGCCCTGAGGCGATCATGCCGCTGGCCCGCGATGCCGACGGGCGGCTCGGCGTGCGCACCGCATCAGGCGGCGCAGGGGCGGTGAACATTCACATCGCGACGCCGGACCTCGACAGTTTTCGCCAATCCGAAAATTACTTCGCCGGGCAGATCGCGCGCGCGGTGGTGCGCGGCCAGCGCAGCCTGTAGCGGCGCATCACGCGGGTGGTTGCGATGACGGGTTTTCATGAGGTTCTGTTTCCGCTGGATATCGCGCTGAAAAGCATCGGCGGGCCGGAGCGGCGCACGGAGATCGTCACCTTCGGTTCGGGCCGCGAGCAGCGCAATGCGCGCTGGATGCATTCGCGCCGCCGCTATGACGCGGGCTACGGCATCAAGACGCTGGCGGAGCTGCAAAGCGTGGTGGCGTTCTTCGAGGAGCGGCGCGGCCGGCTGTTCGGCTTTCGCTGGCGCGACCGGCTCGATCACTCTTCCGCCGCGCCGGGGCTCGCGGTGTCGCCGCTCGACCAGCCGCTCGGCTTCGGCGACGGCGTGCGCGCTTCCTTCGCGCTGGCGAAGACCTATGGCGCGGGCCACGCGCCTTATGCGCGGCCGGTCGCAAAGCCGGTGGCGGGCAGCGTGCGCGTCGCGGTCGCCGGCGAGGAGGTGGCGGCGGGTTTGGCGTTCGATTGCGACACCACGACCGGGCTCGTGACGTTCCGGAGCGGCCATGTGCCGAAAAGCGGCGAGGCCGTGCGTGCCGGATTTTTGTTCGACGTGCCGGTGCGGTTCGACACCGACTATCTCGAAGTCGATCTGTCGGCCTTCACCGCCGGCGCCATTCCCAAAATTCCCCTGGTCGAGATCAGGGCGTAGCCATCAGGGTGCTGCCATGCGTTTCATTCCTGCCGAGCTGCAGGCGAAGCTCGACGGCGGCGTGACGACGCTCGCCCATTGCTGGAAGCTCTCGCGCCGCGACGGCGTGGTGCTCGGCTTCACCGACCATGACGAAAATCTCGAGCTCGACGGCATCACGTTTCGCGCTGCGACAGGCTTCACCGCATCCGAGGCGATCAGCCGGTTCAACCTTTCCACCGATGGGTCGGAAGTGTCGGGCGCGCTGTCGCATGACAGCCTGAGCGAACACGACCTTGCCGGCGGGCACTTCGATGCCGCCGAGATCGAATGCTGGCTGGTCGACTACACCGCGCCTGCGCTGCGCGTACTCACTGCGCGCGGGCGGCTCGGCGAAGTGCGGCGCGAGGGGCTTGCCTTCACCGCCGAGCTTCGCGGAATGGCCGATCTGCTCGCGCAGGACAGCGGCCGGCTCTACACCGCGGCCTGCGGCGCCGACCTTGGCGACCGGCGCTGCGGCGTCGATCTTGCCGCGCCCGGATTGCGCGCCTCCGGCACGGTGAGCGCGCTGCGCGGTTTGTCGCAATTTGCCGCAAGCGGCCTCAGTGGCTTCGCCGCCGGCTGGTTCACGGCCGGAAAACTGATCTGGACCGGCGGCGCAAACAGCGGCCTTGCCATCGAGGTGAAAAGCCATCGCACCGATGGCGGAACGAGCGTGCTCACGCTCTGGCAGAAAATGCCGGAAGCGATCGTCGAGGGCGACGGGTTCACCGTCACCGCCGGCTGCGACAAGCATTTTGCGACGTGCCGGGGCCGCTTTGCGAACTCGGAAAATTTTCGCGGCTTTCCGCATATTCCCGGCAACGATTTTCTCATCAGCGTCCCGACGCCGGGGCAGGGCCGCACCGGAGAGAACCGATGACGGCGGCGGGCGTGACGCGTGAAAAAATCGTCTCCGAGGCGCGAAGCTGGATCGGCACGCGCTATCAGCATCAGGCATCGGTGAAGGGCGTCGGCTGCGATTGCCTCGGCCTCGTGCGCGGGGTCTGGCGCGCCTGCATCGGCGCGGAGCCGGAGGCGCTGCCGCCCTATGCGCCGGACTGGGCCGAGGCGGGCGGGCGCGAGGCGCTGGCCGCGGCCGCCTTCCGCCATCTCGTGCCGGTCGGGCGGGACGCGTTCCTGCCCGGCGACGTGCTGCTGTTTCGCTATCGCGAGGGGCTCGTCGCCAAGCACATGGCGATTGCCGCGACACCGGCGACGATGATCCACGCCCATGACGGCGCGTCGGTCTGCGAGGTGGCGCTCGCGCCGTGGTGGCGGCGCCGCCTGGCGTTTGCCTTCCGCTTTCCCACTGTGGGGTGATCAATGGCAGCTCTGGCGTTCTCCGTAGGCGGCGCGGCGATCGGCGCGATGTTCGGGCCGGTCGGCGCGATTGTCGGGCGCATCGCCGGCGCGGTGGTTGGCAGCATGCTCGACCGCAGTCTGTTCGGCCCGGGCGGCCGCGACCGGGAAGGCCCCCGCCTCGCCGATCTCGACGTCATGGCCTCGACCGAGGGCGCGCCGGTGCCGCGCGTCTATGGCCGCGCGCGGCTGTCCGGCCAGGTGATCTGGGCGACGCAGCTCGAGGAGGTGATTTCCACCGAGCGCAGCGACAGCGGCGGCAAGGGCGGCAGCGGCGGCGGCTCGACCACGAACTACAATTACTTCGCCAGTTTCGCCGTCGGCCTTTGCGAGGGGCCGATCGCGCGTGTCGGCCGCGTCTGGGCCGATGGCAAGCCGCTCGACACCGCGCGGCTGAATTTCCGCGTCCATCGCGGCACCGAGGATCAGGCGGCCGATGAGCTGATCGTCGCGCGCGAGGGCGAGGGCAACGCGCCGGCCTATCGCGGGCTCGCTTATGTGGTGTTCGAGCGCCTGCCGCTCGCCGCCTTCGGCAACCGCATTCCGCAACTGTCGTTCGAGATCGTGCGCCCGGTCGGCGCGCTGGAGCGCATGACGCGCGCGGTGACGCTGATCCCCGGCGCGACCGAGTTCGGTTATGAGCCCGCCGAGGTCGTGCATGTCACCGGGCCGGGGCAATCGAAGCCCGAGAACCGCCACGTGCCGAACGCGCCGTCGAACGTGATTGCGGCCCTCGACGATCTGCAGGCGGTGTGTCCGCGGCTCGAGCGCGTCGCGCTGGTGGTGACGTGGTTCGGCGACGATCTGCGCGCCGGGCAATGCCGCGTGATCCCCGGCGTCGACAATACGGAAAAGATCACCGAAGGTGGCGAGGAATGGTCGGTCGCGGGCATTGCGCGCGTCAATGCCTATGTGGTGTCGCAGATCGAGGGCGGCGCGGCCTATGGCGGCACGCCGTCGGATGCGAGCGTGCGCCACCTCATCGCGGAATTGCGCGCGCGCGGCCTGAAGGTGACGTTCTATCCGTTCGTGATGATGGATATCCCGGCAGGCAACGCGCTGCCCGACCCGTGGACCGGCGGCGCGTCGCAGCCGTCGTTTCCCTGGCGCGGGCGCATCACCTGCGATCCCGCGCCAGGGCGGCTTGGGTCGCCGCAGGGCACCGCCGAAGCCGGGGCGCAGGTCGCGCGGTTCTTCACCGGCAGCTTCTGGAATTATCGGCGCATGGTCCTGCACTACGCCAACCTTGTGCGGGCCGCAGGCGGCGTCGATGCGTTTCTCATCGGCTCCGAATTGCGTGGACTAACGCGCGTGCGCTCCGCGCCGGGGATCTACCCGGCGGTCGATGCGCTGATCTCGCTCGCCGGCGAGGTCAAGGCCATTGTCGGCGCGGAGACACTGGTGAGCTATGCCGCCGACTGGACCGAATACGGCTCGGACGTGATCGGCGAAGATGCCGCCGAGGTGCGCTTTCCGCTCGACAGGCTATGGGCTTCGCCGGCCATCGGTGCGATCGGCATCGACTATTATGCGCCGCTCGCGGACTGGCGCGACGGGCCGCAGCACCGCGACGGCGAGGTTGTGGCGTCGACCTATGATGTCGGCTACCTGCGCGAAAACATCCGCGGCGGCGAAGGTTTTGACTGGTACTACGCGAGCGATGCGACGCGCGCCGCGCAGGACCGCACGCCGATCACCGACGGCCTCGGCAAGCCGTGGACCTTTCGCGTCAAGGATATCTGGAACTGGTGGGCGCACCCGCATCACGAGCGCGTCGCCGGCAAAGAGCTGCCTGAGCCGACCGCATGGCTGCCGCAGAGCAAGCCGATCTGGCTGACCGAGGTGGGCTGCCCGGCGGTGGACAAGGGCGCCAACCAGCCAAACGTCTTTCCCGATCCAAAATCGTCGGAATCCTTTATCCCGCATTTTTCCAGCGGCCAGCGCGACGACCTGATCCAGCGCCGCTTTCTCGAAGCGATGCTGGGCGCGTTCGATCCCGCATTCGGCGCGAGCGACAGTTTCAATCCGATCTCGCCGGTCTATGGCGGGCGGATGGTCGAGCCCTCCGCGATCCATCTGTGGACCTGGGACGCGCGGCCCTATCCGGTGTTTCCCGCCGCGCAATCGGTGTGGAGCGATGCGCCGAACTGGACGACCGGACACTGGCTCACCGGGCGGCTCGGCGGCGCGCCGCTCGATGCGCTGGTCGCCGCGATGCTGGAGGATTGCGGCATCCGCGGCGTCGATACCGGCGATCTGCGCGACATCTGCGAGGGCTATGTCGTCGACCGCCCGATGTCGCCGCGCGCGATGATCGAGCCGCTGGCGATGATGTATGCGTTCGACGCGGTGAGCGCCGACGGCACGTTGCGGTTCATCCAGCGCGGGCGGCCGCCGGTCGCCGAGCTGGACGAGGACGATCTGGTCGACGGCGGCAAGGGCGCGCTGTCCCGCCTCACGCGGGCGCAGGAGACCGAACTGCCGCGCGAGATCAGCATCGGCTTCATCGATGCGCTGATGGACTACCGCCACTCGGCGGTGACATCGCGGCGGCTCGCCGGCGGCGCGACCGGCGTGGTGCATTCAAGCGTCGCGGTGATCACCCACAACGCCGCCGCAAGGCAGCGCGCGGAAATTCTGCTGCAGGATCTTTGGGCCGGCCGCGAAAGCCTGGAAATCTCGCTCGGCGTCAACCTGCTGAAGGTCGCGCCGGGCGACGCCATTGCGCTCTCGCTCGGCGGGCGTCGGCGGCTGTTCGAGGTTGGCGACATCGTCGATACGCAGGCGCGCAGGGTCAAGGCGCGCAGCATCGATCCCGAAGTGTTTTCGTTTCCGCAGCCGGCCGCGCCGCCGCCGCGCCGGAACGAGGATCTGCCGCCGTCGCACGGCCCGGTCGAGGCGCTGCTGCTCGATCTGCCGACGCTGGAAGTGTCCGAGCCGCCGGTCCTGACCCGCCTTGCGGTGTTCGCCGATCCATGGCCGGGGGCCGTCACGGTCTGGCGCGGCGGCTCGACGACTTATGAGATCGCGGCGACGGCGACCGCGCCATCGATTATGGGGCGGACCCTTGACCCCTTGGCGCGCGGGCCGACCAGCCGATGGGACCGCGGCAACGCCGTGCGCGTGCAGATCTTTGGCGGGCGGCTGTCCTCGGTCGGCGACGACAGGGTGCTTGAGGGCGCGAACGCCGCCGCGATCCGCAACGAGCAAGGCGCATGGGAAGTGCTGCAATTCGGCAGGGCCGAACTGATCGATGCGCACACCTACCGGCTGTCGCGATTTCTGCGAGGCCAGGCCGGAAGCGAACACGCGATGGCGGATCTGCTTGCCGCGGGCGCGCCGTTCGTGCTGCTCGATGCCCATGTCGTTCCGCTCGCGCGCGGGCTCTCGGCGCTGGAGCGGGCAGTCAATCTGCGCGTCGTCGCCAGCCATCGCAGCCACGACGATGCCTTCGCCGTGCCGCTCATGATGGAGCCGGGCCCGACCGGGCTCCGCCCGCTTTCCGTCGTGCATGTGAAAGGCGAGCGACGGGATGGCGCGGTTCACCTGTCGTGGATCAGGCGCACGCGCATCGACGGTGACAGCTGGGCCTATGAGGTGCCGCTCGGTGAGGAGCGCGAGCTTTACGTCGTAGAAATTCTTTCCGGCGGCGCGGTGGTGCGCAAAATCTCATGCCTTGAGCCGCGCGCGACCTACACCGCCGCCGAGGAACTGGCCGACTTCGGCGCGCCGCAGGCCGTGCTGCATCTGCGCATCGTTCAGCATTCCACCACGGTCGGCGCGGGCTTTCCCACCCAACTCATGCTTACGGTGTGACCGACATGACAGAGACGATCCATCTCGGCCTTCCGTTCATTGCCGGCGGGCAGGCGCAGAAGCACGTCACCCACAACGAGGCATTGCGCATTCTCGACGCGACGATTCAGATCGCGGTGAAGGACATGGCGCGGACCACGCCGCCGCCCGATCCGCAGCCGGGCGATCGCTACATCGTCGCCGCCGGCGGCGTCGGCGCGTGGGCCGGTTGCGAGGCGATGCTCGCCGCTTACGAGGACGGCGCATGGCGCCTGATGATGCCGAAGCCGGGCTGGTGCGCGTGGTCGGTGGCGGACCGGATGCTGATGGCGTTCGACGGCACCGCCTGGCGCAGCGTCGCCGGCGCGCTCGACGATCTGCCGCATCTTGGCATCAACACCGCGGCATTTTCGCCCAACTTGCTCAGCGTCCGCTCCAATGCCGCGCTGCTGACGGCGATCGTGACCGGCGATGGCGGCAGCGGCGACGCCCGCCTGCAGGTATCGAAGCAGGAGCAGGGCAAGACGGCCTCGGTGGTGTTTTCCAGCAACTATTCCGGCCGCGCCGAGTTCGGCCTCGTCGGCGACGATGCGTTCAGGCTCAAAACCTCGCCGGACGGCGCGCAGTGGCGCGATGCGTTCAGCATCGATCCGGCGTCGGGGCGCTATGCCATGCCCGCCGACGCGGCGACGGGCGGCGGCCTGCAGGTGAACGGCGCGATGGAGATCAGCCAGGAATTCGGCAACTCCGCAGTGGCGCTCAACGCAACGGCGGTGACCCAGACGAAATATGTTCTCGACGGCGTATCGGTGACCTTTCGCGGCTCGTTCGCCGTGGCCGCCCAGCAGGCGACATCGCCGTTTCCCGGCACCGCCAAGGCGCTGCGGATCGACGTGACGACCCCGCAGCCGTCGCTTGCGACCAACGATGAGCTTTGCGTCGCGCTGCCGGTCGAGGGCACGAGGGCGGCCGTGCTCGAGTTCGGCAGCAATGATGCGATGCCGCTCTCGGTCGGGTTCTGGTTCATGGCGCACCGCCCCGGTACCTATTCCGGCGCGATCCGCAATCCGGCGAACAATCGTTCCTACCCGTTCAGCTTCACGGTGGCGTCGTCGAACGTGCGGCAGTGGATCACGCTGTCCGGCGTCGATGCCATCCCCGGCGACAGGACGGGAACATGGCCGGCGGGAAATGTCCTTGGGCTCACCGTCACCATCTGCCTCGGCGGCGGCGCTTCACGCCTTGGCCCGGCGCGCACCTGGAGTGCTGCGAATTATTCCGGCGCGAGCGGCTCGACCAACGGCGTCGCCGCAGCAGCCGACGAGTTCTACATCAGCAACGTCATCATGCTGCCGGGCCTGCATCTGCCGATCGCCGAGCGCGCGGCATTCGTGATGCGGCCGCTCGATCACGAACTGATGCTCTGCAAGCGCTATTGGGAGAAGAGCTATCCGCTCGACGTCCTGCCCGGCGCCGCGACGATGGCCGGCATGTGCGCCGCCAACGCCTCAAGCGCGACGATGATCATCGCCGGGGTGCGCTTCGTCGTCGAGAAACGTTCGACCGCGGGGCTGGCCGTCACGATCTATTCGGTGTCGGGCACGGCGGGCCGCTGGTCGTCGGCAACAAGCGTCGATACCCCGGCCGCGACGGTGGCCAATCTCGGCACGACCGGATTTGGCACGCTCACGGGCATGAGTTCGCTGACAGTCGGGGCCAACTATTGCGGCCACTATGTCGCGAACTGCCGCCTCTAGGGCGCAGCTTCTCACACGTCTTCGACAGGGATTTTGAAATGGCGAACGCAGGCCTTGCGGCGGCCAATGATGCGCGCTGGAAGAATGCAAAACTCTTGCGCCTGCAGGAGTTCGACGCGGCGGCGGCGCGGCTGATCGCGGCGAAGGCGCGCTACTGCGCGGTCGAAAAAAAGACCGGCGTGCCGTGGTTCGTCATCGCGGTGATCCATCAGCGCGAGTCGTCGCAAAGTTTTGCCCGCAGCCTCGCGCAGGGCGATCCGTGGGACCGCGTCTCCGTGCATGTGCCGAAGGGACGGGGGCCGTTCGCGTCATGGGAGGAGGCAGCCGTCGATGCGCTGGTGAACTGCGCGCCGTATGCCGCAACGAACCGCGACTGGAGCGTGAGCGGAATTTTGACGCTGCTCGAGCGTTACAACGGGCTGGGCTACTTCAATCGCGGCCTGCCGTCGCCCTATCTGTGGGCCGGCACCGATCAATACGTCGCCGGCAAATATGTTGCCGATGGCGTGTTCGATGCCGCCGTCGTCGATCGGCAGCTTGGCTGCGCCGGACTGCTCAAGGCGATGGCGGCGCGCGATGGCGATGTGGCCCTCGGGCAAGCGCCGGCAGCGGAAAGAAAGATCGTCGCCGCCGGCGCAGCGTCGGCGATTGCAGCCGGGGCCGCCGCATTGTCGGCGGGGAGCACAGCGGCGATGTGGTTCGTGATCCTCGCCGCCGTCGTCGCGGCCGGCTGGCTGGCGTGGCGGCGGCTGCGACGCTGAATGATGGCGCAGGAAAAATCTTTCGACGTTTGACAAGGGAGCCGGCGATGACCTCGAGCGATCATTGGAGCGAACTCGGCAAGCAGGTGATTGCGCTCGGCGCGCCGCTTCTCGGTGCCGCGCTGGGCGGGCCGCTCGGCAGCGCCGCGGGGCAGGTGCTCGCCGGCGCGGTCGGCGCGAGCAAGCCGTCGCCGGATGAGATCGGCAAGGCGCTGCCGGCCGCCGCGCCGGAAAAGCTGCTGGAGGCGGAGGCGCGCTGGGCCGAGGCGATCCGCGCCGAAGCGGAGGCGGCGGGCGCGATGGCGCGCGAGACGCACCAGACGATCCGCGCGGAACTCAACGCGGATGACGTTCTGCAGCGCTGGTGGCGGCCGCTCTATGCCATCGAGCTCACGCTCGAATGCGCCGCCTTGTGGGCGATCGTGCTGCACAGCTTCTGGCAGGGCGATGCGGCGCTGCTGACGGCGCTGATCAATGCCACCGCGCTGCTGGTGGCGTATTGGGGGTTCCGCTTCGGCGTGCTCGGGGTTTATTTCTCCGGCCGCACCCGCGAAAAAGTCTGCGCGGCGACCGGTCAGAATCCGGCGGGCGCGGCGGGCGATCTGTTGTCGGCGGTTGCCAAGAGCGTGCTAAAGAAACGATAATCGGCCCGGCCCAAGTTCGCCCGAAAAGCTTTCGCCGGGCGGCATTCGTTCGTGGAGACTGATTTGCGCCTTCTAGTTGTCGAAGACGATCCCGACCTTAACAGGCAACTCACCACCGCGTTGAGCGATGCGGGATACGTCGTCGATCGCGCCTTCGACGGGGAAGAGGGGCATTTTCTCGGCGATAGCGAGCCTTATGATGCGGTGGTGCTGGATGTTGGCCTGCCGCAGATGGACGGGATTTCGGTGCTGGAATCCTGGCGGCGGAACGGCCGCACCATGCCGGTGCTGATCCTCACGGCGCGCGACCGCTGGAGCGACAAGGTGCAGGGCTTCGATGCCGGCGCCGACGACTATGTGGCAAAGCCCTTCCACCTCGAGGAAGTGCTGGCGCGCATCCGGGCGCTTTTGCGGCGAAGCACCGGCCATGCCCAGAGCGAGCTGACCTGCGGGCCGGTTGTGCTCGACACCCGCAACGGGCGCGTCAGCGTCGACGGCAATCCGGTGAAGCTGACCTCGCACGAATATCGCCTGCTGGCCTATCTGATGCACCATTCCGGGCGCGTGGTGTCGCGCACCGAACTCGTCGAGCATCTTTATGATCAGGATTTCGACCGCGACTCGAACACCATCGAGGTGTTCGTCGGGCGGATCCGCAAGAAACTGGACGTCGATATCATCCAGACCGTCCGGGGTCTTGGTTATCTGCTGACGCCGCCGACCGATGCGCGGTAGCTCACTCGCAACCCGACTTTTTCTCTCGGCGACAGCCTGGGTGGTGGTGATCCTCGTGATCACGGGGATCATCCTCTCGTCGGTCTATCGCGGGGCGGCGGAGCGCGCCTTCGACCGGCGGCTGAACCTCTATCTGCGCACGGTGGTCGCCGAGGTCGCCAACCCCGAGGACGTCGCCGAGCGCCAGTTCCAGGCCTTGGGCGAGCCGCTGTTCGATCTGCCGCTGTCCGGCTGGTACTGGCAGATCACGCGCGTCGGCGGCGACAAGCCCGATGTCCGCGCCTCGCGCTCGCTCTGGGACAAGCGCCTGCCGAGCCTCGAGGACCGCAACCTGCCGCTGACCTCCGCCGGCATCCGCATCGGCTATATCGACGGCCCCGAGGATCAGGTGCTGCGCGCGGTGGAGCGGCCGGTCGATGTCGGCGCGGACGGAAAATTTCTGGTGACGGTGGCGGGCGACGCTTCGGAGATTTTTGACGAGACGCGCGCGTTCGACGTCTATCTCGGCGGCACCTTCCTTGCGCTCGGCATCGTATTGGTGCTGATGACGATCTTTCAGGTGCGGTTTGGCCTGGCGCCGCTCAAGCGCATTTCGGACTCGCTGGCGGACATCCGCTCGGGCCGTGCCGAGCGGCTGGAGGGCAGTTTTCCTGTCGAGATCGCGCCGCTCGCGCGCGAGACCAACGCGCTGCTCGAAGCCAATCGCGGCATCGTGGAGCGCGCGCGCACTCATGTCGGCAATCTCGCCCATGCGATCAAGACCCCGCTCTCGGTGATCGTCAACGAGGCCAGCGGCCGCCAGTCCGATCCGCTGGCGGCGAAGGTGCTCGAACAGACCGCGGTAATCACCGATCAGGTGACGCACTATCTCGAACGGGCGCGGATCGCGGCCCGTCTCACCGTGGTCTCGACGGTGACGGATGTCGGCCCGGTGGTCGAGGCGCTGCGCCGGACCATGGAGAAGATTCACCGCGACCGCGACCTGACCATCACCGTGGTCGGCCATGCCCCGGCCAAATTCCGCGGCGAGCGGCAGGATCTTGAGGAGATGATCGGCAACCTCGTCGACAATGCCTGCAAGTGGGCGAGGTCGCAGGTCGTCATCGAAATCCTGCCGGAAGGCGAGGGACGGGGCGAGGCGGCCGAGAAGCTGCGGATCGTGGTCGATGACGACGGCTCCGGCCTGTCGCCCGCCGAGCGGGCGCAGGCCTCGCGGCGCGGCCAGCGGCTCGACGAATCAAAGCCCGGTTCGGGACTTGGCCTGTCGATCGTCACCGACCTTGCCGCGCTTTACGGCGGCCACCTGCGCCTCGGCGATGCGCCGATCGGCGGATTGCGCGCGGAACTGTCGCTGCCGGCGGTCTGAGCCGGCGGCGCGGCGCGCCGGGCGGAACCCTTCAACGCGTTCTTAACGCGGCGCGGCATAGGTTTGCGGTGCCGTCGCAAAGCTGCGCCGGCCCGGGGGCGGTCCCGGAGGGAAAGCTTTTCGGTGGACGCATGCCGGGGTCGGGCGGATGAATCAGTCAGCGATGGGGCGGCTCAGACAGTTTCTTGCGCAGCTTTCGCCCTCGGCGCAGGCGATGCTGGTGCGCGAATTCGAGCGCGCGGCGGCTGGCGGCGGCGATGATGCCCAACTGGCCAATCTGGTGCTGGGCGAACTGCGCCAGTTGCTCCGCAAGTCCAACGTCAATGCCCGCTCGCGCAAGAATGACGCGCAGCGCGATGTGTTTCGCGCGCTCGAGCCGTTTCTGGTTGATCGCGACAACCTGTCATGCCCCGGCGAGGTCCGCCGCTCATCGCTTGAGGCCGTTTGGCAATGGCTCGCCCATGAGGCGCTCGTCGAAGAGACGAAGGCGCTCGAGGTCGTGCTGGCCGAAGCCGAGCAGAACGGCCCCACCGTGCAGGCCGCGCAGGCGCTCAGCGCCTATCGCGTCGCGGCCGGCGAGGCAGTCTCGGCCGTGATCGGCGCGCTGGCTGGGCGCGACGGCGACCGCCGCCGCAACCTGACTCGGCTTTCGTCGCCGCGGGTGATCGAGGACCTGCCGGCGATCGCCGCGCTGCTGCGCGCCCATGAAGCTCTCGCCAATCTCGCCGATCGCCTGCCGCCGTCGATCTCGACATTCGGCGCCTCGCAGGTTGCCAATGTGGCGGCCGCGCTCGATCTGCCGATGCTGCAGAATCCCGTGGTTCTGCCCTTTGCGCTGTCGCTGGCGATGTCGCGGCTCGACGCGCCCTGGCAGATCATCCGCCTGCCGATCCAGATGGCCGGTTCGGACGACGAGGTCCGGGTCGCGGCGCTCCCCTACGGGGTGGCGGTGACGATGGCGCTGCATGACCTGTCGCGCCGCACCGCGGCGCTCGGCACCGACATCAAGCGGGGACGCTTCAAGCTTGTCGGCGAGAACCTCAAAACCATTCATGACGGCGTGCGCGGCCTGCGCACCGAGCTCGACCTGCGCAGCGATTCGAGCTGGGGGCGCCAGCTCGCCGCCATCCGCAAGGATATTTCGGGCGGCCTGCGCGCTGAGATCGAGAGCGTGCCGGGGCGCGTGCGGCGGCTCCTGCGCCAACGGCCGGAGAGCGAGATCACCGCGACGAGCAGCATCGACGCCATGGAGGTCGACGAGACCGCCGCGCTGATCGGCTTCCTTGCCGAATGCCGCGCCTTCGCCGGGGAACTGGCGATCAGCGAAGTGTCGCAGCGGGCGTTCTCGGAGCTTCAGCAATATGTCGAGCGGGCCACGGCAGCCCTGCTCGAATCGGTGAAGGTCGGCCAGCCGCGGTCCCGTGCCTACCGCCAGCGGCAGGTCGAAGTTGCGATCCGTTTCTGCAGCATGCTGTTCGGCAACGACTATGCGGTGATGATGGCGCGGGCGGCGGAGCACGCCGTCGCCGATGCCAAGCGCGCGGCCCAGGCGAAAAGCGGCTGATCGCGGTCGGTTTCGGCCGCGAGCGCCGAAAATGTCGCGTTATTGTCAATTGCGAAAGCCGGCCTGCCATGGTGTAACCCGGACTGTCGAGTGCCGCATCGTCGCTGGCAGGTCTCCCGGAACTTCGTTTCATGGCGTTATGGTTCATTTTTGCCCTGATGACGGCTGCGGCCGTCTTTGCGGTTCTGTGGCCATTGGGGCAGAAGCATCTGGGGGCGGGCGGTGGCACCGATGCCGCCGTCTACAAGGATCAGCTCGCCGAGGTTGAACGCGACCTCGCCGCCGGCCTGATCGGGGCGACCGAAGCCGCCGCGGCAAGGCTTGAAATCAGCCGTCGCCTGCTGGCCGCAGCCGGGCAGGAGGAGGCCGGGCGGGCAAAATCCAGCCTCACCATCCGCCGCTTCGTTACCATCGTGGCGCTGCTCGGCCTGCCGCTGATGGCGACGACGCTCTATCTGCGCCTCGGGAACCCGGCGCTGCCCGGAGTTCCGCTGGCGGAACGGATGGCCGCACCGCGGGGCAGCGACTCGCTCGACAAGCTGGTCGGGCAGGTGAAGGCCCATCTTGAGAAAAACCCGACCGACGGCCGCGGCTGGGAAGTGATCGCGCCGGTGCTGCAGCGCCTCGGGCGCATCGATGAGGCGGTCGTCGCCTTCCGCAACGCGCTCACCTATAACGGCGACAGCGCGGCACGGCGCGCCAATCTCGGCGAAGCCGTGACGCTCGCCGCCAACGGCGTCGTCACCCAGGCGGCGAAGGCCGAATTCGAGCAGGCGCTGGCGCAGGATCCGAAGGAGCCGAAGGCCCGCTATTTCCTGGGCCTTGCCGCCGAACAGGACGGCCGGCCCAATGATGCCGCCGCGATCTGGCGCGCGATGATTGCCGATGCGCCGGCCGATGCCCCATGGCGGCCGCTGGTCGAGGCGGCGCTGGCGCGGGTCGGCGGCACGGTGGGGCCGAGCCTTTCCAACGACGCGATGACGGCGGCCGACAACATGAGCGTTGAGGATCGCAGCGCGATGATCCGCGGGATGGTCGAGCGCCTTGCAACCCGCCTGCAGGCCAATGGCAACGATGTCGAGGGCTGGCTGCGCCTGATTCAGGCCTATATGGTGCTCGGCGAGCCTGACAAGGCCGCCGCGGCCCGCGACAGCGCCCGGCAGGCGGTGGCGCAGGAGGCCGATCATTTGCGCAAGCTCAACGACGGGTTGAAGGCGCTCGGATTGGATGGTTGACGGCGGGGACTCCGCCATTCAGCCAACCTCACAACAGAACGGACAGAATGACCAGGAAGCAGCGGCGATTGACGATGATTGGCGGGGCGCTCGCGGTGCTTGCGATTGCGGCCGCGCTGGTGCTGAACGCATTCCGCGATTCCATCGTGTTCTTCTCGACGCCCTCGATGGTCGCGGAGAAGCAGATCGGCCCCGGCCAGCGGTTCCGCCTCGGCGGCCTGGTGAGCGAGGGCTCGCTCAAGCGCAGCGACCAGCTCCACGTCAGCTTCGAGGTGACCGACGGCAAGGACACGCTGAAGGTGCGCTATCAGGGCATTCTGCCGGACCTGTTCCGCGAGGGGCAGGGCGTGGTGGCGGAAGGCGCGCTCGATGGCAACGGCGTGTTCAAGGCCGACACCGTGCTCGCCAAGCACGACGAAACCTATATGCCGAAGCCGGTGGCCGATGCGCTGAAGAAGCAGGGCCACTGGAAGGACGACTACGCCAACAAGCCGGGTGAGGGTAAAACGCAATGATCGCCGAGGTCGGGCATTTCGCGCTGGTGCTGGCACTCGCCTTGACGCTGATTCAGGCGGTGGTGCCGATCATCGGCGCGCAGGTGCGCGACCCGGCGCTGATGAATGTCGGCCGCCTCACGGCGCAGGCGCAGTTCATCTTCGTGCTGTTTGCCTTTGGCGCGCTGACGACGCTCTACATCACGTCCGATTTCTCCGTGCTCAACGTCGCCGAGAACTCGCATTCGATGAAGCCGATGGTCTACAAGATCACCGGCGTCTGGGGCAATCACGAGGGCTCGATGCTGCTCTGGGTGCTGATCCTCGCGCTGTTCGGCGCGCTGGTCGCCCTGTTCGGCGCCAACCTGCCGCTGACGCTGCGCGCCAACGTCCTCGCAGTGCAGGGCTTCATCGGCGCGGCGTTCTATCTGTTCATCCTGCTGACCTCGAACCCGTTCGCGCGCCTCGTCAACCCGCCGGTGGAGGGCCGCGACCTCAATCCGGTGTTGCAGGACATCGGCCTCGCGGTCCATCCGCCGCTGCTCTATCTCGGCTATGTCGGCTTCTCGATCTCGTTCTCCTTCGCCGTCGCCGCGCTGATCGAGGGCAAGATCGATGCGGCCTGGGCGCGCTGGGTGCGGCCGTGGACGCTGATGGCGTGGATCTTCCTTACCCTCGGCATCGCGATGGGCTCTTACTGGGCCTATTACGAGCTCGGCTGGGGCGGCTGGTGGTTCTGGGACCCGGTCGAGAACGCTTCGCTGATGCCCTGGCTCGCCGGCACCGCGCTGCTGCACTCGGCGGTGGTGATGGAGAAGCGCGACGCGCTGAAGATCTGGACCATCCTGCTCGCGATCCTGACCTTTTCGCTGTCGCTGCTCGGCACCTTCCTCGTGCGCTCGGGCGTGCTGACCTCGGTGCACGCCTTCGCCACCGATCCCGCGCGCGGCATCTTCATCCTGATCATTCTCTGCGTGTTCATCGGCGGCAGCCTTGCGCTCTATGCCTGGCGCGCGTCGACGCTGCGGCAGGGCGGCCTGTTCGCGCCGATCTCGCGCGAAGGCTCGCTGGTGCTCAACAATCTGCTGCTGACCACCGCCTGCGCGACGGTGCTGGTCGGCACGCTCTATCCGCTGGCGCTTGAGGTGCTGACCGAAGACAAGATCTCGGTCGGCCCGCCGTTCTTCAATCTCACCTTCATCCCGCTGATGATCCCGCTTCTGGTCGCCGTTCCGTTCGGCACGTTGCTGGCCTGGAAGCGCGGCGACCTGCTCGGCGCCGCCCAGCGCCTGATGGCGTCCGGCATCGTCGCGCTGGTGACGACGGCGGTGGTGATCGCATGGGTCAAGGGCGGGGCGGTGCTGGCGCCGCTGATGATCGGCGTTGCGGTGTTCGTCATTCTCGGCGCGATTGTCGAGATCACCGAGCGCGCCGCGCTGTTCCGCGTGCCGTTTGCAACCGCGGTGCGCCGCGCTGCCGGCCTGCCGCGTTCGACCTGGGGCAGGGCGATTGCCCATGCCGGCCTCGGCGTCGCCTTGATCGGCATCGTCTGCGAGTCGACCTGGAACACCGAATACATCGCGACGATGAAGCCGGGCGACGTCGCCAGCCTCGGTGCCTACGAGGCGCGGCTCGACAGCATCAACGAGCAGCAGGGGCCTAACTATTTTGAGCACGTCGCGCGCTTCACCATCATGCTCGACGGCAAGCCGATCGGAAGCATGGCGCCGTCGAAGCGCAACTTCCCGGCGCGCGGCTCGGCGACGACCGAAGCGGCGCTATTCAGCCGCGGCGCGAGCCAGCTCTATATCTCGCTCGGCGAAACCGACACGGCGGGCGCGATCTCGGTGCGGATCTATCACAAGCCGCTGGTGCTGCTGATCTGGATCGGGCCGCTGATGATGGCGTTCGGCGGTTTCCTTTCGCTGATCGACCGCCGCCTGCGCGTCGGCGCGCCGAAGCCCGCGCGTGCCGTTCGCAAGCTGCAGCCCGCGGAGTAGGCGATGGCGCATCGCGTTCGACGTAAACTTTCTCGCGCATTCGCAGCCCTCGCCGTGCTGGTGGCCGCAGGCTCGGCGGCGCTTGCCGTGCAGCCCGACGAGATCATGAAGGACCCCGCAAAGGAGGCGCGCGCGCGCAATCTGTCGCGGGAGATCCGCTGTATGGTGTGCCAGAACCAGTCCATCGACGACTCCGATGCGCCGCTGGCGCGGGACCTGCGCATTCTGGTGCGCGAACGGCTGGCCAAGGGCGACAGCGATGGAGAAGTGCTCGATTTTCTCGTCGCGCGTTACGGCGAGTTCGTCCTGCTCAAGCCGCCGTTCGAGCTGCACACGCTTTTGTTGTGGCTGTTCCCGCCCTTGGTGCTGGCCGGCGGCGGCATCGCGCTGTGGCTGCGCGGACGCAGGCGCGCGCTGTCGCCCCGCGAGCAGGCGTTAGCCCCGCTCACGCCAGATGAGGAAGCCCGGCTCGCCAAGCTCATCGGCGAGGATGTGCCGGCCGCCGGCGAAGGGCGCAGCGCCTAAGCGGGCATTGCAAGATTACGAAAGATTAATCTGATGGTCAGCGCGCTGTAAGGCGCGACAAGGCATCTTCGGCGTTAACACGATGCGCATCCAGCGTCTCGCAAATCACCCGCCGGAGATCGACCATGACCGACCCGAACAACACGCCTGCCAATCCTTCCGTTTCCCCGGCTGCCCAGCCCAAGCGCGCCCGTTCGATCTGGTCGCTGCGCAAGATGGCGCTGATGGCCTCCGTCGTTGCCGGTCTCGGCGCCGGCGCTTACGCTTTCGCTCCTTCTCACGGCCAGTATGATTTGCTGGCGACTCCGGCGCACGCACAGGTTGACAGCGGACTCAAGAATGTCCAGCGCCCCGCCGGCTTTGCCGACATCGTCGAACGCGTGAAGCCCTCGGTGATTTCCGTCGCGGTGAAGATCCCCGAAAAGGAGAGCGCCACGGTCGGCGATTTGCCGTTCCCTCCGGGTTCGCCGATGGAGCGCTTCTTCCGCCGCTTCGGCGGTCCTGACGGCATGCCCGGGCAGGGCCCGCGCGGCCGCCGCGGTGGCCACATGATCACCGGACAGGGTTCGGGCTTCTTCATTTCGCCTGACGGCTATGCCGTGACCAACAACCACGTGGTCGACGGCGCGAGCGAAGTCGACGTGCGCACCGACGACGGCAAGACCTTCACCGCCAAGGTGATCGGCACCGATCCGCGCACCGACCTCGCGCTGATCAAGGTCGATGGCGGCTCAACTACCTTCGCCTATGCCAAGCTGGCCGAAGCCAAGCCGCGGATCGGCGACTGGGTTCTCGCGGTCGGCAATCCGTTCGGCCTCGGCGGCACGGTGACGGCGGGTATCGTCTCCGCGAGCGGCCGCGACATCGGCAACGGTCCCTATGACGACTTCCTGCAGATCGACGCGCCGGTGAACAAGGGCAACTCCGGTGGCCCGGCCTTCAACACGAATGGCGAGGTGATCGGCGTCAACACCGCGATCTACTCGCCGTCGGGCGGCAATGTCGGCATCGCCTTCGCGATCCCCGCGCCGACCGTGCAGCAGGTGGTTGCGCAGCTCAAGGATAAGGGCAGCGTGAGCCGCGGCTGGATCGGCGTGCAGATCCAGCCGGTGACCTCCGACATCGCCGACAGCCTCGGCATGAGCAAGGCCGAGGGCGCGCTGGTGGCCGAGCCGCAGCAGGGCGGGCCTGCCGACAAGGCCGGCGTCCAGTCGGGTGACGTCATCACCGCGGTGAACGGCGAGACCGTGACCGATGCGCGGATGCTGGCCCGCAAGATCGGCGAGCTGGCTCCGGGCGCCGCGGTGAAGCTGACCATCCTGCGCAAGGGCGAGACCAAGACGATCGACCTCAAGCTCGGCGAGCTGCCCAGCAACATGGCCTCACGTGGCGGCCGCGGTGGAGAAGACCGCGGCGGCACGGAGCAGCACACCGACGTTCCGCGTCTCGGCATGACGGTCGCTCCGGCGAGCAGCGTTGCCGGCGCGGGCAAGGAAGGCGTGATCGTCACCGAGGTTGACCCGAGCAGCATCGCCGCCGAGCGTGGCTTCAAGGAAGGCGACGTCATCCTCGAGGTCGGCGGCAAGACGGTGGCTTCGGCCGGTGACGTGCGTGATGCAATTGCCGCGGCAAGCAAGGACAAGAAGAACTCCGTCCTGCTGCGCGTGCGCTCTGGTGATACCTCGCGGTTCGTTGCCCTGCCGATCAGTCGAGGTTGATCCGGTCGCCTGGTCAGGGGCTCTGCTCCTGATCAGGCCAAACCTCTCTCCCCGCTCTTTCGATGGATTTTGCCCCCCTCCGTCGAAAGGGACCTCGGACGGCGGAGCGTCCCCAGCTTCGCCGTCCGTCTTTTTGAGTTCATGACCCCGACCTGCAGCTTTTGGGCGGCTTGCACATGTGCGGTCTGCGCGCCATGGTGAATCCGATGATTTCCTCCCTGTCACCATCCGAAAGCCAAATGCGCCTGCTCATCATCGAAGACGACCGCGAGTCCGCGGACTATCTCGTAAAAGCCTTTCGCGAGGTCGGCCACGTCGCCGACCGCGCCGGCGACGGCGAGGAGGGGCTGGCGATGGCGGAGAGCGGCGCCTACGACGTGCTGATCGTCGACCGCATGCTGCCGAAGCGCGACGGCCTGTCGGTGATCGGCGCGCTGCGCGGCGAGGGCAACCAGACGCCGGCGCTGATCCTTTCCGCGCTCGGGCAGGTCGATGACCGCATCAAGGGCCTGCGCGCCGGCGGCGACGACTATCTGCCAAAACCCTATTCCTTCGCCGAACTGCTCGCGCGCGTCGAGGTGCTGTCGCGCCGCCGCAGCGGGCCGGTGGAAGACACCGTCTACCGCGTTGCCGATCTCGAACTCGACCGGCTGACCCACAGCGTGACGCGCGGCGGCCAGGACCTCGCGCTGCAGCCGCGCGAATTTCGCCTGCTCGAATATCTCATGCGCCATGCCGGGCAGGTGGTGACGCGCACCATGCTTCTGGAAAATGTCTGGGACTATCACTTCGATCCGCAGACCAACGTCATCGACGTCCACATCTCGCGGCTGCGCTCGAAAATCGACAAGGGTTTTGAGCGCCCGCTGCTGCACACGATTCGCGGCGCGGGATACATGATCCGCGACGGCATCCGCTGAACGCAGCAAGTAAAAAACAACCCGCAGCCCGCTGATGGCGGCTCGCCGATTTCGTCCTGCCCCGCCTTTGCCGATGAGTCGGGCCGCGGGCTTTGTGTCGCGCGCGGCGCATCCGCTATTCATCCGATGAATGGTTTTTGCGCCGGCCGCGCCGTGTGCCGCCGCGCCGGCCGAACGCTTTTCCAGACAGAATCTTTGTGAATGCCGCCGTTTTCGGACGATGGCCCGCCGCGCCTTTCCGCGCGCGTTGGCCTGCGCTCGCGAAAATTGATCCGGCGGAAAGTCGAGGGGGAAGGAAGGAAAAGAATAATCCGACGTGAATTTCTCAATTCAATCGGAAGTTTCCTACTGTAATTATTCAACCATAAAGGGTGCTTCGTTTCAAGCTGGCAAATAGTTCAATACTCAAGAGGGGGGTATTGAATTTACTGCTTAGCAGTTCCCGGTAGCTCTGCCGGCGACAGTGTTTGCAAACGCGAAATTTATTTCAGAACAGCAGGAGCCCTTTATGGCTATCCAAACCACCCTCAGCCAGGTTGAGGCACTTTACATCGGCTATTTCGGCCGCGCCGGCGAGCCGAACGGCGTGCAATACTGGATCAATCAGCTCGATAGCGGCAGCTATACATGGGCAAACGCGGCGGCATCGTTCTCGGTGCAGCCCGAAGCTATCGCGATGTATCCTTACCTCGCCCATCCAGATCTGGTGAACCCGGCCTCATTCGTCGATCAGGTCTATCTGAACCTGTTCAACCGTCTGCCGGATGCGGAAGGCAAGACCTACTGGACCAAGGAGCTGCTTGCGCGCGGCAATGATCCGCAGGCCGTCGGCCAGTTCATTCTCGACGTGATCAACGGCGCGTTTGGTCCAGAGGGCAATCCGGCCGACGCCGCCACGATCACCAACAAGATCGAGGCCGGCAGCTACTTCACTGAGGCGCTTGCGGCGGCGGGCGTGGGCGGCACGCATGTGGTTGACGGCAAGGTCGTCCTCAACGACGACCTCAAGGGCCCGAGCAAGGATGCCGTGAAGGGTGTTACCGACAATCCGGCGACGGTCGAAGCCTCCCAGGCCGCGACGAATGAGTTCGTCGAAACCGGCCTGACCGGCGTGACCTTCGATCTCACTCCCGAGCTGGATCATTTTGTCGGCACGCCCAGGAACGACACCGTCAACGCGTTTACCTATAATGCGAAGACAGGCGGAGACGCCACTACGTTTACTCCGCACGACAGCATCGACGGCGGCGGCGGCCACAACACCTTCAATATCTATACGAAGGTGAATAGCATTCTGCTTGGCGGCCAGAACGATGAGTTCCCGACCGGCGCGACGGTCAAGAACATGCAGGTCGTCAACATCTACAATGAAGGGACTTATGCTGGAAAGTTCGGCGACGCCGCCAAATTCCAGGGCGTCGAGGAGCTCTGGCAGCATAACAAGGCGGCAGACGTAACCAATCTCGGCGCGTCGACCATCGCGGGCTTCAAGAACACCGCACAGAATCTTAAAGTGACTGCCTCGGCAGAGGCGGCCAGCGCGACGGTTGCTCTGGACGGCGTGAGGGGGGTGGGTGCAACCAAGGTCTTTGCGCTCAACGTTTCGGGTAACAAGCTTGCTGAGACGACGGTGAAGGGCACCATCGAAAAAGATGCAAGCGCTACTCTTAACTTTACTGTCGGCAAGGATATTCAGGACGTCAAGGTCGATACTGACGTCAAGACCACGCTGAATATTGTCGATACTGCTTCTGCGAAGAAGGTCACCAGCGTCGATGCGTCGGCCAGCAAGGGCGGCATCACCTTCAGCAATCCGTCGAAGCATGTTGCGACGATCAAGACCGGATCGGGCGACGATGACATAACGGTAAAAACGGAGACCGTGAAGGACAAGATCAATGCCGTGGTCGAGACCGGCGCCGGCAACGATATTGTGGATATCAACACCACCGGGACCGGAACAACCACGGTCACGACCGGTGAAGGCAATGACACCGTCCGGTTGAGCACTCGCAGCGATGGCAAGCTGACGGTCGACCTCGGTGCCGGCAACGATACGTTCATGGGCGCCCTCTACGTGAAGGGGACGGACTCCATTGATGGCGGCGAAGGCGTCAATACGCTGTTCATTCAGAGCATTGGAGCCGCGAATGCCGGTGCGTTCAAGAACTTCCAGTTGCTTGATGTCGCCGGGCGCTCGACTAACTTCGATCTTGATCTTCTCGCGGCCAAGAACGACATCACCGAAATCATTTCGTCTGGAAATTTCACCGACGGGATCAACCTGCTGAATATCGGCGAGGGGGTCGGTTACCGTGCGGTGAAAGATAGTGGCCCTCAGCTAATCAAGCTCACTCAGAAGGTGGCCGGCGAGCTTTCCATTACGCTGGACACGGACTCGACTGCTAACGCAGCCAACACCAACACCATCAAGGTCGAGGCCACGAATGCGAAGTCGCTCCACGTCAAGTTCGATGCTGACTCCGCATTTGTTGGACTGAATAAGCAGACGATCGAGCTCAAGGGCAATAATGATGTCAAAGCCATCGACCTTGTTTCGGGTGGCAAAAACGCAACGAACCATTTCGACTATGAGACCACGAAGGCGGTGGAGCTCACCATCTCCGGCGGATCTGCTCTCGACCTGACGGGTAGCGATGCTAAGAGCTTCAAGAACATCGACGCCTCGTCGTTCACCGGCAAGCTCACTGCCTCGCTTGATCTCTTGGATCCCTACGGTCACATCTCGCTCGGCAGTGGTGATGCCAAGATCGATTTTGCCCTTGGTCATTCCTACAACCATCTTTCGGTCGAGAACTACACGCTCGCATCGAAGGCTGGCCTTACGACGTTTGAAGGCTTTGACATCTTCCATGCAACCGGCGTGACCGTTGCTGCGGATAAGGTAGGGGCAGGCTATGTCCTGGAGCACGGTCTGCTGAAGTTTGAAGGGGCCGGTCCGGGCGATCTCGCCGGTGCGATCTCTCTTGCAGCGGACGCCGCGGTGGCCACGACCAAGGCGCTCGTGTTCGAGTACGACCATGACAGCTATCTGTTTGTGAAGGACGCTGGGGCTGACCTCGGACACAACGTCATCAAGCTGGCCGGCTTGACCGACGTGCACGGCTTGCATGGCAACGTCGGCGGCGACCTCTACGTCTACTGAGCGGATCCCGCCATCGCTCGCTCCGGCCCTCACGGCCGGGGCGGGTGGCTCAGGAAAAATTCCCCCGCTGCCACGGCAGCGGGGCCTTTACCAGCAAAGTCGGTGGTCGCGGGAGAGCGCAAAATGTACGTCCATGCCAAGACGATCCAGACGCCTGAGGTGCAGGAACTTCGCCGCGAGGCTGGCCGGTGGCTGAAGGCCCTGCGCGAAAGCCGCGGACTGTCTCAACGCAAGCTGGCCGAGCGCGTGGGCGTCTATTACTACACGTTCATTTCGCAGATCGAGGCAGGCCGCGGAAAAGTGCCGCCGGACAGCTATGAAGTCTGGGCGCGTGCGCTCGACATGCCGCCGCGCGATTTCGTCATCCACCTGATGCAGTACTACGACCCCATCACCCACGGCATTCTTTATGGGGCGGAGCACGCCGCCCAGCCGTGCGAGGCGCAGATGGCCGGGCAGGCCGTTTCGTCGGTCGCGTAACGCAGTTTCGCAAACGGTTTTTTTCTTCCGGCTTCGCGCAGTCTTTTGCGGCATTGAATTTTTTTAAGGCCGTTCGCCTCCGCCTTTCGGCCCGCGATGCCTTGGGTGGCAACCGGCCGCCGCATAGGCAAAACCAGACCGCGGCGATTGCCGCCGCCCGCTTTTCCCTCTTCGCGCCCGCGCGCCGCCCGCGCTTTGCGGCTGACAAATTCATCCCAAAACTGTCTCAGCCCGAAACCGGTCCGGCGCCGCCGGCCGGCTTTTCATGAACGATTTGTCACTGTCAGCGGTGGGCGAAATCGGCTAGAAGCGGCCATGAGGCGTCGCAACGCAGATAATTCCGAGCCCGATATTTCAACGACTTAAGATGTGATCCGTGACCGGTTTCGGCAAGCTCTTTCGCACCACGGCGTTCCGGCTCACGCTGGTCTATCTGCTGCTGTTCGCGCTGTTCGCGGCCTCGCTGCTCGGCTACTTCGCGTGGAATACGCGGCGCATGATCACCGAGCAGATCACCTCCACGGTGCAGACCGAGTTTCAGGAATTGACCGCGCGCTATGAGCGCTTCGGCCTGCGCGGCCTGATCGTGTCGGTGGAGAGCCGCTCGCTGCGGCCGGGCGCAAACCTCTACCTGATCACGACGCCGACCGGGCAGGCGGTGGTGGGCAACGTGTCGTCGATCTCGCCCGGCGTGCTGGCGACCGACGGCTGGTCGGAGACCGGCTATCGCCGCCTCGACGAGCAGGACCAGTCGAACCACGACGCCATCGTCTATGTCGCGCCGATCGGCGCGGGCTTCCGCCTGCTGGTCGGGCGCGATCTCGAGGAGCGGCGGCATATCTTTCGCATCGTCGCCTCCGCCGCGCAGTGGTCGCTGCTGGTCGTCGTCGTTCTCGGCATCGGCGGCGGCGTGTTCGTCGGCCGCCGGGTGCTTCGGCGCATCGATGCCATGACCGGCGCGACGCAGCGCATCATGGCGGGCGACCTCACGGAGCGGCTGCCGGTCGGCCGCAGCGGCGACGAGCTGGACCGCCTCGCGGAAAACCTCAACTCGATGCTGGAGCGGATCGAGATGCTGATGGCGGGCCTCAAGGAGGTGTCCGACAACATCGCGCACGATCTCAAGACGCCGCTGACGCGCCTGCGCAACCGCGCCGAGGAGGCGCTGGTGATGTCCGGCAGCGAGGACGACTATCGCGCGGCGCTGGAGCGGACCATCGAGGAGTCGGACGGGCTGATCCGCACCTTCAACGCGCTCTTGATGATCGCGCGGGCGGAGTCCGGGCAGGCCCGCGACGGCTGGGGCGATTTCGATGCGGCCGAGGTCGCGCGGGACATTTTTGAGCTTTACGAGCCGCTGGCGGAAGATAGCGGGCTGGCCTTGCAGGTCCATGCCGAGCAAGTCGGCCTGCACGGCAACCGGGAACTGATCAGCCAGGCGCTTGCCAATCTCGTCGAGAACGCCATCAAATACGCCAAGCCCGAGGAGGTGGACGCGCTCGAAGACGGGGCGGGCGGCGGCGCGGGCACGGGCGGAGCGGAGGTTCCAACCGTCGTCATCCAGGCGACGCGCCGGGGCGACAGGGTGCTGATCGGCGTCGCCGATCGCGGGCCGGGCATCCCCGAGGCCGACCGCAGCCGCGCCGTGGAGCGGTTCGTGCGCCTCGAAGCCAGCCGGAGCCGGCCTGGTTCCGGTCTCGGCCTCAGCCTTGCGTCTGCGGTGGCGACGCTGCACGGCGGCGAGCTGGAGCTCAGCGACAACCATCCCGGCCTGCGCGCCACGCTGGTGCTGCCGCGCGCGCCGGATGCGGCGGCACCGCCAAAGGCGGTTGCAGAAGCCCCGCGGCAATCGCAGCTTGCAAAAACACTTCCTCAATAAAGCCGCTGTATCCGATAAATACCGTCTGCCGCTTTGCGGCGGGCGAAGCATGTGCAACAGTCGCGGCCTCGATTGCTGCGGGTGAGCGGGGCGACCAGAGTGAGCATAGCTGCGCGCATGATCAGCGCGCCGAAAGTGGACGCAGACTCGGACGGAGAGCGGCAGTTCAGCGGCTGGCTCGGCGAGATCGCGCACGAGCACGCGGCGAGCCTGCGCGGTTTGATTGACCAGCAGCCCCTTCTGCGCAGCGTGCTCTACGGCATCGCCGAGCATTCCCCCTATCTGTTCGACCTCATCCGGCTCGATGCCGCCCGCCTGATCCGCATCTTGCAGAGCGACCCGGATGTCCGTTTCGCCGAGCTGCTCGAGGACCTCGAAAGGCGGATGTCTTTCGCCGCCGATGAGGCCGAGGCGATGCTCGCCCTGCGCCGCGCCAAGGCGGAGGTCGCGCTGATGGTCGCGCTGTGCGACATCGGCGGGGTCTGGCCGGTCATGCGGGTCACTGCCGCGCTCAGCGATTTTGCGATCCGTTCGGTGCGCGTCGCGTTGCGCTTTGCCCTCAACGGCGAGGCGGAGCGCGGCCGGCTGCTGCCGCCGGACCGTGACCGCCCCGAAGACCAGAGCGGGCTGGTCGTGCTCGCAATGGGCAAGATGGGCGCGGGCGAGCTGAACTATTCCAGCGATATCGACCTCATCGTTTTCTACGACCGCGAAGCGCCGACGCTGGCGCCCGACGTCGAAGCGCCGCCGTTCTTTGTGCGGGTGACGCAGGTGATGGCGCGGCTGCTGCAGCAGCGCACCGGCGACGGCTATGTGTTCCGCGTCGATCTGCGGCTGCGGCCGGACCCGGCCTCGACGCCGGTGGCGATCTCGACCGCCGCGGCGCTCGACTACTATGAGCGGGAGGGACGGACCTGGGAGCGCGCGGCGATGATCAAGGCGCTGCCCTGCGCCGGGGATTTTGCCGCCGGCGAGCGCATGGTGGCGGAAATCGCGCCCTTCGTCTGGCGCAAGCATCTCGATTTCGCGGCGCTCACCGACGTTCATGACATGAAGCGCCAGATGCAGGCGTTCAAGGGCCACGGCGAGATCGCCGTCGAAGGCCACAACGTCAAGGTCGGCCGCGGCGGCATTCGCGAGATCGAGTTCTTCGCCCAGACCCAGCAGTTGATCGCGGGCGGCCGCCACCCCGAACTGCGGGTGCGGCCGACGCTGGAGGCGCTGCGCGTGCTCGCCAGAAGCGACTGGATCACGCCGGAGGCGCGCGATGAGCTGACGGAAGCCTACCAGTTCCTGCGGCGGGTCGAGCATCGCCTGCAGATGATCGCCGACGAGCAGACCCATTCGCTGCCCAGCGATGTCGAGGCGATCGAGCGGTTCTCCCGCTTCTTCGGCTACGGCAGCCGCGAAGCCTTTGCCGCAGACTTGATGCACCATCTGCATCGCGTGCAGCAGCACTACAGCCGCCTGTTCGAGGGCGACCCGACCGGCGACATGAAGCTGCCGTCGGTGGCTTACGACGCCGGGCCGGACGATCCGCGCCTTCTCGAGCATCTTTTGTCGCTCGGCTTCAAGTCGCCGAAGGTGGCCGCCGAGTGCCTGCAGAAATGGAGCACGGACGACTACCGCGCGCTGCGCAACGAGGCGACGCGGCAGGCCTTTCAGGACTTCGTGCCGGCGCTGATCCAGGGGCTGTCACGCGCCGAGCAGCCCGACAATGCGGTGATCGCATTCGACCGCTTCCTGCAGGCGCTGCAGCGCGGCGGCCGCCTCATCCAGCTTCTCAACCAGAACCGCGATCTCGTCGGGCTCGTGGCGCTGATCCTCGGCGCCGCGCCGCGGCTTGCCGACATGCTGGCCCGCCAGCCGCAACTGATGGACGGCTTGATCGACCCGCGTTTCTTCGGTGCGCTGCCGGACAAGGCCGAGCTGTCCGCGCGGCTCGCCGCGACCTTGCGGGACGCGGATTCCTACGAAGAGTTCCTCGACCGGCTGCGGCTGTTCGGACAGGAGAGCCTGTTCCTCATCGGGATGCGGATCCTGTCGGGCACGGTTGCCGCACAGCAGGCGAGCGGGGCCTTCGCCAATGTCGCGGAGGGCATCGTCGACACCGTCCACGGCCTCGTGCAGCAGCAGTTCGCCGAGCAGTATGGCCGCGTCCGCGATCAGGAAACCGCCATTCTGGCGATGGGCCGGCTCGGCAGCGCGGAGATGACGGCGGCTTCCGACCTCGACCTCATCCTGATCTACGACTTTGATCACGAGCATCCGGAATCCGACGGGCCGCGCTCGCTGCACGGCAGCCAGTATTTCGCCCGTTTCACGCAGCGGCTGATCAGCGCCTTCACGACGCGCACCAATTACGGCGTGCTCTACGACGTCGACATGCGGCTGCGGCCGTCCGGCCGCGCTGGCCCGGTAGCGTCGCGGCTCGATGCCTTCGCCGAGTATCAGGAGACGGAGGCGTGGACCTGGGAGCACATGGCGCTGACCCGCGCCCGCGTGATCTCCGCCTCGCCGCATTTCCGCTCGCGCATCGAGGCGGTCATTCGCGAGGTGCTGACCCGCCGCCGCGACCCGGCGATCACCGCGAGCGACGTTGCGGAAATGCGCCGCGCCATCGCCCTGGAGAAGGGCGAGGACGTATTCTGGGATCTCAAATACGCCGCCGGCGGCATCGTCGATATCGAATTCATCGCGCAGTACCTGCAGCTCGTGCATGCCGCCGACCTGCCGGACATTCTCGACACCAGCACCGCCGGTGTGCTCGACCGGGCGGCGCGGCTCGGCGTGCTCTCTGCCTCGGACGCCGCGATCCTGCGCCCGGCGGCGCGGCTCTACCACGACCTCACGCAGGTACTGCGGCTGTGCGTCTCGTCCACCTTCAAGCCGGAGCAGGCCGGCAACGACCTGTTGCGGGTGCTGACGGCGGCGGCGGATGCGCCGAATTTTTCGGCGCTGGAGGCGCAGTTGCGCGAGACGCAGGCGGATGTGCGGGACATCTTTCGCGCCATCGTCGAGGGGCAGGACTGAAAGTTCAAAGCCGCAGGCGGGGATGGGCCGCGGGTTGGCGCGCCGCTCAGGCGGCGCAGGCGGCGGTCGCCTCGATCGCGTGATAGGCCTCGCGCGGCAGCAGCACGCAGACCACGGTGCCGACGCCGGGCTTTGAGCGGATGCGCATCGCGCCGCCATGCAGCTTGACCAGCGACATTGCGATCGACAGGCCCAGCCCAGAGCCGTGATAGGTTTTGGTGAGCTGGCTCTCGACCTGCTCGAACGGGCGGCACAGCCGCGCCAGCGATTTGCGCTCGATGCCGATGCCGGTGTCGGCGATGGTCAGCATCACATTGTCCGCGCAGGGCCGGCTGCGCACGATCACCTGGCCGCCCTCGGGCGTGAACTTTACGGCATTCGACAAGAGATTGACGATGATCTGCTTGGTCGCGCGGCGATCGGCCCGGACCCAGGCGGAGTGATGCAGATCGGCGGTGAGGGTGATGCCCTTGTCGTCGGCGCGGCCGGAGACGACGCGTAGCGATTCCGTCAGCGTGTCGGACAGATCCAGCGGCGCGAGGTCGAGCTTCACGCGGCCGGCCTCGATCTTCGACATGTCGAGAATGTCGTTGATCACTTCGAGCAGGTAGTGGCCGCTGCTCAGAATGTCGTGGCAGTACTCGCGATATTTTTCGGAGCCGAGCGCGCCGAACATGCCGCTGCTCATGACCTCGGAGAAGCCGATGATGGCATTGAGCGGCGTGCGTAGTTCATGGCTCATATTGGCCAAAAATTTCGACTTGGCCTGGTTCGCTTCCTCGGCGCGGTTCTTCTCGCGCTCGTATTTTTGCGCAAGGTCCGCGAGTTCGAGCGCCTGGCGCTCCAGCGTGCCGCGGCTGCGCTGAAGATCGTTGACCGTGGCGCGAAGGCGCTTGTCGTTTTCCATGAGCTGCTGCTCGTGGCGCTTGATCTGCGTAATGTCGGTGCCGACCGACACATAGCCGCCATCCTTGGTGCGGCGCTCGCTGATGTTAAGCCAGTTGCCGTCTTCGAGCTGCGCCTCGAAGGTGCGCGCGCCTTCCGCCAGTGCGTTGTCGCGCGGGGAAATGCTGCGCACCTGCGGCATCGAGCCGACTTCCATCATCGTCTCATAGGTGGTGCCGGGCTGCACGGCCGAGTCCGGCAGCTTGTGGAGACGCTGGAAGTGCGAGTTGCAGAGGACGAGGCGATTGTCGGCGTCCCACAGCACGAAGGCTTCGGGGATACTCTCGATCGCGTCGCGCAGGCGCATGTCGGCCTCGATGGACTTTTCCGCGAGGCTGCGCTGCTCGGTGATGTCGACGGCGATGCCGATGAGATGCGCGCAGCCATCGCTGCCAGCGTGGCTCACCTCGCAGCGCACGCGCAGCCACACCCAGTGGCCCTTGGCATGGCGCATGCGAAACGTCTGGTCGATCGCCGGCATGTGGCCCGAGATGAGCTGATCGCCGATCTCGAACAGGTCGATGTCGTCGGGATGGATCAGAGCGACGACCTCGCCGAAGGTGAGGAGGTCGTGACGGCCGCTGAGGCCCAGAATGTCGAACATCGATTGCGACCAGAAGATCCGGCCGCGCGACAGGTCCCAGTCCCACAGGCCGCAGCGGCCGCGATTGAGCGCGGTGTCGATGCGTCCGCGCACTGCGTCGTTGATGAGGTCGCCCTCGCGTGCGCGGGTCGACTGCCAGTGGAAGGCGAAGCCGAGAATGAGGACGATGAAGCCGGTGGTCGCCGCGAGCGTCACCGCCAGCAGCGAGTCCGAGGCCCAGTTGTTCCTCAGTTCCTGCACCACGACGACGACGCCAGGCAGGGCACCGACCTTGCGCACCGCGGCGATCGCTGAACCGCCATGGGGCAGCTCGATCGTGATCGGCGCTTCCTGCGCGGCGCCGACGCTATGTGCGCCGATCGCGCCGAGAAGCGCGGCGGGGGCGGGGGCCTTGGCTTTGGCCGGCAGGATGTTGGCGCTGGCGATGACGCGCTGGCTGTCGTCCGCGACGACGATATGGCGGGTGGCGACGCTGGCCCAGGCGGGGATCAGCGTCGGCAGCAGGGCCTGAAGCGCGGCGGCGCGGTTCGGGCTCTGCGCGGTGCTCGCGCGCTCGAGCTGCGCGGCGAGCACGTCGGCCAGCGCGGCGATGTCACGATGATGGGCAGCGCGCTTCTGGCGCGTCTGGTCGAGCACCTGAACGATCGCTCCGACGCAGATCGTGGCGAGAAAGGCGATGATGAGAAGCGGAACGGCACGCCGCAGCAGCGGCTCGGCAGTGAGGAGGCGGGAATAGGCGGGTCTTGCGATTGACTTCGCCAATCCTTGAATCGAATCCGTCTGTCCGCACGCGCGAGCCGCGTGTGACTGCGCCATGGCGCTGCCCCTCTGACCGAAAGTGAATCACAAAATCGAAGCGTGTCCCCTGCGCTTCGAATCGTGCTGATTTGAATCCACTTTGCCCGCGGTGTCGAGAGTCAACGAAAGGTTAACGGGAAATAAATTTTGTCCCCGAGAAAAATAGGGGCTTACCAGAATCAAAAAGAGTCCGAACCGGGAACGGATTCGGACTCTTTCGTCGTCTGCGGAGTTATCGCGCGGGTTCGGCGTGGCTGATCACGCGCCGGATGTTCGGGAGGGCGCGGCGCAGCGCGCGCTCCACCGCATCGACCCGCTCGTGCACGTCGATCACGCTCATGGTCGCCGGCGTGCGGCAGTGAAAGTTGACGACCTCGCCGGCCTCGGTCTCGCGCACGCGCACGTTATGGATATCGCCGATGCCGTCACGCTGCTCGGCGATCTCCTTCAGCTTCGCCGTGACCTCGGCAATGCGCGAGGCGGGCGCATCGATGCCGTGCGGCAATTCCGGCTCGAGCGGCTCGATATGGGTGTCGATCTCGACGTCGGTGCCGAAATCCGCGCGGATCGCCTCCTCGAGCTCGCGGGTGATGTCGTGCGCGCCTCCGAGCTGCATGTTGCCGTCGACTTCGAGATCGAGGCTGACCGACAGCCGCTCGCCGAGATCGTGCACCGTGATGTGGTGGATCGCGAGCCCCTTGTTGCGGGCGATCACCGTGACGCGGTCGCGCACGCTTTCGTTGTCGCGGGCGACGGGGACGGTGGTGAAGGTGAGGTCGACATCGCCGAACTCCGCGCCCACGGCGTTCTCGGCCTTGCACTTGATGTCGTTGACGCGATCAATCGGCAGGGTGCGCGGCACCATGATCGTCGAGTCGATGAAGTAGGTCGGGCCGACCATGCGGACGCGGGTGCGCTCGACTGCAATCACGCCGGGCACGCTTCGGATGACGCCCTCGACCGCATCGGCGACGCCCTCCGGCGCGCGGTCCAGCAGCGTCTCGATCGTGGTGCGGCCGAGCCTGAGGCCGAGCATGCCGATGATGATGGCGACGCCAATGGCCGCTGCCGCATCGCCCCACGGATAGCCGAAGGCGGCGAGGGCAAGGCCGGCGATGACGGCGAATGAGCCGATGACGTCGGAAAGAAAGTGCAGCGCGTCGGCCGCGAGCGCGTGGCTGCCGGTGGCCTTGGCGGCTTTGTGCAGTGCATGCGAGCGCCAGAAATTCGCAACGATGTCGATGGCGAGAACGACGAACGGAAGCGCGGTGATGGTCGGCGGCTCGCCGCCTTCGCGCAGCCGCGAAAATGCTTCCATCACGATGCCGCCGGCAAGCACATAGAGCAGGGCGATGACGCCGAGCGCCGACAGGCTCTCGAATTTGCCGTGGCCGTAATTGTGCTTCTTGTCGGCTGGCTGATCGGAAATGCGGACCACGGCGAGCGTCACCGCGGTGGCGATCAAATCGACCGAGCTGTGTAGGCCTTCGGAAATCAGCGCAAGGCTGCCGATCAAAAAGCCGATGATGAGTTTGGCGGCTGCAAGGGTGCAGCTGACGATCAGCGAAACCGCTGCGACCCTGCTCTTGTCGATGCTGTGATCAATGCTCATGCGCGTGGTCTAGCAGTCTGCTAGGGCGCTGGAAAGTTGCGATTGCGAAGTAAAAATAGAAGTTTTCGCAAGTGATTTGCGACTGCAGCATAGTTGCGAATGAAACGCGTTACCGTACGCAACATGGAAGCAAGCTCGGCCCGTTTCGCGTTGCTGTTGCGGCGCGGCCCGATGGTGGCCGCACCGCGCAGGTTGCATGGCGGCCTGCGTCACATCGCGATGACGAGTTTGCCAAAATGCCGGTTGGCCTCCATGCGGGCATAGGCCGCGCCGATGTCGCTGAAGGGGAAGACCTGATCGACCGGCAGGCGCAGCGTGCCGGCCTCGACCGCCGTCCAGATGTCGGCGCGGACGGCCGAGAAGATGTCGCGGATTTCCTGCACCGAGCGGGTGCGGAAGGTGACGCCGATATAGCTGATGCGCCGCGCGGCATGGAGGTCGAAGTTGAAGTCGCCGTGATTGCCGCCCAGCCGGCCGACATTGACGATGCGGCCGAGCACTTTGGTTGCCGCAAGATTCTGGTTGGCGACATAGCCGGAGAGCTGGTCGATGATGAGGTCGGCGCCTGCGCCGTCTGTCGCCGCCAAAACCTCCTTCACCCAGTCCGGGTTTCTGGAGTCGACGGCGAGGTCCGCGCCATATTCAGCGAGCCGCGCACGCCGCGCCGGATCGGTCGATGAGCCGATCACCGTTTTCGCGCCCTTGAGCCTGGCGATCTGCAGCGCCATCAGGCCGACGCCGGAGCTCGCGCCCTGGACGAGCACCGATTGCCCCGGCTGAACCTGGCCGACGGTCACGACGGCGTTGTGCATGGTCGTGAGCGCGAGCGGCAGGCTCGCGGCGGTGGTGAAATCCATCGCCGCGGGCATGGGAAACAGGCGTCCGTAGTCGGTCAGCACATATTCGGCGAAAGCCGCCGTGCCGGTGCCCATCACGCGGTCGCCAAGCTTGAGGCCGCGCGCATCCGGACCAAGGCCCGCGATCTCGCCCGCCCATTCCATGCCCAGCACCGTTCCTGCGCCGCCCGCGGCACCATGGGCATGGCCTTTCGCCATGCCGAGATCGGCGCGGTTGAGGCCGGCGGCGCCTACCCGCACCAGCACCTGGGCGCCCGTGGGCTCCGGCTGCGGGACATCGGTGATGGCTGGGCCGTTTTTGGCAAAGACATAGGCTTTCATGGTCACACCTTCCGTCGGGAATCAGAAAATGGGCGCGATGCGCGGAGCCGGCAGTTGCCATGATTGTCGCGGCATCAGGGGCAGGGGCGTCAAGCGGTTTGTTCCGCGATGAGCTGCGAAAGCGGCAGAAACCGCCGCAAGCTGCGGCCTTGCGGCCGCGATATGGCGAGTTGCACCGCCATCGGCTCTAACACCCGCAAAACAATTGGTTTAAGATGGGGTTGTACAAATACGGCTGCGGTAGCGGACAGCGACCGGAACCGGACGAACCGCAGAATTGCGGCGACAGGGACGACGCGCGAGTTGAGAGGTTTTAAAAGTATCGTGGTGAATCGGAATTTGGCATGGAGCGGTATTGCGGCCCGCAACATCATCGATGAGATGAAGGGCCAGCCGGGCGCCTTGCTGCCCATCCTGCACGCGCTGCAGGAGACTTTTGGCTATATCGACAGCGAGGCGGATGCGCTGATTGCCGACGCGCTGAACGTGTCCCGCGCCGAGGTTCATGGCGTCGTCAGCTTCTACCACGATTTCCGGCGCACGCCGCCGGCCAGCCACACGCTGAAGATCTGTCGGGCCGAGGCCTGCCAGTCGGTCGGCGGCGAGCGGCTTGCCGCGCAGGCCGAAGCGCGGCTCGGGGTGAAGTTCGGCGAGGCGACGGCGGACGGGCACGTCAGCCTCGAGCCGGTCTATTGCCTCGGCCTGTGCTCGGCGGCCCCTTCGGCGATGCTGGACGGCCGGATCATCGCGCGGCTCGATGACGCCAAGCTCGACCGCCTGCTGGCGGAGGTCAAATGATGGCGCTGCGTTTCTACATTCCGAGGGATGCGGTCGCGGTCGCGCTCGATGCGGACGCGATTGCGGCTGCGTTCGAGGCGGAAGCGGCGCGGCGTGGCGTGGCGATCGAGATCGTTCGCACCGGCTCGCGGGGCATGCACTGGCTGGAGCCGCTGGTCGAGGTTTCGACCGATGCGGGGCGGATCGGCTACGGTCCGGTAACGCCCCCGGATGTCGCGGGGCTGCTCGATGCGATCGTGCAAGGCAAGGGTCATGCGCTGCATATCGGCCGGCCGGAAGAGGTACCGTTCCTCAAGCGGCAGACGCGGCTGACCTTCGCGCGCTGCGGCATTGTCGATCCGCGCTCGCTCGACGACTACATCGCCCATGACGGCTATCGCGGCCTCGAGCGGGCGCTGGCGATGACGCCGCAGGAGGTCGTGGCCAGCGTCACGAATTCCGGGCTGCGCGGACGCGGCGGCGCGGGCTTTCCGACCGGCATCAAATGGGAGACGGTGCGGACCACGCAGGCGGCGCAGAAATATATCGTCTGCAATGCCGACGAGGGCGACAGCGGCACCTTTGCCGACCGGATGATCATGGAGGGCGATCCCTTCGTCCTGATCGAGGGCATGACCATTGCGGGCATCGCCGTCGGCGCGACGAAAGGATATGTCTACATCCGCTCCGAATATCCGCACGCGATCGCGGCGATGGAAGCGGCGATCGATGTGGCCCGGCGCAAGAATTTTCTCGGGCGCAGGGTTTGCGGCTCCGCTTATGATTTCGACATCGAGGTCAGGGTCGGCGCGGGCGCCTATGTCTGCGGCGAGGAAACGGCGCTGCTCGACAGCATCGAAGGCAAGCGCGGGATGGTGCGCGCCAAGCCGCCGCTCCCGGCGCACAAGGGCCTGTTCGGCCTGCCGACGGTGATCAACAACGTGCTGTCACTCGCATCCGTGCCGGTCATCCTTGAGAAGGGCGCGGAGTGTTATCGCGATTTCGGCATGGGGCGCTCGCGCGGCACGATGCCGATCCAGCTTGCGGGCAACATCAAACATTCCGGCCTGTTCGAGGTCGCATTCGGCATCACGCTCGGCGAACTCGTCGACGAGGTCGGCGGCGGCACCCGCAGCGGCAGGCAGGTGCGCGCGGTGCAGGTCGGCGGCCCGCTCGGCGCGTACTTTCCGCGCGAGCTGTTCGACACGCCGTTCGACTATGAAGCTTTTGCCGCGCGCGACGGCTTGATCGGCCACGGCGGCATCGTCGTCTTCGACGACAGCGTCGACGTGGCGAAGCAGGCCCGCTTTGCGATGGAGTTTTGCGCGGTGGAATCCTGCGGGAAGTGCACGCCGTGCCGGATCGGCTCGACGCGCGGCGTCGAGGTGATCGACCGCATCATCGCGGGCGAGGACCGGCAGCAGAACCTCGCGCTGCTCACCGATCTTTGCCACACCATGAAATTCGGCTCGCTCTGTGCGCTGGGAGGCTTTGCGCCTTACCCGGTGATGAGCGCATTGACCCATTTCCCTGGGGATTTTGGCGCATCGCCGCCAAGCCGTCAGGCCGCGGAATGAAGGAGCGTGCAGTGTCGCTCGGACTGGAAACAGGAAACCTCATCGAGGAAATCGATTTTGGCACGCCGGCCTCGCCCGCCGAAGAGAAGGTGACGCTGACTATCGACGGCATGTCGGTCACCGTGCCCGCAGGCACCTCGGTGATGCGCGCCGCGATGGAAGCGAGCATCGAGATTCCAAAACTCTGCGCCACCGACATGCTTGATGCGTTCGGCTCCTGCCGCGTCTGCCTCGTGGAGATCGAGGGGCGGGCGGGCACGCCGGCAAGCTGCACCACGCCGGTTGCCGAGGGCATGGTGGTGGCGACGCGCTCCGAGCGCATCGACCGCATCCGCAAGGGCGTGATGGAGCTCTATGTTTCCGATCATCCGGTTTCCTCGCTCGCCGACGATGACGAAAACCTCGACCTTCTCGAAGTGGCGAAGGCGGTCGGGCTCGACGAGGTCCGTTACGGTTTCGACGGCGCGCGCCATCGCAATAGCGGCGTTGACGACAGCAATCCCTATTTCGCCTATGATCCGGCCAAGTGCATCGTCTGCTCGCGCTGCGTGCGCGCCTGCGAGGACGTGCAGGGCACCTTCGCGCTGACCATCAGCGGGCGCGGTTTCGACTCGGTGATGGCCGCCGGCGCGGACCAGACTTTCATGGAGTCCGATTGCGTCTCCTGCGGCGCCTGCGTGCAGGCCTGCCCGACGGGCTCGCTGCGCGAAAAGAGCGTGCTCGAGCTCGGCAAGCCGACATGGTCCAAAGTCACCACCTGCGCCTATTGCGGCGTCGGCTGCAGCTTCAAGGTGGAGATGAAGGGCGAGGACGTGGTGCGCATGGTGCCGTACAAGGACGGCAAGGCGAACCATGGCCACTCCTGCGTCAAGGGGCGTTTTGCCTGGGGCTATGCCAATCACCGCGAGCGCATCCTCAAGCCGATGATCCGCAGCGCCATCACCGAGCCGTGGCGCGAGGTGAGCTGGGAAGAGGCGATCGCGCACACCGCCTCCGAGTTCAAGCGCATTCAGAAGAAGTATGGCGTAGATGCCATCGGCGGCATCACCTCGTCGCGCTGCACCGATGAGGAAACGTTTTTGGTGCAGAAGCTGATCCGCGCCGGCTTCGGCAACAACAACGTCGACACCTGTGCGCGCGTCTGCCATTCACCGACCGGCTACGGCCTGCGCACCACTTTTGGTACATCGGCCGGCACGCAGGACTTTGACTCGATCGAGCACACCGACGTCGTGATGGTGATCGGCGCCAACCCGACCGACGCGCATCCGGTGTTCGGCTCGCGGATGAAACAGCGGCTGCGGCAGGGCGCAAAGCTGATCGTGATCGATCCGCGCCGCACCGAGCTGGTGCGCTCGCCGCATATCGCGGCTGACTTTCATCTGCCGGTTCTGCCCGGCACGAATGTCGCGATCCTGACGGCGCTGGCGCATGTCGTCGTCACCGAAGGCCTGATGGATGAAGCGTTCATCCGCGCGCGCTGCGACTGGGATGCTTTTCAGGATTGGGCCGCCTTCGTCGCCGATCCGCGCCACAGCCCGGAGGCGACGGCGCGCGTCACCGGCGTTGCGGCGGAGGATGTGCGCGGCGCGGCGCGGCTGTTCGCGACCGGCGGCAACGGCGCGATCTACTACGGCCTCGGCGTCACCGAGCACAGCCAGGGCTCGACCGCGGTGATGGCGATCGCCAATCTGGCGATGGCGACCGGCAACATCGGCCGGCCCGGCGTCGGCGTGAACCCGCTGCGCGGCCAGAACAACGTGCAGGGCTCCTGCGACATGGGCTCGTTCCCGCACGAATTCTCCGGCTATCGCCATGTCTCCGACACCGGCGTGCGGCATCTGTTCGAGGGGGCATGGGGCACGTCGCTGCCGGCGGAGCCGGGCCTGCGCATCAACAACATGCTCGATGCCGCGGTCGAAGGCTCGTTCATGGGGATCTACATCCAGGGCGAGGACATCATGCAGTCCGATCCGGACAGCAAGCATGTCGCGGCGGGCCTTGCGGCGATGGAATGCGTCGTCGTGCAGGATCTCTTCCTCAACGAGACGGCGAACTACGCGCATGTGTTCTTGCCGGGTTCGACCTTCCTGGAAAAGGACGGCACCTTCATCAACGCGGAGCGGCGCATCCAGCTCGTCCGCAAGGTGATGGAGCCGAGGTCGGGCATGGCGGATTGGGAAATCACCATGGCGCTCAGCAATGCGCTGGGCTATCCGATGGCCTATTCGCATCCGTCCGAAATCATGGACGAGATCGCGCGCCTCACGCCGACATTCGCCGGCGTCTCCTTCGCCAAGCTCGATGAGGTCGGCTCAGTGCAGTGGCCGTGCAACGACGCTGCGCCGCTCGGCACGCCGGTGATGCATATCGACCGCTTCGTCCGCGGCAAGGGCAACTTCGTCATCACCGAATATGTGCCGACCGACGAGCGGGTGGGGCCGCGTTTCCCGCTGCTGCTCACCACCGGCCGCATCCTGTCGCAGTACAATGTCGGCGCGCAGACGCGGCGCACCGACAACGTCGTGTGGCATCACGAGGATGTGCTGGAAATTCACCCGCACGACGCCGAGGAGCGCGGTATCCGCGAGGGAGGCTGGGTGAAGCTCGCGAGCCGCTCCGGCGAGACGACGCTGCGCGCGTGCATCACCGATCGCGTGGCGCCGGGCGTGGTCTATACGACCTTCCACCATCCCGATACGCAGGCCAACGTCGTCACCACCGATTATTCGGACTGGGCGACCAATTGCCCGGAATACAAATGCACGGCGGTGCAGGTGTCGCCATCCAACGGCCGTTCGGAATGGCAGGAAGATTATTCGGCCTTCGCCGACCAAAGCCGGCGGATCATGCCCTCGGAGGCAGCGGAGTAACTCGTGGCAAGACCGGTCCAGATCGTTCGGCGCAAAGCCTGGCGCGGTCATGAGATGATCGCAGGCGAGCGCGCCATCCCGGAAGAAACCGCGACGGCGTTTTCCTTCAACGGCTCGTCCTATGCGGTGATGATGGCGACGCCTCAGGACTTTGAGGATTTTGCCGTCGGCTTCAGCCTCACCGAAGGCGTGATCGGCGAGGAGGCGGACATTTCCTCGCTCGAGGTGATCGAGAGCGATCTCGGCGTCGAGCTGCGGATGTGGCTGAAGGAGCCGCGCGCCGCGGCGCTGGTCGAGCGCCGGCGCTATCTCGCCGGGCCGACCGGCTGCGGCCTCTGCGGGATCGAGTCATTGGCCGAGGCGATGCGGACGCAGCCGGCGGTGAGCGACGACGTGCAGTTCTCCGCCGAAGAGATCATGGCCGCGGTCGCGGCCGTGACGGAAAAACAGGTGCTCAACGAACAGACGCGCGCGGTGCACGGCGCGGCGTTCTGGCATCCGGCCGAAGGCCTCGTCGCCGTGCGTGAAGATGTCGGCCGCCACAATGCGCTCGACAAGCTGGTGGGCGCGCTGGCGCGCAGCGGCCGCAGCGGGCGGGGCGGCATCGGAATTCTCACCAGCCGAATTTCGGTGGAGATGGTGCAGAAAACCGCGGCGGCAAAAATCCCGGTGCTCGTCGCCGTCTCCGCGCCGACGGCCCTTGCCGTGCGCACCGCCAATGCCGCCGGCATCACGCTGGTCGCTGTGGCGCGGCGCGACGGTTTCGAAGTCTTTACCCATCCCGGACGGATTACGGAGACGCAGCTTGTCCACGCCTCCAACTAAGCTGATCTATATGGCGAACCAGATCGGCAAGTATTTTGCGAGCCAGAGACGCGGCGACGCCGTGGCTGGCATTGCCGAGCACCTCACGCTCTACTGGGAGCCGCGGATGCGCCGGCAGATCTGCGCCTATCTCGCCGAGGACGGCAGTGCGCTTGATCCGCCGGTGCGGCAGGCGGTGGAGCGCATCGCCGCTGCGATGCCGGCAGCGGGGACCGAGGCGCGCTAGAAGCCGCCGCTCGCGCAGATGCCGCCATCGATGGTGATGATCACGCCGCTGGTGTAGGCGGACCGCTCGGAGGCGAGGAACGCCGCCATGTCGGCGATCTCGCGCGGCTTGGCGGCGCGGCCGAGTGGAAACTGCGCCATCATCTCAGGATAGCGGCTCTCGTCATTGTAGCGGGCCAGCGCCTGCCGCTTCATCAATGCGGTGATGCGGTCGGTCGCGACCGGCCCCGGATTGATGCCGACCACGCGAATGTGATCTTTCAGGCTCGCGCCGCCGAGCGCGCGGGTGAAGGCCATCAGCGAAGCGTTGCCGGCGCTGCCGACGATGTAGTTGGCGTCGACCCGCTCGCCGGCCGCGCCGATGATGTTGATGATCACGCCATGGCCGCGCGTCTTCATCCGCGCATAGAACAGCCGTGTCAGGTTGATGAAGCCGAACACCTTCAGATCCCAGGCGTGCCGCCAGGTGGCGTCGTCGATCCGCTCCAGCGATCCGCCCGGAATGTCGCCTGCGTTGTTGACGAGAATGTCGACGTCCGGCGCGGAGTCGATCAGGCTGGCGAGATCATCGCGCTTGCGCAGGTCGACGGTGTGCACGGTGACGTTGACCTGATGCTTGCTGCGCAGCCGCTGGGCGGTGGCGTTGAGCGCATCGGTGGTGCGCGCGGCGAGGTGCAGGTGGCAGCCTTCCTCGGCGAGGGCTTCGGCGATCGCAGCGCCGATGCCTTTGGAGGCGCCGGTGATCAACGCGCTCTTGCCGCGCAGGTGCAGATCCATGGCTGTCTCCTTCTTGTGCTTGCGCCTTGTTGCTGGCGCTTCGCCGCCGTCACGATGCCGGGAAGGTTGCGCAATGTCCATCACTCAAGCGTGGCGAGCTGCTCGGCCTTGGCGAGGTCCTCCCGCGTGTTGACGTTGAAGAACGGATCGACCGGCCCAGCCGGCCACTGCGCGATGGCGGCGCCGTGTTCCCGCATGAAGCGGTGGGCCTTGCGGTGGCCGCCCGCGAGCGCGGCGCGCAGATCGTCGCGAAGCGAAACGTGCCACAGCGCGTTCACCGGATGAGTGTTGCCGCCGGACGACGCCATCGCAAGGCGTGCGCCTTCAGCCCGGCAGGCCGCGTGCAGGTGCGGAACGAGGTTGTTGGGCAGGAACGGGCAGTCGGCGGCGGCGCTCACCAGCCATTCGAGTTCGGGCTGATGCTGCGCCATCCAATCGAGCGCCGCGAGAATGCCGCCGAGCGGGCCGGGGCTGTCCGTGGCGCTGTCCGCGACGACCGGCAGCGCGAAACGGGAAAAGCGCCATGGGTCGCCATTCGCACTAATGACAAGGCCGGCGCATTGCGGCGCAAGGCGCGCGGCGGCGCGGCCCAGCAGTGTTTCGCCGCCGATCATACGCAGCGGCTTGTCGCCGCCGCCCATGCGCTCCGCGCGGCCGCCCGCCAGGAGCACGCCCAGCGTTGGCGGGAAGCTTGTGTCGGCGTTTGTCGTCATCGAAACAACTCTAGCATGAGCCGCGCGCGAGCGGCGGTAGCAGGTGCGGCCCCGCCATGCCGCTTCTATACTCGGGCAATTCGTGGCACTCTGTCATCCTGCGGCTTGCGTATTTTCGTTTGCCGCAGGCCGCATTGCGAGAGTGGAGCTTGGGCATGAAGTTGATCGGGCTTGCAGGCTGGAGCGGAGCTGGCAAGACCACGCTGCTGTCGCGATTGATCCCGCACTGGACCGCGCAGGGCCTTCGGGTTTCGACGATCAAGCACGCGCACCACAATTTCGATGTCGATACGCCCGGCAAGGATTCCTGGGTGCACCGGCAGTCGGGGGCGACCGAGGTGCTCGTATCCTCGGGGCGGCGGTGGGCGCTGATGCATGAGCTGCGCGGCGACGTCGAGCCGCAGATGATGGAGCTGCTCGGCAAGCTCACGCGGGTCGATCTCGTCGTCGTCGAGGGCTACAAGACCGCGATCTATCCGAAGCTGGAAATCCACCGCGCGGCGAACGGCAAGGCACTGTTGTTCCCGGACGACCCGACGATCTGCGGCATCGCAACCGATGCCGCCGTAACGACGGATCTTCCGGTCGCGGGCATCAACGACATTGCGGCGATCGCGGCGATCATGGAGGCGGCGGCGATTCCGGTGGAGGAGTGCGCGGCCTTTGCCGAGCGGTTCGCGGCAGCCGTCGCAACTGCGGGCGAGTGACGCCCGCGCCGGCTGCGCAGCCCATCCGCAAAAAGTGATCGGAACGCCTTGACGGTGTTTCGGGGTGCCGCCATGTTGCGCCGCATGACGATCAAAATCCTCGATCTGACGGGTCTTAAATGCCCGCTGCCAGCGCTGAAAACCGGCAAGGCGCTCGATTCGCTGCCGCCGGGCGGCCGGCTGGAGGTGCATTGCACCGATCCGATGGCGGTGATCGACATTCCCCACCTCGTGCAAGGGCTGGGCGATCGCATCGCGCACACCGACCGCAGCGACGAGCGCATCATTTTCGTGATCGAGAAGGCGGAGCCATGAGCCGCAACCCGCGGCGCGCTCCGCAACTGCGCGCGGCGTCAGCGTCGGCAGCGCGGCGATGACGGACACCGTGGCCATACGGCGCGGCGGCTTGTTGGGCCTCGGCACCATGGTGCTGCTCGTTGCAGGGCTCGCGCTGATCTCGCTCGGCATCGGGCCGGTGCAGCTTTCGCCCCTGACCGTCCTCAAGGCGCTGGCCGGCACCGGCGGCGACATCGAGCAGACGATCGTGCGGGATATCCGTCTGCCGCGCATGCTGCTGGGCCTGTTCGTCGGCGGCATTCTGGGCCTGTCCGGCGCCGCGCTGCAGGGGCTGCTGCGCAATCCGCTGGCCTCGCCATCGCTGTTCGGCGCGCCGCAGGCGGCGGCGCTCGGCGCAGTGCTGGTCATCGTGCTCGGCTTTGCCGATGTGCGCTCCTATCTCTTGCCGGCGGCGGCAATTGCCATGGCGTTTGTCTCGGTGTTCGCGCTGCTCGCGGTCGCGGGCCGCAACGCGAGCCTGCTGCTGCTGATCCTGTCGGGGCTGGCGCTTTCGAGCCTTGCCGGCGCTCTCACGGCGCTTGCGATGAATCTGTCGCCCAATCCGTTCGCGTCGCTGGAAGTCGCGTTCTGGCTGCTCGGCTCGCTGGAGGATCGCAGCTTCCGTCATGTCGCGCTGGCGCTGCCGTTCATCGTTGTCGGCGGCGCGATCCTGTACAGCCGCCGCAGCGCGTTTCGCGTGCTCAGCCTCGGCGAGGAGGCGGCGCAAAGCCTCGGCGTCGATGTCGGCCGGCTGCGCCTCGCGGTGATCGTCGGCGTCGCATTGGGGGTCGGCGGCGGCGTTGCCGTCACCGGCACGATCGCCTTCATCGGGTTGATCGCGCCGCACCTGATGCGTCCCGTGTTCGGCTACGATCCGGCGCGGCTTCTGGTGCCGTCGGCGCTCAGCGGCGCGGCGCTGCTGCTGGCGTCCGATATTGCCGTGCGGATGATCCCCTCGGCCACGAGCATCAAGGTCGGCGTGCTGACCTCGATCATCGGCGTGCCGTTTTTCCTCTACCTCATTCTGCGGGAGCGCCGCGCGCTCGGCGGAGGTGTGGCGTGAGCGAAAAGAGCTTTCTCGTCGCCAGCCGTCTCTCGGTCGCCCTTTCGGGCCGCACCGTTCTGCATGAACTGTCGCTGTCGCTGCCGCGCGGCCGTCTGGTCGCGCTGGTCGGGCCGAACGGCGCGGGCAAGACCACGCTGCTGCGGGCGCTGGCCGGGCTCATTGCCTCCTCAGGGGAGGTGCATCTCGGCGGCGACGCGGTGAGGGCGATGCCGATCGCAGAGCGCGCCCGCCGTTTCGGCTATCTGCCGCAGGGCCATGTCGTGCACTGGCCGCTGACGGCGCGGGACGTCGTGGCGCTCGGCCGCTATCCGCACGGCGCGACCGATCCCGCGCGGCTGCCGAAGCGGGACGCCGAAGCGGTGACGCGCGCGATGAACGCGGCGGATGTCGTGGCGTTCAGCGAGCGCGCCGTGACCGAGCTTTCCGGCGGCGAGCGCAGCCGCGTCGCGCTGGCCCGCGTGCTTGCCGTGGAGGCTCCCGTGGTGCTGGCCGACGAGCCGATCGCCTCGCTCGACCCGCGCCATCAGATCGACGTGATGGCGACGCTGCGCGGCGCGGCCGACAGCGGCGTGCTGGTGATCGTCGTAACCCACGATCTCGGCCTTGCCGCGCGCTTTGCGGATACGGTGCTGGTGCTCGCCGAGGGGCGGCTGATGGCGCAGGGACCGGTTGCCGAGGCGCTTTCGGAAGACATTTTGCACCGCGTGTTTCGTGTGTCCGCCTACCGGGCCGATCATGACGGCGCCAGCATCATTGTGCCTTGGGCGGGAGTTCCTTGGGCAGGTCTGTCGCAATGAGGCGGGTTCTGTCCTGCGCGATCGCCGCTGCCGCGCTGCTCGCGGCAACCGCGGTACACGCGCAGGAGAGCAAAAAGCTGCCGCGCGTCGCCTCGATCAATGTCTGCACCGATCAGCTATTGCTCGCGCTGGCCGATCCCGACCAGATCGCCGGCCTCAGCCCGTTCTCGCGCGATCCGGCCAGTTCGTGGTTCGCGAGCCGCGCGCGGCATTTCCGCCGGCTCTCCGGGGAAGCGGAAGACGTGCTGATGCTGCGGCCTGACGTCGTGGTCGCCGGGCTGTTTTCCAACCGCGCGACCCGCGAGCTGTTGATCCAGCACGGCAGCCGCGTCGAGGGCTTTGACTTCGCCCAGTCGGTCGCGGATGTGCGGCGGGACATTTTGCGCATGGGCGAGATCGTCGGGCATCCGAAGCGCGCGCAGCGCGAAGTGGCAAGGCTCGATGCCGCGCTTGCGCGCATGTCCGCGGCTGCTGCCGGGCGCGCCTATCGCGTGCTCGCGGTCGAGCGGCGGGGCTGGGTCACCGGCGAGCATTCGCTGCTCAGCGCCTTGCTGCGCGCGGCGGGGCTGGTGAATGTCGCGGGCGAACTCGGCATCGCCGCAGGCGGCTATCAGTCGCTCGAGACGATCATTCGTCTCAAGCCCGATTTCATCGTGGTCTCGGACAATTCCGATCGCGCCGAGGATCAGGGCGAGGCCTTTTTGCTGCACCCGGCGCTCGAGCGTTTCTATCCGCCGGCGAAGCGGATCGTTATGCCCGACCGGATGACGGTGTGCGGCGGCACCATGCTCGTCGACGCGCTCGATCGCCTCACGGCCGAGCTTGCGCGCGTGACGGCAGCAGCGGCGGCGGGCGGGGTCGGCAATCAGGTGCGGTAGCGCGTCATGCCGAGATCGGAGGCATCGATCTCCGGTGATTTCTGCGAGAGCTGATCGGCGAGGACCCGCGCCGAGCCGCAAGCCATCGTCCAGCCGAGCGTGCCGTGACCGGTGTTGAGAAAGAGATTGCGGAACTTGGTTGCGCCGATCACCGGCGGGCCGTCCGGCGTCATCGGGCGAAGGCCGCACCAGAAGGTCGAGCGCGCGATGTCGCCGCCGCTGCCGAACAGATCCCGCACCGAGTGTTCGAGCGTCGCCCGGCGTCCGGCATGCAGGCTGAGATCGTAGCCCGCGAGCTCGGCGGTGCCGCCGACGCGGATGCGCTCGCCGAGCCGCGTGATCGCCACCTTGTAGGTTTCGTCCATCACCGTGGATTCCGGCGCGCCGGCATGATCTGTGATCGGCACTGTGATCGAGTAGCCCTTCACGGGATAGACCGGAATGTTGATGCCGAGCGGATCGAGCAGCAGCGGCGAATAGCTGCCGAGCGCGACGACATAGGCGTTTGCGCTGAACGGGCCTTTGTCGGTCTCGACCGCCGCGATGCGGTCGGCGTGAAACGTCAGGCTGTGGATCGACGTGTTGTAATGAAAGGCGACGCCCTTCTCGGCGGCTAGCGCTTTAAGCCGTTCCGTGAACATCTGGCAGTCGCCGGTTTCGTCGTTCGGCAGGCGAAGACCGCCCTTGAACTTGTCGCGGACCCTCGCGAGCGCGGGCTCGGCGCGGATGCAGCCGTCGACGTCCAGAAGCTCAAACGGCACGCCATAGCTTTTGAGCACTTCGATATCGGTTGCCGCGCCGTCGAGCTGGGCCTGCGTGCGAAAGAGCTGCAGCGTGCCCTGCATCCGTTCGTCATAGGCGATGCCGGTGGTGGCGCGCAGGTCACGCAGCACGTCGCGGCTATATTCGGCGAGGCGCACCATTCGCGCCTTGTTGATCTTGTAGCGCGCCGTCGTGCAGTTGCGCAGCGTCTGGAGCATCCAGAGCCACATCGCGACGTCGATTTTCGGGCGCAGCACCAAAGGGCCGTGCGCCATCGTCAGCCATCTGATCGCCTTCAGCGGAACTCCGGGGCCGGCCCACGGCGAAGCGTAGCCCGGCGAAATTTCTCCGGCATTCGCATAGCTGGTTTCGAGCGCGGGTCCCGGCTGGCGGTCGATAACGATCACTTCGTGTCCGGCCAGAGCGAGATAATATGCACTGGATACGCCGACGACACCGCTTCCGAGCACGATAACTTTCATCAGGGAACTCAGAACGTTTGAAACAACGATCCCTGCTTAGCATATCGCGGTTGATGATGCAGCGTCGCAACCGATCTATTGTTGATCGTCAGGCAGCCTGTCGCCTTTTCGTGACAAGGATACCCGAATAGACAATCACAAATCCGGCAAAAGCCGCAATCCAGGCGAAAGCCGCAAGCTGCAGCAGCACGTCGCTGTCGGCGCCGACAAGGGCCGCCGTGATCCGTGCGAGCGCGGCGATGATGATCAGCGCGTAGATAAATTGCGTCGCGTGCGAGGCGGTCAATGCGCGGCCCGTATGGCCGAGCGATACGCGCGTCATCACGGCGAGGGTCATGACGCCGATGCCGCCTGCCGTCCAGGCATGGATCGCCGCCGAGGCGGGAAGGCGTTCGCTGCTTGCCGCCGCCATCAGCAGAAAGCCGAGGGGGATAAAGGCATAGGCGATATGCAGGATCAGCAAAAGGCGCTCGCTTGTGGTGCGATCGCCGGCCCACCGGCATAGCCGCGCGATATTGGCAATTCCGGCAAGCGCGAGCGCAACGGCGGTGACCATGCCGAACGGCGCGATCAGCCAGACGAGAAGCGTGATGCCGGAGAGGGCGAGGACGGCGCGATCATAACTGCCGAAAGGCGCGGCCAGCCGGCCGGGATTGTTGCGCTTCAACCAGTTGGTCGTGAAGCTGGGAATGATCCGTCCGCCCATCACCATGATCAAGAGGACTGCCGCCGCGACGCCGATGCGGGCGCCATAGGCGGCGTGGCCGGACAGGTAGCTTTCAACATGGAAGGTGATGTTGCCGATGATGAGCAGGGCGAGCAGCGCAACGATCTTGAGGTTGCCCCAGGTCTTGCCTGCGAGCACCTCGCGTGCGGCCGCTGCCGCGACCAGCACGAGGAAGGCGATGTCGATCAGCGCCGCCGGGATCGCGCCGATATTGCCGGAGCAGGTGACGGCGATGCGTCCGGCGATCCATACGAGCAGCAGAGCGAGCAACGGCGCGCCCTGGATCGGCAGGCGGCCGGTCCAGTTGGGAATGGCGGTGAGCAGGAAGCCGGTGATGACCGCGGGAAGAAAGCCGTAAAGCATTTCATGCGCGTGCCAGTCCACTGGCGAAAAGGCCGAGTGCAGGGCGAGCTCGCCGTAGAAGATCGGCAGCCAGGCCAGCATCACGAGCGCCGCATGGAGTGCCGCGAGGAGAAAGAAGGGCCGGAAGCCGTAAGACAGGATCGGCAAGCCCTGATAGGTGCGCAATCGCGTCATTGTCGTCATGGTTCAGCTCAGCGCATGACACATCTTCGATCAGGTTCGCCTCACGAGCGAGCCGAGCACCTTATAACATATATTTACATTACATCAAATAGCGATTGCTGAAGCGCTGCCCGCGCGAGCCGCGTGGCCGCGAAAATAAGGGAGCGAATGACGCTCCCTTGCAGGGCTCGAAAATTCTGAAGGGGAGGCCGAGGTCAGAGCCTGGCGAGGACTTCTTCGAGCTGGTCGGTGGCGATCGACCAGCCGGTATGGAAGCCCATCTGTTCGTGGGTCGCACGATCCTCGGCGGTCCAATGATAGACGCGCGCCGTGTAGCGGGTCTTGCCGTCCTCTTCCTCGAAGCTGAGGTCGATCGTCAAGAACGGCTTGTCGGACGGCTCCCACGCCGTCCTGTAGGCGTCGGTCATCACTAGGCGGCGGTTGGGGACGACTTCGAGATAGACGCCGTGGCTGGGCATGTCCTGCCCCTCGGGCGAGCGCATCACGAGATAACTGCTGCCGCCGGGGCGGACATCGAACACCGCCTCGATCGTCTGGTAGGGGCGCGGGCAAAACCACTGCTTGAGAAGTTCTGGCTCGGTCCAGGCGCGATAGACCTTGTCGGGCGTCGCATCGATCAGGCGGGTCAGCGTGAGCTGGCGCTCTGAAAGCGGGACTGATTTGGCGGTACCGTGCATAAAAGCTCTCCTTTTCGCGGTGTGCAGTGGCCGTATTTGCGAAGGACGAACCGGCTCGGGCTTTTCCGACAGGGGGCCGGTTATTTTTGGGCGGCCGGCGGATGATTTTTGCCACGATGTGTCGGAAGATGCCCGGCTCATCCGTTCTCGTAAGGCCTGCAGGGAAGATCACATGAAGTACGCGATATTTTGTTACCACTCCGAGGATTTCGTCTGCTCGTGGAGCAAGGAGGAGGACGACGCCGTGATGGTGCGTCTCGATCAGGTCCATGGCAAGGTCGCCGCCGCCGGAAGGCTCGGCCCGGTCGCCCGGTTGATGCCGACAACGGCGGCGACCACGGTCCGCAAGGGCCTCGACGGCAAGCAGGATCAAGCGCTCGTGATCGACGGGCCGTTCGCCGAAACCAAGGAACAGTTGCTCGGCTTCTATCTCGTCGATTGCGAGACGCTGGAGGAGGCGGTCGCCATCGCCCGCGATCTTGCGCATGCAAATCCCGGCGGCGCTTACGAGATCCGTCCGGTGGGAATTTATTTGCCGGGGGTGCAAAGCCGGTGAGCGACATTGGCTGGATGGATGCTTCCTTAAGCGCGGCGCGCCCGCAGGTGATCGCGGCGCTGCTGCGTTATTTCCGCGATCTCGACCGCGCCGAGGAGGCGTTTCAGGAAGCGTGCCTCCGGGCCCTGCGGAGCTGGCCGCAGAACGGGCCGCCGCGCGATGTCGTGGCGTGGCTGATCATGGTCGGCCGCAATTTCGGCGTCGATACGTTGCGGCGCGACCGCCGCAGCGAGCCGTTGCCGGACGAGGCGGTGCTGTCTGATCTTGGCGACACCGAAAGCGAGCTCGTCGAGCGGCTCGATCACTCGCATTATCGCGACGACATTTTGCGGCTGCTGTTCGTCTGCTGCCATCCGGAGCTGCCGGCGACCCAGCAGATCGCGCTGGCACTGCGCGTCGTCTCAGGCCTTACCGTGAAGGAGATCGCGCGGGCGTTTCTCGTTTCGGAAAGCGCGATGGAGCAGCGCATCACCCGGGCCAAGCGGCGGATCGCGGAGGCCGATGTGCCGTTCGGCGCGCCGGGGCCGGTCGAGCGCTCCGAGCGGCTCGCGGCGGTCGCGGCGATGATCTATCTGTTGTTCAACGAGGGCTATTCCGCGAGCGGCGGGGAGGCGCACATGCGCCAGCCGCTATGCGATGAAGCCATCCGTCTGTCGCGGCTGCTGCTCAAGCTGTTTCGCGCCGAGCCGGAGATCATGGGCCTCACCGCCCTGATGCTGCTCCAGCACGCACGGGCGGCAGCGCGGATCGATGAGACTGGCGCCATCGTCTTGCTCGACGAGCAGGACCGCAGCCTCTGGAACGGCAAGATGATCGACGAGGGGCTGGCGCTCATCGACAAGGCGATGCGGCACCAGTCGCCGGGGCCGTATCAGTTGCAGGCGGCGATCGCCGCGGTTCATGCCCGGGCGGCGCGGCCTGAAGATACGGACTGGGGCCAGATCGATCATCTGTATGCCGTGCTGGAACGTTTGCAGCCCTCGCCGGTGATCACGCTCAACCGCGCGGTTGCCGTCTCCAAGCTGCGCGGCGCGGAAGCGGCATTGGAAATGATCGAGCCGCTGGAGGGGCAGCTATCCGGCTATTTTCATTTTTACGGCCTCAGGGGCGGATTGCTGCTGAGCCTTGGCCGGGAACAGGAAGCGCGCGAGGCGTTCGACCGGGCGATTGCGCTGGCCAATACCGCGGCCGAGGCCGCGCATATCCGCATGCATCTCGACCGGCTCAGCTCCAGCGCGGCGCAGCGGCCAGCCCCCGAGAGGGATCACGGGACGTGAGGTGCGGGCGAGGGCGGGCAGGGGTGCATTCCCGGCGAAGACGCGGTAAAAGCCGTTCCTGATCCGCCGCAAATGCAATTTTCAGAGCCTCGTATCGCCTTGAACTATCAAGCCAAATTCTCCATCGCGCCGATGATGGCCTGGACTGACCGCTATTGCCGCCAGTTCCATCGCGCTTTGTCGCGGCGGGCGCTGCTCTACACTGAGATGGTGACGACCGGCGCGGTGATCCATGGCGATCGCGAGCGGCTGATCGGCTTCAGCGCCAAGGAGCATCCGGTCGCGCTGCAACTCGGCGGGTCGAACCCGGCGGACCTCGCGATCAGCGCGAAGATCGGCGAGGATTTCGGCTATGACGAGATTAACCTCAATGTCGGCTGCCCGTCGGACCGCGTGCAGGAAGGCCGCTTCGGCGCCTGCCTGATGGCCGAGCCGCAGCTCGTGGCCGAATGCGTCGCCGGGATGAAAGAGGCCGTGCGGGTACCGGTGACGGTCAAATGCCGGATCGGCATCGACGACCAGGACCCGGAGGTGGCGCTCGACGCGCTGGCGCAGGCGGTGGCTGCCGCCGGCACCGACGCGATCATCGTCCATGCGCGCAAGGCATGGCTGAAGGGCCTGTCGCCGCAGGAGAATCGCGATATTCCGCCGCTCGACTACGATCGGGTCTACCGGCTCAAGGCGGCGATGCCCGCTATGCCGATCATCATCAACGGCGGCATCGGCAGCATCGAGGAGGCGAAACGCCATCTCGAGCGCGTCGATGGCGTGATGATGGGCCGCGCCGCATATCACGACCCGTGGCGGCTATTGGCGGTCGATCCCGAGCTTTTCGGCGAAGCCGCGCCGCATGACAGCATGAAGGCGGCACTGACGGCGATGGAGCCGCATATCCGCGAGCTTGTTGCATCGGGGTACAAGCTGCACGCAATGACGCGGCACATGGTCGGCGCGTTTCAGGCTGTGCCGGGGGCGCGCGCGTTCCGCCGCATGCTGTCGGAGCAGGGCGTCAAGGCGGGCAACGGCTTCGAGGTGCTGGCGGCTGCGATGGCCTGCGTGCGCGACGAGGAAACCGCGGCCGCGGCATAAGGAGCCGCGCCCTACGGATAGCCGTTCAGCGTCAGACGGTCGGCGCGCACTTCCCAGCTTTCCAGCCGGTCGAGAAAGCTCATGCCGAGCAGGTTGTTCTTCATCTGCCCGCGCGGCACGACCAGCGCCGGCACCGAGCGCTCGACCAGCTTGCCGATGGCGATCTGGTCCAGCGTCAACCGGGCGGCATGCATCCGGCCGTTGGCGGTATCGACTGCGACGTTGTAGTCGAGCAGTTCCAGTGGCAGCCCAGCGGCCTTGGCGGTCTCATAGGTCAGCACCACCGACGTCGCGCCGGTGTCGACGATCATCGACGCCGGGGCGCCGTTGATGGTGGCCCGCAGGGCGAAGTCGCCCGATGAGGTGCGTTCGATATCGACCGTGCGCGGCGCCGGCGGATGGGCGCTGACGAGAAGATCGGCGATGATGTCGCGCGCCAGCGAAATTCGTTGCGGATCGCCATAGGCGAGCACCGCGCCGGCGGTGCCTGCGAGCACCGAAAAGATCAGCAGAAAACGGATCACGGCGCACCCGTCAGCTTGAGCGCGGCGCGGCGCGTTCGGATGGCGGGAGCCCGGCGTTGGTCATGCGCGCGGGCAGCTGCGCCATGATCGCGGCGCGCTCGTCGTCGCTGAGCGAGGACCAACTGGCGATTTCCGCAAGCGTGCGGCCGCAGCCGGAGCAGAGCTGGCTGAGCGCGTCGATGTCGCAGATGTCGCGGCAGGGAGAAATCATTGCAGGAAGGGACGGCAACGGCATGAACGGAAAGCGGGGACGCAGATATTGGAGCTGGTATCATGAAAAGGTCGTTCCGGCTTTCATGATGGTCCGGCTGCGCACTCCTGTCGATTGGGGGCGGGAAGTCTGCGTGCTCTCCCAATCCGGCTGGATCGACGGCGAGGTTTCCGGCAGCGGCGCCAGCGCCGACATCACCCGCTCGGGCGGGAAGGTGACGATGACCTCGGTGCCGATCCGCAGCTTCGATTTGAGCGTGAACGTGCCGCCGTGCAGATCGACCAGGCTTTTGGCGATGGGCAGGCCGAGGCCCGCGCCCTGTTCGGCCGATTTGATCGAGCTTGAGCCCTGACCGAAGGAGGCGAGCACGATCGGGATTTCCTCTTCCGGGATGCCGGCGCCGTTGTCCTTGACGCTGAGATACTGGCCGCCCGACGCGGTCCAGCCGACCTTGAGCCAGATTTCGCCGCCCTGCGGCGTGAACTTGATCGCGTTCGACAACAGGTTGAGCACGATCTGCCGGACGGCGCGCTCGTCGCCCCAGACTTTCGGCATCTCCTGCTCGAACAGCTCGTGAATGGTAATGCTGCGGCTCGAGGCGCGCAGCTTGAGGAGGTGGTGGCAGTTGCCGACGATGCTCGCCAGCGAGATCGCTTCCTCGTTCAACTCGTAGCGCCCGGCCTCGATGCGCGAGAGGTCAAGAATCTCGTTGATGAGGTTGAGAAGGTGGACGCCGGAATTGTGGATGTCGGCGGAGTAGTCCTTGTAGGCCGGCAGCGCGTGCTTGCCGAAAATTTCGCTCTTCATCACCTCGGAAAAGCCGAGAATGGCGTTGAGCGGCGTGCGCAACTCATGGCTCATCTGCGCGAGGAAGCGCGATTTTGCGACGTTCGCCGCCTCGGCCCGGAAGCGGGCTTCGTCGGAAATCGCCTTGGCCTGCTCCAGCTCGCCGATCAGCGCGTCCTTCTCGGCGCGGGCTTCCAGCGTCACCAGCGTCGTGGCGTGCAGGCGATGGGCGAGCAGGGCGAAGTAACCCTCTGCAGCGACTGCAAGAAAGGCGAGGATGTAGTTGTCGAGCGTCTCGCGCATGATGAAGTTGAGGGCGATCGCGAGCGTCACCGGCACCGTCGCGGCGAAGGCGGCGATCGGCAGGCTCGCCGCCATCATGCTCGACACCGCGACGACCGGCAGCAGCACGAACATCACGAGGACGTTGGTGACGAGGCCGGGCTCGGCCGGCGCGATCAGGATCGCGGTCCAGGACAGGCCGTAGAGCAGATCGAGCAGGGTGAAGCGCAGCCGCCATTTGCGGTTGGAGGTCGAGGTCGGCGTTTCCTTCAAAAAGCTTTTGCAGACGCTGACGATGACGGCGTGGACGCCGAGAATGCCGCACGACCACAGGATTGCCCCGACCGGATTGGACCAAAAGGCGAAGATCGAGCCGGCCGCAACCACCAAAAGCACAACGACTAATGAGGCCGACAATCGCGCTTCGGCATACTGGCGCAGGAGTTCGTGGTCGAAAGCCGGGCGCGTGCCGCTTGTCGAGGTGAGGCGGTCGCGCACTTCGCGCACGCGCTGCGCCGATGTCCGGCGATGCCGCGTCGCCGCGGGATTGACGACCGGTTCGGCCGGATTGACGGCTACCTCTGGCCTGTCGGCGGACTCACTCATTTTGAGATACGCAACACCATGAACGCGCGACGCAACGGTTTCTTTACCCCAATCTTTCTCCAGAAATGATTAAGGCCACACTTAAGGAGCAAACTATTTGGGTTAACAGCCAGCTAATTTTTGCTGGAAAGATGTTTGCAAACCGGATCGCGCTCGGCGTGCAGCCGATTGATTTTGCGCAAGGAACGGTGATTTCACGTAGACGGTGGTAAAAGTGCGCGACGGCGCGCGGCATGCGTCCGTCGCGCAATCGCGATCAGCGCTGCAACCGCGCGAGAAGGCTCGACGTATCCCAGCGGCGGCCGCCCATCTTCTCGACTTCCGCGTAAAAATTGTCGACCAGCGCCGTCACCGGCAGGCTTGCGCCGTTGCGCTTGGCCTCGCTCAGGCAGATGCCGAGATCCTTGCGCATCCATTCGACGGCGAAGCCGAATTCGTATTTGCCTTCATCCATGGTCTTGTAGCGGTTTTCCATCTGCCAGGACTGCGCCGCGCCTTTGGAGATGGTCTGGATCACCGCTTCGATGTCGAGGCCCGCGCTCTTGGCGAAGTGGATGCCCTCGGAAAGGCCCTGGACCAGGCCGGCGATGCAGATCTGGTTGACCATTTTGGTGAGCTGGCCGGCGCCGGCGGGGCCGATCAGGCGGCACATCCGCGCATAGGCCGCGATCACCGGCTCGGCGCGCGCGTAGTCGCCCGGATCGCCGCCGCACATCACAGTCAGGACACCGTTTTCGGCGCCGGCCTGGCCGCCCGAGACGGGCGCATCGACGAAGTGCAGGCCGCGCGTTTTCGCGTCGGCGTTTAGTTCGCGCGCAATCTCGGCGGAAGCGGTGGTATGATCAACAAAAATCGCCCCGGACTTCATCCCGGAGAAGGCGCCATCGGCGCCGATCGTGACGGAGCGCAGGTCGTTGTCGTTGCCGACGCAGGCCATCACAAAATCCTGCCCCTCGGCGGCGGCGCGCGGCGTGGGAGCAGAGCGTCCGCCGAACTTCTCGACCCACGCCTTGGCCTTGGCCTCAGTCCGATTGTAGACGGTAACCTCGTGCCCCCCCTTGGTGGCAAGATGTCCCGCCATGGGGAAGCCCATGACGCCGAGACCGAGAAATGCAACTTTAGCCATCGATATCGTCCCTTTTCTTGTGCGGAGCTTTGACAATATGACGACTTGATGGAACAGGCGTCAATTGCGGGGTCGGGCGGGAGCTTCGCAGAGATGCGGAGGGCCTGACAGTGTTTCCGGTTTGGGTTGCGATGAACTAGAGTCCGGCGGTTGCCGGATTGCGGGATTGTTGAGGAGAGTGTGTTGAGCGTCACCAAGGAAATCGTGCTCGCCAAGTTGGCCGGGGTCTTGTCGCCGGAGGGCGTGCCGTTGCCGAGCACCGGGACGCTATCGGACATCTCGATTTCGAACGGCAGGATATTCTTTTCGATTACCGTCGATGCCGCCGAGGCGAAGGCATGGGAGCGCGTGCGCACCGAGGCCGAGCACGCCGCACGCAGCGTTCCGGGAGCCGTCGGCGCGCTCGCGGTGCTGACCGCCCAGCGCAAGGCGGGTGCGGCCGCCGCCCCCGCTCCGCAAGCCGCGCCGGGCATTCCCAATGTCTCTGCCCATCGCGATCCAGCCGGCGGCCGCCGCGCGCCGCGGCAGTCCGGCAAGGTCGAACTGCCTGGCGTGAGCGCGGTGATCGCGGTGGCCTCGGGCAAGGGTGGCGTCGGCAAGTCGACGACGACACTCAACCTCGCGCTCGGCCTGCGCGATCTCGGGCTGCGCGTCGGCGTGCTCGATGCCGACATCTACGGCCCCTCGATGCCGCGCATGTTCGGCGTCCATCAGAAGCCGGAGATCAACAGCGCGAAGAAGATGGTGCCGATCTGGCGCTATGGCATTGCGGTGATGTCGATCGGCTTTCTGGTCGAGGACCGCACCGCGCTGATCTGGCGCGGGCCGATGATCTCCTCGGCGGTGACGCAGATGCTAGCCGATGTCGAATGGGGCCGGCTCGATGTTCTGCTCATCGACATGCCGCCCGGTACCGGCGACGTGCAACTGACGCTGGCGCAAAAGGCGCCGCTCGATGGCGCGGTGATCGTTTCGACGCCGCAGGATCTTGCCCTGATCGACGCGCGCCGCGGTATCGCGATGTTCAGGAAGATCGACGTGCCGGTGCTCGGGCTGGTCGAAAATATGAGCTATTTCAATTGCCCCGGCTGCGGTACGCGCGCGGACATTTTTGGCCACGGCGGAGCGAAGGTTGAGGCCGAGCGTCTCGGCACGCCATTTCTGGGCGAGGTGCCGCTCGACCTGTCAATCCGGGAAATGTCCGACGCAGGCACGCCGATCGTCGAGCAGGCGCCGAACAGTGTGCACGCGGAGATTTACCGGGCGATTGCAGCCGAGGTCAGAGATCAACTACGCCAAGCCGCCATTGTGGCTTAGCTTCGCTTTCTGCTTGCTATTTTCCGCAGGCAACTTCAATTTCCGTCTTACTGGTTTGGGGGAGGGCGCGGGTGTTCGTCTTTAGTACGGCTTCCGCTGCCTTTATTTTATTGGCTACTTCAAAAAGTTAGAACTTTCCCGAGGAGACGTCTGAATGAAACGTCGTGATTTCTTGAAGGTGACGGCTACGGGCGCAGCAGCCGCTGCCGCCGTTGCATCTCCGGCAATTGCGCAATCGATGCCCGAAATCAAATGGCGGCTCGCATCGAGCTTCCCCAAGTCGCTCGATACGATCTACGGCGGCGGCGAAGTTTTCGCCAAGCACGTCGCGGAAATGACCGACAACAAGTTTCAGATCCAGGTCTTTGCCGGCGGCGAAATCGTTCCGGGCCTTCAGGCGCTCGATGCAGCCTCGAACGGCACCGTCGAAGTGGCCCACACGGTCACTTACTACTATGTCGGGAAGGATCCGACCTTCGCGATCTACGCGTCCGTTCCGTTTGGCCTCAATACCCGCATGCAGAACTCCTGGTGGTACCAGGGCGGCGGCGATGCCCTCGGCAACGAGTTTTTCAAGAAGTACAACCTTATCGGTTTCCCCTGCGGCAACACCGGCACCCAGATGGGCGGCTGGTTCCGTAAGGAAATCAAGACGGTGGCCGATCTGTCCGGTCTGAAATTCCGCATCGGCGGCATCGCCGGCCAGGTCCTGCAGAAGCTCGGCGTCGTGCCGCAGCAGCTCGCGGGCAGCGACGTCTATCCGGCGCTCGAAAAGGGCACCATCGACGCCGCCGAGTGGGTCGGCCCGTATGACGACGAAAAGCTCGGCTTCCAGAAGGTCGCGAAGTACTACTACTACCCGGGCTTCTGGGAAGGCGGCCCGATGGTCCACGCGATGGTCAACCTCGACAAGTGGAATTCGCTGCCGAAGAACTATCAGGCGATCCTCCAGAGCGCGGCGGCCCACGCCAACATCAACATGTCGGCGCGCTACGACCTGCAGAACCCGCAGGCCTTGAAGCGTCTCGTCGCCGGCGGCACGCAGCTGCGTCCGTTCAGCAACGACATTCTGGAGGCGTGCCTCAAGGCGACCAACGAGCTCTGGGCCGACATCTCTTCGAAGAACCCGGACTTCAAGAAGTCGATCGACGCGATGCAGGCCTATCGCGGCGACCAGTATCTGTGGTGGCAGGTTGCCGAATACACCAACGACAGCTTCATGATCCGCTCGCGCACGCGCAACTGATCGAAGCGAATTGCTTCAAACAAACAACCCGGCCTGCGAAGGCCGGGTTTTTTGTTGCTGCCCCCACGCCGATGGCGCGGGGGCCGAAGGCGCAGAAAATTACTTCGGCATGCCGAGGTCGAGCTGCGGCATTTCGATCTGAGGCATGTTCAGCTCGATCTTGGACGGATCGATATTCCCGGTCGGCCCCTTGTAGTGCATCACCATGGCCGGGAAGGCGATCACCAGTCCCACCATGATGACCTGGATCACCACGAAGGGCACGGAGCCCCAGTAGATCTGCCCGGTCGTGACCGGCTCCATCCGCTTGCCGCTGACGCGGTCGATATAGGGATCCTTAGGCGCGACCGAGCGCAGATAGAACAGCGCGAAGCCGAAGGGCGGATGCATGAACGACGTCTGCATGTTGACGCCAAGCATGACGCCGAACCAGATCAGGTCGATGCCAAGCCGCTCCGCGGCCGGGGCCAGCAGGGGGATGACGATGAACGCCAGCTCGAAGAAGTCGAGGAAGAAGGCGAGAACGAAGATGAAGATGTTGGTGAAGATCAGGAAGCCGGTCTGGCCGCCCGGCAGTGACACCAGCATTTCCTCGACCCAGCGGTGGCCGTCGACGCCGTAGAAGGTCAGCGAGAACACCCGCGCGCCGATCAGGATGAAGATGACGAAAGCCGAGAGTTTTGCGGTGGACTCGGTGGCCTGCCGGGTGAGGTCGAATGTCAGGCGCCGCTTCATCACCGCCAAGATCATCGCGCCGGCCGCGCCCATCGCGCCGCCCTCGGTCGGCGTCGCGACGCCGATGAAGATGGTGCCGAGCACGAGGAACACGAGGCCGAGCGGCGGCACCATGACGAACACGACCTGCTCGGCGAGCTTCGACAGCAGCCCCAGCCGGAAGAGGCGATTGAGCACCGCCAGCACGAAGGACACGACCACGGTGATCGACATCGTCAGGACGATGTAATCTGCCCCGAAGGTGACTGTCGTCTGTCTCATTGCGATGATCGCGACCGCCACGGAAATTGCGACGACGAGAAACAGCGAGATGGTCATCGTGCGGACGATGCCGATGAAGGGGCGGGTCAGCACGCCGAGCATCACGGCGAACCACACGCCGTGCAGCACCGTCAACCCGATGCCGATTGTCTCGAAGGCCGGCAAGGTCCAGTCGAACAGGCCCCAGCGCACGACCAGAAGCCAGGTCGTGTAGGCCGCACCAAGGCCCGCGAGCGGCAGCACCATCTTGTGCGCGGCGGTTTCAGGCTCGCGCAGCGTCTGGGCCTCGAGCGGCAGGCCGGGGACGGCTTTCGGCGAGATGATCGAGACGATGAAGATATAGGCCGCGTAGAGCAGGGCGAGGATGATGCCGGGCAGGAACGCGCCCTCATACATGTCGCCGACCGAGCGGCCGAGCTGGTCGGCCATCACGATCAGCACGAGCGAGGGCGGAATGATCTGGGCGAGCGTACCGGACGCCGCAATGACGCCGGTGGCGACGCGGCGGTCGTAGCCGTAGCGCAGCATGATCGGGAGCGAGATCAGGCCCATCGAGATCACCGACGCGGCGACGACGCCGGTGGTCGCCGCGAGCAGCGCGCCCACGAATACCACTGCATAGGCGATGCCGCCTCGCACGCTGCCGAAGAGCTGGCCGATGGTCTCAAGCAGATCCTCGGCCATCCCGGATCTCTCCAGTATCAGCCCCATGAAGGTGAAAAATGGGATGGCGAGAAGGGTATCGTTGTTCATCACGCCATAGACGCGTTCGGGCAGCGCCTGGAGGAAGTTGGGATGGAACATCCCGAGTTCGATTCCGATGAAGGCGTAGAACAGCCCGATGGCCGCAAGCGAGAAGGCTACCGGATAACCGAGCAGCAAAAATACCACCAGTGACGCGAACATGATCGGCGCCATGGAGTGGGTCAACATCGCGATCATTCAATCGCTCCTGAGCAAATAGATGCTGAAATGTGCGTTAAGTGGCGTCGCCCGCAATGTGCTTGGCGAGCCGTCCGGCTTCGAGTTCGGCGGCTTCCTGAAGGCTGACCGACTCGGCGTTCGGGTCAGGCAACTGGCCGCGCATGATGGCGACGCGCTTGATGATCTCGGAGATGCCCTGGAGGAAAAGGAAGGCGGAGCCGATCATGATCAGGGATTTGGTCGGCCATTGCGGCAGGCCGCCCGCACTCAGCGATTGCTCGTTCTGGTAGTAGGAGGTCAGGAAGAACGGGATTGACGTCCACAGCAGGACCAGCGTGAAAGGAAGAAGGAAGAAAGTATGACCGAGGAGGTCGATCCAGCTCCGCACTTTCAGCGGTAGCATGTGGTTCACGATGTCGATGCGGATGTGCTCGTTCTTGAGCAGGGTCCAGGGGGAGCACATCAGGAAGACGATGCTGAACAGTACCCACTGGAGTTCCAAGTAGCTGTTCGAGGATACGTCGAATGCCTTTCGGACCGTCGCGTTCACCGCGGAAACCACCACGGCGGCTACGATCAGCCAGGACAGCCACCGTCCGATTTCGGTGTTGATGGTGTCGATCCAACGACTCAACCGCAATAGAGATTGCAAAGGGGACCCCTCCTCAAATGGCGTTCTCCTCTCCCTCGGCTTTTGCCTTATTTTACCAGCGTTGTGCTTCTTAATTATGGGATGGAAGGCCGCCACCATTTCAGCAGGTCGTGCTTCCGTCAATCGGGACTTTTGACAAATAGACGACATGCCCACCGCCGGATATTGGCGGAGGCGGTTGGAGGTGTCTGGAAGGAAGAAAAAATCGCGCCGGAGGTGCGGTCAGCCGCCCGTCACACTCATATGGCGATTGACGCTGGGGCGGTTGTGCCGGCGGTCGATGACGAAGTCATGGCCCTTCGGCTTCAGCCCGATCGCCCGCTCGATTGCCGCGTTGACCAGGTCGTTGTCCGGCGAGGCGCGCAGCGGCCCGCGCAGGTCGGTGGCGTCGTCATGACCGAGGCAGGTATGGATCGTGCCGGTGCAGGTGATGCGGACGCGGTTGCACGCCTCGCAGAAATTGTGCGTCATCGGCGTGATGAAGCCGAGCTTGCCGCCAGTCTCGCTGATGCGGACATAGCGGGCAGGGCCGCCGCTGCTCTCGTCGAGATCGGTCAAGGTGAACTGCTTGACGAGGCGGGCGCGGACCAGCGAGAGCGGCAGGTACTGGTCGATCCGGCCTTCGACTTCGCCCATCGGCATGACTTCGATCAGGGTCAGGCTCATGCCGAGTTCGTGCGCCCAGGTGATGAGCGAGGGAATTTCGTCCTCGTTCATGTTCTTGAGCGCCACGGTATTGATCTTCACGGCGAGTCCGGCGTCGCGCGCGGCCCTGATTCCGTCCAGCACCTGGTTGAGGTCGCCCCAGCGGGTGATGGTGCGGAATTTCACCGGATCGAGGGTGTCGAGCGAGACATTGATGCGGCGCACGCCGCAATCGGCCAGTTCCCCCGCGAACCGCGAGAGCTGGGAGCCATTGGTGGTGAGGGTGAGTTCGTCCAGCGCGCCGCTGCCAAGGTGCCGCGACAGCGAACGGAACAGCGACATGATGTTGCGACGCACGAGCGGCTCGCCGCCGGTCAGCCGCAGCTTGCGCACGCCCTTGTCGACGAAGGCCGTGCACAGCCGGTCAAGTTCTTCCAACGTCAGCAGATTTGCCTTCGGAAGAAACGTCATGTCCTCGGACATGCAATAGAAGCAACGCAGGTCGCAGCGATCCGTGACCGACACACGCAGATAGGTAATCTTGCGCCCGAACGGGTCGATCATTGGCGCGGATGGCGTTTTCACGGAAATGGCGGACTCAGACATGTTGCTCATTGATCAGCGGCCTTTTCCTACCCGAACGGCTGCGGCTGCTCACCGCTAATTCTTTTTCTTGCCCCTGAATTTAGGGACTTATGAGCAGTTCGGCAACTCGTTCCCGGCCGCGCCTGGCAGCCGCGTTCAGCGGCTGGGAGGCGGGGGCGGGAAAACCGAGTTTCGCGGGGCGGCCGTAGGAGGGGCGACCTCGGCGGTCGGGGCGGTCTGCGGCGCAGCCGCGCGCGCGGGGGTGGCGTTCTTGCGGGTGCGGCGCGCGGGCTTTTCGGGCACCAGCTGGGCGACGATCGGGTTCGGATCGATCGACACGGCGCCAGGCGCATAAACGTCGCCCGGCTGGCGGACGATCATCGCGGCGACCGTCTGCGGCTGGTGTTTTGCCAGGCTGAAGTCGACCGTCATCTCTTCGGCCGTGGTGATCGGCAGGCTCAGTTCGCATGGCGTCTGGCAGCTCGGCCCGATCGAGGTCGTTGCCGTCGCGCCGGGCGGCGTCGATTCCAGCCGGACCGAAGCAGTCTGCGGCGCAGGCTTGAAGGCGTCGGATACCGAGGAGCACCCGGCGAGCAGGCTGCCGGCAATAGCGATGAATACGATGCGATGCATGATGTGTCCGCCCCATCCAGTGTCTGGCATGTCGAAAATTTTCCGAGCCGGCCCTGGCATAGGTTCGCAAGACGCAATCACGCCGGGTGGCGTATTGCCCGCATCCGCGAAATTCCGGGAAGACGTCAGCTTGCCGGAACGGTCCCCACCACACTCCAAAGCCGAAGTCGCAAGTCCGAAGTTTAAGTTCAAGCCGAAACCATAGGCATGGCGCGAGCCCTGCGCAACAAGGTGTTGCATCGGCGCGAGCCTTTGCCCAAAACTTTGGATCAGGCCGTCGGGCTCGCGGCGAGCAGTTGTTCGACCGCCGCCGGCAGCTCCGTCATGTGCGGAATGACGATGTCGGGGTTGAGCTCGGCGATCGGGATCTCGGTATAGCCGAAGGTCACGCCGATCACCGGGACGCCGGCACGTCTGGCCACGCCGACGTCCGGGCCGGCATCGCCGACCATGATCGTCGAAGCCATGTTGCCGCCCGCCCGGGCGACGGTCTGGCGAAGAATGATCGGATCGGGCTTGGAGACGCCAAAAGTATCGGCCCCGCAGATCGCCTTGAAACGGTGGGTCAGATCGAGGCGCTCGAGTAGCCGCAGCGACAGCCATTCGAGCTTGTTGGTGCAGACCGCGAAGGCGTAGTCGCGGGCCGAAAGCTCGTCGAGCGCCGCGAGCAGACCGTCGAACGGGACCGATTCGTCAGCGATGTGCTCAGCGTAGTAGGCGATGAAGTCGGCCGTCAGCCGGTTGATGTCATCCGGGCCGATCTGCCGTCCGTCGTCCTCCAGCCCCAGTTCGATCAGGCGGCGGGCGCCGGCGCCGATCATCTTGCGGGCGCGCTCGAGCGGAATGGTGTTCAGGCCCTCGCGCGCAAGCACGAAGTTCAGCGCCCCGACGAGATCGGGGGCGGTGTCGACCAGAGTTCCGTCGAGATCGAAGACAACGAGGGGTTTTGCAGCCATAATGGCAAGGCTGTAGCGGCAACCTCAGGGCGGCGCAAGCGCGGGCGACAGCCGGTGCAAGGATGAGGCGGGGTTCAAATCATGTCGCGGGGGTACGATAATCCGGCGGGTTATCAACCGCGGATCTGTTCGCGGGCCGCGATCGAGGGTAGATAGGCCGCGCGCGCTGCCAATCGCAGCGAAACTGAGGGATTTTTTCGTTGACGTCGATGGATGATCTGAAGCGGCAAGCGGCGGGCGTGGCCCTGGAGCATGTTCGCGACGGCATGAAGCTCGGACTTGGGACCGGCTCGACCGCCAAGCATTTTGTTGAACTGCTGGGCGAGCGGGTCCGCGCTGGCCTCAGCGTGGTCGGGGTGCCGACTTCGGAAGCCACCCGCATCCTCGCCGAGCAGTGTGGTGTTCCGCTGACCACGCTCGACGAGATTGACCGCCTCGACCTGACCGTCGACGGAGCCGACGAGGTCGATGCGGAGCTCAACCTGATCAAGGGCGGCGGCGGTGCGCTGCTGCGCGAAAAGATTGTTGCGGACGCCTCGGATCGCATGATCGTGATCGCGGACGATACCAAGCAGGTCAAGATGCTCGGCCGGTACCCGCTGCCGATCGAGGTGGTGCCGTTCGGCATCGCGGCGACGCGCCGGGCGATCGAGGCCGTATTCGCCGATTGCGGCCTTTCAGGCCCGATGAAGTTGCGGCTGGACAGGGACGGCCATCGTTTCGTCACCGACGGTGGTCACTGGATCATCGACGCGCATCTTGGCCAGATTACCGATGCGCCGCGTCTGGCGCGCGAACTGGCTGCTGTTCCGGGTGTGATGGAGCATGGCCTGTTCATCGGCCTCGCCAATGCCGCCGTGCTGGCAGCCGAGTCGGGCGTATTTGTCATCGAGCGGCCCTGAATCCCGTTTTAAGGATTCGACGTCGAAATTCTTTGCCGTTCCAGCCTGATCCGCTAAGAGGCAAGCCTCTGATCCCCTGATCGTGGTTGGAACGATCAACCGAGGAGACCTGGAATGATCCGTCTTTCGAAAATGTTGGGAGTTGCCGGCCTGGCCCTGGTTCTCGCCGGCACGAGCCTTCCTGCGCTGGCGCAGGGCGCCCCGACGCCGGGCGCGATTGCCGCCGCCAAGGAGCTTCTGGCCCTGAAAAATGCGTCGGCGATGTATGCCAGCATCATTCCCAACATCGTTCAGCGGACGCGGGACGTGCTGCTCCAGAGCAACCTGAACTACCAGAAGGATCTCAACGAGGTCGCGATCAAGGTCGCCAAGGAACTGGCAGGCAAGGAGAAGGAAGTCGGCGAAGCGATGGCGAAGGTGTTCGCGACCGACTTCACCGAGCAGGAGCTGAAGGATCTTGTCACCTTCTACAAGACGCCGCTCGGCAAGAAGCTGCTCGAGCAGGAGCCGCGCTCGATCCAGGCGTCGATCACTGCGATGAACCAGTGGGCGCAGGGCTTCTCGGAAGTCGTCAACGGCAAATTCCGCAGCGAGATGCGCGCGCGCGGCAAGCAGATCTGACGCGGCGGCCCAATAATCTCATGGCATGGCATTAGCAGCGGGGGCGATCATGGCAGACTATGATGTCGATCTTTGCGTCATCGGGGGCGGCTCCGGCGGCGTGCGGGCTGCCAGAATCGCTGCGGGGTACGGCGCACGGGTGCTGATCGCCGAGGAATATCGGTTCGGCGGCACCTGCGTGATCCGGGGGTGCGTGCCGAAAAAGCTGATGGTCTACGCCTCGCATGTCGGGCAGGAGATCGAGGACGCTGCCGGCTTCGGCTGGACGATCCCATCCGCATCCTTCGACTGGGCGACCTTCATTGCCCACAAGGACAAAGAGATCGCCCGGCTCGAGGCCGCCTACACCACCAACGTCCAGAAATCGGGCGCGACGATCGTCAAGTCGCGCGCGGTCTTCGAGGAGCTGCACACGGTCCGTCTGGCCAGCGGCGAGGCGGTGCGCGCCAAGAATGTTCTGATTGCGACCGGCGGCACGCCGACCTTTGGCAACCCGATCCCCGGCATCGAACACGTCATTTCATCCAATGAAGTGTTTCACCTGCCGACCCAGCCGAAACGCATCCTGATTCAGGGCGGCGGCTATATCGCGCTGGAGTTCGCCGGCATTTTCGCGGGCCTCGGCACCGAGGTCACGGTCGTCTATCGCGGCGACAACATTTTGCGCGGCTTCGACGAGGATGTTCGTGCCCACCTGCGCCTCGAGATGGAAAAGGTCGGCATCGAGATTCTCACCGGCTGCACCGTCGCGGCAGTCGAAAAGCAGGGCGATGAGTACATCACAAAGCTATCGAACGGCGAGACGATCGCGACCGACCAGGTGATGTTTGCGATCGGCCGCGCACCCAACGTCAAGGGCCTCGGCCTCGACCAGATCGGCGTGGCGATGGACGAGAAGCGCGGCGGCATTGCCGTCAATGAGTTCTCGCAGACCACCGTGCCGCACATCTACGCGGTGGGCGACGTCACCAACCGGATCAATCTGACGCCGGTGGCGATCCGCGAGGGCCACGCCTTTGCCGATACGGTGTTCGGCAACAAGACCGTGCGCGTCGACCATGCAGACATTCCGACCGCAGTGTTCTCGCAGCCGGAGGTCGGCACCGTCGGCCTGACCGAGCAGCAGGCGATCGCCCACTATGAGCGGGTCGATATCTACAAGGCGACGTTCCGGCCGATGAAGGCGACCATTTCGGGACGCGACACCCGCGTTCTGATGAAGCTCGTGGTCGATGGCACGAGCGACCGCGTGCTTGGCTGTCACATCGTCGGCGATGCCGCGGCGGAGATCATTCAGGCCGTCGGCATCGCGGTGAAGATGAAGGCGACCAAGGCGGATTTCGACGCGACGATGGCGCTTCATCCTTCGGCCGCGGAAGAGCTCGTGACCATGCGCACCCCGTCCGCGCGCCATGTCCGCGGCGCGTGAGGGGCGGCGCTATTCGACCTCCAGCCAGTCGGCGGCATCCTCCCACAGCGTGTCGCGAAACTCCGGTTTGAAGAAGCCGAGATGGCCGATTTTGCGCGCGCCGATGTCCTTGGGTGCGATCTTGACCATTTCGGGCCTTGCGCCGGAGTAGAACGAGCACAAAAGCTCCACGGCGGGCGGCGTGGCCCACGGATCGTCCGTGAAGGTGAGGGCGCGCATCGCCCCGCGATAGTTGGGAAAGTGACTGAGCGTCGTCAGCGACGGATCGTCGAGCAGATAGCGGTTGCTCAACACCCACGACGCCCATTGCAGCATCACGCCCTTCGGCAGGTCCTCACCAATACCCATGCGGCCCGGCATGTAGCCGAGCGCGCGGGTGAGGGGGCGGGCCACGCAGTTGAGGAACACGAAGACGCGGTAATTCTCCGGCGGGGTCATCAGCCGCCAGTAACCGGCCTGGGCGGCGACCAGCAGGGTTTTTGCGACTTCGGCGTTGTTCGGCAAGAGGCCAAGCGCCTGCCCGCCGAACGAGTGGCCGACATAGCGCAGTGGCCATTCGCCGTAGCGCTGCCGCATCCAGGCGACCGCGCCGGTGATGTCTTTCGCCGCCCAGTCGGCCATCGAGGCGTTGAAGCCGACCAGCGATTTTGGCCGGGAACCGCCGACGCCGCGGTAATCGTAGGTGAGAACCACGAAGCCGCGCCCTGCCAAATAGGAGGCGAAGCGCCTATATATTTTCTGAGGGACGGCCGTGGCCGAATTGATCAGAACCGCGCCGCGCCGATTCGTTCGCGGAATGAAGACGGTTGCGGCCAGCGGAAAGTCATCCGCGGCAGGGATCGTGATGTCGTCGATGAAGGCGTCGTCGGTGTCAGCGGTGTAAGTCGATGCCAAGGGCCACCTCTGCGGTGTTCGTCCGGACCTCTTCCCAGGGCAACACCAAATGCGAAAATAGCCGCCGGTGCAAGAGCTTGAGTTGCAAGCGTGAATTGCAACTGGCCGTGACGGCTTTGGCTGTGTATAACCCCGGCGTTCGCATCCTTCTCGGATAGCGAAGTATTTTCAGGAGCGAGTGTTATGTCCGAGCGGTGGACACCCGATAGCTGGCGCGGCAAGCCGGTGGTGCAGATCCCAGAATATCCCGATGCGAAGGCGTTGGCCGACGTTGAAGCGCAGCTCGCGACCTTTCCGCCTCTGGTTTTTGCAGGTGAAGCCCGTAATCTGAAAAAGGCGCTGGCGCGCGTGGCAGCGGGCAAGGCTTTCCTGCTGCAGGGCGGCGATTGCGCCGAGAGCTTTGCCGAGCACGGTGCCAACAATATCCGCGACTTCTTCCGCGTGCTGCTGCAGATGGCGGTCATCCTCACCTATGCCGGCGCCCTTCCGGTGGTGAAGGTCGGCCGCGTCGCCGGCCAGTTCGCCAAGCCGCGCTCCTCGCCATTCGAGAAGGTCGACGGCGTGGAACTGCCGAGCTACCGCGGCGACATCGTCAACGACATTGCCTTCTCGGCCGAGGCCCGGACTCCTGATCCGCGCCGCCAGATGATGGCTTACCGGCAGTCGGCGGCGACGCTCAACTTGCTGCGCGCGTTCGCAACCGGCGGTTACGCCAATCTCGGCAGCGTCAACGAGTGGATGCTCGGTTTCCTGAAGGATTCGCCGCAATCGCGCCGTTACAGGGAACTGGCCGACCGGATTTCCGACGCCCTCAACTTCATGCGGGCGTGCGGTCTGAATCTCGAGAGCCATCCGGAGCTGCGCGCGACCGACATCTATACCAGCCATGAGGCCCTGCTGCTCGGCTACGAGGAGGCGCTGACCCGCGTCGACTCCACGACCGGCGACTGGTACGCGACCTCCGGCCACATGCTGTGGATCGGCGACCGCACCCGCCAGCTCGATCACGGCCATGTCGAATACTTCCGCGGTATCAAGAATCCGATCGGCCTCAAGTGCGGTCCGACGCTGAAGCCGGATGAGCTGCTGCGCCTGATCGACATTCTCAACCCCGACAACGAGCCGGGCCGACTGACGCTGATCAACCGTTTCGGCTCGGAAAAGGTCGATGATTGCCTGCCGCAGCTGATCCGTGCCGTTCAGCGCGAGGGCCGGGTGGTGGTCTGGTCGTGCGACCCGATGCACGGCAACACGATCACGTCGAGCACGGGCTACAAGACCCGTCCGTTCGACCGCATCCTGTCGGAGGTGAGGTCGTTCTTCGCGATCCATGCAGCGGAGGGCACCTATGCTGGCGGCGTGCATCTGGAGATGACCGGCCAGAACGTCACGGAATGCCTTGGCGGCGCCCGCGCGATCACCGACAACGATCTCAACAACCGTTACCACACGGTCTGCGATCCGCGTCTCAACGCCGAGCAGTCGATCGATCTGGCTTTCCTGATCGCGGAGCTGCTCAAGCAGGATCTCGCCGGCAAGGCCAAGCCGCTGCCGGCCGCTGCGGTTTCGTGAGGCGCGGCGGACAGGTCTGGATGCGCCCATGAGCGAGCGGGTGTCTCACTTCACGATGGCGTTGGCGCAGCTCAATCCCATCGTCGGTGACGTGGCTGGAAACCTCGAAAAGGCCAGGGCGGCCCGCGCAAGCGCGGCCGCCTCCGGCGTTGACGTGGTGGTGTTCAGCGAGATGTTTCTTGCCGGCTATCCGCCGGAGGATCTGGTGCTCAAGCCGGCCTTCCAGGCGGCGTGCCGCAGCGCGGTCGAAGACCTCGCACGCGACACCGCCGACGGCGGCCCTGCCGTCCTGATCGGCCTGCCATGGGCCGAGAGCGAAAATCTTTACAATGCCTGTGCGCTGCTCGATGACGGCGTGATCGGGGGACTTCGCTTCAAGGTCAATCTGCCGGGCTATGGCGTGTTCGACGAAAAGCGCGTGTTCACGCCGGGGCCGGTCGGCGGCCCGCTGGTGGTGCGCGGCGTTCGCATCGGCGTGCCGATCTGCGAGGACATCTGGCTGGAAGAGGCAGGCGACTACGAGAACGTCGTCGAATGCCTCAGCGAGACCGGCGCGGAGATTCTGGTTGTGGTCAACGCCTCGCCTTACTCGCGCGGCAAGGCGGATATGCGGCTCTCGGTCGCCGTCGCCCGCGTCGCGGAGAGTGGGCTGCCGCTGGCTTACGTCAATCAGATCGGCGGCCAGGACGAACTGGTGTTCGACGGCGCGTCCTTCGTGCTGAACAGCAATCATTCGCTGGCGGCGCAGCTTCCGGCGATGCAGGAGGCGATCGCGATCGTCCATTGGACGCGGACGGCCGATGGCTGGCGCTGCAAGGGCGACATTGCGCCGACGCTCGAAGGCGACAAGGCGGATTACGCCGCCTGCGTTCTCGGCCTGCGCGATTATGTGACCAAGAACGGCTTTCCGAGCGTGCTGCTTGGCGTCTCCGGCGGCGTCGATTCCGCGCTGGTCGCCGCCATCGCGGTCGACGCTCTTGGCGCGGAGCGGGTGCGCGGCGTGATGCTGCCGTATCGCTACACGATGCAGGTCTCGCTCGACGACGCGGCGCAGCTGACCAAGCTGCTCGGCATCAGCTACGAGGTTCTGCCGATCGCGCCGGCGGTCGAGGGATTCGAAAAGATCCTGTCCGGCACCTTCGCCGGGTTGCCGCGCGACGTAACCGAGGAAAACCTCCAGGCGCGGGCCCGCGGCACGCTGCTGATGGCGCTGTCCAACAAGACCGGCGCGATGGTGATGACCACCGGCAACAAGTCGGAAATGGCGGTCGGCTACGCGACGCTTTACGGCGACATGAACGGCGGCTTCAATCCGATCAAGGACATCTACAAGACGCAGGTGTTCCGCCTGTGCCGCCTGCGCAACGAATGGAAGCCGGATGGCGCGCGCGGCCCGTCGGGCCGGGTGATCCCCGAGCACATCATCGACCGTCCGCCGACGGCGGAGCTGCGCGAAAACCAGACCGACCAGGATTCGCTGCCGCCTTACGACGTGCTCGATGCGATCCTTGAGCGCCTCGTCGAGCACGAGGATCCACTCGCCGAGATCATTGCCGACGGCTATGACGCAGATACCGTGAAGCGGGTCGACCGCCTCATCGGCATCGCCGAATACAAGCGGCGGCAGGCCGCGCCCGGCGTGAAGGTCACGCGCAAGAATTTTGGCCGCGACCGGCGCTATCCGATCACCAACCGTTTTCGAGACAGCGGCGAGCCGCTGCATCGGGGCGATGCGGCGCTCGCCCCGCGCGCCGTCCGCGTGCCGACCGAGACGATTGACATTTAACGCTCGCAAAAGGTTGCGGCCTGTTCAGATGACTGACACTGCCATCACTGTCCGCTTTGCGCCGTCGCCGACCGGCCGGCTGCATATCGGCAACGCGCGCACCGCGCTGTTGAACTATCTCTATGCCCGCAAGAATGGCGGCCGCTTTCTGCTGCGTTACGACGACACCGACAAGGCGCGCTCGACGGCCGAATTTGCCGATGCCATCGCCAGCGATCTCGGTTGGCTCGGCATCGTGCCGGACCTCGTCGCGCGGCAGTCCGATCGCATCGCCAGCTACGAGGCGGCGGCCCAGCGGCTGCGCGCCGCCGGCAGGCTCTATGCCTGCTACGAGACCGAGGAAGAGCTCGAATATCGCCGCCGCCGCCAGCTCGCCCAGCGCCGCGCGCCGGTCTACGACCGCGCCGCGCTCAAGCTGACCGACGCGGATCGCGCGCGGCTGGAAGGCGAAGGCCGCAAGCCCTATTGGCGTTTCCTGCTCGAGCCGCGCACCGTGAGGTGGACCGACGGCGTGCGCGGCGAGCAGAGCATCGAGTCGGCGTCGCTCTCCGATCCGGTGCTGATCCGTGCCGACGGCAGCTATCTCTACACGCTGCCATCGGTGGTCGATGACATCGAATTCGGCGTCACCGACATCATTCGCGGCGAGGACCACGTCACCAACACCGCCGTACAGATCCAGCTCTTCGAGGCGCTGGGCGCCCCCGCGCCGCGCTTTGCCCATCACAATCTTCTGACGCTGCCGAGCGGCGAGGGGCTATCCAAGCGCCTCGGCCATCTGTCGCTTGGCGCGCTCAAGGACGAAGGCTACGAGGCCTCCGCCGTCGCGGCGCTGGCGGTGCTGATCGGCACGGCGATGGCGGTCGAGCCGGTCGCAAGCCTCGACGATCTCATGACCAAGGTCACGCTCGGTGACATCTCGCATTCCTCGGCAAAATTCGATCCCGCCGAGCTGCGCACGCTCAATGCGCGGACCGTTCACATGCTGACCTATGACGCGGTTGCGGCGCGGCTCGCCAGTCTCGGCGTCGGCGGCGGCGGCGGCGAAGCGTTCTGGGACGCCGTGCGCGGCAACCTGACGAAGTTCGGCGAGGCCGCCGAATGGTGGCAGGTGGTCTCCGGCGACGAGACGTTTGCGACCGACGATCAGGAGTTGATCGAGGTTGCGGCCGCGCATCTGCCGCAGGAGCCATGGGACGGGCAGACCTGGTCGCTCTGGACCAAAGCGGTGGCGGCGGCGAGCGGCAAGAAGGGCCGGGCGCTGTTTCACCCGCTGCGGCTGGCGCTCACCGGGCGCGAGCAGGGGCCGGAGCTGAAGGCGCTCTTGCCGCTGATCGGGCGTGCGCGCGCATTGCGGCGGCTCGAGGCCGCCGCTGGCTGATACCTTCGGCCGGTTTCAAGGTCTCCGGTTTCAGTTGGTGCGTGGAATGAAGGTTGGGCCTACCGAGCGGATGCTCTTGGGCGCGCCGTCTGCGTTTGCGGCAGGGGTTGCCTCGCCCCTGGACGCGGGTTGGACGCTCGCGGCGGCATTCGGCCTCGCCGGGGCGGCGTTCTGCGGCTGCGACATTTTCTTGGCGCGCTCCTCGGTGACCAGAATGTCGCCGCGCTCCATCGACGCGCGATCATCCAGTGACTTCAGCGCATCGGCCCAGCTCTGCCCTTGCGCCCTGCAGGAGCAGGACGGGTTGAATTCCTGACGATACTTGAAGGCGTTCGGCGACGAAGAATAAGGCGCGCCGTTGATCGACACCGCCGAGTTCATGTCCTCGCCGGGATTGCGATAGGTGTAGAGCGTGGCTTCGGCCGCCGGGCACTGGTTCTTGCAGGCGCGCTCGTCGTCGGCAAAGCGGCTCGGGACGGTCGCAAATGAAATCGGGAAGAAGTAGCCGTCGCAGCTGCGGACGCAGACCGTGCGATAGGTGCCGGCCTTCGGCATGTTTTCCGGCATCGCCTCCGGCACCATGATGCCGGTGCGGTTGCCGAACAGGTCTTCGAGGAACGAGCCGCTGTTGCGGGCGGCGGCGGCATATTGCGGTCCGCAGTTGTTCTGGGCGAGGGCGAGGATCACGGAGCGGCGCTGGCCGTCGCGCTCCTGGCCGCCGGCGCCGCGCATGCGCTCGATGCTGATCATGATCTGATCGAGGTTGGCGCGCATCTGCTGGATCTGGTTGTTCACCGGGCCGCATTGAGCCGACTGGCCATTGAACAGGGAGAAGAAGCCGGAGGATTCGCAGCCCATGCGGCGCGCCTGCAAGGTCACGCGGTCAAGTTCAGCCTGCTGCCGCGCGGCAGCCTCCTGATAGCGCCGCATCTGATCGGCCTGCGCGGCATCCGAGGCGCCCCGATCGATCAGGGCGAGCTGGGCCTCCAGCCGCTGGCAGACAGGGTTGGACGCGCCGCCATAGCCCGGCGGCGGCGGATAGCCCTGTGCGGAGGCTTGCAGGATCATCGCGCCGCTCAATGCGGCACCCGCGATGATCCGACGGAATAGCGAGGCGTTAAATAATCCGAGCATCTCCGGCCATTCGCGTTGTCGGACGAAGTGGAAACCGGTGCCCACTTTCCTGAGTCGCATGCAGGCTGCGCGCAGCCGCAAGAACTCATTAACCGCTTCTCGCGGCAACGTCACGTCGTTTCAAAGGCAAGGATGTGGCTTACGCCGGTACCTGCGCCAATTCCGTCAGCGCGCGCAAGTGATCGCGATGGCGCGGCCACAGGACGAGCCGCGGCAGGAGCTGTTGGCGAATTCCGGCACGGTAGCGGTCACTTCATCGGGATCGAGACCGCGATAGGCGCTGGCGTCAGTGAAATCGCGCGATTTGCAATAGGCGCGGGCAGCATGGGCGCCGCAGCGCTGGCCGCTCGCCAGGCACTCGTCGATGCCGTAACCGTCCGCCTGGCTGGCAATGACGAAAACGCGACTGTCGCCGGCGATGGAGGGCGCGGCGGAGAACGAAATCGACACGGCAAGCAGTGCGGCGGTGAAAGCAGCTTTGAGCAATCGCATGACAAACCAAGGAGGCAGGAAGGTTCATCATCGATAAACCCGAGCCGTTAAAAATCATTAACCGGGGCAAAACTGTGGCGTGCAAAGTTTAGCGGTGTCGCGGCCTCGGTTCCGGCGGATGAACTGGGGAAAAACGGCCGAGCGGGCGCGTTTTCGGCCAATCCGGAGCCAGAAATCGGCGTTCGGCGGGCATGTTTCGCCCTCGCGCATCTTGACGCGGTCCCCCGAACTGCCCCATGGTGCGGGCCATGAACGGCTTCCTCACCCTGACCGGCATTATTAGCTGCGGGATTATTAGCTAGCGATTCGCTGGCTGAGGCCGTCTTTTCTCATCATCCATGAGCGGACGCCCGGCCCTGGGGATCTGCCACCTATGGATTTTTGAGATGGATTTGCGGCTCTTCGATACCCTGACCAAGACGAAAGCGCCTTTCGCGCCGCTCGATCCCGCCAAGGTGCGGATGTATGTCTGCGGGCCGACCGTTTACGACTTCGCGCATATCGGCAACGCGCGGCCGGTGATCGTGTTCGACGTGCTGTTCCGCGTGCTGCGGCACATCTACGGCGAGGCGCATGTCACCTACGTCCGCAACATCACCGACGTCGACGACAAGATCAACGCCCGCGCGGCTCGCGATTTTCCCGCGCTGGCGCTGAACGACGCGATCCGACAGGTCACCGCCAAGACCGAGGAACAGTTTCACGAGGATGTTGCGGCGCTCGGCTGCCTGCCTCCGACGATCGAGCCGCGCGCGACCGAACACATCGCCGAAATGCGCATGATCATCGATCGGCTGATCGCCACGGGCAACGCCTATGTCGAGCAGGACCATGTCCTGTTCAGCGTGGCGACGATGCCGAACTACGGCCGGCTGGCGCGGCGCTCGATGGACGAAATGCTCGCCGGCGCCCGCGTCGACGTCGCGCCCTACAAGCGTGACGCGATGGACTTTGTGCTGTGGAAGCCCTCCAAGCCGGGCGAGCCATCATGGCCGTCGCCGGGCGGAATCGCCGTCGAAGGGCGGCCGGGCTGGCATATCGAATGCTCGGCGATGGCCTGGAAGCATCTCGGCGAAGAGTTCGACATCCATGGCGGCGGCATCGATCTCGTCTTTCCGCATCACGAGAACGAGCTCGCCCAGACCTGCTGCGCGTTCCATCACGAGCGCATGGCGAGTACCTGGATGCACAACGGCTTTCTGCAGGTCGAAGGCCAGAAGATGTCGAAGTCGCTGGGCAACTTCGTGACCATCCGCGAGCTTCTGGCGGACTGGCCCGGCGAGGTGCTGCGGCTGAACATGCTCAAGACGCATTACCGCTCGCCGATCGACTGGACCGTGCGTGGCCTCGAGGAAAGCCGGAAGACGCTGGATGCCTGGTACGAGCTGGTCGGCGATGACACCGTCGCGGGCGGCGAGATCGACGAGGCTGTCGCGGCGGCACTGAGCGATGATCTCAACACCTCCGGCGCGATCACGCGCCTGCACGCGATGGCCGCCGACATTCGTGGCGCGGCAGAGAATGAGGCGGCACAGCGCAAGGCGGCGCTCAAGGCGTCGGCGGCGCTGCTCGGTCTGCTGACTCAGACGCGGGCCGGCTATCTCGCGAGCGATCCGCGCAAGGGCTCGGTCGATGAGGCGGGCGTGATGTCGCTGATCGATGCGCGTCTCAAGGCGCGCGCGGAAAAGAACTGGGCCGAGTCCGATCGCATCCGCGATGAGCTCGCGGCCATGGGCGTCGTGCTCAAGGACGGCAAGGATGCGAACGGCCAGATGGTGACGACATGGGAGCTTGCCCGATGAAACGCCCCGACACACCTTTTCCGAAGCACTGGCGCTATTACATCGTCCTCAAATGGGCGGTGATCATCGCTGCGGCGCTCATCGCCCTCAAGCTGTTCGGGATGTGGTGATCGCAATGGGACAGGCTTTGCAGAAGCCGGCGCTGCGCCCGATGCTGCCGCAGGATATTCCGGTGCTCGCCGAGATCTTCGCCGCGAGCATCGAGGAGCTGACAGAAGACGACTACACCGAGAGCCAGCGCGAGGCATGGGCGTCCGCCGTCGACGACGAGGACGAGTTCAGCGCGCGGCTGACCGGGCAGCTGACGCTGGTTGCGACGCTCAACCATTCGCCGGTCGGCTTTTCGTCGCTGAAAGGCAACGATCACGTCGACATGCTGTTCGTTCATCCGTCGGCAGCGCACCAGGGCGTCGCCACGCTGCTGTGCGATGCGATGGAGAAGCTTGCCGCCGCCCGCGGCGCCAGCCACCTCACGGTCGATGCCAGCGACACCGCGCACGGCTTCTTCCTGAAGCGCGGCTATGTCGATCAGCGGCGCAACTCCGTGATCGTGAATGACGAGTGGCTCGCCAACACGACGATGAAAAAGACATTTGCCGCGCCGCCGGACGGCACAGGCGCGGGCACGACTTCGACAGGGAATTGAGACATGAGCCGCGAGCGCATCTATCTTTACGACACGACATTGCGCGATGGCGCGCAGACCAACGGCGTCGACTTCACGCTCGCCGACAAGCAGCGCATCGCCGCAATGCTCGATGAACTCGGCGTCGACTATGTGGAGGGCGGCTATCCCGGCGCCAACCCGGTCGACACCGAGCTCTTCGCCCAAAGGCCCGCGCTCAAGAAGGCGAGCTTTTCCGCCTTCGGCATGACGCGCCGTCCGGGCCGTTCGGCGTCGAACGATCCCGGCGTCGCCGCGCTTCTCGAAGCCGACGCCGACGCGATCTGCTTCGTCGCGAAGTCGTCGGAGTATCAGGTCAAGGTCGCGCTCGAGACAACAAACGAAGAAAACCTCGCCTCCATCCGCGACAGCGTCAGCCTCGCCAAGGCCAAGGGCCGCGAGGTGATGGTCGATTGCGAGCACTTTTTCGACGGCTACAAGGCCAATCCCGAATATGCGCTCGCCTGCGCAAAAGCCGCCTACGAATCCGGCGCGCGCTGGGTGATCTTGTGCGACACCAACGGCGGCACCATGCCCCATGAGGTCGAGCAGATCGTCACCGAGGTGTCCAAACATGTGCCGGGCGCCCATCTCGGCATCCATGCCCATAACGACACCGAGCAGGCGGTCGCCAATTCGCTGGCCGCGGTGCGGGCCGGTGCGCGGCAGATCCAGGGCACGCTGAACGGCCTCGGCGAGCGTTGCGGCAATGCCAATCTGGTGTCGCTGATCCCGACCCTCAAGCTCAAGTCCGAGTTCTCGGACCGTTTCGAGATTGCTGTGCCTCAGGACAAGCTGTCGTCGCTGGTGCAGGTCTCCCGCACGCTCGACAACATGCTCAACCGCGCGCCGAACCGCCATGCGCCTTACGTCGGCGAAAGCGCTTTCGTCACCAAAACCGGCATTCATGCGTCGGCCCTGCTCAAGGATCCGACGACCTACGAGCACGTCGATCCGGCTTCCGTCGGCAACCATCGCAAGGTGCTGGTGTCGGAGCAGGCGGGACGCTCCAACGTGCTGGCCGAGCTTGAGCGCGCCGGCATTGCGTTCGAGCGCAACGACCCGCGGCTCGGCCGCCTGGTCGAGGAGATGAAGCAGCGCCAGCAGTCCGGCTATGCCTATGAGGCGGCCGATGCGTCGTTCGACCTGCTGGCGCGCCGCGTGCTCGGCCGCGTGCCGGAATATTTTACGGTGGTGCAGTTCGACGTGAACACCGAGCAGCGCGTCAACGCCAAGGGCGAGCGCGTGACGGTGGCGCTCGCGGTGGTCAAGGTTGATGTTGCCGGCGAAGTCTTGATCTCTGCCGCCGAGGGCAACGGCCCGGTCAATGCGCTCGACGTTGCCTTGCGCAAGGATCTCGGCCAGTACCAGAAGTATATCGAGGGCCTGAAGCTGGTCGACTACCGCGTCCGTATCCTCAATGGCGGCACGGAGGCGGTGACGCGCGTGCTGATCGAGAGCGAGGACGAACTCGGCGATCGCTGGACCACGATCGGCGTGTCGTCGAATATCATCGATGCCTCGTTCCAGGCACTGATGGATTCAATCTTCTACAAGCTGGTGAAATCGGGCGCCCCGGCTTGAGGCCCGACACTCGTGATCTGTGCCGGCAATGGCGGGCGGGCCAAGAGCCCGCCCTTGACCTTTCCCGAAAAGGGGGCTGATCAGAGCTGTTTTGCGAGGTCGCCCGGCATCTCGGTTTCGCCGCCCGCTTCCTGCGCGGCAATTTCGAGCTTCGGTAAAATGTCCTCGACGCTGTCGGCCTTCAGCAGGTTGATCTGCAGGCCGGGCCGGATGAACTCGGTTTCTGCCATATGCGACAGGAGCACCCCGAGCGGCTCCCAGAAGCCCTTGATGTTGGCGACCAGGATCGGCTTCTTGTGCCGGCCGAGCTGCGACCAGGTGAGCTGCTCGACCAATTCCTCCAGGGTGCCAACGCCGCCGGGAAGTGCGACGAACGCATCCGAATGCTCGAACATGAGCTGTTTGCGCTCGTGCATGTCCTTGGTGATGATGAGATCCTTCACGCCCTCCATGGCGTGCTCGCGGCGGACCAGAAACTCCGGAATGATGCCGGTCACCTTGCCGCCGTTCTCGAGTGCGGCGGTCGCGACCGCGCCCATCAGGCCGATTGAGCCGCCGCCATAGACCAGCTTGACGCCCGAGGTTGCAAGGATTTTGCCGAAAGCGGTGGCTGCATCGGCAAAAACCGGGTCGTTGCCGGGGCCGGAGCCACAATAGACGCAGACGGATTTGATGAGAGAAGAACGGAGAGGCATTGTCATTTCGAAATGTTGCATCGCAACTTTGGCGGCGTCAAGGCGAGCCGGTTGCACCGCGTCATTCCCGCTCCTGACGGTCCGAATATAACAGGTTGAAACAAAAGATTTACCCGCCATGGGGTGTACCCCCGCCCTGAACACTCTATATCACGGGCAACTTGCGCGAATGGCGCGTATCCCTTGAAGGACTGCGGACGCCGGGCGGCAGCCGCCAGGAACGATTAATGGCTCACCATCATCACGCGGCGGCGCAACAGCCGGCGACGTCTTCTGCTGATTCCGCGCGCGGCAATCTCATCGCCACGCTGATGGGGCTGTGGCCCTATATCTGGCCGGGGGACCGCAAGGACCTCAAGACCCGCGTCGTCTGGGCGATGGTTCTGCTGCTCGTCGCCAAGGTCGCGACGCTGGCGGTGCCGTTCACGTTCAAATGGGCGACCGATGCGCTGACGGGCGAGGGCGCGGCGGCGACCGCGCCGGACAACTGGGCGATGTGGCTGATCGCCTCGCCGCTGATCATGACCGCCGCCTACGGCCTCATGCGGGTGCTGATGGCCGGCCTGACGCAGCTTCGCGACGGCATCTTTGCCAAGGTGGCGATGCATGCGGTGCGCAAGCTCGCCTATTTCACCTTCGTCCACATGCACGAACTGTCGCTGCGCTTTCATCTGGAGCGCAAGACCGGCGGCCTGACGCGGGTGCTGGAGCGCGGGCGGCTCGGCATCGAGGTCATCGTGCGGATGGTGATTTTGCAGCTCGTGCCGACCATCGTCGAGGTGGCGCTGCTGCTTGCGGTGCTGTTCTGGGTGTTCGACTGGCGCTATGTGCTGGCCACGCTGGTCACCGTCGTCCTCTATATGTGGTTCACCTATGCGGCGACCGAGTGGCGGATCGGCATCCGGCGAGCGATGAACGAGTCCGATACCGAGGCGAACACCAAGGCGATCGACTCGCTGCTGAACTACGAGACCGTCAAATACTTTGGCGCCGAGGCGCGGGAGGCGTCGCGCTATGACCGCTCGATGGAGCGTTACGAGCGCGCCAGCGTCAAGACCTACACTTCGCTCGCAGTGCTCAATATCGGCCAGGCGGTGATCTTCACGGCGGGACTGACCGCGACCATGCTGCTGTGCGCCATCGGCGTGCGCAACGGCACCAAGACTGTCGGCGATTTCGTCATGATCAATGCCATGATGATCCAGCTCTATCAGCCGCTGAATTTCATGGGCATGGTCTATCGCGAGATCAAGCAGGCGCTGATCGACATCGAGATGATGTTCGGCGTTCTTGCCCGCAAGCCCGAAGTTACCGACAAGCCGAATGCGCCGGCGTTGCATGTTACTGACGGCGCGATCCGCTTCGAGGATGTCCGCTTCGCCTACGAGTCGGACCGTCAGATCCTCAAGGGCATCAGCTTCGAGGTGCCGGCGGGCAAGACGGTGGCAATCGTCGGCCCCTCGGGCGCGGGCAAATCGACGATCTCGCGGCTGCTGTTCCGGCTCTACGACGTCAGCGGCGGGCGCATCCTGATCGACAACCAGGACATTCGCGACGTGAAGCAGGAGACGCTGCGCGCGGCGATCGGCATGGTCCCGCAGGATACGGTCTTGTTCAACGACACCATGCGTTACAACATCCGCTACGGCCGGTGGGATGCGACCGACGCCGAGGTGGAGGAGGCGGCTCGCCTTGCCCAGATCGACGGCTTCATCGCCCGCTCGCCCAAGGGCTACGACACCGAGGTCGGCGAGCGCGGCCTCAAGCTGTCCGGCGGCGAGAAGCAGCGGGTGGCGATTGCGCGGACGATCTTGAAGGCGCCGCCGATCCTGCTGCTGGACGAGGCGACCTCGGCGCTCGACAGCCACACCGAGCGGGAAATCCAGTCCGCCCTGGAGGGGGTGTCCCGCGACCGGACGTCGCTGGTGATCGCCCATCGCCTCTCGACCATCGTCGCAGCGGACGAGATCATCGTGCTCGATCGCGGCGTGATTGCAGAACGTGGCACCCACGCCGCGCTTCTGCTAAAAGGCGGGCTCTATGCCAGCATGTGGAATCGGCAGCGTGAGGCCGAGGAGGCGCGGGAGAAGCTGGCGGGGATCGAGGATGATGACGGTGCGCCCAATCGTCTTCCGCCCCTTGCTACCAACGATCCGCTCGCCTCTCCGGAAGCTGTTGAATAACCGGCATTCGCAAGCTAACCGCTCTATCTCGTCACACTGATCCATCACCAGGAAGCTCCGATGTCGATCGTCAATTCCATCCGCGCCCAGATCCCGCCGATCCATCGCGAAGGCTATCCCTTCATCGGCACGTTTGCGCTCGTCACCCTGATCCTGTTCTGGCTCTGGGAGCCGCTGGGCTGGATCGGCGTTCTGCTCACGGTATGGTGCGCGCTGTTCTTCCGCGATCCGGTGCGCACGACCCCGGTTCGCGAGGGGCTGGTGGTATCGCCGGCCGACGGCCGGGTGTCGATGGTCGCGCCGGTCGTCCCCCCGGCCGAGCTCGGGCTCGGCACCGAGCCTTTGATGCGCGTCTCGGTGTTCATGAGCGTGTTCAACTGCCACGTGAACCGCAGCCCGGTGAACGGCCGGATCGAGCGGATTGCCTATCGCGCCGGCAAGTTCATCAATGCCGAACTCGACAAGGCGAGCGAGCACAATGAGCGCAACTCGCTGGTGATCGCCACCGCTTACGGCCGCGTCGGCGTCACCCAGATCGCCGGGCTCGTTGCCCGCCGCATCGTGTCGTTCGTGCGCGAGGGGCAGGAGATGCGGACCGGCGAGCGCTTCGGTCTGATCCGTTTCGGCTCGCGCCTCGACGTCTACCTGCCGAAGGGGGCGATGCCGCTGGTGGGCGTCGGCCAGACCGCGGTGGCGGGTGAAACCATTTTGGCGGATTTCACGACGGCAGACCCCGGCCGGACCTATCGTGCAGATTGATTTTTTAATGAAATCAATAGATTGCTCCAATAATCTAAAGTCAATGTGAAGGTTGAGGGGCTTCGGCCCCTCAATGTTTTTTGTGCTATACTTTTTGCAATGCGGGTTCCGGGCGCTGCCTGAAGCCTGCTTGCCGGGAACCGTCGCCGGTGTCTGACGGTGAGTGAGTTATGCCGGGATCGATCCGATGAGAGATGAAGCCAAGACCGCCGAAGGGTTTCGCGGGTTGCGTCGCCGCCGGTTCCGCCCGATCCCGGTGCGGATGCTGGTGCCGAACGTCATCACGTTGCTGGCGATCTGCGCCGGGCTGACCGCGATCCGCCTCGCGGTCGAGGGGCGGATGGAGCTCGCGATCGGGGCAATCGTGCTGGCGGCGGTGCTCGACGGCATCGACGGGCGGGTTGCGCGGCTGATCAAGGGCCAATCGCGGTTCGGCGCGGAACTCGACAGCCTTGCGGATTTCGTCAACTTTGGCGTCGCCCCCGGACTGATCTTGTATTTTTGGCAGCTCCACGACCTGAACAATGTCGGCTGGATCGCCGCGATGATTTTCGCGATTTCCGGCGGGCTGCGGCTGGCGCGCTTCAACGCGGCCATGGATGACACCAGCCAGCCCGCCTATGCGGCGAATTTCTTCACCGGCATTCCCGCGCCCGCCGGCGCGATCACGGTGCTGCTCCCGGTCTATGTCTCGTTCCTCGGCGCGCCGATGCCCTATGCGGTGGTGACGGCAGTGTACACGCTGGTGATCGCCGGCCTGATGGTGTCGCGGCTGCCGGTGTTCTCCGGAAAATCGATCAGCATGCGGGTGCCGCCGGAAATGGTGCTGCCGATCTTCGTGCTGGTGGTGTTCGTCATCGCGCTGCTGATCAGCTATCCGTGGCACGTCCTCTCGGTCGCTTCGGCGGCCTATCTGGCGAGCCTGCCGCTCGGCTGGCGCTCGTTCAGCCGCCTGCGGGCCGCCGCAGCAGCAACGGCCTCGGAGCCGGCCGCGGAAGCCGACCTTGGCGACACTGCCCTGCATTCGGCGCTGGTCCAGCCCGCCGAGCCGCCGAAGGCGGCAAGTGAGCCCAAAGGCGACGGTGAGCAGAAGGGCGAGCGCCATATTGCCGACGAGCTGCACGACGGCTCCCATCCTCGCCCGGACCGGCTCAATTGAGCTCGCACCGGACAGCCAAATGAAAAAAAAAGCCGGCGTTCACGCCGGCTTTTTTGCATTCGCGCGGGAACAGAGGCTAATAGCGCGGGCCTTGCGGGCCGCCCCAGTTGAAGCGGTAATTGACCCCCGCTTTGACCGTATGCTCGTCGTTGCGGTAGCTCGCGATCGGTGCGCCGCTCTGATTGTCGACGAAATTGACGTTACCGAAATTGTAGTACTGGTACTCGACCTTGGCCGACCAGTTCGGGGCGAACATGTATTCAAGGCCCGCGCCCGCGGTCCAGCCGTCCTTGCGGCCGGGGTCGACCGTGAAGCTTGCCGGTGCGCCGCCCCACGAGACATTGACGTTCCTGTCGGAATAGGCGTAGCCGCCCTTGGCATAAAGCAGCGTCGGGCCGATCGCGTAGCCGAACCGCCCGGTGACGGAGCCGATGCCGCGATTGCTGAGCGAGACATCGACGTTCGGCGGGACATTGAGGCCGGAATTGCCGCCGTTCAGCCAGCTATACTGCGCCTCGATACCGGCGACCCAATTGGACGCGAACTGGTAGTCTGCGCCGAGCTGCACGCCGCCGAGGAACCGGCCATCGCCCGAAAGGCCGTTGTCGCCGGAAAATGCCCCGCCGAGATGGCCGCCGATATAGAAGCCGGTCCAGTTATAGACCTGCACGATCGGTGCCGGGATCGGAGGAGGCGCCGGAGTGTAGGGGCGGGGCTGCAGATCCGCCGCCAAGGCTGGGAAGGCCATGAGGGCGGCTCCGACGGCCCCTGCGAGGCCGCCGAAAAGATAGCTGCCAGAACGGATTTTTCTCATGGTTGATCCTTCCGCCACGATCGCAAGTTGCTTTTTCGGTGTGTTCGAGCCCTGTCATGGATCAACACCATGGTCAGATTTTGGTTGCTTCGGGGAGATCGCGGGGCGGCTTGTCGCCAGCAGAGCGCACGAAAACGACCGCCTGCGGGGGCAGGCGGCCGTTTGATGTGGATGGGAACCGGGTTTTAATTGTGCCTCAGATCGTGACCTGGGTTCCGACTTCGACCACGCGCCCGGTCGGGATCTGAAAATAGTCGGTGGCGTCGTTGGCCGAGCGGCTCAGCGAGATGAAAAGCCGGGTCTGCCAGAGCGGCATCGCCGATTGCGCCGCCGGCTTCAGGGACCGTCGCGAGACGTAGAACGAGGTCGACATGATGTCGAACTGCCAGCCGAGCTTGCGGGCGATCGCCAGCGCCTTCGGCACGTTCGGCGACTCCATGTAGCCGTAGCGGAGCTTCACAAGCGAGAACTTGTCGCTGATGCCCTCGATCTTGACCCGGTCGGAGACATCGACGCGCGGCGTATTCGCCGTCTCGATGGTGAGGATGACGTTGTGCTCGTGCAGAACCTGATTGTGCTTGAGGTTGTGCAGGAGCGACACCGGGACGAAATCCGGGTCGCTGGTGAGGAATACTGCGGTGCCCTTGACGATATGCGGCGGCCGCTTTTCGAGGCTCTTGACGAGGTCGCGGAGCGGCACTTCCACCCGGCGGCTCTTCAGCGTCAGAATTTCGGAGCCGCGCCGCCATGTCCAGATCATGGTCATCATCACGAGACCGAACAACAGCGGCACCCACGCACCTTCCAGCAGCTTCAAAAGGTTGGCGCCGAAGAACGAGAGGTCGACGATGGCGATCGGGGCGATGATCGCGGCTGCAAGCGCGGCGCGGAAATTCCACACCTTCCAGAGCACGAAGAAGGCCATGATGCCGTCAGCCACCATGGTCATCGACACGGCGATGCCGTAGGCCGAGGCCAGATTGGACGAGGTGCGGAACAAGAGCACCAGGATCAGCACGCCGATGAGCAGCAGCAGGTTGACCCGCGGCAGGTAGATCTGCCCGGCATGGGTCTCGGAAGTGTAGCGGACCTCGAAGCGCGGCAGCATGCCGAGCTGCACCGCCTGGCGGATCAGCGAATAGGCGCCGGTGATCACGGCCTGGCTGGCGATCACGGTTGCGGCGGTCGCCATGAAGATCAGCGGCATCAGCAGCCAATCGGGGGCGAGGCGGTAGAACGGGTTCTCGATGGCGGCGGGATTGGACAGAAGCAGCGCGCCCTGGCCGTAATAGTTGAGCAGCAGCGCCGGCAGCACGAAGCCAAACCACGCCCACTGGATCGGGCGGCGGCCGAAATGGCCGAGGTCGGCATAGAGCGCCTCACCGCCGGTCACCGCCAGGAAGACCGCGCCGAGCGTGACGAGGCCGATGAAGTGGTGGGTGGCGAGGAAGTGAGCCGCGTACCAGGGATTGAACGCGACAAGGACGCCCGGATTGCTGAGCAGGCTGACAAGGCCGAGCACCCCGATGACGATGAACCAGATGAGCATGACCGGGCCGAAAGCCGAAGCCACGCTGGCGGTGCCCTTGCTCTGCACGGCGAACAGCACGATGAGGATCGCGACCGTCAGCGGAACGACATAGGGCTCCAGCGCGGGCGCGGCGATGTTGAGACCTTCGACGGCGGAGAGCACCGAGATCGCCGGCGCAATCATCGCGTCGCCGATGAACATCGAGGCGCCGAGCACGCCGAGCGCAAACAGCGCCCACGAACTGCGGCCTAGCGCGCGCCGGCCGAGCGCCATCAGCGACAGCGTGCCGCCCTCGCCATTGTTGTCGGCGCGCAGCAGCAGCAGCACGTATTTCGCCGCGACGATGATGAGCAGCGCCCACGTGATCAGCGAGAGGACGCCGAGCACATTGACGGGCGTGACGGCCGAACCCTTGGTGGCGGCGTGAACGGCCTCGCGGAATGCATAGAGCGGGGAGGTGCCGATGTCGCCAAAGACGACGCCGATGCTGCCTAAGGTCAGGGCGAGAAAACCCGACGCTTGGGGCGGTTCGACCGGAGCGTCCAGTGTGGTGTCGGAGATTGCCATAGCCTCGCGCAACTATTCTTGTTCGAGCTCCGTTCGATCGGCGATGACGGCCGACAACGGAGCTCGCATGGGAGCGGGCGGGCTTACAGCATTTATGGCGAAAGAACCACCCGAAGGGACGTTAGGCCAGCCTCTGTGGGAAGTGAAGCGCGCGCTCTAACGAATTGAAAGCGCCGAAGATTTTTGGCGCAAGCGGTTCAAGCGCGGATTGTGGCATTGCCGATATGCAACAATGCTTGGCATGATTTGGCCATTCCCGGCACGGATCTGTGGCGTCCGTACCGGGAATTGAGGCAATTCTCAGGGCTTGAGGTTCGGCGGCAGCGGCGGATCTTCACGCATCAAGGTGATCGTCACGCGGCGGTTGCCGGCCAGTGCCGGATCGTCGGGGAACAGCGGCTGGCTGTCGCCCTTGCCGGAAACCGAGAAGATGTGGCTCGCGGGCAGGCCCTCGCGCTGCAGGATCTGGCGCACGACATTGGCGCGGTCGGACGACAGGTCGAAGGCATCGTAATTCCAGCGCGGCGGGACGTAGCCGGACGAGGTGTGGCCGGTGATGGCGACCCGCAGCGGGCTCTGCTTCAGGGGGGGCGCGATCCGGCGCAGAATCGTCCGCATCCGCTCGTAGGGCTCCTTGGAGCCTTCCGCGAACATTGCGCGGCCGTCCTGGTCCATGATCTCGATGTTCAGGCCCTGTTCGGTCTCGGTGAACATGATCTGCTTGGAGATCTCGGTCAGCTCGGGAAGATCCTGCATCGCCTGCCGAAGCGAGGCGGCGGCCATCGCGAATTCGCGGTCCTTCGGCAGCTTGGCGCCGCTGAGGGCGTCGCGGTCCTGCTGGTCGGGGCTCGGGGTGTTCGAGGCTTCGTCCGGCGGAATGTGGGCGGAGTTCTTCAGCTTCGGCCGGGTCGGCAAGCCGTCGGTCTCAAGAATGCCGGAGAAACGCGAATCCCGAACGCCGAAGGCATCGCGCATCGAGCCGGCGACGATCTTGAGCTTGGCTGCGTCCTGCGTCGAAAAGGCCACCAGCATGACGAAGAAGGCGACCAGCAGACCCATCAGGTCCGCGAATGTGACGAACCAGCCGTGACCGCCACCGTGAGCTGCTGCGCGTTTTTTCTTTGCCATCGCACTACGAACCGGGGCGGCGGTCAGGCCGCGACCGGCTCACCCTCTTCGCGATGCTTCTCGGGGAGATAGGCGAGAAGCATTTCACGGACCAAGGCCGGGCTCTTGGAGTCGCGGATCATCATGATGCCGTCGATGATCAGCGTGCGGTTGGTTTCCTCGTCGAGCAGCTTGCCGTGCAGCTTGTCGGCGATCGGCAGGCAGAACAGGTTGGCGACGACGGCGCCGTAAAGGGTCGCGAGCAGGGCGGTCGCCATGTACGGGCCGAGCTTGGAGGGGTCGGTCATGTTGGCGAACATCTGCACCATGCCGATCAGCGTGCCGACCATGCCGAAGGCCGGGGCGCAGTCGCCGACGGCGCGGTAGATCTTGCCGCCTTCGTCCAGATGCATGAGGAAGTTGTCGCGGTCGCGCTCGAGGTTGTCGCGAATGAATTCGGAATCGTAGCCGTCGGCGACGAAGCGGATGCCCTTGGCGAGGAACGGATCGACCGTCTCGACCTTTTCGAGGCCCAGCGGGCCCTGACGGCGGGCGATCTCGGCAATGCGGGCAAGCTCGTCAACGAGGTCGCGGGCGGTCAGGCGGCGCATCGTGAAGGCGAAGCGCATGCCGAGCGGCAGGCCGTGGATCATCGAGACGAGGGGAAAACGGATCAGGGTAGCGGCGAACGAACCACCGAAAATGATCAGGCCAGCGTGGCTGGACCAAAACATCCCGAGGTCGCCGCCCCAGAGCATCATTACAACAACGACGCCAATGCCAGCGATCAGCCCAAGGCCGGTGGTGATGTCCATGTGAACTCCGACGCGTCCGCGTGTACCCAACCGTCTATACTGGACGGCGTCACCGGCCGGGTGGCTGGTGCGGGGGAACCCTAGCGTTGCCGCGATTAAGGAGCAGTTACCGGATCAATTCCAATGGCGGCGAGGTTGTTTGCGGTTGCCGATCGTGAGGTGGGGCGCCTGTCGTGAGCGTTGCAAGCGCGTTGTAAATCGCCGCCGTCCGTGCCATCTGCCGGGCGGCTCGCCCGGAATTTTGCGATGCATTTACCATGCTTGATTTTCGCCCACGCAAGGGCGAATTTGGCGCGCGAAATTTTTGGCGGCGGCCTCGGACCAAGCGGTTCGCGGGCAGGTTCGCGTGGAGCAGATGGGCTTGTGCGCCGGATGGATCGGTGGGCGGCCGTGGAGGAAGTTGAGTGGCGGATGAAGCATTGAAGGTCGTCGACCTTACCCCGGACGAGGTGCGCAACGGCGTCGCCGCAGGACGCTATCTTTTGGTCGATGTCCGCGAGCCGCACGAGGTCGAGACCGAGGCCTATCCCGAGGCCGCGGAGATGCCCCTGTCGGTGTTCGACCCGGCCGCGCTTCCGGCGGCAAACGGCCGTGAGGTCGTGTTCGCATGCCGCTCCGGCAAGCGCTCGGTCACCGCGTCGCTGATGGCTCAGGAAGCGGGCTATCCGTTCGACAAGCATCTCGCCGGCGGCATTCTGGCCTGGAAGGCCTCGGGAAATCCCACCCGCCTCGGTCACTGACCGTCACCGAAAGCCCTTGCCATGAACAAGATTTTTGCCGACCTGCCTGTCACCGTGTTCGAGGCGATGTCGCAGCTTGCGCGGGACAACAACGCCATCAATCTGGGGCAGGGCTTTCCCGACGATCCCGGCCCCGAGGATATTCGCCGCGCCGCCGCCGATGCGGTGATGTACGGCAACAACCAGTATCCCTCGATGATGGGCCTGCCCGAGCTGCGCAAGGCGATCGCCGACCACTACCGACATTGGCACAAGGTTGATCTTGATCCGATGGCGGAGGTGATGGTGGTCTCGGGCGCGACCGAGGCGCTCGCCAGCTCCATTCTCGGCCTGATCGAGCCCGGCGACGAAGTCGTGCTGTTTCAGCCGATGTACGACTGCTATGTGCCGATGATCCGGCAGGCGGGCGGCGTGCCGCGCTTCGTGCGCCTCGAGCCGCCGCACTGGCGGCTGCACGACGACGACCTGCGGCGCGTGTTCAACGAGAAGACGCGCTTCGTGCTGTTCAACAACCCGCTGAATCCTGCGGCCGTGGTCTATCCGCGCGAGGACCTCGAACTCCTTGCGCGCTATTGCCAGGAGTTCAACACGATCGCGATCTGCGACGAGGTATGGGAGCACGTCATTTTCGACGATCGCGAGCATATCCCGCTGATCTCCATTCCGGGTATGCGCGAGCGCACGGTGAAGATCGGCTCGGCGGGAAAGATCTTTTCGCTCACCGGCTGGAAGATCGGCTTCATCTGCGCCGCGCCCGAGCTTTTGCGCGTCGTCGCCAAGGCGCACCAGTTTCTCACCTTCACCACCGCGCCGAACCTGCAGACGGGCGTTGCCTATGGCCTCGGCAAGCCGGACGAATATTTTTACGGCATGCGCAAGGACCTGCAGCGCAGCCGCGACCGCCTGACGGCCGGCCTGCGCCAGCTCGGGTTTCCGGTGGTGGACTCGCAGGGCACGTATTTTCTCAACATCGATCTCGCGCCGCTGAAGCTGAACGAGAGCGACGAGGCGTTTTGCCGCCGCATCGTCAACGAATACAAGGTTGCCGCAATCCCGGTCTCGGCTTTCTATGAGGTCGATCCGGTGACGACGGTGGTGCGCTTCTGCTTCGCCAAGAAGGACGCCACGCTCGACGAGGCATTGGCGCGCCTGACCCGCGCGCTGGCGCTGGCGTGAGTGCAACGTTTTCCGGACCGCATTCGGCCATCTGACGAAATCTTCATCCCCCGAGAGGAGAGAGCCAAATTGGAAATCAAACCCCGCTTTTTCACCTTCGCGCTTGCGGGCCTGTGTCTTGCGACCTCGCTGCCGGCGCTGGCGCAGGAACGCGTGGTCAATTTCTACAACTGGTCGAACTATATCGCGCCGGGCGTGCTGGAGGATTTCACCAAGGAAACCGGCATCAAGGTCGTCTACGACACCTTTGACGCCAACGAGACGCTGGAGACGCGGCTGCTCGCGGGCAAGTCCGGCTACGATCTCGTCGTGCCGACGGCTTACTTCCTGCAGCGGCAGATCACCGCAAAAGTGTTCCAGCCGCTCGATATGTCGAAGCTGCCGAACTCTGCCAATGCGTGGCCGGAGATTGCGGCCCGGCTCGCGGTCTATGATCCGGGCAACAAGCATGCCGTCAACTACATGTGGGGCACCACCGGCATCGGCTATAACGTCAAGGCGGTGAAGAAGATCCTTGGGCCCGAGGGCACCATCGACTCCTGGGATCAGGTGTTCAATCCCGAGAAGATCGCCAAGTTCAAGGACTGCGGCGTGCAGATGCTCGACTCCGCCGACGATATTCTCCCGGCGGCGCTGCACTATCTCGGCCTCGATCCGAACTCGACCAAGACCGAGGATCTTGAGAAGGCCGCGGAGGCGCTGCGCAAGATCCAGCCGTCGGTGCGAAAATTCCACTCGTCGGAATATCTCAGCGCGCTGGCCAGCGGCGAGATCTGCGTCGTCGTCGGCTGGTCGGGCGACATCATCCAGGCGCGCCGCCGTGCCGAGGAGGCCAACAACGGCGTCGAGGTCGGCTATGCCATCCCCAAGGAAGGCACGCAGATGTTTTTCGACAATCTCGCAATCCCTGCCGACGCCAAGAACGTCAGCGAGGCGCTGGAGCTGATCAACTATCTCTACCGGCCGGAAATCGCCGCGAAGAATTCGGATTATCTCGGCTTCGCCAACGGCAACCTCGCCAGCCAGAGGCTGATCTCGCCGAAGATCATCAACGACAAGACGATCTATCCCGACGCCGAGACGATGAAGAAGCTCTACACGATCACGGCGCGGCCGCCGGCGACGCAGCGCGTCATCAACCGGCTGTGGACCCGCGTCAAGACCGGCCGCTGAACGCAACAGGCGGCCCGCGAAGCAAAGAAAAGCCCGGACCAAGGTCCGGGCTTTTTCATTGCGGAAACGGAAAGATCAGCGCCAGCGGCGATGCAGCCAGAGCCACTGCTCGGGATGCTCGCGCACCCAGCCTTCGATCACCGAAGTAATTTTTTGCATGGTGCCCTGCACGTCGATCGCGCCGTTCTCGTCGCGGGCGGGGACGATCTCCTCCGACAGCTCGGCGCGGAAGCGATGGTTCGGCAGGCGGACGATGCGCACGCCATAGATCGGGCATTCGATCTGGCGGAGCAGGCGGGCGAGGGTGGGATTGGCCCGCGTCTTGCGGCCGAAGAACTCGACCTCGACGCCGCGCGTGTACCACTGGTCGACCAGCATGGCGACATGCTTGCCCTGCCTCAGGGCTTCGGCCAGCTTGAACGGCGCGTCGGGGCCGGTGGCGATCAGCTCGCCCATCTTCACGGCCCGCAGCTTGTGGATGGCGCGGTCGGCGGCGGCGACGTTCGGCCGGCGAAACAGCACGGCGGTATCGAGGTCGTGTTCGGTCGCCGCCAGCGCCGGCAGCTCCCAGTTGCCGATATGGCTGGCGAAGATCAGCGCCGGCTTGCCGTCCTCGCGCAGCTTGGCGAACAGCTCGTGCGTGCGCGGCGGAATTTCGATGCGGCTGTCCTGCGGCCGCGATCGGTCATAGGCCCAGATGTTGTCGAGATGGGCGAACTCGGCGGCGACCCGGCCAAGATTGTCCCAGACGCCGGCGAGGATCTGTTCGATCTCCTCTGGCGATTTTTCCGGGAAAGCGGCGGTCAGGTTGGCGCGCCCGATGCGGTTCTCGCGCAGCAGCGGGCCGATGAGCTGCGCGCCGCGGCCAAACACATTGGCGGTGCGGACCGGATCGAAGAACCGCGTCGCCCGCAGCATGCCCACGGTCAGGCCGCCGATGACCGCGTCACCGACCGGCTTGAGCGCATCGCGCAAAATGGCCCTGACGCGTAGGACGCTGCGCAGCATCAGAAGTGAACGATGATCTTGCCGAACACCTGACGGGTCTCCATCCGTGCAAGCGCGGTGGCGACGTCTTCGATCGGCACTTCGGTGTCGATGATCGGCTTCATGCCGGCAGCCATCTTGTCGAGGCTCTCGCTGATGTTGCGCATCGAAGCCCCGAACGAGCCGATGATGCGGTATTGCTGCTGGAACAGCTGCATCAGGTTCAGCGTCGTGGTCGGGCCGGAGGTCGCGCCGCAGGTGACGAGGCGGCCGCCGCGCTTGAGCGAGAGCAGTGAGCCGGCGAAGGTGTCCGCGCCGACATGCTCGAACACGACATCGACGCCCTTCTTCTTGGTGAGCTTGCGGGTCACGCCCTCGAAACGATCGGTGCGGTAGTTGATCACGTGATCGGCGCCGAGCTTCTTGACGCCCTCGATCTTTGAATCGTCGCCGACCGTGGTGATGACGGTGCAGCCGATGGCTTTCGCCATCATGATCGCGACGGTGCCGATGCCGGAGCCGCCGGCATGGACCAGCACGGTCTCGCCCGGCTCGAGCTTGGCGTTGTCGAACAGCATGTGCTGGACGGTGGAGAAGGCGATCGGCGCGCAGGCGGCGTCGCGATGGTTCACGCCCTCGGGCACCGGGATCACCAGCCGCTCGGGCATGTTGATGAGTTCGCGTGCAAAGCCGTCGACATGGAAGCCCATGATGCCGCTGACGTCCTCGCAGAGGTTGTCGCGTCCCTCGCGGCAGGCCCGGCACTTGCCGCAGGTCAGCGCGCCGTACATCACCACCGGCTGGCCGACCTTGAAGCGGGTCACGCCTTCGCCGACGGCGGCGATCTCGCCGGACGCCTCGGCGCCCACCGCCAGCGGCAGCTTGCGCTTGGCGAAAGCCATGCCGCGGTAGCCCCAGACGTCGATGTGATTGAGCGCCACCGCGCGCACGCGGATCTGAACCTCGCCGGCTGCAGGCGCCTCGGGGGCAGGGGTGTCAACGATCGACAGGTGCCGATCTGATACGAGGGTCAGCGCGCGCATGGAACCGAATTTCCCGGTAGATTGGACAAATGGACAAAAAGCCTATCGCCGGTTCGGCCGTAGCCGTCAACCGGTGCGACAGGCTGTTGAAGCTTGCTCAGGCCGGCTCGCCGGTCAAAATCAGCGTGGCGTTCTGGCCGCCGAAGCCGAAGGAGTTCGACATCACCGCCGTCACGCGGGCATCCCGCGCGACATTCGGCACCACGTCGAACGGGATCGCCGGATCGGGAACGTCGTAGTTGATGGTCGGCGGAATCCGCTGGTGCTGCAGCGTGAGGACGGAGAACACCGCCTCGATCGCACCGGCGGCGGACAGCGTGTGACCGACCATCGACTTGTTCGAGGACACCGGAATGCTCGCCGTGGCGTCGCCGAAAACGGTGGAGATGCCAAGATATTCCATCTTGTCGTTCTCCGGCGTGCCGGTGCCGTGGGCGTTGATGTAGTCGATCTGGCCGGGCTCGAGGCCGGCGTCGGCAAGCGCGTTCTGAACGCAGCCGATGATCGGCTTGCCGTCCGGCGAGGAGCGGGTGCGGTGGAAGGAGTCCGCAAGCTCGCCGCAGCCGGCGACGACGCCAAGGATTTTTGCGCCGCGGGCGGTTGCCGCCTCGAGGCTTTCGAGCACGAGGGCGCCCGCGCCCTCGGCCATCACAAAACCGTCGCGGTTCTTGGCGAACGGCTTGACCGCGCCTTGCGGCGGATCGTTCTGGGTCGACAGCGCCGAGAGCAGCGAGAAACGGATGATCGCTTCCTGATTGACCGAGCCGTCGGTGCCGATGCACAGCGCGGCATCGGTTTCGCCGCGGCGGATCGCCTCGACGCCGAGCTGGATCGCGGTCGCGCCGGAGGCGCATGCGGTCGAGCAGGAAATCGGCGAGCCCTTGGTGCCGAACTTCTCGCTCAGACCGTCGGCGACCGAGCCGAACAGGAAGCGGCGGTGATAGTGGGCGAACTGGCCGGCGCCGGTGGCCTTCAGCAGGGCGTCATAGTCGATGGCCCCATCGGTGACGGCGCGCGCGATTTCCTCGCGCTGCGGCCATTCGACCTCGACGGGGGCGACGGCGAGAAACAGCGGGCCCGGAAAATCGCCCTTGGCGCCGATGCTGGCCTGCGCGATGGCTTCTTCGCCTGCAACGCCGGCAAGGCGTTCCGACAGGTCGGTCGAGGAGAACGGCTGGACGTCGAGAAAATCGACGGTGCCCGCCATGGTGCTGCGCAGCCCGTCGGTCGGGAAGCGGGTGATGGTGCGGATGCCGGACTGGCCCGCGGTGAGCTTGGCCCAGTTGTCGGTCTTGCCCGCGCCGAGCGACGTCACCACGCCCATGCCGGTGACGACAACGATGGGCCTGCCAAATTTATCACGGGTCGCCGTCATGATGCCTCCGTCCTGAAGCCGGATCCGCGTCGGGATCGCGCCTCGCAATGTTTGAAACGGAATCGGATTTGGTCAGACCTTGCGGACCGATCGACCCGGTTCCGAAAGCGCGTTCACCGAACGGCTTCGACCAGTGCCATTCCTTCGCCGCGCCAATGGCCGACGCCGACGACAGCAATTTGGGTCGGCGGAGCGGTCATTTCAATCTCGACGCCTGCGGGGTCATTGGCCGCAAACAGTTCGCCGCGCGAGATGGCCATCGCCGCCAGAGCAATTCCAAGCGGAAATTGCGCCTCGAGCGTGTGGCCGAAGCTGGTTGCCGTGCCGCGAACCGGAAGGTTCGAATGTGCGCGAAGGAAGGCGAGTTCTTCAGCGGTCGCCGGCTCGGCGCCGGTCGCGCCGGTGATGATCGCCGCGTTGCCCTCGCTGACGCCAAGGTCGGCCCACATCTTTTCCAGCGAGGCGGTGACTTCGCCGCCGTTCTTGCGGCGGGCGTGGTCGGCCACGACCGAGGTCAGGCGGGCAAACGGCTTTGCGCCGCGCGCTTCGGCGTGGGCCCTCGACTCGATCACGAGGAAAGCGCCGCCGGAGCCGAGCGCGAAGCCGCCGCCGGCATCGCTGCGCGACCACACCGGGCTGAACTTGTCCTTCTGATTGAACCGGCCGAACTCATAGAGCATCAGCAGGTCCTTGCGCTCGCCGTTATGGGCGGCGCCGACCAGGGCGACATCGCTCTGACCGGAGGCGATGCGCGCCAGCGCAATGCGCAGGGCATCGACGCCGGCGGCCTCTTCGCCCATAAAGGTGCGCGAGGAGCCGGTGACGCCGTGAACGATGGCGATGTTGCCCGCGAGCAGGTTCGACAGTTGCGCCAGGAACAGGGTGGGGCGCAGGTCGCTCATCAGCCGCTCGTTGAGGCAGGCCGGTGAGTTGTTGCCCTCTTTCTGCGCGTTGAGGATGCCGCTGTCGACCGCAAGATCGCGCTCGCCGCCGCCGGCGGCCACGATCATGTCGGTGCGCGAGAGAACCTCGGTGTTGCCCTTGAGGCCAGCAGAATCGAGCGCGAGCCCGGCCGCGTAGGTACCGATGCGCTGCCAGGCTTCCATCTGGCGAAGGTCGCCGCGCTTGGCGATCTGGGCCTCAAAGCTGACGGGGGCGAGCGGATGGACGACGTAAGGCGCATAGCCGCTCTCGTCGACATTGATCCGGCGCTCCTGCAGCGCCTGCCAATGGGCGTCGATCCCCTCTCCAAGCGAGGTCGCAAGGCCGATGCCTGTGATCCAGGCCTCGACCGGGGCGGAGGGATGTTCGCGGCTTTCAGCCATTACGTCTCTGCCTGCTGAGGGTAACCGATCTTTTTCGCCAAGGCTGTCATATGGCCCTTTAGTTCCTCATTGGGAAAAGGAGTATGGCTGAAGGTCAGCTCTGCGTTGCAGGCGACCTTGCCATCCACATAAATCTTGGCGGAGGTCAGGGCATAGCCCGACCCTTCGTGAACCAGCTTGGCCTCGATCCTGAGCTTTTCGGACGGAGCCACGAAACGCCGCATCTTGGCTTCCTTGACGGCAGCAAGAAACGGCATTCGCTCAAATTTCATCGTGCCGATCAAGAGCCAGCCCGAAGTCTGGGCCATCGCTTCGATCAGCAACACGCCCGGCATCAGGGGATGGCCGGGAAAGTGGCCCTCAAAAATCGTGCTGTGCTCGGGAACGTCGGCTTCAACCGTGATGGTGCGTTCCGCGAGGTCCAGGTCTACGATTCGGTCGATAAGCTGAAAGTATTCGAGGCGCATTGTTCCTGATTACGCCCCCTTGGCGGCGACCAGCTCGTCGATGCGTGCGCTGAGGTTCTTCAGGACGAAATACTGTTCGGTGGTCGCCTTGCCGTCGTTGACCTCCTGGGTCCACTTCTCGAGCGGCAGCTTGATTCCGAATGCCTTGTCGATCGCGAAAGCGATATCGAGGAAGTCGAGGCTATCAATACCCAGATCGTCGATGGCGTGGCTTTCCGGCGTGATCGTGTCGCGAGGAATGTCGCACGTTTCCGCGATGATATTGGCGACTTGATCGAATGTCGTGGACATCATTAAGCCTTTGATTGATAGAGGAAAAACGCTGCCAATCAGACAAAGGCAGAAATTCCTCAGGACGGGATTGGCCCGCTGTGGTCGCAAAGTGTGAGTGCCCGTATAACGGAGCGTCGCGGCGAGTTCAATGCCGGTACGGACCTGTCCAGCGGTTAAGATGCTCTTCCGGAACTCATTTTAGTGGCTTTTCACCAGCTCGATGACCCGCTCGCGCGTGGTATCGGGGGATGGATCGGACGCGGCCGGCGGCAGATTCGGCTCCGCCGAGGCCCGGTTGAAGGGCAGCACGGCACAATTCGAGCGGCCGGCGAGGGCGCAATCCTGCACCTTTCGCAGATCAGCAATGCTGATTGCCAGCCAGACGCCGATACCGGTGAGCGCGCCGACGAAGCCGAAGGCCGCGAGGTTGATGAGCATGCGGTGGGTGTAGTCGTCCGGCGTCTCGGCTGCCTGATCGAGGGCGTCCTCGGCCAGGGGCGCGGCGTTGCCCAAAATATGCGGGAGCTGATCGGACGTGCGCGGCGGCAAACGCACCACGCGCCTGTCAGCGTCCATCGATGACGGTTGTTCGCTCGACATGCGCGCAGTCTAGTGCAGGGAGCGCCGGTTGCCAGCCCTATTGTTGTGCGGCTGGCGCGGTCAGGCTTTCTGCTTAGGGACGCGGCCCATCATGTAGAATTCGTCGTTGGGGCGCATTGCGGACACCGACGCCATCCGGTTCGACAGGCCGAAGAAGGCGGTGATCGCGGCAATGTCCCAGATATCGTCCTGGCTGAAGCCGTGCTTGGTCAAGGCTGCGAAGTCGTCGTCGTTGACCTGTTGCGCGTTGGTGCAGACCTTGAGCGCGAAATCGAGCATCGCGCGCTCGCGCGGCGAGATGTCGGCGGCGCGATAGTTGATGGCGATCTGATCGGCGATCAGCGTGTTCTTGGCGCGGATGCGCAAGATCGCGCCATGCGAGATCACGCAGTAATGGCACTGGTTGGCGGCGGAGGTCGCGGTGACGATCATCTCGCGCTCGGCCTTGCTGAGGCCGCCTTCCTTCTCCATCAGCGCGTCGTTGTAGGCGAAGAATGCGCGGAATTCGTCGGGCCGGTGGGCGAGCGCCAGAAAGACGTTTGGCACAAAACCGGACTTTTCCTGGACGCCCAGGATGCGGGTGCGGATGTCATCCGGCAGGCTGTCGAGCTTGGGAACGGGAAAACGGCTGATCGGCTTCTGCGACATGATGTGATTGGCCCGTTACGAGGAATGGACCGGAAGTCTAACGCCTTTTGCCGGGAAGGGGAGTCTTCCTCTTTCGGGGACGGCTGCGCGGCCAGCCTCAGCGCAGCGGCTTCTTCAGGAGCTGGAACCGGTCCGGGTCGAGGCCTAGCGAGGGCTGCAGCATCGGCGGGGCGGCGAGCGCAGGCGTGTCGTCGAAGTCGGCCGCAGCCGCGCGCTGCGTGTTCGCGCCGCGCCACCGCTCGAGCACCGACTGCACGAAGCGCAGGTCGTGCGATCCCGTGTCCATCGGCGAATGGGCGCTGATCGCCTCGCCGCAGGGGAGCTGGTGCGCCGGCAGCGTCTTGAAGCGCATCCGCGTCGGCAGCGCGACGCCCTCGCCGAACACCAGCACTTCGCGGGTGGCGAGCGAAGGCAGGAAGGCGAGCTGGTTGGCGGCGGCGTCGGGAGCTGCGGCGCGCAGCAGGTCCTGGTCGCGGTCGTTGGCGAGCCGCATCGCGAACACCGTCGAGCACTGCGACAGGATGGTCGCGTCGAGCTCTGCCGGCCGCTGCGTCACGAGGCCGAGAAAGACGCCGTATTTGCGGCCTTCCTTGGCGATCCGCGAGACTGCCTTGCGGGTCGGCCCAAAGCCCGTGGTACGGTCTGCCGACGCATAGCGATGCGCTTCTTCGCAGACGAACAGCAGCGGCGAGGCGCCATCGCTCCACAGGCCGAAATCGAAGGCGAGGCGGCACAGCACCGACACGACGGAGTCGACGACTTCCACCGGCAGGCCGGCGAGCTGCATCACCGTCATCGGCGTGCCGCGTGCGGGCAGGCGGAAAAGCTGGCTCATGACCTCCGCCATCGTGTCGCCGCCGATATTGGCGTTCTCGAACATGAAGCCGTAGCGCGGATCGTTGCGCACCGCCTCGATGCGCCCGATCAGCTTATGATGCATCATTCGGGACGAGCGGTTTTCGAGCTTGCCCATGCGCTCGTCGATCAGCGCGATGAGGTCGCTGAGGCGATAGGGCACCGGCGCATCGAGGCTGTAGGAGAGGCGGCTCTCGCTGCGGCGCACGCCGCTGTCGCCCGGATGGCGCGAATGCATCGCCTTGGCGAGGGGGATCACTTCGGTGAGGATCTCTAGCTCCTCCGGCGCGCCCGGCCGGCGTGCGAACAGGACGTCGACGATCTCCTCGAAATTGAACAGCCAGAACGGCAGCTTGAGATTGCGCGTGTTCATCACCTGCGCATGCTCGCCGAAGCAGCGGCCGTATTCGTTGTGCACGTCGAGCAGGAAAACCCGCAGTTCGCGCCGCGCGCTCAGCACTTCGTTGAGCAGCAGCGACACCGCGCTCGATTTGCCGACGCCGGTGGAGCCGAGCACGGCGAAGTGTTTTGTGAGCATCTGCTCGAGATCGACATGAGCGGTGATCGACGCGTCGAGTTGCAGGTGGCCGATGTCGATGTGATCGGCTCCTGAGGGCGTGAACACCGCGACCAGCTCGTCATGGGTGATCAGCTCGACCTGATCGCCGATCGCCGGATAATTTGTCACGCCGCGCCGAAAGCGCAGCTGGCCATGATCGTCGACGAGTTCGCCGAGCAGGTCGACGCTGGCGGTGCCGATCTGGCTTGCGTCATGGGCTGCGGTCTCAAGGGAGATGTCGGTGATCATCGCGACCACCGAGGAGCCGCCGCAGCGGATGGCGACAAATCGCCCGACGGTAATGCGGGCCTGCGCGCTTGCGGCGCGATCGGCAGCGAGCAGCCCGACCCGGGCGAGCGAGCCGCGGACTGTGACGATGCGCCCGAACGGCGTGCGCTGGTGGGCCTGAAGCATGGATGAGCCGTAAGACTACGTGTGAGCCGGCGGTATTTTATGCGAGCGAGGCTGCACAAACCGTTAATCGCGGCGGAGCCTGCCAACAACGGTAATAAAGCGTTGCGTCGCACATGCCGCGACGGTTTTCCGGGGTAAGACGGCGGAGAGAGACGCTGCCCAGATGTTGCGTGAGGCCAGCGCAAGCATCCCTCTTCCGGGCCCTCGTCTCCGATATGTCCCAAATTTTGTCAGACAATCTGTCAACCAGCTTGACACCGTGCGGCTTAGCATGGTCGTTTGGTTGCAGAAGCCGCGCGACCCTCCCGAGGGGCAGGGAATGAGCGGCCGAGAGGCCGCCAGAGGCGGAAACATAAAACAGGGAGGATCGGATGACCGAGAAGAAGGGCGGCTATCAGGCAGGACTCACCCGGCGTTCGGCGATGATGCTCGCAGGCGCAGCCGGATTGTCGGCGCCCTTCGTGGCGCGGTCGGCATTCGCGCAGGGCGGCACCGTCAATGTCGGCGTGATCATGCCGCTGTCGGGGGCCAATGCCCAGTTCGGAGTCAATTCGCGCAACGGCGTGCAGCTCGTCGCCGACGAGATCAACGCGGCGGGCGGCATCAAGAGCCTCGGCGGCGCCAAGATCAACCTCGTGATCGCCGACTCGACCTCGACCCCGACGACGGCTGCCAGCGTGGCGCAGCGCCTTGTGACACAGAACGACGTCGTCGCCATTCTCGGGGCATTTGCTTCCTCGCTGACCATCGCGATTTCGGAAGTCACCGAGCGGCGCGGCGTGCCGCTTCTGACGATGTCCTTCTCCGATCAGATCACCGGCCGCGGCTTCGAGAACATTTTTCAGGTCGTCGCCAAGGCCTCTGTGCTCGGCAAGGCGCAGTTCGACGGCACCGTGGCGATTGCCGCGGCCTCAGGGCAGAAGCTCGAGCGCATCGCCATCATGTATGAAGACACTGCCTACGGCACGTCGCAGGCGACGGGGCTGCGCGAAGGCGCGAAGGCCGCTGGCGTGCAGGTGGTGATGGACGATGCCTATCCGCTCGGCATCACCGACGTTACGCCGCTGATCAACAAGCTGCGGGCCTCCGGCGCGCAGGCCGTGTTCCCGGTTTCCTACCTCAACGACAGCCTGCAGATCATCCGCGCGATGCGCCAGCAGCGCATCGACATTCCCGCGATCGGCGGCGCGGCGGGCTACGTCATTCCCGACTTCGAGAAGGGGCTTGGGGAATACGCCGAAGGCGTGCTTTCGATCTCGCCGGCGAACTACGACCTCGCGCCGGAATACACCGAGCGTTTCCGCAAGCGCTTCGGCTACTTCATGGTGCACGAGGCCCTCGAACATGCGGTGTGCATGGACGTGCTGGCGCAGGCCATCGAGGTCGCCAAGTCGACCAAGCCCGATGCGCTGCGCAAGGCGCTGCACGACACCCGCTTCGAGGGCGGCTGGACCAAGGCCATGACCGGCGGCGCGGTGAAGTTCGACAAGACCGGCCTCAACACGCTGTCGGTGCCGGTGATGGTGCAGTGGCGCGACAAGGAGCTTGCGACGGTGTGGCCTGACAACGTCGCCAAGACGAAGGCGATCTGGAAATCCTGATCCGCCGCCACGGGCGCGCGGCGGACGCTGCGCGCCTTTCCTGCTTTGCTTCGCGTCAAGGTCGTTACCATGGCGATAATCCAGGCCATCCTTGATGGATTGATGATCGGCGGCGTCTATGCCGTCATCTCCATCGGGCTGACTCTCGTTTTCGGTGTGATGGGCATCGTGAATTTCGCGCAGGCGGAATTTTTGATGCTCGGCATGTTCGTTGCCTACTATGCGTGGGCGTGGCTGGGGCTCGATCCCTTGCTGGCCGCGCCGCTGGCTTTCGCCGTGGTGTTCGTGCTCGGCGCGCTGGTTCATCAGGTGATGATCCGGCGCGTTCTGAAGGCGCCGGCGGTCGCGCAGATCTTTCTCACGGTGGGCCTGCTCATCGTTCTCGAAAACGCCGCGCTGTTGATGTTCGGCTCGAGCTTCCGCTCGGTCTCGACGCCGTATCAGACCTCGGCACTGCAGCTCGGCTCGCTGTTCATCAGCGTGCCTTATCTCCTGGCCTTTCTGATGTCGGTGGCGAGCGGCGCGGCGCTGTGGCTGTTCATGCGCACGAGCTGGTTCGGCCGCGCGATGCGGGCCACCGCGCAAGACCCGATGGCTGCGCGCCTTCTCGGCATCAATGCGGATGCGATGCACCGGCTCGCCTTTGCCCTCGGCGTGGCGCTGACGGCGTTCGGCGGCGCGGTGATCTTGCCGTATCTCACGGTGTCGCCCACGGTCGGCGGCCAGTTCGTCGTGCTGATGTTCACGGTGGTCGTGCTCGGCGGCCTCGGCTCGGTCGCGGGCGCAGTGGTCGGCGGCCTGTCCGTCGGCGTCATCCAGTCGCTGTCGGCGCTGGCATTCCCGATCCAGCTGCAAAATCTCGTGCTCTTCGTCGTCTTCATCGGCGTGCTCGCGCTGCGGCCCGAGGGCTTGCTCGGAGGTTCGCGATGATTTTGGGCATGACTTCCCGCAAGGCCGTGTTCGTTGCGGTCGTGCTCGCGATCGCGCTGGTGCTGCCGTTCACCATCGATCCGCGCGGCTACACCATCCGCATCCTGTGCCTGATGCTGCTGTTCGCGGCGATGGGGCAGGCGTGGAACATCGTCGGCGGCCTCGCCAACCAGATGTCGCTCGGCCATGCCGCCTTCTTCGGCATCGGCGCCTATACGTCGACATTGCTGCTGATCCATTTCGGCATCTCGCCGTGGATCGGCATGATCGCGGCCGGCATCTTCGGCGGCGTCGCGGCGTTCGTGATCAGCCTGCCGACGATGCGGCTGCGGGGCCATTACTTTGCGCTGGCGACGCTCGCCTTCGGCGAGGTGATGCGCGTCATCGGCAATAGCTGGAGCTCGCTCACCGGCGGCCCCGTGGGCGTGTCGGTGCCCTTCGCAAAGCCGAGCCTGGCGATGTTCCAGTTCAAGGACACGTTGCCGTATTACTTCCTGATGCTGGCGGCGCTGATCGTCGTGACCATCATTTTCGTTGCGATCCAGCGCAGCCGCATCGGCTACCGCCTGCAGGCGATCAAGGAAAACGTCGACGCGGCCGAAGTCATCGGCGTCGATACCACGCGCACCAAAATCTTCGCGGCGGTGGTGTCCGGCGTGCTGATGGGATGCCTCGGCACCTTCTATGCGCAGTTCCAGTATTTCTTCGACCCGGACACCGTGTTCGGCGTCGCCTCGATTTCGGTGCGCGTGGCGATGATCGCCATCGTCGGCGGCATCGGCACCGCGATCGGCCCGATCCTCGGCGCGATGTTCGTCATCCCGATGGAGGAGCTGGCCAATCAGGCGTTCTCCGCGCAGGCGGCGGGGCTGGCCCAGCTCGTGTTCGGCGCGCTCCTGATCGTCGTCATTCTGGTCGAGCCGCGCGGCTTCGTCGAATTCGGCCGGCGCATGGTCCGCAGGTTCAGGAAGGGGGCATCGCGATGACCGCGCCGCTTCTGGAAATCTCCAACATCTCGAAACGCTTTGGCGGCCTTGCCGCACTCTCCAATGTCAGCGCGGAGGTTCATCGCGGCGAAATCGTCGGGCTGATCGGGCCGAACGGCGCCGGCAAGACCACGCTGTTCTCGACGCTGGTCGGCCTTCATCGCCCGACCTCCGGCGCGATCCGGCTGAACGGGCGCGATCTGGTCGGACTGAAGCCGCACAAGATCGCCGCCGCCGGCATGGTGAAGACGTTTCAGAACATCGCGCTGTTTCTCGACTCCACGGTGCTCGACAACGTTCTCACCGGCGGTTTGATGCGCCATTCGGTCGAGGAGGCGCGCATCCTTGCGCGTCAATGCCTGGAGCGTGTCGGCATCGACCACATCGCCGGCAAACTGGCACGCGACCTGTCGTTCCCGGAGCGGGCGCGGGTCGAGGTGGCGCGTGCGCTGTGCACGGAGCCCGAGATTCTGCTGCTCGACGAGGCGATGGCTGCGCTCAACCATGTCGAGATGGATGAATTTCTCTCGCTGCTGCGCGATCTGCGCGACGAGGGGCTGACATTGGTGGTGGTCGAGCATCACATGCGGGCGATCATGTCGCTGTGCGAACGCATCGTCGTTCTGAACTTCGGCCAGCTCATCGCGACCGGCACACCGCAGGAGATTTCACGCAATCCGGCGGTGGTTCAGGCCTATCTCGGCCGCTCGGCGGAGACGGGAGCGCATTGATGAGTCAAAATCCTCTTCTCTCGATCAATGGCCTGTCGGCGGGATATGACGCCGGCGACGTGCTGCACGGCCTGTCCTTGCATGTCGATGCCGGCGAATTCGTCTGCGTGATCGGCGCCAACACCGCGGGCAAGAGCACCTTGCTGCGGACCATCTCGGGCCTCGTCGCCGCGCGCGGCAGCATCCGCTTCGATGGCGTGGAGCTGGTGGGGCGGCCCTCGCACGAAATTCCCAAGCTTGGCATCGCGCATGTGCCGGAAGGGCGCCACGTCTTTCCCGAAATGACGGTCGATGAGAACGTCACGCTCGGCGCCTACGCGATGCGCCAGGCGCCGGATCTTGCCGAGCGGCGCGAGCGGGTGCTCGAAATGTTCCCGAGACTGCGCGAGCGGCTGACGCAGCGCGCCGGCACCCTGTCCGGCGGCGAGCAGCAGATGGTCGCGATCGGCCGCGCGTTGATGCTGTCGCCGCGCCTCTTGCTGCTCGACGAGCCGAGCCATGGCCTCGCGCCAAAGGTGGTCGACGAGCTGCACGACACATTCCTGGCGGTGAGCAAGACCGGCACAGCCATTCTTCTCGTCGAACAGAACACCGCGCTCGCCTTGTCCGTGGCAAGCCGCGGTTACGTGATCGAGTCCGGCCGCGTGGTGCTGTCCGGGACCAGCGAAGCGCTTGCCAGCGACGATGCGGTGCGCGCGGCCTATCTCGGCCTGTAGTTGCCGGGTGGCGAAACGTCTTTAATGAAAATGGGAGTGCGAAATGGCTGAAAGCGAGCAATTCAACAAGGGTCTTCAGGTGCGCCGCAAGGTGCTCGGCACCGAATATGTCGATGGCAGCATCGCCAAGGCCGACGATTTCATGATGGCGTTCCAGCGCATCACGACCGAATGGTGCTGGGGCTATGCCTGGACCCGCGATGGCCTCGAGCACAAGACGCGCAGCATGCTCAACCTTGCGATGCTCACCGCGCTGAACCGCCCGGCCGAGATCAAGCTTCACGTCAAGGGCGCGCTCGCCAATGGCGTCACCGTGGAGGAGATCAAGGAAATCCTGCTTCATGCCACGGTTTATTGCGGCATCCCGGCCGGCCTCGATGCCTTCAAGGCGGCGCATGAAGTGCTCAAGGCCGAGGGCGCGATCCCGAGCAAGTGAGATTGGAATGAGGCGAGGTGATCCCGCCGGTCATTTTTGGCGGGACATCGGCCGAAACGAGGGGGAAGCGTGATGAGGCAATGGGAGGTCCTTGCGCTTCGCTACGCGGAGCATGACCGGACCGCGCGCGACAACTTTCTTCGTCCGCCGGACTTTCATGATGCGCCGATGCCGATGGACTATTTCGTCTGGGTGCTGCGCTCGGACGAACAGGTCATCGTCGTCGATACCGGCTTCGGCGCGGAGCAGGCGGCAAAGCGCGGGCGCGTACTGCTGCGGACCGTCGATGCCGCCCTGCGATCGATCGGCGTCGATCCCGCGCGGGTCGGCGAGGTGGTCATCACCCATCTACACTATGACCACGCCGGCAATCTCGATCTGTTTCCGCACGCGCGCTTTCATCTGCAGGACCGCGAGATGAGCTTTGCCACCGGGCGGCACATGTGCCAATCGTGCCTGCGCTATCCGTTCGAGGTCGAGGACGTGGTGCGAATGGTGCGCGCGGTCTATGCCGAGCGCGTCGCGTTTCACGATGGCGACGCCGAGATCGCGGAGGGCGTCAGCGTCCATCACGTCGGCGGCCATAGCGACGGCCTGCAGATGGTGCGGGTGATGACGCAGCGCGGGTCGGTGGTGCTGGCGAGCGACGCCAGCCACTACTACGCCAATATGGCGACACAAAATCCGTTCCCGATCTTTTACGATCTCGGCGCGATGGCGCAGGGCTGGGCCAGGGCGCGCGCGCTTGCCGGGCACGAGGATCGGGTCGTGCCGGGCCATGATCCGCAGGTGCGCAAAATCTATCCGGCGCTGCCGGGCTCCGATGGCGAAACCGTGCTGCTCCATCTTCCCCCGGTCGTGCCGACCTAGCCTGCGCCGATATGAGCGAGCGCCCGCAGGAAGTAAGGGCGGAACAGATCGGGGTGCTCGCACATCGGGAAATGGCCGAGGCCTTCCATGATCTCGAAATACGAGCCAGGAATGAGCGCGTGGAGTTTGCCGCCGTCCGCCGGCGTCGCCGAGTAGTCGTAGGTGCCCGAGAGCAGCGCCACCGGGGTTTTGCTGGCGTCGATCAGCGGGGCCGTCTCGGCGCCGTCGAACTCCTCGCTGTAGAAGGCGAGGTCCCCGGAATAGATGCTTGGCGCGCCCTGCGAGTAGATCCATGCCGCGCGCCGGCGGTCGGCCTCGGGGCTGGTCGGGCTCATCAGGCCGCGCACGAAGCTGGCGTTGTGCAAGCCGCCATGGACGCCGACGTGGTGCTGGAAAGGATTGCGCCGGCCTTTCGATTGATAGGGCGGCTCGATCGCGACGACGCCGCGCACGAGGTCGGGCCGCGCCGCCGCAAGCACGAGGGCGATGGCCGCGCCCATCGAGCCGCCTGCGACATAGGCAGGCTCGCCGATCACCTGCTCGATGATGGCGGCACACCAGACAAGATATTGCTGCGCGGTGAGGCGATAGGGGCCGCCGTCCCATTCCTTCGGCGGCATCGAGCGGCCGTGAAACGGCAGATCCGGCGCAATCATCCGCCATGACTGGCCAAGCCCGACATCGGCGAGCTGGGCGTGATACTGCCGGCCGTCGGCGCCCGCGGTGTGCAGCAGCAGCAGAGGCGGCCCGTTTCCGGCGTGCTCGAAGTAAACGTCGTAGTTGGCGCCGTCGGATGTGATGGTCCGGTAGGCGCCGTGAATCTGAGCGAGGTCGCGCGCTGCCGCCGGCGCGGGTGCGGCGGCACTTGCGGTCAGCCGCTCGAACAGCCGTTCGAGCACTGCGCGCGCCTGCGCCACCGTCTGCGGCGCGCCGGACACGGTGAAGGCCGGGTTGGCCATCGCGAGCGCGGTGAACGAGTGGAAGGTCGGCGGCGGCGGCGATGCGAGCACGTGGTCCCAGTCGGCCGCCGCGGCCGCGATCTCGATATCGGCCGCTGCAATGCCGGAGACGAATTGCGGCACGCCGTCGCCAAACGCGATGTCGAAATGATCTTCACCGCAGCGGACGCGGAGCGTTGCCGCAAGGCCCGCGCCGAGGCGCAAAAATTCGGGATCGGAGAACGCCGCCGCAAGGCGCGCGCGCAGTCGCTGCGAGATCATTTCTTGTCCGCCGTCCGTTCTGCGACGAAGCGATAGATCTCGGTGTGGTCGGCACCGGCGGCGAGTTGATCGCGCGCTTCCTCCCAGAGATCGGCGGTCGGGCCGATCTGCAGCGGATCGAGGCGGAGATGCTTTGCGAGATCGGCGGCGATGCGCAGGTCCTTCGCCATCAGGGCAAGGGCGAAGCCGGAGCCGTAGGTTTCCGGGATGATGAACTGCTTCATCTTCACTTCGGTCGAATTGTTGCGGCCGGAGGAGGCGTTCAGCACGTCCACGATGGTTTCGGGCTGAAGGCCGAAGTTGCGGCCGACCAGCAGCGCCTCGGCGGCGGCGACAAGGCCGGCGGCGGAGACGTAGTTGTTGAGCGCCTTCATGGCGTGGCCCGAGCCGATCGGCCCGGTGCCGAATACCGATTTGCCCATCGCCTCGAGCACCGGGCGCGCGCGCTCGACCTGCGCCGCCGGGCCCCCGGCCATGATGGCGAGGGTGCCGTCAATCGCGCGGCGGACGCCGCCGGAGACCGGGGCATCGATCAGGGCCAGCCCGATCGCCGCCAGTTCCTTGTCGAGCGCCACGGTATCGGTGGGCGCCGACGAGCTCATATCGATGATCAGCGTATTGGCCGCAAGCTTTTGCGCGATGCCGTCGGCGCCGCACAGCGCCTCGCGCACGATCTTGCCGTTCGGCAGCATCGTGATGACGGCGCTAGCGCCGCGCACCGCATCGGTGCCGGGTGCGAAGGCCGGGCCGACCTGATCCTCGAACGCCTTGCGGCTCGCCGGTGCAAGGTCGATGCCGATGACGTCGTAGCCAGCCTCTTTCAGGCGCTTGGCCATTGGAATGCCCATGGCGCCGAGGCCCACCACCACGATTTTTGCGGGCGGCTTGATGCTGTGCAGTTCGACCGGCTCGGCCATGTTCGCTTCCTTCCCTTGTCCGCCATGCTCTTGCGCGCCCACCATAGCGAGACGGGCGCGGCCGCCGGTGTTGGCGGCGGCGCGATCATGCAACCCGGATCATAGAGAGGGGTGGTTTGTCAGACAAGCAGACAATCTGCGGGCGCGGGCGATTTCTCCGCAGCCCGTAGCGAGGCTACTTGCGGGCGGATTGCTCCGCTTCGTTCTGCTTGAGCACGGCCAGCGCGATTTTCGCGGCGGTCTGGATGTGGCGCTGGCAGATCAGGCTGGCGCGCTCGCCGTCCCGCGCGCGAATGGCTTCGTAGATCTCGCGCAGCTCGGCCACGCTGTCCTGCAGCCGTCCGGGCTGGGTCATCGAGGTGACGCGGAGCAGGGTGATCCGGTTGTGCAGCAGCGTCAGCGTCTGTTTGACGAACATGTTGCCGGTGCCGTTCATCAGCACGGCATAGAAATGGGTCTTGGCTTCGATCAGCGCGCTGCGGTCGCTGTCGGCTGCCGCGGCGGCAAACCGCTCGACGGCGTCGCCAAGCTCGGCGATGTCGTCCTCGGTGCCGTTCTCGGCAAAGGCGCGCCCGGCAAAGCCCTCGAGCAGGGCGCGCACCTCGTAGAGCTGGCGCGCCTCGTCATAAGTGATCGACGACACTTCCGGCCCGCGATGCGGGATCGTGGTCACCAGCCCCTCGGCCTCGAGCTGGCGCAGCGCCTCGCGGATCGAGGTGCGGCCGACGCCGATCTGTTCGCACAGCTCGCGTTCGATCAGCCGTTGGCCGGGCTTGAAATGGCCAGCCGCGATCGCCGAGCGGAGTTTGGTCTCGACCAGCAGGCGGAGCGTCGCGGCCTGACGAGGAATCTGGAGATTGAAGTTTGCCATGGGCGAACTCTGAGCCCGCACAGACAATCAGTCAATCGGCCGCGTGCTGGCGAAACCGGATGATTTTGGCCGCGCCGGATGGTCAGGCCTCGCCGGGAACGAAGCGATAGGCGCCGGCCGCCCGCTCGACGCGGCCGACCGCGCCGGGCAGGTGATAGCCGATGACCCGGAGCTTTTCGTTGGCGGCGCGGGCCAGCACGGTCTTGCGGGTCTTGATCGCCTGATCGCCGTCGTGATCGGCGGCGGGCATCCATTCCGGATGCTCGAACGAGATTTTGCCATGAGTAAGAGCGTCGCCGAGCACGATCACCGAGTCGCCGCCGGCCTTCAGCTCGAACGAGGTGTGGCCCGGCGTATGTCCGGGCGTCTCGAAGGCAAACACACCGGGCAGCCATTCCTGGCCGGGCGCGCGGTGCTCCAGCACGTCGCCGAGGCCCTTTAGCACCCGCTGGGCGCCGGCCGCGAACATGTGGCGATCCTCCGGCAGGCGCTGGAAGATGCCGGGGTCCGCCCAGAAATCGACCTCGGCCTTGTTCACCAGCCATTTGGCATTGGGGAAGGCGGGGCTGTCGAAATCATCGAGCGCGCCCCAAAAATGGTCCGGGTGCAGGTGGGTGAAGACGACGTGGGTGACACTTTCGGCGGCGATGCCCTGGCTCTCGAGGCTGGCCTGCAGCTTGCCGCTGCCGGTGATGAAATTGGCGCCGGCTCCGCAGTCGAACAGCACCACCTCCTTGCCGCGGCGCAGGCAGGTGATGTTCAGCACCGAGGTAAATTCGTCGCTTTGGCCGACGATCTCCTTGAGCGTTGCCGGCGCGACGTCGCGCGCCAGCATCGACAGCGGCAGATTGATGTTGCCGTCGCTCAAAATCGCGAGCTTCGCATCCGGGCCGATGGCGATGTCGGCGGCGACCTTGAGGATCGGCGTAGCCGCGGCCAATGAGGCCGCGCCCGCCATGAAAGTCCGTCGGTTCAACATAAAACTCTCCGCAAATTGACGCCGCCCGGATCACCGGCCCGTGCTGGCGCTATTTCTTTTTGCCGTCCGCGCCATACTGCTTGATGAAGGCGGTGAGGTCGCGGATTTCGTTCTCGTTCTTGATGCCGGCGAACGCCATTTTCGTTCCGGGAATTTTCGCCTTCGGGTCCTTGATGTATTCGGCGAACACGGTCTCATCCCAGGTGATCCCGGAGTTCTTGTTGGCGGCAGAATAGTTGTAGCCCTCCGCCGTTCCGGCGACGCGCCCGAACAGGCCGTTGAGCTGCGGGCCGACAGTGTTCTTCGCGGTCTCGCCGAGCTGGTGGCAAGCGCGGCACTTGTTCCACGACTTCTCGCCGGCGGCGACATCCTGCGCGGCGGCCGGGCTGAGGCTGGCGCCCAGCACAATGAAACCAGAAAGCAGTCCGGCAACGATCTTCATTCTTCGTCCTTGTCTCTTGCGGTTGTTGTCTTGTGACGCGGGCATTTGCCGGCGCCCGTCCAAAACTGCTTCCGGTGTGAGGCCGAAAGCGTTCTGAACAGGACGCCGGCGGGGGGAGGGGTGATCAGGAAAAGATGTCAGCGCTGATCGCCGAATACCAGCCCATGTTCTCTTCCTGCGTCTGCTTGCGCAGTTCGGCCGGCTCATCCGGTTTCGAGATGAAGGTCTCGACCGCCGCGATCTTGCCGTCCTTCGGCTCGTAGCGTCCGCCGACCTTGATCGCGTCGTCGGTGTCCACAAGACTCCAGCAGGTGTTGACGTAGCGGGCGGGAAAGGTTTTTGCGCCGGTCAGTTCGCCGCGGATGACCATCGCCGCGACCTTCGCCTGGCTGTTGGCGGAGAACGCCGACTTCGGCATGTCGCCCGCAATCGACGCATCGCCGAGCACAAAGATGTTCGGATCGACGCTCGACTTCATCGACGCCGCGTCAATGGCGCAGTAACCGCCGGCGGGCGCAAGGCCGGAGTCGCGGGCGATTGCGCCGGCCATCTGCGCCGGGATGACGTTGACGAACGCGCAGTTCTTGTAGGTCTCGAACCCGGTGACGACGGTGCCGGTCTTGGGATCGACCGACTTGATGCCGTCATGGACTTTTGGGCCGAGCCACTCGATCATCGTGCCGTAGGTCTTCTCCCAGTCAGGCGTGAAGACGCCCTGCTTCGAAAAACTTTCCTTGGGATCGAGGATGATGATCTTGGCATCCTTCCTGCCGGTCTTTTTCAGAACGTGGGCGAACATCGACACGCGCTCATAGGGGCCGGGGGGGCAGCGATAGGGATTGGGCGGCGCGATCATGACGATGATGCCGCCGTTCGGCACGGCGTCGAGCTTTTCCTTGATCAGGCGGGTCTGTTTGCCGGGCTTCCAGCCGTGCGGCATCAGTTCCTCGTCGGCCTGCGACCAGCCGGGCACGGAATCGTATTTCAGATCGATGCCGGGCGAAACGACCAGCCGGTCGTAGGGCAGGCGCTGGCCGGTGGAGAGCACGACCTCCTTCTTGTCGCGGTCGATCGCGGTGGCGCGCGCCTTGGCGACGGCGATGCCGTAATTCTTGGCGAGCGCGTCGTAGGTGTGGACGATCGACTCGTATGAGCGGAAGCCGCCGACATAGAGATTGGAGTGGAAGCAGGTCTGATAGCTCGGGTTTTCTTCCACGAGGGTCACGGCAATCGCGCCCTGGCTGTCCTTGGCGATGTATTTTGCAGCGGTGGCCCCGCCGGCGCCGCCGCCGATCACCACCACGCGCGGCTTGGCCTGGCCGACGACCGCCGGCGCGCCGAGCATGGTGGCGCCGGTGAGCGTGAGGCCCGAAAGAATGAATGAGCGACGATTGAAGTTCATATTCCCCCTCCCAATGATGATGTTTGAGCTGCAACGCCGCGCCGGCTCATCAGCCGACCTTCAGATACGCAAATCCTTTCGATTGCAGGGCCGCCACGGTGGCGACGCCCGACGGCACGAAGCTGATGAAGTCGGCATTCCGCGCCTTGGCCTTGTCCAGCTTCAGGCGGCTGAACGTGATTTCACAGAGATAGATTTTGAGGCCGTTCTTTGCGATGTCGTCGACGCGATCAAAAATCTTCGGCACGGTGATTTCCTCGCGCCACGGCGTATCCTCGAGGCTGCTGAGGAAAAATTTTACGCCGGGGCCATGCGCGACCACCGCAAGCTGAACGGCGAACGGGTCGGCGCCGTAGGCGGAGTAGTGGTTCGAGATGTTGGTGAGCATCTGGCCGAAGCGCGATGGATCGCCGAAGTCGCAATGATAGAGGCAGGCGACGTCGGCCTCCTTCTTGAGGTCGGCAAGCGCAAGCTGGCGCGGCGCGGCGATGGCCGGGCTCGCCAGGGCCGCGACGCCGGTGGCGGTGGCGAGAATGAGCCCGCGGCGCGTCGGATGGTCAGTGTGGTCCGTCATGGTGTGGCCCTCGTTTGAAGTCGCCCCGCTTTCGGCTGCATATCAATGGCTCGGCTTGAGGCTCCCGAAATAGGTTGCCAGTGCCGCGAATTCGTCGTCGCTCAAGCGCCCGGCGACAGTTTGCATCACCACGTTGTCGCGATGCTTGTCGCGGTAGGACTGCATTACCGCGACGAACTGGTCATGCGGCCAGCCCACGATCGCGGGGATGCGCCCGTCATGTTTGCCGGAGAGCTGGTGGCAGGCGGTGCATTCGTTCGACAGATACTCGCCGAGCGCCCGGTCGCCGCTCGCATGCGCGCTTGCTGACGCCGCGATCAGGGATGCGGCGGCGGCAAGGGCATGGCGGATTGCTCGCGCGGCCATCAGTCGACTTTCGGCGCCGATTTGGAATCGGGGGTGACGTCGAGCACCGCAGCGCGTCCGGTGATGGTCACGGTGGGTTTGCAGTTTTTCATGCAAGGCTCGCTCCCCCAGAATGCCTTTTCGGTTTTCTCCCGATCGTCGTCGTAAAAGGCCTGCGCATTCGGCAGCTTGATGCTGGTGAAGTTTTTGTCCGAAAGCTCGAATTCTTCATCCTTCACGATGTCGTTGAGATAAAGAAGATAGGCTGTCAGGGCATAAACCTCGTTGGCCGAAAGCGACTGCGCATTACCATAGGGCATTGCGCGGTGAATGTAGTCGAAAACCGTCGAGAGGTCGGGCCAGAACGAGCCGATGGTCTTTTCCGGCCGGTCCGCCTTCAGGCTGCCCATGCCGCCGGCGAGCACCGGCCAGCGATCGTTGCCCTGGCCGAACTCGCCGTGGCATGAGGCGCACTGCGCCTGAAACAGCTCGTCGCCTTCCTTCACAGTACCCTTGCCGGGCGGCAGGCCCTGGCCATCGGGCCGCACGCTGATGCTCCACGCCTTGACCTCTTCGGGCAGGGCTTTGCGGCCGAGGCCGAGCTTGGCAATCGCAACGGGCTTGCTTGCCGTCGCCGCGGCCTTGTCGGACTTGCCCTTGGCGGTCTGCGACTGGGCGATCAGCGGGGCAGCCAGCACGATGAGCGCAGAAACGCCGGCGAGCAACGCAGCCTTAAGAGATCTCGACATTCTCGGTTTCCCCGTTCGGACGCACATGCCAGGTCTGGATGCCATTGTTGTGGTAGATGGAGTTGACGCCGCGGATTTTTCGCAGCCCGTCCTTGGTCGGCTGGACATAGCCGGTTGAATCCATGGCGCGGGATTGCACCAAAAGTTCCTGTCCGTTCCAGTCGAAGTCGACGTAGAAGCGCGTCAGCGACTTATCCAGCACCGGCCCGTCAATGCGCGCCGTTTGCCAGTTCTTGCCGCCGTCGAGCGTCACGTCGACCCGCTTGATGGTGCCGCGCCCTGACCAGGCGAGGCCGGTGAGGACATTGCGGCCCTTGTGCTTGAGCGGCGCCTGCGGCGAGGGATTGGTGACGACCGACTTCGCATCCATGAAGAAGGTGAAGCGGCGCGAACGTCCGTCGGCGAGCAGGTCGGTATACTTCGAGGTTTCCTCGCGCGCCTGCCACGGCTGATCGCCGACTTCGATGCGGCGAAGCCATTTGACCCAGAGATTGCCTTCCCAGCCGGGGATCACGGCGCGGAGCGGATAGCCCTGCTCGGGACGCAGCGCCTCGCCGTTCATCGCAAAGGCGAGAAGCACGTCGTCGAGCGCCTTCTCCATCGGCAGCGAGCGGTTCATGCCGGACGCATCCGCGCCCTCCAGCATCAGCCATTTCGCATTGGGCTTGATGCCGGCTTCGTTGAGAAAGAATTTGAGCGGCACGCCGGTATACATCACGTTATGGACCATGCCGTGCGTGAACTGGCAGCCGTTGAGCTGGGCGCCGCGCCACTCCATGCCGGAATTGGCGGCGCATTCGAGAAAGTAGACGCGGTTCTCGCGCGGCATCCGCTTGATGTCTTCCATGGTGAAGACGAGCGGCTTGTCGACGAGGCCATGGATCATCAGGCGATGATTGGCCGGGTCGATATCGGCAATACCGCCGTGGTGGCGCTCGAAGCACAGACCGGAGGGCGTGATGATGCCGTCGAGCTCATGCAGCGGCGTAAAGTTCACCGACGATTCCGGCGAGGCGGTGAGCCATGGCACCGAGCGGCGGACGACATGCTTTTCGTATTTCGACGGCAGGCCGTAGGGATGCTTGTCGACGCCGTCACCGAGATAGCGGTTCCAGTCCTGCACTTCGGTGATCAGCGGATCGGGCGTTGCCGCCTGCGCGCTTGCCTTTCCACCGGATGCGGCGATGCCGGCGAAGGTAGCGCCCGCTGCCCCCGCGGTGCTGAGGAAATTGCGGCGACTGACGCCGGGGCGGCTGGTGGGATGGCTGGTCATTGGCGATGCTCCCTTGCCGTATGCTTTGCCAGCGAGAAACGGCTTATTCGTGCGGCGTGGCGCGCCGTTTACGCGCCGCGCACTTTCACGGCGTCGTTCGGAGTAACGGTGACGGTTTTCTTGCGCGCGACGTGATCGCGAACGACGTCCCAGATCGGCGGGCCTTGCGTGCCCTCGTTGACGCTCGCCCAGCCCGAGACGACGTAGCGGCGGTCGGCGTCGATCGGCTTGCCGGACTTCAGATGCGTAAGGTCGGAAATGCGGCTGCCCATCGGCTTGCTGACGTCGATGGCGTAGCCCATGCCGCCGACCCGAACCATGTCGCCGCCGCCCTGGAAATAGGGGTCGGGATGGAAAATGTTGTCGGCGACGTCCTCAAGAATTTCCTTGAGCTGCGCGCCGGTCATCTCGTTGCGGTAGCAGGCGGGGTAGGTGATCGCGGTGGCATTGGTGATCGCCTCCCACGTGATCGCGTCGCCGGGCAGGAGCGAGCCGCCCCAGCGGAAACCGGGCGACAGCGAAATTTCGGCGTCGCGCTCCGCCAGCATCGCCTCGCAGATCAGGTCGTCGAAGGTGCCGTTGAAGTTGCCGCGCCGGAACAGCAGCGCGTCGGTCTTGCCGATCTCGCGGGCGAGGTCGGCGGCGAAGGGCTCGCGCACTTTCTTGATCAGCGCCGCCATGTTTTCATCGGGAGCGATGGCATCGGAAAACACCGGCATCAGCTTGTAGCGGATGTCGGTAACCTTGCCGTCTTTCGCTTCGATGTCGAGGCGCGAGACGAACTTGCCGTGCGAGCCGGAAGCGACAAGGACGGTGCCGCCGACGCGGAGCATCCCCGGCATAGCATCGTGCGTGTGGCTGGTGAGAATGATGTCGATGCCCTTCACCCGCGATGCGAGCTTCCTGTCGACATCGAAGCCGTCATGGGACAACAGGACCACGACCGCGGCGCCTTCCGCGCGAACTTCATCGACCTGTTTCTGAATATCTTCCTCGCGGATGCCGAATTCCCAATCCGGGAACATCCAGCGCGGATTGGCGACCGCGGTGCGGGGCAGGGCCTGCCCGATCACCGCGACCTTGACGCCGCCCTTCTCGAACATCTTGCGCGGCTCGAAGACCGGTTCGCTCCATTCCTTGTCGCGGACGTTCTGCGCCAGGAAGGCGAAGGGCGCGGCCTCGACGATCTTCTTGACGCGCTCTGCGCCGAGGGTGAATTCCCAATGCGCGGTCATGGCGTCGAGCTTGAGCGCCGACATGACGTCAACCATGTCCTGGCCATCGGTCTTGAGCGCGCTCCAGCTTCCCTGCCAGGTGTCGCCACCGTCCAGCAGCAGCACCCTGTCGTCGCCGCGCTCGCTGCGGACGGCGTTGACCAGCGTGGCAATGCGGTCGAGACCCCCCATCTTGCCGTATTGGCGGGCGAGAGTGGTGAAGTCATCCGAGGTCAGGGCAAAGGCATGCGGCGAGCCGGCGGCGATCTTGAAGTAATCGCGGAATTGCTGATCGACGAGGTGCGGCGGCTGGCCCTTGACCTCGCCGACGCCGAGATTGATCGACGGCTCGCGAAAGTGGATCGGCATGAGCTGCGCATGAATGTCGGCGACGTGCAGGATCGTCACGGTGCCGAGCGGATCGAAGTGCAAGATTTCGGACTGGGTCAGTTTTTGCTGTGCCGCCGCCCGGCCGAGTGGGCCGAGGCCGCTTGCAGTGGTGATGGCCGCCGCCGCTGCAGTCGCCTGCAGGAATTCGCGTCGAGAGATCATAGCCTGTCCTTTGGGCAAGCGGCACACGCCGCCCATCTGCGAATGGCACCCCATCCGCAAAAATCAGCTTTGGGAAAGTGGCCTGCCGCGCGCTGCGGCAAGCCGCGCGTCAGCCGACGGTCAGTTTGTTCTTCGCGGTGTATTCGGAGCCGTCATCGTCTTTCCAGGTGAAGGTGAACTCACCGGACTCCGTCGCCTTGTAGAAGAACGATTGATACGGATTGGCCGAGATCGCGGGAAACCATTCGGCCTCGAAAATCGGCTTGCCGTTGAAGCTGGCGGAAAACTTGTTGAGGATCTTGCGGGGGATCACCGCGCCCTTGGCATCCTTGCGCTGGCCGGATTCCATTTCGTGCGAGATAAGCGTCTTGATTTCGATGACTTCGCCGGCGGCCGCTTTGGCCGGAACGCGAACCCTCGGAGTCGGTTTCGTGGTCATGAGATTGTCCTGCCTGAATTGGTGCGTTTCGCGGAGGCGCGTCGATCAGCCGCCGCAGCCGCCGATGGTGACTTTGACGTTGGCCTTGGCGGTGTAGAGCGTGCCGTTCGACATCTCCGCGACGCAGACGATGTTTTGCGTCTGGGCAAGGCGCATGCGGGTCGAGGCGGCGGCTTTGCCGCAGGCAGGGGTGAAGGTGTAGGTGACGACGCCGGGAAGGGGATTGCCGTCGGCGAAGATATGGACGCTCTTGACGTAGTCGGCCTCGGTCATCGGGCTATCGACTTCGATATTGATCGGCACCACCATGCCGTTCTCGGCGATCTCGGGCACATCGAGCTTGATCTTGCCCTCAGCCATCGCCTTGTCGCCATAAAGCTTCTTGAGCTCGGCGGCGACTGTCGGCGCATCGGCGAATGCGAGGCGCGTGCCGATCAGGCTCGCAAAGGCGACCAGGGCACCAGTTTTGAGAGCCGCGCGTCGCGATAGCCCAGATCCCTGAAAGTCCATCGTTTCCTCCTGCTATCAACTTTTCTCACTTGACGACGCGGCATACAGTCGCTCATCATTTCGACGCATTGTGATATTGTTTTTTGTGAATGTAAAGCCGTCGCGCACCAAGAAGAGCACAAATACGGTCACAGGCACGACTGCGACAACAGCAAGCGTCAATCGCTGAAGCCGCGCACCGCGAACAAGAGTGCCGGCCGATAGGGGAAACGAAAGGGCAGAGGAATGAAGCTCCCATTATTCGGCGCGGCGGTGATCGCGGCCGTGATGACATTCGCGGCGGGGCACCTTGCGGCGCAATCGCTGGATGATAGCGAGAAGGAAATCGAACGCTATCGCCAGATGCTGTCCGATCCGTTTTCCAATCCCGGTTATCTCGCGGTGGATCGCGGCGAAGTGCTGTGGACGACGGCGCGCGGCACGAAGAACGCCACGCTTGAGACATGCGATCTCGGCGAGGGACCGGGCAAGCTCGAAGGCGTCTACGCGAAACTGCCGCGCTACTTCGCCGACGCCGACCGCGTGATGGATCTCGAGCAGCGGCTGATGTGGTGCATGGACAAGATCCAGGGGCTGGACCTCAAGGATGTGGTCGCGCGGCGGTTCTCCGGGCCCGGCAAGGCCTCGGACATGGAAGACCTCAACGCCTTCATCGCGAACAAATCCAACGGCATGAAGATCGAGCCGCAGAACAGCCATCCCAAGGAGAAGGAGATGGTGGCGGTCGGCGAAGCGCTGTTCTATCGCCGCGGCGGCGTGATGGATTTCTCCTGCGCCACCTGCCACGCCGACGAAGGCAAGCGCATCCGCCTGCAGGGCCTGCCGAAGCTCTCGGCGCCGGGCGAAGCCGCGCAGACGACGATGGGGGCGTGGCCGACCTATCGCGTGTCGCAGAGCGCCCTGCGCACCATGCAGCACCGGCTATGGGACTGCTATCGCCAGCAGCGCTGGCCGGTGCCGGAATATGGCTCCGACAGTCTCACTGCGCTCACCGCCTTCCTGAACACGCAGGCGGCCGGCGGCGAAATCAACGTGCCTTCGATCAAGCGCTGAGAGAGGATGACATCATGATGAAATCAGCCTTTTTCATGCTTTCTGCCGCTTCGTTGACCGCGCTTGCGCTGGCGGCTGCCGCGCCCGTGGTGGCGCAGGACAGGCCGGCGAAAGCCGCGCCGGCGCTGGTCGAGACCTATCTCAACGCGACCTTCGGCAAGGCCTCGGCCGAGTGGCAGGAGCGCATCAAGCCCGACCCCTCGCTCGCCGCCTGCAATCTGCATCACAACGATGTGCCGGCCAATGTCGCAAGCGAGATCATGAAGCGCGAGCAGGCGCGCGTCGTCTATCCCGCCGACGGCAAATTCCTGGGCAGCTGGAAGGAAGGCTACAAGGTCGCCAACAACGGGCGCGGCGGGCAGTTCTCCGATCCGCCGGGCACCGTTGCGGGCGGCAACTGCTTTGCGTGCCACCAGCTCGATCCGAAGGAGGTGAGCTACGGCACCCTCGGCCCGAGCCTTGCGGCCTATGGCAAGGATCGCAAATACGACGCGGAAGCGATCAAGGATGCCTACACCAAGATCTACAACTCGCAGGCCGCTGTGCCGTGTTCGAACATGCCGCGCTTCGGCACGAACAAGGTTTTGTCCGAGCAGCAGATCAAGGACGTGATGGCCTACCTGTTCGATCCGGAATCGCCGGTCAACAAGTAAGCACGCCCTTCAGCCTTGCAAGAAAAGCCGCATCGGCGCCTGCCGGTGCGGCTTCTTGTTTGAGGGCTGCCGCCGTCAGCCGATCGTGCCGAGCACGGGGAATGTTTCGAGCAGCCACGCTGCCATCGCCGGCATGATGCCGGTGATGAACAGGAGGCCGGTGACGACGAGGCCCGCGCCCATCGTCTTCTCGATCACCGGCATGTGCCTGCGGAATCTTGCCAGCATGTTGAGGAATGGGCCGGCGAAAATCGCCGCGAACAGGAACGGCAGGCCGATGCCGAGGGCATAGCTGGTCAGCAGCAGCGAGCCGCGCGCCGCCGAGGCTTCCGCGCCCGCGATCATGAGAAGCGTTGCGAGCACCGGGCCGACGCACGGCGTCCAGCCGAAGGCGAAAGCGAGGCCGACGAGATAGGCGCCGAAGAGCCCGGCAGGCTTGGCGTTCGCCTGGAAGCGGGCCTCCCGGTACAAAAGGGGGATTTTGATCCAGCCGAGAAAGTGCAGGCCCATCACCAGGATCAAGGCGCCAGCGACGATCGCCAGCGTGTCGAAATAGGTGGCGATCCACGCGCCGAGGGTCGATGCGGTTGCCCCGAGCGCGACGAAGATGGTGGTAAAACCAAGCACGAAAGCTGCGGCGGTCAGCACAATTCTCGCGCTTTGCTGCGAGGTCAGGCGGCCGTCGGAGCCGCTCAGCTCGCCGATGCTGACGCCGGCGAGGAAGCACAGATAGGGCGGAACGAGGGGCAGAACGCAGGGGCTGGCGAAAGACAACAAGCCGGCGAGAAAAGCGCCTGCGACGGAAATATCGATCACGATCGATTGCCCCTCTGGTCTAGATATATGAATACGACTATGTTTATCGCGTGATTGCAATCGTGAAATCGAGTTTCGGGTCGCCGACGATGCGCCAGACGGTATTGGCAGGAATTGCCGGATTGCTTCTTTTGGCGGGCGTAGTGCCTGCGGCGGCGGCCGAACTCATCATGTTCGAGCGCGATGGCTGTATGTATTGCGCGCGCTGGAAACGCGAGGTCGGGCCGATCTATCCCTCCACGCCCGAGGGGCGGTCGGCGCCGGTGCGGCATGTCGATCTCGGCGATGCCGGACGCGAGAAGGGACTGGCGACGCCGGTGCGCTACACGCCGACCTTCGTGCTCATGAACGAGGGCCGCGAGGTCGGCCGGATTACCGGCTATATCAACGACCAGGCCTTTTGGGGCCTTTTGGGAAAGATGCTTGCGGTAATCGCGCCAAACGTACTACCGACGTCTGACGCTGCAACCGCTGACGCGACGGTGGATCGACGATGACTGCAATTGTGTCCAAGGCTCTCGAAAATGAAATGCGCGACGGCGCGGAGTTTTCGCCGGAGCTTGACCAGTTCATGCGCAAGGCGCGCAAGGCCAGTGACTTTCTGAAGGCGCTGTCGCACGAAAACCGGCTGCTGCTGCTGTGTCTTCTCGCCGAGCGCGAGCGCACGGTGACGGAGCTTGAAAACATCCTGTCGCTGCGCCAGCCGATGGTGTCGCAGCAGCTCGCGCGGCTGCGGCTCGACCAGCTCGTGACGACGCGGCGCGACGGCAAGGCGATCTATTACAGCCTCGCGACCGACGACGTGCGCCGCATGATCAGCGTGATCTACGACATCTTCTGCCGCAATCCCGATGAGGGCGAGCGGCGATGACGCCCGGTCGTCGTCTTTTGGCCGGATAGCCATGGAGCCGCTTTCGCCCTTGGCCGTGGCGGCGGTCGGCGCCGCGATCGGGTTCGTCAGCGGCTTCACCGTGCGGCGCGCGCGGCTGTGTTCGTTCGGCGCGATCGAAGACGCATGGATGGGCGGCGACACCCGGCGGCTCCGGATTTTTGGCCTCGCGCTCGGCATTGCCTTGCTCGGCACCCAGTTTCTCGTCGCGTTCGGATTTCTTTCGCCTGCCTTCTCGACCTATGTGCCGACCATGCTGCCGTGGTTTTCCATCGTGATCGGCAGCACGTTGTTCGGCATCGGCATGGCGCTGGTCGGCACCTGTAGCTTTGGCTCCTTGGTGCGGCTCGGCGCGGGCGATCTGCGCAGCCTTGTCGTGATGATCGTGTTCGGCGCTGTCGCCTATGCGACGCTGCGCGGCATGCTGGCTGTGGTCAGGATCGACATGATCGAGGCCATCGCGGTCCCCGTTCCGGGCGGGGGGCAGGGCGACCTGCCGTCGGTTCTGGAATGGGCCGGGATCGGTGACCTGCGGCTGCCGATCGCGGTTGCCGGCTGCGCTGTCATGATCGCTGTGGTGGCCGCGGATGCGCGCCTGCGCCGCTCGCCGCGCCTCCTGGCCGCGGGCATGGTGCTCGGGCTCGGCGTCGTGCTCGGCTGGTGGGCGACCGGCGTTGCCTTCGATGAATTCGAGATCGTGCAGAAGTCGCAAAGCCTCACCTTCGTCTCGCCGGTCGGCCGCGCACTCTATGCCGTGCTCACGACACCGGCAGGGCTGGTCGATTTTGGCATCGGCACCATTTTTGGCGTCGTCGCGGGTGCGTTTGCCTCGGCTTTGTACGACCGCGAATTTCGCTGGGAGGCGTTCGACGATCCGTATGAGATGCGGCGGCACCTCGCCGGCGCGGTGCTGATGGGCTTTGGCGGCATTTTGGCGGGCGGCTGCACCATCGGGCAGGGGATTTCGGCGGGGTCGATGATGGCGCTGTCCTGGCCGATCGCCATCGCCGGTTTCATGGTCGGCGCGCGCCTCGGCATCGCCTTTCTGATGGAAGGCTCACTCAAGAACCTGTTCCGCCACTGGCGCTAGGCCCGGCCTATCGCGTCTCGGCGTGCCTTGCCACGATATAATTAACACGTTAAGTATTTCGCCAGCACGGCGGCGCGCGCGCCGCCCATCGATTGTCGGCGATCGCCCATGGAGGCAATCCGCCAGAGGAGGGCGAAATGAACCAGCCTTTCGGCAACGACGCCTTGAGCCAAAATCTCCGCAAGGCCACGGACTATCTCGCCCGCTTCAAGGCCGGCGTCGTGCCCCACCGGATCGCCGGCGAGGAAATCGGCAGCGCGGCGAGCTTCGACAATCTCGATCCCAGCGACAACTCGGTGTTGTGCAAGGTCGCGGCAGGCGGGCCCGCGGAAATCGACCGCGCCGCGCAGGCCGCCGAGGCGGCGTTCCAGACATGGCGCAACGTGCCGGGCGAAAAGCGGCGGGCGCTGCTGCATGCCATCGCCGACAAGATCGAGGCGCGTGCGGACGAGATCGCCCTGATCGAGAGCGTCGATAGCGGGCAGGCGATCCGCTACATGGCCAAGGCCGCGCTGCGCGGCGCGGAAAACTTCCGCTTCTATGCCGATCGCGCGCCCGGCGCGCCGGACGGCCAGTCGCTGCCGACCGAAACCCACCTCAACTACACCATGCGCCAGCCGATCGGCCCGGTGGGGATCATCACGCCGTGGAACACGCCGTTCATGCTCTCGACGTGGAAGATCGCACCGGCGCTCGCGGCGGGCTGCACCATCGTCCACAAGCCGGCGGAATGGAGCCCGCTGTCGGCGGTGCTGCTCAGCGAAATCATGAGCGAGGTGTTCGAGGCGGCGGGCCTGCCGAAGGGCATCGTCAATCTCGTCCACGGTTTTGGCGAAACGGCGGGCAAGGCGCTGACCGAGCACCCGGCGATCAAGGCGATCGCCTTCGTCGGTGAGTCCGTCACCGGCAGCCACATCATGGCCCAGGGCGCGCCGACGCTGAAGCGCGTCCACTTCGAGCTCGGCGGCAAGAACCCGGTGATCGTGTTCGACGACGCCGATCTTGGCCGGGCGCGCGATGCCGTCCTGTTCATGATCTACAGCCTCAACGGCCAGCGCTGCACGTCGTCGAGCCGCGCCCTGATCCAGCGCTCGATCTATGACAAATTCGTCGGCGAACTGAAGGAGCGGGTGGAACGGATCCGGGTCGGCCATCCGCTCGATCCGGCAACCGAGATCGGGCCGCTCATCCATGCGCGCCATGTCGACAAGGTGCTCAGCTACACCGGCCATGCGCGCGCCGACGGCGCTGAGGTCCTCACGGGCGGCGGCCGGGCGTGCGAGGGCAAGGGCAACTTTGTCGCGCCGACATTGTTCGCCGGCGCGTCCAATGCGATGCGGATTGCGCAGGAGGAGATTTTTGGCCCGGTGCTGACGGTGATCCCGTTCGAGGACGAGGCCGACGCGCTGCGCATTGCAAACGACGTCCGCTATGGCCTTGCCGCCTATATCTGGACGGGCGATGTCGGCCGCGCGCACCGCGTCGCGCAGGGCGTCGAGGCGGGGATGGTGTGGGTCAACTCCGAGAATGTCCGCCATCTGCCGACGCCGTTTGGCGGCATGAAGTCGAGCGGCATCGGCCGCGACGGCGGCGATTTCTCGTTCGAGTTCTTCATGGAGCAGAAAAACATCGCCATCGGCCTCGATCGGCACAATCCGCCGAAGATCGGGCTGTAGTCGGGCGGCGGTCGCCTTCGCCGGGAACGCGCGCTGCGATTCGGAAATCGCGGGGCGCGGAACCCGATTATGCCCTGATGCACACGAATCGCCGGCGCCTTTGAGCGCCCCGCGTGGTCACAATTGCGCCGCCCACACCGCGATTGCGCGGCTCTGGCGGAATTTCTGTGTCCGTTTATTCCGCAGAACTGCACCAAAACCGCCTGTTTCGGCAAGATCGGCCAAGTTTCTGGCGATACGGGTCAACTTATCGCATTGAGGCTCTTGCACGTTCGGTCGGTGATGGGCTAGAAGCGCCGCCACGGGGTTGCTGAGGCCCCGTCCGGGCAAATCTAGGTGGCCGTTCGGCCGCTGTTTTGCTTGGGGGATCGTCTAATGGTAGGACTGCAGACTCTGACTCTGCCTGTCTAGGTTCGAATCCTAGTCCCCCAGCCAAAAGCTTCAGCCACCTCCTGAAAATTCAATCGTTTCGCCGCTGATCGAACGCGGGAGCGGCAAGCGCTTCGCCAGTGCTTATGCCCACTAAATCCAACGCTCTTCTCGAAGCCAAGTCAATCGATCGAAGGCTAGGAGGCCGAGACTATCCGCATGCAATCAGAGGTTCGCTTGGCCTTTCCGAAGTTGTGCCTTTCTGCGTGACAGAGTCTTATAAGACAGCTGTAAGTAACGGTCGTTTCCTCAGTAGCCAAAGGTTGCTTAAAGCCCTGATGACCGTGCAGCCGGCCGATCGGCAGCAAGCCACCGAACGTCGTCCCGAATGCTTCTGACCACTTGATCCCCGGGGAGTTGCGATGGCCTCCGGGAACTAATCTGCCTGCGGCTCCATCGAGCAAAAAATAATGCGACGCGCCGCCCGAATTGACTACGGGGCGCCGGTCGACGGGGCCGCCTCAGAGCTGCGGTGACCGTTATTGACCGCTATTGCTGTTTGGAACGGCTGAAAGTGTCTGTGCGTTTACGCTTAAGTTCCGACCGGAATCGATGGTCCACCGGTGACGGGCCCATTCGATCTCGCTTTGCGAGGCAGCGTATGTCGAATCTCATCAACCTGCCGACTTTCACGGAGGACGGAGGGCTGCACGTTGTTGTCGAAACACCCCGTGGCAGCCGGGCCAAATTTGCTTACAATCCGACGCTTGAAACGTTTGGGTTCAGCAAGTCCTTGCTGACCGGCTTGACCTACCCGCACGACTGGGGGTTCGTGCCATCGACCAAGGCCGACGATGGCGACCCGCTCGATGTCATGGTGATCCATGATGCGGCGACGTTTCCGGGCCTAGTTCTGGCTTGCCGCGTCATCGGGGTGCTCCAGATCGAGCAAAAGAGCAAACGCAAATCCGAGCGGAATGACCGCTTGTTTGCTGTGCCGCGGCGCTCGCACGCGGAACGTGCTTTGGCAGACGTGCGTGATTTGACCAAACCGATGCAGGAAGAGCTTGAAAAGTTTTTTATCGCAACTGACGAGCTCGAAGACAAGAAGCTAAGCATTCTCGGCTGGAAGGGGCCGAAAGCAGCGATGCAGGCCATCAAGCAATCCGCAAAAATGTTTTCGCGCGATGGCAGCTAGCTGAGAGGGGAGGTCGGGTCATACGGGGCGTGTGTCATTTGCTTCCGTGCTTCAGAGGCGACGGATGGGTTGTGTCGACGTCGCATCCAACGGTGTCCGCTCTAACCAATCGCACTGAACACCAGAGCCAGCCGCAACGGGCGACAGCCTTCACACACGGTCCCGAAGCCGTTAATGACGGAGTCCGTTCTCGCGAAAAGTGCGATTGGTTGCTTCAACCAGGCTCGGTGTCGATGAACTCGAGGAGAGGCCTCGAACGCATCCGCCCCGGCCGTCGACGATCGCATAAAAGAGATTGGAAAATCCGCACACCGTAGAACGTCGCATGCAACAGTGCCGGGAGGCGTGGGCGCGTCGATGACGCAGTCGCGCTGGCGCTAAAACAGGGTTCGGCCGAGGACTCTCACGACAGGGATATTAATCCCGACACCGCGGGCGGAAGTTTCGCTCTGTCCGGTCCCGCGGTGTCTTTTGGGGCCTACACCGTTTCGCTTATTAAAAGGTGGCCGATGTTGTGGGAAGAAATATTCGGCCCGCAGTCGATACCAAGAATCTCGACGGCTTTCCGAAGAAGATGGCTGTGCGTTGTTCTAAACTCGCGTGGTTCGTTAAGGTCAGTATCCGACCCACGTGCTGCTGTAATACTCGTTCACTTGGCGCGCGCGTTCACGATCCTCCCAGTCCCAGGAGCTTCCGGTGTATTTGGGCGCGGTTTCCAACTGATTTTCGGTAATGGCCACTTGATAGCCCCCAAGCTCCGCGTTGTAGGTGAGCTGGTCCCACGGCAGCGGATAGTGATCATCACCAATTCCAAGAAAGCCACCAAAACTCAAAACGGCGTAAGCCACCCGGCCATCTCGTTTGCCCAGCATCACGCGTTCGATCGAACCAATCTTAGCGCCGTCAGCTCCATAAACTGCAGTTCCTTCAACCTTGTCGCTTCCGATGAGACCCACAGTTTCTCTACCGTCTGTCGCCATGATGTCACTCCATTCATCCTTGTTGTATCGAACCAACAGAATCAAGCGATGATGGTTCCTCCGGAGGAGGCCTCTGCTCAGAGGCCTGAGGCAAATGCCGCGAGAGCCGCTGCAATGATTTGGGCGGCGTTCAGCAGAGCGCAACGCAGGCACCCCGCGCGGCCGCGATCAGGATCAGCGACAGCACAAGCTCGGCGCGGATGCTTGTCGCTTGGTGGGTCTCTACCGATTCAAACAAACGGCGCGTTCGCACAAAGCGCCATGCTGCGATCGCGATCAACAGGATGCCAAGAAAGATGCGCGCCGTACCATCAGAGCGGCCGATCGCTCGCCAGGCTTCTCAAGAAAAGGTTGAACTTATCAATCACAAACCAAAATGCGATTGTAGCTATAGCTGTTCGAACTAGTGCCAGGAATGTTCTTTCATTCGCTGCATGATCGCTGATTCTAGGTATCATCCTTGTGTGCTAACCGTTTGAGGCGCAAAATTGCTGGACGGCAAAGCATGCGAACGCCGCGGTAAGCGCAAGGGGGCGCGGGGCGCCAAGGAGAACTGATGTTGCGACGCGGCATCGTCAAAACGAGAACTTCTTAGGGGGATCGCTTAGATGAACCGTAGAGTTGGTTTTTGGATACTTCCGTGACGATCCGCGTCAGCTTTGAAGACGGATCAAATAACATTTCTGTTCTGGAGCACCTCGCGCGCCAAGGAGATTCTCCTCCGCTGCATACTCATGAAGCTGAGGATGAGATATTTCATATCCTTGAGGGCGAATGCTTGGTCCATGTCGACGGAAAGGAAAGCGTCGGAAAATCCGGTGACATTCTAATAGCCCAACGCGGCAAGCCCCACACGTATCGTGTCGAGTCTGAGACCGCCCGGTTTCTGACCATCACTGGTGGCCGCGACTTCGAGCGGCTTGTACGGTCGGTCGGCAGGCCGGCGGAAGGCGAAGGGTTGCCTGAAAAGTCGGGTCCTCGGACACCCGAGCAGATTGCGGCGCTGGAGACCGCCTGCAAGGAATTCGGTGTCGCATTTGTCGGGCCGCCGCTAACCTAGCAAGCCACGGCCGGGAAGCCGGCAGCCGTTGATGGTTGCGGAGCAGGATCCGTTCCGCGAGCAGATCGTCGTGACCTCCGCGATCATTTTATGGAGCTGCTGTACCATTGGGCTTGGCGAATGAGTAACTTGGGTGGTGTGATCAGGTTCATTGCGTTTCTGTTTGCTGCGACACTGCTTGTCGCAATAGTCGGTGCCGTCATTTTCATGGTGGTAGGCTTCGGTGCCGGAGCTGCGTTGAGCACCTTTTGCATCATGATAGCCGTTTGCTGAACATGACGCCTGGCCCAGGCTTTAAAAGAAGGCGACGAACATCCGCCAGCGAATGGCACCAGCAGACACGTAGGCGCGGACACGCTAGATGCAAAGATAGTGGGGCGCAGTGGCTGCGCCCCGAAGGTGATTGTCACGCGACTTGTCGAGCTGAGTGCACTTCTCTGGTCTTAGGTCGCATTGAGTTCAGGAGGCGGTCGACTTCAAGCCGCTCCGCCATGATCCTTCGATGGACAAATTCGCGCTCCTCTTGCGTGAGCTCGGTCGCCAATAGGCTACAGTAGTGGTCAATGCTGGCTTGGTGAGTTTTGATCTTCGAATTCACGTCTTCGTACATCGTCAACCCCATGACGATATCTGCCTTTGAGGAGGATTATTGGCGAACGAGCTGTTTCCCAGCAGCGAGCAGCCGCTTTAGAGCGCTGCGGGCCCGCTCGGCCGGGATGAAACCATCAACAGCGTCTCGAGCGATGTGCAGGGCTCGCTGATAGGCCCCATCGCGTGGCCCTCTCCAATATTTCTGGAGAAACTCAAGAGCCTCCCAGGCACCTCGAACGACGTATTGGCTGGTCGCATCGATCTTCGCCAGCAAGGGATCGCGGAATGGTCTGAATACCATGACACTTTCTCCTGCTTATCATTTTTATTTGCAGTAACAATGCGATAGCTGGTGTTTCCAGCCTCGCAAGTCGGAGATAGTGGCCAGTTTCACCGTTTCAAGAGCCCCTGCGGTTTCGCGAACATCAGCGGGGCGATGATGTTTTTGTCCGCTCTTCGGCGCCGAGACGGTCACGCCTGATGGTCGCCTTCTGGTGCGGAATCGGTGACCGCTGGTTCGACCCAGAACGGTCGAGGGCGACGGCAGCTATCCGCGCGCTCCGCGGAGGCCGAGTAGTATCGCAAGCTCTGCCAGGAAAAGGCGCTGGTGGCCCCGATGGCGTCCGGCACCAGGGCTCGTCCTCGACCTGTACGCCTGCCAGCGCTGCGGCTGTCTGGTCATCGAGGGCAGGGCGCGCGGTGAGGTCGGGGCGTGGCGACGCTTCGCCAGACGGAGGAGGGCTCTTCCGCCCAGATCTTCGCCAACCGTGTTGCGCCTTGCTGATCCGCCGGAATGCGTGCAAGCCCGGACTGCTTCTCTGCCTCGCGCGTCTTCCGTACCTTGAGGACATGACTGGTTGTAGACGCGCGCAACTGACCTCCGCTGCACGCCCCCGGCAGCTGCGTGGTCGCAGCTTCGAGCCGAAAGCAGCTCGCGTTCACGCAGCGCCACGGCGCCGCTGCCCATCTGAGCTGTCCGCGGGGCTTCGGATAGCGCGCGGCTGGAAAGGGCGAAGGACCGAACTGAGAAAACGATCCCATGGCGTCTGACGCCCCGGACTTGAGCAGCGCGGCCGTCCGCTTGCGCTTCTCCCGATCGGGTCGGCGGGAAGGTGGACAGGCGCTTGCCAAGGCATTTCGCATGACCGTCTTGCTCCGATATCCCCTTCTTGCTGCGTCACCGGAGTTGCAGTATGCAAATTCCATCACTGCGTAGCGGGATATCGATAGCTGTGGCCGACAACGAGTTGGACTATCCATCCAAAGATCGGAATGCCTCGTTCCTATTTGGCGGTGGGGAAATCGGGGCGCTTATCAAGGCGCTCGATTGGTCAAAATCGAGCCTGGGACCGATCACCCAGTGGCCGGCACACCTGAAGGCTGCAGTCGGGCTGATGCTCCCGGCCAAAGCGCAGATCGTTCTGTTCTGGGGACTCGAGTTTGTCGCACTGTACAACGATGCTTACGCACTAACGATCGGCGACAAGCATCCAAAGGCGCTTGGGCGACCGGCGCGTGAAAGTTGGGCAGAGCTATGGGGCGACCTTGAGCCGCTGCTGCAACAGGTTCTTCTCACCGGCGAGACGGTCTTCGCTAAGGATCGCCCTTTCTACATCGAGCGGCACGGATACCCGGAGACAGTCTATTTTGACATTTCCTACTCGCCTGTCCACGACGAGGCTGGAGGGATAAGCGGTATCCTGTGCATCGTGGATGAAACCACAGAACGTATCGCAGCCGAGCGAGCGCTGGCTAAGGCGGAGGAGCGCCTGTCCTATGCGCTGCAGGCCGCAGGGATGATCGGTACATTCGACACGGACCTGCGGTCGAACACGGTCTATTCGGATGCCCGCTTCGCGACAATGTTTTCGGTCGCCCCAGAGAAAGCAGAGAGTGGCGCGCCCCTGGACGACTATCTCGCAGGTATCCACCCGGATGACGTGGACCGGGTCAGGGACGGCATACAACAAGCAATTGCGACCGGAGAACAGTGTCTGCTGGAATATCGCCTCCTGCCCAAGGATGGCAAGATCAGCTGGCTCGAGGTTCACGGCCGTTGTCTTTACGACGATGCCGGAAAGCCATGGCGCATGCCGGGCGTGGCCGTTGACATCACCCATCGCAAGCAGGCTGAACTGGCAGTTGGGCGGCTTGCCGCGATCGTTGAGTCGTCCGACGATGCAATCATCAGCAAAAATCTCGCCGGCATCATAACTAGTTGGAACGATGGCGCTCAGCGGCTGTTCGGCTACGAAGCGGATGAGGCCGTCGGCTCCCCAGTCACAATTCTGATTCCGGAGGACCGGCTGGCCGAGGAAACCAACATTCTGGCTCGGATCCGAAGGGGTGAGCGCGTCGAACATTTCGAGACAATCCGCCGGCGAAAGGACGGCAGCCTGATTGACATATCGCTCACCATCTCACCGATCAGGGACGACCGCGGGAGCATTGTTGGCGCATCGAAGATCGCTCGCGACATTACGGATCGCAAAGCTGCAGAGCGTCTGCACAACACGCTACTGCATGAAATGAAGCATCGACTGAAGAACAATCTGTCGACCGTGTTGGCGATTGCGCGGCAAAGTTTCCGCGGACACGACGGCGACAGCGAGGAGTTTCAGAAGTTCGAGGCACGTCTGCTGGCATTATCGAAGAGTTACGATCTTATCACGCGCCAAGCATGGGATAGTGCCGAACTGAGCGAGGTCGTTGCGCAACTCCTCGCCGTCCATGGACAGCAACGGTTCGAGATCGATGGACCCGCGGTCCGCCTTTCCTCACGATCCGCGATGGCCCTCACATTGGCCCTTCATGAGTTGGCCACCAACGCCGCCAAGTACGGCGCGCTCTCGGTTCCCGCAGGCCGCGTCAGCATAAAGTGGAGCGTAGAACCAAGCCAACGCCCGAGTCTCATTTTTCGCTGGCGCGAACGCAACGGCCCGCCAGTGTCACCGCCGACGCAAAAAGGATTCGGCTCGCAATTGATCGAGCGTCTGTTAGCAGTTGAGCTCAACGGCGAGGTCCGGATCACATACGATCGAGCAGGCGTTGTGTGCGAAATTGCTGCTCCGCTCTCCGCGGAATGGGAAGATGTTCAGTCATAATTCACTCGATCTCGGCGTTCCGGTGCAGAAAGCGGCAAAGGAAAGCCATGCCGGCTTTCTTCAGATACTTCATGGTCGCCGTTCGTGATGTTTCGCTGCGGACCAGCGCCTCTCAGCAGGCGACGATGATAACGACCGGCACCGCGAGCACTCGCTCCGTGTCGTCGCGCCTGAGCAACGTGCGGATCGCGCCGACGGCGATCATCGAGGCAGCCCCTGTCGCAAAGAAACATGCTTTCTCAGATGGAGCGCGCGCTGGATCGGAGTGAGCGAGCACAATTTTCTCGAAAGGTGCAATTCCAAAAAAAGGGACCCCCTTGACGCTCGGAGGCCGGAACTTTCGCTAGGACGCCAAGTTTATGCGGTGTCCTATGAAGCTGCTGCCCGAGAGAGCGACATGTCGATTTTGAAGTGGGCCCTGCTCTTTCTTGTCATATCCATTGTAGCCGGCCTGTTCGGCTTCACAGGCGTGTCTGCGGCAACTGGCGACATCGCGCGCGTGCTGTTCTATGTATTCGTCGTGATTTTCCTGGTCCTGCTGATATTGGGGCTTACGATATTTCGGACGTGAACCGGCAAGCAAAGCTCCGGACGATTGTTACCCGCAGACGATAACAGCAACCGACCTTCAGCGACGGTATTGCAGCCTGCACGGTGGCTCTCCTTGGCAGGCTTGGAGAAAATCGCTTTGCGTTATCGCATGGTATGACAAAGCGACAACCTCGCCAAGCGTGAGCCAGGCATTCGCCTTGCGGCCATCGGCGCCTCACGATTAATGCAAGGGTTGCTCCATCCGGGGATGCCAAGGGTCTGTGTAACGCGTCATTCGGATCATCGGTTTGAGGAAAAAATGCGGCTCGGCACATTGCCGAGCCGCATTTGGTGATTACGCTTCAAGCACTGCGACAATCTCGAGCGTGCGCGGATTGACGACGACGATTTGATCTCGGACCATGAAGAACTCATAGCCGCGCCAGTCCGGGTACAGGGTTATGATCTGTTGCGGTAGAGCATGGAAATGCACGGTCTTCGGGACGTGAGTGCCGACCGCGATGTTGAAGTTAACGTTCGTTTCCGGCTGAACCCGCTGTTCGCGAATCACGCTCGTGATCTTGGTCCGCTGCTCGGTCGTAAGCTTCGCGCCGGCGCCTGCTTGGCCGGTTGTCTGCGAGCGAGTTTCAGAACGCGATCTTTCGCCGCCGCGCTCGGCGCCGCTACGTTCGGCATTGCCGTTCTTGCCAGCGTTATTCGGTTCGTTGCTTCTTGTCCGGTCGCCACTTGACTGGCCTCTGATTTCGCCGGACCGCGTAGAGTCTTGATGAGGCGCTGACCTGTTTATTTCCGGGGACTGGCCTCGGTTCATTTGACCGCCAGGCTCGGGTGTGGCCGATGGGGAGCGCTGCGTGGGCGTTCCGGACGGCGCCTCCTTGGTGCCCATGCCTTGCCCGAACGCGCCGCCCGTTCCAGCCAGGATTGTCAGCACTGCGATCGAAGTCATAAAACGGTTTCGGTTTCGCATTGTGAATCTCCCTTGCTATTCGCCATAGAATGACAACGGCACGAGCTAAGGGACGTTCCGAAAGAAATAAGGCCAGAACCGACTGCAATTTAGGAACGATGCGGCAAAACCAATTCGCCCTGACGGCCTCTACTCTTGGGAGCGTGGTGCATTTTATGAAAGTGTCAGTGGTGGCGCTGAGGCCGCTGTACGACCGATCGATGCTTCGGCGCCGGAGGTTGAAATGCGCGGCGGCACCAGCATCCATTTGAGTATAATAAATGCAATTGTCGGGCGTCCGCAGATTCCGCGAACTTGCCACTCTTGGCACTTTCTCCACTAGGGCATCGCGCGGCGCGGCGCGGACCGAATGTCCAATCGGCAGGAAGCATGGTTCTCTCGTTCACTGCTCGGTTGGAACTGCCACGCAGAGAAGACTGGATCTTCCGGAACGAAGCTGCCCGTATTTTGTTTTTGGGTCATGGAGAGACGCCATGAGCAATCCTGATCCACGGGGCGACCCTAACAGCCGTGATAAGCGCAGCCTGGGAGACGCTTTTAGTGACGCGGTAAAGGAGACGCTCGCCCAAGCCGGCGACGCAGCCCGCGAAGCGAGCGACAAGGCCAGATCGACGGCGACCGAGTCAGCGTCGACTGTAACCGGCCAGGTGAAGGACGCCGTCAATCGTCAAATCGACAATGGAGTGCGTATGGCCGAGCAGTTTGCGAAGTCAGTACGTCTGGCGGCGGATGACCTCCACGGCGCGTCCCCGGGTCTGTCGAAAGCTGTCCATAGCATCGCGACCCAAGTCGAAGACTATGCGGCCGACCTTCATGGACAAACTATCGACGAGGTCGCGCATCGGGTTTCGGACTTTACCAGACGTCAGCCTGCTGTTGTGTTTGGCGTCTCGGCTGTGGCGGGCTTCCTGGTATTCCGGGCGATCAAAAGCACGCGGGCGATGGCGTCCGCCCCGAAGCACGATCAAGAACTAATGCCGAACCGGTAAAGCATCGGACAGATTCCATGATCCATGAGCACCTGAAAGAATCCGTACTTCCCCGGGCACTCGCCAGCGTCTTTGCGGATTTGGCGGATTTAATCCAAAAAGAGATGCAGCTGGCACGCGCCGAAGTAACAGAGAACGTGTCGAAAAGGTTGCGGGCAGGCGGGTGGATGATTGCTGCAGTCCTCCTGGGTTTGATCGCTGCGCTCCTGGTCGTGCAAGCCGCCGTTTTTGCGGTCGCAACTCTCGGCATTGCCTTGCATTGGTCATGTCTGATCGTGGCGGCAATCCTGGCGGCGGCCGGGGCTCTTTCCTATTCCGTGGGCCGGGCGGGAGCACAGAAGGATCTGATGCCTGCTCGCACAATGAACCAGATCAAACGGGACCTCGTGGTTGCAAAGGAGCAATTAACATGACCCGGCACTCGGAGACGGGCTATCCAGCGGCGAGCGACTGGCTTCTCGGCGCGATCAGGCGAAATCCCGAGGGCGCCCTTTTGGTGGCGGCGGGTTGTGCCTTGTTGTTGCGCCAGAAGCGCCATCCGTCACGATCGACGGACCGCATCGCGGAAAGCAAACGAAGTGGCGGCGGCCTGTCGCACGCCGCCGAAGGGGCTACGAAGTATGCCAGTGAGCTGGGCGAGCAGGCCAAGCAGACGGCGGCCTCCTATGCGTCGTCTGCCGCCGAATACGCGGGCGCGGCTCGGCGGGAAGCGAGCGAGCAGTCCGAGCGGATCGTCGAGCAAGCCACATCGACCGTGCGCAGCAGTTTCGATCGTGTGCTTCGTGAGCAACCGCTGGCGTTGGCGCTTGCGGGCCTCGCGGCTGGCGCGGCGGTCGCAGCGGCACTTCCCGCCTCGACCCTCGAAAAGGAGACGCTTGGTCCGGTTGGCGATCAGGTGACTGACGCGGTGCAACGAGTGGGTGAGCAGGTGAAGGAAGCGACGGCTAAAGCCGGCGACCGATTGAAAAGAGAAGCCGAAGAGCGCGGACTGACATCGGAGGGCGTGAGAGACGTCGCCAGCGAGGTCGCAAACGCATTTGGCAGCAGTCTGGCCGGCTCGTGTTCTGCGGACCAGCCAAGCCCCGGTCCGGCCCGCACGTCGCCCCCACGATAAGGAACATCCGATGCCAGAACCCGTCCGCACGTACGAACAACAAGTGGAGTATGCGCGGTCAAAATTAACAGACGACCTCGCCACCCTGCGTTCGCCCGCGACGTTTGCCGCCTTCACTCAGGATCTCAAAGCCGAGGCCATCGACACAAAAGATGAGATCATCGAGAAAGCCAAGTCCTCCGCGCAATCGACGGTCAATGGCCTCGTGGAGGATCTCAAGGCCAAAGCGGCAGCCAACCCGGCTGCAGCGCTCGCGATTGGTGCCGGCGTCGCATGGCGGCTCCTCCAAAACCCACCGATCGCGACGACGCTGATCGGCCTTGGCCTGTTCAGTTTGCTGCGCACGCCAACGTCGACCGAACATCCCGCCTCGGATCGCGACTATTTTGAGGAAGGCAAAGCGCGGCTACGCCAACAGGTCGCCGATCTGGCCAGCGATGCGAAAGGCGCGGCCGCTATGGCAGGAGAGGCAATCGCCGAGAAGACCAGCAGCTTGGCGGATTCCGCCAAGGCCACAGCCGATGAATGGGCTGCAAGAGCGGCAGGTTTCGTCGAGGAAACAGGAGCAACTGCCACCAGCCGGGCCCAGGCCGCTGTGGAAGAGGCAAAGGATGCTGTCTTGGGACAAGCAGCGCGGACGGCTGCCGATGCGTCACAACATGCCAGCGATAGAGCGGGCCACGCCGGCTCAACGTTACGAGACGCCGCTCGTGACCAATACGGTGACAAATGGCTGCTCGGGTTGGCGGGCATCGCCGTCGCGGCGGCGCTGGGAATGGCCGTCCAGAAACGTCTGCTTGACGTCGAACGAGATTGACGGGTGATGCTGCCTCGCTCCGAATGGTTTGCGATGTCGTCCACAACACGTCCGACCCCGCTCTGGGCTTCCGCGCTGGCTGGTGTTTTAATCATTGCCGGTTTGGCCGCTACCGCCCCGCGCGCGCAACGCGGTAGCCGCGAGGGTTCGGACGACCAAGACCAGCAGCCGGCGGGTGTGCCGCCGAACAAGAGAAAAGCTCCGGCTTTTGGTTGGAAGGAGGTAGCCCTCCGTGTTTATCAGGGGATTGCCGAAGACCGAATCCTGACCGTCGCGGGCGGCGTCACGTTCTTTGTGCTGCTTGCAATCTTCCCGGCGATCGCGGCGGTCATTTCGCTGTACGGATTGGTCGCCGACGGCCGAACCGCGGTCGACCAGCTCAACAATCTTTCTGGTGTGCTCCCGGAAGGCGGCACCGAAATCATTCGTGGGCAGATTGAAGCGCTCACTTCCCAGCCGGCACGAAAACTGGGAGTGGCGATGATCGGAAGCCTCGCGGTGTCGCTCTGGAGCGCCAATGGCGGCGTCAAGGCGATGTTCGAGGCGCTCAATGTCGTCTACGAGGAAAAGGAAAGCCGGAGCTTCTTCGCTCTCAATGGGACATCACTCGCTGTCACGCTGGTCATGGTTGTGGCCGCAATTCTGTCGCTTCTCACCATCACCGTGGTTCCAACTGTGCTGTCCGCTCTGGGGGCGTCCGGCGGCTTCGAAACACTGGTCCGGATCGGTCGCTGGCCGATACTATTGCTGACGGCAAGTTTCTTCATCGCGTTGATCTACCGCTTTGGGCCGGATCGCGACCACCCGCAATGGCGCTGGATTACGCCCGGCAGCGTGTTTGCCGCCGTCGCTTGGCTTGTCGCGTCGCTCGCGTTTTCCTGGTACGCCGAAAATTTTGGCAGCTACAACAAAACCTATGGTTCGCTCGGGGCAGTGATTGGCTTCATGTCGTGGGTCTGGCTATCGACCATCGTCATTCTGCTCGGCGCAAAACTGAACGCCGAGCTGGACCGCCAAACAGCAGCCACGAAGGCGCTTTGAAGGCTTTTTGCTGCCTTTGCTATTCTTTGCTGCTCGTGGTGCCTTTTCGACCGGAGCGCGCACGACCGCGATTGACCAGTCCTGCGCTTTAGAGCGCAAAGCTACCTTTTGCAAACGCGCTTTTCGACCGCGCCTCACATAACGATAAGGAAGTTTTTTACGTGCGACTTGCCCGGATCGGGGATCGCAGGCGGTTGGCGAGGTCGGCAAGACGGCAAGAAGCGGCCAGAGAGTGCGAGCACAGCTTCGGTGCCGAGCTACTCGCTACGCTCTTCGAGGCCATTGGTAGGATGGGGGCTGCCTATCGTGCCCATGCTGTCCGAGCCTTGCGTGCGATCGCTGTTAGGCGCCGCGGCGGGGCCTCGTTTGCTGTCGCCGGATCGGGTGGGGTCTTTCTGATCTTTGTCAACTTTCGAGAAGCTTCCCGACTGGGGCGTGGTCGACGGGGACTTCTGCGTAGACGACGGCGCCTCTTGGTTGCCCGCGCCTTGCGCCAAGGCCACGCCTGATCCGGCCAACAGCGTCAGCGTTGCAATCAAAATCGTAAAGCGGTTTCGCACTTCGGCTCTCCTGTCCTTTAGTATCGCCATTGACAACAGCACAGGCTAAGGGACGTTCCGAAGGAACATGATCGGTCGAGCGGGAATTGAAAATCTTTTGGCTGAGGCGGGAGGGGGCGAACCTCCGCATGGTGGAATCAGAATCCAGCACGCGCACCAATTGGCGTGCTGAATGAGCTACACACTCCCTGAAAATCCCCTGCGCCGATGTTGGCGCTGCCTCTGATTCGAGGCGAGTTGGTTCTCCGAGATCGAGAAGGCAACTCATGCCGGTCGCCAGATGTGCTCGACTGTGCGTGATGGAAGTCCTGTCAGAAATTGCGGGACGTTTATGCTTGGATGTTGATTGGGCTATAGGAGTTGCCCGCCGCCGCGGCGACGGGCAACGGGGGAGCGGTCCGCAGGACCCTTCGGGCTCATTGCAATCCACCCCAGCCCGGCTCCTGATAAGCTCGTCAAGCTTCACACGCAGAGCGACGGAGTCGCGATTTTAACAACGAAGTCTATCAGGAAGGTGACATCGTTGACCCGGCGTTGATGAATAACTAGCAGCTGTTGCTGCCATCGGCCGCACCGCAACGCCGCGGACAGTCAGGCGGCTTGGCCTTCGGCATCGGCATTGATAGCCGACATCGCCAGTTGGCTCAGGGCTTTGTCGGTTGCCGTTTCCTCTGACAGCGTCTCGTCTAATAGCGTCGCGACCTGCTCCTGGCCCAGCTTTTTCGCCCACGCGCGCAGCGTGCCGTAACGCGAAATCTCATAGTGCTCCACCGCCTGTGCGGCAGCCAGCAAGCCGGCATCAAGCGCCGGCGAGTCCTTGTAACTTTCCATCACCTCCGCGCCTTCATCGGTGATTCCATCGATCGCGTCGCACGTCTTCCCGCGCGCGGGCCGGCCCAAAAGATCGAAGATCTTGTTCAGCCGTTCGACCTGGCCTTCCGTCTCCATTTCATGTTTTTCGAAGGCAGCTTTGAGCTCGGGAGAGTTGGCCGCTCTGGCCATCTTCGGCAGCGTTCGAAGAATTTTCTTCTCGGCGTAGAAGATGTCGCGCAGGGTGTCGTAAAAGAGGTCTTCAAGGACCTTGGTTCTTCCAGGCATTGTTTCTCCTCCGATTGATAACCTCTCCTGACGATCAAGCGCTGTGCAAAAAGCGGCTGCCGCGACATGTCTCAAGGAGAAAAACATGGGCCGGCAACCGCTAATCGGCGCGCCTGAAGTCTGAATAATTCGAGCAGCAAGTTTCCGTTCCAGTTCGTTTATCCAATTAGCAGCGAGTGACCGACCCTTTCCCGCCCGATCCGCCGCTTCGACGCCGCAACGCGAGCGCAGCAGAAAACGCGCGACGCTCTAGCAATTTGGCTACTCACCCTCTCCCTGAGCGGCAGTCGTTCCTTCTCGCGTCGGAGGGCCTTTCAATATCCACTCGAACCCCACCGCGATCAGCGCGCCGATGAGCGGTCCTGCCATGTATATCCACGTCGTGCTCAATTCGCCTCTGACGAGATCCGGTCCTAGGGAACGCGCGAAATTCATGGACGCCCCTGTGATCGGTGCGGCCCACATCCCTGCGAGCGCGATGTATGCACCAACTGCAACGCCCGCATTTGTTCCTACGTTGCGAGCTCCCGATGCAGTGCCGAGTATGGTATTTACGAGTCCGGCGGTGAGGAGCAGTTCCATGAAGAGCGCTTGGATACTACTGACATGATCGTGGGGAACTGTCGCTCCTAGATCTCCGACTTCGCCGAACATCTTCTGGAGAAAAAAAGCTGCAGCAGTGGCACCGACAAATTGCGCGATGACATATCCGGGCACGCGTCGCCATGGGAAGTTTCCACGGACTGCAAAGGCAATCGTTACCGCCGGATTGACATGGGCTCCGCTTACAGAGCCCATAAAATAAATGATGCTCATCACCATGAGACCTGGCGCGATTGCCGCCATGGGCTTTGTTACTTTTCCACCAGTGTAAGCGTCGACCACGACTCCGCCTGCGGCAACAGTCACGAGCAGGAATGTGCCCCACAATTCCGCGAAAATTCGGCGCCATTCACGAGAATTGTCCAAAAATTCCTGTTCCGCATCTTCCGGCTGTACGCTCCCGTTTTGAGCCGCGGACCTTGTCCATTCTCTAGGCGATTTCATCGACAACCCCGTTCTCTCAAGGTCCATTCAGATAACGAAAGTCACCTTTTCGGATCTGCTGTAAGTATGCACTCTATTCTCCCTCATGACCATTTAGGATCAAACTCAGCTCGAGCGGACCAAAGCCCCGCGGTCCTGACCACTCTCGGTGGACAAGACAGCAAGGCACGAATTCACGGCAGGTCCGACGCCCGGCGACAATCGACGCACGATCGGGAGTTCATAAAACAATTTTAGTAATTAGATGTTCGCACATTTGCCGGCGTTGCATGCGAACGCGCTTTTCGGCTCGTGCAATTCAGTCTCGACTCATGCGGCATTAATGCCGCGGCACGTCGGCGATCGCGAGGCCGTCGCACAGCCGCTGCATGAAGGACTCCTTGAACGGCCACGCCCGTCGCGCGACCGCGACGGTGAGGGTGGCGTCCTTGCGCATTAGGCGGCGCGCCTGGCGACGGGCCTCGCTGAGCGCACCTGCATGCGCCATCGCGGCGACGAGCACCCGCTCGGCCCAGAACGATTCCGGTACCGCCTCGGTGCCGTCCCGGATCCAGTGCACGGAGCGCTCGTAGCGACAGGCATTGAAATGGACGCAGCCGATGCCGATGAACAGAAGATGGCGTAGCGGCTCGAACGGCATCAGCCGCAAGGTGATCTGCAACTCCCGCAATGCACCGTCGTCGTCGCCAGCATAGGCCGAGAGCCAGCCACGACGGATCCACGCCCAGGGCGACCAGGGATCGAGTGCCAGCGACCGTTCGATCAGCCGGTCGGCTTCGGGGAGCCGGCGGGCCAACGTCTGCGCGCCGCTGCAGAGGCTGAGCGCAATGGCATCGTTCGGTGCAAGCCGTGCGGCTTCATCCGCCAGCATAAGGGCGCGGGTGTGGTCACCGCCGGACGCACCCTTGAAGTTATGTGCCGCGCGCTGGCTCCAACACCAGGCGGTGATCGCTTTTGGCATGGCAAAGTGCGGCGCCAGTTCAAGCGCGCGTTCTGCATCGGCCAGTGCTTCGCCGCATGATCGCGGTCCGACGGCGAAAGCTGCGGCCAGCGCGCGCCAACCCAGACGCAGCGCCTCATCGTCAATGTCGGAAAAATCGGACGGCCGTCTCCGCATCTGGCTCAGGGTTTGTGACGGAAGCTCGCCGAATTGGCTTCGATAGCGGGCGGCAAACCGGCCGAGCTGGCTAAAGCCGTTGGCGAACGCGATGTCGGTGATGGTCGTTTCGTCGAGCCCGGCGAGCAGTTGTTGGCGGGCACGCGCGAGCCGCATTCGCCGCACCCAGCCAAGTGGCGTTGTCCCGAGATGAGTCCTGAAGTGCGCCTGCAGAGTGCGCGGCCGCACGCCTGCGACGGCGGCGAGCGTCTCGAGATGGATCGGCTCGTCAAGCCGGGTGCCCAGCCAGTCGAGCGCTTGCACGATACTGGCAGGCAGAGACTGCCGGCCGTGATGCGCAACGTCGTCACCGTCGGTCATGGTGACTCCCATATCGGTTCGCAGCGTCGCGTCGGCCGTCTGATCGAGGCGAGGTCGGGCCGGGCATCTGCGCATTCTGCACTATCCTGCGTGAACTGGATAGCGGGCCTCTGATCGGCGGGCGCACACTTGCGGCTGGCGCTCCGGTCGCCGCTAGGAACCATGCAAGGAGGCGTGTCATGACTGTGTTGGAAACCGTCACCCCGATCCCCCCCGATCTCGCCGCAATTAAGATGCGCCAGCACGGAGCCTGGTCGTCCGGTGATTACGCGATCATCGGTGCGACCCTGCAGATCGTCGGAGAAAACCTGTGCGAGGCGCTCGACCTGCGCGCCGGGCAGCTCGTGCTGGATGTGGCCGCGGGCAATGGCAACGTGACATTGGCGGCCGCGCGCCGCTGGTGCGAGGTCACCTCGACCGATTATGTGGCGGCGTTGCTGGCACGCGGCCAAATGCGCGCTGCCGCCGAGGGATGGACTATCGCTTTCCAGGAGGCGGATGCCGAAGCGCTGCCGTTCGGCATGTCAACCTTCGACGTCGTGGTGTCGAGTTACGGTGTCATGTTCACGCCGGATCAGGAGCGGGCGGCGGCGGAAATGCTGCGGGTGTGCAGGTCCGGCGGAAAGATCGGGTTGGCCAACTGGACGCCGGATGGCTTCATCGGGCAGGTTTTCAAGACGCTCGGAAAATACCAGCAGCCGCCCACGGGGACAAAATCGCCTGCGCTGTGGGGAACGCGGGAGCGGCTGTCCGAACTGTTCGGCGCCGGCGCGGCCTCGATCAGCGCCGAGAGCCGGGATTTCATCTTCCGCTACCGTTCGCCGGCGCATTTCCTCGATATCTTCAAAACCTACTATGGACCGATTCACAAGGCCGTGGCCGCGCTCGGCGACGACAAGGGGCGGCTGTTTCTCTCCGATCTCGAGCAATTGATTGGGCGTTTCAACACGGCCCGCGATGGCACCATGGTGGTCCCAGGGACCTATCTCGAAGTCGTGATCGTCAAAGCGTGATCTGCCCTGGGGGGCCGGATCGTGATTTGCTTTGATGCCAGCGTTCTCATCGAAGCCGATTTTTCCATCTGTCTCCTACACAGGTGCTTGCGAGCCAATTGCCATCGATCGAAATTGCCATGCCTCCAACTCACCACAATTGAGTCATTGCTATCTTGCGGGTTACCTGTATGCTTAGCCTATTCGATTTGTTGGCATTGCCCCTGTAAGCGCGCCTTCGGGCACTTTTCCTGGACACCGATGAGATTGGATCACCTCATGCGAGTCTCGCATGAGGTGGAAACGTATGTGCCTTTGGAGATGGATATGGCTACAGGCGTAGTGAAGTGGTTTAACGGCCAAAAGGGTTTTGGCTTCATTCAGCCGGACAACGGCGGCAACGACGTGTTCGTGCACATCAGTGCAGTCGAGCGGGCCGGCCTTACCGGTCTTGGTGAAGGTCAGAAAGTTTCGTTTGAAGCAAAGACCGACTCGATGCGCGGCAAAACCAGCGCCGAGAACCTAACGCTCATCTAACTGAGCGGCACGTCGGTCGACGGATGTACTCGACCGTGTGCGCGAAAGTCCCGCCCATTGTGGCGGGGCTTTTTGTTTGCCATGGCCCCACAGTCGCGACCGGCCTGCACGAGTACGACAAGGTCTCCCGCGAGCATGCTGACGACGCGGATCATCCCCGCTACCTGCATCGTCTGATCGAACTCGAACTGATTGACCGCGAGCGCCGCGTTCGAGCGACGGATCACGGGCCGGGCATACGCACCTCGTCCAGGAGCAAGAACTCGACTGAGCTGTCCCGATTGAAGCGTCATGCTTATTGCGGGTAGAAGCCGGCACCGACCAGCCCCGGTACTCCATCGATGGTTACCCGCTTCACGTACGTCCATTTTTGTGAAGGCTCGGCCTGCCCAGGTTTTGGGAACATGTAGCCGACCCATCCGGATCCCTTCGTTTCAGCCGTCTCGATGATCGCGTCGTGAAATAGTTTGCCCTTCGCATCTTTTTGACCGCGAACGTTCGTCCCCTCGCGTTTTGGGAAGGCAGGATTGAGCAAAACGTTTCCATTCATATCATACGAGAACAAGTACGTGCGGTCATGAAACCACTCGCTGTCCTTCTTTCTGAACTCGGCGAAGGCTGCCTTGCCATTCTTGTCAATTAACGCCGCAGCCTTATTGACCAATGCTTCGATCTGCGTCGCCGTCTTTGATGGCCGCGGAGATTGCTGCGACGACGCCGCCGAAGTAACGATAAGCGAAGCTGTAACCGCGCACGCCATGAGGATAGCCTTCGCATTCATGGCAGCCTCCCTTTCAAAACAGCCAGGTTATCACTCACTCTCGTTATTGGTAAGCGCTGCGAGTTCGTTGCCTGCACTCGAGCCTTGGCAAACGGGGAGGCGGGGCGAAGTGATTTGTGCAGGATGCGTTCGGATCTGATGATTTCCGGAATGAGGGAAATCCATGGCCCGGGATCCCGTTGATCCGGGGCTGGTACGGTGCGATTTGAGTGGGGTTTTTCTCTCACGTTTCGGTGTTTGGTCGCGCGACAACGACGGAAGTCGAGCGGCCTCTGTAGCTTCCGGCGATGAACACAGGATGCCCGCCCACAGCGATCTGCTGCTCGGGGTGTCGCCAGCCGTTGTCATCGAGCGACTGGAAGCACTGCCACCGAAGATCAATGCTCATCGGATGCTGATGGTCCGGGCCTTTTTGGCGATACTGATCATGATTGCGCTGTTTTTCGCGGGGGCGCGCCTGCAAAGCCGCGATTATAATGGGCGATCTGCTGTTGCTGACCCGACGGACAAAGAGCCGGCGCCTGGTGTGTATTCGCTCAATCGACTCACGAATTTTGGGCAACCGACGGCAAATCAATGAGTTAGGGGACTCGCTTTTGAGTGGTCTCGACAGTAGGTGCGACAGCGCGCGGCGCTGGCGCTATAACGCGCGGGAAGACTGCTCTCGCGCTCGGCCGATCCGCGCGCGACGGGAGAGCGAGCACCCGTGTGCTCGCTGGATGTTCGGTTGTGGATGGCGATCATGTTCCTGACGGATGGGCCGGAGCGCTCCAGGGCGACAATTCTTCTGGCGCATGGCGCCGGCGCTGCGATGGATTCCGCCGCGATGAACGCGAGCGCCAAGGCGCTTGCGGATGCGGGCCTGCGCGTCGCGCGTTTTGAATTCGCCTACATGGCAAGCCGCCGGACCTCCGGCACGCGCAAGCCGCCGCCCCGCGCGGACAGGCTGAAGCAGGAATACATCGGCGCCATCGACGCGCTTGGCGCAAAGGGGCCGCTGATCATCGGCGGAAAGTCGATGGGCGGCCGCGTCGCGAGCATGGTGGCCGACGAGCTTTACGCTTCGGGCAAAATCAAGGGGCTGCTCTGCCTCGGCTATCCGTTTCATCCGCCGGCAAAGCCCGAAGAATTGCGCACCGCGCATCTTGAGGCGATCGCGACGCCGACGCTCATCGTACAGGGAACGCGAGATCCCTTTGGCACGCGGCAGGAAGTATCGACCTACGCGCTGTCAAAGAATATCGCCATCCTCTGGCTGGAGGATGGCGACCACGATCTGCGACCGCGAAAGAGCGTGTCGGGCTTCTCGATGGCCGATCACCTGAAGACACTTGGCGAGGCGGTCGCATCCTGGACCGACCGGATTTTGCGCTAGGCAAGAGCTCGCTTGCCTAGCATCAGATAATTAATCACCGCAGCGGCATTGGCGGCCGCGGCACGCTGTCGTCGCCGGGCGGCGGCGGAAGCACCGTCGGCGCCGGGCGCGGGACGTAAGCGTCGCGCTGCACGGTGCCCAGTGGCGCCGCGCCCTGCGGGTACGGCTGCCCCTGCACGGAAGGGGGCGGTGGCGGAGGCGCGGGCGGCCGGGGAGCCGCGACCGGCACCGGCGCGCGCGGCCGGGGCTGCGGCGCTGCGGTCCGTTTTGCCGCCGCTGCTGCGGGCTTGGGCCGCGCTTCAGCCGCGGCGGCCGCAGCCGAAACGTCTCGGCTTAGCTGCTGCTGACCCGCCTGCAACTGTTCCACGGTTTGCTTCAACGCTGCGATCTCGCGCGCCATTGCCTCGACCTTGGCGTCGATGGCCTGAGCATGTTCGGGCGGCGGTGCTGCCTGCGTCGGCGGGTTGTCCGCAGCCTGCGCCGTGGGGGCGGGCGCCGTAGTAGTGAGTGCGGATGCTGGCTCCGGCGGTGTGTCTGCCGGCGCGGCCGCGGCTTCCTGTGCAGGTGCCGCGTCGGTGGCCGGGGGCGCAGCGGATTGTGCGTCTGCATCCAGCGCCTGCGCTTGCGTCTGCGGCTCGGCTGCCGACGTGTTTTGCATCGACGCCGGCGATGCCGTGAACAGCCCTGGCGCGAGGTGCGAAAACTTTTGTCGTGCCGCTTCGCCGTAGGATTGCCAGGCGATCGCCCCGCCAACGCCGATGCAGACGGCGAGCAGCAAGCCGGCAATGCCGCGGCCCAGCGGCGCAGGCGGCTTTCGAGGGCGAAGGTCGGCGGCGTTGTCGTTCAGCGGCGCAGCGCGGAGCTGCGGCGGCTCGCTCTCAGGCTTCGGCGGCGCCGAAGGTGCAGCGCGCGCAGCCGAGTGAGCTGATGGTTCTTTTGTGATGCGCGGCGCGAGTTCGCGAAGCTGCGCCACGATCGCGTCGTGCGGATCGTCTTGCGGGTCTGCGTCCTGCAGCTTGGGTTGCATCATCGCTCCGTGGTTGTGAAATGCGCGGAATTGGTTCCTGCCGGTCCGGGAACGAAAGAGGCATCGCGCTTTGTTCTTAGCAAGGCGGCAGGATGAAAAGTATGAGGCAGGGGAACCGATGATGTTTGGTCTTTGCTTCAAAATGCGAACTGCATCGAGGTGGGGATCGCGTCCGCTTTGCAAGTCGAAGCGCTGCACCACGCTCAGAGCATGAAGCGCAACGCGGCGTGGCGCGCGCAAAGCAAAATCCAAAATCTGTTGACAGTAGAAAGTTGAGGTGGCAACTAACTCCGAAGATGCTCTAATGCAATGCGCGTTCGCCGCGGGCCAGAATGAGGCACCGCCGCGCGATCAAACTCCGCTGTGTGCCTCAGTGGAAATGCGACGTCTATGATGGGGAGAGAGATGAGCGTGGAAACTTTGGCCGGGCGCGTTTCGTCTGTCATCGATCCTTTTTCGCCTGACTACTTTGAGAATCCATATCCGTTTCATGCGGAGCTGCGCGCGCTTGGGCCGGTGGTCTGGCTTGAGAAATGGGGCGTGTGGGCGGTTGCCAGATATGAGCAGGTGCAGGCCGTTCTGAGCGATTGGCGCACTTACTGTTCGAGTGCCGGCGTCGGCATCGTCAATGAAAAGAAGGAAGGCGGGTGGCGAAAGCCGAGCGCGCTTCTGGAGACTGATCCGCCCGAGCATACGGCCAACCGCGCGATCGTGGGGCGGATTCTCTCGCCGGCGGCACTGCGTGCATTGCGTTCGACGTTCGAGAAGGAAGCGGAGATTCTCGTCGATCGCATCGTCGATGCCGGTGCAATCGAAGGAATGTCGGAGTTCGCCGAAGCATTTCCGATGAAAGTGTTTGCCGATGCCGTCGGCGTTCCGGTCGAGGGGCGCCACCACCTCATTCCCTGGGGCAACATGGTCTTCAACGGCATGGGCCCGAGAAACGCGCTGTTCGATCGCGCCATGGCGAACGCCCGGGAAGTGACGCAGTGGATCACGATGGCCTGCCAGCGCGACAACCTCAGCGAAGACGGTCTCGGCAGGCAGGTCTATCGCCATGTCGATGCGGGCGAGATCGAAGAGGATCACGCGGCGCTTCTGGTGCGCTCGTTCCTTTCCGCCGGCGTCGATACCACGATGTTCGCGATCGCCAATGCGATATTCTGCTTCGCCCATCATCCCGAGCAGTGGGAGCAGTTGCGGGCCGAGCCTTCGCGGATGAAGGCCGCCTTCGAGGAGGTGATGCGGTTCGAGTCGCCGTTCCAGACTTTTTTCCGCACCACGACCTGCGATACCGAGATCGATGGCGTTGCCATTCCGCAGGACAGCAAGGTCCTTGTCTCGGTCGCCGCCGCCAACCGCGATCCGCGCAAGTGGAGCGAGCCGGACACCTTTGACATTCGCCGCAACACGACCGGGCATGTCGGCTTCGGCGCCGGCATCCATGGCTGCGTCGGGCAGATGATCGCGCGTCTTGAGCTCGAGGTCATTTTGACTGCGGTCGCACGCCGCGTCGCACGGATCGAGCTCGCGGGGACGCCCGTGCGTCTGCACCACAACACGCTGCGCAGCTTTGCGAGCCTGCCGGTTCGCTTTCTTTCCTGAGGTTGATGCTGATGCCTTCGATTACTTTCGTTCATCCCGATGGACTGCGGGAGACGCTCGACGTTCCGGTGGGGACGACGATCATGCATGCCGCCGTGGCGGCGGGGCTCGGCGGCATCGTCGGCGAATGCGGCGGCTCGGCGATGTGCGCGACCTGCCACGTCTATGTCGATCAGGCGCAGCAGGAGGCAAGGAGTTTTCCGGCGGTGAGCGCGGTCGAGGACGCGATGCTGGACTCGACTGTATCGGAACGAAAAGCCGAAAGCCGTTTGAGCTGTCAGCTTAGTGTCGCTGAATCATTCGAGGGGCTTGAGCTTCATCTGCCCGAGATGCAGGTGTGAGAAGCGATGACGCTGCGCAGCGAGGCAATCCGCAGTCTTAAGGCAGAAAGGCCTTGCGGATCATTTCTTCCGCTTGGCGTCCGCAGGGTTGAGCGGGTCGAACGCGTTGGCGTGCGGCACGTTCGCGCGCATCTTGCGCAGGCAGACGATCAGGGTCTCGACTTCCTCGGGCGTCAGCGTCGACAGCAGCCGCTCTTCGCGCTCGAGCGCCGCAGCGATGATGCGATCGTGCAGGGCGTTGCCGGCGCGGGACAGTCTGATCAGCCGCGAGCGGTTGTCCTTCGGGTCGGCCTCGCTGATCGTCAGCTTCTCCTTTTCAAGCGCGGCCAGGCTTCGGCTCACCGCGCCCTTGTCGAGGCCGATGGCGTTGATGATCTGGTTGGCGCTGATGTTCGGCATGCCGGCAAGGACGCCCATCACCCGCCATTCGGTGATCCCGAGACCAAAATGCTTCCGATAGGTGTCGGACGCGCCGCGCGACAGCCGGTTCGAGATGTAGGTGAAGAAGTAGGGGACGTGACGATCAAGGTCGAGGACGACGCGGCCATCGAAAATCGTGCCGCCGCGACGAACGTTCTTCTTCTTCACGGAAAGGTGCCTCGCGATTGAACGAAGTTTTTCTGCGCGACACATGAGGTCAAAGCCGCTGGCGATCATCAGGCCGGTCACGCAGGCAATAACAATATAATGATGGAGTGAAACGTGAAAAATATCAAGTCTTTGACTTCGGCTGCCGTGCTGTTTGGAGCTGTTCTGCCAACCGCCGCTCATGCGCAGGAGCCGATCAAGATCGGCGTCGTGACGCCGCTTTCCGGCACCTATGCCGCGATCGGGCAGCCGCTGCGCTGGGGTCTCGAACTCGCCGCCAGGGAGATCAACGGCGCGGGCGGCATCAACAGCCGCAAGGTCGAACTGATCTTCGAGGACGAGGAAGCCAACCCCGCCGTCGCCGTGCAGAAGGCCGAGCGCCTGTTGCAGGTCGACAAGGTCGATTTTCTGACCGGCATGGTCAATTCCGGCTCGACCCTTGCAGTCGGTCAGCTCGCAGAGCGCAATCAGAAGCTCGCATCGACCACCGTGTCGTTTGCCGACTCGATCACGGGCGAAAAGTGTTCGCCGAACCTGTTTCGCGTGAACGCCCGCGCCGAGCAGCAGTCTTATGCGTTGACGAGTTGGCTGGGCAAGGAAAGCCCGAAGGCCCGCATCTTCGCCATCGGCCCCGACTATGAGATGGGGCGCTCGAGCGTTGCGGCATTCAAGGCCGGTGCGAAGAAGAACAATGTCGAGGTCGTCGGCGAGGTCTTTGCTCCGCTCGATTCAAAAGACTATTCGCAGTATCTCGGCCATGTGCGCGCGGCGCGGCCCGACACGATCTACACCTCGGTTGCGGGCAACGATACGGTGCGGCTGCTCAGCCAGCTCGAGGAGTTCGGCATTTTGCGCAACACCGGCATCGTGGGTTCGTCCGGCACGATCACCTCGCAAAACATCGGCGCGATCGGCAAGGCCGCCGAGGGCTATCTGATGGGCACCGGCTATTCGCCGAAGATCGACACACCCGAGAACAAGAAGTTCGTTGCCGCGTATCGTGACGCCTACAAGGGCGAGCCGGACACCTTTGCCGCTGACGCTTACGGGCTGCTGTATGCCTACAAGGCGGCGGTCGAGAAGGCGGGTTCCACCGACACCGACAAGGTGCGCGAGGCGCTGCGCGGGCTGTCGTGGCAGACGCCGTCCGGCCAGAAGACGATCCGCGCCGGCGACAATCAGGCCATGCAGCCGATGTTCATCGTGAAGATCGTGAAGGGTGAGTTCGAGGTGATCGGACAAGTCAGCGCGGAGGATGCCATCGGCCCGGACGCCTGCACGCGCTTTTGAGAATAGCCGATGCGGCGCCGGCAAACGGCGCGAACTTGAGAAGGTAGAGCGAGAAACAATGTCGAAGAGATTGCAAGGCAAGGTGGCGATCGTCACCGGGGCGGCGCAGGGCATCGGCCGCACCTACGCATTGGCGCTGGCGGAAGCCGGCGCGAAGGTGTGCGTATCGGACATCGTGATACCGGATGAAACGGTCGCGGCGGTCGTCGCTGCCGGCGGCGAAGCGAGCGGAATCGTTGCGGATGTGTCCGATCAGGCGTCCCTCGATGCGATGGTGACGCATTGCATGGAAAGCTTCGGCCGCCTCGACATCCTTGTGAACAATGCCGGCATGTTCGGCTCGCTGAAGATGCAAAACTTCTCGGAGATCGCGATCGAGGAGTGGGACCGGGTGATGGCCGTCAACGTCCGCGGCGTGTGGCAGGCGATCACGGCGGCGGTCCCGGCGATGAAGAGGTCCGGCGGCGGAAAGATCATCAACATCTCGTCCGGCACTGCCTTCAAGGGCAGTCCGCATCTGTTGCACTACGTCACCTCGAAGGGCGCGGTGATCGCGCTGACGCGCGCTATTGCCCGGGAGCTGGGCGGAAGCAATATCTGCGTCAATGCGATTGCGCCGGGGCTGGTGATGAGCAGAAACGTTCAGGCCCATCCCGACTGGCAGAATGCCGCCGCCTCGATCGTATCGAGCCGCGCCATCAAACGTGATTCGACGCCGGAGGATCTCATTGGTGCGCTGCTGTTTCTCGCGTCGCCGGAAAGCGACTTCGTCACCGGCCAGACGTTGGTGATCGATGGCGGTTCCGTGATGCACTAGGACGCGATGGGCGTGCGCCAGAGAGTCTCCTCGACGTCGCGAGAGAATTGAGATGCACGGGCACGATAGTCCGTGCGAACCGATGAAGAGCGCGCTGCAAGACAGCGCGCTTTTCTCGTGAGTTCTTCAGCAGGCATAAAGCTTCCTGCAGCGTGCGGCAGACGATTGCCCATCGATCCGACAATCATTCGTTCATGGAAACTGCACGCCGCGCTCGTTGAAACGGCTCGCTACAGCAATGCCGCGCAGGCCGCTTTACGCGGTGCAACATCTGGCGTGTCGGAATGATTGATGTGTTGCGAGCCTTCTTACTTCGCGCGAAAGGGGCGTTGTTTGGCGCATGTCGGGAACAATCGCGTGCGTGATGTGCGGCTTGTGACGGAGGAAACCTGAAGAATTTTGGAACGTCATGGACGATGCCGAGTTTCTATCACAGGCTTTGACTGAAGGGAGAATGGATATGATCGCAAAAATTCTCGGCGCGGCTTTGCTTTCGACCGCGATGATCGGTGGTGCAATGGCGCAGCCTGCAACGACGCCATCCGCGCCAAATACGATGAGCCGCGGCGACATGGCGACAAGCACGCATAATGGCATGTGGCGATCGTCGAAGCTGATCGGTGTCAATGTCTACAACGAAGCCAACGAGAAGCTCGGCTCGATCAATGATCTGATCCTCGATGCCGACGGCAGGGTGGAGAATGTCGTGATCGGCGTTGGCGGCTTTCTGGGCATGGGCGAGCACAACATCGCCGTCAAGTTCGCCGACCTGAAGATGGTCAATGAGCCGGCGAAGACTGCGACATCGGAGACGCGTCCGGCTCCGGGCACAACGGTCGGCTCGGCAGGCACCACGACGATGGAGAAGACCTGGTATCCCGATCACGCGGTGCTCGCGAATGCCACCAAGGAGCAGCTGAAGGCGATGCCGCAATTCAAATACTGACCTGATTAAACATCGTTGGCGGGAGAGATTGTTGCGGCAGTCTCTCCCGCTTTTTTGTCTCAATCGGTTTTGCTTGAACCTTTGCGGTCACTCCCCATACGAATGGCCGGTTGCTTAACGAAGTCCAAATATCTTTATGGATCATGGCTTTATGAATATACGTTCATAAAAAATAGTTTGCGTAACTACATTTCTTGCCGCAATTGTTGCGATGAATAGGATCGTGTTTTTGGAAGGCAGCGAGAACTCTGCTGTCGGTTGCTTGATGAGGAGGATTAAGACATGAGACGTTTGAAGCTTGCGCTTGCGGGCCTTGCGGCAATCGGAAGTGCCATGATGTTTGCCGGTGCCGCTTCGGCGCTGCCGGCGGCGCCTGCTGGCATCGTTGCTCCCGCTGGTGCGGTGACGACTCCTGTCGAGAACGTTCGGCTGGTCTGCGATGCCTATGGGCGCTGCTGGCACACGCGTCCGCGTTATGTTCCGCCGCGTTACTATGCGCCCCCGCGCTATTACGCCCCGCCGCGCTACCACCGCCATCATCGGCACCACCACCATCGGCACCACCACCATCACCGCCGCCGCTGATGCGGCGCTGAAAAAGGAGGGCTTTGGCCCTCCTTTTTTTATGTGCCCGTTTGCGGGCATCGAATGGAGGGTGCCGGATGCCTGCTACGGCCAGTCTGAACATCTGTTCATCGAAGCCGTCGTTCATATCGCATGTCTCGCCAAAATTTTCCCAGACGGGTAGGGTAGCGCGCAATCCGCGCGGCGGCGCCGGTTGCATCATCGTCGCGACGGCGGCTGATCCAAACATTGATTTTGCGTTGAGACGGACAGCACATGAGTAGCGTGAACGATGCCACCCGGCCCGGAGAGGTCACCACCGAGATGCCCGCGGTGACGGACGCCGGGGTCTATTTTATCGGGCGCATCCGCACGCCGTGGAAAACCTCCGCCGAATGCCCGAAGCGCGGGCAGATCGACGGCCCGGTCTGCCGCGTCGAGGTCGATCCGCGCTGGCATCCGGCGCTCAAAGGACTGGAGCGCCATGGCTGGGTGCAGCTTCTCTACTGGATGCATCTGGCCCGGCGCGATCTCACCTTGCAGAATCCGCGGGAGCAAGGCGATCTCCACGGCACCTTCGCCATCCGTTCGCCGGTGCGGCCCAATCCGATCGCGTCGTCGGTCGTCAAGCTGGTCGGGATCGAGGATGGCGCGTTGCTGGTGCGCGGCCTCGACTGCATCGACGGCACGCCGCTGATCGACATCAAGCCCGAGCATTGCCCCGTCAAGGAAACCTGACGGGGCCAAGGCGTCAGAAGGCGGTGTAGCCGCCGTCGATCACAAAGCAGTCGGCGGTGTGATAGGACGAAGCCCTGCTCATCAGATAGACGGCGATGCCGCCGAAATCGGACGGCTCGCCGAAGCGGCGCATCGGAATGCGCGGCATCACGTTGTTGACAAATTTTTCGTTGGCCATCAGCCCTTCGGTCATGTCGCTCTTGATCCAGCCGGGCAGGATCGCGTTTGCGGTCACCCCGTGCCGCGCCAGTTCGACCGCAAGCGCCCGCACCAATGCATTGATCGCGGCTTTCGTCGCCGCATAGTGCTCGTTGCGCGCTGTGCCGAAGATCGAGGCGAGGCTCGATGTCGCGACCAGTCGGCCGAAGGCATCGCCCCCGGCCGCGCGTTCGGTCATGTGGCGCGCGGCGGCCTGAAACGCATGAAAAACGCCGTCGAGATTGGTGGCGAACATCTTGCGCCAGTCTTCCTCGGTGCGCTCGATGAAGGACTGCCGCCCGCCGCCGCCGATGCCGGCATTGGCGAAGCAGCCATCGACGCGCCCGAAGGTGTCGAGCGTTGCCGCCATCGCCGCCTTCACCGAGGCGGAATCGGTGACGTCGCAAACCTGCGCGGCCGCCTTGCCGCCGGCCGCGGTCAGCTTGTCCACGGCGCGCGCATTCTTTTCGGCGTTGCGGCCCCAGATCGAGACCGCGCATCCGGCCCCGGCCAGGGCCTCGGCGATGCCAAGGCCGATGCCGCCATTTCCGCCGGTCACGACAGCCACCCGGCCGTGAAGGTCAAACAGGTTCATCACGTCGTCTCCAATCCCTTGATCGCTTTGAGAAAAGCGCATTGCGCCCGCTGCTTGCATGCGCGCGGCCTGAATGTCAGCTTGGCGAATTGGATGGCAAAAATCAAACAAGTGTTTGACTTCGCCCCCGCAGTCCCATTTCCTTGACGGCAAAAGGGATGAACACGGGCGGCGCGCTCGTAGAGGTGAGGACAGGATGAAATTCACACACGTGACGCTTGGCATTTCGGATCTGGTCGCAACCATCACGATGGATCATCAGGAGGTGATGAATGCGGTCTCGGTGGACATGCTTCAGGGGCTGGGCGAGGCCCTCAATGCGATCGACGAGCGCCGGAGCGAGGTCCGCTGCGTGGTTCTGACCGGCGCGGGCAAGGCGTTCTGCACCGGCGCGAATTTGCAGGGCCGCAACCAGAAGACCGGCGAGTCGTCGCTGCGCGGCGGGGCCGGGCACACCCTCGAGGTCGGTTTCCATCCGTTCCTGCGCCGTCTGCGCGATCTGCATTGCCCCATCGTTTCCGCCGTGAACGGCCCGGCGGCGGGCGCCGGCATGAGCATCGCGCTGATGGGCGACATGGTGGTGATGGCCCGCTCGGCCTATTTCCTGCAAGCCTTCCGCCGCATCGGACTTGTGCCGGACTGCGGCTCGACCTGGCTGCTGCCGCGCCTCGTCGGCCGTGCCCGCGCGATCGAGCTGTCGCTGATGGGCGAAAAGCTGCCCGCGGAGAAGGCCTATGAGTGGGGGCTGGTGAACCGGCTGGTCGACGACGCCGACGTTGAGGCGGAGGCGCGCAAGCTGGCGATCGAACTCGCCAACGGGCCGACGGCCGCGCTCTCGATGATCCGCGAGCTCTATTGGGCAAGCCCCGAAAACTCCTATGAGGAGCAGCTTGACCTCGAGCGCAAGCTTCAGCAGCGCGCCGGCGCGACGGATGACTTCCGCGAGGGCGTCGGCGCGTTTCTTGAAAAGCGGCAGGCGAAGTTCACCGGCAAATAGGCGCGGTGCGTCGGCGCCGGCGTCCGGGTTTTGCCAATGACTGATGCGTCACTCATCGAAGCGCTGACGGCGCTCGCTCCAAGGTGCTATCCGGGAGCGACCGGCATCGCCCACGCCCAGCGCCTTTCGGGCGGCGCGAGCCAGGAGACCTGGTCGTTCGACGTGCAGCATCCGCTTGGCGCGGTCGGCGCGATCATGCGCAGGGAGCCGCCGGGCTACGGTGCCGCGCCGGAGCGGGCCGCCGGCCTCGCTGCGGAAGCGGCGCTGATGCAGCTCGCCCATGACGCGGGCATACCGTCGCCGCGCGTTCGCCATGTGCTGCGCCCGGAGGACGGGCTCGGGCAGGGCTTTGTGATGGACCGCGTCGAGGGCGAAACGATCCCGCGCCGCATCCTTCGTGAGCCGCAATATGCCGAGGCCCGCGCCGGGCTGGCCCGCCGGCTCGGCGAAGTGCTGGCCAAAATCCACCGCCTGCCGCGCGCCGCGCTGCCGCCGTTGCGGCAGATGACGGCGGCCCTTGAGATCGAGGAGATGACCGCTGAGCATCGCGGTTTCGGCTGGCCGCGCCCGGTATTCGAGCTGGCGCTGCGCTGGCTGCGCGAGCATCTGCCCGAGGAGCCGGAACAGCTGACGCTGGTGCATGGCGATTTTCGCCACGGCAACCTCATCGTCGGCGAGGACGGTTTGCGCGCGGTGCTCGACTGGGAGCTGGCCCATGTCGGCGACCCGATGGAAGATCTCGGCTGGATCTGCGTCAACTCATGGCGCTTCGGCGAGATCGATCACCCGGTCGGCGGTTTCGGTTCGCGGGAGGAGCTTTTCGCGGGCTATGTGGCGGGCGGCGGCCGCGTCGATGCGGCGCGGGTAAAATTTTGGGAAGTGATGGGCACGCTGCGCTGGGGCATCATGTGCTGCGGCATGATGCAACGCTTCCGCGACGGGCCGGACCATTCGCTCGAGCGCGCGATGATCGGACGACGCGCATCGGAAACGGAAATCGACTTGCTGCGGCTCTTGATGCCGCGCGGAAGCGACTAGGCGACGGGGAGAGGTTTTAATGCAGGACCAGCCGACGCTGACGGAATTGACCGCCGCCGTTGCAGAGTTTTTGCGCGCCGATATCGCGCCGCACGTGTCAGGCAGCGCGGCGTTCAAGCTGCGCGTCGCCTGCAACGCGCTAGATCTCGTCGGCCGCCAGTTGAGCCGGGAGGAGGCGGGCAACAGCGCCGAGCGCGAGCGCCTGCGGGCGCTGCTCGGGGAGGACGGCGAGCTTCTTGAGCAGAACGCGCGGCTCGCGGCCCGCATCGCATCGGGTGAGGTCGATCCGAACGCTTCCGATGTCAGGGACCACCTGTGGCGCACCACGATGGAAAAGCTCGCGATCGACCAGCCGACCTATGCCGCCTATCGCCGCGAGCTTCAGCACGAAGCGAAATAACATTTGCTCCGCGCCGAGTGATCCTCGCTGGCCTGGTGCCCGTCTTACTTTTCCTGCGCTACTTCCCCTGCCAGTTCGGCGGGCGCTTTTCGGCAAAGGCCTTGGGCCCTTCGATATAATCCTGCGAGCCGATCATCGCCTTGACCGCGGGATAGTCGAGCTGGCCGGCGATGGCATCTTCGAGCGAGCCGGTCAGCCCCTTCTGGATTGTCTGCTTGGACGCGCGGATCGACATCGGGCTGTTCTTGCAGATCGTCTCGGCCCAGCGCTCGGCGGCGCTAAGGGCTTCGCCGACCGGCACCACCTCGTTGACGAAGCCGAGTTCGTAGCCTTCGCGTGCCGGGACATGGCGTGCGGTCAAAATCATGCCCATCGCGCGCTTGAGGCCGATCTGGCGAGGCAGCCGGTGCAGCCCGCCCGCGAGCGCGGCGAGGCCGACCTTTGGCTCGGGCAGGGCGAAGGTCGCATTCTCCGCGGCGATGATGAGGTCGCAGGCGAGCGCGATTTCGAAGCCGCCGCCCATCGCCACGCCGTTGACCGCGGCGATGATCGGCTTGTCGCAATCGAAGCGCGAGGTGAGCCCGCCGAAGCCGCTCGCCTGCCAGCCGCGCTTACCGCCAGCCGCCTGCCATTTCAGGTCGTTGCCGGCGCAGAAGGCGCGATCGCCCGCGCCGGTGACGATGGCCACCCACTGTTCGGGATCCGCGGAAAAGTCGTTGAAGATGTGATGCAGTTCGGTGTGCGCGTCGGTATGCAGCGCGTTCATCACGTCGGGGCGATTGAGGGTGACGATGGTGATGCGGCCTTTGCGCGTCACGGTCGCGAATTGGTAGGACATGGCGCTTCCTGCGTTGGCGTTTCTTGATGCCGCTCATTGTGCAGCGAAATCGCCGTCTCACAAGTCCTCTCGTTGCTTGACGCGCAGCGGCGCGCGCTTCTTAATTGATCGTCAAACGTCCCTCGCGAAAGCCTCTCTTTCGCAGCGCATGTCATGTGGAGTGTGCTCGTGGATTTTTCGCTGCCCGCCGATCTCGTCGCCTATCTCGCCGAACTCGACCGCTTCATTGCCACGGAGATCAAGCCACTCGAAGAGCAGGACGACAATGTGCGTTTCTTCGACCATAGGCGGGAGTGGGCGCGGACCGATTTCGACAATGACGGCCTGCCGCGCGAGGAGTGGGAGGCGCTGCTGCGCGAGGTGAAGAACCGCGCGGACAAGGCGGGCCACCTGCGCTTTGCCATTCCTAAGGAGTATGGCGGCAAGGGCGGCTCCAATCTGTGGATGGCGGTGATCCGCGAGCATTTTGCAGCCAAGGGGCTCGGCCTGCACAATGACCTGCAGAACGAGCATTCCATCGTCGGCAACCTGCCGCTAGTCACCATGCTGTCGCGCTATGGCAGCCCGGCGCAGAAGGCAATGATCGAGGGCTCCATCACCGGAAAATATCGCATCTGCTTCGGCCTGACCGAGCCCGATCACGGCTCGGATGCAACCCATATGGAAACCCGCGCCGTGCGCGAGACGCGGGATGGCATCTCCGGCTGGGTGATCAACGGCGAAAAGATGTGGACGACGGGGATGCATGTCGCGACCCATTGCGCGACATTCGCCCGGACCTCGGGCGATGACGGCGATGCCCGCGGCATCACCTGCTTTCTCGTGCCGGCGGACGCGAAGGGCGTGAAGGTCGAAAAGTACCTCTGGACCTTCAACATGCCGACCGATCATCCGCATGTCAGTTTCACCGATGTGTTCGTTCCTGACGATGCCTTGTTCGGCAAAATCGGCGAGGGGCTTTCGCTGGCGCAGTGTTTCGTCCACGAAAACCGCATCCGCCAGGCGGCGAGTTCGCTCGGCGCGGCGGTGTATTGCATCAACGAAAGCGTGCGCTACGCGCGCGAGCGCAAGCCGTTCGGCAAGGCGCTGGCGCAGAACCAGGCGATCCAGTGGCCGTTGGTGGAGCTGGCGACGCAGGCGGAGATGCTGCGCCTCCTGATCCGCAAGACCGCGTGGGAGATGGATCAGATGACCCAGGCCGAGGTCGAGCAAAAGCTCTCGGACAAGGTGTCGATGTGCAATTTCTGGGCAAACCGGCTGTGCTGCGAGGCGGCCGACCGCGCGATGCAGGTGCATGGCGGCATGGGCTATTCGCGCCACAAGCCGTTCGAGCACATCTACCGGCATCACCGGCGCTATCGCATCACCGAGGGCAGCGAGGAAATCCAGATGCGCAAGGTGGCCGGTTTCCTGTTTGGCTACATGGGCGCGGGAAAGTTCTGACCGTCCGAATGCCCAAAAAGAAAAGGGCGGCAGGAGCGCCGCCCTTCTGCTGTCTCGTAGCGGGCATCTTGCGATGCCGGCGCCTCACGCGACCTTCGCGCGCGCCAGTTTCGGATCGATCGGCGTGATCGCGCCGAGGCCGAGCACGTCCTCGATGTATTTTGCGCCGGCCAGAAGCTGCTGCTCGCCGCGCGGCGGCCCGACCACCTGCAGGCCGACCGGCAGATGGGAGGCCGTGAAGCCGCAAGGCATCGACAGCGCCGGGCTGCACGACAGGGTGATCGCATAGACGATGGCGAGCCATTCGACATAGTTGTCGAACGTCTTGCCGTTGCACTGCTTGACGTAACGCTCTTCGACCGGGAAGGGCGGCACGATGGTCGCCGGACAGAGCAGCAGGTCATAAGTCTGGAAGAATTTGTACATGCGCGCGGCGATTTCCACGCGCTGCGCTTCCGCCCTGGCGATGGTCTCGACCGAGAGCTTCAATCCTTCCTCGATGTTCCAGATCACCTCCGGCTTGAGCAGGTCGCGATGGCGGCGCAGAAGGTCGGTCTTGCTGACGGCGAAGTCGACCGCGCGCAGAACGTGGAAACATTCATGGGCCTCGCTGAAGTCGGGATGCGCCTCCTCGACGATGACGCCGGCCGCGGCGAGCTGTTCCGCAGCGCGGCGGGTGATCGCGGCGACCTCCGGATCGACCGGCGTGATGCCGAGATCGGGCGAATAGGCGACGCGCTTCGGTTTCTTGCCGGAGCGGGCGGCATCGAGGAACGAGCCCGGCAGGCGCGGCAGCGACAGCGGATCAGCAGGGTGTTCGCCGCTCATCGCGTCGAGCAGCAGGGCGACGTCCTCGACGTTGCGCGCCATCGGCCCCTGAACGCCCAGCGAGTTATCGATCTTGGCCGCGGGAGTGTGTGCGACGCGCCCGACGCTGGGACGCAGGCCGACGATGCCGCAGAAGCTCGCCGGGTTGCGCAGTGAGCCGCCGAGATCAGAGCCGTGGGCGACCCAGGCCATGCCGGTGGCCAGTGCAACCGCCGCGCCGCCGGAGGAGCCGGCGGCGGACAGCGCGGTATTCCACGGATTGCGGGTCGCGCCGAACACCTCGTTGAAGGTGTTGGCGCCGGCGCCAAATTCCGGCGTGTTGGATTTGGCGTAAACCACGCCGCCATTGCCCTCCAGCATGTCGATCAGAATGTCGGAGGTGGCCGAAACGTGATCCTTGAAGATCGGCGAGCCGAAGCTGGTGCGCACGCCCTTGACCTCGGTGAGATCCTTGATCGGCACCGGCAGGCCGCAAAGCAGGCCGCGCTCGTCGGCTGGCCTCGCCATCAGCGCCTTGGCGTGGTCGCGGGCGCGATCGAAGCACAGGATCGGCAGCGCGTTCACCGCGCCGTCCACTTCGGCGATCCGTGCTTCCAGTGCATCGAGAAGATCGAGCGGCGTGACTTCGCCTTTGCGGAGTTTTCCTACGGTTTCGCAGGCACTTGATTGCAAGAGTTCTGATGATTTCGTCATTCCCGCCCCAGCTTCTTTGTTTGGACGTTGTTTGGTTTTGATCCTAGCATCGCGGCGGACCGAAAGGCGAGTTGCATTGCGGCGCGGACGCCATGCCGTGCGGGTCAGCCGCAAGGGCCCGCCGGCCTCATGGAACCTTGTTGCCACCTTCGCGATTGCTTTGCCAAAACCGTAACTCCCGGAGAGCTCGATGCGTAAACTCTGGTCCATTCTGGCGGTGCTTTCGACGCTGACCCTGACCAACTGCGGCTACAATGTCATCCAGCAGAACGACCAGGCGGTGAAATCGAGCTGGTCGGAGGTCGTGAACCAGTATCAGCGGCGCGCTGATCTCGTTCCGAACCTCGTCAATACCGTCCGCGGCTTTGCCCAGCAGGAGAAAGACGTGCTGCTCGGCGTAACCAATGCCCGCGCCAAGGTCGGTGGCCTGCAGGTGACGCCGGAGACGCTAAACGACCCTGCGGCATTCCAGAAATTCCAGCAGGCGCAGTCGGAGTTGACCAGTGCGCTGTCGCGGCTGCTCGTCGTCACCGAAAACTATCCGCAGCTCAAATCCGATGCGCTGTTCCGCGATCTTCAGGCCCAGCTCGAAGGCACCGAGAACCGCATCACGGTGGCGCGCAACCGCTATATCAAGGCGGTGCAGGAGTATAACGTGACCGTGCGCAGCTTCCCGAGCAACCTGACCGCCATGATGTTCGGATACAAGGAGAAGCCGAATTTCACGGTCGCCAACGAGAATGAAATCTCGACGGCGCCCAAGGTTGATTTCACGCCGCCGGCTGCCACGCCGCCCGCTGCAGCCCCGGCGCCGCAGAAGTAAGGCGCCCGGATGCGCGCGTATTGGCGGCAGGCGGCTGGGGCGCTCGTCGTCGCATTGGTTCTATGCATCGCCGTGCTGGCGCGGGCGGATGTTGCCGTGCCGCCGCTGTCCGGCCGGGTGGTGGATCTGACCGGTACGCTGACGAGCGGCCAGATTGCGACGCTCGACAGTGAGCTCGCCTCGCTGGAGCAGCGCAAGGGCAGCCAGATCGCGGTGCTGATCGTGCCGACGACGGCGCCGGAAACGATCGAGCAGTATGCCCTGCGCGTCGCCGAGGCCTGGAAGGTTGGCCGCAAGCGGATCGACGACGGCGCGCTGCTGGTGGTCGCCAAGAATGACCGGACGTTGCGGATCGAGGTAGGCTACGGCCTCGAAGGCGCGCTCAACGATGCCACCGCCAAGCGGATCATCGCGGAGATCATCGTGCCGCAATTTCGTAGCGGCCATTTTTACGACGGCATCGCCGCCGGGGTGGATCGCATGGTGCGGGTCGTTGATGGCGAGCCGTTGCCCGAACGCAGCGCGCAAGCGCCGGTGCAGCTTGAGAATTTTGGCGAGTTCATTCCGGTTCTGCTCATCCTGGCGCTGGTGATCGGCGGGGTGCTGCGCGCGATCTTCGGCCGCCTTCTCGGTGCGGTTCTGACCGGAACCGGCGTCGGCGTCATCGCCTGGCTGTTTGTCGGCGCCCTTTCGGTCGGCCTCATCGCAGGCTTCATTGCCTTCCTGTTCACCTTGATCAGCGGGGGCATGGTGGGGCCGGGCGTCGGCGGTTACGGCCGGGGCGGCGGCTTTCCCGGCGGCGGTGGCTGGAGCGGAGGGGGCGGCAGCGGCGGCGGATTTTCCGGCGGGGGCGGCAGCTTTGGCGGCGGCGGCGCATCGGGGCGGTGGTGATGGTCAATATCAGGCGGCTCGGCAAGCATCTGCTGGCAACGCGCGGTCCCTTGAAGAAGGCGTTTCCGGCGCGGGTGCAGCACGCCATCGAACGCGCGATCAAGGCGGGCGAGGCGACCCATCGCGGGCAGATCCGCTTCGTGGTCGAGGGAGCGCTCGACGGCGCGCCGCTGTTTCGCGAGCAGTCCGGCCGCGAGCGTGCGCTCGATCTGTTCTCGCACCTGCGGATCTGGGACACCGAGGAGAACAACGGCGTCCTGATCTATCTCCTCTATGCCGATCACCTCGTCGAGATCATCGCCGACCGCGGCATCAACGCCCATGTCGGCGCCGCGGAATGGCAAGCGATCTGCGCAAAGATGGAAAGCGCCTATCGCCGCGGCGCGTTCGAGGAGGGCACGCTGGAGGGCATAGCGGCGATCTCAGCGCATCTCGCCCGGCATTTTCCCGCGAGCGGGCGCGGCGTCAACGAACTGCCGGACGCGCCCGTCGTGATCGTGCACTAGTTTCAGCTCGCCGCGACGCCTGCCAGCGCCAGCACCGTATGCAGCAGCACGTTGGCGCCTGCCGCGCAATCCGCCTGCGTGGCGTCCTCGAGCTCGTTATGGCTGATGCCGTCCTTGCAGGGCACGAAGATCATCGCCGCGGGCATGACGCTGGCGAGGTTGCAGGCATCGTGTCCCGCGCCCGAGGTGATGCGCCGGTAGTCGTAGCCCAGTTCTTTCGTGGCGGTCTCGACGGCGCCGACAAACCTTTCGTCGAACAGCGTCGGCTCCTTGCGCCAGACCTGATCGAGGTCGATGCTCACCTTGCGGCGCGCGGCAATCTCCTGCAGCACCTTGCGCAGCACGAGATCGAGCTTGTCGAGGGTCGCGGCGTGCGGGCTGCGGACATCGATGGTGAAGGTGATGTCGCCCGGCACGACGTTGCGCGAGGCATTCTCGATATTGACCTCGCCGATGGTGCCGACCGCCTCCGGGCCGAGCTCGCGGGCCACCCGTTCGACGGCGAGCGCGACCTCGGCGAAGGTCACCAGCGCGTCGCGGCGCAGCGGCATCGGCGTGGTACCGGCGTGGCTGGCGAAGCCGCTGATGCGGCCGTCATACCAGATGATGCCCTGGCCGACATTGACGACGCCGATGGTCTTTTTCTCGGCCTCGAGGATCGGGCCCTGCTCGATGTGCAGCTCGATGAAGCCGCCGAGCTTGAGCGCGCCGATGGCGAGTTCGCCGCGATAGCCGATTGCGTCCAGCGCCTCGGCGACGCTGACGTCGCTCGCATCCTTGCGCGCCAAAATGTCCTCGGTCTTGAAATCGCCGGCATAGGTGCCGGACGCCATCATCGCCGGGGCGAAGCGTGAGCCTTCCTCATTGGTCCAGTTGATGATGCAGAGCGGCGCCTCGGTCTCGATCCCGGCATCGTTGAGCGTGCGCACCACTTCCAGCGCAGCGAGCGTGCCGAGAATGCCGTCGTATTTCCCGCCGGTCGGCTGGGTGTCGAGATGCGAGCCGAGCCCGAGCGGCAGCTTCGAGCTGTCGCGGCCGGGACGCAGCGCATACATGGTGCCGAGCGCGTCGACCTGCACGGTGCAGCCCGCCGCCTCGCAGGCGTCGCGAAACCAGTCGCGCACCTGCTTGTCCTCCGGGCCGAGCGTGAGCCGGCGAACGCCGCCCTTGGCGGTCCTGCCGAATTGCGCGGTGGTGTGGATCGTGTCCCACAGGCGAGCCGACTGGATCTGGAGATTTGAGGTGCCGTGAGCCATTTGACGGTCCGCCGCTGCAAATTGTTGACTTTGTTTTTTCATCAGCGTGGACGTTTCGTTCGCAACGCCGATGGCTGATTGTTAGCCGATAAAATCCGGGCCGCCAATCGGTGCGATGCTACTCAATGATGCGGATCGTCGTGAGTGTGCTGGTCGGGAAGTTCGAGCGCGAAAACCTTGGCGAGGTCGGCGATCTGTTCGGGGCTGAGGAAACGCGGGTTGAGGTTGCGCAGCAAGAGGAAAAGTTTCGCCGTTTCCTCGAGTTCCTCCGTCGCGAACACGGCGGCCTCGAGGGTCGCCCCTGCGACAACCGGTCCGTGGTTGGCGAGCAGGATCGAGCTGTAGCGGCCGGCGAGCCCGCGGATCGCGTTGGCGACGGCGGGATCGCCGGGGCGGAAATAGGGCACGAGCGCGGTGGCGCCGCAGCGCATGAGATAATAGGGCGTCATCGGCGGCAGCGCCGCGAGCGGATTGATGCCCGGCAGCATCGACACCGCGACGGAGTGGGTGGAGTGGAGATGGACGACCGCGCGCGCACCGTCGCGGCTGTCATAGAGCGCGGCATGCAGCGGGATCTCTTTCGTCGGCGCATCGCCGGAGAGAAGACGGCCGTTCGCATCGAGGTGGGACAGCCGCGCTGGATCGAGAAAGCCGAGCGAGGCGTTGGTCGGTGTCACCAGCCAGCCGCCGTCGGCGAGGCGCACGCTGATGTTGCCGGACGAGCCATGGGTGAGGCCGCGCTCGAACAGCGAGCGGCCGAACCGGCAGATGTCTTCCCGGATATGTGCGTCCGACATGGCCAGCCTCCCTGCTGATGACTTTGTGGCACGAAACGGCACAGCGGCAAACGTCTTTTTGCCTTTTCCGCCGGCCTCGTGCTACGCAAGTGCAAACACAAGAAGACCGCTTGCATTGAGACAAACGCTTAGTCGCCAACGATACGTTCGATGAGGCCGTGTTATGTCCGACGCCGTTTCCTCCCGACTGCGAGTTGCCGTAATCGGCCTTGGCGCCATGGGCCTCGGAATGGCCGGTTCGCTGGTGCGGGCCGGGTTCGCAGTTACCGGCTGCGATGTCTCGGCCGATGCGCTGGCGCGGCTGTCGGCGCTGGGCGGACGAACGGCGGACACGCCGGCGCAGGCCGCGCGCGATGCCGATGTGGTGGTCTCGGTGGTGGTCAATGCCGCGCAGACCGAAGCCGTGCTGTTCGGCGAGAACGGCGCGGCGGAGGCCATGCCCGCCGGCGCGGTGTTCGTGTCCTGCGCGACGATGGCGCCGGAGATCGCCAAAAATCTTTCCGCGCGGGTCGAAGGCTTCGGCCGCTACTACCTCGATGCTCCGATCAGCGGCGGCGCCAAGCGGGCGGCGGAAGGGCAGCTGACCGTGCTTGCCTCCGGCAGCGCGACCGCCTTCGCCAAGGCGCGGCCCGCGCTCGATGCGATGGCGGCGAAGGTCTATGAGCTTGGCGAGCGCGCCGGGCAGGGCGCAGCCTTCAAGATGATCAACCAGCACCTTGCGGGCATCCACATTGCGGCGGCCTGCGAGGCGATGACCTTCGCCGCGCGGCAGGGCCTCGACCTTCGCAAGGTCTATGAGGTGATCACCGCCTCGGCCGGCAACTCCTGGATGTTCGAGAACCGCATGCCGCACGTTCTGGATGGCGACTATTCGCCGACCAGCGCGGTGGACATTTTTGTAAAAGATCTCGGCATCGTGCAGGACATGGCGAGAAGCGCAAAATATCCTGTGCCGGTCGCAGCGGCGGCGCTGCAGATGTTTTTGATGGCCTCGGCCGCCGGGATGGGCCGCGACGACGACTCTTCCGTCGCCCGCCTCTATGCCGAAGTGACCGGCACGCCGCTGCCCGGAGTCGAGCCTTGAATAAAAATTCTGACGAGGACCGAAGATGCCCCGCTTTGCTGCCAATCTTTCGCTGATGTTCAATGAGTGGCCGTTCCTCGACCGGTTCGGCGCGGCTGCCGATGCCGGGTTCACCGCGGTCGAATTTCTGTTTCCTTACGAGTTCTCGGCCGACGACATCGGCGAACGCCTGCAGCGCCATGGCCTGACGCAGGCACTGTTCAATCTTCCGCCGGGTAATTGGGACAGCGGCGAGCGCGGCATGGCGTCGTTTCCCGAACGGTTCGACGAGGTGAAGGCGAGCATTGCCACGGCGCTGCCTTACGCGAAGGCGACCGGCGTGAAGCGCCTGCACCTGATGGCCGGGAAATCGGACCGGCATGATCCCAAGCATGTCGAGGCGTTCAAGGCCGCGGTGCGCTGGGCGGCGGGCGAGCTTGGCCGGCATGGCATCGACGTCGTGCTGGAGCCGCTGAATGGCCGCGATGCGCCGGGCTATTTTCTCAACGACTTCGCCTTCGCCCAAAAACTCATCGCCGATCTCGCGCTGCCCAACGTAAAGCTGCAGTTTGACATCTATCACCGCCAGATCGTGCATGGCGACGTGGTGGTGGCGCTGCGCGAGATGATGCCGATCATCGGCCATATTCAGGTCGCCAGCGTGCCCTCACGCCATGAGCCGGACAGCGAGGAGCTGAGCGATGGCTTCGTCTTCGCCGAGCTCGACCGGCTCGGCTATTCCGGTTTCGTCGGCTGCGAGTATCGCCCGCGGGCGGGCACGCTCGAAGGGCTGGGCTGGATCAAGCCCTACCTTGCGGCAGGAAAGGCCGCATCATGACGCTGGCGCTGGGCTGCATCGCCGACGACTATACCGGCGCGTCGGACCTCGCCAACACGCTGAGCAAGAGCGGCCTGCGCACGATCCAGACCATCGGCGTGCCGGCGGACGATCTCGCCTTGCCGGAGGCCGATGCGGTGGTGGTGGCGCTGAAAAGCCGCTCGATCGCTGCGGCCGAGGCGGTGGCGAAGTCGCGCGCCGCCGACCGCTGGATCCGCGAGCGCGGCGCGGGCCACGTGCTGTTCAAGATCTGCTCGACGTTCGACTCCACCGATGCCGGCAATATCGGCCCGGTGATGGATGCACTTTGCGCTGACGCGGGCGAGACGATGGCGCTGGTGACGCCGGCCTTTCCCGAAACGGCTCGCACGGTCTATCAGGGCAACCTGTTCGTCGGCTCCGTGCCGCTCAACGAAAGCCCGCTGAAGGACCATCCGCTGAACCCGATGCACGATGCCAATCTGGTGCGCGTGCTGGCGCGGCAGAGCGAGGCGAAAATCGGGCTGGTCGGTCTTGCCTGCGTTGCGGAAGGCGCGGCGGCGATCGAGGCTCGGCTGGCGCGGCTCTCGGCCGACGGCGTTCGCGCGGCCATTGTCGATGCGGTGTTCGCGCAGGATCTCAAGACCATTGGCGAGGCGGCGCTGAAGCGCCGGGTGTCGGTCGGTGCCTCGGGCCTCGGGCTCGGCCTCGCTCATGCCCTGATCAAGAGCGACCGCGTTGCCGCGCAAAGCAACGGCGCCGCGGTAGGCCGCGCCGTCGGTGGCCATGCGGCGTGCCTCGCCGGAAGCTGTTCGCAGGCGACGCTGGCGCAGATCGCGCAAGCCGAGAAAGTCATGCCGGTTCTGCGGCTCGATCCGGTCCGCATCATTTCCAGCGGCGAGGAAGTAGCGCGCGCGATTTCTTTTGCCTGCGAACGGCTGACGAAGGGGCCGGTGCTGATCGCCAGCAGCGCAAATGCCGATGATGTTGCGGTGGTGCAGACGCGCTTTGGCCGCGAGGCGGCAGGCCACGCCATCGAGCAGGCGATGGCCGGGATCGCCGAAGGGCTGGTGGCGGCCGGCGTGCGGCGGCTCGTGGTGGCGGGCGGCGAGACCTCGGGCGCGGTGGTGGACCGCCTGCGCATTCCGGCGTTCCAGGTCGGGCGGGAGATCGCGGCGGGCGTGCCGGTGCTGCGCAGCGTCGGCTATCCCACCGAAATGGTGGTCGCGCTGAAATCCGGCAATTTCGGCGGCCCGGCGTTCTTCAGCGACGCGCTGGCGCTGATGCACTAGGCGCTCAGCCGAGCATCCCGGTGTCGCCGCAGATCGAGATCGCCTGCCCGGAAATGGTGCGGCCGCGCTCGCTGCACAGAAACAGGATCTGGTCGGCGATCTGCTGCGGCGTCACGTAGTCTTTGATCGATGTGTAGGAGAAGGCGATCTTCTCCATCTCGCCGTAGGAGACGCCGCGCTGCTGCGCCTTGGCCTCCAGCACCCGGCGCTGCCGGTCGCCGGCGACAAGCCCCGGCAGGATCGCGTTGACGCGGATATTGTCCGGCCCGAGTTCGATCGAGAGCGACTTGGTAAAACCGATCACGCCCCACTTCGCCGCCGCATAGGGCGAACGCAATGCAAAGCCGAGCCGGCCCGCCGCCGACGACAGGTTGACGATCGACGGGTTTTTGCTCTTGCGCAGATGCGGCACGGCAAGGCGCGTGCAATTGAATTGGCCGGTGAGGCAGATATCGATGCAGCGGTCCCAATCCTCCGGGTGCATCTCGTCCACTTTCGCGGTGGGCCCGGCGATGCCGGCATTGTTCACCAGCACGTCGAGGCCGCCGAGGGCGTCGGTCGCCTGCGCGAACATCGTCCCGACTGCCTTGCGGTCCGCGACGTCGCACACGCTCTGGCTCAATTGCGGATCGCTGATTTTCAGCGCCGCCAGTGCGGCCTCGTCGACATCGCAGATGTGGACCCTTGCGCCTTCCCCGGCGAAGGCGCGAGCGATGGCGAGGCCGATGCCGTTGGCGCCGGCGGTGACGAGAACGCGTAGTCCTGAAAGGGCGAGGTCCATATCAACTCCGGGTCGGCTGGCAATCAATCTGGCAGTCAGTCGGGCAGGTGTCCGCGCGAGAGGATGAATTTCGCCGCGCCTTCGATATCGGCGGCGATGGCGTCGCGCGCCTTGGCCGGGCGGCGGTTGATGATGGCGTCGAGCGCCTCGGCATGCAGCCGCACCGCGCCGCCGACGCGGATGCGCTCGGGATTCTCCCGCAAGTCGAGATTGAGGATCGGCCCGACATTGAGCCATAGCGCGCGGATGATGCCGACCAGCGTCGAGGACTGCGATGCCTGATAGACCGCGAAGTGAAAATTCTTGTTGGCTTCGACGGCAAGGGGAAGGTTTGGTTTTTTCACGATGCTTTCCGCCCGCATCGCCGCCTCAGCGGCGGCAATCGCGGAAAGGTCCGCGTCATTTCGCAACTTGGCGGCGAGGGCGGCGGTGTGGCCTTCGATGGTGATGCGTGCCGCGGTGAGGTCGCGGAACTGGGTGTTCGACATGATCGGCACGCGGATCGCGCGGTTGGGCGCGACCTCGAGCGCCTTGTCGGCGACGAGGCGCGACACCGCCGCGCGCACGGGCATGATCGACACGCCAAGCACATCCGCCGTCGCCCGCAGCGAAATTTTTTCGCCCGGGGCGAGCCGGCCAGACATCAGAAGATCGGAGAGCCGCGCGTATGCACGTTCGCCAAGCGTGAGCCGATCGAGCGGCTGCTCCCTGACAAGTTCGGCGGGCACCTTCAAAGCACCGTCGCCGGCTCTGGCCGGCTTGTGTTCTTCCAGCTTCCGATGCTCCAGACCCAACTGCGGTTACTCCACGTCCGGCAAACCGGCGACAAAAGATGGCTGAGGAAAAAGTTGCCAGGAAGGACTCGACATTGAAATCATCTTTTGCAACCCTATCCGTGATCACAGATCACGGCAAGCACTCGTGAAGCACCCGAACAGAATGGTGCACATGCCTGCCGGGGAGGAAACGCCGCAGGACGACTGCGGTGACAGCAGGGAGGATTTGATGACTGATCGAGTTCAGTTCACCCGCCGGCGCCTCTTGAAAGCGACCGGGGGGCTCGCGCTTGTTTCCGGATTGGCGGCGCCGTCGGTTCTGCTGGCGCAATCGTCAGAGGTCATTCGCATCGGCCATTTGACGCCGCGCACCGGCTTTCTCGGTCCGCTCGGCGAATATGGCGTGATGGCGATCGAACTTGCCGTGGAAGAAATCAATGCCGCGGGCGGCGTGACCGGCCGCAAGCTGGAGCTGCTCAAGGAAGACTCGGTCAATCCGCAGACCGCGTCCACCAAGGCCGAGCGCATGATCGAGCGCGACAAGGTGGCCTGCATCATCGGCGAAATCTCGTCGGCCTCGTGCCTGACCATCGCGCAGGTCGCCCAGCGCAACAAGAAGCTGTTCATCAACACCGGCGGAAATTCCGACGCGCTGCGCGGCTCCGACTGCAAGCGCTATATGTTTCATGTCGAGTCGCAGAACTCGATGTATGTCAAAACAGCCGGGCGCTACTTCCTGCGCGAGGGCCTGGTCAAGGGCAAGAAGTGGTATTCGCTCACGGCGGACTACGCGTTCGGCCATGACCTTCTCAAGGTCGCCAAGCGGTTCATGGAAGGCAATGGCGGCCAGTTCGCCGGCGATGACCTCGTGCCCACCGATGCCGCGGACTTCTCGTCTTACCTGCTCAAGATCCGCGACGCCAAGCCCGACCTCGTTGTGATCAATCTGGCCGGCAACCAGATCACCAACTTCCTCAAGCAGTATGCCGAGTTCGGCCTCACATTCCCGGTCGGCGGTTTCGGCTTCGACACCGCGCTTGCCTGGGCGGCGGGCAAGGGCAACTTCGTCGGCACCTGGCCGGTGGTCTGGCACCACCTGATCGAGACGCCAGGATCGAAGGCGTTCGTCGCGGCCTTCACCAAGAAATACAACAAGCCGCCGGAGAACCAGGCCTGGGGCGACTATATCGCGATGAAGATCGTGGCGAAGGCGATGAACGATCTCAAGTCGACCGACTCCACGAAGATGATCGAGCATTTCGAGAAGGAAACGAAATTCGACGTGCTCAAGACGCGGGAAGGCTATTTCCGCGCGTCCGACCACCAGCTGATGCACGAGATGTACACCGTCACCGCGCTGCCGGCCGACAAGGTGAAGAACCAGTGGGACATCTTCACCTCCAGCGCGCCTGTGCCGGGGCCGGACGAGCCGCTGGATGCGATTGCAGCGACCAAGGACGAAAACAGCTGCACCTTCGGGGCCTGACGTTCTGACGCGCGGGCCGGATGCCCTCCGGCCCGCATCGTCACCCGGCATGCCCTTGCTGTCGGTGAGGGGCCATCGTCAATCGGACCACGGCGCAGCGAGGTTGACCCTTGTCCATTCTTCTCATGCAGCAAATCCTCAACGGGCTGCTGGATGGCGTCTATTATCTTCTGATCGCGCTCGGCCTGTCGCTGATCTTTTCGCTCGGCGGCATCGTCAACCTTGCGCACGGCGCGTTCTTCGCCATCGGCGCCTATCTTACGCTCGTGATCTCGCCCTATCTCGGCTTCGGCGGGGCTCTCGTGCTGTCGCCGATGCTGGTCGCGCTGCTCGGCATCGTCATCGAGCGGCTGTTCTTTCGCAGGTTCTATCGGTCCGATCCGATCCTGTCACTGCTGCTCACCTTCGGGCTGGCGATGGTTGCGGAGCAGGCGCTGCGGATGATCTTTGGCGCGCCGCCTTTGTCCTATTCCATTCCGCCGGCGCTGCGCGGGCAGGTGTTTCTCGGCAACTTCATCTATTCGTTCTATCGCGTCGTGCTGATCGGCATCGCAATCGCCTGCGTCGCGGCGCTTTGGGTGCTCCTGCAAAGGACCTCGTTCGGGCGCGTCGTCCGCGCCGGCGTGCAGAACCCCGACATGGTCGGCGCGCTCGGAATTTCGCTGCAGCCCTACATGGTCGCGGTTGCCGCCATCGGCATCGGCCTTGCGGGCCTTGCCGGCGTGCTGCTGGCGCCGATCTACGCGATCCATCCGGCGATGGGCAACGAGATCATCACGCCGGCCTTCGTCGTCGTCGTCATCGGCGGGCTCGGCTCGTTCTGGGGCGTGGTCGTCGCGGCGCTGCTGGTCGGCCTCGTCAAGGGGGTGATGATCGGCATCGGCTACTCGGCGGCATCGACCGCGGCGATCTATCTGTTGATGCTCTTGGTGCTGCTGTTCCGGCCGCGCGGCCTGTTCGGCGAACGCATCACGCGGCTGGAGTGAGGCGGGGCGATGCAAAAATACTTTCCTGCTCCTGTGGTCGCCGCGGCGATCTCGCTTCTGGTCCTGCCGCCGGTACTGCTCGCGCTCGGCCTGACAATGACGTCGGCGACCGAAGTCGTCATCTTTGCGCTCGCCTGCATGGCCCTGAACATCCTGGTCGGCCATACCGGGCTGGTGTCGTTCGGCCATAGCGCCTGGTTCGGCGTTGCCGCCTATGCCGCGGCGATGCTGCAACGCGACCTGATGCCGGGTGCGTTCTTTGGCCCGGCGATCGGCGGCGTGCTGATCGTCGCGCTCGCGGCCGCGCCGTTCGGCTATCTCTTCCTGCGGCGGCGCGGCGTCTATTTCGCGCTGCTTACGCTGGCGCTTGCGGCGATGCTCTATGTCGTCGCTTTCCGCTGGACCGATTTCACCGGCGGCGAGAACGGCCTCGGCGGCATCACGCGGCCGGTGATTTTTGGCATCGATCTGGAATCTTCGGCCTCGTACTACTGGTTCGTCGCCGCGATTGCCTTCGCCGTGCTGCTGCTGCTGTGGCGCTTCCACAATTCGCCGGTCGGCACCGTGCTGGTGGCGGTGCGCGAGAACGAGCAGCGCGCGCGCTTCCTCGGCTATCCGACCAACAACTACAAGCTCGCCGCCTTCGTGCTGTCGGCGGCGATCACCGGCCTTGCCGGCGTGCTGATGCTCTACAAGAACCGCATGACCTCGGCCGATCCGATGGCGGTGACGTTCTCCGGCGAACTGCTGGCGATGGTGATCATCGGCGGCATGCGCAGCTTCATCGGCCCGGCGATCGGCGCGCTGTTCTATGTGCTGTTCCGCGAGTTTCTCAGCATCTACACCGAGAATTGGCTGTTCTGGCTGGGGCTCGTCTTCGTCGGCTTCATCGTGTTCTCGCCGACCGGCCTCGTCGGCGTGTGGGAGCGGCTGACCGCGCCGTTCCGCAAGAAGGTGGTCGAAGATGCGGCGATGTCGGCGCGCAAGATCGAGGCGCTGCCGCTGCCGGACTTTCTGCAGCCCGCAGGTCACATCAACGGACCCGTGCTCGCCGCCGAAAACATCTCAAAGAGCTTCGGCGGCATCAAGGCGGTGCAGGGCGTGAGCATTTCGATCGCCGACCGCACGTTGCACGCGCTGATCGGCCCCAACGGCGCGGGCAAGACAACGGCCTTCAACCTTCTGTCCGGCATGTTCTCGCCCGATGCCGGCGCCGTCACCCTGATGGGCCAGCCGATCGCCGGCCGCACCCCGGAAAAGATCGCGGCGGCGGGCATCGGCCGCTCGTTCCAGATCACCAACCTGTTTCCGACCCTGAGCGTGGAGGAAAACGTCCGCCTCGCCGTTCAGGGGCGGCATCCGCGCCGGTACGATCCGTTCACGCCGGCGCTGTCGATCGATGCGATCAATCAGGAAACGCGCGAGGTGCTGCGCTATCTCGGCCTTGCGGGCATCGAGCGCGCCGAGGCAGGGGCGCTGTCCTATGGCGGGCAGCGGCTGCTCGACATGGGCGTGGCGCTGGCGACCGCGCCGCGCATCCTCCTGCTCGACGAGCCGCTCGCCGGGCTTGCCGCCGCCGAGCGCGAGCGGATCGGCGCGATCATCAAGCGGATCTCCGCCGATGTTCCGGTGCTTCTGGTCGAGCACGACATCGACCGCGTGTTTCAGCTTGCCGACCGCGTCACCGTGATGAACGAAGGCCGCGTGCTGCTCGACGGCACGGTGGAGGATGCGCGCGGCAGCGCGCAGGTGCAGCAGGTCTATATTGGCTCCGGCACCTCGGCAGTCGCGGCGCGCCATCGCGAATCCGCCGCCGGCGAAAAGCGGCTGCTTGAGGTCGCAGACGTCGATACCTTCTACGGCAAGAGCCACATCCTCAACAGCGTGAACTTTACGCTGCACGAAAACGAGATCGTGGCGCTGCTCGGCCGCAACGGCGCGGGCAAATCGACGCTGCTGAAATCATTGATCGGCGTTGCGCCGGCCTCCAGCGGCTCGATCAGGCTCGCCGGACACGAGCTCGTCGGCCTGCCGTCCGCGCAATGCGCAAGGCTCGGCATCGGCTATGTGCCGCAGGGGCGCGGCCTCTTCGCTGGCATGACGGTGGAGCAGAACCTCGAGCTCGGTGCCCTCAGGCGGCAGACCGGCCATGGCGTGCATTGGACGCGCGAGCGCATCTACGAATACTTTCCGCGCATCCGCGAGCGCCTTGCCAGTCCCGCCGACTATCTTTCCGGTGGCGAGCAGCAGATGGTTGCGGTGGCGCGCGCGCTGTCGGGCGACGTGCGGGTGCTGCTCCTCGACGAGCCGTTCGAGGGGCTCGCGCCCGCGGTAGTCGAGCAGCTGTTCGAGAGCTTTGATCGGTTGCGCAAGGAAATCGCGATTATTATCGTCGATCACAATCTCGACCTCGCGCTGGCGCTGTCGGACACCACGGTCGCGCTGGAGCGCGGCAGGGTGATCCATCGGGGCCCCTCGCAGGCGCTGCGCGACGATCTCGATCTGCGGCGGAAGGTGCTTTGGCTTTAAGGGACGGAAACAAGAAATGGCGAATGAAAAAACTGTCGCGATTGTCGGAACGGGTCTGATCGGCTGCGCCTGGGCGGTGGTGTTTTCCCGCGCTGGCTGGCACGTGCGTCTGACCGAGCCGCATCTGCCGACGCTGGAAGCGGCGCCGCAGCGGATCCGCGACGAGCTGCATGCGCTGGCCGCGCACGGGCTGGTGCAGGAGCCGGATGCGGCCGCCGCGCGGATCACGGTTGCGAAAGACCTTGCCGACGCACTCGCCGGCGTTGCCTTCGTGCAGGAGAACGGGCCGGAGGTGGTCGAGGAAAAGCGAAAGATTTTTGCCGAGATGGACCGACTGGCCCCGCCGGACGCCATTCTGGCGTCGTCGACTTCGGCCATTGTCGCCTCGCGTTTCACCGAAGACCTGAAAGGCCGCGACCGCTGCCTTGTCGGCCATCCGGTGAACCCGCCGCATCTCGTGCCGCTGGTCGAACTTTGCGGCGCGCCGTGGACGTCGCCGCAGACCATCGCGCGCGCCCGGCAGGTCTATCACGATGTCGGGCAGGTGCCCGTGACGATCAATCGCGAGATCAACGGCTTTGCCCTCAACCGCCTGCAGGGCGCGCTGCTCGCCGAGGCGTTCCGTCTGGTCGGCGAGGGCTATATCTCGGCGGAAGACCTCGACCACACGGTGAAGGACGGCCTCGGCCTGCGCTGGTCGTTCCTCGGGCCGTTCGAGACCATCGAGCTGAACGCGCCCGGCGGCATTCCCGATTACTGCGCGCGCTATACCGGCTTCTACAAGGAGCTCGCCGCGACCAGCGCCGGGCCGGATGTCTATCAGGGCGAGAACGCCGCGAGCGTCATCGCCTCGTGGCCGCACAAGCCGTCGCCCGAGCGCATTGCCGCGCTGACCAAGCGGCGCAACCATCGTCTCGCCGCGCTGGCCGCCCACAAGGCGAAGCTGAACGCCGCCGAGTGACAAGTCCGGCCACAACAAAATCTTGAAAAGGGAAGAAACCGCCATGAGCCGTAAAGTCATCATCACCTGCGCCGTTACCGGGGCGATCCATACGCCGTCGATGTCAAAGGCATTGCCGGTGACGCCCGAGGAAATCGCCGATGCCGCCATCGGCGCGGCGGAGGCGGGCGCGGCGATCGTGCACCTTCACGCGCGCAATCCGCAGACCGGGCAACCGGATCAGTCGCCGGAGGCGTTTGCGCCGTTCCTCAAGGTGATCAAGCAGCGCTCGAACTGCGTGATCAACCTCACCACCGGCGGCTCGCCGACGATGACGGTGGACGAGCGGGTGCGCCCGGCTGCGGTCTACAAGCCGGAAGTCGCCTCGCTGAACATGGGCTCGATGAATTTTGGCCTGTTCGGCATGCTCAGCCGCTTCAAGGATTTCAAGCACGAGTGGGAGCGCAAGCACCTCGAGAACAAGGACATCGTTTTCCGCAACACGTTTCAGGATATCGAATTCGTGCTGCGCACGCTGTCGGAATCCGGCACGCGCTTCGAGTTCGAGTGCTACGACACCGCCCATCTGCACAATCTGAACTACTTTTTCCAGCAGGGGCTGGTGAAGGCGCCGCTGTTCGTGCAGACCGTGTTCGGCCTGCAGGGCGGCATCGGCGCGCACCCCGACGAGGTGTTGCATATGAAGCGCACCGCGGACAGGCTGTTCGGCGACAATTATCGCTGGTCAGTGCTCGGCGCAGGGCGTAATCAGTTGCCGGTCGCGGCAATGGCGGCGGCGATGGGCGGCAATATCCGCGTCGGCCTCGAGGATTCGCTGTGGGGCGGGCCGGGGCGGCTGGCGGAGTCGAATGCCGAACAGGTTCGCGCGGTGCGAAAGATCATCGAGGGACTTGGGCTCGAAGTCGCGACGCCGGACGAAGCGCGTGAAATTCTGCACCTCAAGGGTGGCGACACCCTGCAGGTGTGAGGAACAGGGACGGTTGCGACGATGAAGGGCCTGCGCAAGGGACTGACCAGCTACGGCGATGCCGGGTTCTCGCTGTTTCTGCGCAAGGCCTTCATCAAGGCGGCGGGCTATTCCGACGACGCGCTGGATCGTCCCATCGTCGGCATCACCAATACCCATAGCGACTACAATCCCTGCCACGGCAACGTCCCGGCGCTGATCGAGGCGATCAAGCGCGGCGTGATGCTTGCCGGCGGCATGCCGATGGTCTTTCCCACCATCTCGATCGCCGAAAGCTTTTCGCATCCGACCTCGATGTATCTGCGCAACCTGATGGCGATGGAGACGGAGGAGATGATCCGCGCCCAGCCTATGGATGCGGTGGTTGTCATCGGCGGCTGCGACAAGACGCTGCCGGCGCAGATCATGGCGGCGGTGAGCGTCGACCTGCCGACCGTCGTGGTGCCGACCGGGCCGATGGTGGTCGGCCATCACAAGGGCGAGGTGCTCGGTGCCTGCACCGATTGCCGCCGCTTCTGGGGTGCGCACCGTGCCGGCGCCATTGATGCCGACGAGATCGAGGAGATCAACGGCCGCCTCGCGCCGTCGGTCGGCACCTGCATGGTGATGGGCACCGCCAGCACCATGGCCTGCCTGACCGAGGCGATGGGCCTGTCGCTGCCGATGGCCGCGAGCATTCCCGCGCCGCATGCCGAGCGGCTGCGCCTTGCCGAGGCGAGCGGCCGGCGCGCTGCCGAAATGGCGGTGAGCGGAGGGCCGAAGCCGAGCGAGCTTTTGACGCCGTCGGCATTTCGCAACGCGCAGGTGGTGCTGCAGGCGATCGGCGGCTCGACCAACGGGCTGATCCACCTCACGGCGATTGCCGGGCGCACGCCGCACCGCATTGATCTCGACCTGTTCGACGCGATCGGCCGCGATGTGCCGGTGCTGGTCGATCTCAAGCCGTCCGGCGATCACTACATGGAGCACTTTCACCACGCGGGCGGCATGCCAAAGCTGCTGCGCCAGCTCGGCGACCTCATCGATGGCGACGCAAGAACGGTGAGCGGCGATACGCTCCGCGACATCGCGGCGAAGGCGGAAGACGTGCCGGGGCAGGATGTCATCCGCCCGCGGGACAATCCGATCAAGCGCGAGGGCGGCCTTGCGGTGCTGCGCGGCAACCTCGCGCCGCGCGGCGCGGTGATCAAGCATTCGGCGGCAAGTCCCGCGCTGTTGCAACACACCGGACGCGCGGTGGTGTTCGAGACGGTCGAGGACATGACGCGGCGGATCGACGATCCCGCGCTGGATGTTGCGGCCGACGACATTCTGGTGCTGCGCAATGCCGGGCCGAAGGGCGCGCCGGGCATGCCGGAGGCAGGCTATCTGCCGATCCCGAAGAAGCTCGCGGCGCAGGGCGTGAAGGATATGGTGCGCATCTCGGATGCGCGGATGAGCGGCACCGCCTTCGGCACCATCGTGCTGCACATCACGCCGGAGGCGGCGGTCGGCGGGCCGCTGGCGCTGGTGCAGAGCGGCGACCGCATCCGGCTCGACGCCGCTGCGCGGACGATCGAGCTGCTGGTCGATGCGACTGAGCTGGAGCGGCGGCGCAAGGCATGGATGCCGCCAGCGGCGCGGGAGGGCGCGCAGCGCGGCTACGCCTGGCTGTTCGACCAGACCATCACCCAGGCCGATCAAGGCTGCGATTTCGATTTCATGGCCAGGGACGGGCGCGGCGGCTAGGTTTTGCCAGCGTCCGGCCGGGGAGCCTGTGGGCCCCTTCCGGCGGTGCGCTTGCGGTTAGCGCAGCGCGATCAATAAGTCGCGCGGCCGCCGGAGATGTCGAACACGGCGCCGGTGGTGAAGGCGCAGTCCTCGGATGCCATCCACGCCACCATCGCGGCCAGTTCCTCGACCTTGACGAAGCGGCCGCGCGGAATTTTCGACAGCATGAAGTCGATGTGCTGCTGGGTCATCTGGTCGAAGATCGCGGTCTTTGCCGCCGCCGGCGTCACCGCGTTGACGGCGATCTCATAGCCAGCCAGCTCCTTACCGAGCGATTTCGTCAAAGCGATCAGGCCGGCCTTCGAGGATGAGTAATGCGCGGCGTTCGGGTTGCCTTCCTTGCCGGCAATCGAGGCGATATTGACGATGCGGCCGTAGTTCTGCGCGATCATGGTCGGAACGACCGCCTTGCAGCAGATGAAGGGACCGTCGAGATTGATCCGCATCACCTTGCGCCACTCGTCGAAGTCGGTTTCCCACACGGTCTTGTTGATGCCCGCGATACCGGCGTTGTTGACCAGAATATCGATCCGGCCGAACGCCTTCAGCGTCGCGTCGCGCGCCTGTGCGACGGCGTCCTGATTGCTGACATCCACCGCGAATGCCGTCACGCCGTCGCCGATCTCCTTTGCGGTCTTTTCGGCGAGCGCGATATCAAAATCCCAGATCGCGACCTTGGCGCCCGAGGCGATGAAACGCTCCGTGATCGCGCGGCCAAAGCCCTGCGCGCCGCCGGTGACGACGGCGAAGCGCCCGGCGAGATCGATCTTGTTCATGAAAACTGCTCCGATTGCTTTTGGGGCGGCTCCGGCCACAGGCGGGATGAGGCGGCATCGCCGGCGCGTGTCCGACGGTGCCTCCTACGATTGTTTGATTACAGCGTCCACCCGCCGTCGATGATGTGGGCGACGCCAGTGGTGAAGGCGCTTTCGTCGCTGGCGAGGTAGATCGCGAGCAATGCGATTTCCTCGGCGGTGCCGAGGCGGCCCATCGGCTGGCGGCTGACGAACATTTCGCGCCCGCCCGCGCCGAGGGCGGCGGCGCGGCCGAGCATCGAGGGCGTCTCGATGGTGCCGGGGCAGATGCAGTTGCAGCGGATGCCCTTGCCGACGAAATCCGCCGCCACCGCGCGGGTGAGGCCGGCGACCGCGGCCTTGGTCGCGCCGTAGACGTAGCGGTTGGGCGCCGCCTTGAACACGCCCGCAGCGGAGGCGATGTTGATGATCGAGCCGCTGCCCGCCGCGAGCATGCCGGGCAGGAACGCGCGCAGCGTGCGGTGCATCGACTTGACGTTGAGGTCGAAGGAAAAATCCCAGTCCTTGTCGGAGCAGTCGAGCACCGTGCCGTGATGGACATAGCCGGCGGCATTGAGGAGGACGTCGACATTGCCCGCCTCAGCCGCGACTTTGGCGACGGCGTCGTTGTCGAGCACGTCGAGGCGGGCGATTTCCTGAACGCCGTGCTGCTTGAGGTCGGCGATGCCGGCCTCGTCGATGTCGGTGGCGAACACATGCGCGCCCTCGCGGGCGAAGGCGATGGCGCAGGCCCGCCCGATGCCTGCCGCCGCCGCGGTCACGAATGCGCGCTTGCCCTTGAGGCGATCTGACATGGCTTCTCGCTCCGGTCAGTGGTTGTGGCGGGCGGTGCCGTAGCGCCCGGCGATGTTCTGGTAGCGGGTGGCGAGTTCGAGGCAGGCGCCGGTCGCGTGCTGGCCGACGGTGCTGCGATAGAGCTCCTGCCACGGCGTCTGATGCTCGGGATAAGGGAATCCGCCCTTGGCCTTCAGCTCGGCGTGGCGCTGCTTCACCTCCTCATCGGAGATCATGATGTTGGCTTCGCCGGTGTTGAGGTCGATCCGCACCATGTCGCCGGTCTTGAGGATCGCGAGCCCGCCATTGGCGGCGGCCTCCGGGGTGGCGTTCAGGATCGACGGCGAGCCGGACGTTCCCGACTGGCGGCCGTCGCCGATGCAGGGCAGCGAAAGGATGCCGCGTTTGATCAGCGCCGCCGGCGGCTGCATGTTCACCACCTCGGCGCCGCCGGGATAGCCGATCGGTCCGGTGCCGCGCACGAACAGCATGCAGTGCTCGTCGATATTGAGCGACGGATCGTCGATCCGGTCGTGATAATCCTCCGGCCCCTCGAACACGATGGCGCGGCCCTCGAAGGCGTTCGGGTCCTTCGGGTTCGAGAGGTAGCGGTCGCGGAATTCCTTCGAGATCACGCTGGTCTTCATGATGGCGGAGTCGAACAGGTTGCCGCGCAGCACGAGGAAGCCGGCGTCCTTGACGTGCGACTTTTCGTAGGACCAGATCACGTCGCCATCTGTCGCCTTGGCATCGCGGCAGTTGTCGCCCATCGCCTTGCCGTTGACCGTGAGCGCATCCTCGTGGATCTGGCCGTGCTGCATCAGCTCGCGGACCACGGTCGGCACGCCGCCGGCGCGATGGAACTCCTCGCCGAGATAGGTGCCGGCAGGCTGCATGTTGACCAGCAGCGGAATGTGGTGGCCGTGCTTCTGCCAGTCGTCGATGGAAAGCTCGACGCCGATATGCCGCGCCAGCGCATTTATGTGGATCGGCGCGTTTGTCGAGCCGCCGATGGCGGAGTTGACCGCGATGCAGTTCTCGAAAGCCTTGCGGGTGAGGATGTCGGACGGCTTGAGGTCTTCCCATACCATGTCGACGATCCGCTCGCCGGTTTCATAGGCGATCTGGCCGCGCTCGCGATAAGGCGCGGGAATGGCGGCGCAGCCGGGCAGCGACATGCCGAGCGCCTCGGCGAGCGCGTTCATGGTCGAGGCCGTGCCCATGGTGTTGCAGTGGCCGACCGAGGGGGCGGAGGAGGCGACGATCGCCATGAACTCCTCGTAGTCGATCTCGCCGGCCGCGAGCCGCTCGCGAGATTTCCATACCACTGTGCCCGAGCCGGTGCGTTCGCCGTTGAACCAGCCGTTGAGCATCGGCCCGCCGGAGAGCACGATCGCGGGAATGTTCACGGTCGCCGCGGCCATCAGGCAGGCCGGCGTGGTCTTGTCGCAGCCGGTCGTCAGCACCACGCCATCGAGCGGATAGCTGAACAGCACTTCGACGAGGCTGAGATAAGCGAGGTTGCGGTCGAGCGCCGCGGTCGGACGCTTGCCGGTTTCCTGGATCGGATGGGTCGGGAATTCCATCGCGATACCGCCGGCGGCGCGGATGCCTTCGCGCACGCGCTTGGCGAGATCGAGGTGATGCCGGTTGCAGGGCGACAGGTCGTTGCCCGTCTGCGCGATGCCGATGATCGGTTTGCCCGACTGCAGTTCCTCCCGGGTCAGGCCGTAATTGAGATAGCGCTCCAGATAGAGCGCAGTCATCCCCGGATTGGTCGGATCGTTGAACCAGAGGGTTGAACGAAGTTTGCGGCTGGTGTCGCGCGTGGGCTTGTTCATCGTTCCAATTTTCTCCCGGCGGTATGCGTTTTTATCGCATGCTGATTATTGCGGCGCACACGGTTGTGGCCGTTGCAGGTATCAAGACTGTTCTGCGGTGAGGCGTGTCGCAGGTATCAAGAATGATACATGACGCACCCCGGTCTGCAACGGCGCTCGGCTATGCGGATGCAGCTTCATGTGAAATTGATCGGGAAAATTTATCAACTATGGCGAGGCACTAAAATTCCTGTGGTCATCGGCAAATTAAAAGGCAACAATGATGACCAACGGAAACCTGTCACGGAAAATTCCGGCCAAGGGAGGATTTGGATGGCGTCGGTGCAAATTCACGACGTGCGTAAATCGTTTGGCGGATTCGAAGTTTTGCACGGCGTATCCATCGCGATCGAGGATGGTGCCTTCGTCGTACTGGTCGGGCCTTCGGGTTGCGGTAAATCCACATTGTTGCGGATGCTGGCGGGGTTGGAAAATATTACCTCGGGCACGATCGCGATCGGGGATCGCATCGTCAACAACGTTCAGCCGAAAGAACGGGACATCGCGATGGTGTTCCAGAACTACGCGCTTTATCCGCATATGACGGTGGCCCAGAACATGGGCTTCTCGCTCAAGCTGCGCGGCGCGTCGCCGGACGATATTTCGACGAGGGTCAACCGGGCTGCCGAAATCCTCGACCTCAAGCACCTGCTCGACCGCTTCCCGCGCCAGCTCTCCGGCGGGCAACGCCAGCGTGTGGCGATGGGGCGGGCGATTGTCCGCGACCCGCAGGTATTTTTGTTCGACGAGCCGCTGTCCAATCTCGACGCCAAGCTGCGCGTTGCGATGCGGGCTGAGATCAAGGAGCTGCACCAGCGGCTGCGGACCACGACGGTCTATGTCACCCACGACCAGATCGAGGCGATGACGATGGCCGACAAGATCGTGGTGATGAACCAGGGCGTCGTCGAGCAGATCGGCACGCCGCTCGAACTGTATGATCTTCCGGCCAACCGCTTCGTGGCCGGCTTCATCGGCTCGCCGGCGATGAACTTTCTCGAAGGCACCCTGAAGGCCAACGGCCAGCCTTTCGTGGAAACCGAGAACGGCAGCCGCCTGCCATTGGCGAATGCCCCCGACGCCTCGGATGGTCGGCCGATTGTCTACGGCGTGCGCCCCGAGCATCTCGAACTGGGCGAGGGCGGCATCGAGGCGGTGGTGGCCGTGGTGGAGCCGACCGGCTCCGAGACGCAGGTGATCGCCCGCGTCGGCACGCAGGACATCATCGCCGTGTTCCGTGATCGCCACCACATTGCGGCTGGCGACCGCATCCAATTGCGTCCGCGGGCAACCGCCGCGCATCTGTTCGACAAGGAGACCGGCGCCAGAATCTGACTGCCTCGCTATCGACGGTGAACAGGTACCCAGGTTGAACCAAAGTCATTCGTAAAACCAAGTAAAACCAATGAATAACTCGGGGAGAAACGAAATATGACGAAGTTTACGCCAGACCGACGTTCTGTACTGAAGGGGGGCGCCGCAGCCGCCGCCGCGATTGCTGCGATGTCGAGCGAACAGCTTCTCGGATACGCCAAGGCCTGGGCGCAGAACGCGCAATGGAAGCCGGAGGCGGGCGCCAAGATCAATCTGCTGCGCTGGAAGCGCTTCGTCGAAGCCGAAGACGTCGCCTTCATGAAGATGATCGACGCCTTCCAGAAGGCGACCGGCGTGCAGGTCACCGTTTCGAACGAATCCTATGACGACATTCAGCCCAAGGCCTCGGTCGCGGCCAATACCGGGCAGGGCCTCGACATGGTGTGGGGACTGTATTCGCTGCCGCACCTTTTCCCCGAGAAGTGCAGGGATGTCACGGACGTCGCAAACTACCTCGGCAAAAAATATGGCGGCTGGGCGCCGTCGGCGAGCCCCTACGGCATGCGCGGCGACAAGTGGATCGGCATTCCGGTCGCCTGCACCGGCGCGCTGCTCAACTATCGCATCAGCTCGATGGAGAAGGCCGGCTTCAAGGAGTTTCCGAAGGACACCGCCGGCTTCCTCGAACTCTGCAAGGCGCTCAACAAGAACGGCACGCCGGCCGGCATGGCGCTCGGCCATGCCTCGGGCGACGCCAACACCTGGTTGCACTGGGCGCTGTGGACCCACAACGGCTATCTGGTCGACAAGAACAACAAGGTCATCATCAACTCGCCGGAAACCGCCAAGGCGCTGGAATATGTCAAGCAGCTCTACGACGTGTTCATTCCCGGCACGGCGTCATGGAACGACAGCTCGAACAACAAGGCGTTTCTGGCAGGCCAGCTCCATTGCACGGTGAACGGCATCTCGATCTACGTCACCGCGCAGAAGGAAAACAAGGCGATGGCGGATGACATCAACCACGCCTATATGCCGATCGGGCCGGCTGGCAAGCCGACCGAGCTGCATCTGCCGTTCACGATGCTGATCTTTACCTTCACCAAGTACCCGGAGGCGTGCAAGGCGCTGACCGCGTTCATGCTCGAAGCCGAGCAGTTCAATCCGTGGGTTGCAGCCGCGCAGGGCTATCTCTCGCACTTCCTGCTCGCCTACGACACCAATCCGATCTGGACTGAGGATCCCAAGCGCACGCCGTTCCGTGATGTCGCCAAACGTACGCTGACGCCGGGCGGACTTGGTCCGCTCGGCGAGAACGCGGCGGCTGCGATCTCCGACTTTGTCGTCGTCGACATGTTCGCCAACTACTGCACGGGCCGCGAGGACCTGAAGGGGGCGATGGCCTCCGCCGAGCGGGCGGCGAAGCGGATCTATCGCTGACGAATACTTTTGCGCCGGTGCGGCCACCGCGCCGGCGCAGCTTTCGCGAAGAGGTTTGCTGCCAGACTGACTGAGGTTGCGAAACCATGAGCACGTTACAGACTTCCCTGAAGGTGCCGGTCGAGGATACGTCGATCGCGGCGCGATGGCAGCAACTGCAGACCAATCGCAACTATCAGGCCTTCTGGTTCATGTTGCCGACAGCGGCGTTTTTGCTGCTGTTTCTCGCCTATCCGCTGGTGCTCGGCATCTGGATGGGCTTCACCGACGAGCGGATCGGACGCCCCGGAATTTTCATCGGGCTCGAGAATTATCAGTGGCTGTGGGACGACTCGGTCTTCTGGCTGTCGGTCTTCAACACGCTGCTCTACACCATCGTCGCCAGCGTGATTAAGTTCGCCGTCGGACTTTACCTGGCGCTGCTGCTGAACCGGCATATGCCGTTCAAGGCGATGATCCGGGCCTTGGTGCTGCTGCCGTTCATCGTGCCGACGGTGCTGTCGGCGATTGCATTCTGGTGGATCTACGACTCGCAGTTCTCCATCATCTCGTGGTCGCTGATCAAGCTCGGCGTGATCTCCTCCAACATCAACTTTCTCGGCGATAGCAACTGGGCGCGCGCGAGCGTGATTTTCGCCAACATCTGGCGCGGCGTGCCGTTCGTCGCGATCACGCTGCTGGCGGGCCTGCAGACGGTGTCGCCGTCGCTCTACGAGGCCGCGACGCTGGACGGCGCGACGAGCTGGCAGCGCTTCCGCTACATCACCTATCCGCTGCTGACGCCGATCATCGCCGTGGTGATGACCTTTTCGGTGCTGTTCACCTTCACCGACTTCCAATTGATCTGGGCGCTGACCCGCGGCGGCCCGGTGAACGCAACGCATCTGATGGCAACCTTGAGCTACCAGCGCGGCATCCTGTCGGGGCGGCTCGGCGAGGGCGCTGCGATTGCCACCGCGATGATCCCATTCCTTTTGGCTGCGATTGCAATCTCCTGGTACGGAATGCAGCGTCGCAAGTGGCAGCAGGGGTCTGACAATGACTGATACCGCATCCCAGGCGAAGCTCGCGCCAGCCGTGAAGAGCGACGACAGCGAGGGCATGAGCTACCTCGAGAACCTGCCGAACCGGCTGATCACGCTCTATCTGCCGCTGTTCGTCATCGTCGTGATCCTGCTGTTTCCGTTCTATTGGATGGGCCTCACCGCCATCAAGCCGGACGAGCAGCTCATCGACATGGAGACCTACAACCCGTTCTGGGTCGTCCATCCGACGCTGAAGCACATCACCAAACTCCTGTTCGAGACGCAGTATCCGCGCTGGCTCTGGAACACGATGTATGTCGCTGCCGGCGCCACGGCGCTCTCGATCGTGGCGAGCGTGATGGCGGCCTATGCGATTGCGCGGCTGCGCTTCAAGGGCTCGGATGCCGTCGGCGGGCTGATCTTCCTCGCCTATCTCGTGCCGCCGGCGATTTTGTTCATTCCGCTGGCGTCGGTCATTCAGGCTTATGGGCTGTTCGATACGCCGCTGTCGCTGATCCTGGTCTATCCGACGCTGCTGATCCCGTTCTCGACCTGGCTGCTGATGGGCTATTTCAAGACGATCCCGTTCGAGCTCGAGGAGTGCGCGCTGATCGACGGCGCCTCGCGGCTGCAGATCCTGACCAAAATTATCATCCCGCTCGCCATTCCCGGCCTGATCTCGGCCTTCATCTTCTGCTTCACGCTGTGCTGGAACGAGTTCATCTATGCGCTGACCTTCCTGCAGTCGACGCCGAACAAGACGGTGCCGGTCGCGATCGTCAACGAATTCGTCGACGGTGACATCTACAAATGGGGATCGCTGATGGCGGGCGCGCTGGTCGGCTCGCTGCCGCTGGTGGTGCTCTATGCCTTCTTCGTCGAACACTATGTTTCGGCGATGACCGGCGCGGTGAAGGAATGATGCCGCGCCCATCCGCGGCATTCGGATAAGAAAAGCTCACGGGTCGAAAAAAGAAACTGAGAGGAAACGCAGGTGCACGTTCTTGTTCTCGGCGCTGCCGGCATGGTGGGGCGCAAACTCGTTGATCGGCTGCTTCGGGATGGACGGCTCGGCAACTCCGAAATCACCCGGATGACCTTGCAGGACGTGGTTGCGCCGACAAAGCCGGCGAACGGCGACTGCGAGATCGAAACCGTCGCGGGCGATTTTGCCGTTCCCGGTTTTGCCGAGAAGCTGGTGGCGCAGCGGCCCGAGGTGATCTTCCATCTCGCCGCCATCGTCTCGGGCGAGGCGGAGCTCGATTTCGACAAGGGCTATCGCATCAATCTCGATGGCACGCGCATGCTGCTCGACGCGATCCGCGCGGTTGGCGACGGTTACAAGCCGCGGGTGATTTTCACCTCGTCGATTGCGGTGTTCGGCGCGCCGTTCCCCGAAGCCATCGGCGACGAGTTCTTCCACACGCCGCTGCTCAGCTACGGCACCCAGAAGGCGATCGGCGAACTGCTGCTCGCGGACTATTCGCGGCGCGGTTTTCTCGACGGCATCGGCATCCGCCTGCCGACGATCTGCATCCGCCCCGGCGCGCCGAACAAGGCGGCGTCCGGCTTCTTTTCCAACATTCTGCGCGAGCCGCTTGCGGGGCTGGAGGCGGTGCTGCCGGTTTCCGAGGAGGTGCGGCACTGGCACGCCTCGCCGCGCTCGGCGGTCGGTTTTCTCGTTCATGCCGCGACGATGGATCTGGACAAGGTCGGCCCGCGGCGGAACCTGACGATGCCGGGCCTGTCCGCGACCGTAGGCGAGCAGATTGCGGCCCTCAAGCGGGTGGCCGGCGAGAAGGTGGCCGCGCGCATCCGCCGCGAGCCGGATCCGTTCATCGTCGGCATCGTCGATGGCTGGCCGCGCAATTTTCAGGCCGACCGGGCCCGGCAGCTCGGCTTCACCACGGCGGAAAAGACCTTTGACGACATCATCCGCATCCACATCGAGGATGAGCTCGGCGGGAACTTTGTCGCCTAGCATTGCGCGCTGACGGCGCGCGGCTCGGCTTGGCGAAGCAAGAAAAAACCGCTGCCGCGCCGCCATCGGCCGTCATGAACCAGGTGCAGGGGTGGGCCGCGCCCGGCCGCCCACTTGGTACTTGTGTTGCGGCGCAACTTGCAGCAAATCTTATGGCAAAGGTGCGACGCGCCCAGGAAAGCCGGCGGCTTTTCTGACGTCGCGTGCGACAGGGAAACGGGAGAGACGGCAATGGCAGCCAATATCGTGGGTTGGGCTCACACCCCCTTCGGCAAGTTCGACAACCTGACGATCGAGGACATGGTCGTGCAGGTGGCCAACGAGGCGATTGCCGATGCGGGGATCTCCGCCGCCGATGTCGACGAGATCGTTCTCGGCCATTTCAACGCCGGGTTCTCCCCGCAGGACTTTACCGCCGCGCTGGTGCTGCAGGCCGATCCGCAGTTGCGCTTCAAGCCGGCGACGCGCGTGGAAAACGCTTGCGCCACCGGCACCGCGGCGGTGCATCAGGGCATCAAGGCGATCAATGCCGGCGCGGCGCGGATCGTGCTCGTCGTCGGCGTCGAGCAGATGACGCGGACGCCGGCTGCGGAGATCGGCAGGAACCTGCTTCGCGCCTCCTACCTGCCGGAGGACGGCGACACCCCGGCGGGCTTTGCCGGCGTGTTCGGCAAGATCGCGCAGGCTTACTTCCAGCGCTACGGGGACCAGTCCGACGCGCTGGCGATGATCGCGGCGAAGAACCACCGCAACGGCGTCGACAATCCCTATGCGCAGATGCGCAAGGATTTCGGCTATGAGTTCTGCCGCGCCGAGAGCGAGAAGAACCCGTTCGTCGCCGGCCCCCTGAAGCGCACCGACTGCTCGCTGGTGTCGGATGGCGCCGCAGCCCTCGTGCTCGCCGACAGCGAGACCGCCAAGACCATGGGCAAGGCGGTCAACATCCGCGCCACCGCCCATGCGCAGGATTTTCTGCCGATGTCGAAGCGCGACATCGTCGATTTCGAGGGCTGCACGGTAGCCTGGCAGCGCGCGCTAAATGCCGGCGGCGTGACGCTCGACGATCTGTCCTTCGTCGAGACCCATGACTGCTTCACCGTCGCCGAGCTGATCGAATACGAGGCGATGGGCCTGACCCCGAAGGGCCAGGGCGCCCGCGCCATCAAGGAAGGCTGGACCGAAAAGACCGGCAAGCTGCCGATCAACCCGTCGGGTGGTCTCAAGGCCAAGGGCCATCCGATCGGCGCGACCGGCGTGTCGATGCATGTGCTCAGCGCCATGCAGCTCGTCGGCCAGGCGCCGGAAGGCATGCAGATCAAGAACGCCAAGCTCGCCGGCATCTTCAACATGGGCGGCGCGGCGGTCGCCAACTATGTCACGCTGCTGGAGCCGGTGAAGTAACGCCGGCACGGGAGCAGGGACCGTGAACATTGCCGAATGGCTGGCTGCGAGCGCACGGCTTCATCCCGCCGCGCCCGCGCTGCTGCACGGGCTTGATGTCGTCGCCGACTATGCCGCCTTCGCACGATCGGCGGCGGCGGTCGGGCAATTTCTCGCGCAGGAGCACGGCATCGCGGCGGGCGACCGCGTGGCGCTGTTCATGCACAATACGCCGCACTATCTCGAATGCCTTTACGGCATCTGGTGGATCGGCGCGGTCGCCATTCCGATCAATGCCAAGCTGCACGGCCGGGAGGCAGCATGGATCTGCGGCAATGGCGGTGCCAAGGTCGCGTTCGTCGATGGCGATGCCCGCGCGGCGCTGGCCGAGGCGGGCGCGGACGTGCCGGCAAGACTGAAGCTCGTCAGCGTCGGCGACGACGCCTATCGGCGCATCGCGGCAAGCGGCGCGGGCGAGGCGACCCCGATGCCCTGCGAGGACGACGACCTCGCCTGGCTGTTCTACACCTCGGGCACCACCGGCCGGCCCAAGGGCGTGATGCTGAGCCACGGCAACCTGATCGCAATGTCGCTGTGCTATCCCGCCGACGTCGATACCGTCGCGCAGGAGGATGCCGCGCTCTATGCCGCGCCGCTCTCGCATGGGGCGGGGCTGTATAATTTCATTCATGTGCGGATGGCCGCGCGGCACGTCGTGCCGGCCTCCGGCGGGTTCGAGCCCGCCGAAGTGCTCGATCTCGCCAAACAGCTGAAGCACGTGTCGATGTTCGCCGCGCCGACTATGGTGCGGCGGCTGGTGGACGCGGCCAAGGCGCGCGGCGAGACCGGCGAGGGCATCAAGACCATCGTCTATGGCGGCGGCCCGATGTATCTCGCCGACATCCGCGATGCGATCGCGACCATGGGCCAGCGCTTCGTGCAGATCTACGGGCAGGGCGAGTCGCCGATGACGATCACCTCGCTCAGCCGCGCATGGCATCGGGACACGTCGCACCCGCGCTATCTCGAGCGCCTCGCCTCGGTCGGCGTCGCCCAGAGCGCGATCGAGGTGCGCATCACCGATGCCGAGGGCCGGGTGCTGCCCCCGGGCGAGACCGGCGAGATCGAAACCAAGGGCCCGCCGGTGATGCTCGGCTACTGGCACAACCCGGACGCGACCGCCGATACGCTGCGCGACGGCTGGCTGCGCACCGGCGATGTCGGCCGGATGGACGCGGACGGGTTTTTGACGCTCTCCGACCGTTCCAAGGACGTGATCATTTCGGGCGGCACCAACATCTATCCGCGCGAGGTGGAGGAGGCGCTGCTCACCCATGCGGCGGTGCACGAGGTTTCCGTGATCGGCCTGCCGGACGCGGAATGGGGCGAGAGCGTCGTCGCCTGCGTTGTGCTGCGCGATGGCGCGGCCGCGACCGCCGAAACGCTCGATGCGCACTGCCTGCAGGCGATCGCCCGTTTCAAGCGGCCGAAAAAGTATGTCTTCATGGCGGAACTGCCGAAGAACAACTACGGTAAGGTATTGAAAACCGCGCTGCGCGAGACTTTGCGCAGTGAGACGCGATAGCCTGCCTTGCGCGGCCGGGCTGCTTTCTTCATCAACGGCAGGCGTTGCAAGAGGACGGGCGGACGTGAACTTTGAGCTGACCGGGCAACAGAAAGCCATTCGCGAGTCCGTTGCCAAAATCTGTTCGCGCTTCGATGATGCCTATTGGCTGGAGCGCGATCGCGTCGGCGGCTTTCCGGCGGACTTTCACCGCGCGATGGCCGACGCCGGCTGGCTCGGCATCTGCATGCCGGAAAAATTCGGCGGCGCGGGCCTCGGGCTGGTCGAGGCCGCGATCATGATGCGCGCGGTGGCGGAGTCCGGCGCCGGCATGGCGGGCGCGTCGTCGATCCATCTCAACGTCTTCGGCCTCAATCCCGTCGTGGTGTTCGGCACGGACGAGCAGTGCGCGCGCATGCTGCCGCCGATCATCGACGGCAGCGAGCGGGCATGCTTCGCCGTCACCGAGCCCAATACCGGGCTCAACACCACCCAGCTCAAGACCCGCGCGGTGCGGCAGGGCGATCGCTATCTCGTCAACGGCCAGAAGGTGTGGATCTCATCCGCGCAGGTGGCGGAAAAGATTTTGCTGCTGGCGCGCACCACGCCGCTGGAGGAAACGCCGAGTCCGACCCTCGGCCTTAGCCTGTTTTATACCGATCTCGACCGCAGCCGCATCACGGTGCACGAGATCGAAAAGATGGGCCGCAAGGCGCTCGACTCGAACGAACTGTTCATCGCCGATTTCGAGGTCCCGGTCGCCGACCGCATCGGCGAGGAAGGCCGCGGCTTCGAATACATTTTGCACGGCATGAATCCCGAGCGCGTGCTGATCGCGGCTGAGGCTGTGGGCCTCGGTCACGCCGCGCTGGCACGGGCGAGTGCCTATGCGGGCAGCCGCGTCGTGTTTAACCGTCCCATCGGCAAGAACCAGGCGATCCAGCATCCGCTGGCGAAAAACTGGGCGGAGCTCGAGGCCGCCTGGCTGATGACGCTGTCGGCGGCCTGGCAGTACGATCAGAAGCTGCCCTGCGGCGCGGCCGCCAATGCCGCAAAATATCTCGCCGGTGAGGCCGGCTATCACGCCTGCGAGCAGGCGGTGATGACCCATGGCGGCTTCGGCTATGCCAAGGAATATCACGTCGAGCGCTATTTTCGCGAGAGCCTGATCCCGCGCATCGCGCCGGTGAGCCGCGAGCTGATTTTGAGCTTTATTGCCGAGAAGGTGCTGGGGCTGCCGAAATCATACTGACGCCAGCCAGCCGAAACACCGGAACAAAACAAACCGGAAGCATCCGGGAAAAATGGGAAGGAAAGATTGATGAGTTCGCTCAAGGCCGCGCTTGATCCTCGATCCATCGCCATCATCGGCGCTTCCGAAAATCACAACAAGATCGGCGGGCGGCCCGTCTACTATCTCGAGCGCTACGGCTTTCGCGGCAAAATCTATCCGATCAATCCGACGCGCAGCGAATTGCAGGGGCATGTCTGCTATCCGAGCCTCGATGCGCTGCCCGAGGTGCCGGACCTCGTCATCGTCGCGGTGGCGGGCGACGGCGCCGTGACGGCCGTCGAGGACTGCGCGGCGCGCGGCGTCAAGGTCGCGATCGTGATGGCGTCGGGGTTTGGCGAAGTTGACCCCGTGGCCGGCAAGGCGAAGGAGCGGCGCATGGTCGAGGCCGCGCGCAAGACCGGCATGCGTATCGTCGGCCCGAATTCACAGGGGCTGGCGAATTTCGGCACCGGCGCGATCGCGAGCTTTTCCACCATGTTCATGGAGAGCCCGCCGAAGGCCGGACACGTCGCGATCCTCAGCCAGAGCGGCGCGCTGTCCACCGCGCCGTTCGGGTTTCTGCATCCGCGCGGCATCGGCCTGCGCCATTCGCACGCGACCGGCAACGATGCGGACATCACGGTCGGCGAGCTGGCGGTCGCGGTGGCGCAGGACAGCGAGGTCAAGCTGATGATGCTCTACCTCGAAAGCATTCCCGACAAAAAATATCTCGAGGAGCTCGCCGAGGTCGCGCTTCATCGCGATCTGCCGATCATCGCGCTGAAATCCGGCCGCACCGACGCCGGGCGCGCGGCGGCGCAGTCGCACACCGGCGCGCTCGCCAACGAGGACCGGATGGTCGATGCCTTCTTCGAGCATTACGGCATCTGGCGCGCGCCGGACCTGCGCGGCCTTGTCGAGGCGACCGAGCTTTACCTCAAGGGCTGGAAGCCGAGCGGCCGCAACCTTGTCGCGATCAGCAATTCCGGCGCGGTCTGCGTGATGACGGCGGATGCGGCGACGGCGGCGAACATGCCGATGGCGAAGCTTGCGCCGCAGACCGACCAGCGGCTCAAGGCCATTCTGCCGAGCTTTGCGACGACGACCAATCCGATCGACATCACCGCCGCGCTGCTCTCCAACAGCCGCCTGTTCGGCGACATTCTGCCGGTGCTGGCCGACGATCCGGCGGTGGATGCGATGCTGATCGGCATTCCGGTCGCGGGGCCGGGCTATGATGTCGATGCCTTCGCCCGCGACACCGCGGCGTTCGGTGCAAAAACCGGCAAGCCGGTGGTCGTTGCGGCGACGCAGGCGAGCGTCGCCGATCGCTTCGCCGAGGAGGGCGTCTCCGTCTTCCCGACCGAGAGCGAGGCAGTCGCGGCGCTTAACCAGTTTCTCAGCCACCGCGCCCTGATGGAGCGCGTGCGGGCGCGCGGCGCGGTGCGCCTGCCGCCGCCGCTGCCGCAGACGGCGCTGACGATGTTGAACGAGGCGGAGAGCCTTGCGCTTCTTGCCGCGCGCGGCATCCCGGTGGTGGCGCACCGGCTCTGCCGTTCGCGCGGCGAGGCGGAGGCCGCACTTGCGGCGATCGGCGGCCGCGTCGTCGTCAAGGGCTGCTCGGCAGACATCGCCCACAAGTCCGAGCTTGGCCTCGTCCGGCTCAATCTTGCGACGGCGGAGGATGTCGGCCGCGCCTTCGACGAGATGGAGGCGATCATCCGCAAGGAGGGTGCGCGGTTCGATGGCGTCATCGTCGCCGCGATGGCGGGCGGGCGCCGCGAAATCATGATCGGTGCGCACCGCGATCCGGTGTTCGGCCCGGCGGTCGCTGTCGGCGACGGCGGCAAATATGTCGAGGTGTTCAAGGACACCGCGCTGCTGCTGCCGCCGTTCCGGCAGGACGATGTGAAGGAGGCGTTGCGCAAGCTGCGCATTGCGCCGCTGCTCGGTGGCGCGCGGGGCGAGGAGCCGATGGATGTCGCGGCGCTCTGCGACGTGGTGGTGAAGATCGGCGAGCTGATGCGCGATCCGTCCGCCAGGGTCGCGAGCATCGACCTCAATCCGGTGATGCTCGCGAGCAGAGGCGAGGGCTGCGTCGTCGTGGACGCCGTCGTGTTTCAGATGGCCTGACGGCGCTGCGCCTCCGGGCGGTTGAAGGCGACGGCGTGCGCGCCGTCGCGGCTGGCCAGATACTTTGCCAGTATGACGGTCGGGATCAGGATGGCGGCGCCCAGCATCAAAATCTGCGCTTCCGACAACGGCATGATGCCGCCGCCCGGCGTTGCAATCACGACGCCGCCGATGATCAGCAGCACGCGGATCGGCCATTGCAGCGCGCCGGCATGGCGCAGGTCGCCGATGAACGCCTGATAGCCCTGGATGCCGCCGCAGATGAACAGCGTGCCGAGTGCGATCAGCGCCATCAGGCCGAGGGCGACCAGATAGCTGCCCTGCAACACCAGCGCCGGATTGAGCACGAAGAAGAACGGAATGAAGTAGATGATGCTGCCGACCCACATCGACTCCCAGCCGGTGCGCATCGCCGGCGAGCCGGCAATGCCTGCCGCCGCGAAAGAGGCGATGGCGACCGGCGGGGTGATGGAGGAAAGCATGCCCCAATAGAAGATGAACATATGGACGGCGAGGCGGTTGAGGCCGACCTTTTCCAACGCCGGGGCGACGAGGATCGCAAGGAAGATGTAGCAGGCCGTCGTCGTGAGGCCGAGGCCGAGGATGAGGCTCGTGACCGCGCACATGATCAGCAGCAGGAACGCGTTGTCGCCGGCGATTTGCAACAGATCGTTGGCGAGGCTGGAGATCACGCCGGTCATCGAGAACGCGCCAATCAGGAGGCCGCAGCCGGCGAGAATGCCGGCGAGCTCGACGAAGGTGCGGCCATTGACCTCGAAGAAGCGCAGCACGGTTGCGCGCGTCCAGCGGGTATCCTTGGAAAACAGCTGGTTGAGCACGAGCAGCAGGGCGGTGGCGTAGAACGGCGCGTGGCTCTCGCGTTTGAAGTGAAGCAGCATGACGATCAGGAGCGCGATGACGAAGATGTAGTACCAGCCTTCCTTGATCGCGTCCCATGCGCGCGGCAGTTCTGAGCGCGGAATGCCTTCGAGGCCGTGGCGGGCGGCATAGGCGTCCACCTGCATGAACAGGCCGATATAGTACAGCGCCGCGGGAATGACGGCGGCGACGGCGACTTCGGCATAGCTGATGTTGAGGAACTGGGCGATGATGAAGGCGGTCGCGCCCATCACCGGCGGGGCCAGCACCGCGCCGGTGGAGGCGCAGGCCTCGATGGCGGCGGCATAGGTCGCGCGAAAGCCGCTCTTCTTCATCACGGGGATCGTCATGGTGCCGGCGGTGAGCACGTTGGAGATGATCGAGCCAGACATCATGCCGAGCAGGGCGCTGGCGAAGATGCAGACCTTGGCCGCGCCGCCGCGAAACGTGCCGCACAGCGCGAAGGAAATGTTGATGAAGAATTTTCCGGCGCCCGTCGTCATCAGCGCGACGCCGAAGACGAGGAAGCCGATCACGGTGTCGGCAAAGGCCTGGATCGGAATGCCGAGGAGGCTCTCACCCGAGAGCACATGATAGGCGGTGGCCTGTTCGAGCGTCGACTGCGTGCCGCGCAGCGGGCCGAGCCAGGTCGCGTCGGCGAACAGCGGGTAGACCGTGAACGGGAAGATGCACAGCACGAGGCTCCAGCCGCCGGTGCGGCGCAGCGCCTCCATCAGCATCGCCCACATCACGAGGCCCGCGATGAAGGCTGGCGTCGGCGCGCCGCCGAACTCCCAGCCGGCTTCCGCCGCCTTGCGGATATAGCTCATCAGCACGATCGAGGCTGCGAAGGTGATGGCCGCGAGCGCGACGTCGTACCACGGCACGCGGTTCAGCGGCGCCGTTTCCGATCCGGGAAAGATCAGGAACGAGAACGGCAGCATCAGCGCGATCAGCAGATAAAAATATTCGGTGTTGAGCTGGGTGTAGCCGACGAAGAAGCGCAGCGCGAACTGCTGGTTGATGCACAAGAAGATCGTCGCGGCGGTGGCGAGGATCAGCGCGGCGCGCCAGAAGCCGGTGAGCGAGCGTACCCGCGTGACTTCCGCCTCCTGCATGTTGGCGACATCGGAGTGCGGATCAGGCATCACGATCTTGGTGGGGGCGGTCGGGTGCTGGGAGGGGGCGGCCGTTGTCATCAATGATCCTCGACGCTGCCCACACCGCGCCGAAGCAGGGGAAGGCGGCTTCTCGCGGGCGGGCTGAAATGAGCGAACAGTGCTTGTTCAGGCGGAGCGTGTGCTCCGCCTGTCGTGGTGCCGGATTGATGTCTGTCCGTGTTGTCTGTCTGCTTTTGTGGGCGGTCTGCCTGCGCCGGTCCCGCGCGCCATGCCCGTCGCATGGTTTGCGAGGGATGGCGCGCATGGTTTCGGCGCGGTCAGTTGAAGGCGTCCGGCAGGTTTGCCTTGGCGAGCGCGGCCTTGCGGGCCGCCTGCCAGCCCTCGACGAACTTGTCGTCGGCCGGATTGGTCTTGGTGTAGTCGGCCCATGCCGCCATCAGGACGCCCTGGCGCTTGATGAGCGCGTCGTTGTGGGCCTGGTCGGCGTCGGTCCAGTGCTTGGCCTCCTTGAAGGCCTTCACGGCGCCGGGATGGAAGGGGATCACCCACTTCATCGTCTGCCGCTTCAGCTCGAGGCCGACGGCTCCCGGCGCGCCGTCCTTGTAGAGGTCGTAGCCCTCGATCATCGCCTTGGTGACGGCATGGATGTCCGCTTCGGACTCCGTGCCGTAGGTGACGATGACCGGATAGGGATAGGTGCCCATCTCGGTCGGCTTGGTCAGGCCGGCGCCGCAGGTCGCGGTGTGGGGCGTGAAGAACGGCCCGACCTTGGCGACGCGCTCCCAGCCGGCCTTGTCGTCCCTGGCCATGCGCGGCCACAGCACGCCGCGCGGCGAGGTCTCGGCTTCCTTGGCCTGCCCGGAGATCGTCGAGGCGAAGGCGGCGTCAACGTCGTTGTTGATCAGGCCCTTCCACATCGCGCCATAGCTGGCGAATTCGACGATCTTGACGTCCTTCTGCGTCAGCCCGGCGAAGGCGATGATCGCGAGCGCATTCTGGTTGAGCGCGGGCGAGCCGACGACGAAGCCGAGGCGCTTGCCCCGGAAGTCGCCGAGTTCCTTGACGCCGATGTCGTTGGCGATGCCGATCGACATGCCGTTGCAATCGACCGTGGAGAGGATGAGCTGGATCGGCTGCGGGCCCCATTCCTTGGCGCCGAATTCGAACACGCCTTCCTGCGCAAAGTAGCTGCCGGTGCCCATCGCGGAGGCGACGGCGCGCTTGGCGCGCAGCGGCGCGAGGCGGGCGACGTCGTTGCCGGCGGGCAGCACGCGGACGTTGGAGTTGTATTTTTCCTTCATCATCTTGCCGATGGCGACGGCGATGTTGAAGCCGGACGAGCCCGTGTCATAGGCCGTGAAGGCCATGGTCGGGGGCAGTTTCACTTCCTGTGCGTGCAGCGTGGAAACGGTGGCCAGTGTCGAAGCGGCCAGCATCAGCGACGCAAAAGCAATTTTGCGAGCAACCATCCAAGACCCTCCCGTCGGCGGCACTTGCGGTGCAGTGCGCCTTTACATTTTATGGGAGGGATCATGTCATCGCCGCGAAGTCATAGCAATCCCGCGCGGCGACGAATGTGCGCGGGATTTTCGACAAATGGCTATGAGCGTGTTCCGCTGCGCGAGTTTGTTTCGCGCAGCGGAATGAACGAGGAAAGTAATTGTCACGCCGCGGCGGTGGCGATTTTCTGCTGCTTGCCGCGGCCGATCGTGACGACGACGATGGCGGCGACGAGGCACAGCGCACCGGCGACGAAGAAGGCGGGAAGGTAGCTTGCAAGATAGGTGCGGGACGCACCCGCTGCCATGGCGATCGAGGCCGCGCCGAGCTGGTGCCCGGCGAAGATCCAGCCGAATACCAGATTGGCTTTCTCGGGGCCGAAGCGCGAGACGGTGAGCTTCACCGTCGGCGGCACGGTTGCGATCCAGTCGAGGCCGTAGAAGATCGCGAACAGCGACAGCCCGTAGAACGAGAAGTTGGTGAAGGGCAGCGCGATCAGCGACAGGCCGCGCAGGCCATAATACCAGAACAGCAGCGTGCGGTTGTCGTAGCGGTCGGACAGCCAGCCCGAGCCGATGGTTCCGATGAAGTCGAAAATGCCCATCACGGCGAGCAGCGTCGCAGCCCCGGTCGCCGCCATGCCGAAGTCGGAGCAGAACGGAATGAAGTGGATCTGGATCAGGCCGTTGGTGCTGGCGCCGCAGATGAAGAACGTGAAGAACAGCACCCAGAAGATCGGCTCGCGCGAAGCCTCGCGCAGCGCGCCGAAGGCCGCTCCGAAGATCGAGCCCTGCTGCTGCGGTGCAGCCACCGGGGCGGTGCCGGTGTCGCCGAACGGGCGCAGGCCAATGTCGGAAGGGCGGTCGCGCATCAGAGCGAGAACGGCAAGCGCGGTGACGATCAGCGCAATCGTCAGCATCGTCAGCGCGGTGCGCCAGCCATAGGTCTCGGTGAGGCCGGCGAGCAGCGGCAGGAAGACGAGCTGCCCGGTTGCGGAGCTGGCGGTGAGGATGCCGACGACGAGGCCGCGCCGGGCGGTGAACCAGCGCGCGGCGACGGTCGCGCCGAGCACCAGCGCGGTCATGCCGGTGCCGAAGCCGATGACGAAACCCCACAGCAGGACGAGCTGCCAGATCTGCGTCATCATCAGCGAGACGAGGAGGCCGAAGATCACCAGCGACAGGCCGATGCTGGTGATCCGGCGCAGGCCGTAGCGGTTGAGCAGGGCGGCCGTGAACGGTGCCATCAGCCCGAACAGCAACAGGCGGATCGAGAGCGCGGTGGAAATCTCCGCCGTCGACCAGCCGAATTCCTGCTGCAGCGGAATGATGAAGACGCCCGGCGCGCCGACCGCGCCCGCACTGACCAGCGCGGTGAGAAAGGTGACAAGCACCATCACCCAGCCATAATGGATGTTCCTGCGCGCGAGTCTTGCCGAAAGCCAGTCGGAGATCATCGGGTGTCCCAATCGGGTTGGTGGTTGGCGCACACTGCAAAACGATCCGGCTGGCGGATCATGAGATGATAATTATCATACAATGGGCCGGGCCCGCTAGGATGCAGCCACTGCAAAGTTTCGCATGGCGATTTGCGGAATTCGCAGACCGGGAACCGGGTCAGGCCCGCGACCGCGGCCGGTCGATAAAGTTCTGCATCAGCCGCTGCGGCTCGCCGGTCAGATAGGCTTCGCCGAACGTCTTGATGCTGAGATCGACGGATTGTGCAAGCGGAAGTTCTTCCCATTGGCGGAGAAGGGCTTTTTGCGCGCGCAGGGCCTCGGGCCCGCATTCGAGAAGTTGCGCGAGGGTCGCGTCGATGGCGGCGTCGAGGTTGGCATCCTCGGCCATCTGGTCGACCAGCCCCCAGGCAAGCGCCGTCGGCGCGTCGATGGTGGCCGCCGTCAAGATCAGCCAGCGGGCGCGGCCCCAGCCGATCAGGCGGGGCAACAGCGCGGCGTGGATCACCGAGGGGATGCCGACCTTGACCTCCGGCATGGCGAATTTGGCGCTCTGCGCGGCGATGCGGATATCGCAGGCGGCGGCGAATTCCAGCCCGCCGCCGAGGCACCAGCCGGCCAGCCGGGCAATCACCGGGGCGGGGAACTGCCGGGCGGCCTCGCAGAGGTCGCGCAGCCCGGTGATGAAGGTCTCTGCCGACGCCTGGTCGAGGGTCGCCATTTCCTTGATGTCGGCGCCGCCGATCAGGCTTTTGGGGCTTTCGCCGGTCATCACGACCGCGCGGATGGTGGGATCGGCGGCCAGCGTGTTCAGCCCGTCGCGGACGTCGCGGATGGCGGCAGAGCCCAAAATGTTCAGCGGCCCGGCATTGCAGATCGTGACGGTGACGACGTCTCGGGCGTCGCGGGCAATGCCGCAGTGCTGGTTGAGCATCTCCATGGTGGTCCTCGCTGGCTGTCTGTGAATTGGCCGTCTGGGCGGGTTTGGCGGCGAGGTTAGCAGACTGCGGCGCAAGTGCAGGCGGCGAGTTGGAAAACGCGCGGCGGCTGCGAAAAAAGTCCGGTTTTTGACGCCGCGGGCGGTGTCCGTTACGGTGCATGAGCGTTATATGATGCTGATCATCTCGTGGACGGTGATGCGCTACTCCAAGGAACACAAGGCCGAGACGCGGGCGCGGATTGTGCGCAAGGCATCGGTGTGTCTCCGCGAAAAGGGTACGCGCGGCGTCGGGGTGGCCGACCTCATGAAGGAGGCCGGGCTGACCCATGGCGGGTTCTATGCCCACTTCAACTCCCGCGAGGCGCTTCTGGTCGAGGCGGTTGCCGATGCGATGGACCGCTCCATCGCGCGCTGGCGCAAGAACGCCGCGGAACTGCCCGAGGACGAGCGCCTCGCCGCGATCGTCGAGGCTTACCTGACGCCCGACCATTGCGATGCGCCGGGCCGCGGCTGCGCGGTGGCAGCGCTCGGCGCCGAAATCGCCCGCGAAGGCGACAAGGCGCGCGAGATGTTCGCCGACAAGCTCGACGAGATGATCGGCACCCTGGCCGAGCAGATTCCCGGCAAGCCCGCCGCCGAGGCGCGCAGCGAGGCGATCGCCTCGCTCGCCTTGATGGCCGGGGCATTGATTCTTGCCCGCGGCGCCGGCGGCGGCGCGTTTTCGGCCGAGGTGCTGGCGGCCTGCCGCAAGGCCGCGCTGAAAAACTGCCCGGCTTCAGCCGAAGAAGCGCCCGCTGCAACGAAAACCGGTGGCGATGGGGCGGACGATACCGCCGGCGCGTGAGGCGCGAACCGGCGGCCCGTCGCCGGGGTCCTTCGGGCGCCTTGATCGAAGGTGGTAGTAGTTTGATGTTGCGGACCCCACCGCCGCCCGCCAATATGAAAATCAAACAAGAGACGAGATCAAAATCTCAATGCTCAGAACGACGCCGTGGGCGGAACGCCCGCGCCAGGGCGTCGTCTGGCTGTGTCGGAGGAAATGATGCGCACGATCGGACATTTCATTGGCGGCCAACACGTCAAGGGAAAATCAGGCCGGTTCGCCGATGTCTATGAGCCGATGACCGGCGAGGTTCAGGCGCAGGTCGCGCTGGCGACCAGGGAGGAAATCCGCGCCGCGGTCGAAAACGCCAAGGCCGCGCAGCCGGCCTGGGCGGCGGTCAATCCGCAGCGCCGCACCCGTGTCCTGATGAAATTTCTTGAGCTCGTGGCGCGCGACAACGACGCGCTGGCCGAGCTTCTCGCCCGCGAGCACGGCAAGACGATCCCGGACGCGAAGGGAGACATTTTGCGCGGCGTCGAGGTGGTCGAATTCGCCCTCGGCATCCCGCAGCTGATGAAGGGCGAATATACCGAGGGCGCCGGTCCCGGCATCGACATCTATTCGATGCGCCAGCCGCTCGGCGTCGTCGCCGGCATCACGCCGTTCAACTTTCCCGCAATGATCCCGATGTGGAAATTCGCTCCGGCGATCGCCTGCGGCAATGCCTTCATCCTCAAGCCGTCCGAGCGTGATCCCGGCGTGCCGATGCGCCTTGCCGAGCTGATGCTGGAAGCCGGCCTGCCGCCGGGCATTCTCAATGTCGTCAACGGCGACAAGGGAGCGGTGGACGCCATTCTCGACGATCCCGACATCGCCGCCGTGGGCTTCGTCGGCTCGTCGCCGATCGCGCAATACATCTATGAGCGCGCGGCCGCGACCGGCAAGCGGGCGCAATGTTTTGGCGGCGCGAAGAACCACGCCATCGTCATGCCCGATGCCGACATGGATCAGGCCGTCGATGCGCTGGTCGGCGCCGGCTATGGCGCGGCCGGCGAGCGCTGCATGGCGGTGTCGGTGGTGGTGCCGGTGGGCGAGGCGACCGCGAACGAGCTGGTCGAGCGCCTGATCCCGCGCGTCGAAAATCTCAAGATCGGCCCCTCGACCGATCCGACGGCCGACTTCGGCCCGCTGGTGACACGCGAGGCGCTGGCCCGCGTGCGCAACTACGTCGATGTCGGCGTGCAGGAAGGGGCCAAGCTGCTGGTCGATGGCCGCGGCTTCAAGATGCAGGGCTACGAGAACGGCTTCTACATGGGCGGCTGTCTGTTCGATCACGTCAAGCCGAACATGCGCATCTACAAGGAAGAGATTTTCGGCCCGGTGCTTTCGGTCGTGCGCGCGCACGATTTCGACGAAGCCGTGCGTCTGCCGTCGGAGCATGAATACGGCAACGGCGTTGCGATCTTCACCCGCGACGGCGATGCCGCGCGCGAATTCGCGGCGGGTGTCAATGTCGGCATGGTCGGCGTCAACGTGCCGATCCCGGTTCCGGTCGCCTACTACACCTTCGGCGGCTGGAAGCGTTCCGGCTTTGGCGATCTCAACCAGTTCGGCCCGGACTCGGTGCGGTTCTACACCAAGACCAAGACCGTGACCTCGCGCTGGCCTTCCGGCGTGAAGGAAGGTGCCGAGTTCGCCATGCCGACCATGAAGTGATGGCCGGATGGTTTGCGCGTCGCCGTTCCGGGGTTGACCCGGAGCGGCCGAACCTGCTCACTTGACGAAAGGAAGAAATGGACGGACGCCGACGGGCGACCTGATCCGATAACGTCGAGGCTTTCGAGGCAGGCACATGCAGTTCGCACTCACCGAAGATCAGATCGCGATCCGCGACATGGCGCGCGATTTCGCTGCCGACAAGATCGCGCCGAACGCCAGCGAATGGGATGCGAAGCGGCATTTTCCCGTGAACGTGATGCGCGAGGCGGCGAGCCTCGGCATGGGCGGCATCTATATCCGCGACGATGTCGGCGGCTCGGGCATGACGCGCTTCGATGCCGCGCTGATCTTCGAGGCGTTGGCGCAGGGCTGCCCGACGATTTCGGCCTTCATCTCGATCCACAACATGGCGGCGTGGATGATCGACGCCTATGGCTCGGACGCGCAGCGCCGGAAATGGCTGCCGCAGCTCTGCACCATGGAAAAGATCGCGAGCTATTGCCTGACCGAGCCGGGCGCTGGATCGGACGCGGCGGCGCTGCGCACGCGCGCGGCGCGCGACGGCGATCACTACGTTCTCAACGGCCAGAAGCAGTTCATCTCCGGCGCCGGCGAGAGCGATGTCTATGTCGTGATGGTGCGCACCGGCGGCGAGGGCGCGGGCGGCATCTCGACGCTCGTGGTCGAGCGCGACACGCCGGGGCTGTCGTTCGGCGCCAACGAGCACAAGATGGGCTGGAACGCGCAGCCGACGCGCGCGGTGATCTTTGAAAACGCCCGCGTGCCGGTGGCCAACCGTATCGGCGAGGAGGGCATCGGCTTCAAGATCGCGATGGCGGGGCTGGATGGCGGCCGTCTCAATATCTGCGCCTGTTCGCTCGGCGGCGCGCAGGCCGCGCTCGACAAGGCGCTGGCCTATATGCGCGACCGAAAGGCCTTCGGCAAACGCCTCGACGAATTCCAGGCGCTGCAGTTCAAGGTCGCCGACATGGCGATCGAACTGGAAGCGGCGCGCGCCTTCCTGTGGCGCGCGGCGGCGGCGCTCGATCGCAAGGACCCCGACGCCACGATGCTCTGCGCCATGGCGAAACGTTTCGGCACCGATGTCGGCTTCGAGGTCGCCAATGCGGCGCTTCAACTGCATGGCGGATATGGCTATCTTTCGGAATACGGCATCGAGAAAATCGTGCGCGATTTGCGGGTGCATCAGATCCTGGAAGGAACGAACGAAATCATGCGTATGATCGTGGCGCGCAAGCTGATTGAAAACGCGCGATGACCGAAGGTAACGAAGACGACCTGATCGTTCGGCGAGAAGGTTCGGCGGGAATCATCCTCCTCAACCGGCCCAAGGCCCTCAACGCCCTGACGCTCGACATGGTGCGCCACATCGATGTCGCGCTCGATGCGTTCGAGGCCGATCCCGAAGTCGCCTTGGTGCTGCTGGAAGGCGCCGGCGAGCGCGGTCTCTGCGCCGGCGGCGATATCCGCAGCCTGTATGACAGCGCGCGCGAGCACGGCGACCTCGGCAAGGTGTTTTGGCGCGAAGAGTATGTTTTGAACGCGCGCATCGCGGCGTTTTCGAAACCGTTCGTCGCCTATATGGACGGCATCGTGATGGGCGGCGGCGTCGGCCTTGCCTCGCATGGCAGCCACCGCATCGCGACCGATCAGACGAGGCTCGCGATGCCGGAAACCGGGATCGGCTTCTTTCCCGATGTCGGCGGCACGTATCTGCTGTCGCGCGCGCCGGGCGAGCTCGGCACCTATTTCGGCCTGACCGGCACGACGATGAACGGCTTTGATGCCGTCAAGGCGCGCTTTGCCGACGTCGTCGTCAGCGCCGACCGCTGGCAGGAGCTGCGCGGCACGCTGACGCGCGTTGCACCGACCGCGCAGGCGGACGAGATCGCCCGCGTCATCGCCGCATTCGCGGTGCCCTCCGGGCAGGCGCCGGTCGCGGCGGAGCGCGCGCGGATCGACAGGCTGTTCTCCGGCAACAGCGCCGAGGAGATCGTCGCTGCGCTCGAGGCGGACGGCAGCGAGTTTGCGGCGGCGACGCTCACGACGCTGCGCCAGAAGTCGCCGACGAGCGTGAAGGTCACGCTCCGCCTGCTGCGGCAGGCGCGCGACCTCAAGACGCTGGAACAATGCCTCGTGCACGAATATCGCGCCTCCTTGCAGGTGTTCGTCAGCCACGAGTTTCTCGAGGGCGTCCGCGCCGCGGTGATCGACAAGGACCGCAACCCGAAATGGTCGCCCGCACGCATCGAGGATGTGACGGAAGAGATCGTCGCCCGCTATTTTGAGGATCGTGGCGCGGACGAGCTGAGATTTTAAAGACAATCATTTTTGGGAGGACGACCATGGCGAAGATCGCATTCATTGGCCTTGGCAACATGGGTGGTCCGATGGCCGCCAACCTCGTCAAGGCGGGGCACACGGTGACGGGCTTCGATCTCGTCGAAGCCTCGCTTGCCTCGGCAAGGTCGGCCGGCGTTGCGATTGCGGGCAGCGCGGCCGAGGCGGTCAAGGATGCCGAAGTCGTCGTCACCATGCTGCCGGCGGGCAAGCATGTGCTGGGCGTGTGGGGCGAGATCGTGCCGCACATCGCAAAAGGCCGGCTGATCATCGATTGCTCGACCATCGATGTCGAAAGCGCGCGCAAGGCGCATGAGCTCGCGGGCAAGGCGGGGCTGCTCTCCGTCGATGCGCCGGTGTCGGGCGGCGTCGGCGGCGCCTCCGCCGGCACGCTCACCTTCATGTGCGGCGGTGCAGAGGCTGCGTTCGATGCCGCGAGGCCAGTGCTCGAAAAGATGGGCAGGAAGATCGTCCACTGCGGCGACAACGGTGCAGGGCAGGCGGCCAAGATCTGCAACAACATGATTTTGGGCATTTCGATGATCGGCGTCTGCGAGGCCTTCGCGCTGGCGGAGAAGCTCGGCCTGTCGCATCAGTCGCTGTTCGATGTGTCCTCCACCGCCTCGGGCCAGTGCTGGTCGCTGACGAGCTATTGCCCGGTGCCGGGGCCGGTGCCGGCGTCGCCCGCCAACAACGGCTACAAGCCGGGCTTTGCGGCGGCGCTGATGCTGAAGGATCTGCGGCTGTCGCAGGAGGCGGCGCAGGCCGCTGGCGCGGCGACGCCGCTCGGCCAGCACGCCGAGGAAATCTATGCCGCGTTCGAGCAGGCGGGGCACGGCGGCGAAGACTTTTCAGGCATCATCAACCACCTTCGGGAGATCGCCGGCAAAAGCTGAAAGCGCGCGCGAGAAAAGCAAGAACAACAGGGAGGAAGCGTCATGACGACATTTTCGGAAGCCCGCGCGTTTCTTCTGCGCCATCGCACCGACTACGCTACCGCAGTCTCGCAATTCCGCTGGCCGGACCCTGTGCCGTTCAACTGGGCGCTCGACTGGTTCGATGCGGGCCTCGCGCAGGATGCGGAAAGCGGCGAGCGCTGTGCGCTGTGGATCGTCGATGCCGACGGCAGCGAGACGAAGCTGACCTTCCGCGAACTGTCGCGGCGCTCGAACCAGACCGCCAACTATCTGCGCGGGCTCGGCCTCAAGCGCGGCGATGCGCTGCTACTGCTCCTTGGCAATGTAGTGCCGCTGTGGGAGACGATGCTGGCGGCGATCAAGCTCGGCGTCATCGTCATTCCGGCAAGTACGCTGCTGACGCCGGACGAGTTGCAGGACCGGCTCGACCGTGGCCGCGTCAAGGCGGTGATCGCGGCGCAGGACCAGCTCGCGAAGTTCGACAGCCTGAAGAGCGACAACGTTCTGCGCATCGCCGTCGGCGTGCGCGAGGGCTGGCTGAGCTACGACGAGAAGGCCTCGTTCCCGGAGACGTTCGCGCCGGACCGGCCGACGCAGGCGTCCGATCCGATGCTGCTCTATTTCACCTCCGGCACCACCGCCAAGCCGAAGCTGGTGCTGCACGACAACCGCAGCTATCCGGTCGGCGCGCTCTCGACGATGTACTGGCTCGGCCTTCAGCCCGGCGACATTCACCTCAACATCTCCTCGCCGGGATGGGCCAAGCACGCCTGGAGCTGTTTCTTCGCGCCGTGGAATGCAGGCGCGACGGTGTTCGTGCTCAACCAGCCGCGCTTCGATGCCAAGGGGCTTCTGGCGACGATGTCGCGCTGCGGCGTCACCACACTGTGCGCGCCGCCGACCGTCTGGCGGCTGCTGATCCAGGAAAGGCTCGACAACTACAAGATGGCGCTGCGCGAGGTCTGCGGCGCGGGCGAGCCGCTCAACCCGGAAGTGATCGATCAGGTGAAGGCGGCGTGGGGGCTCACCATCCGCGACGGCTACGGCCAGACCGAGACGACCGCGCTCGCCGGCAATTCGCCGGGGCAGCCGATCAAACCCGGCTCGATGGGTCGCCCGCTGCCGGGCTACAAGGTGCGCGTGATCGATGCTGACGGCAACGACACCACCGAGGGCGAGGTGGCGCTGGTGCTCGGCGCGGATCGTCCCGCCGGCCTGATGCGCGGCTACCAAACCGACGACGGCGGCGTTGCCGGCGCCGATGGCGAGGTCTATCGCAGCGGCGACGTCGTGTTCGTCGACGAGGACGGCTATCTGACCTTCGTCGGCCGCGCCGACGACGTGTTCAAGTCTTCGGACTATCGCATCAGCCCGTTCGAGCTGGAGAGCTTTTTGCTTGAGCACGATCTCGTGGCGGAGGCGGCGATCGTGCCGAGCCCGGACCCCATCCGCCTCGCGGTGCCGAAGGCTTATGCGCTGCTCGTCGGCGGTGCCGAGCCGTCGCGCGAGACGGCGCTGTCGATCTTTCTGCACATCCAGGAACGGCTTTCGCCGTTCAAGCGCATCCGCCGCATCGAGCTGGTCACCGAGCTGCCGAAGACGATTTCGGGAAAAATCCGCCGTGTTCAGTTGCGGCGGCTGGAGCTGGAGGATGACCGGACCAGCCCGCTGCGCGGCATCGAATATCGCGAGGAGGATTTTCCCGAGCTGAAAGCGGCGCGGGAATAGAGTGTTGGACTTCACCACGCGCGGGATCAACGCGCAGCAAAACCAAGAGCAGCAGAACCAGGAGCAGGGAGAAACAATGCCGCCCACGATTGAACGCGATGCCTATCTGGCGATGGTTGGACAGGAAATCGGCGTGTCGCCATGGCATCTCATCGACCAGAAGCGGATCGATGCCTTCGCGGAGACGACCGAAGATGATCAGTTCATTCATGTCGATCCTGAGCGCGCCGCGCGCGAGACGCCGTTCGGCGGCGCCATCGCCCACGGCTTTCTGACGATGTCCATGATGAGCGTTTTCAACTATGAGGTGATGCCGAAGGTCGCCGGCATGGCGATGGGCGTCAACTATGGTTTCGAGAAGCTGCGCTTCATCTCGCCGGTGCGGGCGGGCGCGCGCATTCGCGGGCGCTTTATGCTGGCCGAGGCCAAGATGCGCGCGGAGAAGGAGCTCTATTCGCGCACCAACGTCACGGTCGAGATCGAGGGCGAAGCCAAGCCGGCGCTCGTCGCGGACTGGATCGGTCTCATTTACTTCGCGTGATTTACGAAAGACGGACACATGACAATCAGATTTGATGGACGGGTTGCAATCGTCACCGGCGCGGGCAACGGGCTCGGGCGGGCGCATGCGCTGGGCCTCGCCGCGCGCGGCGCGCGCGTGGTGGTGAACGACTTTGGCGGCGCGCGCGACGGCACCGGCGGCTCGCTGACGCCGGCTGAGGAAGTGGTCGAGGAAATCCGCAAGGCGGGCGGGCAGGCGATGGCCGACGGCGCCGACGTCTCGGACCTGGCGCAGGTCACGGCGATGGTCGAGCGCGCCACGAAGGAGTGGGGCAGCGTCGACATCATGTGCGCCAATGCCGGCATTCTGCGCGACAAGTCGTTCGGCAAGATGGACCCCGCCGATTTCAGAAAGGTGCTCGACGTGCACCTCGTCGGCAGCTTCAACTGCGCCAAGGCGGTGTGGGACGGCATGCGCGAGCGCAACTATGGCCGCATCGTCTTCACCACGTCGTCCTCGGGGCTCTACGGCAATTTCGGCCAGGCCAATTACGGCGCGGCGAAAACCGGCATGGTCGGCCTGATGAATGTGTTGGCCGAGGAAGGCCGCAAGAGCGACATCCGCGTCAACGTGATTTCGCCGACGGCCGCCACGCGGATGACGGAAGAACTGGTGCCGGCGCCGGTGCTCAAGATGATGAAGCCGGAGGCGGTGACGCCGGCGGTTCTGTTCATGCTCGGCGAGAATGCGCCGACCCGCACCATCATGGGCGCGGGCGCCGGTTCCTTCGCCGTCATCAAGGTGATGGAGAGCGAAGGGCTGAACCTGCCGGAGGAGGAGTGGACGCCGGACGCGGTGGCGGCGAACTTTGCCGCGATCAGCGACATGACGAACGCAAAGAACCTTGAAGGCGCGTTCCACCAGACCAACAAATATGTCGAGCAGGCGGCGCGCCGCGCCGGCATCAAGCTCGGCTGAGCGGGCGATGCGCGCGGGCTGAGCCGGCCCCGCCATCATCGTCATTGCCGCGGGCGCTGCGGCGCTCTATCTCTGCGAAACGGATCGGGGCCGGTTGCACCACGCAATGCGGCCCCTCCTTTATTGCGGAGCGAACCACACAGCCATGGCACCACCATTGTCACAGCGTCATGCCGTCGTCGTCGGCGCGGGCCCTGCCGGGCTGATGGCGGCCGAGCGCCTTGCGCGGGGCGGTGCGGCGGTGACGGTGCTCGAGCGCATGCCCTCGGCCGCGCGAAAGTTTCTGATGGCCGGGCGCGGTGGGCTGAACATCACCCACAGCGAGCCGTTCGAGCGGTTCGTGACCCGCTATGGCGGGGCATTGCCGCGCCTGCAGGCCGCGCTCAATGCTTTTACGCCCGACGATCTGCGAAACTGGTGCGCGGCGCTTGGCGAGCCGACTTTCGTCGGCAGCAGCGGCCGCGTGTTTCCGACCTCGTTCAAGGCCTCGCCACTGCTGCGCGCCTGGTTGCGGCGGCTGGCCGAGGAGGGCGTTTCGCTGCGCCTGCGCCACGAGTGGCGCGGCTGGAACGAGGACGGCCGCCTGCGCATCGCCGCGCCCGATGGCGAGACGCTGGTTGCCGCCGATGCCGTGGTGCTGGCGCTCGGCGGCGCGAGCTGGCCGAAGCTCGGCAGCGCCGGTGCGTGGGTCGATGCGCTTGCCGGCAAGAGCATCGCGATCAATCCGCTGCGGCCCGCCAACAGCGGCTTTCACGCGCCGTGGTCGGATGTCTTTCGCGAGCGCTTTGAAGGCCAGCCGCTCAAGAACGTGGCGCTGTCGCATCAGGGCGAGGTCGCGCGCGGTGATGTCATCGTCACCCGAGCCGGCCTTGAGGGCGGTGCGGTCTATGCGCTGTCCGCGAGCCTGCGCGAGGCCATCGCGGCCCGCGGCGAAACGGTGCTGACGCTCAAGCTGCGGCCCGATGTCGACAACGCGGCGCTGGCGTCGCGGCTCGGCGGCACGCGCGGCAAGCAGTCCTTTTCGACATTTTTGCGCAAAGCCAGCGGGTTGTCCGCGCCCGCGATCGGCCTGTTGCAGGAGGTGGCGATCGCCTCCGGCATCACGCTGTCCGCGCTGTCGCCGGCCGATCTTGCCGCGCTGATCAATGCGCTGCCGGTTCGCCTTGACGGCGTCGCCGCAATCGACCGCGCGATCTCGACGGCGGGCGGCATCGCCTTCGACGAGGTGGGCGACGACTTCATGCTGCGCAAGCTGCCCGGCGTGTTCGTCGCCGGCGAAATGCTCGACTGGGAAGCGCCGACCGGCGGCTACCTCTTGCAGGCGTCCTTCGCCACCGGCCTTGCCGCAGGCGAGGGCGCACTAAGCTGGCTGCGCGCGCACGGATGATCGATCAGAGGGCGGATCAGCCGCCCTCGATTTCCTCGCGCAGCAGTTCGAGTTCGAGCCAGCGGTCCTCGGCCTCCTGCAGCTTGTCCTGCGCCTGCGTCACCGCGTTTGATGCCGCATCGAAGGCCTTGCGATCGCGGCTGTAGAGCGTGGGATCGTCGAGCAGCTTCTGGTGCCTGGCGATCTCGTCGCGCAGCTTGTCCATGGTTTTCGGCAGCGTTTCCAGCGCGTGCTTTTCGTTGAAGGAGAGGCGGCGTTTTGGCGCCGGCGCGGGAGCCGCAGCGGCCGCTTTTTCGGCCTTCGCCTCGGCTGCGGCCTTCTTCGGCGCGTCGCGCCTCAGGTCCTCGCCGCGCTGGGCCAGCATGTCGGAGTAGCCGCCGGCATATTCCAGCCAATTGCCGTTGCCGTCGGGAGCGATGACGGAAGTCACGACGCGGTCGAGAAAATCGCGGTCGTGGCTGATCAGCAGGACCGTGCCCTGATAGTCCGCCAGCATTTCTTCGAGCACGTCGAGGGTTTCGAGGTCGAGATCGTTGGTCGGCTCGTCGAGCACCAAGAGGTTCGACGGCTTGGCCAGCGCGCGCGCCAGCATCAGGCGGCCGCGCTCGCCGCCGGAAAGGGCTTCGAGCGGCGTGCGGATCTGCTCCTGCGAGAACAAAAAGTCGCGCATGTAGCCGACGACGTGTTTTGCCTTGCCGCCGACCATCACGGTGTCGCCGCGCCCGCCCGTCAGCGCGTCGGAAAGCGTCGAGCGCGGATCGAGGCTTTCGCGGTGCTGGTCGAGCGTCGCCATCTCGATATTGGCGCCGAGGCGAATGGTGCCGCTGTCGGGCTCGGTGGCGCCGGTGAGCATGTTGATCAGCGTCGTCTTGCCGGCGCCGTTCGGGCCGACGATGCCGACGCGGTCGCCGCGCTGGATACGGGTCGAAAAGCGGTCGACGATGGTGCGCCCGTCATAGGCCTTGGTGATGTCGCGGGCCTCGATTACCAGCGCGCCGGATTTCTCCGCCTCGGTGGCGGTGAGGCTGGCCTTGCCGGCGGTGCCGCGATAGTCGCGCTGCTGCTGGCGCAGGGCGTGGAGGTTGCCGAGCCGGCGGACGTTGCGCTTGCGCCTGCCGGAGACGCCGTAGCGCAGCCAGTGCTCCTCGGCCGCGATCTTGCGGTCGAGCTTGTGCTGGTCGCGCTCTTCTTCCGCCAAAATCTCGTCGCGCCATTCCTCGAACGCGCCGAAGCCGCGTTCGATGCGGCGGATCTTGCCGCGGTCGAGCCAGGCGGTGGCGTTCGAGAGCTTCGTCAGAAAACGGCGGTCGTGGCTGATGGTGACGAGGGCGCAGCGGCGGCTGAGGAGGTCGTTCTCCAGCCACTCGATCGTCGGCAGGTCGAGGTGGTTGGTCGGCTCGTCGAGCAGCAGAATGTCGGGCGAGGGCGCGAGCACCCGCGCCAGCGCCGCGCGGCGGGCCTCGCCGCCGGAGAGATTGGCGGGGTCCTCGTCGCCGTGCAGGCCGAGCTGCTCGAGCAGGTAGCGCGCCTGATGGCCGTCGTCGCCGGGGCCAAGCCCGGCCTCGACATAGGCCAGCGTCGTCTTCGCGTCGCCGAAATCCGGCTCCTGCGGCAGGTAGCGGACCGTCGCGCCCGGCTGCACGAAGCGGCTGCCGCGGTCGGCCTCGACGACGCCGGCGACGATTTTCAGCAGCGTCGATTTGCCCGAGCCGTTGCGGCCGATCAGGCAGATGCGCTCGCCCGCCGCGACCGACAGCTCGACGCCGTCGAGCAGCGGCGTGCCGCCGAAGGTCAGCGCGATGTCTTTGAGTTGGATCAGCGGCGGAGCCATGGTCAGTTGTCGTCCTTGTGATGTGCGCGCTGCAGGCGGCGGATCGCCTGATCAAGCGCGGACAGGAATGCGGAGCGGTCGCGCGGCGAGAACGAGCGTGGGCCGCCGGTGACTTCGCCGCTTGAACGCAGGTCGGTCATCAGGTTGCGGACCGCGAGCGCCATGCCGATGGCGTCCTCGGTGAAGATCTTGCCGTTGGGCGCGATCGCGACGGCGCCGGCCTTCACCGCGCGGTCGGCGAGCGGAATGTCGGCGGTGATGACGATGTCGCCCCGGCCGGCGCGCGCGGCGATCCAGTCATCGGCGGCGTCCATGCCGCTGCCGGCGGCAATGCGCTCGATCAGCGGATCCTGCGGCACGCGGATATAGCCGCCGGCCACGACGCTGACCGGCAGGCCATGGCGCGCGGCGACGCGAAAAATCTCGTCCTTCACCGGGCAGGCATCGGCATCGACATAGATGCGGGTCTGGTTCACGTCGCGCCGGTTCCATCTGTCAGCGGGGCGGGCCAAAACGGCCCCATCGAAACGGTCCCCGGGCACCGGGCGGCCATCGCGGCGGCCGCAATGCCGGCGGTTGCAACGGCGCTGCGGGACAATGGCACCAGAGCTTGCCTTGGGGTGCGCATCGCGTACCATTCCCGGACCAAAATCACAAATTGCCGGGAGACAATCGGGGAGGCCATGACGAGGACATGACGCAGGTTCAGGATATCCGCCGCATCACGGCGTTCAACAGCGCCCGCGACTCCGAGAACAAGATGCACGATGACACGGTCGCCAAGCGCTACGGCTTTGCCGGCGGCCTCGTCACCGGCGTCGATATTTTTGCCTACATGACCCATTTCCCGGTTGCGAAATGGGGCCGCGATTTCCTCCGCCGCGGCCTGATGGAGGCGCGGTTTCTCAAGCCGGTCTATGACGGCGATGAGGTGGCGCTGCTGGCGGAAGAGAGCAACGGTGTGCTGACGCTGCGCGCCGAGAGCCGGGGCGAGGTCTGCGCAACCGGGCAGGCGTCGTTGCCGGCCGCCCCGGAGCGCGTCAATGCCGCCGCCTATCCCGCGACCGCGCCGGCCGCGACGCGCGAGCCGGTCAATCCGCACTCCTACGCGGCGGGCAAATGGCTCGGCACCCATCCGGTGACATGGGTGCGCGAGAGCGCCGACGGCTATCTGCGCGACGTGCGCGCGGATGCGCCGATCTATCGCAGCGAGGGGCTGTGCCATCCGGGCATGTATCAGCGGCTGATGAATCAGGTGCTGATCGACAATGCGATTCTGGGGCCGTGGATCCACGTCGGCAGCAGGATGCAGATGCTCGGTCTGGCGACCGTCGGCAGCGAACTGACGGCGCGGGCCCGCGTGATCGACAATTATGAGCGCAAGGGCCACCAGTTCGTCGAACTCGACGCGCTGGTGATGGCGGACGATGTGCCGGTTGCAAAGTGCTGGCACATCGCCATCTGGCAGCCGCGCGTGCAGGACGCCGCCTGAACGTCGGGTATGCGTCAGCCCGGATCCGCCGGGCTGGCGCCTTGGATCGCGCGCCAGACGCGCTCGGCGGTGAGCGGCATGTCGAGATGGCGGATGCCGTAGTCCGACAGCGCGTCGACGGCGGCGTTGACGATGGTGGCGAGGCTGCCGGCGCAGCCCGCCTCGCCGCAGCCCTTGACGCCGAGCGGGTTGGTGGTCGCCGGCGAGGGATGGTTGCCGAGAACGAGCGCCGGGATGTCCGCCGCGCGCGGCAGGGCATAGTCCATCAGCGAGCCGGTGATCGGCTGGCCGCTGCCGTCGAAGTCGACCTTTTCCATCAGCGCCTGGCCGATGCCCTGCGCGACGCCGCCGTGGAGCTGCCCGGCGACGATCATCGGGTTGATGACGGTGCCGAAGTCGTTGACGCCGCTGTAGTTGACGATCTCGACGATGCCGGTTTCGGGATCGATCTCGACCTCGGCGACGTGACAGCCGTTCGGATAGGTCGAGGGCACGCCTTTCGAGACGACGTCGACGTCGAGCGTTTCCGGCGCACCTACCTTCGCCGGCGCGGCGCGAAGCTGCCGGGCCAGCTCCAGAATGCCAATGCCGCGATCGGTGCCGGCAATGGTGAAGCGCCCGTTCGAGAACTCGATGTCGGCCTCCGCGGCCTCGAGATGGTTTGCCGCCGCCGCCTTGCCGCGCGCGATGACGAGGGCTGAGGCTTCCACGATCGCCGCGCCGCTCGCCATGATCGAGCGCGAGCCGCCGGTGCCGTTGCCGGCGTGGACGAGGTCGCTGTCGTTCTGCTGCAAACGGATGCGCTCGAACGGCACGCCGAGCCGCTCCGACAGCACCTGCGCGAACGGCGTTGCATGGCCCTGGCCGAAATCGAGCGTACCGGTGGTGAGCGTCACGGTGTCGTCGGCCTCGAAGGTGATTTTGCCGAGTTCGGGACTGAGCCCCGCGGTGACCTCGAGGTAGCAGCCGACGGCGATGCCGCGCAGCCGCCCGCGCTTGCGCGCCTCGCGCCGGCGCCGCGCGAAATTGGCGTAATCAGAAAGCTCGAGCGCGCGGTCGAGCACGGCGGGAAAATCGCCGCTGTCATAGGTCGAGCCGCTGGCATTGGCGAATGGCAGGCTTTTCGGCTGGATCAGGTTGCGCCGCCGCAGGGCGATGCGGTCGATCTTCATCTCGGCGGCGGCGAGATCGACCAGCCGCTCCATAAAGTAGTTGGCCTCGGGGCGGCCCGCGCCGCGATAGGCGCCCATGAACGGTGTGTTGGTCAGCACGCACTTGATGTCGGTCTCGATCAGCGGCGTGCGATAGACGCTGGCGATGTTCTTGCCGATGTTCAGCGCCAGCGGGATCGGCGCGACGCCCGCGAGATACGCGCCGAGATTGCCGTGGCCGGACACGCGGATCGCCAGAAAGCGCCCCTTGGCGTCGAGCGCCAGCTCCGCCCGCACGGTCTGGTCGCGGCCGTGATTGTCGGTGAGAAAGCTGGTCGAGCGTTCGTCGGTCCACTTCACCGGCCGGCCGAGGGCCTTCGCCGCGTGGAGGAGGCAAAGATATTCCGGATAGCTCGCGTTCTTCATGCCGAACGAGCCGCCGACATTGTAGGTCAGGAGGCGGACCTTCTCGGGCGCGACGTTGAGGAGCCGCGCCAGCGAATTGCGGTTGCCGGAAACGCCCTGGGTCTGGACGTGGATGGTGTAGCGCCCGCTCTTCGGGTCGAAGGCGCCGACCGCCGAGCGCGGCTCCATCGGCACCACGGCGACGCGGGTGTTGACGATGTCGAGCCGCGTCACATGCGCGGCCTTGGCGAAGGCGGCCGCGACTGCCGCGCGGTCGCCGGAGTGATAGTCGAGCGCGATGTTGTTCGGAATGCCGTCATAGAGCTGCGGCGCACCCGGCTGCGCGGCCTCGGCGGCATCGGTGACGGCGGGCAGCGGCGCGATGTCGAGAATGACGGCTTCGGCGGCCTCGCGCGCTTGCGCGAGGGTCTTTGCCACCACGACCGCGACCGGGTCGCCGACGAAGCGGACCCGGTCCGTTGCCAGCGCCATGCGGTTGGTTTGGCGGATCGGGCTGCCGTCCGCATTTTTCATCGGCAGGCTGCAATTGATCGGGTTGTAGGGAGCCTTGGCGAGGTCCGCCCCGGTCCAGATTCCCAGCACGCCGGGCATTGCGCGGGCGGCGGCGGTGTCGATGCCCTCGATCACGCCGTGGGCGTGGGAACTGCGGACGATCCAGGCATAGGCCTGGCCGGGCAGGCTGATGTCGTCGGTGTAGCGGCCTTTGCCTCGAATCAGCCGGTCGTCTTCCTTGCGCGGCACCGGCTGGCCGGTGGCGAATTTTTGCAACGCAATATCGTTATCGGAACTCGATTGGACAAAACCCTGCATGGCGAGCCTTCGGGGGAAGCGGAGGGCGACGATGCCCATCATGCCGGAGCAGCAATGGACGCGGGGTAGGGACGGGAGACGCAATAAAGACGCCGGCGGACGCTTTAGGACTCCTGTTCCCATCAATTTAAGCATATGTCGGCTGTCCAACAACGTCGAAACGGACGAAGTTGGCGGGAGTGTTGCGCCGGGTGGCTGCGCTGCTAGACTTTCCCTAGCCGGCCTTGGCCGGGTGGATCAGGTATTGTTGGAATGAACGACGGATCGCTGCTGCGGCAGGTCCCTATATCAGACGGCGCTCTTGCCGGGCCGGTCAGTGAGCCACCGCCCCGGGAGCAGCCCTGTTTGTCTTCCAGCGTCTATGCCGCCCTCGACCTCGGAACCAACAACTGCCGCCTCCTGATCGCGCGGCCCGTCGGCGACGGGTTTCGGGTGATCGACTCGTTCTCGCGCATCGTGCGCCTCGGCGAGGGGATCTCGACCACCGGCCGGATCAGCGAGGCCGCGATCGACCGCACCATCGCCGCGCTCAGCGTCTGCCGCAGCAAGATCGAATCCCGCAACGCCAACCGCCTGCGGCTGGTGGCGACGGAGGCCTGCCGCAGCGCCTCCAACGGCAAAATGTTCCGCGACCGGGTCGCAAGCGAAGCCGGCATCGATCTGGAGGTGATCAATCGCCAGAGCGAGGCGACGCTGGCGATGATCGGCTGCACGCCGCTGGTCGACGGCAAGGCGCGGGGTGCGATCCTGTTCGATATCGGCGGCGGTTCCACCGAAGTCGTGCGCATCGAGCGCAGCGCCGACGACCCCGGCGTGGTGCGCATGCGCGGCTGGGTGTCGCTGCCGTTCGGCGTCGTCACGCTGGCGGAGCGCTTTGGCGGGCGCGATGTCACGCCGCGTTCCTATGGCGAGATGGTGGGCGAAGTCGCGCGGCATCTTGCGCCGTTCGTCGCCGAGCACGGCAGCGATCTCGACGGGCTGCATCTGATCGGAACCTCGGGAACCGTCACCACCATCGCCGGCATCCACCTCAATCTGCCGCGCTATGACCGCCGCCGCGTCGACGGGCTCTGGATGACCGATGACGGGATTTCCACCACCATCGCGCGGCTGCTGGAGATGTCCTACGAGGAGCGCGTTTGCAGCCATTGCATCCGGCGCGAGCGGGCGGACCTCGTGCTGCCGGGCTGCGCCATTCTCGATGCGATCCGCCAGGCGTTCCCGCTCAGGCGCCTGCGGGTGGCCGATCGCGGCCTGCGCGAGGGCATGCTGGTCGAAATGATGCGCGAGGATGGCGCAATTCTCGCCGGTTGATGTTGTCCCGCGTCAGGACATGCTAAGGAGCGCGCGAAAGCTTTTGAATTTTTCGCGGGACCGCATGGCTAAGGACACCTCCGGACGACTGCATGTCACCGTCAAGACGGCGGGCAAGCGCAAGCTGTCGTCAAAACTCTGGCTCGAGCGCCAGCTCAACGATCCGTATGTGATGCAGGCGCGTCGCGACGGCTATCGCTCGCGCGCCGCCTACAAGATCATCGAGATCGACGACAAGCACAAAATCTTCAAGCCGGGCCTTTCGGTGGTCGATCTTGGCGCGGCCCCCGGCGGCTGGAGCCAGGTGGCGGCCAAGCGCGTCGGCTCCGAGCAGGGGCGCGGGCAGGTGGTCGCCATCGACCTGCTCGAAATGCCGCCGATTCCCGGCGTCACTTTTGCCCAGCTCGATTTCATGGCGGACGACGCCCCGGAAAAGCTGCGCGAGATGATCGGCGGCGGCGCCGATGTCGTGATGTCCGACATGGCGGCGAACACTACCGGCCATCGCAAGACCGACCAGCTCCGCATCGTGCTGCTGGTCGAGATGGCGGCCGAGTTCGCCCGCGAGGTGCTCAAGCCCGGCGGCACCTTCGTCGCAAAAGTGTTCCAGAGCGGCGCGGACGCCGAGCTGGTGACGCAGCTCAAGCGCGACTATGCGACGGTGAAGCACGTCAAGCCGGCATCGAGCCGGCAGGATTCGTCGGAGCGTTACGTGCTGGCGATGGGTTTTCGCGGCGGCGCCTGACGCCTGCCGCGGCGGTCAGAGCTTTTGGTCGCGGACGGTGGTGGTTTCGGTGGCTGCCACTTCCTCGCCCTCGGGCTCGCGCGGCTCGATGGTGATCACCGCCTGACGGCCGGAGATCTGGTGGCCCGCATCCGCCGGCAGCCTGTAGAAGAAATAGGCCGAAGCCGCCGAGCACAGGCCGATCACGACGAAGGCCGGCGCGAACTGGTCGGCGGTGAGTTGCGTGACGTGATGCAGCGTCATCGTGGTTTCGACCGTGAATGCGCCGACCGCGACCCCCGCCGAAATCGCGAGCTGCTGGTTGACCGAGGCGAGCGTGGTGGCGCGGCTCATCCGCTTGGGATCGACCTCGGCATAAGCCAGCGTGTTGAGCGCGGTGAACTGCAGTGAGCGGAAGAAGCCGCCGATCACCAGAATGATCATGATCAGCAGGAGCGGCGTCGACACCGTGAACAGCGCGCAGGCGGCGAGGAAGAACGCCGAGATCAGGGCGTTGATGATCATCACGCTGCGGAAGCCGAAGTCGCGGATGATCCGCGCCGCGAGCGCCTTCATGCCCATCGAGCCGACCGCCGAGGAAAAGGTGATGAGGCCGGAGTGGAACGGCGACAGGCCGAAGCCGAGCTGCATCAGGAGCGGCAGCAGGAAGGGCAGCGCGCCGATGCCGATGCGGAACAGAAAGCCGCCGAGGATGCTTGCCCGCATCGTCGGCAGGCGCATCAGGGTGAAGTCGAGCACCGGACTGTCGGTGCGCCGGGCGTGGCGGACATAGAGCGCGGTGAAGAACGCGCCGCCGACGATCAGCGTCGTGACGAGTTCCCACGGCAATAGCCCGAGGCCCGCGACCGACAGGCCGAAGGCGAGGCCGCCGACGCCGAGCCCCGCCAGCACCATGCCGACGAGGTCGAAGCGGTCGGGGTGGTCCTCTCGGATCGGATCGATGTAGCGCTGGGCCATGAACATGCCGAGCAGGCCGATCGGGATGTTGATGAGAAAGATCCAGTGCCACGAGAAGTAGGTGGTGATGAAGCCGCCGAGCGGCGGCCCGATCACCGGGCCGATCATCGACGGGATCGTGACCCAGGCCATGGCGGCGACCAGCGCCCGCTTGTCGACCGAGCGCAGCAGAACGAGGCGCCCGACCGGGGTCATCATCGCGCCCCCGAGGCCCTGCACGACGCGGGCGATCACAAAATCGTGGATCGAGGACGCGATCGCGCAGCCGATCGAGCCGAGCAGGAAGACGGCGATCGCTGCGGTGAAGACGTTGCGGGCGCCGAAGCGGTCGGCGGTCCAGCCGCTCGCCGGGATGAACACCGCGAGCGACAGAAGATAGGAGGTGATGGCGAGCTTGAGCGTCAGCGGGCTGGTGCCGATATCGGCGGCGATGGCCGGCAGCGAGGTCGCGATCACCGTGGAATCCATGTTTTCCATGAACAGCGCGGTGGCGACGATCAGCGGGATGATGCGCTCTTTGGTCATGAAGCTGGTCACGAAGCTCTGCGGATTGGTGCGGCCGGATGGCATAGAGGTGGAAGGAACGCCACCCACGGTGCGCAAGGCGGCCGGCTGTAGCATGGGGGGAGAGCAACCTGCTATTCTGGAACCGCAGGGCAGCTCTGCCGGTGAGACGCGCCAGAACATCGAATGTTCCACTTTGGCAGCAATGGCGGCGCAAAGGAATGATGTCGATGACGTTCCTGCAGCGCAGCAAGGGTCTTTGCTTCCGCGGCGGCCCGTGCTAACGACCATCGCCAACCCACAAATGGGCGGAGATTCGATCCCGATGCAGAAGCGTCGCGGATCGCTCTTACTATCAGCATACTTAATCCGGCGCGGAAGCGCAGAACGGAGTTGGCAAATGGCATCTGGCCCGCAGGCACGCATTTTCGCTGAAGCATTCACGTTCGACGACGTTCTGCTCAAGCCCGGCCTGTCCGATGTGCTGCCGTCGGAAGCCGATGTCCGCTCGCGGCTGACCCGTGAAATCTCGCTCAACATGCCGATCATCGCCTCGGCGATGGATACCGTGACCGAAGCCCGCATGGCGATCGCCATGGCGCAGGCCGGCGGCATCGGCGTTCTGCACCGCAATTTCGACCCGGAAGGCCAGGCCGCGCAGGTCCGTCAGGTCAAGAAGTACGAATCCGGCATGGTGGTCAATCCGCTGACCATCGGTCCGGACCAGAAGCTGGCCGATGCGCTGGCGCTGATGAAGGACCACGGCTTCTCCGGCATTCCGGTGGTCACCGGCGCCGCCCCCGGCAAGCCCGGCAAGCTGGTCGGCATTTTGACCAACCGCGACGTGCGCTTCGCCACCGATCCGAACCAGAAGGTGTCGGAGCTGATGACGAAGGACAACCTCATCGCCGTTCGCGAGGGCGTCAGCCAGGAGGAAGCCAAGCGGCTGCTTCACCAGCACCGCATCGAGAAGCTTTTGGTGGTCGATGCCGACTATCGCTGCGTCGGCCTGATCACCGTCAAGGACATCGAGAAGGCGGTGGTCTATCCGCTCGCCAGCAAGGACGAGCAGGGCCGCCTGCGGGTCGCCGCGGCGACCACGGTGGGTGACGGCGGCTTCGAGCGCACCGAGCTGCTGATCGACGCCGGCGTCGACGTCGTCGTCGTCGACACCGCGCACGGCCACTCGATGCGGGTGCTCGAGGCCGTGACCCGCATCAAGCGGATGTCGAACGCGGTGCAGGTGATCGCCGGCAACGTCGCCACCGCCGAGGGCGCGCAGGCGCTGATCGATGCCGGCGCGGACGCCGTCAAGGTCGGCATCGGTCCGGGCTCGATCTGCACCACCCGCATCGTCGCGGGCGTCGGCGTGCCGCAGCTCACCGCGATCATGGAAGCGGTGTCGGTGGCCAAGAAGGCCAATGTCCCGGTAATCGCGGACGGCGGCATCAAGTTCTCGGGCGACCTCGCCAAGGCGCTCGCCGCCGGCGCGGACATCGCCATGGTCGGCTCGCTGCTCGCCGGCACCGACGAGACCCCCGGCGACGTCTTCCTGTGGCAGGGTCGCTCCTACAAGGCCTATCGCGGCATGGGCTCGGTCGGCGCGATGGCGCGCGGCTCGGCCGACCGCTACTTCCAGCAGGACATCAAGGACTCGCTCAAGCTTGTGCCGGAAGGCATCGAGGGGCAGGTGCCCTACAAGGGCCCGGTCAGCAACGTGCTGCACCAGCTCGCCGGCGGCCTGCGCGCGGCGATGGGCTATGTCGGCGCCAAGACCATTGCGGAATTCCACGACAAAGCCGAGTTCGTCCGCATCACCGGTGCGGGCCTGCGCGAGAGCCACGTTCACGACGTGCGCATCACCCGCGAGGCGCCGAACTATCCGGGCGGCGTCTGAGCCATCTTGTTTTCATAAGAGCTATCGACCGGCCGGGGCATCCCCGGCCGGTTTTGTTTTGCATGCGAGCGTCACGATCCGCCCGGCCGGCGCGGCTTGTAGACCAGCCGCCTCGCGCCGCCGCAGTCGCACTGCTCGTCGGTGCAGCCGGGTTCGCCTGCGGCCGCGAGCGCGGCGACGATTTCCTCGTCAGAGACCTCGCGCAGCCGCCTCGTCGACGCCGGCGCACGGTGATCGGGCGCGCGGGTCAGTGCGCCGACCAGCGCGGCGAACAGGGCGTGCGCGCTCACGGCGCGTCACCGCCGCGCCGCCAGCCGGGGAAGGGGTCGGGCAGGCCGGTCCAGCGCGTTGCGCCGAGCGCCGTCTCGGCGTCGGTCAGCACGCAGGCGTCGAGGCTGGCGGTGATCCGGTCATTCTGCATCTCCGGGCCGCCGATGAATACGATCTCCTGACGCCGGTCGCCATAGGGCTCCGTCCAATCCTTCAGCACCCCGGCGCGCCAGTCCGGGTCGGCCGGCCACCGCTGCGGGTCGGTGGCGGCCCACCAGATACCGGCCGGTTCGTGCCGGACGACGGCGCCCGCCCGGGATATCGAGCCGGCAAAATCCATCCGCGACGCCAGCCAGAAAAACCCCTTGGCGCGGATCACGCCGGGCCACTCAGCGGTGATGAAGCGATGGAAGCGCTCCGGGTGAAAAGGCCGGCGCGAGCGATAGACGAAGCTCCAGAAGCCGTATTCCTCGGTCTCCGGGGTGTGATGAAAGCCCTGAAGCTCGTTTAGCCAGCCGGCCGACTGGCTGGCTCTTTCGTATGAGAATTTCTTCGTATTCAGAATGCTTTGCGGTGGTATCTTACCAAATTCGCTGAAGACGAGCTCGGCGGTTGGATTGAGCTTTCGCAGCGCGCTGACAAGATGGTCGCGCTCAAGCTGCGTCACCAGATCGACCTTGTTGATGACGATGACGTCGGCGAACTCGACCTGCTCGATCAAGAGTTCGGCCACGGCCCGGTTGTCGCCGTCGCCGGCGGTCTGATCGCGGTCCGCGAGCAGGTCGCGGGACGCCGTATCGACGGGGAAGTTTCTCGCATCGACGACCGTGACCATGGTGTCGAGCCGCGCCACCGACGACAGGCTGTGGCCGTTCTCGTCCTCGAATTCGAAGGTCGCGGCGACCGGCATCGGCTCCGAAATGCCGGTCGATTCGATCAGCAGGTAGTCGAACCGCCCGGCGCGGGCGAGGGCTTCGACCTCCTTCAAAAGGTCCTCCCGCAGGGTGCAGCAGATGCAGCCGTTGGTCATCTCGACGAGCCGTTCCTCGTGGCGCTTCAGCGCCGCTCCGCCGTCGCGCAGCAGCGCCGCGTCGATGTTCACCTCGCTCATGTCGTTGACGATCACCGCGACCCGCAGGTTCTCGCGATTGTGCAGCACGTGGTTGAGCAAAGTGGTTTTGCCGGCGCCCAGAAAGCCCGACAGCACCGTGACCGGTAGACGTTCCATTCCGTGTCCTCTCGAAAAGTTATGTTATAACATAACATAATTGAGTGGGCCTTCAACCACGGAGCGCTGCCGGGGTTTTGATCGCGGCGCCTCTTGTCAGGCGCGCGTGGAAAGGCCTATCCAAGTTGTCAGACAAGGAACAAGGAATTTGGGAGGACAATGACCATGAGCGAAATCGCCCGGAGTATCGTGCTTGCATCTCGCCCCACCGGCGAGCCGAATGCCTCCAACTTCCGAATTGAAGAGGCCCCGATCCCGACCCCCGGCGCCGGCGAGGTGCTGCTGCGGACGATCTGGCTGTCCCTCGATCCCTATATGCGCGGCCGCATGAGCGAAGGCCCGTCCTATGCCGCGCCGGTGCCGGTCGGCGGCGTGATGGAGGGCGGCACGGTCTGCGAGGTGGTGGCCTCGAACAATCCGGGTTTTGCCAAGGGCGACATCGTGCTGGCGCATAGCGGCTGGCAGACCCATGCGGTCTCCGACGGCAAGGGCCTGCGCAAGGTCGATCCGTCGCTGGCGCCGATTTCGACGGCGGTGGGCGTGCTCGGCATGCCCGGCATGACGGCTTATGCGGGGCTGCTCGAAATCGGCAAGCCGAAGGAGGGGGAGACGGTGGTGGTTGCGGCCGCCTCCGGCGCGGTCGGCGGCATTGTCGGCCAGATCGCCAAGATCAAGGGCGCGCGGGCGGTCGGCATTGCCGGCGGGGCGGACAAGTGCCGCTTCGTCAAGGAGGAACTCGGCTTCGACGATTGCCTCGACCACCACGACCCGGATCTTGCCGCGAAGCTGAAGGAAGCGTGCCCGAAGGGCATCGACGTCTACTTCGAGAATGTCGGCGGCAAGGTCTTTGAGGCGGTGCTGCCGCGGCTTAATCCGTTCGCGCGCATTCCGGTCTGCGGCCTGATCGCCGAATACAATTCGGGCCCTGACGCCCCGCCGCCGAAATGGGCGAACAGCATCATGCGCGCCATTCTGGTGAAGCGCCTGACTTTTCGCGGCTTCATCGTCTGGGATTTCGCCGAAAGGGAAGCTGACTTCCGCCGCGACATGGCGCAGTGGCTCCGCGAAGGCCGGATCAGGTATCGCGAATATGTCACCGAAGGGCTCGACAATGCGCCGGACGCCTTCATGGGGCTTTTGAAGGGAAAGAATTTCGGCAAGCAACTGGTGCGTGTCGGTCCCGACAAGGCGTAAACTGACAAAAAGCGTATTCTGACAAGCTAGCTGGGGAGCAAGGGTTTATGTCGGTTCAATCTGTACTGCTGCCGGTTTTCGTTCTGGTCGCGATGATGTTCGTGCTGATCGCCATGACGGCGGTCGAGCGGACGCGGGTGCTCAAGAGCGGCAAGACGCGGATCAAGGATATCGCGCTCGGCGAGCCGAACTGGCCGGTGCGCGCGACCCAGATCGCCAACTGCATGCGCAACCAGTTCGAGGTGCCGGTGCTGTTCTTCGCGCTGGTTGCGATCGCGCTGCCGCTGCGCCAGACCGATCTGGTTTTCGTTCTCCTGTCCTGGGTGTTCGTCATCACCCGGCTGGTCCATGCCGGGATCTTCGTCACGACCAACAGCGTGATGAAGCGCGGCATGGCCTGGCTTGCAGGAGTGCTGGTATTGGCGCTGATGTGGGTTTATGTCGGGGGACGGCTGCTGCTCGCGCTGTGAGCGGCCGCGCCCCACATTTCACACTTTCGCCACAGGACTGACATGACCCCCGCTGCGCGGCTCGCTGCTGCTATTGAAGTTATTGAGCTGATTGAGAAAAATCGGGTTCCTGCGGCGAGCGCGCTGAAAGACTGGGGAACGTCGCATCGCTTCGCCGGCTCCGGCGACCGCGCGGCGATTTCGGGCCTTGTCTACGACACGCTGCGGCGGCGATCCTCCGCCGCCTATCTGATGAGCGACGACAGCGCGCGCGGCCGGGTGCTCGGCGCGCTGAAGCTCGAGCGCAATTTTGGCAGCGATGCGATTGCCGCGCTTTGCGATGGCTCGCGATTTGCGCCGGCCCCTCTGAGCGATGCCGAGCGAAAGGCGCTCGCGTCCAGCACTCTGGACGGCGCCGCGCCGCATGTCGCCGGCGACTACCCGGAATGGCTCGATCCGTATCTTGCGGATGTGTTCGGAGATGATCGCGTCGCCGAGACCGCCGCGATGGCGAGCCGCGCGCCGATCGATCTGCGCGTCAATGCGCTCAAGGCCGATCGCCCTGCCGTTCTGAAATCACTGAAGCATCTTGGCGTCGCCGAGACGCCGTGGTCGCCTCTCGGGCTGCGCCTCGAGATTCCGGCCGATGCCCGCAATCCGGGCATTCACGCCGAAGCCGAGTTCATCAAGGGCCAGATCGAGGTGCAGGACGAAGGCTCGCAGCTCGCTGCGCTGATTGCCGCGCCGCGGCCCGGCGATCAGGTGATTGATCTCTGTGCAGGCGCAGGCGGCAAGACGCTGGCGCTGGCGGCCTTGATGAAGGGCAAGGGCAGGGTCGCTGCCACCGATGTGGACAAGCGCCAGCTCGCGCCGATCTACGAGCGGCTGACCCGCGCGGGCGCGCACAACGTCGAGGTCCGCCCGCCGAAGGGCGATGCCGATCCGCTCGCCGACTTGCGCGGCGGCGCCGATCTCGTGGTCGTCGATGCGCCGTGCACCGGCACTGGAACTTGGCGGCGCAACCCCGATGCCAAGTGGCGCATTCGGCCCGGGGCATTGGAGATCCGGCTCAAGGACCAGATAGAGGCGCTGGACCGTGCGGCCGGGCTCGTCCGCCCGGGCGGGCGCATCGCCTACATCACCTGTTCCGTGCTGCGGGCGGAGAACGACGATCAGGTCGACGGCTTCCTTGCGCGCCATAGCGGCTTTTCACTGCTCTCGCGCGAAGAGGTCGTCCGGCCGCTCGGCGAGCACGCCGCCGATTTCGTCGCGGCGACGAAGGCGGGCACCGGCAGCATCCTGATGACCCCGCGTCGGACGAGGACCGACGGATTTTTCGTCGCCGTCATGAAACGCGCGGAAAACTAGCGTTTCTTGCGCCGGAGGCGCTCAGAATTCAGCGGACAAACCCACGCCACCATTGCAGCAACCGGCCCTGTCGCGTAATTCCTCCCCATGACCGCAGCATCTCAAAACTCCGCTTCGCCGCACGCCCATACCTTGGACGCGCATGAAAAAGTTCTGATCGTCGATTTCGGCAGTCAGGTGACGCAGCTGATCGCGCGCCGCGTGCGCGAGGAGGGCGTCTATTCCGAGATCGTGCCGTTCCAGAAGGCGGAAGAAGCCTTCAAGACGATGCAGCCGAAGGCGGTGATCCTGTCCGGCGGGCCCGCTTCGGTGCTCGACGACAATGCGCCCTCGGTTCCGCTGTCGATCCTCGAGGCCGGCGTTCCGGTGCTCGGCATCTGCTATGGCGAGCAGACCATGGCGAAGGAACTCGGCGGCACCGTCGAGGGCGGGCATCACCGCGAGTTCGGACGCGCGACCATCGAGGTCATCGACGACTGCGCGCTGTTCGACGGCGTCTGGGAGAAGGGCGGCAAGTACGAAGTCTGGATGAGCCACGGCGACCGCGTCACGGTGTTGCCGAAGGGGTTTCGCGCGGTGGCGACGGCGGCGGGCTCGCCGATGTCGGTGATCGCCGACGATGCGCGCAAATTCTATGCGATGCAGTTCCACCCCGAAGTCGTGCACACGCCGGATGGCGCAAAGCTGCTGCGCAACTTCGTCCGCAAGGTCACGGGCCTCACCGGCGACTGGACGATGCGTGCCTTCCGCGAGGAGGCGATCGAAACGATCCGCGCGCAGGTCGGCTCGGGCCGGGTGATCTGCGGGCTGTCGGGTGGCGTCGACTCTGCTGTCGCGGCCGTGCTGATCCACGAGGCGATCGGCGATCAGCTCACCTGCGTGTTCGTCGACCATGGCCTTCTGCGTAAGGATGAGGCCAGCACCGTCGTCGATCTGTTCCGCCACCACTACAACATCCCGCTGGTGCACGTCGACGCATCAAAAATGTTCCTCGGCGAACTTGCGGGCGTGACCGATCCCGAGGTCAAGCGCAAAACCATCGGCCGGCTGTTCATCGACGTGTTCGAGGCCGAGGCGAAAAAAATCGGCGGCGCGGAATTCCTCGCGCAGGGCACGCTCTATCCCGACGTGATCGAGAGCGTCTCGTTCACCGGCGGACCCTCCGTCACGATCAAGTCGCATCACAATGTCGGCGGGCTGCCGGAGCGCATGAACATGCAGCTCGTCGAGCCGCTGCGGGAACTGTTCAAGGACGAGGTGCGCGATCTCGGCCGCGAGCTCGGACTGCCGGATGTTTTCGTCGGCCGGCATCCGTTCCCCGGCCCGGGGCTCGCGATCCGCTGCCCCGGCGAGATCACGCCAGAGAAGCTCGAGATCCTTCGCAATGCGGACGCGATCTATATCGAGGAAATCCGCCGCGCCGGGCTTTACGATACGATCTGGCAGGCATTCGCAGTTCTGCTGCCGGTGAAGACGGTGGGCGTGATGGGCGACGGGCGCACCTACGATTACGTCGTCGGCCTGCGCGCAGTAACATCGACCGACGGCATGACCGCCGATTTCTATCCGTTCGACATGCGCTTCCTCGGCGCGACCGCGACGCGGATCATCAACGAGGTCAAGGGCGTCAACCGCGTCGTTTACGACGTGACCAGCAAGCCGCCCGGCACGATCGAGTGGGAATGATTCAGGCCTCGCCGAACGCCGCCGATTCTACGCTCCGGTACGATATAAGCTACTGAAATCAAAAATAAAATCATCCTGTGCTTATCGACATCTATCGGTGGGCATAGATGGCGTTCGGCGGCCTCGCTGACGGGCCTCACCCCCATTGATCAACCGGAAAATCGAAAGTACCGTCAGGTCAAACGAGGCCAATGACGGTACTTTTTTCGAACTAATGCGCTGACATATAAGCGTTTCCGACGACATCGGCCTGCAAAAACCGCGTGACGGTACTTTTCCGCGAGGAGGCCCGAGATGTTGACCGATGCAGCGCTTAAGTCTTTGAAACCAAAAGCTAAAATGTATAAGGTTTCCGATCGTGACGGCATGTATGTGCGCGTTGCCCCGTCGGGTGCCATTTCGTTCAGGCTCGACTATCGGCTGAACGGCAGACGGGAGACCGTCTATCTCGGCAGATATGCCCGTGACGGAATATCGCTCGCCAGGGCTCGCGAGCTCTGCATCGACGCGCGGCGTGCGATAGCCGAGGGGCGGTCGCCCGCCATCGAGAAGCAGCGGGAGAAGCGCCGGATCAAGGAAGCAAAGAGTTTCGGCCAATTCGGCGAGAAGTGGCTGACCAACGCGACCATGGCCGACAGCACTCGCGCGATGCGTCGCTCCATCTTCGAACGCGAACTCATGCCCGTCTGGCGAAATCGTCTCCTGACGGAAATCACCCCGGATGATCTACGCGCTCACTGCGGCAAGATCGTCGAACGGGGTGCGCCCGCGACGGCGATCCATGTGCGGGATATCCTGAAGCAGATCTACGGCTTTGCCATTCTGCATGGCGAGAAGGTCGCTAATCCGGCTGATGACGTCGGTCCAGCCTCGATCGCTACCTTTACGCCGAAGGACCGCGCGCTTTCACCCGCAGAGATCCGCATCATGTTCAAGCAGCTCGAGCATGTTGCGACGCTGCCAACGATCCGCCTCGGTATGAAGCTCTTCCTTCTCACCATGGTCCGGAAGAGCGAACTGCAGGATGCAGTTTGGGACGAGATCGATTTCGACAACGCTGTCTGGACCATCCCGAAGGAGCGCATGAAGCGATCGAAGCCGCACAACGTCTACCTGTGCCGCCAGACCCTCGACATCATGATCGCGCTCAAGACCTGCTCCGGCAATTCCAGATATCTGCTGCCGTCCCGCTACGACGCGGACGCGCCAATGTCTCGCGCCACCTTCAATCGGATCACTTATGCCGTCGTCGAGCTAGCCAAGAAGGAGGGGCTACCACTGGAGCCTTTCACCGTCCATGATCTGCGGAGGACGGGCTCGACGCTGCTAAATGAGTTGGGATTTAACAGCGACTGGATCGAAAAGTGCCTGGCGCATGAGGACGGGCGTTCGTCACGCGGTGTTTATAACAAAGCCGAGTATGAGGTGCAGCGCCGGCATATGATGCAGCAGTGGGCAGATACTGTGGACGCCTGGATCGACGGCCGGAAATATGCCCCCACGCTTTTGCCGCAAGCTATGCCCTTGATGGCGCTTGATCCCGCCCTTTGACGGGGCGGGTTTTGCGCTTGGTGACATCAGGATGCTGTGCTCGACGGATCGGCGCAGCCCGCCGTGCCATCAGCCAAGCTTCGACCTCGGCCAAGTCCCATACGATACAGCGCGGCGAGAGTGCAAACCGACGGGGAAACTCGCCACGCTGCTCCATTTCATAAATAGTGCTGTCAGCCATCGGCACCATCTCGCGCAACTGCTGCCGCCGGATTGTTCTTCGAATTTGCGTAGTTTCGATCTTCGCCATACTCAATCTCCTGCGTTGCTGAGGCGATTGAGACCGATAGACGCTGATACTGGAAGCCCCGCCCAAATTCCGTGCGGTGTTTTCGGGCCATAGCGTACACATCGGCGGGTTTTCCCGACTGCTAGATGCAGCATAGGGGCGAACAGGCGCTGCTGATGAAGAGCTATCGTTACGCGCGCTTGGTGACTGATCGCCATTACGCGTACGACGATCTTATGGATGCGGTCATCTTGACCCACGCTCCGCTGATGATAACCTGCCGTCTTCAACAAGGTGAGGCTGTTATGGGAATTTGCATCGCTAGCTGAGATCGACGTCCTCAGACGTCGCTGGGTCACCTGCTCGGTCTTAGGCGTATAGCCGGAGACAACGCGAGCGGGCGGTTTCATGCTAGTGATAGGCTGCCCATATGTTTCCCTACAGGATTGCGCCTTTATTTGGCGCTTTGCCCGCATTGCCAGGGCTAATAAACGACGTCTTACGCCACCGGGCTTCTAATTCCCTCTTTGCTGATCAAGCGCGGCCACTTTGCCGGCAGCGTTTGGCATTGCCCGCAGAGTCCGTTTGGGATGACGGATGTATAGCCCGGGGTGCGCACTCCTCATTTGAGGAGCGCGCGTATGCCTTTTGATCTCAAGCAACTGCGGTGCGCGATCGCGGCTTACGATCTCGGGAGCTTCCGGAAAGCGGCGACTGCGTTTGGTGTTCAGCAGTCAACGGTCAGTCGACGCGTGCGCAACCTTGAAGACAGGATGGGAGCATCGATTTTCATCCGTCAGCCTTCCGGCGTTCTCCCAACTTTAGCGGGCGACCGTTTCATCGGGCACGCCCGCAAAGTAGTTTTGCAGGCTGATCTCGCATCCACAGAGGTGGGAGCGGCAGGCCAGGTACAGACTGGAGCCATCCGTATCGGCTTGCTTCCGTCTCTCACACCGGCATTCGTGCGAGATCTGCTGCAGACGTTTAGCTCCAAGCATCCCGGCGTACGGATTGCGCTCATCGAGGGTTCTCCTTCGGATCATGTAAAGGCGATCAGGGAGTATAGAATTGACCTGGCATTCATTTCGGAGTTGCCGGAGGGACACGAATGCGACGTTACAACGCTCTGGAGCGAGCGTGTCCTAGTCGCATGTCCGGAAGCCTCTACACCGTACGGTCAAACCAAAGTCAGTTGGGATAGCCTGCAAAACTGCCGGTTTTTAGTAGGTGCAGACGCTATTGGAGAGAGCATTCTGCTCTTCCTGCGTCAGCGCTTTGCTGAGAAAGGCCGCCGTCCCACGGTCGAATTTCACTCCGTCGGCTGGCCTACCGCGATGCAATTGGTCGCGATGAGAAGAGGCGTCGCCCTTGCCAGCGAATCCATGGCGGAAACGAGCTTCCACGGAGTGACGTTTCTGCCGCTGGAGAATGAGACCGTCGATTTTAGCGCGATCTGGTCTCCACGAAATGACAACCCCGCCTTTCGCCGATTGCTCAGCTTGGCTCGGCAACTGAGGCGACAACCAAAGGAGAAATGAACATGACCACGCTTCATCTAATCTGCGGACTACCTGGATCAGGAAAATCGACATTCGCCAAGCGTCTGGCTCAAGAAACAGGTGCTCTGGTGATGTCACCGGATGAATGGATGTCCGAGCTTGGTGCAGACATCTATGAAGAGGAATTTCGAAACAAGGTCGAGCGACTGCAGTGGATGGTCGCGCAAGATATCCTAAAGGGTGGTGCAAGCGTCATCCTTGAGAATGGTTTCTGGTCAAAGCAAGAGCGTGATGCCTATCGATCGAGTGCAAAGAGCTTGGGGGTAGGATTCGCCATCCACTACCTGCACGCCGATCGAGACACGCTGATCGCGCGAATTAGGGAAAGAAACAAAACACGAGCCGAAAGCGATAGAGTCTCGCCTGACGACCTCGATTCATGGATCGCGGTCTTCGAGCCCCCGACAATAGAGGAGTTGTCGAGCGACTTTGCCGCTGCAGCAAGCGCCCCCAAGGCCGCGCCAGAAGGCCTCACTATCAGACCATATCACCCTTCTGACTACGGACGTCTTCAGGAAATCCGCGAAAGCGCGTTCCGGCCAATATTTGCCTCGTTCCGCACGGTGATCGGAGAGCCACTTTCGGCGACAGTCTTCAACAATGCGGACGAAAGGCAGAAAAGCTATCTCTCGTCTATTCTCGATGGCCAGAAGTCTGAGGAGATGTATGTTTCTGAACGGGATGGAGTGGTTGTCGGGTTCATCCATCTCGAAGTGGATAACGAACGAAGAGTCGGCCAGATCGGCTTGAATGCTGTCGATCCAATGATGGCAGGCCGAGGCATTGGAACCGCCATGTACCGCTTTGCGATCAGCAAATTCCGTAAGCAGGGGATGAAAGCTGCGCGGGTCGCGACGGCGGGAGATCCAAGTCATGAGGCTGCTCGTCGCGCCTACGCCAATGCTGGTTTCGATAGCCCGTTACCAACCATGACCCTGTACCAAGACCTGGAGACGGATAAGGATCAGAAAACATCGCCTGCTCCGTCGCGGCAACTAGCCTCAGTTGGCGTTTTGTGACGGATGGACCGCGCGTTTGATCTTCGAGAAGCCGCGGTCCGTCGCAATAAAACGCTGCAGCATAGGGACGATAAGCCGGAGCGGATCAGGGAACGACTGTCCGTGCTCACGCGCCATGGCCTCTGCGTATGCTGTGAGATCATGATGCAGTGCAGCCGGCAGTTCGAGCGTGACCTTCACCGGCTTGTCGTCCTCAATAGGTCCTAGCTTCAATCTACCCACATCAACCTCCTTGTGGTTCGAGAACCAAATCGCGTGTCACGATCACCCGGATTGGGAAGCCCGGCCTGATTGTGAGCGTCGGAACAACGTTTAGCTGTCGGCGAACGATCTGCTGGCCGGCGTCGTTGATAGTGTCCTGTGCGCCGTCGCGGATGGCCTGCGTCAGGCGATCCTCGTCGTTGGTCGCCAACTCTGCGCTCATGCTAAGCAACGTCGAAAGGCCGGCCGCCTTGGCGAGATCCCACCAGTGATAGTCGACACCGTCCTCCAGGCCGGCATAGCCCTGCGTGTCGGCGCCGGGCTGGCGCTCCAGCACAATGGACCGCCCGTTCGGGAAGATCAGGCGGTTCCAGACGAGCAGGATGCGGCGCTGCCCGAAGCCGACGTCGTTGCTGTACTCGCCGATGATGCGCGTGCCCTGGGGCACGAGCAGGAGGCGGCCGGTCGGGCTGTCATAGATGCTCTCGGTGACCTGGGCGGTGATCTGTCCGGGCAGGTCGGAGCGGATGCCGGTGATGAGCGCAGCCGGGATCACACTGCCGGCCTGAAGGACATAGGGCGACGCCGGCGCCATGACGCGATCGAGCGCGACCGTGCGCCGATCGACGCCGGCATTGAGGAACGCGACCTGCCGCTCCTGCGCGGTCGGTGTCGGCTGCCCGGTCAGCCCAAGACCGCCGAGGCCCGGAAGCGTGGTGCCGCTACCGCCAGGCGTGGTCGGCGCTGCCGCTGTCTGTGCCTCGACCTGGAAGAACACGCGCGAGGTCCGCGCGACTTCCTCCTCGGCCAGCCTTCGCGCCTCTTCCGGATCAACTGTTGGCGTTACCACAGTCGGGGGGGCGGCGGGCTGGCCGCGGTTCTGCGCATCGAGGATCGGCCCCCCAAGGTCACCCGGCAGCGGCGGCCCCAGCACCGGGCCGGTGTAGTCGCGGGGAAGGCCTGACAGGCCATCGGCAGTCGGCCGGTTCTCGGTCGAGTAGAGCTCCTCGCCGCTCCGTCCGCCGTCGCGGCTCTGCAAGGCATAGATGAGGGCGCCGCCGAGGCCGATCGAGGTCACCAATCCAAGAACGGCCAGCATCCGGCGGGACAGCCGCGTGACGCGAGGCGGCTCGGCGCGCAGCCGCATCGATGCGGCCGGCGCGGCGGGTGCTCCCGACAGTGGAAGATCGCCGTCGTCCCTCGGTTCGTTGACGCTCATGAAGAGGGCCTCCCATCGGTGCGCACGATCCGGACTGTCTGCTGGCGGTCGCCACTGCCGAGACGCAACTCGGCGGCGCCGAAGAGCCGGTCGACGATCAGGATGTTCTGGTAGATGCGGCTGTTGACGATCTGTGCTTCGCCGTCGGCACCGATGACGAAGAGCGGCGGCATCTCCCCCTGCACGATGCCGCGCGGGAACTCGACATAGACATGCCGGCCGTCGTCATAGACGGAGAGTGGCCGCCAGGGCGGCGTGTCGCCGGTGAGCCCATAGCGGTAGTTGCGCGCGGCCAGCACCGGGATCGCCGGTGTCGCGGGGACGTTCGTCCGCCGCGAGGCCGGGGGCTGCGGATACGCCCAGGCCACGGCCGGCATGTAGGGCCGTTCGCCCGAGCGCAGCTCGATCATGTAGATGCGGCGGTCGGTGGTGATGACGAGGTTGGTGGAAAGGTCGGGCCGCGTGGGCTTAACCAGTACATGCACGCGGCGACTGATGCCGCTGCCGCTCTCGGTGTCGCCGATGATCCAGCGGGCCGTGTCGCCGGCGGCGATCGGACCGGCGCCCGTCAGGCGCTCGCCCGGCTCGAGCGCGATGTTGGTGATCTGTCCGGGCGCGGCATAGACCTGATAGAGTGCCCCCTCGCTCCAGGGATAGATCTGGATCGAGTTGTAATAGCCTTGGCGGCGCGGCTCGACGCGGGCGGCGGCATTGGCGTTCTGAACCTGAGCGCCGGGCGTGGACGCCGCCGCGCCGCCTCTTGCCGGCGTCCAGGCCGGCGGCACATGGATCGGCCGGGGCCGCTCGTCGGTGACGACGGCGGGTACGACTGGCAGCGGCGGCACGTCGGCGTCGTAGCTGATCTGTGGCGGCTTCGGCGCGGTGGCGCAACCGGCGAGCATGGTTGCGGAAAGCAGGATCGCTGCAAAGGCGGATTTACGGAGAAGCGGCTTCCCGGCTCTGCGGGAATGATGCCCGTTCATTGGCTCATCTCCCGAGACCAGTTGATGGCGTTGACGTAGATGCCGAGCGGGTTGGCCCGCAGGCGCTCGGCGTTGCGCGGCTGCTGCACCACGATGGTGAGGATCGCCGTCCAGCGTTCGGTGGTAGCGAGTTGGCCGTTCTCGTAGCGGCGCTCCGTCCAGGCCACCCGGAAGCTGTCGGGAGAGGCGCGGATGACGCTGGACACCTCGACGGCGACCTGCTGGCGGCCGACCCGGGTGAACGGGTCGTTGGCGCGGGCGTAGTCGTTGAGAGCGGCGGCGCCGCGGTCAGTGGTGAACTCATAGGCCCGCAGCCAGTTCTGGCGCACGATGATGGCGTCCGACGGGATCGAGCGGACCTGCTCGATGAAGCGCGCCAGGTGGAAAGCGATCTGCGGGTCGGTCGGCTGATATGCGGCATCGGCGGGCGCCACCGTCTGCGCCTCACCGACCTGATCTATCTGAACGACCCAAGGCACCACGGTACCGCGCGCTGACTGCCAGACCAGAGCGGCGGCGAAGCCTGCGGACAGGATCAGCGAGCCGAAGGCCATGAGGCGCCAGTTGCGCGCTTGGGCGCGGGCTGAACCGATGCGCTCGTCCCAGACTTGGGCCGCACGTTGATACGGCGTCTCGGGCTCGGAGGCCTTGCCGTAATGGGTGGAGGGTCGTTTGAACATCAGCGATCGCCTTCGGACAGATTTACGGAGGAGCCGCCGCCGTGGGCGTCGCCGGAGCGGACGGCGTGGGCCGTGGCTTGCACGGCATGTGTCATGCGTTGGGAGCGCCGTATCCGCTGCGCCCAGGCGGGAGGACCGCCAGCGCTCGACGGCGCCACACCGTCGCCGGCAGCATCACCGCCGATCGAGCCCATGGTGGAAAATCCGCCGGTGGCTTCGAATGCCGCTTTGCCGCCGGCATTGAAGCTGGACTTCATGCTGTCGGCTGCACGCGATGCGGCGCGGCGTAGCGGTGAGACGGCGGCGCTGCCGCCCGCGCGAGCAACGCCGCCCAGACCGGATGCGACGCCAGCCGCGCCCGACTGTCCGGCTGCGCCGAAACTGTAGGCAGTGGAAGCCCCGCCTGCGACCGCGGCGCCACCGCGAGCAGCGGCCGCTGCGCCTCCCGCCAAGGCCGCGCCACCGGAGGCTGCCGCGCTCACGGCGCCAGCGCCGAGCGCAACCATGCCTCCTGCGGCGAGAGCCGTTCCTACGGCTGCGCCGGCGCTGAGCTGGGGACCACCCGAGACAAGCCCGCTGGCGATGCCGGGTCCGAAGATGCCGAGGCCGAGCAGAGACAGCGCGGCAAGGACGATCGCCATCGCCTCGTCGATCGAGGGCGTCGCACCGCCAAATCCGGACGTGAACTCGGAAAAGAGCGTCGAGCCAATACCTATGATGACGGCCAGCACCAGGACCTTGATGCCGGAGGATATTACGTTGCCGAGAACACGTTCGGCCATGAAGGCGGACTTGCCGAACAGGCCGAAGGGGATCAGCACGAAGCCGGCGAGCGTCGTCAGCTTGAACTCGATGAGCGTGACGAAAAGCTGGATGGCGAGGATGAAGAAGGCGAGCAGCACCAGCGCCCAGGCGAGGAACATGCAGGCGATCTGGATGAAGTTCTCGAAGAATGACCAGTAGCCCATCAGGCTGGAGATCGAATCGAGCAGTGGCCGACCAGCGTCGAGGCCAGTCTGTGCGACCCGTCCCGGACGCATCAAGTCGGCGGTCGAGAAGCCGGTGCCGCTCGCCTTCAGGCCGAGGCCGGCGAAGCTCTCGAAGACGATCCGGGCGAGGTTGTTCCAGTTGCCGATGATGTAGGCGAAGACACCGACGAACAGGGTCTTCTTGACCAGCCGCGCCATGATGTCGTCATCGGCGCCCCAGCTCCAGAAGAGCGCCGCCAGCGTCACATCGATGACAATCAGCGTGGTGGCGATGAACGCGACTTCACCGCTGAGCAGGCCGAAGCCACTGTCAATGTAGCGGGTGAATACCTCTAGGAAATGGTCGATGACCCCGGTGCCGCCCATGATTTTATCGCGCCTCGTCGAGCTGAGGCGTGTTCGGCGCGGCGAGCGTCGTCGTCGGCGGATCGGTCCGTTGTGGCTGAGGGGTGAGGCCATCCCGCGGTGCTGGAGGCATGTCCGGCAGGTGCTCGGCAGGTCGGGCGCCCGGCGCGAGGAAGCGGTGGCGGTTCTCCGCCCAGGCACGGCGGCAATCTGGGTCGCGCGGACCTTCTTCGCCGAGCGCCTGGCAGCGGATCAGTGCGTCGCGCAGGGGATCGGCCGGCGCCTCTGCGGCGCGGCCAGACGGCCAGGTCTCGGGCGCTTCCTCTTTCCGGGTCATCTCGATCGCGGTCGCGGTGACCGCGAGGGCGACGAACACCACGGCGCCGATGCGGGCGAGCAACTTGCCGTCCATGGCAGGTCCTCAGTTGCCGTTGGGGAACATGCGGGCGTTGCCCGGCTGGTAGCCGCTGCCGGGCGTCAGGAATCGCCGACGCTGCTCGCGGGCCTGTTCGGCCGCGGCGGCGCGCTCGGCCTCGGAGAGGCTCTGCGCGCGTCCGTTGGCGGCGACGACGGCGGTGAGATCGGCGAGCTGCTGGGCCTGGAGGGCGAGAAGCTGATTTCCCGCCTGCGTTGCTTGCAACGCGCCGGTCGCGCCCTGGCTTTGACCGACGAGCGCCGTCATCTCACCGCGATTGGTGTCGATGTTGCCGACGACGCCGGCCTGGACGCGCATGGCGTCCTGCAAGCCGCCGACGGTGTTCTGCCAGCGTTCGCGAGCCTGCGCGACGAGCGCCTGATCGGAGGCTGACATCGAGGCGTTGCCGTATGTGGTCTGAAACGCACGGTCGATTTGCTGGACGTTAAGCGCGATGCCTTGCGCCTCCGCCAAGAGCTGCTGCGTGCGCTGCACCGACTGCTGAAGCTGCTGGAGCGAGGAGTATGGCAGGCTCGCGAGGTTGCGGGCCTGGTTGATCAGCATCTGCGCTTCGTTCTGAAGTTGGGTGATCTGCTGATTGACCTGCTGAAGCGTGCGGGCCGCTGTCAGGACATTCTGCGCGTAGTTGGTCGGGTCGTAGACGATCCACTGCGCGGCGGCGGGCGGCGCGAAGATCGGCGACAGCGCGAGCGGGGCCACGAGGAGTGCAGCCGTCATGCGCAGGGCGCGCGTATGGGATTGGACGGAATGGGTCATGAGCTTGCCTCCGGTTCGGCTTGTGGGATGACATTGGTGAGGCCGGCGATGAGGTCGGCGGCCCAGTCGAGCCGGTTCGCGGCCAGCCATTCGGCGAGAAATCCGTCCGTGCCGCTGCGGGCGTGAACGTCGGCGATCATCGCCTGGTGCTGCTTGGATGAGGCGGCGCAGAGAGCGAGAGCGACGTCCGACAGGCCCAGCTCGAACAGGCGATTGCCCCGCCGGGACTGGCAGTAGTAGTCGCGCTTGGGCATCGCCCGCGCGAGGATCTCGATTTGACGATCGTTGAGACCGAAGCGGCGATAGATCGCGGTGATCTGCGGCTCGATCGCGCGCGCGTTCGGCAGCAGGATGCGCGTCTGGCAGCTCTCGATGATTGCCGGCGCGATCGCCGAGCCGTCGATGTCGGAGAGCGATTGAGTGGCGAAGATGACGCTCGCGTTCTTCTTGCGTAGCGTCTTCAGCCATTCGCGGAGCTGCCCTGCGAACCCTTCGTCGTCGAGGGCGAGCCAGCCTTCGTCGACGATGAGGAGCGTCGGCCGGCCGTCGAGGCGGTCTTCGATGCGGTGGAAGAGATAGGCCAGTACGGCGGCGGCAGCGCCGGTGCCGATCAGCCCTTCGGTTTCGAAGGCCTGGACATCGGCCCCGCCGAGATGCTCGGCCTCGGCGTCGAGCAGACGACCATAGGGACCGCCGACACAATAGGGTCGCAACGCCTGCTTCAGGTCGTTGGATTGAAGGAGAACGGACAGGCCCGTCAGGGTCCGTTCGCTGACGGGCGCGGAGGCCAGCGACGACAGCGCCGACCACAGATGCTCCTTGACCTCGGGCGTGACTGGCACGCTCTCGCGACCCAGGATCGCGATCAGCCAGTCGGACGCCCAGGCGCGCTCGGCGACGTCGTCGATGCGGGCGAGCGGTTGAAGCGAGACGCTGTCGGCGGCGCCGTCGGTTAGGCCACCGCCCAGGTCATGCCAGTCGCCTCGCATGGCGAGCGCCGCGGCGCGGATCGATCCGCCGAAGTCGAAGGCGAAGACCTGGGATCGCGGATAGCGCCGAAACTGGAGCGCCATGAGTGCGAGCAGCACCGATTTGCCGGCGCCGGTCGGCCCGACGATCAGCGTATGACCGACGTCGCCGACATGGATGGAAAGCCGGAACGGGGTCGAGCCCTCTGTTCTGCCGTAAAGCAGTGGGGGTGCATCGAAGTGCTCGTCCCGTTCCGGTCCCGCCCACACCGCCGAAAGCGGGATCATGTGGGCGAGATTCAATGTGCTGATGGGCGGTTGGCGGACGTTGGCGTAGACATGGCCAGGCAGTGAGCCCAACCAGGCATCCACGGCGTTGATCGTCTCGGCCATCGCCGTGAAGTCGCGGCCCTGAATGACCTTCTCCACCAGCCTTAGCTTCTCGGCGGCGATGCGGGGGTCATCGTCCCAGACCGTGATCGTAGCGGTCACATAGGCCTGGCCGGCGTAATCGGCGCCCAGCTCCTGAAGCGCCATGTCGGCGTCGGCCGCCTTGTTGGCCGCATCGGTGTCAACGAGGGCCGAGGCCTCGTTGGTCATGATCTCCTTGAGGATGGCGGCGATGGACTTGCGCTTGGCGAACCATTGCCGCCGGATCTTGGTCAGCAGCTTGGTGGCGTCGGTCTTGTCGAGCAGGATGGCCCGCGTCGACCAGCGATAGGAAAAGGCGAGCCGGTTCAGCTCGTCGAGGATGCCGGGCGTCGTCGCGGACGGGAAACCGACGATGGTGAGGATGCGCAGGTTCGTCTCGCCCAGGCGCGGTTCGAGCCCGCCGGTGAGCGGCTGATCGGCAAGCAGCGCGTCGAGATACATCGGCGTCTCGGGAACGCGGACGCGATGCCGCTTCGTCGAGATGGTCGAATGCAGGTAGGTCAGCGTCTCGGTGTCATCAAGCCAGGCGCATTCCGGCATGAACGCGTCGATGAGGTTCAGAATGCGGTCTGCGCGATCGATGAAGCCGCGCAGGATCTCATGCGCATCGACGCCGGTATGATCGCGGCCCTCGTAAAGCCAGGTCTCGGCGCGCGCGGCGTCCTCGGCCGGCGGCAGGTAGAGGAAGGTCAGGTAGTAGCTAGACTCGAAATGCGCGCCGGCTTCCTCGAAGTCGGCCTTACGCTCGGCGTCGACCAGCGCGGAGGCGCTGTCGGCGAACGTGCTGGAGGGATAGGTCGCGGCGCCGTGGCGCTGCGCCTCCACGAAGATGGCCCAGCCGGAGCCGAGACGCCGGAACGCGTTGTTGAGGCGGCCGGCGACAGCGACCAGCTCGGCCGGCACCGCGCTGTCGAGGTCGGGGCCGCGGAAGCGCGCGGTGCGCTGCAAGCTGCCATCCTTATTGAGGACGACGCCCTCGCCGGCGAGCGCGGCCCAGGGCAGGAAATCTGCAAGCCGGGTGTTGCGATTGCGATACTCGGCAAGGTTCATCATCGCGCCGCTCCTCAGACCGACAGGTGACCGGGGATGCGCAGATGCTTGCGCACGACGTCGACGAACTGGGGGTCCCGCTTGGCAGCCCAGACGGCGGCGAAGTGCCCCACGGCCCACAGCCCCAGGCCGACCAGCCAGAGGCGAAGGCCAAGGCCAAGGGCGGCCGCCAGCGTACCGTTGAGAATGGCGATGGAGCGCGGCGCACCGCCGAGCAGGATGTGCTCGGTCAGCGCCCGGTGGACCGGGACCGAAAAGCCCGGGACTTCGCCGGCATGATCCGCGCCGTCGGCCATCAGACGAGCGCCCCGCCGCCGAAGGAGAAGAACGACAGGAAGAAGCTCGACGCCGCGAAGGCGATGGACAGGCCGAACACGATCTGGATCAGGCGTCGTGCGCCGCCCGACGTATCGCCGAAGGCGAGCGTCAGGCCGGTGATGATGATGATCATCACCGCGATGATCTTGGCGACCGGCCCCTCGATCGATTCGAGGATCGACTGAAGCGGCGCCTCCCAGGGCATGGACGAGCCGGACGCATGGGCGGCCGGTGCGAGGGCGAGGGTCAGGAAGGTGACTGATACCGCTGTGGCGATATGGCGGATGCACAGGGTATGGTTGATCATGACGGGTCTCCTGTGAGGGGCTGGCTTGCAGGGGTGACGCGGTAGTCGCCGTCGGGGCCGAGGCCTTCGACACGGGCGAGTTCGGCGAGGCGGCGCGCGGAGCCGCGGCCGGAAAGCACGGCGACCAGGTCGATCGTCTCGGCGATCAGCGCGCGCGGGACGGTGACGACCGCTTCCTGGATGAGCTGTTCGAGCCGGCGCAGGGCGCCGATGGCCGTGCCGGCATGGATCGTGCCGACGCCTCCCGGGTGGCCGGTGCCCCACGCCTTCAGAAGGTCGAGCGCCTCAGAGCCGCGGACCTCACCGATCGGAATGCGATCAGGCCTAAGACGCAGCGAGGAGCGGACAAGATCGGAGAGCGTGGCGACGCCGTCCTTCGTGCGCATGGCCACGAGGTTGGGCGCGGCGCATTGCAGCTCGCGTGTGTCCTCGATCAGAACGACGCGGTCCGAAGTTTTCGAGACCTCGGCGAGTAGGGCGTTGGTGAGCGTGGTCTTGCCGGTCGAGGTGCCGCCGGCGACGAGAATATTTCGACGTTCGCCGACCGCGGTGCGCAGCGCCTCGGCCTGGCCCGCCTGCATGATTCCGGCGGCGACGTAGTCGTCCAAGGTGAAGACCGCCACCGCGGGCTTGCGGATCGCAAAGGCCGGCGCGGAAACCACCGGGGGCAACAGCCCCTCGAACCGCTCCCCCGTTTCGGGCAGCTCGGCCGAGACGCGCGGAGCGCCGGGATAAACCTCGGCGCCGACATGGTGCGCGACGAGGCGGATGATCCGCTCGCCATCCGACGGCGACAGCAGCTCACCGGTATCGGACAGCCCTTCGGAGAGACGGTCGACCCAGAGCCGCCCATCGGGGTTGAGCATCACCTCGACGATCGCGGGGTCTTCCAGAAACCGGGCGATGGCGGGGCCGAGCGCGGTGCGCAGCATGCGCGCGCCGCGGAGGATCGCCTCGGATTTCTGGTGAGTTGACGCCACGTCGTCCCCGTTCTCTTGCGGGTCCGCGAAGTGCGACCCTGGATCGGGGATGAGTAGAAGAGGCAGAAATTATGGTCTGACAACAACCATCATGTGGTCGTCGTACTGTGGCGTACAAAGACAGGCGATCGGCGGGATCGCCGAATACTTGAGTTGCCGCAATCGCTGCTTATTTCGCGTCGCGCGCCGTTCGGTCTGCCGGAACAACTCGTCGCATGGGGCTCCCCGTCATGGGTGAAGCGACGGCTGGGCGTGTCGAAGAAGGGACGGCGCCGAACGCCATTGACATTTCGCCGCACTTCGGCATGCTTAACAAACCGCGACGCAGCTACTCGGGTTTTTCACCCTCTCTACTGAAGTGAGGGGCGGCTACGCAGAACATTCCGGTTTGCCCGGCTGTCCTGTACGTCTTGGAAACGCCTTCCACGCTGTTGCCGCCTTCGGTGACGCCGGAATTTGCCGGTAAGCGGAAGGAGGATGCGCATGGAGCATCTTACCCATTCTCCTTGGCACCTCGGAAACCTCAACCCCGTGTTGCGGCCGAGAAGAGCTGTGCGCCATCGGCCGCCAGCCAATGGAGAATGGAAATGGCTGCAAGCAGTCAGATGAAGGAAGCACGACGTCTCCTCGAGCGTCAGGGCTTCATTGCCACCAAGACCCGCGGAGGTCATTGGCGGTTCGAACATCCCAACATGAACGGACCGGTTTTCGCGCCGGACACGCCGTCCGACCATCGTGGAATGAGGAATCTCTTCGCCACGCTGCGGCGCAAGATGCGGGCGCCGATCATCCTGTAATCACGCAGGCGAATGAGACCGTCCCGCGGATAAGCGGGGCGGTTCTTCCCAACACCGAATTTTGGGCTGAGTGATCGCCCCATGGAGACATCAATGAATTCTGAAAACAGCAATGGGCACGTCTTGCCTCGCCCCGTCGAACGACTCCCGGAATATGCCCACGCGAAGGCGCGTCAGACCCTTGTGGAGCGTTTGACCGATGCCTTCGGCCTGTCCGAGGCCTCGGCGACGGCGATCGCCGCTGCCGTCGTCGATCCGTCCGAGGTCCGCAAGTCGATCGGCGAGCCGACCGATCCGGATGTCGAGCGGATCGCCGTCCCCGGGGGAACGCTTCTGGGAATTCGCACCAGCGTGTGGGCTCGCCGGACGATGCCTGATCCGCGCAATCCGCGCACCCTGCCGTCACGACGTCATCCCTTCGCGATCGATCCCGGCAGCGGCGGAGAAGATTCGAAGTTCCGGCCGGTGCCAGAGCCGCGGAGCCTTGATCAGAGCAACCCGCAGCGGGCGGAGCTCGCCGTCGACATCGAGAGCAGGCACCATCTGATCTGGGCGTGCCAGCAGGCCGCGGCCTTCGTGCTCGCGGAAAATGATTGGCGGGCATCGATCGAATCGCAGGGAGTGATGGAGGCGGTCTGGCTGGTCCCGACAACCTACCAGCATGCCGATGGATCGGCGCCCGCGACGACGCTGACCACGGTCGAGGGATCGTCCCGGGATACGGCAGTCCACAACCTTCTCGGCATTCACTCCGCCGACGTACCCTATGACGACAATGATGCGCGGTTTCGCGCTCATATTCGGAAGTTGAACGATGCATTCGATCGGGGAGAGCGCAACAAGGAGACGGTCGTCGCGCTTCGTTGCGAGCGTATTCCCGCGCTGATCCTCGTCGGCTTCCGGCCTCACATGCCGGGTAGCACCGGATTTCCGACGGCGGTCAAGTCGCTCGTGGCGTTGAGGCATGTCGATCCGCCGAAGCCTTGGGGCGAAGGCCCGGAGAATGAGTCGCTCGCAGACGAAGTGCTCGACGAGCTGCGTCGGAGGGATCTGATTTCATCGACGCAGCGGGATTATTTCGCCGGTTCGTGCACGCGAACTGAAGCAGCGGCGGCGCATTTGCCGATTGATCCGGTGCTGCGCTCCGCGCAGATCGTCCAGCTCTTCACCTCCGATGACGAACGGGTCGAGGAGGCCATCCGCGTCGCGGTGACGAGCCAGTCGACCCGCAAGCGGATCACGCCGAAGCTGATGAATGAGCTGGCCACCGCATTGATCTTGCGCGCCGTCGCTGATGAACCCGCCAAGGTCGACCAGATCAGGCGCTACCTCCGTCACGCCTTCGGCAAGTCGACGCATCGGGCAAAATGGCAGGCGACCGGACGGTCCAGCGAGCTGCTGATCCAGGCGGCGCTGTCTGAAGTGCGCGACGCCATTGCTTCGGGCACTGCGGACGAGCCAGGTCCGTCGTCGCTGGAGCTGGCGGTGCGCGCGTCATATCCTCTGGTCGTTTCGGGGCGGCTGAACGCGGATCGCGGTTCATCTGGTAACGATCAGCCCGATCGCCGTACCCCGGGCGAAATTCTCGACACGATGCGCCGCTCGATCCACGGCGTCCACCAGCTCGGGCGCGCGCTGGTTGATTTCGAAACCAGTACGCCATTGCGCGCGGTCGACGAGAATGGCGAGGTCAAGCGTCTGTCGGACGGCTCGTCGGAGCAGACCGTAAGCGACGTCTATCTCCGCAATGAGTTTCCGCCACCTGGCAAGGCAAAGGCGGCGCGGCCGGGAGACACACCGGCCGATCGCTATCACAACGCTCTTGTGGCGCTGAGCCGGGCGTTTGACGGCATGGATCAGGCGTTCACGGATCTGACGAAGGTCTTGGGTGATGACAGCCAGCCTGTGGTGGATGCAAGGGGCGTCGAACCTCGCCTGACCGACAATTGGCGAGCGTTGCTGGGCCGCATCGACGAGGAAATGGTGGTCTGGGCCCGCACGTTCCGCAGGGCCTACGGCACCAAGACCAGCGTCCCGATTGATCCCGCCGAGGACGAAGAGACCGAGGACAGTGATCCTTACGCCGACGCCGGCGACGGTGTCGACGGAGAGTGGGATCGCCAGGATCCCGCCTCGAAGGACGACGCGGCGTAGTGACGCCAGTCGGCCCGGCGACCATGGCCGGGCCGGCTTGCCGTCATTCAGGCCGATGCGCGGGCGCGATGTCTTCCGAAATCTCCTGTCTGAGTTTTGGTCCCTGCGCGAGTCGCCGGCCGAGCGCGGTCACGAACGCTTCGTAGCGCTCCGCCGCCTTGGCGCGTGCCGCGACCTGAGCCGGCTCAGGGAGCGGCGGATTAGAGGTCAGCCAGAAGCGGATGAACACGGCGAGCGTTTCGACCGATATGCCGACATCGCGCTCCATGCGCGCCATGCGGCGGTCGAGCTGATCGAGCCGCTTTGTTGTCGCGGCTTCCTGCCGTTCCGCGGCATCCGGCGAGAGGAAAGAGGCGATACCGGCCTCGGCAACCAGCGACAACGATAGATCGCGTCGTGCTGCATGGGCCGCCAGCGCTTTCATCACGTCCGGATCGAGATAGACGGAAAGGCGCTGCTTCTTCGGCTGCTTGCTCACGGGCGCCTCCTACAATTCGATGCCGTCGCCCGGATCGAGCGAGGCTTGGCGCGCGACCTGGCGCATCGTCTGCGTCATGCGGCTGAGGCGGGCGGCATCTTCGTCGACGTCATCGCGGGAATCGATCTCGAATTCGTTTTCGATGACGGGCTTTCGCTCGACGGTCTTGGTGCGGCTCAGCTCGGGCTGATGCCGGCGCTCTGAATCCGTCGGATCGTCATCGGCCACGACGTCCACGGCGACGGGCCTATCCAGCACCGGCCGTTCGGGCAAAGCCAGCGTGCTCCAATCGTCTGCTCTTGCGCTCGCCGGTTTGGTCAGGCCGGGCGGCGTCAGGATGCGCTCCTGAAACCGCCGATCCTCATAGTAGCGGGCCTTCTTCGCGCGTATCGGCGGTATGCCGGCAACCATGACGATCTCGTCGGAGGGCGGGAGCTGCATAATCTCTCCGGGCGTCAGCAATTGCCGGGCGGTCTCCGAGCGCGACACCATCAAGTGGCCGAGCCAGGGCGAGAGGCGGTGACCGGCATAGTTCTTCATCGCCTTCATCTCGGTGGCGGTGCCCAGCGCATCGGAAACGCGTTTGGCGGTACGCTCGTCATTGGTCGCGAAGCTGACCCGGACGTGGCAGTTGTCGAGGATCGAGTTGTTCGGCCCGTAAGCCTTTTCGATCTGGTTCAGCGACTGCGCGATGAGGAATGCTTTCAGGCCGTAACCCGCCATGAACGCCAGGGCGCTCTCGAAGAAGTCGAGACGGCCGAGCGCGGGAAACTCGTCGAGCATGAGCAGCAGCCGATAGTGGTTGCCCTTCGCCTGCAAATCCTCGGTCAACCGACGCCCGACCTGATTGAGGATCAGGCGGATCAGCGGCTTGGTCCGGTTGATGTCGGAGGGCGGCACAACGAGGTAGAGGGTGGTCGGATGCTTGCCACCGACCATGTCGGCGATGCGCCAGTCGCAGCGGCGCGTCACCTCGGCGACGACGGGATCGCGATACAGACCGAGAAACGACATCGCGGTGGACAGCACGCCGGACCGCTCGTTGTCCGATTTGTTGAGCAACTCGCGGGCCGCGCTGGCGATTACCGGGTGCGGACCGGCCTCGCCGAGATGTGCGGTCTTCATCATCGCCGCGAGGGTCGACTCGATCGGGCGCTTCGGATCCGACAGGAAGGCGGCGACGCCGGCCAAGGTCTTGTCGGCCTCGGCATAGAGGACGTGCAGGATCGCGCCGACCAGAAGCGCGTGCGACGTCTTCTCCCAGTGGTTCCGCTTTTCGAGCGAACCTTCCGGGTCGACCAGGATGTCGGCGATGTTCTGCACGTCACGGACTTCCCATTCGCCGCGGCGCACCTCGAGCAGCGGATTATAGGCTGCCGACTTGGCATTGGTCGGATCGAACAACAGCACGCGGCCGTGCCGGGCGCGATAGCCGGCGGTCAGCGTCCAGTTCTCGCCCTTGATGTCGTGAACGATCGCCGAGCCCGGCCAGGTCAGGAGCGAGGGCACGACCAGGCCCACGCCCTTGCCGGAACGTGTTGGCGCGAAACACAGGACATGCTCCGGACCGTCATGGCGAAGATACTCGCGCTCATGCTTGCCGAGGACGACGCCGTCAGGACCGAGGAGGCCGGCGGCCTTCACCTCTTCCGGCCGCGCCCAGCGGGCCGAGCCGTAGGTCTCCACGTTCTTCGCTTCGCGTGCCCGCCACACGGACATGCCAATGGCAACTGCGATGGAGATGAAGCCGCCCGACGCGGCGATATAGGCGCCCTCGATGAAGATCGGCGGGGCGTAGGCATCGTAGAAATACCACCACCAAAAGAAGGCCGGCGGATAGTAGATCGGCCAGCCAGCCAACTCGAACCACGGAAGTCCGAGCTGCGGCTGGAAGCCGAGCCGATAGGCCGTCCACTGCGTCGCTGCCCAAGTCGTCATGAGCTCGATCAGGAAGACGGTGAGGATCTGGCCCCAGAGGATTTTGGTCGCCGACATGGCGGGCACTCCTTTCTTGATGGGCTACATGCCGAGGCCGCGGTTGCGGCCGAAGCTCCAGTCGACGCCACCGGCGCCGCGCGACACGCCGGAGACGTGCTGGCCGATCTGACGTTCGAGGGACGGCGACCAGGGTACGAGCTGGAAGCCGAGGCCGTCGTCGATCATGGCGAAACGGCCCGACGCGAGCGCAAAGCGCTGACGGTAGGTGCCCGCCACATATTCGCCCGTCGCGGCCTTCGAGAATTGTCGGCCGGTCTCGGCCGCGAGCTTCTCGCCAAGGGCGTCGACCTCGCGCTGCCGCAGCGTGTCGATAAGCCCGGGGGCGAAGCTGACACCGCGCGTCTGCCGCTCGGCGAGGCCTTGGCCGACGAGATGGTCGGCTCGCCTGTCCATCGCCCGGCGAACCTCCGCGCCGAAGCCGCCACCGCCGAGTGCGACCGGATCGCGGGCAATGGCTTGCCGGTCGAGCCAGGTCGCGCCGGTCGCATGGACCTGCCGCTCGATGTCGAGATCCGAGCGGACTGCGAGCGCGACGCGGCGGCGGCCCTGTGCGTCGTCGAATTTGCGCAGCTCGACGATCGAGCCCGGCGCGCTGTCACCGGCCGCGTCGAGGTCGGGCAGCTTGATGTGATGGGTGCGGCCGTCGGTGCCATCGACCACGGCATAGGCCGTGCCCTTCAGCTCATCGTCGAGACCGCGATCGACCAGCCGGCCGACAACAGGGTCGTTGATGCTCTCGCCGGCGAGTACATAGCTGGCGGCGCCGCGCTCGATACCGCGTTCCGTCAGGCCGCGATGAATGCGTTTGATGATGTCGCCACGCTCGCCCAGTTCACGCAGGGTCGCCTCGGCATTCTCGGATACGACCCATTGGCCGGGGCCGACCTGATCCGCGAGGCCGAGCGTCTCCAGCTTCCGCAGGCGGCCGACCTTCATCGCGTGGAACTCGTCAGGCTGGCGGTCGGGGTACGGGGCAAGATCGACGACGCCGGTGCGATAGCTGTCGCGGGCAAGCTGGCGGTCGAGGTTGGTCCAGCGTTCCGCCTCGATCTGCCGTTCGAGATTGCGGCGTATCTCGTGATCGGTGCGCGGCCCCAGCTCCTGGGTGACGAGATCCTGCGCCCGGGCACGCATGCCTTCCTTGATGTAGTCGCGCGAGATGACGAGGTCCTGGCCATCATTGGTGCGCCCGCGCAGGATGATATGGACGTGCGGATTATCCGTGTTCCAGTGATCGACACCGACCCAGTCGAGCTTGGTGCCGAGGTCTTTCTCCATCTGCCCCATCAGGTCGCGGGCATAGGTTTTGAGGTCGGACATTTCCGTCGCGTCCTCGGGCGAGACGATGAACCGGAAATGATGCCGATCATCCTGGGTCCGCTCGGCGAAGCCCTTTGGATCGGCGTCCTCGGTCTCAGGACCGAACAGACGCGCCTTCTCCCCATCACGGGTGACACCCTCGCGCCGCAGGTAGCTGAGGTGGGCGGAAAGCGGCGCGGCACGAGCGCTATGACGGACGACGCGTGTCTTGATGACGGTGTTGCGCGATCGGCTGGTGAGCAGCCGGTTGGCCTGGACGGTCGCGCGCTGCCCGCGACCGAACCGCGAGCGGTTGCCCGAGCTGATCTTGCCGGAGCGCGAGACGCTGCCGCCAGCGCGCTGGGCGGCCGCCAACGCCTGGGCGATGAAGGGCCGCGCCTGCTGTGCGCGGGTGGAGCGGATGCGTCCAGGCCGGATGCGGAAATCGTCCTCTCCGCTCATGGCCGAAGCCCCGCACACCGCGCAAAGCCGAGGAAAATCCCGAATAAATTGCGAGAGCGCAGGCTGCGCCGATCAGGCGCACCTCGCGCGAATGCGTCATAAGTCCCTGAAAACACACGACCGCACCAAGCCGCACATCGCGCGCTTTTATCTCGCCATCGTGCGGTTGTGCTGTCGGCTTCTCCTCTCCAGACCGCCGTTCGTCCGCCAGAACACGCCACGATGCGAGCGAATGCGAACGCGGTCATCGCGGGCCGCCGCGCGCATTGCGCGCGACGAAAAGGCCATCGGTGCGCGAAGCCACCGGGCCTTGATCGCGCTCCGGGGCCGCTGCCGTGGTGGCGTCTGGCTCGCCCTCAGACTGCACCGGCGCGGCAGCTCCACTGACAGCCGACTGCACAACGAAGAGCGGCGCACGCGTCCAGGCCAGCGGATCGGCGGCCGCCACCATGACGGGGCCGGTGAGTTCACCACCGCCGACAATGGGGGCGAGCCTGGCGACATAGGCGCGCGTTTCGGCCGGCAATGGGCGGCCGGCGAGATACTCTTCGTAGCGGCCGGGACCAGCGTTGTAGGCCGCCAGGAAGCCGGGCGATCCGTAGCGATCATGCATCTCGCGCAGATACGCAGCGCCCGCCAGGATGTTGTCGCGCGGATCGTAGGGATTGCTGCCGAGCCGATGCCGGACGCGCTGTTCGGCCCAGGTGGCGGGCATGACCTGCATCAGGCCCATCGCGCCCGCCGACGAGATGGCGTGCACGTCGCCAGCGCTTTCCACGCGCATGACGGCGCGTATCCATGCTCCTGGAACGCCAAACCGCTGCCCCGCCTCGGCGATGAAAGCGCCATAAGGATCGTTGCGCGACGGCCGCTCGGCCGGCGCCTGCTGTGCGCCGGCCGAGCTTGCGCCTGGTACGGCGAGGATCAGGCCGGAAAGAAGAAGGAGGGCTGCACGTCGGGGGGTGATCCTACCTCCGACGGCAGGCTGATGGCGCGCAGCGGGCATCGTTCAGTCCCGCTCGCCGCGCTTCGGAGAGCGATTCCAGTGCAGGCCCCAGGCGGACTTGTCGTCGGCCGACTGGAACAGGTTGGCGCGGAACGGATGTTCGAAGGTCGGATCGTCGAGCTGCAGGGCGACGTAGTCGCCGGCCTTCTCGCCGGTGCGCTTCCAGCCGGCGCCGATCTCCGCGCCGGTTTCGTTGCTCATAGTGTCGAGCACGTGGACGCGGAAGTCGGGCGCGTTCTCGGCATCGGACGGCTCGGCCGCCACGATGATGATGTCCTGATGCAGCGACAGCGTCGTCAGATGGCCGATGAAGCCATCATTCTCGCGCATGAATTGACCGATCACGGGCATGGGTCGTCTCCTTCAGAGTGCGGTGGAAAGGGGCATGGGCGCGCCGTCACCGCGTCGGCGCGCGCCAAACGAAGCGGCTATCGCCGTCCTCGTTGGTGTAGAGAGGGGTGGCCCGGCCGATCACGGCGGAGGCCGGGAGCGGGCCGAAATAGCGACCGTCGAGGCTGTCGCGGACTTGCCAGTTCATCAGGAACAGCTCGCCGTTCGCGACCAACCGGCAGCCCTGCCAGACGGGCAGCGGGCGCCCGCGACGATCGCGATCGAGGGCGTCGCCCATCGGCACGCCGTCGACCGTGATGGCGAGCCCGGTCCGGCAAACCCGTTGTCCCGGGACCGCGGCGACGCGCTTCAGGAGCGGCACGCCGCGTGGCAGGTAGCCGCCATCGGACAGGAAGGTTGCGAGCGGCTCGGGTGCGTCGACGGCGACCAGATCGGTCACGTCGAGGTCGTCCACATCGCCGATCGTGTAGAAGCCGACCGGCGTGCTGGCGGACGCGTTCCAGATCAGGCGCGGCGCGAACGAAGCGATCGAGGCGACGCCGAGAAGAGACACTGCCGCCGTGGTGATCACTGCATAGGAGAGCCGGGTCATGCGCCGATCTCCCGGCGCAGGAGAAAGGCGCGGTGCTGGCGCGGACCATAAGCGCGTGGAGTTTCGCCGACGGTCATCCGGTTGTGGACGTGGCGCCAATGGTCGGGCGACACCGCGGTCGGATCGATGCCGCGCGCCTCGATAGCGTCGATGAGCTGGAGCACGCGCTCCACCTTCGGCCAGCCGTGGATATGCAGCAGGACCTCTGCGCCAGGCGTCACCGTCGGGACCGTCTGACACGGCGCGTCGCACTCGACCGTGCGCAGGATGTCGAGGCGCGAGACCACGGTGCCGTGGTCGTTCGCCGCCCAGCGCACCAGCGCGAGGACGTTGCCGGGAGGGAAGAAGAGGATGCGGCGGCGGCGGTCGAGGATCTGCTCGCGCCGCTCGCGACCGAAGCGAATCCAGTGCTCAGTTTGCTTCTCGATCCAGACGAGCTCGACTTGGGTGAAAGCTTCGGGCGGCGGCTCGGCGGCAGCACGGCCGGCGCGCATTGGCGTGGCGACAAGGCCGGTCATTGTCCTTCTCCTGACGGTGGTGGGAATTCGCGCTCGAACAGCGCTCGCAGCATGTCGGCGACGGTCTGGCCGCGCTGGAAGGCGGCGATCTTGATGCGGCCTCGCATGTCGGCGGTCACGTCGATCGTCAGCCGGGCCGAGAAATCCTCGGCGGGCTGGGCGCGGGGTGCGTGGCGATCGGGCGCCTTGATCCAGCTTTCGGGATCGGCGGGACGCGCCGCAAAGCTGCGCTTCGGGGACCGCTCGCTCATGCGCCGATCCTCGCGACTTCCGCCGCGAGCGCGGCGATCTCGCGCGCGCCAGGGCAATCCTCGTCCTGCTCGGCGGCGAGCCGGCCGGTCTGCACGACATCGGCGAAGACGATGCGCTGACCGATCGTGGTCGAGAGCAAGGGCGGGTCGTGATCCGCCAGCGTCTCGGCGGTCTCGCGCGCTAGGACCGTGCGGGCAGCACACCGGTTGAGCACGAAGCGCGCGGCGAGCTGCGGGCGATAGATGCGCGCCTCGCCGAGCAGCGCGAGCATTTCGGCCGACGCCCAGCCATCGAGCGGCGACGGCTGCACCGGGATCAACACGAGGTCGGCCGCGAGCAGTGCCGAGCGCATCAGCCCGGCGACGCGCGGCGGGCCGTCGATGACGACATGGTCGGCGTCGCGCGCCAGCTCCGGCGCTTCACGGTGGAGCGTGTCGCGGGCGAGGCCCACGACGCCGAACAGCCGCTCCAGCCCCTCCCGGCTGCGTTGCTGCGACCAGTCGAGCGCCGAGCCCTGCGGATCGGCGTCGATCAACGTGATGCGCCGTCCTTGGCGCGCCCATTCGCCGGCGAGATGCAGGGCGAGCGTCGTCTTGCCGACGCCGCCTTTCTGGTTGAGCAGCGCGACGATCATGACGGTCTCCCGAGAAACGGGGACTCGTCCACAGCGGCCGAAAAGCGCGGGCGCGTTAGAAAGATTCCGTAGGAATCTAGGTTAGATAAGTTACAGGGCTGGCAACCTGCTGATTCAGGGCGAGGAATCGACGATTCCGGTCCCCGATAGCACGAGAGTCCGGTCCCCGATGGCACGATAGTGCCGGTCCCTGATAGCACGAGACGATTCACAGCTTATCCCCAGGGCGAGGGTTGGTCCGGCGACGACGGCGTGGGATGCCGAAGGCATCCGGATCGGTCGGCACGAAGGAGAGGATTTCCGGGCCGCCGGCGCATTGCTCGATGGTCAGGCGGTAGCCTGGAAGCGGTTGGCGTTTGACGATGTCACGGAGATCGTAGGCGAAGTGCTTGAGCGGCGAGAGGCTGCCGGACTTCGAATGGAGATGCGGAAAGTCGAAGCTCCAGCCGAACTCCTGGCGGCCGCCGTGCTTGCGCACCAGGCGGTAGAGCCAGCGTTCAAGCCCGCCGGTCAGGCCGAAATAGTTGCGGTCGATCGTGAGCACGAGGGCGTCATCGAGGACGGCGCCGTAGAACCAGTCAGGCAGGATCAGTTCGAGACCGAGCGGCCGACCGCGATGATCGGCGCGCTCCTTCCATTCGTTGATCCAGGAGAAGCGGTGCATGCGCCGCTCGGTCAGCTGTCGGATCGAGGTCGCGACCGTAGTCGACTGAAGCCGGTCGAGCGCGGCCTTCAGACGGTCGTAGTCGCGCAGCGACACGCCGCGGCCGATGAAGTTGAGGATTTCATAGGGGGTGGTCGCCATCAGGCGCGACGGCCGCAGGCCAAGATCGCGTGCCTCGACGATCTGCGAGGCGGCCCAGATGAGGACGTCAGCGTCCCAGATCGTCGCCATGCCGTGCTCGGCGACGGCCTCGACGCGGATTTTCACCGAGCCGGCCTTGAAGTCTATCGGCGCCAGACGCTTCGACTTGGCGAGCGAAAAGAACGGGTAGGCCATGAGGTCCTGCGCATCGCGGGGTGCGAGATCGCCGGGCAGCGCCCGGAACAGATCGAGTTGGGCGCGTTCATCGTATTGGGTGTGGCGCGACGACATGGCCGGTCGTCTCAGCGCGGGAAGCGTCCGCCGGCGGCGGTCGAGGCTGTTTGACGCTTTGCCGGTAAAACAGTGCCGCCCCGCGGATCGGACGTGGAGGTGACGAGACCGCGATCCGCCCAGGCCTGAAGGTCGTCGACGGAATAGACCACGCGGCCGCCGAGCTTGCGGTAGATCGGACCGGTCCCGTAGGTCCGATGCTTCTCAAGGGTGCGTTCGGAAAGGCCGAGGAAGCGCGCCGCCTCCTGCGTTCTCAGGTAGCGTGGCGGTAAATTGGCGGCTCTTTCGGCCATGATCGCACCTCCGTGGTCTCGCGGGCGGCCGCTTCGAATAAGCGGCGGGTTGCGAGCACGGTGGCGCGAAGACGGCGCCCCGGACGATGTCGAAGTAAGATGCTAAAATCGACACACGAGTGGATATCAGCGATCCCGGCGTGGGCGGCGCAGCAGCGTCCGGTAGCCGCCGCGAACGAGCTTCATGCCGTCGCGGGCGAGACGGATGGTGATCTCCCGGATCGGGTCGCCGACCCACGATGCTGCGTCAATCTTGTGCTGGGGGAAGAGATGCTCGGCGACGGTGCGGTAGATGGCGCCGCTCGCGCGCGCGTCGATCGCGCGCAGCATCTGGCGGGCGCGCTGACGTCTTTGTGGCGTCAGGCGTGGATCGGGCGGCACGCGCTTGCCGAACATCGCGTGCCAGACGCGTTCAACCGCGGTCAGTCGGTCGGGCGTCAGCTCATCGAATATGATGAACGCGCCAAGGGGGCGGGCATCATCGACGCCGATCAGGGCGACGTCGTGGGGTTCGCCGCGCAGTACGAGCCGGATCAGCCTAGGATCATGCTCGATGATGGCGTGGGCGTGCAGATCCTCAACGCGGAGGCGGAGATGTCCCGCCGGGTTCGGTCCGACGGTGAACGGCAGTGTCGCCGGATCGGTTTGCGGGATCCAGAAGATTGGCTGGATGAGCGCGGAGTTGGGAGGGTCGGCGACGAAATCGCAAGCCCCATTGCTCGGCGAACTCGCCCGCGACATCCTCGGTCAACCGCCCGACGGCTACCAGCTCGTGATAGGATTTTCTGTATTCAGGGTTGCGACGCAGGAACTCCCAGGCGAGATCGCCGGGGGTCAACTTGTCGATATAGTCATAGGCGGCTTCAGACCGCCAACTTTCATCCTCGGACATTCTCCACTGCCTCCGCGTAAGGTTGTGCAACGCGAGTTTTGCAGTGGATACGATTCCGGGTTGAACAGAGCGCGGGAAGAACGAAGTGGCCGCAACGTGATGCGGTTTACGCATCACCTCAGTGCAGGCGGCCCTGGAGCAACTCGCAAAAACCGCTCTTCGTCATCCATTTCGCTCGGTCGAGATGACTGGTGTAGATGCGCTGAGCGCGTTCCGGTTCGGCCTTGGCATCGAGGCCGAAGAGGACTTCGACGACTTCGCGCCAGTCGGCTTTTTCAGCGTCGGCATCCAGCAGCCGAACGTACAGCTTCAGATGCGCCTCGTCATAGGCGGTCAATGCCGCCCCAGCCGGCGGCTGGTCGAGAAAATCGACTTTGGTCACAACATCCCCCGATGGCGAGATGTATCCAAACTGGAGGATATTGTTAACCGTGATTTGATCGGAATGATAACGCATGACCTTGACGCGAGACGAATTTGCAACGCCGCGACCTGTCGAACGTCAGGTTTCCTTCTTCGCATCAACGAGCAGCACTCCCTTGCCCTGATCGGAGTTCAGAAAGACAATGCCGGCGCGTTCGAAGGCCCGTCTCACCTCATCGCGCGTGCTCTCAAAAACCTCGAGGCCACTGGTGGATTCGAGGCGTTTGAGCGCGGTCAATGAGACCCGGGCCTTGTCAGCGAGCGTCTCCTGTGTCCAACCCAGCAACGCACGTGCGGCCCGAAACTGTCGGGCGGTGATCATGCATGATCACCTCCCACACGGACCTACGCGTACGCCAAAACTACGACTATAATAGTCGTCCTTGGCAGCGTATTCCAGTCGGAAGTGCTTATTTGCCCTCTGTCAGGCCGCCGACATCGCAACTGATTCGGTTGCAGCAAAGCCGAGGCCCCGGCCTTCCGGTCGGGGCCTTGCGCGGGGCCTCAGTCGCCCCGGCGCCCGTTGGGACGGGACCAGATGAGCGAGAGGGTCTCGCCTTCCTCGTCGTCGAAGAGGTTAGCGTAGATCGGGGCGTTGAAGCTGGGGTCGTCGAGCTTCAGGCCCAGATAGGCGCGCCCTTCGTTGGAGGTCTTGGACCAGGCGGCGCCGATCTCGGCGCGGCCGACGAACACGCGGTGGCTGGGGGCGTTCTCGCCGGTGGCGCGAGCCTCGGGGACGATGCGGACATTCTTGGTCTGGACGCTGAGGGTGACGATTTCGCCGGTGAACTCGTTGTTGCCGGTCTTCTTGAAGGTGCCAATGGTCGCCATGGTAGTTCTCCTTGAACGCTGTTCCGAGCCCGCACCATTGCGGCCTCGATGGCGATCGAGAGGCCGGAGGCGATTGACGGCGCACCCCGCAGGGGCCTGACAGCAAAGGAGAGGCTTTCTTGCCTCGCGAGGAATGACGGCGCAGCCGGCAGGGGAAGAAAGTTTCGACGCCGCTGTTGCGGCATAGGCGATCGAGGCGCAGCCGACCTTCGGCCAGATCAGCCCATTGAAGAGGCCGTTTTGGAACGGTCGACATGACAGAGACGCATCACAGGAGAACGTTGCGAGCATACCGACCGATGGACCGTAGCGACGCCTGACACCGCGGGGAAACCCAGCTCCGCCAGACGCTACGTTCCGCCGATTCCTGCCCGTCGCCCACGAGATCGCCCCCTTCCGGCACTCGCACCGTCTGCGCACTGCCACGGCATTGCCACCGGCACCGTCACCGATGGCATGGCGCGTCAGTTGGGTTAGCCGTCGATCCGGTCAGCGCGATTGCAAACCAGCCTGGCGACATGGAAGGCGCGACCGCCAAGACATCAATTTATCATCCCGCCGCCGCCTGCACCTATGTCAGGTTCGCACGTTGGCTCGCCCGGTTGGCCCGGGCGTGACCATGGCTGTGACCCGGATCAGCGCCGTGACGCCAACGGCGATTGCGCCGATAACTGAGAAGATGAGCTGCCAGGTGTCGGAGGGCATGGTGTGTTTCACGATGCCATGCGTCGCGTGGTAGCCGGCAAGCGCCGCGGGCGCGACGAAGGCGAGTGCGATCGCGAGCCGTATCCAGAGCGGTCGGATGAAGGCGAGCAGAACCTGCCCCAGGCCGAATGTAAGTGCGGCAGCGACAAGGCCGACGAGGATTGCGCCGAGCCAGCCGGCGCCGGTCTGATAGGCCCATGTCCCGGCGCTGACGCCGGCGAAGAACGGCAGCGCGAAGACAGCCAGCGTGAATAGCAACCAGCAGAGAACGCCAATCGCCGCGATGCTGGAGAGGATGCCGATGAAGATCATGGTGGTGTTCTCCATGAGATAAAGGTCTGACGGTTGCGCCTCCACCACCACCACGGCGCATTGATAGTATAGGCGAAGAGAAGGCAGGGCGGGAGCGGAAATCCCGTGGGACTTCCGCTTGCGGCCCTGTCGCCTTGCCCGCGATTAGCGGGCGAAGGGGTCGATCTCGTGAACGATGGCGGCGGCTTCGCCGTCATATTCGCCAGCGGGCATGACGCCCATGGTGCCGTCCCCGGCCTGGAAGATGACGATCGAGACCATGAGGGTGGCGGCAAGGCTGAAGGCGAAGGCGTGAGCTTGATTGAGGGACATATGACCGGCTCCTGTCTTGGAGGCGGGAGACCATCTCCCGCGCGACAGGCGCCCGATTTGTCCGGCCGATGGCCGCAATCACCGCGAAGGCGAAGCTGGAGCGGCGGCACGCTTTGCGTAGTCCGACCCTTTACGGGTTGATGGCGTCAGGCCAGCGGCTGGACCAAGGATCAGCGCAATGGAAGCGGGGGATGGTTTCTCGCTTCGACCGAGTGCTAGGATCGCCCCACAGCAATTCACTGCGTTGGATTCGTGCCGTGTCCTGGTCGTCCGCGTCGGAAGGCAGGAGGGCGCAAGCAAACGATGGCAGCCGGATTTCACATACCAGACGGCAACGACGCCCTTCGAGATGATCTTCCGGCAGTGGTCGAACTGATCGAGCGTACGGTCCGGTGGGTGAATCCGGAGACTTTCCGGCGTCTGCCGGTATGGGCGCCGCATACGGCTCGCGGCCGGCCTCTCTATGACGCTGCGTGGTCGCGCCGGTACACGAACACGAAAAAGGCGACCAAGATCACCGCTGAGAAGTTCGAGGGCAATGTCGCCGCGCTCAATGCTCTCGTGGCGGCTCTGGGCGTCGCGGCGCCGAAGCCGAAGAACTGGACCGTGTGTCACATCTGGGGATACGACGATCCCTCGTTCGCTCAGCAAAGCAGCGTCGTCCAGGATCTGCGCTACTTCTCCTGCGTCGCCAATATGGTGTGGCTGCCGACCCCGCTCAAAGGCTTCACGGACACGATGCCTGAAATCAAGGCGATGCTGCGGGTCTGCGCTTTCCACCTTTATGGCTGGGCTTGCGAGCATCCATCGGTCACCGAGCCTTCCGAGAAGGTCAGGAGCGGCTGGATTCCCGAAGGCTATCCGAAAAGCTGGCCTTGCCCGGAGCGCCCTGGACTGCTTCCGCCCGGGACAGCGCCGTTCGGGGAACGGATCGAGCGTGAGATTGCCAAGCGAAAGCGCAAGCTGAAGGCTGACCTCGCGAATGCTGCATTCCTCCATTACCCGAAGGAGGAAGTGCTTTCCGTCTTGGAGTTTTGGGGCGTCACATTGGATTGACGGCGCTCACGCGCCGCCTCCCTTCGGACGGAAATCGAACAGCGGGATGCCGAGCTTCCTCGCCTTGTCGGCCAGATTGTCCTGAATGCCGGTGCCGGGGAAGACGATGACCCCGATCGGCAGGACGTCGAGCATCTGATCGTTGCGCTTGAACGGTGCGGCCTTGGCGTGTTTCGTCCAGTCGGGGGCGAAGCCGACCTGCGGCACCTTGCGCGTGTCGGCCCATTTGGCCGCGATCTTCTCGGCGCCCTTCGGCGATTTGCCGTGTAGCAGCACCATGTCCGGGTGCTTGGCGTGGACCTGATCGAGTCTGGCCCAGATCAGGCGGTGATCATTGAAGTCGAGCCCGCCAGTGAAGGCGATCTTCGGACCGGCGGGTAGCAGCACCTGATTGTCGGCGCGTTTCTTGGCGGCGAGGAAGTCCCGGCTGTCGATCATCGCCGAGGTCAGGTGGCGATGGTTGACCATCGATCCGCTGCGCGGTCGCCAGTCCGAGCCCGTGTGGCGCTCATAGTGCTCGGCGGCCTGGTCGCGCATCAGTTCGAAAACATTGCGGCGTTCGATCAGGGTCTGGCCCTCGGCCGTCAGGCGTTCCAGCTCGACAGCCTTCACCTCGCTGCCGTCCTGTTCGCGCTGGCCGCGCCGCTGCGCCTGCTCATTGTCGTCCAGCTCGCGCTCGATCCGTTCGTTGGCGCGGTGGAAAAGGTTGACGGTCGACCAGAGGAGATCGTCAAGGTCGGGCTCGAGGCGGGTGTCGTCCAGGGTGACGATCAGGGCGTCGAAGATGTCGGCGATGGCGCCGGCGACATGGTCGCCCTCCGGAAGCGGTCGGGGATCGGGTTCATCCGTGAAGGGACGGTAGCCGTAGAGCTGGAGTTCGCTGAGGACATGGTCGGTGGGGGAAGAGGCGTGGTGCGGTTCGTAGTCGTCGTGCTCGCTCATGGGATGCTCCGTCGGTTCGACCGCGACCCTCGCGGCCTTCATGGCGACGAAAGCCGGCGGGCGGGCCGGACCTGCATCCGCAGCGAAGCGGAGGGCCGGAGCACAGCGGAGGATGGCGAAGGCGGGCTATTTTGTTTCGCGATGGAAAGGCCCGAAGGGCCGCCGGAAAATAGTCCGTCGCAGACATTGCGGGTCCGGGCCGTTTGCTGGCCGATCGCCCTCTCGAAGGCCGGGGCACGGTTCTCTCAGACCTGGGGATCATCCGAGCGATGCCGACGACGGCGCTCCCGCCGTCTGCATTCTCCTGCCGGCCTATGCCGCCAGCGCCATGAAGCGTGCGACGTCCTGCGGCGCGATCTGCACCCGGGCCGCTGCCCGGAGGCTGTCCAGCCCCGCCAGGCGGAGATCCTCGTTGAAGTCGCCCAGGGTTGGAGACACCACGACCGCCTCGATCCCGGCCGCGTTCGCCCGTTCGATCAGCGTCGCCATCGCACCGTCGCCGGCCGGATCATTGTCGCGGGCGATGTAGAGCCGACGCAGCGTGTCGGGGAACAGGATGGCCGAGAGATGCGCCGCCGAAAGCGCCGCCGCCATCGGCATGGTGGGTAGCGCCATCCTGAGCGACAGCATCGTCTCGATGCCTTCGCCCGCCGCCATCACGTCGCCAGCCACACCGAAGCGAACGGCATGCCCGAGGAGGTCGCCTATCGCCCGTCTCGGCGTGTCGATCGGGGCTTTGTTCGAGCCGTCCGGCGCGAGCCAGGTGCGGTGCGCGCCGGTCTGACGCCCGCCGAGATCGGTGACCGATGCGATCATCGCCGGCCAGGTCTCTGTCGGGGAATGCTCATCAGGGCGATAATAGCAGCGAGGGTGGAAACGCAGACTGCCGGTTCCGTGCAAATCCGTAATGCCGCGTGTACGGAGATACGTCTTTACGAGCGTGCCCGAAATCGGCTGCGCCATGGCGAAGAGCCGCCGTGCCGCTTCCGGTGATCCCGCCGGCGCAGGTGACTGGCGCCCGCCACCGTGCGGACGGTCCGGTTCGGGATGCGGCATCGACAGGAACGTGCGCGCCTCATCGGCAACGTCCTTGAAGTCGACCAGGCCGCAGCTCTCGCGGATGACGTCCAGCAGATCTCCATGCTCGCCGGTGGCCGCGTCGGTCCATTTGCCGGCGGCGCCCTTGCCGGTTTCGCCGCCTTTCAGGCGCACGAACATCGAGCGGCCCGGCGTGTTGCGGACATCGCCGACCAGCCAGTAGCGGCCTTCGCGATGACCAGCTGGTAGATAATGACGGCACACCGCCTCGGCCTGTCGGCCGAGACGGATCGCCAGATCGGAGGCGTCATGCCGTGCCATCACGCTGCCTCCCGCTCAGTGACGCGCTCGACGGGATAGCGCTCCAGCACCTTGGTCAGGATAGCGGCGCCGGTCGTATCGGTCGGCACGAACATCCGCAGCTTCCACGAGATGATCTCGTGAAATAGGCCATAGGCCCGCAGGCGATTGCGCATGGCGTCGGTGAAGCCCGACAGCTCGATGCGGTTGGCGCCCATGACCCGGACGCGGCGAAGTTGAAGACCCTCGGTCAGATCGAGGATGGTCTTGCCATCCATCAGCGCCATGAAGGCGTCGTCCGCTGTCAGGGTCGGTGTGCCGGTGGCGAGCGCGCCGGCTACCCAGGCGGCGGAGACACGGCGGCCAACGATGCGCTCGCCGTCGTCGGTCTGGAGTCGATACACCCGCGTTGACTCGCTCGGGAGGCGTTTCCAGATCGGCAGCAATAGGCCGCTGACGACATGGATGGTGCTTTCGGTATACTCCGGCACCTCAGCTACCTCGGCGTTCCATGCCGCGGTGAAGCCCGCCCGGTCCGCGTCGACCCAATGGGTCTCATCCATCATCTTGATGGGGATGTTGTGCGCCTCCATCGGTCGGATCAACCGCACGCGCCGTTCGATCTCGCCATCGTCCAGCATGATGCTGGTGGTCGGTATCTGCACGGCGGCGCGGCCCGAGCGTTCGTTGATCAACAGCCTGGCGCGCGGGTCGTCGAGATGATCGAGCGCCTCGGCAAGCGTCACCGGCCGGTTGCGCTGGCGCTGGGTGATGGTCAGCAGCCGGGCTTCGGCGCCGGTGCCGGGATGAACGTGGATCGTTCGGCGGTCGGTTACGATGAAGCTCTCGGCCTGCAGTGTCTCTAGCCCGACGTCATAGCTGCCCGAGGCGATGGCGCCTTCGATCTTGGCGTTCAGCAGCCGCTCGAAGGCGGTGAACAGGACGCCCTGGAGTTCGATGGTCAGGGCCAGCAACCGGTTGAGGAAGGTGGTGATCGGCGGCAGCTCGTCCTTCATGCCGGTTGACTCGGTCAGCGAGAGGCCGGTGGCGTCCTCGAACATCTGGAGCGAGCAGCCGTCGACCTTGCCGCGCACCAGCAGCAGGTAGAGCTGCCGCAGGGCGTCGCGGGCATAGTGGCTCTCCAGATTATCCTCGGGCCGGAACAGCCCCTGGCCGCCGGTCTGGCGCTGGCCGCGCGTGATTGCGCCCAGCGTGTCGAGGCGGCGGGCGATGGTAGAGAGAAAGCGCATTTCGGCCTTCACGTCGGTCGAGATCGGCCGGAACAGCGGTGGCTGCGCCTGGTTGGTCCGGTTGGTGCGGCCCAGGCCCTGAATGGCGGCGTCGGCCTTCCACCCCGGCTCCAGCAGATAGTGGACGCGCAGCCGCTGGTTCCGCGCCGACAGATCGGCGTGGTAGCTGCGCCCGGTGCCGCCGGCGTCGGAGAAGATCAGGATACGCTTCTGATCATCCATGAACGCTTGAGTCTCGGCGAGATTGGCCGATCCGGCGCGGTTCTCCACGGCAAGGCGGTCGATGCCGCCGGGGCTGGTCTTGCGGACGATTCGGCGCGAGCGCCCTGTCACCTCAGCCACGACATCGGTTCCGAAGCGCTGGACGATCTGATCGAGCGCGCCGGGAACTGGGGGCAGCGAAGCGAGCCTCTCGATCAGGCGGTCACGACGGGCAACGGCGTCGCGGCTCTCGACCGGCTGGCCGTCGCGAAACACGGGTCGCGACGACAGGTTGCCCTCGCTGTCGGTGAAGGGCTCGTGGAGCTGCACCGGGAAGGAATGGGCGAGATAATCCAGAACGTATTCGCGCGGGGTGATGTCCACCCGGACGTCGTTCCATTCTTCCGTCGGGATCTCCGCGAGACGACGTTCCATCAGTGCCTCGCCGGTCGAGACGATCTGGATCACGGCGGCATGGCCGTCCGCCAGGTCCTGCTCGATTGACCGGATCAGGGTCGGCGTCTTCATGCTGGTGAGGAGATGACCGAAAAAGCGCTGTTTGGCGGATTCGAAGGCCGAGCGGGCGGCGGACTTGGCCTGCCGGTTCAGCGTGCCCCCGCTGCCATCAGGGCCGCCGGTGATGTTGGCGGCCTGCATGGCGGCGTCGAGATTGTTATGGATGACGGCGAAGGCGCCGGCATAGGCGTCATAGATGCGCGTCTGATCAGGGGTTAGCTGGTGCTCGACCAGTTCGTATTCGACGCCGTCATAGGAGAGCGACCGCGCCGTGTAGAGGCCGAGTGAGCGCAGGTCGCGGGCCAGCACTTCCATCGCCGCTACGCCGCCGTCCTCAATCGCTTCGACGAATTCGGCGCGGGTCGAGAACGGGAAGTCTTCGCCGCCCCAGAGACCGAGGCGCTGGGCGTAGGCGAGGTTGTGGACGGTGGTCGCGCCGGTTGCCGAGACATAGACGACGCGCGCATTCGGCAGGGCGTGCTGGAGTCGAAGGCCCGCACGGCCCTGCTGGGAGGCGGCGACATCGCCGCGTTCGCCCTTTCCACCAGCGGCGTTCTGCATGGCGTGGCTCTCGTCGAAAATGATCACTCCGTCGAAGTCGGAGCCCAACCATTCGACGATCTGCCTGACGCGGGAAAGCTTCTCGCCGCGGTCGTCGGACCGTAGCGTGGCATAGGTGGTGAATAGGACGGCTTCCGAGAGCGTGATGTCCTTGCCCTGCGGAAAGCGCGACAGCGGCGTGACCAGCAGGCGCTCCATGCCGAGCGCCGACCAGTCGCGCTGGGCATCCTCCAGCAGCTTGTCGGATTTGGAGATCCATACCGCCTTCCGGCGGCCCTGCATCCAGTTATCGAGGATGATGCCGGCCGACTGGCGACCCTTACCGGCGCCGGTCCCGTCGCCGAGCATGAAGCCGCGGCGGAAGCGCACAGAGTTCGGCGCGTCGTCGGGCGCTGCCGAGACGACGTCGAAAGTCTCGTCGAGCGTCCACGAACCGGCGAGGAAGTCGGCATGCGCTTCGCCAGCGTAGATAACGGTTTCGAGCTGGGCGTCGGAGAGTAGACCATCCGGGACGATATTTGCAGGCAGCCGGGGTCGGTAGCTCGGCCTGGGCGGCGTGACCGAGGCCATCGCGACGGATTGCACAAGCTTGGTCGGATGGGCCTGCGCCCCGGGAATACGGATCGCCTGCAATCCATATTCTTCATAGATCGCGTCGGTGATCCGGCCGATTTCGGCAGGCGTCCACTCCACGGTCGCATAGGCGAGTTCGACGCCTTCGGGCTCGATGGATGCGGGCGTCGCGGGACGTGCCGCAGTAGTACGCGCCGGGTATCCGCGAACGGTCCGGGGCGTCGCGGTAGACGCCGAAGTTGCCACTGGCGGGAGGGTGGCAGTCGGACGCGGCGGAACCTGCGTCTCGATCCAGCCGAGCAGCGTGTCGACGTCGGGCGCGATGCCTGGCGAAGGGGGAAATGCCGAACGATTGTCGGCCGGCAGCTTGTCGATGACCGTCAGCTGCGTGTCGATGGTCGTGCCGTGCTTGGCATAGACCGAGCCGTCGATCGCGGCAGTGAACACCACGCGGCCGTGTTCCTGAAGCCGGACGAAGGCCGCGGCCCAAGCCGGATGGTCGGGGCCGAAGTTGGCGCCGGTGATCGCCACCAGCCGTCCGCCATCGGCAAGCCGGGCCAGCGCTGAAGCGACATGGCGATAGGCGGCGTCGACCACGCGGCCGGAGACGTTCGCCATGACGGAGAATGGCGGGTTCATCAGCACGACTGAGGGGGTGGCGTCCGGCGCGAGATGATCGTCGATCTGGGCGGCGTCGAAGCGGGTGACGGCTACGCCCGGAAACAGCGCTGCGAGAAGATCGGCACGGGTCTCGGCCAGCTCGTTGAGGAGGAGCGTTCCGCCTGATATCTCGGCCAGGATCGCGAGCAGGCCGGTGCCAGCCGACGGCTCCAGCACGATATCGCCAGCAGCAATGGAGGCGGCCGCCACGGCGGCAAGGCCGAGTGGCACCGGCGTCGAGAACTGCTGGAGCGCCTGCGATTCTTCCGAGCGCCGGGTATGCGTCGGCAGGAGCCCGGCGATCTTTGAAAGAGCGGAGAGACGTGCAGCCGGAGATGCGGCTTTGCGGAAAAGCGCCTTTCCGTATTTACGCAGGAAGAGGACTGTCGCGACCTCGCAGGCCTCATAGGCCGCCTTCCAGTCCCAGGCGCCGCTGGTGTCGGATGCGCCGAAGGCTGTTTCCATCGCTGCACGAAGGATCGCGGCATCGACGCGCTGGCCGCGTTCGAGATGTTTGAGAAGCTGTAGCGCCACGGCGAGGGTCTGGGACGCACGGGTGACGGGCGCGACCGCAGGGGCCACGGGAGACAGAATGTTCATGGAAGGAACCTTGGGAGAGCGGAAGGGACAAGCTCGGTTGGCGCTCTCTCTCGACCGCCCGAACTCGACCCGCCCCGGCCGTCCTCTTCCTCTTGTCCGCTGACATAAAAAAAGCGCCCGACCGTGAGGCCGGGCGCGCGCATGGTCGGGGATCAGCGCGTTCCGCTTTCGGCCAGCCACCGACTGGTACTGATCCATTCGATCGTGCGGCCTGTGCCGAGGTCGAGCAGATGGGCGCCGCCGGAGAAGCCGTCGACGACAGGGGCCGAGGCGATGACGGCCCACTGAAACCCCCAGGTGCCGGTGAGCGCGAATGTCTCCGCGCAGCGCGTGACGAAGGTGATCAGCAACTGCGGATCGGCGTTGCCGGGGTCGCGAAGCCAAAGGCGCTTCGCGCCGTGCTCGGGCGTCAGCGAGAGCAGGAACGGCTCGGCGGGCGGGTTCTCACGACCATTCTCGGCCATCAGCGCGGTGTAGATCTCGAAGGCCCGCGCGACATTCGCGAGCGAGCCGACGTCGAGCAGGCAGGAGAAGCGGGTGAGAAAATCGGTCATGTCGGGCTCCTGAAACGAAAAGAGCCCAGCGCTGGGCCGGGCTCTGAGTGGATGGGATTGGAAGTTGCGGAGCGGCCGAGCCGCCCCGCGAGCCGCTCATTCGGCGGCGACGAGGTGACGTTCGTCGTCCTCGCCATCGGCCGACGTTTCGTCGTCAGCGCTGAGGAAGTCAGGCAGCTCGGCCCCGTCGGCTTCTCCGCCGTCATCGGTGTCCGCTGCCCGATCGCTCTCAATGCCGGCAAGCCGAAGCGGCTCGGGCAGCCAGCCACTATCGGCCAGGAGACGCTCGGCCTCCTTGGCCATGTCGCCCTTTTTCAGATGGTCGATGAGCTGGGCCGCCCGTTCACCGGCGCCTTCGCGGACGGCTTCGAGGATGCGCGGCTTGGTGACACGGTTGAGGTAGTTGCCGAAGGTCGGACGCCAGCCGGCTTCGACGATGTCGAGCCCGGTCGCCCGCGTCAGCCGGTCGGCCTGCGCGAGCCTCATGTCGAGCGTGTGCTGCGACACGCCGCCCGCGCTGTACGGGTTCGGCCGCTCATAGAGCGCGTTCACGCCATAGCTGACGCAATGCGCCAGCAGACCCATGCGGCTGGCATCGTCGAGCGCGGCGAGCCAGTCCCACAGGGCGTCATCGTCCTTCGGGATGTCAGCGGCCCAGGCGTCGTGGCGCTCCTGCACGGCGCGCGCGGAGGGGCTGTCCTTCAGCGTCTCGTCCTGAACCGGGAAGAAGACGTGCTTCACCCCTGCCTCCATGGCGCCCGTGTACATGCGGGTCATGAAGGTGTCCGAGACCAGCTTGTGAAGAAGCGCCGTCATGGCGATGTGCGGGTTTTCCGCCACTGCGTTGCGCAAAGCGAGGGTGCGGTAGGCGGTCAGCTCGATGACGAGGCGTTCGGGCAGCGGCTTGATTCCGTCGTCCTCATCGTCGTCATCGGACTCGGCGGGTTGGCCGCCGATGGTAATGACGGCGCGTCGCACCGACGGGCTATCGGCGTCGACGTATTCCGTGTCCATTTCCGATCCCTCCTCGCCATCGGCCCGAACCTTGGGGACATCCTCGGGCCGGACGAAGCCGCGATCGACCGAAAGCGATCCGTTGGCGTCTATGCTGACGAAGACGCCGGCGATGGCGATGTCTGCCGGCTCGAAGTGCTCGGGGCGATCGTCGAACGCGGCCAGAGCGGTCTCGATCTCGCCCATACGCTCGTCGACCTCGTCGGGCAGCTCGTCGGCATCCTGATATTCCGCCTCGAGTCTGGCCTGCTCGGCGGTGAGCGCCTCGATGGTCGCCTGTTCCTCGGCCGACAGATCGATCGGCGCGCCGGAGACCTCGTGAAAGCCGCGCACGGCATCGTAAGGGAAGCTGACCGCGACCTCGATCCACTTCCAGCCCTCGGCAGCGATAGCCTCGGCCTCGGCCTTCAGCTTCTCGGCGACGAGGCGATCGAGAAGCCCGACGTCCTGCAGCCAGCCGCCATCGTCGGCCTGGAACAGGTCGCGCATGACGATCCCTCCGGCCGCCTCATAGGTGTCGACGCCGAGGAAGACGGCCCGCTTGTCGGAGGCGCGCACCGTGGTCTCGGTCAGCATGCGCCGGATCTGATAGGGCTCCTTCGACCAGGCATCCTTGATCGCGTCCCAGACCTGCAACTGACGCTCGTGGTCTTCGGAGACCGTGAAGGCCATGAGCTGCTCCAGCGTCATGCCGTCGTCGGCATAGACGTCGTAAAGGGCGGGCGAGACGGTCGCGAGGCGCAGCCGCTGCTTGACCACGTTGACGGGCACGAAGAACGCCGCAGCGATCTCCTCCTCGGTCATGCCCTTGGTCAGCATGTCGTGGAAGGCGCGGAACTGATCGAGCGGATGCAGCGGCGCGCGCTCAATATTCTCGGCGAGCGACACCTCCTCGGGCAGGATGGCGCCGTCGCGATCGCGGACCACGCAGGGGACGGGCGCAACTTTGACGAGACGCTTCTGCTTCACCAGCAGTTCGAGCGCGCGGAAGCGGCGGCCGCCGGCAGGCACCTCGAACATGCCGGTCTCAACGCCTTCGGCATCGACGACGGGAAAGACGCTGAGGCTCTGGATCAGGCCGCGACGAGCGATCGAGGCCGCGAGGTCCTCGATCGAGATGCCGGCCTTCACGCGCCGGACATTGGACTGGCTCAGCACCAGCTTGTTGAAGGGGATGTCGCGCGAGGACGACAGGACGATCTTTTGAACGGCAGTAGCCATCGGGATTTACTCCGCGACGGGCGGCCGAGAGACTCTCTCTCAACCTCCAACCCGTCACGAAGCGAAGCGCCGCCCTCTTCCTCTAAAGGGGGCAGCGCAACGGACCGGCAAACCTGAAAGGCACTGAAGCGCAAAGCCGGAGACACGGAAAACCGCATCCCCGGCTTCGCGGAAATCAGGCGGCTCGATCGAGCAGCTTCTTGGCTTTACCCTCCATGTCGAGGCGGGCGTCCTGATGCGGCTTGTCGCGCGCGACGGCAGTAATGCCCTGCACGAAATCGAAGATGGACTCAGGCGGGCGACCTTCCTCCGCCAGCACACTGTCGATGATCTTGCCGGTCTCGGCCTTGGAGAAGCCGCGACGACGCAGGAAGTCAGTGCGGTCTTCGTCCGTCCTGGCGACGATCCGCTCGCGGGCCGCCCTGATGCCGTTGACGAACGGCAGGGGCGAGGAGTTCGCGAAGTTCAGCAGCGCCGGGGCTGCCTCGTGCGCGAAGCGATTGGCGGCATATTTGGAGTGGCGGATGATGATTTCCTCGAAATCCTGCACGCCCCACAAATTGCGATTCTGGCAGACCGCGCGCAGATAGAAGCTCGCCATGCCGAGCGTCTTGGCGCCGACCTCGGAATTCCAGCAGTAGAAGCCGCGGAAATATAAGTCCGGCGAACCATCTGGCAGTCGGCCGGCCTCGATCGGATTCAGGTCGTCGACCAGGAACAGAAAGACGTCGCGGTCGGAGGCATAGAGCGTGGTCGTATCCTTGGTGATGTCGACGCCCGGATTGTAGATGCCGGTCGACCAGTCGAGCACGCCCGGCACCTTCCAGCGGGTGTCGCCCGTGCCGTTGCCGGCGATGCGCTGCACGGCCTCGACCAGCTCGTGGTCGAAGATCCGGCCGTAATCCGGACCGGTGACGGCGCGAAGCTCGACCCGGCCATTGTCGGTTTCGAGTGTCTTGATCTGCTTCGCCCGATTGGAGGTCAGCCCGTATTGCAGATTGATCGCGGCGAGCGGTGCGGGAAGCTGGCGCAGATAGGCTGCTGGCGCACCGACCAGACTGGCCAGTTGGCCGAAGCTCCAATGGGTCGGCGCGACTGCCATATCTGTGCCTGGCAGGATCAGCGCCAGCCGTTCTGAATCATTGCGGTTCGCCTCGACATGGATGAGCGCGCTTTCCACTACCCGCGTCCGGCTGCGGTCGGTGCGGTCGCGAACCGTGTGGGCCAGTTCCGACAGGGAGAGGTAGCGCTCGTCGGCCGGACGCGAGAACCACTCAGACGAGACGCGGCCGACCCGCTCGCCACGACCGACATCGACCTTGTAACCGCCGCCGGTGTCACAGCGCGCATCGAGGACCTGCATGTTCATGGGACCAAACTCCATGACGGGCGTCGGAGACCTCTTCTCCAACTTTCAACCCGTCACGGAAAACCGGTCCGCTCTCTCACTCTTACTTAGCGGGGCGTTGCGGGGCAGCCGCTCCGCAGAAGGGGTTGGCAGAGACCCATGGGCTCGGCCGCAGGGGAAGGCCTTCCCCTCCCGGTGATGATGTAGAAGGTGATCCGAAGAGCAGTCGTCGCTGTCTGCTCAGGTCCGTTTGAGGCAAACGGGTTTCGTGGAACGGCTGCCTCTTCGATGTGGCACGCACCTTTCTTCGTCCAAAAGAAATGATACAAAACCTCGGACAATAGGTTCTAAGCTCCGAGTTTCTGTATCGTGCCAGCATCCATGTTCCAACGCCAGATCGCCCATAGCGTGCTGACCGCGCGCGGCATTTCGCGCCTGGCGGAGCTGCGCGAGGCGGGCGTAACAGCCGCCACCCTGAGCCGCATGGAACGCGACGGCGAGGTGCTTCGGCTCGCGCGAGGACTTTATTAACTCTCCGACGCGCCCCTCGACGTTCACCACAGTCTCGCAGAGACGGCTAAACGGGTTCCCAAGGGCGTCGTTTGCCTCGTTTCTGCCCTGGCGTTCCACGGGCTAACCGATCAGCTGCCAAGGAAAGTTTGGCTCGCCGTGGGTCAGAAGGACTGGCCACCGAAAACCGAAGGCACGCCCATTCGGCTGGTACGTTTCACAGATCGTCTCCTGACGGAGGGGGTTGAGACCCACCCTGTTGAGAGGGTGCCCGTGAAGGTTTTCGGCGTCGCAAAGACGATCGCCGATTGCTTCCGATATCGGAACAAGATTGGCCTGTCGGTGGCGATCGAAGGCCTGCAGGAAGCGCTGCGTCAGCGCAAGACGACGCCAAGCGAGATTGCCAGCAAGGCTGCGCGAGGAACGGTCGCCACGGTCATTCGGCCCTATCTCGAGGCACTGACCGCCAATGGCTAGGGAAACCGAGAATATCAGCTCCTCAGTTTGCGCCCCGCCTGTCGCAGATTGCCAAAACGAGGCGATGTGGTCCGGGCGGGCACGGACGAGAATTCTTGACTATGGACGTAATTAGTCATATATGACATTTAATTTGGTGCATTACGTCAAATATGGATGATTGAGATGGGTTCCCCTAAGGCGAAGCCAGCACTGGAACGGCTGGGCCAGGATATCCGCAACGCGCGTCTGCGGCGTGGCATTGCCGTGGCGGATCTCGCCGTGCGCGCAGGAACCTCGCCAAGTTCCATCGCCCGCCTTGAACGGGGTGATCCCGGCGTTGCCATCGGAACGCTTGCCGACGTTCTCGTTGTGCTGGGCCTTCTGGAGCGGCTCGCTGACCTGGTCGATATCCGCAAGGATGATCTGGGGCTGGCGCTCGCAGCGGAGCACGGACCGCGCAGGGGCCGCTCCTTCGCGGCAAGGCTGAGAAAGCAGAAGGCTCAGACGGAGGAGACGCAGGTTCGGCAGGACGTTGTGGACCCTGACGGGGCCTCCTTCTGATGGCCGATTTCGTCGCCCATGTCGTGCTTGGCGAAGGCCGAACATTGGTGGGCCAGTTGCGTTTCACCCATACCGGGCCACGGCAATTCTCGACCTTCGCCTATGGCGCCGAATGGATCGAAAACCCGCGCGCCTTCGCTATACAGCCCGATTTCCTTCTTGAGGCCGGCCCATTTCACACCTCGGGACAGCCCGGCAACATGCGCGATGCCTTGGCGGGCGTTTTCGCCGATGCGGCTCCGGACAGTTGGGGACGCCGGCTGCTCGAACGTGCCTATGGCAATGGTCTCAACGAATTCGAGTATCTGACACTTTCCGACGATACCTGCCGCCAAGGCGCGCTGCGTTTTCTGGATGACAAGGGCGAGGTCATTCGCGGCAAGGCAGCGGACGCCGTTCCGCGTCTGGTCGATCTCGAAACCATCACGGCGATCGCGCGGGCCTATGAGCAAGGCAAGGAAATATCGCCCGAGGATATGCAGGCGCTCGCCGGCGCCGGCGGCTCCGGCGGCGCTCGCCCCAAAGCCAATGTCAGGGACGGCGATGTGCTGTGGCTGGCGAAGTTCACCTCGGTCCACGATCAACAACCGATCGAACGCGTCGAGGTCGCGACGCTGCGCCTGGCGGCAGCCTGCGGTATCCGCACGCCCGAGGCACGGCTGGAACTGGCGGACACGCCGTTCCCGGTGGCGCTGATCCAGCGGTTCGATCGGCGTGGGGCCGCGCGGATTCCCTACATCTCCGCGCGCACCGCACTCGGCAAGACGGGGGTGGAGCTTGGTTCCTATACGGAGATCGTTGATTTCATGCGGGCTTATTCACCCGATCCTTCTGACGATTTCCGCGAACTCTACCGGCGTCTGATCTTCACAATTTTGGTGTCCAACAAGGACGATCACCTGAAGAACCATGGCTTCCTCTATGTTGGAGCGGGGCGGTGGCGCTTGTCGCCGGTATTCGACGTGAATCCGGCGCCGGACCGCAACCCGCACCTCGAGACGGCGATCCTTGAGGAAGGGGCCCATGATCGGTCGATCAACCTTGCCCTGGAAGCCTGCGAGTTTTTCGAGATTCCTGAGGCTGAAGCTCGAGAGATCATCCGGGCAGTAGCGCAGCGCGTTTCGGACGGATGGCGAGAGGCCTTCAGACAGGTTGGCGTCTCAGGCGCGCTGGCGCGCGACTATGAGGCCGCTTTCGTCGGTGACGAGATGGAAACAGCGCGCAGTACTTAGCTCATATATGACGATCATTCTGCGTTAATCACTCAAATATGAGTACTTGAGCGGGGCTGACGTCATGAGCCACGACGGATCGCTAAGATGCCTTTGAAAGCGGGGCGTGGGAAATCCAGGGGTGAGCAGCTGCAAAGAGCCAAGCCGCGTGCCGGGCAATCAGATTTAGCTTGAAGGGCTATGCAGAAAAAGGAGCCCCGCAGCGTTCACTACGGGGCTCATTCAAACTTAAGTTGAGTACGTTAGGTCCGGTCGTGGATCTGGGCGAGCGGGGCAACCCTCTTCGCCGCATCGACGCCCGCCTGTGCGGACTGCTTGGAGGTGTAGACCTCGGAGTGGCACAGGGTTTCGCCGTTGGCGCCCTTAAGGCGCCAGAAGTACCCGCCTGCGTTCGCGCGAAGGATTTCAAACATGTAGCTGGCCCTCCTTGGGCCGAAAATGAGACCCGTCCGAAGCGCCGGGTCATTGATTTTTGAGGATGGGCCAGCTAGGGTAATGGTGTTCAAGCATGCCTAGCGGGCTTCGGCCCAGGTATTCGGAAATCGGCTGGTTTACGAGACCAGTCGGTTTTCCATCCATTTTGCCTTCGGGGTGAGATACGGCCCCCTCGGCGGAAGTTCGTCTGGACTCACCGGCGGAACTTCAGGAAACCGCGTCCCATCCTTTACTTCAGCGATCCGGCCCTGATTGAGGCCGAAGAACGCCGCGATATCGTGATGGCGGTCGCCCCGCTTGATCATTCCGCGAATGAGCGCCGCGTCGCGCTCCGTAATTGTGAGGCCACTGGGCTTCGCCCGTGATGCCATGCATTTCTCCTATGTTTCCAAGGCCAGACTCTAGTCAGGCGTCTCCTATATGAGCGCGATTCGCTGGACCGTCAAGCTTAAATCACGTACTTTTACGCCGTAGCTGATTACGGTTTAATTTTTTCTTGACGACGTAGCTTGCTACGGCTATCAATCGCGTATGAAGAAACAAGTGAAAGCAGTCGGCCTCGGCCGCTCCACCGCACGCCTTCTGGATGTTGCGGAGGTCTTCGCGGGCGTTGGGGTGTCGCGCGAGGAAACGGTGGTTCGCCCGGGCGAACGGCTGCCGGTTATCGGCGTACGTGACCTCCAAGATGGCGCTGTAGCCGCGCGAGAAGCGCTGGACACAGTAGGTTTTTCGTCTCCCTCCAAAGCCGCGACCTACGCGGTGCAGGTCGACGACGTGCTCGTCACGGGGCGCGGCACGCTGCTGAAATTCGGCCTTGTGGGGGCTGAGACAGTAGGGGCTATCGCCAGCGCAAACATCATTGTCGTGCGGCCCGGCCCTGATGTGGCGGGGGGTGCGCTGTTTGCAATCCTGTCCAGCGATGTGTTTCGCCCAAAGATCGAGGTCCTACGGAGAGGGGCGACGACGCTGCTGTCCCTGTCGCCCAAAGACCTTGCCAAGCTCGAAATCAATCTGCCGTCGCGGAACGAACAGGAGAGCATCGCTGCCCTCGTTAAGGACGCGCAAATCGCCTACCGCACCGCCCTGGAGGCTGCCGAAATCCGCCGCTCACTCGCGCGACGTCTGATTGACGCGCGCCTGTTTGGCGACAACCAGAACCATTGAGGGAAACATGGCCAAACTCACACGTACCGAACTGGAAAATCATCTCTGGAAATCCGCCGATATTCTTCGCGGCTCCATCGATAGTTCCGATTACAAGATCTACATCTTCGGCTTTCTGTTTCTAAAGCGCCTTTCTGATCGTTTCGAGGAAGAGGCCAAAGAGGCTATCCGTCAGGGCCTGCCGGAGGACGTTGCCTATAGCGACCCGGACGAGCATGAGTTCTTTCTGGTTGAACGCGCGCGCTGGTCGTCGATCAAAAAGCTGACGACGGGCATTGGCGATCACCTCAACAAGGCATGCGCCGCGATTGAGGACGCCAATCCCTCGATTGAAGGCGTGCTGGCCAATATCGACTTCAATTCCGAATCGCGCCTTGGCGACGCCAAGAACCGGGAAGGCGTTTTGTCGCGTCTGATCGACCACTTCTCACGCATCGACCTGTCGAACGCCTCGCTTTCAGAGCCGGACATGCTTGGTCGCGCCTATGAATACCTGATCGATAAGTTCGCGGACGATGCAGGCAAGAAGGGCGGCGAGTTCTACACCCCCCATCATGTCGTGCGGCTGATCGTGGAGCTGCTGGACCCCAAGCCCGGCATGCGCATCAGCGACCCCACCTGTGGCTCAGGCGGCATGCTGGTTCAGGTCGCGGAGCATGTGGCGGAGCTTGAAGGCAAGCGGCTCGGCGAAGCGCTCAACATCACGCTGCATGGGCAGGAAAAGAACCTTGGCACATGGGCCATCGCCAAGATGAACCTGCTGCTGCATGGGCTTCGCGATGCGCGGATTGAAAAGGGCGATACAATCCGCAATCCGCGCCTGCTCGATCAGGACGGCAACCTCTTCCTTTATGATCGCGTGATCGCCAACCCGCCTTTCTCGCTGGATAGCTGGGGCGCGGAGGACGTTTCTGGCGACACTGAGAAGAAGGGACATAACCGATTCATCTACGGCATCCCCCCCAAAAATATGGGCGATCTGGCCTTCGTTCAGCACATGGTGGCGACGCTCAACGCTAAAGGTGTTTGCGGCGTGGTGATGCCGCACGGGGTGCTGTTCCGCGGCTCAGGCGACGGGCGCATTCGCGAAGCGATGCTGAAAGCCGATCTGTTCGAGGCGATCATCGGCCTGCCGGAAAATCTGTTCGCCGGCACTGGCATTCCAGCGACCGTTTTGATCCTCAACAAGGCGAAGGCACCTGAGCGTAAAGGCAAGGTACTGTTCATCCACGGTGCGAAGAAGTTTGAGGAGCGTCCCAAAAAGAACATCTTGGGTGAAGGCGATATCAGGGACATTCGTGACGCCTTCCGCGCCTGGGGAAATGAGGACCGCTTTTGCCGTGTAGTGGATATGAAAGAAATCGAAGAGAACGATTTCAACCTCAACATCTCCCGCTACATCGACACGCTTGAACCGGAAAAGCCGATCGACGTGAAAGCTGAGCTTGGCAAACTCTGGGCGGCCGAGCAGGCACGCGACGAAGCCGCCGCGCGCATGAACGCGCTTCTCAAGGAGATGGGCTATGTCGGGTAATAGCCACTGGCCCCCGGTGAAAATAAGCGACCTCATCAGGGAAAGCCGAATTAAAGGAAGCAACGGCAGCAATGCCAGAAAGCTGACAATTCGACTTTATGGGCGCGGCATCGTTGCGAGTTCGGATCGTGGCGGAAGCGAAGCGACCAATTACTATATCCGCAAAGCGGGCCAGTTTGCCTATAGCAAGCTTGATTGCTTAAATGGCGCATTCGGGATCATTCCGGCGCATCTAGACGGATATGAAACAACGCTTGATCTGCCGACGTTCGACTTTGTCGGAGACGTGGACCCGTCTTGGTTCCTAAAGACGGTCGCACGTCCTAGCTTCTATGGGCGTTTCAAGTTCGCTGCGATTGGCTCGCGGAAAGCGAACCGTGTACCAACAGAAGAGTTTCTTGCTACTCGCCTTAGCCTTCCTCCGCTCGCTGAACAGCGCGCGATTGCCAAGGTCTTGGGTACGGTGGAGGAGGCTATCACTAGAATTGAGGCGCTGATCGCGGCGCTCGTCGACGCCAAGCACGCCACTATGCGGGAAATGCTAACGCGTGGCGTTCGACGCGAGAAGGCGCCGATGAAGCGGTTACCAGCGCGCTGGGTACTTGGGCGAGTAGCCGAGGGTATTACCCATATCCCGGCAGATTGGGACCTCGTGACGCTGACGAAGGTTGCCAAACTCGAAAGTGGGCACACTCCAAGCCGAGATAAGCCAGACTACTGGAATGGTGAAATCCCTTGGTTGTCGCTCGCAGACACCGAGGCTCTTGACGCGCTCGAAGTGGACCAGACCTCGGAATGCGTCACTGCTAAGGGGATTGCCAATTCCTCGGCGCGCGTCCTGCCCAAAGACACTGTGGTGTTCTCCCGGACGGCAACGGTAGGCAAGGCCTCGCGTATGAAGCGCCCAATGGCGACCAGCCAGGATTTTGCGAACTGGGTCTGCGGGCCAACTCTTGTACCGGCCTATCTCGTTCAGGTTTTCCGCCACATGGAACGCGAGTGGGATCGACTTCAGGAAGGCAGTACGCACCAGACCATTTACATGCCGGTCTTTAAGAAGCTGCAGATCTTGCTGCCCCCGACGACTGAGCAACAAAAGATCGCGGATGTCGGCGAAGCATTTGACATGCGGATCGCAAAAGAGCGTGAGACCCGCAAGGTGCTGGTCGAAAACCGGGATGCGTTAGCTCAGGAACTGCTCTCAGGGCGCATTCGCCTCCCGGAAAGCATCATTGTGCGGCATCGTGACAAAGCCGAGCAAGCTGCATGAACGAAACCAGTGAACAGCTTGAGCGCGAATGGGTAGAGGAGCCGGCGACGGACCTTCTGCGGGTGCTGTTCGACTATAAGCCCTTGTCACCATACGACGTGCGACGATTGCGCGACGGGCTGGCGACCGAGCCGGTTCTGACGGTTCGCCTTGCGGAATGCCTGGCGCGCCTCAATCCGTGGCTCGGCGAGGACGGCGTCCGCCGCGCTGTTGCGGCTGTAACACGCGTTACAGCCGTCGATGTCATGGAAGCCAACGAGAGCGCCTATACGGCTCTCACCTACGGCGTGACGGCCCCCCACACGGAAGGCGGCAGACGACAGGACCGCAATGTTCGGTTTTTTGACTTCGACGATCCATACGCCAACATGTTCGAGTTCGCCCGCCAAGTCGCGATCAAGGGGGCTCGTCAGGACATCATCCCCGATATCGTCGTTTACGTGAACGGTCTCCCGCTCGCGGTAATTGAATGTAAATCGCCATCACTGGCCGACCCGATGGGCGAGGCGATCCGTCAGTTCCGGCGCTACGAAAGCCGGGATGAATTCGCCGGACTTGGCGCTCCACGCTTGTTCGAGACGGCGCAGATTTCCATCGCACTGGCGCGCGACGTGGCGAAGTACGGCACGACGCTGACCCCCGCTCGCCAATGGGCTGAGTGGAAAGACCCATATCCGCTCACGCTCGATGCGCTTGCGGCGCAGCTGGGTCGAACACCAACCGGACAAGACATCTTGCTTGCCGGGCTTCTCGCCCCAGCCAATATGCTCGATCTCATCCGCAACTTCGTCATGTTCGAGACTATCGACGGACGGCGCATCAAGAAGCTGGCGCGCTATCAGCAGTTCGTTGCCGTCGGCAAGGCGATTGAACGCATCCGGACCGCACCCAATCCACAACGCCGTGGCGGCGTTATCCACCATACCCAAGGCTCCGGTAAGTCGCTGACGATGGTGTTTCTTGCGACCAAACTGCGCCGCCTTCCCGAAGCCGAAAATCCGACGATTGTCATCGTTACGGATAGAACCGACCTTGATGACCAGATCACCGGACAATTCCAGCGTTCAGGATTTGCCAACCCCATCCAGGCCGAAAGCGGAGACGCGCTGCGCAACGCTCTATCGGGCGGCGCTGGAACCACAGTTCTGACCACAGTCCACAAGTTTCACAGCGCCGTGCCGAAACGCTCTTCGGTCATTTCCAAAGCGCGGAACGTCTTCGTCATGGTCGATGAAGCGCACCGGACGCAATATGGCGCGCTTGCCGCTCGGATGCGGGCAGGACTGCCCAATGCCTGCATGATCGCATTCACCGGCACGCCCATCGACAAAAAGGACCGCAGCACCCGCGAGGTCTTCGGCGACTATCTGCACCGCTACCTGATCGACCAGGCTGTGAAGGATGGGGCGACCGTCCCGATCTATTACGAGATGCGCGACGCGCAACTACGGATCGACGGGCGCGATCTCGAACGGGATATTCGGGCCACGTTCCCTGAACTGTCGAACGAAGAGATTGAGAAACTGAAGCGCGGCATGCGACTTCAGGAGAAGCTTGCCGGAGCTCAAGTTCGTGTTGAGGCCATCGCCAAAGATATCCTTGCGCACTATCGAAGCACTATCGAACCGAATGGTTTCAAAGCCCAAATAGTGACGGTCAGCCGAGACGTCGCCGTGACCTACGTCGAAGCTTTGCGGCAGCTTGGTGCGCCAGAATGCGCGCTGATCATGTCCGCATCCAACAACGACAGCGCCCGGTTGCAAGCCCATCACCTGTCCAAACGCGACCGCGACACCATGATTGGCCGGTTCAAGAAGCGTGACGATCCGATGAAAATCTTGGTCGTGTGCGATATGCTGCTCACCGGTTTTGACGCGCCGGTCGAGCAGGTTCTGTATCTCGATGCCCCTCTGCGAGAGCATACGCTTTTGCAGGCCATCGCCCGCGTGAACCGGACCGCTGACGGTAAGACCTATGGGTTGGTCGTTGACTATTGGGGCGACAATCGACGCATTTCCGATGCCCTGGATATGTTCTCGGACGAAGACGGCATAGCCAGTGCGCTTCGTCCACTGTCCGAGAAAATCCAGCTTCTTGAAAGTCGGCACCGAGCGGCTATTCGGCTCTTCGAAGGTATTGGCCGCGAGGACGATACGACGTGCGTCGAGTTGCTGCGCCCCGACGATATCCGCGCCAAATTCGAGCTCGACTTCCTGCGCTTTGCCGAGGCCATGGACATGGTCTTGCCGGACCCAAAGGCATTGGAAGAACCCTATCCATCCGACTTGAAGTGGCTATCGCGCATCCGCGTTCTCGCCCGCCGCGCCTATTACGAGGAGCCATTTGACCCGAAGGACTACGGCGCGAAGGTGGGCAAGATTATTACCAGCCACCTCTCGGTGACGGGTGTCGAACAGTTGTTGGTGAAGTTAGATATTCTCGACCCCGCTTTCCGTCCGCATCTGGAAAGCCTCAGGTCGAGCGATGCCAAGGCAGCGGAGATCGAGCACGCCATCCGCCAGGAGATCCACGTCCACCGCGACGAGAACCCCACGGCTTACGCCTCGCTTTGGGAACAGTTGGAGCGGATCGTCAATGATAGGCGGGAAGCTCGCGTCTCCGCTGCCAGCGCCTTGACCCAGCTTGAAGCAATGGTCGGGCGAGCCGCAGATATTCGCTCGGGCGCGGCGGGCAGAAGCGACGGCCTTACCGGAACGGCTGCCGCCATCCTGCCCTTCATTGACGCTGACCTACCAGACCCCGAGCGCTCTCGGAGCGCTGCCGGTATCACCAAGGCACTTGAGGAGTATGCTGAAGTTGTCGACTGGCATCAAAAGGAGGACGTCCAGCGACAGATGCGCCGATCCATTAAGGAGCAATTGCGCAGCTTGGGATTGGACGCGCACAAGGTTGAAGCCACGACGGCAAAGATCATGGATGTCGCCCGCGCGAGGTATGCGGGATGACGGACGCGGCTCAGCATTCCATCGTTTTTGGCGGCGAAACGTTTGCGTTCCTAATCGAGCGGACGGCGCGCCGGAAAACCGTGGCGATATCTGTTGGCTTCGACGGAGTGCGCGTCCTCGCGCCGTCGGACTTAGACGATGACCGCGTCCTCGGCATCGTTCGCAAGAAAGGCGCTTGGCTGCTTCGCAAACAGGCGGCGTACCGCGAGCTTGGGGGCCAGCCGGTCGCCAAGGAATTTGTGAGTGGCGAGACCTTTCACTACCTCGGCCGCCAATATCGCCTGAGGCTCATTCCCGACGAAACCGCCGTCACGACCCGGATTACTGCGAGAGGTTCCACCCTTGTCGCGCCGGTGCTGCCGAATGGCCATGAATCCATTCAGCGCGCCGCTGTCCGCAGCGGGCTCAGGCACTGGTACCGAGCGCATGCGATCCAGCATTTTCCTGCCCGCGCGCGAATGATCGCAGAGACGCTTGGCATTCCAACACCGACCGTCAATGTCGTTGACCAGTCCAAACGCTGGGGAAGCTGCGATTCACGGGGGCGCATCCGCCTCAACTGGCGCTTGGTGATGGCTCCGATGCCGCTGGTCGACTACGTTATTGCACACGAGGCTTGTCACGTTCTTGAGCACAATCATTCACGGCGATTTTGGCGGTCGTTGGAAACGATCATGCCGGACTACGAGGATCGCCTAAGAAGACTTGATAGAATGGGGCACCAGTTCATTTGGTGATTTTTGTATGAGCGATATAAAACTCTTTCGCACGGACAGTGCTGCGGTCACAGAGCTTCGCGGCAGCGCGGTTGCGCTGGAGAAGTCGTTGCAGACCCTCATTGAACGCAACATGGAAGCGTTCCTCGGTGTGCGGTTTCTTGCATCGGAGTTTCCGACGACAAACGGCGGACGCATGGATTCGCTGGGCATAGACGAGAATGGTTCGCCAGTGATCGTCGAGTACAAACGGGCCAGCAATGAGAACGTCATCAACCAAGGCTTATTCTACCTCGACTGGCTGATGGATCACCGCCGTGATTTCGAATGGCTTGTTCTGGAGCGCTTCGGCGCCGAAGAGGCGAGGGCTGTCGATTGGACGACGCCCCGGCTGATCTGCATCGCGGGTGATTTCACAAAATACGATGCTCATGCGGTCAACCAGATGAACCGAAATATCGCGCTGGTTCGCTATCGCCGCTTTGGTGACGAACTCTTGCTGTTCGAACTGCTGACCTCGGCATCGGAGCGGCCCGCGCGCGAGATCTCTGCCAGCGTGAACGACCAAGGCGAGCCTACGGCAACGCGACCTCGGTCACGCCAGAAAACTGTTACGCAGTACCTCGCCGATGCTGACCAGGACCTTGTCGATCTCTACGAGGCAACGAAGGCGTACCTGCTGGCGCTGGGCGATGATGTCGAGTTGAAGACTCTGGACAACTATGTCGCCTTCCGCCGCCTGAAGAACTTTGCGTGCGTCGAGGTCAAGCCGCAGATCAGGCACCTTAAAGTTTTCGTCAAGGTCGATCCGGCGACCATTCAACTTGAGCCGGGTTTTACCCGCGACGTGCGCAATATCGGTCACTTCGGCACTGGCGACCTTGAAATCATCATCACTGACGTCGCCACGTTGGACAAAGCGAAACCTCTGATGGATCGCAGCTATGATGGGGCGTGATGCTGGAAATTAAGGCTATAAACAGCAACAAGTATATGAGCGGAATGATTTATCGCTGGATTCGGCGCGTCTTATCAAAGCTGCCTTTTCCATTGATAGCTAAAGTATAGGGGATGAGTTTTTGGGAGGGGGATTTTGGACGCGCGACACGTAAAGCCATTAACGAAACGCAGATCCGACGGGGCGCTCTACAGTCGTCGCACGGATGTTGAGGAAGCGCTGGCGAGACTCATTGAGCAGTCGCGCGAGGAAATCATCGCTGCCTTGAAGATCCGCGACACGTCATCACCGCTCTACGTGAAGTCCGAGTGTATCGTCTATCTGATACGCGACACGCGGCATGACAACGACGAAAGCTATTTCAACGATCTTTACCGCGAACTCATGCGGCGGCTTTCATCGGCACTGCCACACGTCGGCGGCGAGCGCATCGACGTGTCCGAGAGGGTCCACGCCGCAGATGCTCGCGATAGAGTAAGGGATACCTTCGTCCGCAAGTTGATCGAGGATCGAGCCGAGCCAGGGTCTGCCCTGGACTATTTCGAGGTCATGTTTGCCGGTGCCATTGCAGCGCTCCGCACGACATCCATGCACAGGGCGAGGAGACAGGCGGCGCGCACCGAAGCCATTGAGGCTGACGAGGAGACAAACGAACCCTCGCTGGCGGTAGAGCGCGCGGTCGGGAGTTTAGACCTCAAAGAGGAACTGCTGTCTGACGATCCGATTTACCGGTCGCGCGTAGCCGACGCGATTAGGTCCCTGCCAGACAAGTTACGCAGAGTCGTTGAGTTGATCATGAGGGGCATGCCAATCGATTCGTCGGACGATAACGTCATGACCATTCGAAAGGCGATCGGCGTCAAATCCGAGAAAACGGTTCGGAATAGACGTGACGAAGCATACCTATTGATACGCCAGGCTCTGTCGATTGGAGACGACCATGACTGACAGCCGCAACGACAGCGTAGAGGAGATCCTGCTCGCATTCACAGTTGAGCAGGCGCACGATAATGCGACTCTTGACCGCTACCTTCAGCTATACCCTCATCTTTCGGGCGAGTTGATCGACCTATCCCTTGATCTGAGACTGCAGCGCGCGACTGCAGAGATCACCACGCCGGCCGATGAGGCGTGGGTAGAAGCGTCCCTTGCGGCCTTCCGAGCCACGTCGTCAGTTCAGGCATCCGCCGCGGTGGTCGACCCCTTCGCCAACGTCTCGCCCCAGGAGCTGGTAAGTCTTCGCCGTGCCCTTGATGTGCCCAGCGGCGTGATCCAGGGGTTTAGCTCCCGGCTCGTGGACATCGCCAGCGTGCCCGCGTGGTTCGTCGACGCTCTTGCGCGCGGCCTCCGCTCCACCGGGGACGATCTGCGTCGCTTCATGGCAGCACCACCTCGACTTGCGCCTGGTGTCAGCTACAAGGCCGACGATGCCCCATCAGCTGAGCAGGAGAAAATCACATTCGAGGACCTGCTTAAGCAGTGCAAGGTACCGGGTGAGCGACGGCAGCAGTTGCTGGCCTCACAGGATTGACCCATGGACGCTGTCGAACTCGCGCGGCAGCGTGCCGCGGCGCTTCACAATGAGGTGGTTTCCAAGGGCGCTGACCCTTGGAATCCCGAGGCGCTCGTTAAAGCCGCCGCATCCAGTCTGGAATTGGACATCGAGCTTGTCGAGCCAGGTAGCGCGATCCTGGAGGGCGGCCGGGCACAGTTCGATCCAATAAATCGTGCCATCAGGCACGAGGACTCGGGAACAACCTTCTTCAAGGCCTTCCTGGTGGGCCATGAGCTCGGTCACGCCACGCTCGGCGACGACCGGGTCGAGCACGTCGCCCACGACGTCGATCCCACGCGGCCAGCGGAAGCTGCCCCCGTTGGCGAGGATCGGGTCGTCGACTACAGCCGGCGGCAGCGCCGCGAGGTCCAGATGGACCTGTTCGGTCGCGAGCTCCTGCTGCCGCGCAAACGGGCTCGCGCACTCCACCTTGACGGCATGACGGCATCAGAGATTGCGACGAGGCTGGGAGCCCCCTTCGACGTCGTCGCGCTACAGCTTCTCGATGCGCTGCTGCTTCCGGCGGTCGAGCCGGACCCCGACGAGGCCGAGGTAAGGCCTCCGAAGCCGCTCAACGATGAGCAGCGCGAGGCTGCACGGCATCGTGGGGTCCCCTATCTTCTCGAGGCCGGACCGGGAACGGGAAAGACGCAGACCCTCGTCGGGCGGGTCGCCGGCCTCGTCGATGAAGGAATCGACCCCCGATCGATTCTTGTGCTGACTTTCTCCAACAAGGCTGCCGGAGAACTATCCGAGCGCATCGCCGGACTGCGGCCAGAGGCAGCGTCGGCGATGTGGATCGGGACATTCCACGCCTTCGGTCTCGATCTGGTGCGAAGATACCACAAGCAGTTGGACTTCCCGAGAGAGCCCCGCATGATGGATCGCAGCGAGGCCATCGCGATCATGGAGCGCGAATATCTCGCACTGGACCTCACCCATCATCGGGAGTTCATGAATCCCGATCGTCCCCTCAAGGACATGCTCACCGCGATATCCCGGGCGAAAGACGAGGTCGCGGACGCTGACCGCTACGCCGCGCTGGCGCGGGAGATGCTGGACAGGGCCACCGACCCCGAGGCCCGCAAGGCCGCTGAGCGGTGCGCCGAAGTCGCGCTTGTCTATAAGAAATACGAGGAGTTGAAGCTCGCGGCATGCGCGGTGGACTTCGGCGATCTCGTGTCTCTGCCCGTAAAGCTGCTCGAGTCCGATGCCGAGGCAGCCTCGATTCTGCGCGCGACATATAGCCATATCCTCGTCGACGAGTATCAAGACGTGAACCGCAGCAGCGTGAGGCTGCTCCAGCGACTGACGGACGTTGGCAAAAACCTCTGGGCCGTTGGTGATGCGCGGCAGGCGATCTACAGGTTCCGCGGCGCATCCTCATTCAACATGTCGCGATTCAAGACCGAGGACTTTCCTGGTGGTACTGGTGATCGGCTGCGTCTCAACTATCGCTCGACGCCCGAGATCGTTGGCGCATTTTCGAATTTCGGCGGGGGCATGCAGGCTGGCACTGGCGATGCCTCCCTCAAAGCAGATCGACCGTCCAGCGGTGTCCCGCCAGAGCATGTGACCTTCGGTGACAACGACGACGAGGCGGACGCACTCGCCGACGAAATTCTGCGCCATTCTCAGGACGTCGCCTTCCGCGACCAGGCTGTGCTCTGCCCCGGCAACGACCGGCTCAACCGCATGGGTCGTGAACTGGAGCGACGCGGAATTCCGGTCCTCTACCTCGGCAATCTCTTCGAACGACCCGAGGTCAAGGATCTGCTGTCCGTTCTGTCGTTGCTCGTCGACAGGCGGGCCATGGGATTGGTGCGTAAGGCCTCGCTCCAAGGATTGTCGACCGGGCTAAGTCTGGCGGGTGCCGCAGCGGTGGTCGAGCACCTTCGGCAGGTGGAAGCCGGACCGCTCGCCTGGGCCGGTTCATTGCCCTCGCTCCCAACCCTGGACGCCGCTGACACTGACGCCGTGCGCCGGGTGGCCGGCATGCTGGACGGCTTTGGCACCGATGCGCTTCCCTGGTCCGTGCTAGCGCATGTCTTGCTCGATCGGACACGAACGGCGGCGCTGATCGCTTCGACGGACGATATCTCGAGTCGTGCCATGGGCGTGGCGATCTGGCAGCTGATGGGCTTCCTGCGCGCTCAACGTGCAGGGCCTGGTCTGCCGATCCACCGCACGCTCGACGGGATCAGGCGACTTGTCCAGCTCGCCGATGAACGGGATCTTCGACAGATTCCGCTGGCCGCTCAAGGCATCAACGCGGTCCGGCTGATGACCATCCATGGTAGCAAGGGTCTCGAGTTCCCCGTGGTACACGTGATGGGTCTGAATAAGGGGAGCATGCCCAGCACTGCACGTAAGCCGGCCTGTCCGGTGCCAGATGGCATGATCGCTGGCGGAGAAGGTGGAACGATCGCTCTGGCTGCTGCGGATCACGCTCTCGAGCAGGAATGCCTTTTATATGTCGCCGCCTCTCGTGCCCGGGACCGCCTCCTGCTTTACTCAGCGACCCGAATGGCGAACGGCAACCGGCGCAATCCCTCGGATTTCATCGCACGGTTAGGTGTAACGACAACCCGCGCGGCAACGCCGCACGCGGACCGGAAACCGGACCCCGAGGATGAACCGCTCCCGATCGTATTGGGACCTGAAATCAAGGTCACGACAGCGCAACTGGATCTGTATGATCGGTGCCCACGGCGCTTTTTGTACACCCATGTGCTTGGCGTCGGCGGTCGACGCACGCCAACAACCATGACGACAATGCACGATCTGATCCGCGCCATCGTGACGGAAATCGCCGCCACTGATCCCTCCGTCGTGTCGCTTGGTGACATGGAGAGACTGCTGGAGCAGAGATGGTCTGAAGGGCCACTGGCTGGGGACGAATATCGGCTGCACCGTGAAGTTGCGACCCTGCTTGTCAAGCGGTTCGTGGCGATACGCGCGGGTACAACCCGCTCGATACCGCCTTCTCTCCAAACAGGGCTCGGAACGACTACCGTCTCGGCAAATGCAGACGATGTCGTGATGACACCTAATGGACGGCATATTGTGCGAATGGTTCGGACCGGTCACCGATCCTCCAAAACCGGACAGGGCCTCGCCGACGCCGCCTTCCAGATGGCGGCCGCCAACTCACTTCCCGGCTGCACGGTCGAGATCGTCCACCTCGGCGACGACGATCACACTACAAGGGTCGAGTTCGACCAGAAGGCGCTCGGCAAGAGAACAGAAAAGCTTGCCGAAGTCTTCGCGGCGATCGAGGGCGGAAACTTCACGCCTGAGCGATCCGACCGCACATGCCCCTTCTGTCCCGCCTTCTTTACCTGCGGTCCAGTGGCCGACGGCCGGCTGCAAAAAAATCTCTGACCAAAATTACCGGTCGGCCGATGCTGGCGAGATTAACCCTGTGAGACCGACGCAATCAGGCCGAGGTCCACAGGAAAACAAAATATGTCTCTTATCGAAAACCCCGACATCGACGATGTCGCACTCGCCGTGCAGGAAGATCGCCCCCTGCGCCCCGGTCGCTACCGGGTCTCGCTCGCTGTCGACAGCGTAGATTTCCACCCGCTTATTCTCGACGATCCGGTTCCGCTCGGCCGCCAGATCCTGAAGAAGGCCGGCATTAACGACATCGATGGTCACTCACTGTTCGTGATCACGTCCGAAGGCGACTTCGAAGATGTCCGGGCGGATGAGGAGGTCGATCTGCGCGATCGTGCCGCCTTCCGCTTCATCACTTTCAGCGCCGACCCGCTCTACCGCGTCAAGCTCAACGAGGCGCGCATCGTGTGGGGCCGTTCTTCCATCCCTGAAGCGGTGCTGCGTGCGCTCGCCGGCATCGGCAGTGATGAGGCGGTCTTCCTGGAGGTGCGTGGCGGCAAGGACAAGCTGATCGAACCGGGCACCGATGCGGATCTCGCCGCCAACGGCGTCGAGAAGTTCATCACGGCGCCCAACAAGGTCACCTACACGTTCTTCGTCAACGGCAAGGCCTACGAGACCGATAAGAAGAAGCTGACCGGCGCGCAGATCAAGGCGATGGTATCTGACTGGGATCCGCAGCATGACCTGTCGCTGGAGGGCGAGGGCGATGACCCGGACCGCATCATCGCCGATGATGAGGCTGTGAGCCTCGTTCCGAAGCATGGTGTCCGCCGTTTCTCGTCGGTCCCCAAGGCGAATTTCGGCTGATGCCCGGCGTGTTCGACATGCAGCTCGAGCAGCTGCGGGAGCGCTTTGGCGACGTTCAGACCCGGCAGTTGCCGAGCGGCACCACGCTCGTCACCGTGCCGGGCGTCCGCCTGCCGGAGGGGTGGTCGAAGTCGTCGACCACCGTCCGCTTCATCGTCCCGCCTGGTTATCCATTTGCGCAGCTCGACTGCTTCTGGGCGGATCCCGATCTCCTTCTTGCGCATGGAGGTCCACCACAGAACTCCGCGTCAACTCCCGTCCCGGAGACCGTCGAGCCGGCACTCTGGTTCTCGTGGCATTTGACGGGACCGTGGAACCCCAACCGCGACAGTCTGTCGACGTGGATGAATGTGGTGATCGATCGAATGAGGCAGGTCCAATGAGCCGCGTCCGCTTTCCTGCACCTCTCTACTCCGATCTGGCGTCGATGCTGCTCGACGCCAATGACCTGGAGAGCTGTGCCATCGCCTATGCCCATCACGATGCGCATAGTGGCACATGGATCGTCGCCGACGCCAGACCCGTGCCGGACGATGCGTATGAGAGCCGTACCTGCGTATCTGCGATCCTCAAATCGTCTTTCCTCATCGAGGTTGCAAACCGCAGCAGGGTCACCGGCATGGCCGTCATCGCGATCCACACGCATCCGGCCAGCCCCGGCCATCCGCATTTTGCGCCGGTCGACGATGCGGGCGAGACGGAACTGGATTCGTATTTTGTTCGGCGAGCGGCACCAGTGCCACATGTCGCACTGGTGATCGGGCCGCAGGGCTGCCGTGCGCGCTCTCTCGGAAAGGACGATGAGATCGACGTATGGGAAGTGGGAGAGAGGCTCATGCTCCATTCGCCCATGCACGGCGTGTCTGATCAGGAACGCGACGACCGGCAGGTCAGGGCATTCGGAGCGCCGGGGCAACGGCTGCTGCGCCGCCTCCGCTTCGGCGTGATCGGTGCGGGTGGGACGGGATCGCTCGAGTGCCAGCAACTTGCCCATCTCGGCGCCAGGCAGATCACGGTGATCGACCACGACCTAGTCGAGGAGACGAATCTTAATCGCCTCGTCGGCTCTGTCCCCTCAGACGTTGGCCGGCCGAAGGTCGAGGTCGCGGCCAGGATGATCCGCGCCATTAACCCTGATGCCAAGGTGGTCCCGCTTCAAGCCGACATCGTCGATGAGGAGGTAGCTAAGCTCATCACAACCTTCGATTTCGTGCTGTTGTGCACGGATTCCCATGCGAGCCGGGCGATCGTCAACCAAGCTGCCTATCAGTATTTGGTGCCCGTAATTGATATGGGCGTCAGCATCACTGTCGCGAACGGAGCCGTCAGCCATATTACGGGACGCGTGCAGATGCTTGCCCCCGGACTTCCTTGCCTGAACTGCTCGGGCGCACTCGACGGCGAGGCGATCCGGCGTGAGATGTTGACGCCTGAGCAGCGCGCGGCGGACCCCTATGTACAGGGCGAGCGCGAACCCCAGCCCGCGGTTTTGTCGATCAACTCTACCGTGAGTTCGCTCTCGATGACCGTGCTGCTCGGGGCTGTCACGCCGGTTCCGATCAAACCACGCTATCAGGTTTATGACGGCATTCGTGGCCGAGTGAAGGAGATGGCTGTCGCCGTGCAGCCGAATTGCGTGGCCTGCTCGTCAATGGGCGCCTTCGCTAAAGGGCCAACCTGGAATCTGCCGGTCCGGCCAACACGTTACAATAGGAGCGACAAATGACAGAGCCTGCACGAATGGTCCGGTTGGTCGGCGATGCCGAGTACAGGGACCAGGCTGAAGCAACCCTCAGCACCCCTGGCGACGCTTCCATGGTGTTTCGCTCACGACCCAGATCGATTGTCATGGCGTGCCCTGATGGGTGCGGCGAGACGTTAGTAATCAACCTGGACAGTCGCGCTGACAAGGCGTGGCGCTTTGATATGCGGGGAGAAGGACTTACCCTCTTTCCCTCAGTGTGGCGTGAAGGAGGGTGCGAAAGCCACTTCATCGTCTGGCGTGGTCACATTCTGTGGTGCGACCGATTTGAGGCGGGAAATCGGGAGCCGCCTTATAATCCCGAGATCGAAGCGGCCGTTCTCAGCGCAATGGACGAGGTTCAACCACGCAATGCCGTGGAACTAGCCGATGCGATCGAAGAACTCGTCTGGGACGTCAGTCGCGTCGCAAATCGGCTTGTGGGGCGCGGCCTCGCGCGATCGTGGAAGATTAGTGGAGGGTGGGTGTTCGTGCGGGTGGTGTGACGTGCAGCGGAGAGCGATAGGCATGCTCTTGCGCGCTGCGTTCAGGTCGAACTTGCCCTGATATTATGACCCGCCGTTGTCGAGGAACTGGCAGTAACGCCCCCGCGAAAACTCGTTTGGGGGTCAGAACAGATTTGCCTGTAGGCAGTCGCCATGAATGACACACGCTCTTCCAGCGGGCGGGCGCAACTCAAAAAACGTGGCTGCTGATAGTTTGAAAATGCCCCGTTTAGCGTCGTGTCGGTTAGCAAATATGGCATATGGCAAACCCTCAGTCTTCGTCTTGTTACAATTCCTTGGATTCTGGCGCTGAAAACCGCACTTTGGTATCAGCCAGTCAGAGAGGCTTAGCCCATCTCGGCTCCCTTGTTCGGCAAGGCCACCCTAATCCCAGCGATCTGGGATGGGGGCGGATGTATTGATTTCGCCGGTTTTGACGGTACTTTATAGGAGGCAAAGGATTCGAGATTTGAGGTCTATGCCTTGCTGTGAAACGGTCGATAGATCCCGATAGTCCACAAAAAAATTTCCGCCCAGAAATTCCTTAAAAACCCAGCAAAATCAAAATGCTAACATTTTGACGGCCTCCATCGCGGCGCAAGGGAGCCAAAAAGGAAATTTTTTGCAGGAAAATCAAATACTTAGGGCATGAAAAAATATTAGAGTGGGAATGATTTTTGCCCGCTGTGTGATCTGCTGAATTCAAATAAAACACGCGCGCTGCCTGTCGACGTCGGTCGGCAGGCAGCGTTTTTTTTGCGGTCAGCTCCGCCGGCTATCTTTATTGAATTGGCGTTCGAAACATCTTTCGCGCCCGGCATGCGCGGTGCGATGCCTACATCGCGGCGCACATGGTTTCTCCACGCGGCTTGATCCGATTGCCACTCGGTCCGGTCGGTGTTTTGCGAAAGCTTTGCCCAGGGTTGCGCGGCGCGGGGGCGATGCCTATCGTGCGGCTTCCTGCAGTTGCTGATTGGAGTGAGTAGCGTTGTCGGTTGTCATGTTCGGCATCAAGAATTGCGATACCATCAAGAAGGCGCGATCAGCTCTGGACGCGCTCGGCGTCGACTATGCCTTCCACGATTACAAGGCATCGGGCATCGACGCAAAGAGCCTCAAGACCTGGTGCAAGCAGGTCGGATGGGAAACGCTGCTCAATCGCGCCGGCACGACGTTTCGCAAACTGGCCGATGACGACAAGCAGGACTTGAACGAGGCCAAGGCCGTGGCCCTGATGGTGGCGCAGCCGTCGATGATCAAGCGGCCGGTTCTAGTCCATGACGACAAGATCATCGTCGGTTTCAAGCCTGAGGTTTACGCGGAAGCCTTCCGCTGACGGTGAGCGGCATCGCGCTGCGATGCGCCGATCTTTCGTCTGTCTCAAATGCCGTCTTCTCGGCTGCCGCTGGCTGAGGGCATCGGCCAGCGGCGCTGCTTTCCTGACGCATCTTCCCGCCGCCGGCCGATTTACGGTTGAATGTCACGCTGCCCTGATGTGACACTACAAAACCGCTTCTTTCGCCGGATCGATTTTAACGGGATACGTGCATGACCTGGAAGCCTGAGCTTGAAGAACTCTCGCGGCGCGAGGCTTTCGCCCGCGAAATGGGTGGGGCCGACAAGGTCAGGCGGCAGCGGGAGCAGGGGCGCTTCACAGTCCGCGAGCGGATCGAAAAGATCCTCGATCAAGGCAGCTTTCACGAGGTCGGCGCGATCGCCGGCAATGCTGAGTACGACGCGCACGGCAATCTTGTCGCGCTGACGCCGGCCAACTGCGTGTTCGGCCGAGGCAAGGTCGATGGCCGGCCGGTCGTGGTCGTCGGCGATGATTTTACGGTGCGCGGCGGTTCGGCCGATGCGTCGATCCCCGAGAAGCCGTTGATGGCGGAGGAGATGGCCAAGGCTTTTCGCCTGCCGATCATCCGGATCATCGAGGGCTCGGGCGGGGGAGGCTCGGTCAAGACGATCGAGACCACCGGCGCGGCCAATCTGCCGGGGGGCGTTGGCGGCACCCAGGGCTTTTACGCGATGACCGCCAATCTGGCCGAGGTGCCGGTCGTCGGGCTTGGGCTCGGCTCGGTCGCCGGGCTTGGCGCAGCGCGCCTGGCGTCGAGCCATTATTCGGTGATGACGAAGACCTCGGCGATGTTCGTCGCGGGGCCGCCGGTCGTCGCCGCACTCGGCCAGGATCTCGACAGGTGGGAGCTTGGCGGCTGGCAGATTCAGACCCGCGCCGGCGGCGTCGATCATGCGGTGGAGACGGAGGAAGAAGCGTTCGCCTGCGCGCGGCGCTTTCTGTCCTACCTGCCTTCGTCAGTGCATGAACTGCCGCCGCGCGTTGCCAACCATGACGATCCCGAGCGCGCGGACGAGGTGCTGCTTCGCGTGGTGCCGCGCGACAGGAAGCAAATTTACAAGATGCGGCCGATCATTGAATCGGTGGTGGATCGCGGTTCTTTCTTCGAGATCGGCGCCTGGTTCGGCCGCGCGATCATTGCGGGGCTGGCGCGGCTCAATGGTCATGCGGTGGTCGTGCTTGCGAGCGATCCTTATCACTACGCTGGCTCATGGACGTCGGACACCTGCCAGAAAATTGTTCGCTTCGTCGATCTTGCCGAGACCTTCCATCTCCCGGTTGTCTACCTCGCGGATTGTCCCGGCTTCATGGTCGGCCTCGATGCGGAGAGGGCGGGCACCATCCGCCACGGCGTGCGCGCGATGGCGGCGATGAACCAGACCACGGTGCCCTGGTGCACGATCATCGTCCGCAACATTTTTGGCGTCGCAGGGGCGGCCAATCAGCCGGCGGGGCGATTGTCGATGCGCTATGCGTGGCCATCGTCCTACTGGGGCTCGCTGCCGCTCGAGGGCGGCATCGAGGCAGCCTATCGCGCCGACATCGATGCCGCGGCTGACCCGGAAGCAAAGCTGGAAGAGATCAAGGACCGTCTCAACAAGCTGCGTTCGCCATTCCGCACGGCGGAACGGTTTTGGGTCGAGGAGATCATCGACCCCCGCCAGACGCGGTCGCTGCTTTGCGAATTCGCGCGCCTCGCGGTCAAGGCTGTGGAGCCGGGTTACGCGCGGATGGCGATCCGGCCGTGATGAGATAGCCCGCCGGTTGCGCGTTGCGACGCCGCGCGCTCTCCGAATCTGTCCGAAATATTTTCCCCTCTCTGACCTATGCGAAAAACGCATTGCTAGGTGCTGTTGTCTTTTCTAGTCGGAAAGATGGTTTCCTCCGATCGGGTTATTCGATCGGTCCGCGGTTCTCCTGTAACACTTCGCGCGGTGAAGCGAAAAAACGACCCTCCTGCGTCTGCCAGATCGTTGAAAAAGATGCCGTTCGTCCGGGAACGATCAGCTTTGCTGTTGCATCCGCCAAGTGCTTGGCTGCATATTCGCGCAAAGTACGTCGCACGAAACGGTTCCAAGACGTTTCCAAGCTGACGACGACAACGAATTCGGTCGAGCGCAAAAAGAATAAGCGTGACAGGCTGACGGGGGAAATTTGATTGTCTGGTGAGTTCATTCTCGAGACCCACGAATTGACCAAGGAGTTCGCGGGTTTTGTCGCAGTGCGCGATGTGAGCCTCAAGGTTCGTCGCGGCAGTATCCATGCTTTGATCGGCCCGAACGGCGCTGGCAAAACCACTTGCTTTAATCTGCTGACGAAATTCCTGACGCCGTCCAAGGGCGAAATTCTTTACAACGGCCGGGACATTACCGCGCTGAAGCCTGCTGACGTCGCGCGCCTCGGCCTAGTTCGTTCCTTTCAGATTTCAGCCGTTTTCCCGAATCTGACGGCGCTCGAAAACGTCCGTGTCGCCCTTCAGCGTCAGCATGGTCAGTCGTTCGATTTCTGGCGCTCGAAGTCGGTGCTGAACCGCTTCAACGAGCGCGCGCGGGAACTCCTCAACGATGTCGGCCTCAGCGAATTTGCCGAGACCAAGGCGGTCGAGATGCCCTACGGGCGTAAGCGCGCGCTCGAGATCGCAACGACGCTGGCGCTCGATCCGGAGATGATGCTGCTGGATGAGCCGATGGCCGGAATGGGCCAGGAGGACATCGGGAAGATCGCGGCTCTGATCCGGCGGATCTCGGAAAAATATACGATCCTGATGGTGGAACATAACCTCAGCGTCGTGGCAGACCTCTCCGACATCATTACCGTGCTGACGCGCGGGCGCGTGCTGGCCGAAGGGAGCTATTCAGAACTCACGAAGGATGAGCGCGTGAAGGAAGCATATTTGGGTGCTGGTCATGAGTAATCCGGTGCAGACCAGCGACGGCGCGAGGGATTCCATTCTCAAGGTTCAGAATCTGGAGTCCTGGTACGGCGAATCCCACATCCTGCACGGGATCGATTTCCACGTGCGCGAGGGCGAGGTGGTGACGCTGCTTGGCCGCAACGGCGCCGGCAAGACGACGACGCTGAAATCGATCATGGGCATGATCGCGAAGCGAAAGGGCTCGATCAATTTCGACGGGCAGGAAACGATCAACCTGACCTCGGACAAGATCGCCCGCAGGGGCATAGCGCTGTGCCCGGAAGAGCGCGGCATTTTTGCCAGCCTCGACGTGCGCGAAAATCTGATGCTGCCGCCGGAAGTGCGAAAGGGCGGCCTGTCGCTCGACCAGATCTTTGAGCTGTTTCCCAACCTCAAGGAGCGGCTGTCGTCGAGCCAGGGCACCAAGCTCTCCGGCGGCGAGCAGCAGATGCTGGCGATCGCTAGAATCTTGCGCACGGGCGCCCGTTTCCTGATGCTGGACGAGCCGACCGAAGGGCTTGCGCCGGTGATCATCCAGCAGATCGGCCACACGATCGCGCGGCTGAAATCCGAAGGCTTCACCATCCTTCTCGTCGAACAGAATTTCCGGTTCGCCTCGACCGTCGCTGACCGTTACTACATCGTCGAGCACGGAAAGATCATCGACGGCTTCAACAATTCCGATCTGCAAGCGAATATGGAAAAGCTCCATACCTATCTCGGCGTCTAAGAAGGGAAATTACCAGGCTTACTGTTCGTTTTTCGCTGACCATAAAAATCATAAAAACCAAGAGCAATTAACCGGAGGGAACATGAAGAAATCGATGTCTGCCCTATTCGTCGGAGTCGCGTTTGCGATTGCGGCCGGAGGCGGCGCTGCCGCTCAAGAAAAGACGGTTAAGATCGGCGTTTTGAATGATCAGTCCGGCCTCTATGCCGACGTGGCAGGGCCGGGCTCCACGCTTGCCGCGCAGATGGCGGTCGAGGATTCTGGACTCACCGGCAAGGGCTGGAAGATCGATGTCGTCGCCGGTGACCATCAGAATAAGCCGGATATCGGCGTCAACATCGCCCGGCAGTGGATCGATGTCGACAAGGTCGACGTGATCGTCGACGTGCCGACATCCTCGGTCGCGCTCGCGGTCAACAATCTGGTCAAGGAAAAGAACCGCGTCTTCCTGAACTCCGGCGCGGGCACATCCGACCTCACGAACAGCCAGTGCTCGCCGAACACCATTCACTGGACCTACGACACTTACATGCTCGCCCACGGCACCGGAACGGCGCTGACCAAGAGCGGCGGCGACAGCTGGTTCTTCCTGACCGCGGACTATGCGTTCGGCGCGGCTCTCGAGCGTGATACGTCCAACGCCGTGAAGGCGCTGAATGGAAAAATTCTCGGCGGCGTCAAGCACCCGCTGAACACGGCCGACTTCTCGTCGTTCCTGCTTCAGGCGCAGGCTTCCAAGGCAAAGGTCATCGGTCTTGCGAATGCGGGCGGCGACACCATCAACGCCATCAAGCAGGCGTCCGAATTCGGCATCGTGTCGGGCGGCCAGAAGCTGGCCGGCCTCCTGATGTTCATTTCGGACATCAACGCGCTCGGCCTCAAGGTCGCTCAGGGCCTGAACTTCACCGAAACGTTCTACTGGGATCTGAACGACAACACGCGCGCCTTCTCGCAGCGGTTCCAGGATCGCTCGAAGAACAAGGCGAAGCCGACCATGGTTCATGCCGGCGTCTATGCATCGCTGCTGCATTATTTCAAGAGCCTCGATGCGATGGGCGGCAACGGCCGTGACGGCATCAAGATCGTCGAGAAAATGAAGTCGATGCCGACTGACGACATCCTGTTCGGCAAGGGAACGATCCAGCCGAACGGCCGCAAGATCCATCCGGCCTATCTGTTCGAGGTGAAGAAGCCCGAAGAGTCGAAGGGGCCGTGGGACTACTACAGGACGGTCGCGACCATTCCCGCGGAAGAAGCCTTTACGCCGCTTGGTCAGAGCGCCTGTCCGCTGTTGAAGAAGTAACGCAGGCTCGCCGCCCGTCGGCGTCACCGGCGGGCGGCAGCTCGGTGACAAAGTGAAGTTGGATCAACGATGTCTATCAATATACCGGCACTGTCCGCGCAGCTCCTGGTTGGCCTCATCAACGGATCGTTCTACGCGTTGCTGAGCCTCGGGCTGGCCGTCATCTTTGGCATGCTGAACGTCATCAACTTTGCGCATGGCGCCCTCTATATGATGGGGGCGTTCGCCGCGTACTTTTTGTTGAACGTGCTCGGCCTCGGCTACTGGCCGGCGCTGATCATCGCGCCCATCGCCGTCGGCCTGTTCGGCATATTGCTCGAACGGACGATGCTGCAAAGGCTCGCGGGGCTGGACCATCTCTATGGCCTGCTGCTGACCTTCGGCGTCGCGCTGATCATTCAGGGCGTGTTCCAGAACTATTTTGGCTCGTCCGGCCTGCCATACTCAATCCCCTCTCAGCTCCAGGGCGGCATCAATCTCGGCTTCATGTTCCTGCCGATCTATCGCGGCTGGGTGGTCATCTTCTCGCTCGTGGTCTGTCTGGCCACCTGGTACCTGATCGAGCGCACGCAACTCGGCTCGTATCTGCGCGCCGCGACCGAGAACCCGACGCTGGTCCGCGCCTTCGGCATCAACGTGCCGCGCATGATCACTCTGACCTACGGCCTCGGCGTCGGCCTCGCCGCGCTTGCAGGTGTCCTGTCCGCCCCGATCAATCAGGTGCGGCCGCTGATGGGCGCGGATCTGATCATCGTTGTGTTCGCGGTGGTCGTGATCGGCGGCATGGGCTCGATCATGGGCTCGATCATCACGGGCTTCACCCTCGGCGTCATTGAGGGGCTGACGAAGTATTTTTATCCTGAGGCGTCCAACACCGTGGTGTTCGTCCTCATGGTTCTGGTGTTGCTGGTGAAGCCGGCAGGATTAACGGGACGGGCGACCTAAGATGACTTCCATTACCCATACGGCGATGTCGGCAAACCTTCGTTCGGCCCGCGACGAAATGACGGTCTTTGTCGTGATGACCGCCCTGCTGGCGATCGTTCCGCTGACCAACATCTATCCATTCTTCGTGATGCAGGCGCTGTGCTTCGCGCTCTTTGCCTGCGCGTTCAACCTGCTGCTCGGCTATAGCGGACTTTTGTCCTTCGGCCATGCGATGTTCCTCGGGACCGCCGGATATGCCACCGCCCACGCGGTCAAGGTCTGGGGCTTCGTGCCGGAGCTCGGCATCCTGTTCGGCACCGCGGCAGCCGGCGGCCTTGCGGTGATCACCGGTCTCGTGGCGATCCGCCGTCTCGGCATCTACTTTGCCATGATCACGCTGGCGCTGTCGCAGCTCATCTACTTCATCTATCTGCAGACGCCGTTCACCCATGGCGAGGACGGCATCCAGGGCATCCCGCAAGGCAAGCTGTTCGGGGTTTTCGACCTCTCGAATCCGACGACGCTGTATTACGTGGTGCTGATCGTTTTCCTCGCGGGCTTCCTCATCGTCTACCGCGCGATCAACTCGCCGTTTGGCGAGGTGTTGAAGTCGATCCGCGAGAACGAGCAGCGCGCGACCTCGCTGGGCTACAAGACGGAGCAGTACAAGCTGCTGGCTTTCATCCTGTCGGGCACGCTGGCCGGGCTCGCGGGCGCCGTGAAGGTCTTTGTGGCGCAGAACGCCTCGCTGACCGACGTGCACTGGACGATGTCGGGCGAGGTGGTGCTGATGACCCTCGTCGGCGGCATGGGCACGATCTTCGGCCCGGTGGTCGGCGCGTTTGTCGTCATCGCCATGCAGCAGTATCTTGCCGGCTTCGGCCAATGGGTGACGGTGATTCAGGGCGCGATCTTCGTCATCTGCGTGCTGATGTTCCGCCGCGGTATCGTCGGCGAGATCGGCTACCTCACCAAGCGGTCGCTGTGATCGGGCAAGTCCCGTGACCAATGCAGAGCTGGTTCGGCCCCCGATCGGGGGCCGAATGTTTTGCTGGTCTTGCCGGACGCCTTACGAGACGAGCTTGAGTCCGACGATGCCGGCCACGATCAGGCCGATGCAGCTCAGCCGCGCCGCCGTCGCCGGATCGCCGAACAGGATGATGCCCAAAATCGCGGTGCCAACGGCGCCGATGCCGGTCCAGACCGCGTAGGCGGTGCCGACCGGCAGGGTCTTGAGCGCGACGCCAAGCAACACCACGCTGATCACCATGGCGATCAGGGTGAGGGCGGAGGCCAGCGGTTTGGTGAAGCCTTCAGTGTATTTGAGGCCGATTGCCCAGCCGATTTCCATCAGGCCGGCGACGAACAGAGTGATCCAAGCCATTTCGGGTCTTCCCTACCATCCATTGGCAGGGCCGTCCCCGCGGTTGTGGTCTGCCGTGAGGCCTTTTGGCGGGCGGTAGATCGCCATGCGGCCGGGGCGGCAGTGAGGTCGTCCTCGCGCGGGGTTATATGGGCAGTTGCGGCGTTTTTTCAAGCAAACCGGGTATCGCCGGTCCGGTTCGGCCACGGCGGGCAGGGCCGCCGCCGGGTTTCAAGCGGCAAAAAACGCCGCAGCCCTTGATTGCGCCGCGTTTCCCTGCCAAACGCTGACCCCAACAGAGCGGTTTATTCCCGCCGTCCGGCCGTGACCCGACATCCACGTTCCGCCTCCGCAATGGCTCCCTCGTGCCTTGCGTTATGCGCATGGCGAGGAGCTTGCCGCGGACCGTGCGCCTTGGGACCGCGCCATCGACCACGCGCTGCCCGCGACCGCGCTCAGGATCATGATGACCGACATTGCCAACCTTTCGTCCGATTCCGCCCGTCCGACCTCGTTGCCTGCCGAAGTCGGCCGCCGGCGGACCTTCGCGATCATCTCCCACCCGGACGCCGGTAAGACGACGCTGACCGAAAAGCTGCTGCTGTTCGGCGGTGCGATCAACCTCGCAGGCCATGTCCGTGCCAAGGGCGAGCGCCGCAGCACCCGTTCCGACTGGATGAAGATCGAACGCGATCGCGGCATCTCGGTCGTTACCTCAGTGATGACGTTCGAGTTCGACGGGCTGGTGTTCAACCTGCTCGACACGCCGGGCCACGAGGACTTTTCCGAGGACACCTATCGCACGCTCACTGCGGTCGACTCCGCGGTGATGGTGATCGACGCGGCCAAGGGTATCGAGGCGCGCACGCGCAAGCTGTTCGAGGTCTGCCGCCTGCGCGACATTCCGATCGTTACCTTCATCAACAAGCTCGACCGCGAGACGCGCGACCCGTTCGACCTGCTCGACGAGATTGAAAAGACTCTGGCGCTCGACACCACGCCAATGACCTGGCCGATCGGCCGCGGCCGCGACTTCCTCGGCACCTATGACATCCGCAGCGGCGGCGTGCGTCTGCTCGACAGCGCGGCCACCGGCGCGACCGAGCAGATCTCGATCGACGATCTCGCCGCCCGCCACGCCTCGCTCGATGCCGAGGCGCTCAGGGAAGAGCTGGAACTCGTCACCGAGGCCTGCAAGCCCTTCGATCTCGAGAGTTTCCGCGAGGGCCATCTAACGCCGGTGTTCTTCGGCTCGGCGCTGCGCAATTTCGGCGTCGGCGACCTGCTCGAAGGGCTTGGCCAATACGCTCCGCCACCGCGTGCGCAAGAGGCGGACACCCGCCGTGTCGAGGCGGACGAGCCGCGCATGTCGGCCTTCGTGTTCAAGATTCAGGCCAATATGGACCCGAACCATCGCGACCGCATCGCCTTTGCGCGGCTGTGCTCGGGCAAGCTGACGCGCGGCATGAAGGCCAAGCTGACGCGGACCGGCAAGCCGATGAGCCTTTCGGCGCCGCAGTTCTTTTTCGCGCAGGACCGTTCCGTCGCTGACGAGGCCTATGCGGGCGATGTTGTCGGCATTCCCAACCACGGCACGCTGCGCATTGGCGACACGCTGACGGAGGGCGAGGATCTCACCTTCGTCGGGGTGCCGAGCTTTGCGCCGGAAATCTTGCGCCGGGTACGGCTGACCGATGCGATGAAGGCCAAGAAGCTGAAAGAGGCGCTCCAGCAGATGTCGGAGGAGGGCGTCGTGCAGGTATTCCGCCCGCGTGACGGCTCGCCGGCGCTGGTCGGCGTCGTTGGCCAGCTCCAGCTCGACGTGCTCAAGACGCGGCTCATGGCCGAATACGGCCTGCCGGTCGATTTCGAGCCGAGTGAATTTTCGCTGGCGCGCTGGTTCACGATGCCGGATCGCAAGAGCTATGACGCCTTCGTCAATGCCAACGGCTCCAGCATCGCCGAGGACGTCGACGGCGATCTCGTGTATCTGGCTAAGAACCAGTTCTATCTCGATTACACCCGCGAGCGCACGGAAGGCATCTCCTTCGTCTCGATCAAGGATGTGAAGAAGCCGTAACGCAAATGTGCGGGCGGCCTTGCCGGGCTGCCCGCCTGCCGATCCGCACAGGCCGCCGCTATGGCGGCCTTTATTTTGCGCCAACGCGCCTCTCACTCCCCAAAAATCTCATAGCCTTGCTCGGCACCCTCTAAAAATGATACTTCCGGACGCTCAATTCGCTGAGCGGATGACACACGGAGGGAACGGCGTGGGTTTGGTCATCATGATTCTCGGGCTGGTGCTGTTCATCGGCCCCCATGTCGTCACGTCACGGCGTGACCTGCGGGCGCGGCTGATCGCCAGCATGGGCGAGGGGCCTTACAAGCTCGTATATTCGGTCATCGCCATTCTCGGCGTTGTCCTGATCGGCTGGGGCTTTTCCCAATATCGCGCGACCGGCTGGATCAACGTCTGGTATCCGCCGACCGGCATGAAGCATCTCGTTGCGCTGCTGATGCTGCCCGCCGTCATTCTGGTGGTCGCATCCTACTTGCGCGGGCGGATCTATGCGGCGGTCAAGCACCCGATGCTCGCGGGCGTCAAGCTGTGGGCCTTTGCCCATCTCCTCGCCAATGGCGACCTCGGCTCCATCATCCTGTTCGGCTCCATTCTGGGCTGGGCAGTGTATGACCGGATCTCGCTCAAGCGCCGGACTGATCCCGGCGCGCCCGCTATCCCTGTCGGCGGCATCGGCAATGACATTCTTGCCGTGCTGGTCGGCCTCATCCTCTATGCGGCGCTCGCCTTTGCTTTCCATCCGGTGGTCATCGGCGTGCCGGTGTTTGGAGTGTAACCACGATGTCTGTGCAAACTGCAGTAAAGCGCGTTACCGCGCCGGACGTTCTCGCGCGCAAGAATGGCGAGCCGCTGGTGATGCTGACCTCCTACCACGCCCACACGGCGCGGCTGGTCGATCGCTATTGCGACATGATTCTGGTCGGCGACTCGCTCGGCAACGTCATGCACGGGTTCGAGACCACGCTGCCGGTGACGCTCGAGATGATGATCTTGCAGGGGCGCGCCGTGATGCGTGGGTCCCAGCATGCCCTCGTGGTGGTGGATATGCCCTTCGGCTCCTACGAGGCCTCGAAGGAGCAGGCGTTCCATTCCGCGGCCCGCATCCTCAAGGAAACCCATTGCGGCGCGGTGAAGCTCGAGGGCGGCGCACGCATGGCGGAGACCATCGAGTTCCTGACCCAGCGCGGCATCCCGGTGATGGCCCATATCGGCCTGACGCCGCAGTCGATCAACTCGCTCGGCTCGTTCCGCTCGCAGGGCCGCGATGAGGCACAGCGTCTTGTCGACGGCGACAACGGCGGCGGCCCCATCCAGAACGACGCGATCGCGGTTGCGCAGGCGGGCGCCTTTTCGGTAGTGGTCGAGGCGGTTGCAGAACCGCTCGCCCGCAAGATTACCGAGATCATCCCGATTCCGACCATCGGCATCGGCGCCAGCGTCGCCTGCGATGGTCAGGTTCTGGTGCTGGAGGATATGCTCGGCCTGTCCGAGCGGGTGCCGAAGTTCGTGCGCCGCTATGGCAACCTTGCAGCCGGGATCGAGGAAGCGATCAAGGGTTATGCGGGCGATGTCCGCAGCCGCGCCTTCCCGGGGCCGGAAAACGTCTATGCACTGAAGCCAAAGGCGCAGTAAAAGGGTTCGCGATGTGTAACGTTCCGCCTGCGGCACGCGCATGATGCATGCACGGGCAGGAGGGGTTGCGTTTTGCCTTGTCAACGCCATACCGCTAGGGTACGCCGCGCGGGATAGCCTGATGTCGCCGGTCGCGCAGTTCGGAAAGATGTCGTGCGCCCGACGTGAATGAGGTGGGATTTAAGTGAGCGAGATTTTTAGCGAAATCGATGAGGATTTGCGCCGCGAACGGCTCCACAAGCTGTGGCAGCGCTATTCCGGGCTGATCGTCGGCGGGGCGATTGTCGTCGTGGCTGCCGTCGGCGCCTGGCAGGGCTACACCTGGTGGGCGGAAAAGCAGGCCGCCGCAGCCAGCGCCGAATTCGACGCCGCCGCCGTTCTCGCTGCCGACAACAAGCATGCCGAGGCCGAAGCGGCCTTCGCCAAGCTGGCGACGACCGCGCCGTCTGGTTATCGCGGTCTTGCCCGGCTGCGCGCCGCCGCCGAAGCCGGCGACCGCGACCCGAAGGCCGGAGTCGCGCTCTATGACGCGATCGCCGCCGACACCAGCATGCCGCTGGTCGAGCGCGATATCGCCCGTGTGCGCGCGGGCAATCTGCTCATCGACCACGCCACTTACGCGGATATGGCTTCCCGCCTCGAAGGCGCTGCCGGGGCGGGCCGTCCCTTCAATCATGCTGCGCGTGAACTTCTGGCTCTATCTGCTTGGCGAGCAAAAGATAATGCGGCCGCTCAGAAGTGGCTCGACATGATCGCCGAAGATGGCACCACCCCGGCGAGCTTGCGTCAGCGGGCCGAAGCGTTGCAGGCGCTTCTGCCCCCGGCCGCCAAAAGTTGATAGATCAGGATAGGTTTTCGATGCGGTCTTCTTTGCGCTCCCGGTTCCGTCGTGTGTTTGCGGTTGCCGTCCTCGCCAGTCTGGCTGGCGGGCTGGCAGGTTGCGCCGGCGGTGGGGTGAACAATTTCGACCCATCGGACATGCTGGACTTTCTGGACACCAAGAAAAAGCTCCCGGGCGAGCGCAAAGCGGTTTTCCCGGAGGGTGTGCCCGGCCTTGAGCAGGGCGTGCCGAAGGAACTTTACAAGGAAAACGTGCGCCAGCAGCAGGAGGCCGAGGCTGCCGCAGCCGCCGCGGCGCAGCCGGCCGAGCCCCAGCCTGCCGCACGCCCGGCCGCAAAGCCCCGACCCAAGCAGCAGCCGCGGACCCAGCGGCCGAGGCGCGAGCCGGCCGCCGAGGCCGCGCCCGCGCAGGAGGCCGCGCCGCAGGCTGCGCAGCCGCAGTCTTACCCGCCGGCCGAGCAGCAGCCCGCATCGTCGTTCCCGGCGCCGCTGCCGAGCGGATCATTTTCGCGATAGGCGTTTGGTCGCTGACGGGTCCAGCCCGTTCGCGCCGATTGTCCTGCCATACTCACACGTTGCGGATATGAGCGTTCCTATCCGCGGTTCGGTTTCCCATTCGCGTTTGCCGGGAGCCGGCAGCAAGGGCTGTGATGTCTTTCACCATCGCCATCATTGGACGTCCCAATGTCGGCAAATCCACTCTGTTCAACCGTCTGGTCGGCCAGAAGCTGGCGCTGGTCGATGACCAGCCCGGCGTGACCCGTGATCGCCGCGAGGGCGAGGGGCGGCTCGGCGATCTCGAATTCACCGTGATCGACACCGCCGGCCTCGACACCGGTCCGGCCGGGTCGCTGGCGGCGAGGATGCAGGAGCAGACGGAGAGCGCCATCAAGGCGGCCGATGCCCTGATGTTCGTGGTCGATTCCCGCAGCGGCCTGACGCCGACCGACCGTGCTTTCGCCGATCTCGTCCGCCGCGCCGACAAGCCGATCGTGCTGGTGGCGAATAAAAGCGAAGGGCGTCACGGCGATATTGGCGGCATGGAAGCCTATGCGCTGGGCCTTGGCGATCCGGTCGCCATCTCGGCGGAACATGGCGTCGGCATGAGCGACCTCTACGACGCCCTGCGCGAGATCATGCCCGAGCCGGTCGATGACGACCTGGACGAAGAGGACGAAGAGGACTTTCTGGATGAGGCGGCGCGGGCCGCAAGGCCGATCCGGGTCGCGATCGTCGGCCGTCCCAATGCCGGCAAGTCGACGCTGATCAACCAGCTCCTCGGCGAGGAGCGGATGCTGACCAGCCCGGAGGCCGGCACCACGCGTGACGCCATCGCGGTGGAGATCGAATGGTCGGGCCGCAGCTTCCGGGTGTTCGACACCGCTGGCCTGCGCCGCCGTTCGCGGATCGACGAAAAGCTCGAAAAGCTTTCCGTCGCCGACGCGCTGCGGGCGGTCCGCTTCGCCGAAGTCGTCGTCATGATGATGGACGCCCAGACCAAGTTCGAAGAGCAGGACCTGCGCATCATCGATCTCGTCGAGCGCGAGGGTCGCGCGGTGGTCGTCGCCGTCAACAAGTGGGATCTGGTCGAGCGCCGTCCGGGCCAGATCGGCGACCTGCGGCGCGACGTCGACCACCTGCTGCCGCAGATCAAGGGCGTGCCGATTGTCGCCGTCTCGGCGATGACGGGCGAGGGCATCGACCGCCTGATGAAGGCGATCGTCGAGGCATACGAGGTCTGGAACCGGCGCGTCCCGACGAGCCGGCTCAATCGCTGGTTCGGGGATATGCTGTCCGCCAATCCGCCGCCGGCCAAATCCGGGTCGCGGCTGAAGATGAACTACATCACCCAGACCAAGGCCCGGCCGCCAAGCTTCGTGGTGTTCTGCACCCGCGCCGATGCGGTGCCGGACTCCTATTTGCGCTACCTGTCGAACGGGCTGCGGACGACCTTCGACATGCCGGGAACGCCGATCCGGATCACCCTTCGCGAGAAGGACAATCCGTTTGCGCACAAGCGCAAGCGCCGCTGATGAGCCAGACCGGGCCGGACGCATTGTCGGCCGGTGCGGAGCCGGAAGGCTCGCGGCGGCGCGCGGCGTTCGCCTTCATCTTCGTCACCGTGCTGCTCGACATGCTGGCGCTCGGGGTGGTGATGCCGGTCCTGCCGAAGCTGATCGAGAGCTTTCTCGACAATGACACGGCGAGCGCCGCCAAAATCTTTGGCGTGTTCGGGGCTGCCTGGGCGCTGATGCAATTCGTTGCCTCGCCGGTGGTCGGCGCGCTGTCGGACCGTTTCGGGCGGCGGCCGGTCATTCTGATGTCGAACTTCGGGCTGGCGCTCGATTATGTCCTGATGGCGCTTGCGCCGACGCTGATCTGGCTGTTCATCGGCCGCATCATCTCCGGCATCACCGCGGCGAGCATCTCGACCAGCTTCGCCTATATTTCCGATATTACGCCGCACGAGAAGCGGGCGGCCTCCTTTGGCAGGCTCGGCGCAGCGTTCGGGGCGGGGTTTGTCCTTGGCCCGGCCATCGGTGGCCTGCTCGGCGGGCTCGACCCGCGGCTGCCATTCTGGGCGGCGGCGGCCCTGAGCTTTCTCAACGCGATGTATGGCCTGTTTATCCTGCCGGAATCGCTGCCGCGGGATCGCCGCGCGAGTTTTCGGTGGCGAAACGCCAATCCGCTTGGCAGCCTGCGCCTGCTGCGGTCCGAGCACCAGCTCGCGGGACTGGCCGTCGTGAACTTCATCGCCAACATCGCCCACGTCGCGCTGCCCAGCACCTTCGTGCTCTATGCAAGCTATCGCTACGGTTGGGGCGAACAGACCATTGGCCTGACGCTCGCGATGGTCGGCATCGCCGCAATGGTGGTGCAGGGCGGCGGCGTCGGGCCGCTGGTCAGGCACTTGGGCGAGCGTGGGACGCTGGCCCTGGGGCTGGCCTCGGGCGCACTCGGCTTTTTGGTCTTTGGGCTGGCGCCGACCGGCCCATGGTTCTGGCTCGGCATTCCGGTCATAGCGCTGTGGGGCGTGTCCGGCGCTGCGGCGCTCGGTCTGATGACGCGAATGGTGGCGCCGGATCGGCAGGGCCAGTTGCAGGGCGCAAATTCCAGCGTGCAGAGCATCGCGCAAATGGCGGGGCCATTCGTGTTCACGCTGATCTTTGCCTATTTCATCGGCCCGAATGCGCCGTGGTCGATGCCCGGCGCATCGTTCCTGCTCGGCGCGCTGCTGCTTGCGGCGGCCGTGCCGCTGGCGCTACGCGTCACGGCGGGCATTCCGAGACGCCCGCCGCAAGCGTGAGTGACAATCAGTTCGCCCGCGTCCAGTTGACGGAGCGGCAGATCATGCCGCCCATCACACAGCCCGCCGTCGTCAGCGTACTGCCGCTAACCGACATCTTGCCGGAGTAAGTTTGCCCGTCGGCGGGGTTGAACGCCTTGCCCGTCCAGTTGCCCTTGCCGTCCGGCTTCATCTCATAGAACACGCGCTGGCCGATCTTGGCGTTGGGGTCGGCCCCTTCCTTCAGCCAGACGACATGGCCGCAAAGGGCATTGCCGCAGGGCGCGACCTTGACCTTCGAGATGCCATTGTCGCGCAGCCAGATGCCGGTCGCGTCCGCGGCTTGCGCCGCGGCTGCGGTCAGAGAAACACCCAGCATCGCCAGACCGAGACCGAGACCAAGACCCCGAAGACCCTTGGACGTTCCCATTCATGCCCCCATTGATGTCTTGTGGCGGATTATGGCGCGGGCGGCTGGAAGTTCAGGAGAGCCCGCGTTGGATAGTTGTAGAGCTTGCCCGTCTCGGTCCATTCCGGCAAGCACATCGGCACGATGAACTCGGCGACCTGCTCGGGCGTGTCCAGCGTCATTGGGTCTTCGCCGGGCATCAAGGCGGCGCGCATGCCGGTGCGGATCGGGCCGGGGTTAAAGAGGTTGGCGCGGATCGAAGACGTCGCGGTCTCGTTGGCCCAGACGCGTACCAGACATTCCAGCGCCGCCTTCGAGGTCGCATAGGGGCCGACATAGGCGCGAGCTGCGCTGGCGACACCCGAGGAGATGAACACCGCGCGGCCGGCATCGGAGAGGCGCAGCAGCGGCTCCATGCAGCGGATGAACTGGAAATTGGCGGTGACGTTGATCGCCATCACGTCATTCCACGCCTTCGGCTCGATGTGGCCGAGCGGCGAGACCGGGCCGAGGATGCCGGCATTGCCGACAAGGATGTCGAGCTTGCCGTGGCGCTCGTTGAGGGCCGCGCCGAGGCGGGCGATGCCGTCGAGGTCGGTGAGGTTGAGCGGCACCAGGGTTGCGGTCCCGCCTTCGGCGCGGATGGCGTCGTCGAGCTCTTCGAGGCCGCCGGTGGTGCGGGCCACCGCCACGATGTGCGCGCCGGCGCGCGCGAGCTGGATCGCCGTGGCGTAGCCAATGCCGCGCGAGGCGCCGGTGACGAGGGCGATGCGTGAGGCGAGGGGTTTGGTCATGGCAAGGACATTTTCTTCGGGTTGTGGTGACATGAAACGAATCCCGGCGCAGCTTGCGCCTTCTCGAACTTGCTCCTGTTATGCCTGAAAACCCTGCAACTGCCAAAAGCGTTTGGCGCACGATGTGTGCTTCCGATATTCCCGCCGTGCTTCGCATCGCCGACCGCGTCCATCCCGACTATCCCGAGGATGAGGCGGTGTTCGTCGAGCGTCTGAGGCTCGCCCCGGAGGGCTGCTTCGTGCTGGAGATGGAGGGCGCGCAGCGGGAATTGATCGCCTATCTCGTCAGCCATCCGTGGCTGGCGCGGCGTCCGCCCGCGCTCAACTCGCAGCTCTTGGCGCTGCCGGAACTGCCGGAGACGTTTTACATCCACGACATCGCGCTCTTGCCGCAGGCGCGGGGGAGCGGCGCAGCGTCGAGCGTGGTCGGGCAGTTGGCTGGCATGGCGAAGGAGGCAGGCTACGGCACGTTGTCGCTCGTGGCCGTTAACGGCTCGACCGCCTTCTGGCGTCGGCACGGTTTCGCCGAGATCGACGATCCCGCGCTCGCGCACAAGCTGCGCAGTTATGACGACGAGGCCGTCTTCATGGAACGCGCGCTCGGATGAAAGCGCCACAAAAACAAAAATGCCCGGATCTGATCCGGGCATTTTGCTTTGAAATGATGCAGGCGCGGGTTCAGCTTGCTTCCGCCAGCAGCGAGAGCTGACGCGGCTGGGCCTCGGTCTGCGCGAGGTCGGTGAGCGGCGTCGGGTAGTCGCCGGTGAAGCAGTGGTCGGTGAACTTCGGCCGGGCGGGATCGCGGCCGGGTTCGCCCATCGCGCGATAGATGCCGTCGACAGAGAGGAAGGCGAGGCTGTCGGCACCGATCAGCTCGCGCATCTCCTCGAGGCTGTGCGTGGCGGCAAGAAGGCCGGCCCGATCGGGGGTGTCGATGCCGTAATAGTCGGGGAAGGAGATCGGCGGCGAGGCGAGGCGGAAATGCACCTCGCTTGCGCCTGCGTCGCGCATCATCTTCACGATCTTGCGCGAGGTCGTGCCGCGCACGAGCGAGTCGTCGATCAGGATGATGCGCTTGCCGGCGACGGCGATGCGGTTGGCCGAGTGCTTCATGCGCACGCCAAGTTCGCGGACGCTCTGGGTCGGCTGAATGAAGGTGCGGCCGACATAGTGATTACGGATGATGCCGAGCTCGAACGGTATGCCGGCGGCGCGGCTGTAGCCGATTGCGGCCGGCACGCCGGAATCCGGCACCGGCACAACGACGTCGGCCTCGACATGGCTTTCGCGCGCGAGTTCTGCGCCCATCGCCTTGCGCACTTCATAGACCGAACGGCCGCCGACGATCGAATCCGGGCGGGCAAAATAGATGTACTCGAAGATGCACGGGCGCGGCGGCACCGGCGCGAACGGCTTGTGGCTTTCGACGCCGTCGTGATCGAACACGACGATCTCGCCCGGCTCGATGTCGCGCACATAGCTGGCGCCGATGATGTCGAGGGCGCAGGTTTCCGAGGCCAGCACCGGCGAGCCCTGGAAGTCGCCGAGCACCAGGGGACGGATGCCGAGCGGATCGCGGGCGCCGATCAGCTTCTTGTTGGTGAGCGAGACGAGCGAATAGGCGCCCTCGATCGCGCGCAGCGCCTCGATGAAGCGCTCAATGAAGCGTCCGCGCTTGGAGTGCGCGACCAGATGCAGGATCACCTCGGTATCGGTGGTCGACTGCATCATCGCACCGTTGCGGACCAGTTCGCGGCGCAGCGTGAGACCGTTGGTGAGGTTGCCGTTGTGGCCGATGGCAAAGCCGCCGACATTGAGCTCGGCGAAGAGCGGCTGCACGTTGCGCAGCACGGTGCCGCCGGTGGTGGCGTAGCGGACGTGGCCGACGGCCGAATTGCCGGGCAGGCGCGCGATCACGTCGCCGCGGGAGAAGGTGTCGCCGACGAGGCCGAGGCGGCGTTCCGAGTGAAAGCGCGCACCGTCGAAGGAGACGATGCCGGCTGCTTCCTGTCCGCGGTGCTGCAGGGCGTGAAGGCCGAGCGCAGTGATGGCGGCGGCATCGGGATGGTTGAAGATGCCGAACACGCCGCATTTTTCACGCAGCGTGTCGTCATGAAGATGGGCGTCATCCGGTTGTTGTACGTCGTCGAAGCCGCTATCCGTCATGCCGCTATCCATTGCGCAGGTGGAAGGGGGTTGGATGAAGTCCATCACGCCTCTCTTTCGCGCAGAAAACACTGCGCGTATTCCGCGGCGATCAACGCGCGGTTGCGTTGCCGTCGATAAGTTTTTTGAGCCCGTCGCGGGCGGATTTCGCGTAACCGTCGCTCGCCCCGTCCGGACCGGGAATCACGGTGCCGGTCTGGTCCTCGTCACCAGTCTTCGGCTTCTTCAACCGCTTCAAGATGGTGTTTTCAGGGTCGTCCGGCAAGAGCGACATCAGCCAATCTCCGGTTCCCTGCAGCACTACACGCGATTTTGCATGGGTGACCCAATCGGGGCGCTGCTTGTCGGGAACCAGCCAGGCGAAGAACAGGAACGCCACGACCACGATGAGAAGGCCGCGCGCGAGGCCGAACAGGAAGCCGAGCGTGCGGTCGAGCGCACCGATGCGGCTGTCCAGCACCATGTCGGAGATCCGGACGGTGATGATCGAGACGATGATCAGCGTGCCGATGAAGACGCCGGCGATGACCACGGCGGTCGCGACCATGTCGTTGTTGAAATAGGTCTTGGCGGTCGGCAGCAGCTTTTGGAACGAATACAGCGTGACAAGCGCAGCGGCGCCCCAGGCAGCGATCGACAGGACTTCGCGCATGAAGCCACGGATCATCGCCAGAAGGCCCGAGATCAGCATGACGCCCAAGAGGACAAAGTCGAGGATCGTGATCGGCATTGGCAGCTCAGGTCGGCTTTCGCGTCAAGCGTCCGTTCGGGAACGAATCGGGACGGCACCAGATACTATGAGAAGGTGAGAACGCAGAAGGGGCAAGGCGATGACCCCGGTCGTCCCCGAGTCTCATCTCCGAGTGGTCATCCGGCGGTCTCTTCCCTCTGTCTTGGGCGGTCTTATAGCGGGCGCAATCCGCAACGTCACCCTATGCACGGGCAGGGTGGTTACGGAATTACGACTGTGTGGCATTTTTTCCGCCGGATTTTGTGACATCTCTGGCGCGGCCGCTGCCACGGGCGGCAATATCGGCGACGAGATGGGTCAGGCCGCCGATCGTTGTCAGCGAGAGGCCGCCGTCGCTGGTAGGCTCGTTACGGGCGAATTCGGGCAGAAATGCGCGGCCGAAGCCGAGCTTGGCGGATTCCTTGAGACGCGCCGGGGTCTGGGCGACCGGCCGCACCGCCCCTGAGAGCGAGACTTCACCGAAGAACACGGCATCCGGCGGCAGCGGCGCGTTGACGAGCGACGAGACGAGAGCGGCTGCGGCGGCAAGATCGGCGGCGGGCTCGTTGATGCGCAGGCCGCCGGCGACGTTGAGATAGACGTCATGGCTGGAGAGCTTGACGCCGCAATGGGCCTCGAGCACCGCGAGCACCATCGACAGCCGGCTCGGGTCCCAGCCGACCACGGCGCGGCGCGGTGTTCCCAGCGCGCTCGGGGCGACGAGCGCCTGCAACTCGACGAGAACCGGGCGCGAGCCCTCGATACCGGCGAACACGGCCGTGCCGGGGCTGCCGAGATCGCGCTCCGACAGAAACAGTTCTGACGGGTTGGAAACTTCACGCAGGCCGCGGCCGGTCATCTCGAACACGCCGATTTCGTCCGTCGGGCCGAAGCGGTTCTTCACGGCGCGCAGGATGCGGAATTGGTGCGAGCCTTCGCCCTCGAACGACATCACCGCATCGACCATGTGCTCGACCACGCGGGGACCGGCGATCTGGCCGTCCTTGGTGACGTGCCCGACGAGGATCAGTGCGGTGCCGGTCTTTTTGGCGAAACGGATCAGCTTCTGCGCTGAGGCGCGCACCTGCGTCACAGTGCCGGGGGCGGAATCCACGGTATCGGTCCACATCGTCTGGATCGAGTCGATGACCACCAGCTTCGGCGTTTCGCCCTGCGTCAGGGTGGCAATGATGTCCTCGACTGACGTCTCGGACGCGAGTTCGACCGGCGCCTTCGAGAGGCCGAGCCGCTCGGCGCGCAGCCGCACCTGGGCCACGGCCTCTTCGCCGGATATATAGACGCTGCGGTGCTTGGCCTGCGCCATCAGGCTGGAGGCCTGTGTCAGGAGGGTCGATTTGCCGATGCCGGGGTCGCCGCCGACGAGCAGCACCGAGCCGCGCACGAAGCCGCCGCCGGTGACGCGATCGAGTTCGGCGAGGCCGGAGGGCAGACGCGGCGCCTGCGGGCTCTCGCCGGAAAGGGATTCGAGGGTGAACAGCCGCCCCTTGCTCTTCGAGCGGATGCTGACGGGCACGCCGCCGCCGGCTTCTTCCTCCACGAGCGTATTCCACTCGCCGCAGCCGTCGCACTTGCCCTGCCAGCGCGTGTAGGAGGTGCCGCAGCTCTGGCAGACGAAGGAAATGGTGTTTTTGGCCATGGGCGGGGTGAATCTCTCGTGGTCACGGGGCGAGCATGGCGTTCCATAGCATGGATAGGCCGGATGCAATGATGATCCCGTTCATCACCAGGCGGAAGGTCTCCGCGTGGCGCAACGCAGACGCGGCGGGTGGTTCGCTACCCGCGGAGCGGTTTTTGAAAGATGGGAACGTCTACTGCGTTCCGCCGCCGCGATAGACGCGCGCATAGCGCGGGCCGAGGCTGGTCAGCACCTCATAGGCGATCGTGCCGAAATGGCGGGCGAGTTCGTCGACGGTGATGCCCTCGCCGAGCAGCGTCGCCATCTGGCCGCGCCGCGCCGCATTCGGGGGCAGGTCGGTGACATCGATGGCGGTGAGGTCCATCGAGATCCGCCCGGCGACCGGGCAGCGCTCGCCGGCGATCACGACTTCGGCGCTGCGCACGCCATCGACGCCGCCGGCAGCGCGGAAATAGCCGTCGGCGTAGCCGGAGGTGATGATGGCGATTCGGGTCTGCCGCCGGGCCGTCCAGGTCGCGCCGTAGCCGACCGTGTCGCCGCGCGCGACCTCGCGGACATGGGCGATGCGGGCGGTGAGGGTGACCACCTGCTGCATCGGGTTCTTGGCTTCCGGCGTCGGATTGATGCCGTAGAGCGCCGCACCCGGCCGAACCATGTCGAAAAGGAAGTTGCCGCCAAGGAAGATGCCGGACGAGTTGGCGAGCGCCGCCGGAATGCCGGAGAACTGCGAGGCGATTGCGCGGAAGGTCGCGACCTGACGGGCGTTGATCGAGCTGTTGCGGTTTTCCGCGGTGACGAGGTGGCTGATCACCAGCGTGAAGCCGTGGTCGCCCTGGCGCACGCGCGGCAGCAGGCTGTCCGCCTCGTCGGGGGTGAGGCCAAGGCGGTTCATGCCGGTGTCGATATGGAGCGCCGCGCCTCCGCGCCAGCCGCTCGCGCTGCAGAACGCATCCCACTCGGCGAGTTCGGTGAGGCCGCCGATCACGGGGCGGGCGTTTAGGCTGGCATAGATCTCCCCGCAGCCGGCGAAAAAGCCGTCGAGGACGTAGATTTCCGGCTCGGCAACGGCGGCGCGCAGCGCGCGGGCCTCATGGAGCGTCGCGACGAAGAAGGTCTTGCAGCCCGCTGCGGCGAGGGCCTTTGCGATCGGCACGGCGCCAAGGCCGTAGCCATCGGCCTTGACGACCGCCGAGCACTGTGCGGGTGTGGCCGTCTTTTGCAGCAGCCGCCAGTTGGTGACGATGGCGTCGAGATCGACGGTGAGAACGCCGTTGTACTCGGCCTCGATCTCCGCGGCGTTCTTGCCCGCGGCTGCGGAAGGTGCAGGCGCGGCTGGGTTCGTTTCTGCCGTCTTGATCTCACTCGCCATGGTTCGGGTCACTGGCCTTGGTCACATATGATCGTGATCTGAAACGTGGTGTTCCGGAGCCAGATCCGAGAAGCGGGTGATGCTGGCTTCGAACTGCACGTCGACGGTGCCGGTCGGCCCGTGACGCTGCTTGGCGATGATCACTTCGGCCTTGCCGTGGACCAGCGCCATCTCGGTCTGCCACTTCTCGTGCTCGGGGGTGCCGATGCGCGGCTCCTTGTTGCCAAGATAATACTCCTCGCGATAGACGAAAATCACCACGTCGGCGTCCTGCTCGATCGAGCCGGATTCACGCAGGTCGGAGAGCTGCGGGCGCTTGTCGTCGCGGGACTCGACCTGACGCGAGAGCTGGGACAGGGCGATGATCGGAACGTTGAGTTCCTTCGCCAGCGCCTTGAGGCCGGTGGTGATCTCGGTGACTTCCTGCACGCGGCTGTCGGAACGCTTGCCGCTGCCCGAAAGCAGCTGAATATAGTCGATCACCAGAAGATCCAGGCCGCGCTGGCGCTTGAGCCGCCGCGCCCGTGCCATCACCTGCGAGATCGAAAGGCCGCCGGTCTCGTCGACATAGAACGGCAGCGACTGCAGTTCGATCGAGTGGTCGCGGATCTTTGCAAAATCCTCCTCGCTGATGCCGCCGCGGCGGATCATGCTCGAAGGTACGCCGGTGCGCTCGGCGATGATACGGGTGGCGAGCTGTTCGGCTGACATCTCGCAGGAGAAGAAGCCGACGATGCCGCCGTTGACCGTCTTGGTCGAGCCGTCCGGCTGCAATTCGCCGCGATAGGCCTGCGCGATGTTGTAGGCGATGTTGGTGGCGAGCGAGGTTTTGCCCATGCCGGGGCGGCCGGCGAGGATGATCAGGTCGGATGATTGCAATCCGCCCATCTTGGTGTCGAGATCGCGCAGGCCGGTGGAGACGCCGGAGAGACCGCCGTCGCGCTGGAACGCAGCTGCCGCCATGTCGACGGCGACGGTGAGCGCCTGCGAGAAGCGCTGGAAGCCGCCGTCGTAGCGGCCGGACTCGGCCAGCTCGTAGAGGCGGCGCTCGGCGTCCTCGATCTGGTGACGCGGGGCAAAGTCGACCGGCGCGTCATAGGCGACGTTGACCATGTCCTCGCCGATGCCGATCAGGTCGCGGCGCAGCGACAGCTCGTAGATCGTCTGGCCGTAGTCCTTGGCGTTGATGATGGTCGTCGCTTCGGCGGCAAGGCGCGCGAGGTACTGCGCGATGGTCATGCCGCCGATGTCGATTTCAGCCGGCAGAAAGGTTTTCAGCGTAACAGGGGTCGCGATCTTGCCGGCGCGAATCAGACTTGCGGCCGTCTCAAAGATCTCCTGGTGCAGCGGCTCGAAGAAGTGCCTCTGCTCGAGAAAGTCCGAGACGCGGTAGAACGCTTCGTTGTTGACCAGGATCGCGCCAAGCAGCCCTTGCTCGGCCTCAATATTGTGCGGCGGCGAGCGGTACAGCGGCGCTGCGCCTTCGGGAGCGATCTTCAGCACGTTGGATTCGTTAGGAGCCATCTGGATCAACGTCATTCTCGGTCAGTGACAGCAGCGATCGACATTCTGCCGCTCGCGGAATTCAGTGACAGGTGCTTGCGTGCCGGACTGATTTCAGCGGGCGCGCAGGCAGCAGTCCGAACCCGAGGCTCGGAGACACTGTCATGAGTTTTCGGCAAATGCTGGACGTATCAAGCACTGCCTCGGGGCCCGGCGAAAGCGCCGAACGCGATTATGCCCGATTCCCACAAGGCGTCGGCGGTCTTTTCGCAGGCCTGTTGCAGAGGAAGGACTGAATGCGCGACTCTGCCGCAACACAGCCGAAGCATTCGGCGGGATGAGGCGATGTGTGCCCTTCCATTTGCCGATTGATTCGATAAAAGTCGACGCATCCATGCCACTATGTCCCGTAAGCACGGAACGTTCGCATCGAGCGCTTTTGATTGCGCGGCACAGCTCTGCTCAGTGTCCGGCCGCAATCATTCCGCGCTTTGCGGGACGGCAGGTCGGCGATACCCGCAATTTTGGTGACCCATCTGGAGGGGTGAATGTTCAGCCGAAAGGTCGGTTTGGCAGCGGCGGCGCTGCTGACGAGTTATTTTCAAGCCGCCCCGCTGCTCGCGCAAAATCTCGATGCCGGCAAAAGCGCGTCGCAGATCTTTTCAAGCACCTGTTCGGCATGTCATCGCAGCGCGCGCGGACTGTTGAACACTGTGCCGCCCGCAGCATTGCCGGGATTTTTGCGCCAGCACTACACGACCGGCAGCGAGATGGCGCAGGTGATGAGCGGCTATCTGCTCGCGAACGGCGCAGCTGCCGAAACGCGCGGCCGCCGCGAGGCGACGCGCAGCCCCGAGCGCGGCGCGCCGCCGGCAACGCAGGCGCCGGCGCAGTCCGCGCCGGTTCAGGACGCGCAACAACAGCAGCGCAGCTTCCGTTTGCCGTGGGACCAGCAGCAGGCCGCTCCGGCCGAAGCCGAAATGACGCCCGCCGAACGCAGGGCCAAGCGCCGCGAGGAGGCGAGGCGTGCGCGCCGCGAAGCGCAGGAGAAGCGCGCGCAGGAGCGCGAAGAGCGCCGCCAGAAGCAAGGCAAAGGCAAGAAGCAGGACAAGCCGGAAACCGCCGAGCCTGCAGCTCCGGCCGTGACGGCGCCGGCTGCGCCCGCAGCGCAGCCTGATGCGGCAGCCGCCGAGGCCGATGCGCCGAAGGCAAAGCCCGATGCCGAGCGGAAGGGCAAGCGCCAAAAGGCCGCGCCTGCACCTGTTCCCGCGGAAGTGGCCAAGCCCGAGCCGGCAAAGACCGAGCCTGCGAAGCCCGAGGAAGCAAAGCCTGAGTCCGCAAAGACGGAGGCCGAAAAGCCTGCTGCCGTAAAACCGGCAGAGCCGAAGGCGGAAGAGGCCAAGCCTTCTGAGAAGCCCTCCGAGTTAAAGCCGGTGGAAGCAAAGCCTGCGGCGACCGATGCTGACAAGGCCGAAGCGCCTGCTGCGGAGAAGTCTGCTTCGGGCGAAAGCGAGAAGGCCCCTGACAAGGGCGAGGCGACGAAGCCTGCCGTTGCGGAGCCGGCAAAGCCTGTAACCGAGACGCCGGCGGCGAAGGCGGATGCGCCCAAGGCCGATGAGGCGAAACCCGAGGCTACAAAATCCGAAGCGGCGCCTTCGGCCGAGAAGCCGGCGAATGGTGCATCCGAGCCCAAGGCAAACGGCGCGGAGCCGTCGGAGAAGGCAAGCGACGGCAAGGCACCGGAAGCCAAGCCCGAGCCTGTTAAGTCCGAACCTGCAAAGCTTGATGCAGCCAAGCCTGAGCCTGCAAAGCCGGAAGCGGTGAAGACCGAGGCTGAAAAGCCTGCCGAGACCAAGCCCGCTGCCGCTGCCGACGACAAGGCGGCCGATGCCAAGCCGGTCGAAGCAAAGCCTTCGGAGAGCAACGCTTCGGAGGCGCAGCCATCCGAGCAAAAGCCTTTGGAAAGCAAGCCTTCGGAACAGGCCGGCGCCGATAAGAAGCCGGAATCTGCTCCGGCTTCCGACGAGGCGAAGCCGGCGGCGCAGTAACCGCACTTGCGCCAGCGTTCACGCAGGCACTACATCGCGACAACAAAAAAAGGCCGGGGCTGAACCCCGGCCTTTTTCGTATGTTTGCGGCAACGCCGATCAGGCGTTGGCTTCGTCCTCGTGCTGCTCTGCATCCGGATCGAAGAACTCGCCGGCCGCGGCGATCGCCTCAGCGGCTGCGTCGCGATCTTCGTTGCGGGTGTTCAGGTCTTCACCGCGATTGATGCGCTCGGCCTCGTCTTCGCTGCGCGCGACAGTGACCGAAACGGCGACTTCGACTTCCGGGTGAACGGCGATCGAAACGCTGTGCTGGCCGATGGTCTTGATCGGGTGGTCGAGCAGAACCTGCTGGCGGCTGATGTTGACGCCGTCGCTCTCGAAGCCCGAGATGATGTCGCGCACCGAAACCGAGCCGTAGAGCTGGCCGGATTCCGACGCCTGGCGCAGGATGACGATGTTGCGACCATCGATCTTCTCGGCGACCTTGCTGGCCTCTTCCTTGGCCGCGATGTTGCGGGCCTCGAGGTCAGCCTTCATGCCGTCGAACTTGGCACGGTTCTCGTCGGTGGCGCGGAGCGCCTTGCCGTTCGGCAGCAGGAAGTTGCGCGCATAGCCGTTGCGGACGCGGACGACATCGCCCATCTGGCCGAGCTTTGCGACGCGCTCCAAAAGAATGATTTCCATCTTGGTCTCCGTTTCTCAGTTGTTTGAAGTTGTCAGGAATGAATCGTCGGCACGCTTTGCCGACGCAGATAACGTTGACGAAGGCCGAGGATCGCATCGGTGAGCCCGAGCGCGATCATCAGGACAATCGGCCAACCGAACACCAGCACGCCCGCATAGACGCTGCTCAGCCAGAGCATCCGGCCCTTGAGGGCCATCGTCACAACGTGGAGTGTGGCAAACCCTACGAGCGCATAGGCGCCCATCAGCGCAGCCGTCACGATCTGCGCGATGATGCCGAGTAGCCCGCCCATGAAGGCGAGGGCAATCGCCAGCGACAGCGCGGCGAGCGTCATTGGCGGCAGATCGAACATCCTCAGCACCGGCCAGGGGCGCTGCAGCCGGCCCGAGGTCGCGGCGATCTTGCCGGCGAGCCAGAGGTTGATCGTGAGCGTCAGGAGTGCGATCGCGGCGCCCGCCGCCGGTGCGACGCCGACCAGGGCGTCGAGGACGCGGTCGGTCTCCGGCGAAACCGGGCTGTCGGCGCGAATGCCCATGATCCGCGTCAGCCCCTGCTTGAGCGTGGCGGTGATCGAGGCTTCATCGCTGCCGAGCGTGAACAGTGCGCTGGCGGTGGTGAGCACGGCAAAGACCGCGGCCCACAGCACCAGCCGGCCGACCGGATACCACTCGATCGCGCCCGGCGACTGTGCCTCTGCCTGAGCCTTGGCGACGTCGGCGGGGAGCTCGGCCGAGGTCTGGGGAGCGGGGCGGCCGAGGAGGGCCTGCCGCGCGAGCCACCAGGCCGGCATGCCGACGGTGAGGCCGAACGCTGCGATGTAGGAGAAGCTGAAAAAGACTCCGATGCCGATGCAGGCGGCGACGGCGCCGATCAGGGCGACGAGCGGTCCCCAGCTCAACCCGACCACCATCAGCGGCAGGGGAGCAAGATAGAACAGCAAAAGCGAAAGCACCGCGCCCGACGCAATCGACGCGAACATCACGGCCGACGCAGCGCCGGCCACCAGTGCAATGAGTAAAAGCGTCATGGTCATCAGCTGTCCCGCTCCTTTCGAGCGGTTAGAGGTTCCTGTGAACCCCAACCCTCCAACACGGCATGACCCGCATTGTCTTGTAAATCTAAGTCTGTCGGCTTTGGATTTCAGGTGGCGACAGCGCCTGTCTGAAAAAGGTGAATGCGTGTCGCCACGCATTCACCGGATCGATGCGTCGTCCGCTTAGCGGATGACGTAGGGCAGAAGGCCAAGGAAACGTGCGCGCTTGATGGCACGGGCCAGTTCGCGCTGCTTCTTGGCGGAAACTGCGGTGATGCGGCTCGGCACGATCTTGCCGCGCTCGGACACGTAACGCATCAACAGCTTCGAATCCTTGTAGTCGATCTTCGGCGCATTCGAGCCCGTGAACGGGCAGGTCTTGCGGCGGCGGAAGAACGGACGGCGTGCGCCTGCGTCAGCTGCCATGACTCTTACTCCTCGTTAGAAGCTTCGGCGTCGTCACGCGGACGGCGCGGACCACGATCACCGCGCGGGCCGCCATCGCGGTCGCCACGGAAGCCACGGTCATCACGTTCACGATCGCGATCAGCCTTGCGCATCATTGCGGAGGGACCTTCCTCCAGCTCATCGACGCGAATGGTCATGTAGCGGATGATGTCTTCGTTGATCCGCTCCTGACGCTCGATCTCGGCGACGACGGCTGCCGGCGCATCGACGTTCAGCATCATGAAGTGGGCCTTACGATTCTTGTTCATGCGATAGGTGAGGGAGCGAACGCCCCAGTTCTCAACCTTCGTCACCTTGCCGCCCATCTGCTCGATCACACCCGTGATCTGCGTGGTCAATTCCTCGACCTGCTGGGCGCTGGCGTCCTGACGCGCCAGAAACACATGCTCATAAAAAGGCATGACAATCCTTTCCTAAGGTTAGCGCGAGATCCGACGGCAAGCCCTTCGAGCCTCTTTGGGAAAGGCTCAAAACGCTCAGAAGGCGGGAACACGGGACGACGGGTGAAAACACCCTGCCGCAGCAATCGACCGACAAAAAAAGGTGATTGATTTAGCCGTCCGTTCAGCTCCCGGCCGGAGCTCACGAATCCGGGCTTTATAAGCGAATTTCGCCGGATGGCAAGGGCGGGGAGCGGAGCGAAACGGCGACAGACCGTTCCGATTGACGAATTGTTTGTATGGCATACAATTAACGCACAGGAGAGCCCTGCAAAGGCTGTCAGGGAGGTCGCGCGATGAAGGTTCCGGCCGAGCATCGGGAGCGAGACGACGAGGAACGGTCCGCGAGGCGCGCCAGCCGCAGCGCTGGTCGCAAGATGCGCTCGACGCTCCTTGATGTCGCCGCGGCGCTGTTCAAGGCGAAGGGGTTGAGCGGGGTCGCCATCGCCGACATCGCGCGGGCGGCGGAGGCCTTTCCGAGCCAGGTCACCTATTATTTCCGGTCCAAGGAGGCGCTGTTCGTTGAGGCGGCATGCCGCGACGTCCTCTATGTCGGCAGGCGCGCGGAAGACGCCGCAAGCGCTGCCGTGACGCCAGAGGACTACACTCGTGCGCTGGCCGAGAGCGTGATGGCGGCCGACGATGACGGCCTGTCGCTCGGCTTTTTCACCGAGGCGCTGATGCTGACCCGGCGCCGGCCGGACCTCGCGCCGCTGGTCGAGCGGACCATCGAGCGGCTCCATGCCGAGGGTCTGCGGGCCTATGCGGGAAAGATGGCGGCCCATGGCTGGCGGTCGCGGCTCGCCCCTGACGTCACCGCGCGGCGCTTCTGGGCGCTGGCGATCGGGCTGACGCTGGAAGGACACGCCATCGGCCGTGCCTATGAAGACTGCGCTGCCGACATGCTTCGCCTTCTCGACACGCAGGCCGACGATGCCGGAGGAGCGTCGCTGGCGCTCGTTCCCGCCACCGGCACCCGATTGCTGCCCTCATCATCGACCAGGGAGACAGGGACATGACCGCACCCCGCATCCGCGCGCGCGACCTGATGACCGACGAGGAATTGATCGCGGTGCGAACCCGCTCGACCTGGAAGGGGACCCTGCTCGTCGTTCACGCCTGGGCGTTGATCTTCGGGGCGATGGCGCTGGTGGCGTGGTGGCCGAATCCGCTGACCTTTCTGTTTGCGGTGGCGGTCATCGGCTCTCGCCAGCTCGGCCTTGCAATATTGATGCATGAGGGCGCTCACGGTTGCCTCGCGAGCGGCGAAAGGCTCAATCTGTGGCTGAGCCAGTGGCTGTGTGCCTATCCGGTATTCGCCGAAACGCGCGCCTATCGCCGCTACCACCTCAAGCACCACGCCCACACCCAGCAGGAGGACGATCCCGACCTCGTCCTGTCGGCGCCGTTCCCGATCACCCGGCCGAGCTATCGCCGCAAGTTTCTGCGCGACATCACTGGCCAGACCGCCTACCAGCAGCGCAAGGCGCAGCTTCTGAACGCGCTCGGCGAATCGGATTGGCCGCTGGCGCGCCGCCTCCGTCATTTCTGGGACAAGCTCGGGCCGCAGTTTCTCGTCAACGCGATCCTGTTCGCCGGGTTGGCGCTTGCCGGGATCTGGTGGGCCTATCCGCTGCTCTGGCTGCTGCCGCTCGCGACCTGGATGATGGTCATCACCCGTATCCGCAACATTGCGGAGCACGCGGTCGTGCCGGACAGCGCCGATCCGCTGCGCAACACCCGGACCACCCGCGCCAATTTCCTCGAGCGGCTGTTCATTGCGCCTTACTACGTCAACTACCACCTCGAGCATCACCTCCTGTTCTACGTGCCTTGTTACAATCTGCCCCGCGTCCACCGCATTCTGATGAGCGGTCCCCATGCCGCGCGGATGGAAGTGCAGCCCGGTTACGGCGCGGTGCTCCGGCTCGCGACCTCGCGGCCGCCGGATCAGGACCGACCGGGGGACGTCGTGAATAACGCCCGCCGGCTGCGCGCCGGGAGCGATGTCGGCGCTGACCAGGCGGCCGCCGGTTTCTGAAACTGCCTGTGTGATCAAGGCTCCTGGCGGCTTGTCGGCTTGACATCATCTGACGCAAGGTGTCTTTCGGCGCGACTTTTGGGGCCTGCCTGATCGTTAAAGTGGCAAGGTCGCGGCCGTTTTCGGGGACCGATAATGAAACTAGCTCTGACATTTCCGGGCCAAGGCTCACAGGCCGTTGGCATGGGCAAGGCGCTCGCGGATGAGTTCCCGCAGGCGCGTGCGGTGTTCGACGAGGTCGATGCCGCGCTCGGCGAGAAGCTGACCGCGATCATCTGGGACGGCCCGGCGGAAACGCTTCAGCTCACCGAGAATGCGCAGCCCGCCCTGATGGCGGTTTCGCTCGCCGCGCTCCGGGTGCTGAAGGCCGAAGCGGGCCTGCAGGTCAAGAACGCCGCCTTCGTTGCCGGCCATTCGCTCGGCGAATATTCGGCGCTGGCCGCCGCCGGCAGCTTCTCGATTGCCGACACCGCGCGGCTGCTGCGGATTCGCGGCCAGGCGATGCAGAAGGCGGTTCCGGTCGGCGTCGGCGCCATGGCGGCGCTGCTCGGGCTTGACTATGACGCCGCGCGGGCCGTCGCCGAAGAGGCCGCGCAGGGCGAGGTCTGCGAGGCCGCAAACGACAATGGCGGCGGGCAGGTGGTCGTCTCCGGGAATAAGGCCGCCGTCGAGCGCGCCGTCGAGATCGCCAAGGAGAAGGGCGCCAAGCGCGCGATGCTGCTGCCGGTGTCCGCGCCGTTCCATTGCCGCCTGATGCAGCCGGCGGCCGACGCGATGGCGGCGGCGCTCGCAGATGTCACGATCAATGCGCCTGCCGCGCCCCTCGTCGCAAACGTTCTTGCTGCGCCCATCACCTCGCCGGATGAGATCCGCCAGCGGCTGGTCGAGCAGGTCACTGGCACCGTGCGGTGGCGGGAATCGGTCGCCTACATGGCAGGGGAGGGCGTCACCCAGTTTCTTGAAATCGGCGCCGGCAAGGTGCTGACCGGCCTCGTCAAGCGCATCGCCGACGGCGCGACCGGCCTCGCCGTCGGCACGCCTGCCGATATTGCAACCGCCAGGGGCGCGCTCGGCGCGGCATCCTGATTCCGATTCTTCATTCTCCAAGACATGCAGGAGAGAGACTATGTTTGATCTGACTGGCCGCACCGCGCTTGTCACCGGCGCGACCGGCGGCATCGGCGGGGCGATTGCCCGCGCTTTCCATCGGCAGGGCGCGACCGTCGCCATCTCCGGTACCCGCCGCGAGGCGCTGGAGGCGCTGGCGGGCGAGCTCGGCGAGCGCGTTCATGTGCTGCCGTGCAATCTCGCGGACGCTGCTGCGGTGGAAGAACTGGTGCCGTCGGCTGAGGCCGCGATGGGCCAGCTCGATATTCTTGTGTGTAACGCAGGCATCACCCGCGACAATTTGTTCGTCCAGCTTCGCGACGAGGATTGGGACGACGTCATCAACGTCAACCTGACCGCGACCTTCCGGCTGGCGCGCGCGGCAACCAAGCTGATGATGCGCAAGCGCTATGGCCGCATCATCGCCATCACCTCGGTGGTCGGCGTGACCGGCAACGCCGGGCAGGGCAACTATTCCGCGTCAAAGGCCGGTCTGATCGGCATGATGAAGTCGGTCGCCGCCGAATATGCCCGCCGCAACGTGACCGCCAACTGCATCGCGCCGGGCTTCATCGCAACCCCGATGACCGACGTGCTCAACGAAAAGCAGCGCGAGGCGGTGCTGGGCAAGGTGCCTGCGGCGCGTCTAGGCACGCCCGAGGACATCGCCGCGGCAGCGGTTTATCTGGCGTCGTCGGAGGCCGGTTACGTCACCGGGCAGACCATCCACGTCAACGGCGGCATGGCCATGATCTGATGGCGCAATGCGAACCGGCGCGGCCTTTCCTTACTTTTCTACAGTTCTTCTCTGTTGAAAACGAAGTCTGGCAAGCATCTGGTTCCGCTGCGAAATAATGGTTTGTATGAGGCGGGAGAACGGCGTTAACGCCGGTTTTTCATAAGGAAACGCAATTTCGGCAAGGCCGCGGTTTCGGCCTTGCCGCAGCGCCAGAAGCGCTCCGGCGAGGTTCCGTGGACTTGTGGCCAATACCGGGGAAGTGTGCTAACCGAACGCCCGTTGGGTGCAGGAAGAACACCATTGCAAGCCTTCCAAACCCTGTATATTGGCGTGGCCAAGACTGTTCATGTGTTCGAAACTGTTTATGGTTTCGGGGGCGTTACCAAAGGCGGTGCGGCTCGAGATCGGATCGGTTCGGACAACTGGGGCGACTGCGAACTGCAAGAGCAGCCTGGGTGACCAAAGTCGGGGCGACAGGATTCTAGCGCATTAACGCAGCAAAATGGCCCGAACCGCGTCGCGGGCGGGTCGAGTTGAAAAAGCACGAGGTTAGTACGATGAGCGAGATTGGCGAACGGGTTAAGAAGATCGTTGTTGAACATCTTGGTGTGGAACCCGAGAAAGTGGTCGAGAACGCAAGTTTCATCGACGATCTCGGTGCAGACAGCCTCGACACGGTCGAGCTCGTGATGGCCTTCGAAGAAGAGTTCGGTTGCGAAATCCCTGATGATGCGGCTGAGACCATTCTCACCGTTGGCGACGCCACGAAGTTTCTTGAGAAGAACGCGAAGAGCTGACGCCCGCATCGGCGGTCCCAACGGAGCCGGACGGATCGCATCCCAAGCGAGCCGCCGGCTCCTTGCCATCTACCGCCATGTTTGAATTCGGGAGCAGAAGATGAGGCGTGTTGTCGTCACGGGCGTTGGAATGGTGACGCCGCTTGGGTCCGGCGTCGACGTGACGTGGCAGCGGATTTTGAACGGCGAGAACGGCGCCAAGCGAATCGACACGTTCGCGGTCGACGACCTGAGCAGCCAGATCGCCTGCATGATTCCGCGCGGCGACGGCACCGACGGCACATTCAATGCCGACCAGTGGATGGAGCCGAAGGACCAGCGCAAGGTTGATGACTTCATCGTCTTCGCAATGGCGGCTGCCCGGCAGGCGCTCGACGATGCCAACTGGAAGCCCAGCACTGAAGAAGAGAAGTGCGCCACCGGCGTCCTGATCGGCTCGGGCATCGGCGGACTGTCCGGAATTGCAGATGCTGCGATTCTTGTGAACGAGCGCGGGCCGCGCCGTCTGTCGCCGTTCTTCATTCCGGGCCGGCTGATCAATCTCGCCTCCGGTTACGTTTCGATCGAACACGGCCTTAAGGGCCCGAACCACTCGGTGGTTACCGCTTGCTCGACCGGCGCGCATGCGATCGGCGACGCGAGCCGGCTGATCGCCTATGGCGATGCCGACGTCATGGTGGCGGGCGGCACCGAATCGCCGATCTGCCGTCTGGCGATGGCCGGCTTCTGCGCGATGCGCGCGCTGTCCTCCGCCTACAACGACACGCCCGGCAAGGCCTCGCGTCCTTACGACAAGGATCGCGATGGTTTTGTTATGGGCGAGGGCGCGGGCGTCGTGGTGCTCGAGGAGTACGAGCACGCCAAAAGGCGCGGCGCGAAAATTTACGCCGAGGTTGTTGGCTACGGCCTGTCGGGCGATGCCTATCACATCTCCGCGCCGACGCCGGACGGCGAGGGCGCGTATCGTTGCATGACCATGGCGCTGAATCGCGCCGGGCTGCAGGCGTCCGACATCGACTACATCAACGCCCACGGCACCTCGACGCCGCTCGGCGATGAAATCGAGCTCGGTGCGGTCCAGCGTCTCGTCGGCGAGGGCGCCAACCGGGTGTCGATGTCCTCGACCAAGTCCTCGACCGGGCACCTGCTCGGCGCGGCGGGTGCGATCGAGGCGATCTTCAGCATTTTGGCGATTCGCGACAATGTCGCGCCGCCCACCATCAATCTCGACAATCCCTCGGTCGATACCGCGATCGACCTCGTGCCGCTCAAGGCGCGCAAGCGGGAAATCAATGTTGCGCTGTCCAATTCGTTTGGCTTCGGCGGCACGAACGCGTCGCTGATCATGCGCCGCGTGGCGGATTGACGACTGCCCGGCCGCATCGCTGCCTTTGGCAGCGGCGCGGCGGGTGTCCATCCCGCGGCCCTCGCCATGCGGATAAATTCGTCTCGGGAGTGTCTGGCCGGATCAACAACACTGTTTCGCCGTATTCGCTGACGAATTCTGTAGCAAGATCAGAAGCGTCGCGGATGTTCTTTAGAATATTCATGATTGAAGCCGGGTGTGGCCGTTTGCGATCGCCACGATGACGACGCCCGGTATTCGAAATGGTCTTGGCCTCTCTGCGGCGACCACTGAATGACAGGACTTAGGTTGCATTGATGAACCAGCGGTCGCCGATCTCTCCCAAAAGCCCGCGCGCGGCACTCGAGCCGGAAATGGTGCCGCCGCCGCCGAAGCGTTCGGCGCGTGCGCGCAATCCCCTCGTCATCGTCGGCAATGCCATCATCACCCTGATCCTGATCTGCATGATCGGATTCGGCGGCGTTTATGTCTATGTGAAGCAGCGGCTTGAAGCGCCCGGACCTCTCACCGAGGACAAGATCGTCAACATCCCCAAGGCGGGCATGGGCGACATTGCCGAGATCCTGCAGCGCAACGGCGTCATTGAGAATAACCGTCTGGCGTTCATCGCCGGCGTGATCGCGCTGAAGGCGCGGTCCGAACTGAAGTCGGGCGAGTATGCGTTCCAGAAGGCCGACACGCTGCGCGACGTCATCGAGACGCTGGTCGAGGGCAAGGTGGTGCAGCACGCCTTCACCGTTCCCGAGGGCCTGACCTCCGAGCAGATCGTGGCGCGGCTGATGGAGACCGACATTCTCACCGGCGCGGTGAAGGAGATCCCGCCGGAGGGGACGCTGCTGCCGGAGACCTACAAGTTTCCGCGCGGCACCCCCCGCGATCAGGTGATCCAGCGGATGCGTCAGGCGCAGCGCCGGGTGGTGGCCGAGGCCTGGGAGCGGCGCTCGCCGGACATCCCGATCAAGACCCCCGAGCAGCTCATCACGCTCGCCTCGATCATCGAGAAGGAAACCGGACGCGCCGACGAGCGCAGCCGCGTCGCCTCGGTGTTCGTCAACCGCCTGCGCCAGAAGATGAAGCTCCAGTCCGACCCGACCATCATCTACGGGCTGGTCGGCGGCAAGGGTACCCTTGGCCGGCCGATCAAGCGCAGCGAGATCGCCCAGCCGTCGCCATACAACACCTATGTGATCGACGGCCTGCCGCCGGGCCCGATCGCCAATCCCGGCCGGGCATCGCTGGAAGCCGCCGCCAACCCGGCGCGCACGCGCGACCTGTTCTTCGTCGCCGACGGCACCGGCGGCCACACCTTCACCGAGACCTACGACGCGCACCGCAAGAACGTCGCCAAGCTGCGCGCGCTGGAAAAGCAGTTGCGGAACGACACCGCCGAGCCAGAGGCCGACGATGTGCCGCCGCCAGCCGGGGCGCAGACGACGGCGCCGGACTCCACCGCTACCGCGACCGAGCGTCCGGCCCAGCCGGCCGCCCGCCAGGCCCCGCGCAAGCGGACCAACGGCCAGAAGCATGCGCCGGCGACGGCCAATCCCGCGCCGCCTGCGCAGGAATGATTTTTAGGCCGCGATCCGGCTTGACCGGCTGAACCAATTGTTCTGAAAAGACGCCGGCCCGGTGCTAGAACCGGGCCGAATGTTTTCTTCTGGGATGCTCGCGCATCGGGTTGGCCTCTTATGGCTGGGGAGTTTTGCCATGAGCTTGTCGAGCATGACTGGTTTTGCGCGCTGGCACGGGGTCAGCGGGACGGCGACCTGTGAATGGGAATTGAAGTCCGTCAACGCCAAGGGCTTTGACCTGCGGCTGCGCATGCCGCCCGGTTTCGACGAGGTCGAGGCGCAGGCTCGCAAGCGCGCGGCCGAGCTTCTGGCGCGTGGCACGGTCTATGCCAACCTGACGATAAAGCGCACGGCGGCGGCCTCCACGGTCCGGATCAATCCAGAGGTGCTGGGTGAGGTGGTGAAGGTCGCAAACGACCTTGCCGTTCGGCTCGGCGCCGCGCCGCCGACCGTCGACGGGCTTTTGGCGATGAAGGGCGTCGTCGAGCTGGTCGAGCCGGAAGCGACCGAGGCGGAAGAGGAAGCGCTGCGCGCCGTGGTCGCTAAGGGCTTCGACGAGGCGCTGCGGAGCCTCGTCGACATGCGCCGCCATGAAGGCGCGACGCTCGGCGACATTTTGCGACAGCGCATGGACGACATTGAGCAGCTCGCTGCGGCCGCCGAGGCTGCGCCGGGCCGCAAGCCCGAGGCGGTGAAGGCGCGCCTCGCCGAACAGATTGCGACGCTGCTCGATGCATCGGACCGCTTCGATCCCGATCGGCTGAACCAGGAGGCGCTGCTGCTCGCCGCCCGCGCCGACATCCGCGAGGAGCTGGACCGCATCGCGTCCCACATCGCGCAGACGCGCTCGCTGCTCGACAAGGGCGGCGCGATCGGGCGGCGGCTCGATTTTCTGGCGCAGGAATTCAATCGCGAGGTGAACACCTGCTGCTCGAAGTCCAACGATCTCGAACTGACCAATATCGGCCTCGAGATGAAAAGCGTCGTCGAGCAGTTTCGCGAACAGGTTCAGAATTTGGAGTGATGGGAATGACGACCGACAGCAAGCCCGCGCACGGCAATGTTGAACGGCGAGGGGTGATGTTTGTGCTGTCTTCGCCTTCGGGCGCCGGCAAGACGACGATGTCGCGCCTGCTGATCGAGCGGGAGCCGGGGCTGAGCATGTCGGTTTCGGTGACGACGCGGTCGATGCGGCCGGGCGAGGTCGAGGGCCGCGACTATTACTTCACCGACAAGGCCCGGTTCGAGGCGATGGCCAAGGGCGGCGAGCTGCTCGAATGGGCGACCGTGTTCGACAACAGCTACGGCACCCCCCGCGAGCCGGTCGAGAACGCGCTCGCCGCGGGCCGCGACGTGCTGTTCGACATCGACTGGCAGGGCACCCAGCAACTCCGCGAGAAGGCCGGCAAGGATGTCGTCAGCGTCTTCATCCTGCCGCCGACGGCGGGCGATCTGGAGAAGCGGCTGCATACCCGCGCGCAGGATTCCGCCGAGATCATTCGCAGCCGGATGGACCGTGCCTCGCACGAGATGAGCCACTGGGCGGAATACGATTACATCGTGATCAACCACGACATCGAAACCGCCTTCGCGGAGGTGCGCTCGATCCTCAATGCCGAGCGGCTGAAGCGAGAGCGGCAGACCGGCCTCAGCGCATTCGTGCGCGGGCTGCAGCGCCAGCTCGAGCGCTGAACGGGCGTAGCTTCGGGACAAAAAAGAGAAATAAAAAGGCCGGCGGCTTGCCGGCCTTTTGCATTGCTGCGGAAGCGTTCTCTAGTTCTTGAGCATGATGCGGCCGACGACGTGGCCGGCGCGTAGCTCGTCAATCCAGTGCTGCGTATCGGCCATCGGCTGTTCGGTCATCGGCGGGCCGGAGATGTTGGCTTTCTTCGCCAGCGCCATCAGTTCCTTGGCTTCTTCCAGCGTGCCGGTGACAAAGCCCTCGACGGTGATGCGCTTGTTGGTCCATTGCAGCACTGGCAGCGTGAAGGTGCCGCCCATCATGCCGGAGACCACCAGCTTGCCGCCGCGCGCCAGCGCGCCGACACCGAATGCCATCGACTTCTCGTTGCCGGCAAAGTCCACCACGCCGTCAAAGCCGCCGTTGCTGTCCTTGAGCATCTGTTTCAATGCGCCGGGCTCGGAAGGGTCATAGGCGGCGGAGGCGCCGGCCTTGAGGGCGGCCGCGCGCGCATCGGGGTTGAGGTCGGCGACGCTGATCGGCTGCTTGAACATTGCCTTGGCGAGCGACAGGCCCATCATGCCGACGCCCCCGAGCCCGACCAGCAGAAGATTGCGCTGGCGCGGGCGATCGACGAGCCTTTTCAGAGCACCATAGGCGGTGATGCCCGAGCACATCAGGGTGGCGGCAAGATTGGTCGGCAGCGGGGCATAGTCGATGAGATATTTTGCGTCCGGGACGAGCACGTGGGAGGCGAAGCCGCCGTCGATGTTCACACCGAGGAAGCGGGCGTTGCCGCAGAGATTTTCGTCGCCCGCGAGACATTCACGGCATTTGCCGCAGCCGATCCACGGAAATACCGCGACGCGCTTGCCGATCATGTCCTGCGGCACATCAGGACCGACATGATCGACGACGCCCGCGATCTCATGGCCGAGGGTGAAGGGCAGCGTCCGGCCGGCGGAAATATCGGCCTTGCGGCCGCCGCCGAGGTCAAAGTAGCCGTCATGGATATGAAGATCGGAGTGGCAGAGGCCGCAGCATTCGATCCGCACCAGAACTTCGGCGCCGGTCGGCGTCGGCGTCTCGACGATGGTTTCGCATAGCGGCGCTGCATACTGAACGACTGATTGGCGGCGCATCTGGACCATCGTTGTTACCTCCGCTGTTGCCGGCTGCCTTTGGGCCGGCATGTTTTTTAATCGGCTGTTGCCTTTTCAATATTCGACAATTCGCGCGCCATGGCAACAAAGCCGGAGATCGGAACGGTCTCCGCCCGGCGGGTCGGATCGATGCCTGCGGCTTCTGCGAGCCGCGCCGGATCGACGCCGAGCGACTTGAGGCTCTGGCGCAGCATTTTTCGGCGCTGACCGAACGCCGCCTGCGTGACGCGCTCCAGCGCGCGGCGATTGCATGGTTCGGGCGAGGGGCGCGGCACGAGCCGGACCACGGTCGACGTGACCTTTGGCTGCGGCACGAAGGCGCGGGGGCTGATGTCGAACATCTGCCGGGTTTCCGCGCGCCAGTTCGCGAGCACCGCGAGGCGGCCATAGGCCTCGTCGTTCGGCTCGGCGGTGATGCGCTCGGCGACCTCGCGCTGAAACATCAGCACCATGGTGTCGTACCACGGCGGCCATGGTTCGGCGCTGAGCCAGCCGATGAGCAGCGGGGTGGCGACGTTGTAGGGCAGATTGGCGACGATCTTGGCCTTAGCGCCGCCGAGCAGCGGCAGCGGGTCAAAGGTCATCGCGTCGGCGTGGACGACCGTAAGCTTGCCCGGATAGTGCGCCTCGATCTCAGCCAGCGCCGGCAGAACGCGCTCGTCGCGCTCGACCGCGATCACCCGCGCGCCGCAGGCGAGCAGCGCCCTCGTCAGGCCGCCGGGGCCGGGACCGACCTCGATCACCGTCGCGCCGTCGAGATCACCCGCCGCCCTGGCGATCCGGGTGGTCAGGTTGAGGTCGAGGAGAAAATTCTGGCCGAGTGACTTGCGCGCCGACAGTTCATAGCGGGCGATAACGTCGCGCAGCGGCGGCAGATCGTCGATCGCGTTCATGATGTGCGCTCGGTCTCGGCCATGCGCGCGGCGAGCCGCAGCGCGGCGATCAGGCTCGCCGGATTGGCCTTGCCGGTGCCGGCAATGTTGAACGCGGTGCCATGGTCAGGCGAGGTGCGGATGAAGGGCAGGCCGAGCGTGACGTTGACGCCGTCATCGAACGCCAGCGTCTTGAGTGGGATCAGCGCCTGGTCGTGATACATGCCGAGCGCGCAGTCGTAGCGGCTTCGCGCGGCGGCATGGAACATGGTGTCAGCAGGCAGCGGCCCGGTGATCTCGACGCCTGCTTGCCGGAGGCGGGCGATCGCCGGCGCGATGATGTCGCGGTCCTCGTGCCCGAGGGCGCCATCCTCGCCGGCATGTGGATTGAGCCCGGCGACGGCGATGCGCGGGTTCTTCAGGCCGAAGCGGCGTTTGAGGTCGGCCACCAGAATGTTCACCGTCTCAGTGATGAGGTCGCCAGTCAGCTCGTCGATCGCATCGCGCAGCGAAAGGTGGATCGTCACCGGCACGACGGCGAGGGTCGGCGACCACAGCATCATCACCGGATGCGGCGCGGGGCCGCCGTCGGCGGCGAGCTCGGCCAAAAACTCGGTATGGCCGGGATGGGAAAAGCCGGCCTGATAGAGCACGCTCTTGGCGATCGGATTGGTGACGACGGCGCTCGCGCGGCCTGCCTTCACGTCAGCGACTGCCTGACGGATCGCGGAGATGGCGGCGGGGGCGCTGGAGGCATCCGGGTGGGCCGCAGGCGCGGTGATGGCGGTGCCGCAATCGACCACGGGCAGCGCGGTCGCAAACAGCCCGGCGGCGGTCTCGGGCGTCGCATCGGCCATCGGCAGGGCGACACCGAGCTGAGCCGCACGGGCCTCCATGAAGCGGCGGTCGCCGATCAGATAGAATGGCGGCAGACCGGTCTCGGCCCGTCGTAGCCAAGCCGCGATGGTGATGTCCGGGCCGATGCCGGCCGGCTCTCCGATGGTCAGCGCAAGAGGCTTGGTCATCCGGTCAGTATCTATCCGATCTTAGCGCCACTGCCGAGAGCGGCACTGCGGAGAGCAGTCGTTGAATGCTTCGGCGCCCGGCGGGAGGCAAATTAGCGGCGCTCGATCAGCGCCTGGCGCCGAAGGGTTTCCAGATATTCCTTCGACTTGGCTTCGAACTTCTGCGCGTAAAGCTTGTCGCGGATTGCCTTTTTCTCCGGCGTGTCGGCGGTGGTCGCCTTCCGCTCGCACAGCGCGACCATCTCGATGCCCTGCCGCGTGACCTCGGGCGGGGTGAGCTGGCCGACCGGCGTCTTGTCGAGGATGGCGCGCAGCGCCGGCGGCAGGTCGGCCGAGGTCTTGGACACCGGCGGGCGGATGGCGGCGTTGCGCAACACGCGGAACGTGTTGATCGCTTCGGCGCAGGTCTTGATCCGGCTGCGCAGCGCCTCGGCCTCGCTGCGGCGAGCCTCCACGTTGCCGCCGCGCGGCACCAGCAGCACGATCGGCCGCATCAGGTATTCGTAGCTATCCGCAGTCTGGTTCTTGTCGTTGAGCTGGATCGCGGATTCGACGCTCTTCTCGCCGACCAGCAGGCTCTGCTGGAACCGTCCGCGGACCAGCGTGCTCCACACGAGATCGGCCCTCATGCGCCGCTTCAGCGTTTCCGGACGGATGCCGCGGCCCGCCAGTGACTGGTTGAGCTGTTCGGGCGTCAACCGCATCCGCTCGCCCATCTGCGCGTAGGACGCGTCGATGTCGGCGGCCGAGGGGTCGATGCCGTAGCGCTTGCCTTCGCGGATCTTGAGATTTTCGTCGATCAGGTCCTGCAGGACGGCGGCCCGTCCCGAGTTCTTCTGGCCGGACAGCGCCATCAGCTTCATGCGCTGATCGATGTCGAGATTGGTGATCGGCTGGCCGTTGACCATCGCGGCAACCGTCTGCGCGCGCGCTTGCGGGACGCCGGAAAGCGCCAGAAAGGCGGCGACGCCGAAGGCTGCGAGAGTTGCGGGACGAAAAGAACAGATCAAAGACATTGCCGAACCGCCGTGAGCCGGATTTTGTGTGAGACGCTGACGCGACGACACCCGCCGCCGACGCAGTTTTACTGCATCGACGCCGGTGTCACGCTTGCGCTGGTGCTGCCGATGGTCCGCAGGCCGAGCTGCACCATCACGCGATGGCTCAGCGCCGGAGGCGCGCCGCCAATCGTACTGGAGTAGGCGTAGTCGGTGATGTAGTTCACGCCGAGCACGAAGCAGTCATCAACATAACCAGCGCCAATGATGTACTGGTTGACTTTGTCCGCTTCGAGATCCCAGCGCGCGCCGCCCGTCAGGACCCAGTTCGAGTTGATCTTGAGCGACCCGGTGCCCAGGATACCCTGACGCCGATAGAGGAAGCCGATTTCAGGCTGGGCGGCGTAGTTGCCGTACAGCATGCCGACCGACCAGCGATCGAAATTGGCGCGGCCCTCGATCTCCAGACGCTGAACATCCATCGTCGCATGGTCGAGGCGGACGCGGGTCGAGAATGAGTAGTAGCGGTTCGGCGAGTAAGACAGGCGGCCGACATAGTCGGACTGGTCGGTCTGAAGCCCGCTGTTCAGGCCGGTGTTGGTCAGGCTCGGCACGCTGTACGAATTCAGCCCGTAGAGCTGGTAGGACTGGCCGAACATCGCGCTGATCGTGCCGCCGCGGTCGAACTGCGTGGTCGCTTGGACGCCGACATTGGCGCGGCCGCCGCCCTCAATGCGATCCCAGCCTGAGAACTTGTTGACGCTAAACAGGTTGCTGTCGTCGAAGGTGAGACTCTGCGCATCCTCGTTCGGGAGCTGGCCGGCATAGGTCTCGTTCGGACGAATGATGACCTGCGCCATAGGCTCGATGGTCGTCGTACCCCACGGCTGGACGTTGATCCACGGGTAGCGGTATTCGAGGCCGATCGCCGGCATCACTCGCGCCACGCCAGTTTCGCCGGTCGAAATGAAATTCGACACGCCGGGCTGATTAGCGACGTTGGTGCTGATCAGGTCGCCGCGGATCGAGGCGAAGGGTGTCCAGATCTGGCCGAAGCGGTCTGTAAACGAGCGCCGCCAGGTCGCTTCCGCCGACAGCCGGGTGTAGTCGCCCGGAATGCCGCGAAGCACCGAGCAGCCCGGCTTGAGGAATGCAGCGGCCGGGTCGGCCGAATTGGGGATGCAACTACCGGGGATTTGGCCGGGCGATACGATTGGATCGAACGAGGCCTGGTCGCGCTGCAGGCTGGTGAAGTTGGCCTTGTAGCTCAGCTCGCCGCCGAAGACGGGGCGATTGACCACGTTGGAGTAGTCGATGACCGGCCGGACCCACGGAATCTGAGCCTGGACGTCGGCCGCCGAGAAGCCCAGCCAATAATAGGTGCGAGCGTCGAAATAGCTGCGATTCCCGACACCTGTCAGGTAAAGCTGAGAGGTCGCCTCGGTCGGCACCGAGAGGAACGCGCTATAGGGGTCCTTGTAGTTCGCCAGCGTGTAATCGAGGAAAAAGTACCGATCGGACAGCAGCACGCCGTCCCAGCCCCAGGTCCACTTGTCATTGATGGCGAACTGGCCGTGAGTATCGACACCGCCGCGATATTCGCGCCAGCCTTCCGGCGTGACGAATTTACCGGGGTTCTCCTGCTTGATGCCGTAAGCGCGGATCGAATAGGAGCCGTTGATCAGGCGCTGACGGAATTCGCCCTGCATCAGCAGACCCTGTTCGGTCGTGATGCGCGGCGCCAGCGTCATGTCGTAATCCGGCGCAAGCGCAAAATAGTAGGGCGCTTCAAAGCCGACGCCATAGGACGAGGAGTTCGACGTCACCGCCGGCATCAGGAAGCCGCTCTTGCGCTTCACCGTCGGGTCGGGCGTCGAGAAATAGGGGAAATAGGCGATCGGGGTGCCCAGAAACTCAAGACGCGCATCTTCGAAATACAGCATCTTCTCGCCCTGATCATGGATAATCCGGGCACCCTTCACCTGCCAGAGCGGCGGCTTCTTCGGGTCTTCCTTACAGGCTGCGCAAGCAGTGTAGACGCCGTTTTGGAAGATGGTGTAACGGCCCTCGCTGCGCTCGGCGCGCGTTGCGGCCATGCGCGTCTGGTCCGCGGTATCGACGCGCAATGAATCTACGAAGCCGTCGCGGTAGTCGTCGGCGAGGTCGATGATGGCGGCATAGGTGATGCGGCCTTCCGCATCGGTCAGGCGGACATTGCCCTCGGCGCGCAGGCGCTTGGTCTTCTGATCGTAGGTGACCTTGTCCGCCTCAACGGTCGAGCCGTTGAGGTAAAGCTGGACGCTGCCGACCGCTGAAACCTGCGAGGCGGCATAATTGTAGTCGATCTGATCGGCCTGAACGAGCATCTGCCCGTCCTGCTTCGCCGGCGGCGGCTTCGGACGAGTCGGGATTCGATTGTAGGTTAAGCTCTGCGCAGCCGCAGGCGGCGGCGCAGCGGCCAGCAAACCGGCGGCAGCAAAGGCATTCAGCAAGGCGAACGCAACAAACCCACGACGCAGACGCTTGCGCCGTTCGGATGCCGTTTGGTTACTCTGGCGGGTCGCGTCTGCGGCCACTACCCGTCCTCCTGGTGAAGCAAGACCAAAAACCCAGCGAGGCCTCCCACTACTACAGGAAGCCACGCCGCAGCGATCGGATGCATTAACTCGGCCTTGCTCAAATCATCTGTCACTTTGGACAGCACATAAAGCAGAAACCCAGCTGATACGCCACTTAAAACCATCTTCTGAACACCGCCGAAGCGGAACAACCGCAGACTTACCGATGCTGCAAGCATCACCATCGCTACCAGAAGAAAGGGCCTGGCGATAAGCTTGTGATATTGCAGCCGGTATCCGGCGGTCGCCATTCCAGCGCCTTCAGATGATGCGATATATTGCGGAAGTTGCCAAAACGATACCGTCTCAGGTGTTGAAAAGCTGTTTCGCACCTGCGCAGGGGTGAGGCTTGTCGGCAGAATGAAGGTTTCTTCCTCGATTGGCGGTCGTTCGAGCACATAGCGCTTCACCCGCGTGAACCGCCATTGGCCGGGCTCCAGCACGGCGTCGCGCGCCTCGATTCGCTCCACGAACGAACCGGACCGGTCGAATCGGAACACCGAGAGGCCGGTCAGTCGCACGCCCTGGCTCTGGCTGGAGGCGGCATTGATGATCGCCTGGCCCTCGCTGTTCGACTGGCTAATCCAGAAGCCGCTCGCATCCGCCATTTCGCCGCTGGAGCGGTCGCCGAAGATTTCGGCCTCCATCACCTTGGAGGTTTCCTGCATGTAGGCGGAGACCGGATTGTAGACCGCCGTCGCGAGGACGCCGAGAATCATCGCGCTGCCGAGTGCAGGCGCGATAAATTGCCACGCTGAGATTCCGGCGGCGCGCGCCACCACCAGTTCGAGCCGGCGCGACAGCGTCAAGTAGCAGGACATCGCGCCGATCAGGATGCAGAACGGCATCAGCCGCTCGAGCAGCAGCGGCACCCGGTACAGCGAGGTGAGGGCGACGAGCCCGGCTGAGACCGATTCGATGCCGGAAGTGCGGCGCACCATCTCGATGTAGTCGACCAGCACCAGTAGTATGAAAATGCCGATGAAGACCGCGAGCGCGGCCGTGACGAACTGGCGGGCGAAATAGCGGCCGAGGGTGCTGAACATCATCATCTTGGCGGCCTCACGAGGTCGCCGGCCGTCGCGTCATGCGCGCGACGAGAGAATTGAAGAATTCGATCACCCGCGCCGGCGGCTCGATGACGATGCCGCGCAGGATGATCCAGGCGCTGATGCCGCAGGCGGCGAGCAGCAGGAGATACTGCCCGTAGGCGGCATAGACCGACTTTGCGGTCAGAACCGAAAGGGCGAAGCCCGCCATGCGCAGCCCGAACACCGCGAAGATGGCATTCGAGATCGAGAAACTCCGGCTCTGGCGGGTCGTGCGCGGCGCGCCGAGAAAGGCGAAAGCCAGCGCGACGAAGGCGAACGGATAGAGCGGCGCCAGCAGGCGATCATGCAGCTCGGTGCGGAACTGGCCGGGCAGGGTCGTCACCAGCGGATCGTCGGGGGCAGCGAACAAGAGTTCCCAAAGATAGCTTTCCCGCACGCCGTAAGTGACATTGGGCGAGCGGGCGGCGAACTTCGACATGTCGAAGGCATAGCGGCCAAAGGCGACCAGCGCCGGCTCGCGCTTTCCGCTCTCGAAACGCTGCAGGTTGCCGTCCTCAAGAACGAGGAAGGTGCCGCGGTCGTTTTTCAGCACGGTTCCGCGGTCGGCCATGATCGTCAGCCGCTCCTTCGGATCGCGGCGGTCGTCGACGAAGATGCCGGCCAGGAGGCCGCCGGGCTGGCGTTCGCGAATTCGAACCGTGAGGCCGGTCTCGAGCTGGGCGAATCGGCCCGGCTGCAAGATGTTGGCGAGGAGGTCGGCGGTGATCTCGGTGTCCCAGCGTTTCAGCCGGCGCAGACCGTCGGGCGCGAGATAGGCCGAGACGAATCCGACAAGCAGCGCAACAACGACCGTTGCATAGAGATAGGGCCGGAACTGCTGCCACGGCGAGAGGCCGGCCGCGTTCATGACGATGATTTCCGAATCGGTCGCCAGCTTGTTGAGCGAGTGGGCGACCGCGATCACCAGCGCGAGCGGTGCGATCACCAGAACCAGCGCGGGAATGATCAGGCTGGTGAAGCCGAGAAACGTGAGAATGGTCTGGCCCTGGCTGGTCATCAGGTCGATGCCACGCAACGCCTGCGTAATCCAGATTACGCCGGTGAGGCTGGCCAGAACCACGGCGAACGAGCCAAGTGTCGTCCGCATCACATATTTATCGATCGACCCCATCGGGCTCCCGTCAAATGCTCGAACGGATTCTGGTTGGCGCGCCCAATCGAAGAATCCTGCCGGATCGGAGTGGTTACTCCTGGCCCGCCCGCGAACATAGGGCGAAGTTCAAGCATCATCCAATTCCGTGCCGTCGCATAGCATCCCTTTGGTCCGGCAACAAAATGGCTCTCTGGTGGCGCACTCTTGCAATGGTTAATCTTTCCGGGGCATGGTTTTCCCGCGAGCAATGGCCGAGGCCTTCTCGCTCAATTGCGCATGTTCCGCCGGCTGGTGCCCAGTATTGTGCCGAAAATGCGTTCCGACGATTCTGGAGGGATTCCTTATGTCCGACGCCGTAAAGGTCGGCTTCGTCTCGTTCTCTGCCGCGATTCGAGGCACTGTCGTGGTGTTCTGCGACGAAGCTCTGAAATTTGGCGCAGCGACGCGCAAGGTGCTCGGCACCGCGGAACGTGCGGTCAAGCGCGCAACCGCCGCTGCCCAGTTCAAGGGCAAATCCGGTTCGGCGCTGGATATTTTGGCCCCCGAGGGCCTGAAGGCGGATCGCCTGATCGTGATCGGCGTCGGCAAGGTGTCGGAACTGAAGGGCAACGGCTGGGCGAAGCTCGGCGGCGTCGTGGCCGGTAAGCTGAAAGGCGCAGGCGAGCAGGTGACGGTCGTCGCCGATCTGCCGGGGATCGATCTCACGCCCGCGCAGGCTTCCGCGATGGCGTCGGGCGTGCGGATGCGGGCCTACCGGTTCGACCGCTACAAGACCAAGAAGAAGGACGACGACGCGCCGGCGCTGGGCGGCACGATCTCGGTTGCGGTCGCCGACGTCACCGCGGCCCGCGCGGCCTTCCGCACGGAAAGCCATGTCGTCGATGGCGTCCTGATGGCGCGCGACCTTGTCAACGAGCCGCCGAACGTTCTCTTTCCGGTCGAATTCGCCCGCCGCGCCGCGCAGTTGCGCAAGCTCGGCGTCAACGTCGAGGTGCTCGACGTCAAGGCGATGGCCAAGCTCAAGATGGGCGCGCTGCTCGGCGTCTCGCAGGGCTCGGCCCATGAGGGCCGCACCGTGATCATGCGCTGGAACGGCGGCAAGCGCGGAGAAGCGCCGATCGCCTTCGTCGGCAAGGGCGTCTGTTTCGACACCGGCGGCATCTCGATCAAGCCCTCGAGCGGTATGGAGGAGATGAAGGGCGACATGGGCGGCGCAGCCTGCGTCGTTGGCCTGATGCATGCTCTCGCGGCGCGCAAGGCCAAGGTCAACGTCGTCGGCGCCATCGGTCTTGTCGAAAATATGCCGGACGGCAACGCCCAGCGCCCCGGCGACATCGTCACCTCGATGTCCGGTCAGACCATCGAGATCATCAACACCGATGCCGAAGGCCGCCTCGTTCTCGCCGACGTGCTCTGGCATGTCGCGCAAAAGTTCAAACCGAAATTCATGATCGACCTGGCGACGCTGACGGGCGCGATTCTCGTCGCGCTTGGCACCGAATATGCCGGCCTGTTCTCCAATAACGACGAACTGGCGGAGCGCCTCTCGGCTGCTGGGCAGGAGACCGGCGAGCGCGTGTGGCGCCTGCCGCTCGGGCCGGAATACGACAAGATGATTGATTCCAAATTCGCCGACGTGAAGAATGCCGGCGCGCGCTATGGCGGATCGATCACCGCGGCGCAGTTCCTGCAGCGCTTCGTTGACGGCACGCCGTGGGCGCATCTCGATATCGCGGGCACCGCGATGGGCGCGCCCGCGAACGACATCAACCAGAGCTGGGGCTCGGGCTTTGGCGTGCGCCTGCTCGATCGGCTGGTGGCCGATCACTACGAAGGCAAGCGTTAAGGCCATTGGCGGATACGCATGACGCAGGCAGCACTATGACCGAGGTTCTGTTCTACCATCTGCAGAACATGACGCTCGAAAGCGTGCTGCCGCCGCTGCTCGAGAAATCGCTCGAGCGCGGCTGGCGCGTCGTGGTCCAGGTGTCGAGCGAGGAGAGGGGCGACGCGCTCGACGGGCACCTGTGGACCTACCGCGACGAGTCGTTCCTGCCGCATGTCACCTGGCGCGAGCGCGACATGCACGGCCAGCCCATCGTCATCACCACCGATGCGACGAATCCGAACGAGGCCAATATCCGCTTTCTCGTGGACAATGCGCCGCTGCCGGACGCGGCCGATGGCTATGAGCGGCTGGTGCTGATCTTTGACGGCGATGACGACGAGGCGCTCGGCGCCGCCCGCGAGGCATGGAAGCAGTGCAAGGCGCGCGGCTTCGATGCGACGTACTGGCAGGCCGACGAGCGCGGCCGCTGGGTGCGGCGGAGCTGAGCGGGCCACGCGCGGCGAGCGTTCACCATAAATGGACGCCGGCTGAATAACCCTACCGCCCAACCTTCGTGTTGATAAAAATTAGTGATAATTTTGGTTTCGTCAGATCGCTGTGTTCGGAGCCATCTTCGTGACGCAAAAAGATGGTGGTTGATCGAGGCTTGAGCGAGGGGAGCAACCTCACTACGAAGTTTTGCAAGGGTCAGCGGCGTGACGCCGTGTTTCGGCACGGTGCAACAACGTTGATCGTCAACGGGCGTCGGATTTTTGTCCTCGTCTGAGATCTGTCATCGGAATAGGACCAAGTAGTATCGTGAAATCGAAAGCCGCGTTGTTCATCCGTTGGAGCCTTTTGAGCGGCATCGCCGTCAGCGTAGCTGGCTGCGGAGCCAGCCTGTCGGACTATTCGCTCAAGGATCAGGAGTGGTTCGCCGGCGCGGGGCGCGTGTTCAAGCGCAACATCTCGATCGAGGCGCCGCCGCTGACGCCGACGAAACCCGTGACGCCGCAGGACATGCTCAGCCCCGAAGGCGGCTGCGCGGAGATGCAGCCTGCGGGGGCGCCCGGCGAGGCCGGCACGGGGCCCGTCGCGCTCGGCCATACGGAATGCGACGTTGTTCGCGAGGTCGGCCAGCCGAGCAATGTCCAGATTTCGGCCGACGCGCAGGGGCGGCGGTTCGTCACCGTGACCTATGCGAGCGGGCCGCGTGCGGGCATCTACCAGTTCACGTCGGGCCGCCTGAGTTCGATCGAAGCGCTGCTGGCGCCGGCTTCGCCGCCGTCACGCCGCGGCGGGCGTGGCCGCTAAGCGCGGCCTGCCCCTATCCGCCTGCAAATTTTCGCCTGACGGCGCGGAAGGTTTTGGCCTCCGCCGTCAGGCGCTTTCGTTCGTGCTGAGCTCGAGCCACTCTTCCTCGGCGCGCTCGAGCGCCGATGCGGCTGCGCTGCGCGCCTTGGCGAGCTGCGCCGCCTGCTTGGGATCGCGTTGAAACAGGTCTGGAATTGCCAGCGCCGCATCGATTTTCGCAATGATTTCGGTGATGCGGTTAATCTCGGCTTCCGCCGCCGACAGCTTGCGATTGAGGGCGGCAGTCTCGCTGCGTTTCGGCGGCGCGGGGCGGTTCAGCTTGGCACTGTCGTCGCGTTCGCGCGCCGGCGTGCGCGTATCCTGGCCAGATAGAACCGCGCGGCGATAGTCGTCGAGGTCGCCGTCGTAGGGTGTCACGGTGCGGTTGGCCACCACCCAGAGCCGGTCCGCGCAGGCCTCGATCAGGTAGCGGTCGTGCGAGACCATGATGACCGCGCCGGGAAACTCGTTGATGGCTTCGGCGAGAGCCGCGCGGCTGTCGATATCGAGATGGTTGGTCGGCTCGTCGAGAATGATCAGGTTGGGGCCGAAGAAGGTCGCAAGGCCAAGCAGCAGTCGTGCCTTCTCGCCGCCGGACAGGCTTGTGACGACCGTATCGGCGGCAGCGCCCGAAAAGCCGATGCTGCCGGCGCGGGCCCGCACCTTAGATTCCGGGGCGTCCGGCATCAGGCGGCGGACATGGGTGTAGACCGTGCCGCTCTCGTCGAGTTCGTCGAGCTGATGCTGGGCGAAGTAGGCGACGGACAGTTTGTCCGCGCGCGTCACCGATCCTGATGAGGGCGCAAGGCGGTCGGCGATCAGCTTGATCAGCGTCGATTTGCCATTGCCGTTGGAGCCGAGCAGGGCGATGCGGTCGTCGTGATCGATCCGCAGCGTGATGCGGCCGAGCACCGGCTTGCCCGGCTCATAGCCGACCGATGCGTTGTCGATGGCGACGATCGGCGGCGACAACGTTTTCTCCGGCGGCGGGAATGTGATCTCGCGCACATCCTGCGTGACGAGGGCCGCGATCGGCTCCATCTTTTCGAGCTTCTTGACGCGCGACTGTGCTTGCCGCGCCTTGGTCGCCTTGGCCTTGAAGCGATCGACGAAGGCTTGCAGGCGTTTGCGCTCGGCCTCCTGACGCTTGATGTTCTTGGCGTCGAGCATGGCGCGGGTCGCGCGCTGCTTCTCGAAGGATGAATAGTTGCCGCGGTAGAGCGTCAGCTTGCCCTGGTCGAGATGGAGGATCTGATCGACCGAGGTGTCGAGCAGGTCGCGGTCGTGGCTGACGATGATCACGGTGCGCGGATAGTGGGCGAGGTGGTCTTCGAGCCAGAGCGTGCCTTCGAGATCGAGATAGTTGGTCGGCTCGTCGAGCAGCAGCAGATCGGGCGCGGCGAATAGCGTCGCGGCCAGTGCCACGCGCATCCGCCAGCCGCCGGAGAATTCCGAGCAGGGGCGCTGCTGGTTTTCGGCGGAGAAGCCGAGGCCGGACAAAATGGCGGCAGCGCGCGCCGGGGCGGAATGGGCATCGATGTCGACCAGCCGCGTCTGGATATCGGCGATGCGGTGGGGATCGGTCGCGGTCTCCGCCTCGCGAAGCAGGGCATCGCGCTCGAGATCGGCCCTGAGCACGACATCGATGAGCGGCTCCGGGCCGTCCGGCGCCTCCTGCGCGAGACTGCCGATGCGCCAGCGCGGCGGCAGCGTGATGGAACCCGACTCGATCGCAAGCTCGCCGCGAATTGCACGGAACAGAGTCGACTTGCCGCAGCCGTTGCGGCCGACGAGGCCGACGCGCGCGCCAGGGACGATCTGCGCTGAGGCGCTTTCGACGAGAACCCTGCCGGCGATGCGCAGCGAAATGTCTGTGATGGTGAGCATGCCGCCTTTTCACCGCAGCAAGTGACGAACGCAACCTAATTTATACGGGAGGATCGGAGCGGTTGCTGTGGCAGGTGCAAAATCCGGCGCGAAGAGCTGATTGCGGTTTGCAGCGGAGCGACAGGAAAACAGCGAAAAACTTCGCGTTAGTCTTAGAAGTTATCGGGCAGTTCTTGCAGGCGGAGTCTTTCAAGAAGCCCGTTCATGTAATCCGGGATTGGCTCGGTTGCATTGCTGTTCAGGCTTTGGCGCAACCCATTAGCGATCACCTTCTGGATCGCGTGGTTGGTCTTCGGATCGAGGGATACTTTCGGCGGAGTGGGATTGTCCGACATCGGTGATCCGTTCGAATTTCAGATGAAGACCCGCAGCAATGCACGTTACGCGGAAAGATCAGCAAAAATATGTAAGTTCAGAAATGATTATGGGCAATCCGTAATTTCGAGAATTCTTGCACAAATTTCGAAAAATGCAAAACCCGGCCTTAACCGGGCCGGGTTCCACATTGCAACTCTGGTCGGGGCGCTGCGTCTTTAGAAGCAGACATTAATCACCCGCCAACGAGGACCCCACGGCGTAGGCACAAGACGACGCACATAGCAGCCGCTGTAGCCATAGCCGTAGTAATAGCCGGGACCGCCGAAGGCGAAGCGGGGACCGCGGAACCGCGGGCCGTGGAAACCTCCGCCATGCCAACCTCCGCCGCGCCAGCCGCCACCATGCCAGCCACCACCGCCATGGAAGCCGCCGCCACCGTGGAAGCCACCGCCACCGCCACCGCCATGGCCACCTCCACCGCCGCCGTGACCGCCGGCTGCAAGGGCCGAAGTGGAGCCGAGTGCCGCTAACCCGAGTGACGCAGCGGCGATCGTCGCGAATGCGATTTTGCGAAACATGATGGTCTCCTCAGTTTGGGCGTTTGGCCTGGTTGAAGGGCTCGTACACGAGATGGTTTCCGCCATTCGCTGCGAGGTTCATCGCCAAACCTACGCGTTTCAACCTGAATGCCGACGCGATGCCGGTGTCAGAATCGGTTCATCTTCGTGACAATTTCGTTAGGAATTTCGCGCCGCGGCCTGCGAAAGCTCGGGAAGGGCGCCGTTGCCCACAGTCCTCACCGGGTCATAACCGCCGGTCATAGCCCTTGTGTCGTCTTGCCGTGCAGACGGTGCATCGCTATAAGCGCGGGCAATCTCCCACCCGTTTTGCAACCCGTTTCCAACCTGTCTGCGAGGATAAGTCTATGGCGATTCAGCGTACCTTTTCGATCATCAAGCCCGATGCAACCGAGCGTAACCTGACCGGCGCAATCAACGCCGTGATCGAGAAGGCTGGCCTGCGCATCGTCGCGCAGAAGCGCATCCAGATGACCCGCGGCCAGGCGGAAACCTTCTACGCCGTCCACAAGGAACGCCCGTTCTTTGGCGAGCTGGTTGATTTCATGATCTCGCAGCCGGTGGTTGTTCAGGTTCTCGAAGGCGAAGATGCGATCGCGAAGTACCGCGACGTGATGGGCGCGACCGATCCGTCGAAGGCGGCCGAGGGCACGATCCGCAAGCTGTTCGCCAAGTCGATCGGCGAGAACTCGGTGCACGGTTCGGACGCGGCTGAAACCGCGGCGATCGAAATCGCGCAGTTCTTCTCGGGGAACGAAATCGTCGGCTGACGTTTTGCCAACCGCCGGACTTTGACCGTCTGACGGTGAATGTGAGGACACTGGCGGCCGCGGAGGGCTTGCTGTGGACTGGATCGTCTCTCTGATTGATCCGGCGACGATCGGATCACTGATCACCGAGTTCGAACACAGCGCCTCGCGGCCGGACTACTGGCTCGCAGTCCTCAAGATCATCTGGATCGATCTGCTTCTGTCCGGTGACAACGCGCTCGTGATTGCGCTAGCGTGCCGGGGCCTTGCGCCCCGGCAACGCGTTTGGGGCATGGTGCTCGGCGCGGGTGCCGCCGTTCTTCTCCGCATCATTTTCGCGGGCATCATCTCCACCTTGATGCTGCTGCCCTACCTCAAGCTCGCGGGCGGCCTGGCGCTGATCGTGATCGCGGTCAAGCTGCTCATACCGGAGGACGAGGGGGACGGCGAAACGGTCCGAACCGCGGGCTCGCTCGGTGCTGCGGTTCGCATCATCGTGTTCGCCGATCTGATCATGAGCCTCGATAATGTGATCGCCATCGCCGCGGCCGCCGGTGGCAGCATTTCGCTTCTCGTCATCGGCCTGCTGGTCAGCATTCCACTGATTGTCGCCGGCGCGGCATTGATCATGGCGCTGCTCGACCGTCTGCCCATTTTGGTCTGGGCCGGCTCGGCGCTGCTCGGCTGGATTGCCGGGCATGTGATCGTCACCGATCCTGCGGTCGAGCCGTTCTTCAAGCAATTGCTTGGCGGCGACCTCGTTCTTCAGTTCTCGCCTGCATCCCCGATGCTCGGCTGGGCCGGGCAATTCCACGTCAGCGCCGCGCTCTCGGATCTGGTGATGTCGCTCCTTTGCGCGATCATTGTGCTGGTCGCAGGTGCGATTTTGCGCCGGCGCGCGGCCGCTGTGCCGGATAGCGTCGTCAGCGGCGACGATGCCAACGTCGCCGTCGGCGAGAAAACGTTCCGACAGACGGCCGAGTAACTTTCCCGAGACTTGAACCGCCGAAAAATTCGTGTTGGGATTGTATCGCAGCCGGATGAAGCTTGTCCGGCAAGCGTCATATTGACTTATTTGCTAGGGAGAGGGCGATGCTCAAAGGCACCGTCAAATGGTTTAACCCGACCAAGGGCTACGGCTTCATCCGTCCCGCCAATGGCGGGGATAAGGATATTTTTGTTCACATTTCCGCCGTTGAGCGCGCGGGCCTTTCGACGCTGAACGAGAACCAGGCGATCGAATTCGAGCTGGTCGAAAGCCGCGGAAAAACCTCCGCAGACAATCTCAGGGTCTTGTAACCGCGGGCACCAGCAACGAGCTAGGCCGTAGCGCGAGCTGCGGCCAGCGATGCGCTTGCGCTGCGGTTAGATGACCGAGGGCGAGATCAGCGCATCGTCGGGGCTGCCGGATGCGCTCGTGCGGCACACGGCGCCTGCGATCTTGGCCTCGCCGCTGGCGACGAGGCGCAGGGCATCCGGATAGATCCTGTGCTCGACGCTGAGCACGCGCGCGGCGAGCGTTTCCGGCGTATCGTCGTCGAGCACGGCGATCGCGCCCTGCATGATGATCGGTCCGGCATCCATCTCAGGCACGACGAAATGCACGGTCGCGCCGTGGATTTTCACGCCGTCGGCCAGCGCCCGCTCGTGAGTGTGCAGGCCGCGATAGGACGGCAGCAGCGCCGGATGGATGTTGATCATCCGGCCTTCCCACTGCTTGACGAACCACGGCGTCAGCAGGCGCATGAAGCCGGCGAGGCAGACGAGATCGATGTTGTGCTCGGTGAGCTTGTCCTGCATCGCGCGCTCGAAGGCTTCGCGATCCTTGCCAAAAGCCCGGCTTTCGATCGTTTCCGTGGCGATGCCCTGCTGGGCAGCAACGGCAAGGCCTGCCGCGTCCGCCTTGTTCGACAGCACAAGGGCGATGTCCGCCGGAAAATCGTCAGCCTTGGCGGCATCGATCAGCGCAGTCATGTTGGAGCCGCGCCCAGAGATCAGAACCGCAACGCGGCGATTGGCCATGTTGTCCGCCATCGTCAGTCCGCGAGGTCGAGATGGCCGTGATAGCTCACCCGGGTATCGTTCTCGGCCGCGATGACCTCACCCAGCACCATGACCGTTTCGCCATCGGCGGTGAGGCTCGCGGTGATGGCATCGGCGACGTCGCGCGCGACGATCATGACCATGCCGACGCCGCAGTTGAAGGTCCGCAGCATCTCCAGCTCGGCGATGTTGCCGACGCTCGCCAGCCACTTGAAGACCGGCAGCACCTTGATCGCGGCGAGGTCAATCCGCACGCCAAGATGTTTTGGCAGGACGCGCGGAATGTTGTCGGTGAAGCCGCCGCCGGTGATGTGCGCGAGGCCCTTGACGCCGCCCGTCTCGCGGATCACGCGCAGGCAGGATTTGGCGTAGAGCCGGGTCGGGGTGACCAGCGCGCCGCCCAGCGTCATCACCGGGGCGAAGGGCGCGGCGTCGTCAAAGCTCAGGCCCGAACGTTCGACCACCTTGCGGACCAGCGAATAGCCGTTGGAGTGGACGCCGGAGGAGGCCAGCCCCAGCACCACGTCGCCCTCGGCGATATCCGGGCGGGGCAGCAGGGTGCCGCGCTCGGCCGCGCCAACCGCAAAGCCCGCGAGGTCGTAATCGCCGTCATTGTAGAGGCCGGGCATTTCGGCAGTCTCGCCGCCGATCAGGGCGCAGCCGGATTCGCGGCAGCCCTCGGCAATGCCGGCGACGATAGACGCCGCGGCCTCCGGGTCGAGCTTGCCGCAGGCGAAATAATCAAGGAAAAACAGTGGCTCAGCGCCCTGAACCACGAGGTCGTTGACCGACATGGCGACGAGGTCGATGCCGATGCCGGAATGCATTCCGGTATCGATCGCGATCTTGACCTTGGTTCCAACGCCGTCGGTCGCCGCCACCAGGACGGGGTCGGTGTATCCGGCCGCCTTGAGGTCGAACAGTCCGCCGAAACCGCCGATTTCCGAATTGGCGCCCGCACGCGCGGTGGCGCGAACCATCGGCTTGATCAGGTCGACCAGCCGGTTCCCGGCGTCGATATCAACTCCGGCAGATGAATAAGTGAGGCTGGTCTTATTGTCCGTCATACCGCTATCCCTGTGTTACCGGGGTGGTTACGTCGGATTTTCAGAAGACGCAATGGCTCGCAAGCGAAGGTCGCTTGTATTATGTAAGTGCTACGTAAGGAAATGCTGCCGAAACTCCGCGGTTGGGGGCGAGGCGGACAGCTGCATGCCTGGATCGTCGCGTGAACATTCCGAATTTGATTACGCTCGGCCGGATCATTCTCGTCCCGGTCGTCGTATGGGCGATAGCCGCCAATCATATGAAGGTTGCATTCGTGCTGTTTGTCGTGGCCGGCATCAGCGACGCGGTCGACGGCTATTTGGCAAAACACTTCAACATGACGACCGAGATCGGGGCGCTGCTCGATCCGCTGGCGGACAAGGCGCTGCTGATTTCGATCTACATGGCCCTGGGGATATGGGGGGCAATTCCCCGGTGGGTCGTCATTCTCGTGGTGTCGCGTGATATTATGATTATTGGTGGCGTCGTCGTCTCCTGGCTGCTGGACAAGCCGGTGGCGATGAAGCCGCTGATGGTTTCCAAGCTGAACACGGTTGCGCAGGTCGGGTTTGCGGCGCTCGTCCTGGCGGCACTGGGCTTCGGTTTTCAGCCCTGGCCCTACGATGCCGTGCTGATGGGGATCGTCGCCGTCCTGACGGTGTTGTCGGTCGGATTGTATCTGGTTGACTGGCTCAGGCATATCAGCGCGCACGAACCGCTCGGCTAGGACACGCCGGGGGGCGCGGCGCCGGTCCTGCCGCCGGTCGTGTGAGTAGAGTATCAGGAGTTTTTGCGTGACCGCTCGCGTTCCCCCACGTCAGCTAGCCTTTGCCTTGCCCCATGCCGAGAGCCTGTCGCGCGACGACTTTCTCGAAGGGCCGAGCAATGCCGCCGCGCTGGCGCTGGTCGACGGCTGGCCGGACTGGCCGAATCGGGTAGTGGCGCTGGTGGGCCCGGAGGGCAGCGGCAAAAGCCATCTCGCCGCGATCTGGGCCGAGCAGGCGGGAGCCCGCGCCATCGCCGCCCATGCGCTCGATGCGGCGCGCGTGCCAGGCGCGCTGGCAACCGGGGCGCTGGTGGTCGAGGACGCCGTGCCCGGCAAGTTCGACGAGCGGGCCTTGTTTCACCTGCTCAATCTGGCGCGGGAGGAGGAGGCCTATGTGCTCATCACCTCCCGGCTTCTCCCCTCGGTGATGAATGTCGAGATCCGCGACCTGCGCTCACGGCTCCGGGCGCTGCCGGCAGTGAGGTTGGAGCCGCCGGACGACTTTTTGTTTCGGGCGCTTATCGTAAAACTCTGCGCCGATCGCCAGATGATGGTGGATGACGGACTGGTCGGCTATGTCGCCGCCCGGATCGAGCGGTCATTCGCCGCTGCCCGCAGCACGGTGGAGCTGCTCGATACCGAGGCGCTGCGGCTGTCGCGCCCGGTGACGCGGGCGCTTGCCGCCGATGTCCTGCGCGAGAGGGTCCTCGACGCCGCGTCTTGACGCCGCAACCGAACAGGCCATCCTGTCATTGAAACGTCACACGCTCGGCCCATGGTCGAAGCGAGACCGGCATGGTCGTGTGGACAGGGATGGATCGAACACCAATGGATTCGGCGCAAATCGTTGATCTGAATGAAGGAAGCCCGAAATCCGAGGCGCTGCCCGCGATCCGAAACCAGCCCCAGCGATTCATCAATCGCGAATTGTCTTGGCTGCACTTCAATCGCCGCGTCCTCGAGGAATCGGTGAATGCCGAGCACCCGTTGCTGGAGCGCGTGCGTTTCCTGTCTATTTCTGCAAATAACCTTGATGAATTCTTCATGGTCCGCGTCGCGGGCCTCAAGGCGCAGGTCCGGGAAGGAATCGCCGAGCGCAGCCCCGACGGGCTGACGCCGAGTGAGCAACTCGTCCTGATTAATGAGACCGTCTCGGCGCTTGCCCGCGACCAGCAGGCAATCTGGCGGGAGCTGCGGGCCGAGCTCAAGGGCGTGGGGATCACGCTCGTCGACGGCAAGGATGTTCGCAAGTCCGAGCGGGCCTGGATCGAAGATTACTTCCTGCACAACATCTTTCCGCTGCTCACCCCGCTGGCGATCGACCCGGCGCATCCGTTTCCCTTCATCCCGTCGCTCGGCCTGACGATTGCGCTGCAGCTGGCGCGGCTGTCGGACGGCAAGGCGATGAATGCGTTGATCCGCATGACCGGCAAGATCGACCGCTTCATCCGCCTGCGCTCCGTCGCCAATGACGGCTCGGTGCGGCTGATGACGCTCGAGCAGGCGACCGCACTGTTCATCGGCCGTCTCTTCCCTGGCTATGCCGTAAAGGGGCAGGGCGCCTTCCGCGTCATTCGCGACTCCGAACTGGAAATCGAGGAAGAGGCCGAGGACCTTGTCCGCCTGTTCGAAACCGCCTTGAAGCGGCGGCGGCGCGGCTCGGTGATCCGTCTCGAAATGGAAGCCACGATGCCCGAGGAGTTGCGGGCGTTCGTGCAGCGCGCGCTGTCGGCGACCGACGATGAGGTGATGCTCGTCGATGGCGTGCTGGCGATGAACGAAGTCTCGCAGCTGACGCGCCTCGACCGGCCCGACCTTGAATTCACGCCCTATGTGCCGCGCCATCCCGAGCGGGTGCGCGACTTCGGCGGCGACGTGTTTGCGGCGATCCGGCAGAAGGACCTGATCGTTCACCACCCTTACGAGTCATTCGACGTCGTCGTGCAGTTTCTGCAGCGCGCCGCGCGCGATCCCGACACGGTGGCGATCAAGCAGACGCTTTATCGCACCTCGAACAACTCGCCGATCGTCCGCGCGCTGGTCGAGGCGGCGGAGGCGGGGAAGTCCGTGACGGCGCTCGTGGAGCTGCGCGCGCGGTTCGACGAGGAAGCAAACATCCGCTGGGCGCGCGACCTTGAGCGCGCTGGCGTGCAGGTGGTTTATGGCTTCCTCGAACTCAAGACGCACGCAAAGCTGTCGCTGGTCGTGCGCCGCGAGGGCAACTCGCTCGCCAGTTATGTTCACGTCGGGACGGGAAACTATCATCCGGTCACCGCGCGTATTTATACGGATCTTTCTTTCTTCACGTCCGATCCGATTATCGGCCACGATGTCGCGCGCGTGTTCAACTACATCACGAGCTACGCCGAGCCGACCGACATCGAAAAGCTCGCGGTGTCGCCGCTCACGCTGCGTCAGCGGATCGTCCATCACATCCGCGCCGAGGCGGAATACGCCAGGGCCGGCAAGCCGGCGGCGATCTGGATGAAGATGAACTCGCTGGTTGATCCCGATATCATCGACGCGCTCTATGAAGCGTCGGAGGCAGGGGTGCCGATCGATCTCGTGGTGCGCGGCATTTGCTGCCTGCGGCCCGGCATCAAGGGTCTGTCGGAAAACATCCGGGTCAAGTCGATCGTCGGCCGCTTCCTCGAGCACGGCCGGGTCTATTGCTTCGGCGCGGGCTACGGCCTGCCGTCGCCGAATGCGGCGGTTTACATTTCATCGGCGGACATGATGCCGCGCAATCTCGACCGGCGCGTCGAGGTGTTGTGCCCGCTCGAAAATGCAACGGTCCATCAACAGGTGCTCGACCAGATCATGGTTGCCAACCTGAAAGATACGGAACAAAGCTGGAGCTTGTTGCCGGATGGATCGTCAACGCGTATGAAGGCGGCGGAAGGTGAGGAGCCTTTCAATGCGCACAATTACTTCATGACGAACCCAAGTTTGTCCGGCCGTGGAAAATCCCTCAAGGACTCATCGCCCCGCCGCCTTACGCGCCGTTCGGAGCGTAAGCACCACCAATCATCGTAAATCGGTGACTTCCGGCCGCGCGGGTGTCGCCTCGCCGATCGCTGTCATTGACATCGGTTCCAACTCGGTTCGTCTGGTGGTCTACCAGAGCCTGAGTCGCGATCTGGTGGCGACATTCAATGAAAAGACGCTCTGTGCGCTCGGCCGCGAGGTGCAGACGACGGGTCTTCTCGCGCCCGATGGCGTGACCAAGGCACTTGCGGCGCTTCGTCGCTACCATGCGCTCTGCAAGGTGATGAAGGTCCGGCAGGTCTATGCGCTGGCCACTGCGGCCTGCCGCGAGGCGAAGAATGGCCCTGAATTCATAGCGAAAGTCGAGAGCATTTGCCGTGTTTCGGTCGATATCCTCTCCGGCGCGCGCGAGGCGCATCTGTCGGCGCTCGGGGTTCGGTCGGGGCTGCATCAGCCGGACGGCATCGTCGGCGACCTCGGCGGCGGCTCGCTGGAACTGATCGATATTCACAACGGCGAACTGCGAAACGGCCAGACGCTGCCGCTCGGCGGGCTGGCGCTGCTCGATACGTCGCGCCGGTCGCCGAAACGTGCCGCCAAAATCGTCAGCGACGAGCTCGCGACCGCGCACCAGCTCAAGTCAGGAGTCGGCCGGAACTTTTATGCCGTCGGCGGAACCTGGCGGGCGCTGGCCAAGCTGCACATCATGCAGAGCGGCTACCCGATGCGGGTGCTGCACGGCTATACGATCTCGGCAAAGCAGGCGCTGGAATTCGCCCGCCAGCTGCGCCGGCCCGTGACCGGCGCGATGATCGCAGACATCGAGGAGGTCGCCGGTCCTCGCCGGCCGCTCCTCACATATGCCGCGCTGGTGCTTGAACACATCATCCGCATCGCCAAGCCAAAGGCGATCGTGTTCTCGAGCTATGGCGTGCGCGAGGGCCTGCTGTTCGAGATGATGCCTCGAAGCGAGAGCGCCCAGGACGGCCTGATGGCCGCCGCGCGCACGCTGAACGAGCAGCGGTCGCGCTCCGCAGCCCATGCCGATGAATTGATCGACTGGACCGACCGGCTGGTGAAGACGATTGCTCTGGACGAGACCGAGGACGAGCGCCGGCTGCGGCATGCCGCATGCCTGATGTCGGACATCGGCTGGCGCGCGCACCCCGATTACCGCGGCGAGCTGTCGCTGCATATGATCATCAACGGCAACTTTGCCTCGATCACGCACCAGGAACGCATCTTCCTCGCGATGGCGATCTTCTTCCGCTACGCCGGGATCAGCGCCGAAAGCGATGTACCGGATCTCGTGCGGGCGATGCTGTCTCGCGCGATGGTGGAGCGCGCACGCCTGCTCGGGGCGATGTTCCGCGTTGCCTTCTTGATTTCCGCAGCGCAGCCGGGCGTCCTGCCGCTGGTGCGCTTCGCCAAGGACGGCGCCAAGATCAAGCTGGTGTTCGATCCCGCGATCAGCGAACTCGGCGCCGACCGGGTGCAGACGCGGTTCAAACAGCTCGCGCGCCTGATGCACCGTCCGGTCACGGTGGCCACCAAGGATGCCCTCAACGCCAAGCCGGCCAAGGTGGTGCCGAAGCTGGGCGGATCGAAACCCGCAAAGCCTACCGGATCAAAGGTCAAGGCCGCGGCAGCATTGGCTGTGAAGCTTGCGCTGCCAAAGGCTGAGGTCAAAGCGGTCAAGCCTCACGGCAAGGGCAAGCTCAAGGTCATCGTCAAGCCGCTCGAAACGAAGAAGCCCGCGAAACGAAAGAACCTGCTGCGGGCGGCAAGCTGATTTCCTTCAGCTCGCGCGCGGTCGCCGGCGTTCTTTGCTAAAATCAGCCCGGCTTCTTGACGCCGACGACGCGGCCGCTCTGCATCCCGAGCGAGAGCTCGCCGTGCTTGAGCGCGAGCGCGGCCTCGCCGAACAGTTCGCGGCGCCAGCCGGTGAGGGCGGGGACCTTGGCGTGGTCGTCGTTGGCGATCTGCTCGAGGTCATCGACGGTCGCAATGATCTTGCTCGCGACCGCGTGCTGCTCCGACGTCATGCGCAGCAAGACTTTCAAAAGCTCGACCGTGGCGGAAGCGCCATTGCTGCTGCCGCGCGGCCGCTCCAGTTTCGGCAGCTTCGCGAGATCGCGGGCCAGTCCGCGCTGCACCGCCTCCAAAACTTCCTCGCCCCATTTCGACCGCTCAAAGCCCTTCGGCACCGAGCGCAGGCCGGCCAGCCGCTCCAGACTTGTCGGCGGATGCGTGGCGATGTCGGCAAGTACGTCGTCCTTAAGCACGCGCGAGCGCGGCACGTCACGGGTCTGCGACACGCGCTCGCGCCAGGCCGCGATCTCCATGAGCACCGCGAGCTCTTTCGGCTTGCGGACGCGGGACTTCAGGCGTTCCCAGGCACGTTCGGGATCGCTGTCATAGGTGCTCGGCGAAGTCAGGATCTGCATTTCCTCGGCGACCCAATCGACCCGGTTGCGCTTTTTCAGGTCGGCCTCCAGCGTGAGGAAGACCGTTCGCAAGTGGGTGACGTCGGCGAGGGCGTAGGCAATTTGCGCGTCGCTGAGCGGGCGGCGCGACCAGTCGGTGAAGCGATGGGTCTTGTCGGGGCGGTGGCCGGTGATGCGCTCGACGATCTGGTCATAGGCGATCGAGTCGCCATAGCCGAGAACCATCGCGGCAACCTGCGTGTCGAAGATCGGCGCCGGCACGAGCTTGGCGCGGTGCCAGACGATCTCGATATCCTGGCGGGCGGCGTGGAAGACCTTGAGGACGGCCTGATTAGCCATCAACTCGAAGAACGGCCCAAGGTCGAGGTCGGGGGCGAGCGCATCGATTGCGACCGCTTCCTCGTCGCTGGCCATCTGAACCACGCAAAGGATCGGGTAGAAAGTCGACTCCCGGAGGAACTCGGTGTCGACGGTGATATAGCGGTGCTTGGCCAGGCGGTCGCATGCGGCTGCCAGTTCGGCCGTCGTTGTGATCAAATCCATGGACCGCTGAATAAACGGGTTTGCGGTCTTTGTCGCCCTGTTTCGGGCGGAAAAAGGTTCCGTTTTGTGCGATTCAAAGCGGATTGTGCGAGGATTGACGCCGGTTTTGCCGGTATTGTCAGTGCTTGGAGGAGGCGCGCGGTATGATTGTGGGGATGGACCATTTCGTCGTGATTGTCCGCGACGTCGCCGCGGCGGCAGCCGCCTATGAGACCCTGATGGGACTCGCGCCCGCCTGGCGGCAGCAGGGCGAGGGTTCCCAGTCCGTCATGTTCACGACGGCGAATACGACGCTGGAATTGCTCGGGTCAGACGACAATGGCGCCGGTAGCGAGCGGCTGCTCGCCGCGCTGGACCAGCAGGGCGAGGGGCTGGCGAGCCTCGCTTTCCGCGTCGGCGATATCGGGCGGATGCACCGCCGGCTGGCGCGGCTCGGCCTGGAACCGGAGCCGGTCGCCGCAGCCAGTGGCGTCGATGTGGCGAGCGGAACGACCCTCGAATGGCAGCGAACCCGCGCCGCCACCGCCGCCACCCATGGAGTGCGGACGTTCTTTCTCGAGCTTGGCGGCGAGCGGCCGGTGTCGGCCGCCACCACCGCTTCGCCCCTTACCGGGCTTGATCATGTGGTGATCCAGACCCCCGCGCCGGATCGCGCCGCCGCCCTCTACGGCGCCCGGCTGGGCCTCGACATGGCGCTGGACCGGACCAGCTCCGATTGGGGGGCGCGGCTGATGTTCTTTCGTTGCGGCGACCTGATCATCGAAATCGCCCACAACCTCAAGATCGGAATCGGTGACGGCCCGGACAGGATCTGGGGACTGAGCTGGCGCGCCGCGGACCTTGATGCGACCCGCGAGCGGCTCGTTGCCGCCGGCGTCGACGTTTCGGAGGTCCGGTCCGGGCGCAAGCCGGGGACGCGGGTCGCTTCGGTGCGAAGCGGCACCTGCGGCGTGCCGACGCTCCTAATCGAGCCGGCGAAAGCGCAAACCGGCGGTTGACCACCATTTCGCCGGTTTGCGGGCGAAAACATCCGGCAACGGTCAAAATTCAGGGCTGTGTTGAGCGGATAGCGGCTCTGTCGCGGTTGCCGGGTTTGATCGGCTCGGGTAAACCCGTGATTTCGCGGCGACGCCGCTATTTCATTCGACCTCTGAGACCATTCAGGATTTCCATGCATCGCTATCGGTCCCATACTTGCGGCGCGCTCCGCGACAGTCACATCGACCAGACGGTCCGCCTGTCCGGCTGGTGCCATCGTATCCGCGACCATGGCGGCTTGCTGTTCATCGATCTGCGGGACCACTACGGGCTGACCCAGTGCGTCGCCGATCCTGCATCGCCGGCCTTCAAGGATGCCGAGAAGCTGCGGGCCGAGTGGGTCGTGCGGATCGACGGCTTGGTGCGCCGCCGGCCCGAGGGCACCGAGAATCCGGACCTGCCGACCGGCGCGGTCGAGATCTTCATCAGCGAGATCGAAGTGCTCGGCCCGGCGGCCGAACTGCCGCTTCCGGTATTCGGCGATCAGGAATATCCGGAGGACATCCGGCTCAAGTACCGCTTCCTCGATCTGCGCCGCGAGCGGCTGCACCAGAACATCATGACGCGCGGTGCCGTGATCGACTCGATGCGTCGCCGCATGAAGGATGCCGGCTTCTTTGAATTCCAGACGCCGATCCTGACTGCGTCGTCGCCGGAAGGCGCGCGCGACTTCCTGGTGCCGAGCCGCATTCATCCCGGCCGCTTCTACGCGCTGCCGCAGGCTCCGCAGCAGTACAAGCAGCTGCTGATGATGTCCGGCTTCGACCGCTATTTCCAGATCGCGCCGTGCTTCCGCGACGAAGACCCGCGCGCCGACCGCCTGCCGGGCGAGTTCTACCAGCTCGACCTGGAAATGAGCTTCATCACCCAGGAAGACGTGTTCTCGACGATGGAGCCGGTGATCACCGGCGTGTTCGAGGAGTTCGCCAACGGCAAGCCGGTGACCAAGGGCTGGCGGCGGATTCCCTACGCCGAGAGCCTGCGCAAGTACGGCACCGACAAGCCGGACCTGCGCAATCCGCTCGAAATGCAGGATGTGTCCGAGCACTTCCGCGGCTCCGGCTTCAAGGTGTTCGCGCGCATGCTCGAAGACGCCCGCCATCAGGTCTGGGCGATTCCGGGGCCGGGCGGCGGCAGCCGCGCCTTCTGCGACCGCATGAATGCGTGGGCGCAGGGCGAGGGCCAGCCGGGGCTGGGCTACATCATGTGGCGCGAAGGCGGCGAGGGCGCGGGCCCGATCGCCAACAATATCGGCGCAGAGCGCACCGAGGCGATCCGTGCGGCGCTTGGCCTCAAGGCTGGCGATGCGGCCTTCTTCGTCGCGGGCGATCCGGCAAAGTTCTGGAAGTTCGCCGGTCTGGCGCGCACGCGGGTAGGCGAGGAGCTCAATCTCGTCGACAAGGAGCGCTTCGAGCTCGCCTGGATCGTCGACTTCCCGATGTACGAGTACAACGAGGAAGACAAGAAGGTCGACTTCTCGCACAATCCGTTCTCGATGCCGCAGGGCGGCCTTGAGGCGCTGCAGACGCAGGATCCGCTGACGATCAACGCCTTCCAGTACGACATCACCTGCAACGGCTACGAGATCGCGTCGGGCGGCATCCGCAACCACCGCCCGGAGGCCATGGTCAAGGCCTTCGAGATCGCCGGTTATGGTGAGAGGGACGTGATCGAGCGCTTCGGCGGCATGTACCGCGCCTTCCAGTATGGCGCCCCGCCGCATGGCGGCATGGCAGCCGGCGTGGACCGCATCGTCATGCTCCTGTGCGGTACAAACAATCTTCGTGAAATCTCGCTATTCCCGATGAATCAGCGGGCCGAGGATCTGCTGATGGGCGCGCCGTCGGACGTGACGCCCAAGCAGTTGCGAGAGCTGCACATCCGGCTCAATTTGCCGGAAAATTGATTTGGCGATAATCGCCACGGCCTATCGATAGCGATAGATGTGGCGACAGGAATGAAGCACAGAGGCAAGAGGTAAGAAGCAGTGTCACCCAGTAAACCCGAAGATCTCAAGACCGCAGCTCTTGCCTTTCACCGTTTGCCACGCCCAGGAAAGCTGGAGATCCAGGCAACCAAGCCGCTGGCCAATCAGCGCGACCTGGCGTTGGCCTACTCCCCGGGCGTTGCCGCGGCGTGCGAGGCGATCGTCGACGATCCGAACGAGGCGGCATCGCTGACCGCCCGCGCCAACCTTGTTGCGGTGGTGTCCAACGGCACCGCCGTTCTCGGCCTCGGCAATATCGGCCCGCTGGCCTCCAAGCCGGTGATGGAGGGCAAGGCTGTTCTCTTCAAGAAGTTCGCCGGCATCGACGTTTTCGACATCGAGATCAACGCGAACACGATCGACAGCGTGGTCGAGACCGTCGCCGCGCTTGAGCCGACCTTCGGCGGCATCAACCTGGAAGACATCAAGGGGCCGGACTGCTTCGAGATCGAGGCGCGGCTCAAGGAGCGGATGAAGATCCCGGTCTTCCACGACGACCAGCACGGCACCGCCATCATCGCTGCCGCCGCCGTCACCAACGCGATGCTGCTGACCGGCAAGAAGCTCGAAGACTGCAAGATCGTCGGCAGCGGCGCGGGCGCTGCGGCGATCGCCTGTCTCAACCTGCTGGTGTCGATGGGTGCCAAGAAGGAGAACATCTGGGTCTGCGACATGAACGGCCTCATCTATGACGGCCGCAACGAGCGCATGGACCGCTGGAAACAGGGCTATGCGCAGAAGACCGACAAGCGCGCCCTCAACGATGTGATCGACGACGCCGACATCTTTCTCGGTCTGTCGGGGCCGAACGTCCTGACGCCGGACATGGTCAAGCGCATGGCGGACAAGCCCTTGGTGCTGGCGCTGGCCAACCCGACGCCGGAGATCATGCCCGAGGACGCCCGCAAGGCGCGCCCCGACGCGATGATCTGCACCGGCCGGTCGGACTATCCGAACCAGGTCAACAACGTCCTGTGCTTCCCCTTCCTGTTCCGTGGCGCGCTGGACTGCGGCGCGACCGCGATCAACGAGGAAATGAAGCGCGCCGCCGTCGACGCGATTGCGCAGCTTGCGCGTGAAGCGCCGTCGGATGCCGCCGCCGGGACGGAAAGCGGCGAGGTTCAGGGCTTCGGCCCCGGCTCGCTGATCCCGCCGGCGTTCGATCCGCGCCTGATCCTGCGCATCGCTCCGGCGGTGGCGAAGGCGGCGATGGAGTCGGGCGTCGCCACGCGTCCGATCGCGGATTTCGATCAGTATGTCGAGCAACTCGAGCGCTTCACCTTCCGCTCGGGCATCGTGATGAAGCCGCTGTTCACCAAGGCGCGGACCCAGCCGGTGCGCGTGATCTACGCCGAGGGCGAGGACCAGCGGGTACTGCGTGCAACGCAGGCGGTGCTGGAAGAGAAGCTCGCGCGGCCGATCCTGGTCGGCCGTCCGTCGGTCGTCGAGGCGCGCATCCAGCGGCTCGGCCTCGTCATCCGTCCGGGTCACGACTTCGACCTGATCAACCCGGAAGACGATCCGCGCTACCGCTCCTATGTGCAGTCCTATATCGATGCCGCCGGCCGCCATGGCGTGACGCCGGAAGCGGCGCGCACCGTCGTGCGCACCAACGCGACCGTGATCGCTGCGCTGGCAGTGGTTCGCGGTGAGGCCGATGCCATGATCTGCGGTGTCGAGGGGCGCTATATGAGCCACCTGCGCCACATCCGCGAGGTGATCGGCGCGGCGCCGGGCGTTTCCGATTATTCGGCGCTGGTTCTGATGGTCACGAGCAAGGGCGCGTTCTTCCTCGCCGATACCCAGGTGCGGCCCGACCCGACCGCCGAGGAACTGGCGGAGATCGCCGCCTGTGCCGCGCAGCATGTCCAGCGTTTTGGTCTCAAGCCGAAAATCGCCTTCGTGTCGCATTCGGACTTCGGCAGCTACGACACCCCGTCGTCGCGGAAGATGCGCCGGGCAACCGCGATCCTCAACGAGCGGCGGCCCGACCTTGAGGCCGACGGCGAGATGCAGGGCGGAACCGCGCTGTCGCAGATCAAGCGCGACTACGTGCTGCCGCACGCCCGGCTCGAGGGCGAGGCCAACGTCCTCATCCTGCCGAACCTCGATGCGGCGCATGTCGCCTACCAGATGATCAAGGAAATGGCTGACGGTCTGCCGGTCGGCCCGATGCTGATCGGTCCGGCACGTCCGGCCCACATCCTGACGCGCTCGGTCACGGCGCGCGGCATCCTCAACATGACGGCGGTTGCTGCCGTCGAGGCTCAGGAACAGTCGGCCAAGAGCCAGCAGAGCCTGTTCTGATGCTCTGTCCGGGGCGGTCCGCCGCCCCGGAACATGATCTGGCGCCTCCGCTCCGGTCTGCTATCATGCGGCACCTGGAGCGGGGCTGATCATGTCGTTTGTCATATCATTCGGACGCGTTCTGTTTGCCGTTGTGTTCATCGTGTCGGGGGCAGCCAAGCTATTCGATCTCTCCGGCACGGCGCAGGAAATCGCCACCAAAGTCGTGGTGCCGGCCGATCTCGCCGGCTATGCCGCGAGCCTTGAAGCCGCCACCTCGATGACCATTGCGCAGATGCTGGCGATCCTTGCCGGTGCCGTGGAGTTCGTCGCCGGCGTGCTGCTCGCCTTCAACATCGGCGTGCGGTTCTTCTCGGTGGTGCTCATCCTCTTCATCGCGGTCGCGACCTTCTACTTCCACGACTTCTGGAACCAGACCGGACCCGAGGTGCGCAACAGCGTCAGCCACGCGCTCAAGAACCTGTCGCTGATCGGCGGGCTCTTGGTGCTGTTCGGCCATGGCCGCGACGCGGTCGAGGCGCGGGCGCTGACTTACACCGAGCTGTAGGAAACGCGACGGGGAGCCGTTAGGCCCGCCGCCATTCGGTCAGCGAGACCCCGTGCTCGGGATCGAGGGGGCGGGTTTGCGCCAGCACGAGGCCATGCGCCGCGAGGCTTTGCTGCGGCAGTTCGCCGGCGTTGCCGAAGGCCGACATGCCGTCATGAAGGTAGAGCTGCGACGCAACCGAGAGCCAGAAGCGGTCGTAGCGCTCGAGGAACATTTTGAAGACCACAGGCCCGCCGATGATCGCGGCGATGCCGCTCGTCACGCCGGCGCGCGCGCAGGCCTCCTCGAACGAAGCGCCTTGCGGATTCCACAGCGTAGCCTTGGGATTGTCGGGATCTGGCGCAAGCGCGGCGACCGAGTGCGACAGGATGATGCGCTTGCGCTCCGCCGAGTTGGGCTGGTCCTCGAACGAATTGCGGCCATGGACGATGATGTCCGCGCGGTCGAGCGCCGATTGAAACCAGCGCTGGTCGCCTTCGAATTTCAACGACGCCGGCATATCGCCGTGAGCGTCTGCGAGCATGCCGTCGGCGGAAACAATGACGCAGCCTTCGACCTGCAGAGCCTTCATGGAGAGCACCTACCTTTCAGCATTTTCGATGCGCCTGAAGGGCGCGAGATAAGACAACGGCTTCGATGACGATCATAACCGAAGCCGCCGTGGGATATAAGCCGCAGCAACTCGTCCCGCAAATGCGCGCGCGGCGGGATCATGACGATGCAACTATTCCGAGATGGTCTGCACCACGCTCGATACCGGCCGCGTGCTGACGGTCGGCAGCTTGGTGTCCTTCAAAAACGCCTCGTCGTATTTCGGGATCGTCTGCACGGTCGTCTTCGCCCGCATCGCGACGACCTTGTAGCCGCCGGCCTTCAGCCGCTGCAGCAGCGTGGGGAGCGCTTCGGCGGTGTGCTTCTGGAAATCGTGCATCAGGATGATGCCCTTGCCGAGCTTGTCGAGCCGCTTCATCACGTTCTCGGTGACCTGTTCGGCCTTCTTCGTCTTGAAGTCGAACGAGTCGACGTCGGTCGAGAACATCGCGACGTTGCGCTCGCCGAGATAGGTCACCATCGCGGGCGGATGCTGCAGGCCGGGGAAGCGGAAGAACGGCACGGGCGGAGCTTCAAGCGCCCAGCGGACGGCGCTAAAGCCCTTCTCGATTTCTTCCTTCGCGATTTCCTCGGTCACGCCCTTGCGACCGAGCATCGCGTGCGACCAGGTGTGTGAGCCGATGGTGTGTCCGGCGGCTGCGACCTGACGCAGAATCTCCGGGTGATAGGTTGCGTGTTTGCCGATGGGAAAGAAGATGCCGGTGGTGCATTGATCGGCGAGCGCCTTGAGCACCGCGGGCGTATTCACCGGCCAGGGACCGTCATCGAAGGTCAGCACCACCTCCTTGTCGCGAAGAAAGTCGAGCTGCTTGAAGTGCTCGAAGCCGAAACCGGGGCCGCCGGTGGTGTCGATCTGCACGACGCGGCCGATGCCGAGCGCATCCGGATTGGCACAGGCGGGTTTGGCGGGGGCGGCCTTCGGCGCCGCCGCGCTCGGTGTCGGAGCTGCGGCTGGCCGCGCCGGAGCGGGCGCTTGCGACCAGGCGGGATGGCTGAGGAATGAAACGGCGGCGACGATCACCGCTGCACGCAGGCGCATGTCGTTCTCCCTTGATGACTTCCTTCGGCCTGGCAGACGAGGCCGCGCGACTCATGTGACTAGCGTAGAGCGCCTTTACAGGAGGGGAAACTGCGATCTCGGCCGCGCCAGCGGCAGGGAGGGAAATTACCCGGTGCAAAGCGAATCACGCCTGCATCGCAAGATGCGGCGAGCTTGCGGCGCTGCTGTGGCGGAGCGCTTAGTGTGTGTGAAGAATGAATTCCGTGCCGCGCCCGGTCTCGCCGGATTTCAGGCCCTGATCGGCAACGATGATCGATGAACCGGCGATGAGCGCGGCTGCGATCTTGGCCATCGCGTCATCGGGGATGTTCAGCCGGCCCAGCGCATCGGCCGCCGAATGGATTGGCGGTGCAAACTCCGTGGCGGCGGCCCGGCGGGCGTCGCGGCGGCGTTCGGTCTTGCCCGCTGGCTCGACGGATTTGCGCGGACTTCCTTCCGGCAGCGACAGCACGTTCCAGATCAGGCGGGATTTGTCTCTCGGGTCATTGCGCGCCGTGAAGACGTGGGTGCCGAGCGGGCGGTCGCCATCCACGAACGTCATGGGGACGTCGAAGAGCGGCTCAAAATCCTGACGGACGTAAAGGCGGGCGTCCTTGCGGCTGACAAAGACGGAGATCGGCCCGGTCCGTTTCGGTGCCGCTGCGGGCGCAGGCTCGGCGGCGACCGAAGGGGCAGTGTCCGGCTGCGGCTCGGCGGTGCTGGCGGGCAGGGCTGCCGCGGTCGCAAGATCGGACGTCACCGCAGCGTCAACCTTGGGGCCTGCGTCGGCGGTGCGCAGCGAGGCTGGCGCGGCTCCAAGAGTGGGCCGCAGGCCGTAATTGGAGGGCGCGTTGGCCTCCGGTGTTTCGAGCTGACGTTTGGCTTCCACGAGCCGCTCGTTCAGCAGCGGATGGCTGAAGTCCGCGGGTGCGACGTCGTCGTCCGTCACCACGACGCGGGCGCCGCGGCGGGTCCATGTCCAGAGCTGTGCGGCGAAGGCATCCGGCATCCGCACGCAGCCATGCGAAGCGGGATAGCCCGGCACGAAGCCGCCATGCAGCGCGATCCCCGACCAGGTGAGGCGCTGCATATACGGCATCGGCGCGCCGCTATAGATGTTCGAGCGGTGCCACTTATTCTTTTGGATGATGGTGAAGACGCCTTTCGGCGTCGGGTGGCTGGCCTTGCCGCTGGAAATTTTGCTGTGGGCGAACAGGCCGGACTGGTCGTAGACCTTCATGGTCTGGCGATTGAGCGAGATCGCGATCACCAGCGGCCCCTTCGGCTTGGCCGCGGCGATCGCCGGTTTCGGCGCGGCAGGGCGCGGGCGTGCCGCTTTCGGCCGTCGCGGCCTGGCGGCGGGCGCGGGGCGCGCATCGTCGTCATCGGCAAAGGGAGCGTCGATGAGCCAGTCGCCATGCGGCCAGAACGGCGAGGGTGCGGCGATTGCGGGAGATGCTGCGCCTGCGATCAGCACAGCCGTGAGGGTCGCGGCAATGCCAAGGCCGGCCTGTCTTGCAACGGGCCTGGCCCTGGTCACTACGCGCAATACAGTCGGGTCATCGGCGGATACGCGACCGAAACTCAAACCCACACCCTTACTGAAAACACACTGCCCGGAGCTGCCGGGCGAACTCCGGATCGGTTACTTAGATCGTGACCGAACCATATGAGCCATCCCTTCAATTTACGGCTGAAGCGTGGCGAAAATTACTTACCAAAGCGTTTGTACCGGCGGCGCCGGTCGAGCCCTTCTGGGCTGCCGCACTTTCGGCGCGACCGCGGCGCATGGAACAATGCTTGTGTCGAGATGGAGCAACGAAAGATGAGTTTCAGAAACGGGGTGAAAGGCAATTTCTGGCGCGCCGCGGCAGCGGCGCTTGTGGCGGCGGCCGCGCTCGGCGCAAGGGTGCCGCACGCGGCCGCTGCCGACGAGCCGGATCTCATCTTCCGCCGCTCGACCGTGTTCAAATGGCTGACGCCGAACGACAAGCTGGCGACCTACGGCCTCGACGACCCGGAGGTCGACGGCGTCGCCTGTCATTTCACGGTGCCGGAAAAGGGCGGTTTTAAAGGCTGGATCGGGGTAGCCGAGGAAGTTTCGGACATCTCGCTGTCGTGCCGCCAGATCGGGCCGATCCGCTTCAAGGAGAAAAACCTGTCGCAGGGCGACGATATGTTCCGCCAGCGGCGCTCGCTGTTCTTCAAGAAGATGCAGATCGTCCGTGGCTGCGACGCGAAGCGCAACGTGCTCGTCTATATGGTCTATTCGGACCGCATCATCGAAGGCTCGCCGAAGAATTCGACCTCTGCGGTGCCGATCATGCCGTGGGGCGCAGGCGATGCGACCGTGCAAAAGTGCGCCGACTATTTTAAATAGGCGGCAGGCCCACGCTGCAGCGGGCTAGCGCCGCGTGCCCTTGCGCGGCACGCATTGCCGCGTTCGCGACACGCCGGACGCGGTCAGCGAGACGCCGACCACTTCCTTGATCTGTCCGGCAGGGCAGGTGCCATCATCGATCAGAACGCGCTGCCCGAGGCGCAACTGGCCGATGTCGCTCTCGCGCGAGAGCTGCTGTGCGCCTGCGGGCACAGCGAGCATGATTGCGAGAACTGCCGCCGCGCCTGCGGTGAACGGAAGGCGCTTGCGCGCGGACGGCAGAGGGCCAAAGCAGTTGGTCATTTCTTTTCGATCTTCAGCCCGTCGGCCCCGATATTGATCTGGACGCCGCTCGGCTCTTTCTTCGCCCGGTACAGATTGTAGCCCAGCACGATGACGGCGGCGGTGAGGATGGCGACGATCAGAAACAGAATGTTTCGGCTGCCCGACATGCATTGGTCCATTCATGATTCGCCCCACACCAATCACTGTAGGGGCGAGCGGCTCCTTGTCAAAAACCGAGAAAGGGCTGCACGGAACCGGCAAACTATGGTCTGATTTGCAAGGCCGGCAAAAAGCCGGGCGGTGAACCGGCAAAGACCGGACGTCAAAAGGGCAGGAAACACGATGGCAGTGACTGAGATTCACAAGCGGATCACGAGTGCAGTCGACGCAAGCTTCGATCGCCAGCTCGCGACAACGGCGGATTTCGTCAACATTCCCTCGACGCGCGGCGCGGAAGGCCCTTGCCAGGACATGATCGGCGACCTGTTGCGCGAGCGCGGCTATGAGGTCGACGACTGGCATATCGATCCGGACGACCTGAAGGATCTGCGCGGCTTCGGCCCGGTTCTTCATGACTTCTCCAAGGCGCGAACGGTCGTCGGCACCTATCGCCCGGTGCGCGAGGCCGGCAAATCGCTGATCCTGCAAGGCCATTGCGACGTGGTGCCCGCCGGGCCGTTGGAGATGTGGGACACGCCGCCGTTCAAGGCGACGATCAAGGACGGCCGGATGTATGGCCGCGGCGCGTGCGACATGAAATCCGGCACCATCGCTGCGCTCTACGCGCTCGATGCGATCGGCGCGGCGGGCTTCAGGCCGACGGCGCGCATTCATTTCCAGTCGGTGATCGAGGAGGAGAGCACCGGCCTTGGCGCGCTCTCGACGCTGCAGCGCGGCTACCGGGCCGACTGCTGCTTCATCCCGGAGCCGACCGCCGGCAACATGATCCGCGCGCAGGTGGGGGTGATCTGGTTTCGCCTCAAGGTGCGCGGCAAGCCGGTGCACGTCTTCCAGACCGGCGCCGGCGCCAACGCGATCATGGCGACCTACCACATCGTCAAGGCGCTCGAGGGGCTGGAGGAAGAGTGGAACAGGCGCGCGGCCGACCATCCGACCTTCAAATCGGTCAGGCATCCGCTCAATTTCAACCCCGGCATCATCAAGGGCGGCGACTGGGCGTCGAGCGTGCCAGCGTGGTGCGATCTCGACTGCCGGATCGCGGTGCTGCCCGGCTGGTCAATCGCCGAATGCCAGGCCGAGATCGAGGCCTGCGTCGCCGCCGCCTCGCGCAATCATCCGTTCCTGTCGAACAATCCGCCCGAGGTGCAATGGTCCGGCTTTTTGTCCGAAGGCTATGAACTGACCAATGGCGCGGAGCCGGAGGCGGCTTTCGCAAAGGCGTTCGACGCCGTCTATGGCGGCCCGGTGCCGGAGAGGATTTTTACCGCGCTGACCGACACGCGGTTCTACGGCCTCAATCACGGCATTCCGAGCCTGTGCTTCGGCGCCGACGGCGAGGAAATGCATGGATTCAACGAATATGTGGATCTCGACTCGCTGCGGAAGACCACCAAGGCGATCGCCCTGTTCGTCGCAGAGTGGTGCGGGATCGAGCTGAAATAACCGGGGGCAGGGTTGGCCGGCACTACGGTGCCGGCCGGTGGCCCTGGGCGCCCGCCCGGCTCAAGATCTGTCGGGCATGACCTTGGAGGTCATTGCGGCGCCCTTTGGGGCGGCGCAGTTTCAACCGCCCTCCGGAGGGTGTTGTCCAAGATCAGCAATTGGGGAGACCGACAAAAATGTCCGCGCTTGATTTCATTCGCTCGCGCCCGATGCCGTTCGCCACGCTGATGGGCGTGACCTTCACGGAGGCGGCGGCGGACAAGGTCGTCGCAACGATGCTGGTGCGGCCCGACCTCTGCACGCTGGGGAATATCCTCCACGGCGGGGCGATCATGGCGCTGGCCGACGGGGTGGGCGCGGCGGGGACCGTGATCAATCTGCCGGAGGGTGCCAAAGGTACGACCACGATCGAGAGCAAGACCAATTTCGTCGGCTCGGCGAAAGAAGGTGGCACCGTCACAGCGACTGCAACTCCGATTCATTTAGGCCGCAGGACACACATCTGGCAAACGCGGATCACTAGCGAGGACGGCAAACTGATCGCAGTCGTCACGCAAACCCAGATGATCCTTTGAGTTCTGTTGTTCTCATATTGAATGAGATAAATCATACAATAGCTTGATATTACGATATTTATTGATTTTTGTCAAAAATAAGAATTTTCAATTCACTCCTTGCTGAGTCTCTGCGACAAAGAGTGACTTGAAATTCATGGTGCTTTGCACAATATAGTCTCGTGGGGCTGAGAGATCCTCATCTAAGAGACGAGACATGATGCAAACTGCCCAGACCATCGTTCCGAAATTGGCGCCGCACGAAGTGCGGGCGTTGACGCGCGCGGAAATGCCGCTGCTGCAGGAGCACCTATTGCGTCTGGACGCCTCGAGCCGCCGTGAGCGCTTCAACGGCGTTGCCGACGACGCTTACATCATCCGCTACGCCGACCGCTGCCTGACGGACGGCACCGTCGTCATCGGCTTTTTCCAGGATGGCGAACTGCGCGGCGCGGCAGAGCTGCACGTTGCCCAAAAATCGCCGGACCTGATCCCCGAGGTTGCGTTCAGCGTCGAGCCGGGGCTGCGCCACCGCGGCGTCGGCAGCCAGCTCTTCACGCGCCTGATCGGCGAGGCCAAGAAGGCGGGGCATACCCGGCTGCGGATCACAACGGGTGCGGACAACGAGCCGATGCGCGCGCTTGCCAACAAGTTTGGCGCAAAGCTCACCTTCAGGCAGGGGGAATCGACCGGCACGATTGATCTCACCGACGAGCGGCTTGCGCATATCGGCGAGGAGGCGACTGCAGCGCCCCATCCGGCGCTGGCGGTCCCGGTGGAGCTCGCCAAGGTCGCGATCGACCTCAACGAGATGTACTGGAAGTCGCTGATTTCGATCTACGGCCTCAGCCGCGCGGCGTGAGCGGATCGAACCGGCGCCTCAGGGCAGGGCTGAAGCCGCCTGCATCTGCCGCGCCGCGGCTTCGGTGATCAGTTTTCCCAGTTCGATATAGTGGTGCTTGCGCGGCGAGCTTTTGCGCCATGCCAGCCCGATCACCCGCTTTGGCTGCGGTTCGGCGAAGCGCATCAGGCGGATGTTGTTCTGCCGCCCCTCGAGCTGGACGCAAAGTTCCGGCAGCAATGTCATGCCGAGGCCGTTGGCCACCATCTGAACGATGGTCGAGAGGCTGGAGGCGCCAAAGGTGTCGATATTGTCGACCCGGCGCAGGTTGCAGAAGGTCAGGGCCTGATCGCGCAGGCAGTGGCCTTCCTCCAGCAAAAGCAGGCGGTCGGTTTCGAGCAGGTCGGAGGTTGCGCGGATTTGCCGCTCGATGGTCCGCGAGGCCGGCATTGCCAACAAAAATCGGTCATCAAACAGCGCTAGCGTCTCGACGTCAGGCTGATCGACCGGCAGCGCAAGCAGCAGCAGGTCGAGCTGGCTTTCGGCCAATTCACGCACCAGGTGTTGGGTTTGCGTCTCGCGCAGGCGCAGATCGAGGTCGGGCAGCACTTCGTGAAGGCGCGGAAGCAGCGCCGGAAGAACGTAAGGCGCGATCGAGGGAATGACGCCAAAATGCAGTGGGCCAGCGGACAATTCACTTCGGCTGCGGGAAAAGTCCACGATATCGCGAATGTCCGCGAGGACTTTTGCGGCGCGGTCGGCGATTTCCCGGCCCGGCTCGGTCAGGGCGACGCCTTTGCGGCTGCGCTCCATCAGCCGGACGTTGAGAAAGCGCTCAAGCTCCTGAATCTGCATCGACAACGCGGGTTGGGTGACCGCGCATTGATCGGCGGCGTCGCTGAAGCTGCCGGTGCGCGCAATGGCATCGAAATAACGCAGCTGTTTGAGCGTGACCATGAGGCGTCACCTCGATTAGATCAGAAAATCTTATGCTTTGATGGTTTTAATACGATTGGACCTGATCGACAAGCCGGTCTAGAGTTGTTCTAACTCCAGCCATCCCTTCAATCACTTCTGCACTCAAGGAGCGAGCAATGACAAAAAAAACGATGACCACCAGTTCTGGTGCGCCGGTTGCCGATAACCAGAACACGTTGACTGCGGGTCCGCGCGGTCCGGTGTTGATGCAGGACTTTCATCTGCTGGAGAAGCTGGCCCACCAGAACCGCGAGCGCATTCCGGAGCGCACGGTGCATGCGAAGGGCTCGGGCGCTTACGGCACCCTGACCATCACCAACGACATCAGCAAGTATACCAAGGCTGCGGCCCTGCAGAAGGGCAAGGTCACGGAGGCCTTCCTGCGCTTCTCGACCGTCGCCGGCGAGCGCGGCGCGGCCGATGCCGAGCGCGACGTGCGCGGCTTTGCCCTGCGCTTCTACACTGAACAGGGCAACTGGGACATTGTCGGCAACAACACGCCGGTCTTCTTCCTGCGCGATCCGCTGAAATTCCCTGATTTCATCCATACGCAGAAGCGCCATCCGCGCACCAACATGCGCTCGCCGACCGCGATGTGGGATTTCTGGTCGCTGTCGCCGGAGAGCCTGCATCAGGTCACCATCCTGATGTCGGATCGCGGCCTGCCGCAGAGCTACCGCCACATCCATGGCTTCGGCTCGCACACCTACGCATTCATCAATGCGAAGAACGAGCGGTTCTGGGTGAAATTCCACTTCAAGTCGATGCAGGGCATCAAGAACTGGACCAACGCCGAGGCTGGCGAGAAGGTCGCCAACGACCGCGAGACGCACCAGCGCGACCTTTATGAATCGATCGAAAAGGGCGACTTCCCGAAGTGGAAGTTCTGCGTCCAGGTGATGCCGGAAGCCGATGCCGACAAGCATTGGTACAACCCCTTCGACCTCACCAAGGTGTGGCCGCACGGCGACTACCCGCTGATCGAGGTCGGAGTTCTCGAGCTGAACCGCAATCCCGAGAACTACTTCGTTGATGTCGAGCAGGCTGCGCTGACCCCGGCGAACATCGTCCCGGGTATCGGCCATTCGCCGGACAAGATGCTGCAGGCGCGCGTGTTCTCCTATGGCGACGCGCATCGCTACCGCGTCGGCGTCAACGCTGACCAGCTCCCGGTCAACCGTGCGCGCTGCCCGGTTCACACCTATCACGCCGATGGTTCGATGCGGATGGCGGGTCACTCCAACCCGGACGCCTACTACGAGCCGAACAGCGTGGGCGGAGCGACCGAGGACGCCAGCTTCCGCGAGCCGCCGCTTGCGATCAGCGGCGCGGCCGATCGCTATAACCACCGCGACGGCAACGACGACTATCGCCAGCCGGGCGACCTGTTCCGCCTGATGAACGACAGCCAGAAGCAGCAGCTCTTCAGCAACATCGCCGCGGCGATGGAAGGCGTGCCGATCGAAATCATCAAGCGCCAGCTTGCGCATTTCCACCGCGCCGATCCGGCCTATGCCGCGGGCGTCGCCAAGGCCGTCGGCCTGACGGAAGCGGACGTTCCGACCGCAGCCGCTGCCGAGTGATCGCTGCGTAGATCTTTGCGGCGGCGGGAGTTTCCGCTGCCGCGCAGAAGACGAAAGGCCGCCTCCGGGCGGCCTTTTTTGTAGAAACCGGGGCGTGTCTGCTGTCACTGCGCAGCTTTGATGTTATTCGGAGCGCAATGCCATATAAGAGCTCCGCTCATCGGAACCGATCTCCACTAGGAAGTGCCTATGAATATCCTGCCCGGAAATATGCGCTTTGGCGCGCGTCAGCCTGTCAAGCGCCTCGAGGACCATCGGCTTGTGACCGGGAAGGGGCGTTTTGTCGACGACCAGCCGATCGAGGGCGCGCTGTGGATCGCTCTGCTGCGATCGCCGCACGCGCATGCCCGCATCCTTCAGATCGATGCCGAGGACGCCAAGGCAATGCCGGGCGTCAAGACGATTTACACCGGCGCGGATCTCGTCGCTGACAACATCGGCACGATCTCGACGCGCGCCGTGTTCAATCGCCCGGACGGCACGCCGATGATCGTTCCGGCTCGGCGCCTCTTGGCTTACGAGTATGTCCGCTTTGTCGGCGAGCCCGTCGCCGCCGTGGTCGCCGCGACCCGGGCCCAGGCGCAGGAAGCCGCCGAAGCGATCATGGTCGAGTATCAGGAGCTGCCGTCGGTGACCGATCCGATCGCAGCGCTGTCTCCCGATGCTCCGCTGGTCTGCGAAAAGTCGCCCGACAACGTTGCGGCTGCGATGACCTATGGCGATGCCGCCGCGGTCGACGCCGCCTTCGCCAAGGCCAAGCATATCGTGTCGCTGGACGACATCTGCAGCCAGCGCCTCGTGCCGTCTGCGATGGAGCCGCGCAGCTGCATCGCCGAGATCGAGGCAAAGACCGGCCGCGTGGTCCTGCATGTCCAGTCGCAGACGCCGGCGGTGACGCGCGACGTGCTGGCCGACGTCCTCAAGCGTCCGAAGGAGAGCGTCCTAGTTCTCGTCGGCGATATCGGCGGCGGCTTCGGCCAGAAGACCGCGCTCTATCCCGAAGACGGCATCACCGCCTATGCCGCGATGAAACTGAAGCGCAAGGTGCGCTGGCGCGGCGACCGCACTGACGATTTCGTCGGCGGCACCCATGGCCGCGACCTGACCTCGAAGGCAGAGATGGCGTTCGACGCCAAGGGCCGCGTGCTGGCCTACCGCGTGCGCTCGGTCGGCGGCACCGGCGCCTATATCAGCGCGACCGGCCTCGTCATTCCGCTGGTGCTCGGGCCGTATGTCGCGACTGCTACCTACGATTTCCCGCTGGTGCATTTCGACCTGCGGGCGGTGATGACCCACACCGCGCCGGTCGGCGCTTATCGCGGCGCGGGCCGCCCGGAAAACGTCTTCATCGCCGAGCGCCTGATGGACGTGGCCGCCCGCCAGATCGGCATCGACCCGCGCGAGATCCGCAAGATCAATTGCGTGAAGCCCGAGCAGATGCCGTTCAAGAACGGCGTCGGCCAGGTCTATGACAGTGGCCTGTTCGCGCAGATGCTGGACAAGGTTTCCGCCAACTCCGACTGGGACGGCTTCAAGGCGCGCAAGAAGGCCGCCGAAAAGCGCGGCATGCTCTATGGCCGCGGCGTCGCCAGCTATATCGAGTGGACCGGCGGCAACAATCACCGCGAAAAGGTGAGCGTGCGGGCCACGGCCGAAGGCCGCGTCGTCGTGCATTCGGCGACGCAGGCCATGGGGCAGGGGCTCGAGACCGCCTATACGCAGATGGTTTCCGCCGCGCTCGGCATTCCGATGGACATGATCGACATCATTCAGGGCAACACCGATCTGGCGCAGGGCTTTGGCAGCGTCGGCTCGCGCTCGCTCTTTGTCGGCGGCACCGCGGTCGCCGTCGGCACGGCCGATCTCGTCACCAAGGCCCGCGAAAAGGCTGCGGACATCCTCGAGGCGGGCGTTGCCGACATCGAATATGCTGAGGGCTGGCTGACGGTCGCGGGCACCGACCGGCGCATCGGTCTGTTCGACCTCGCCAAGGGCGAGAAGAACGCCGAACTGGTGGTCGACAGCGTTGGCGAGGTCGATGCACCGAGCTGGCCGAACGGCGCGCATATCTGCGAGATCGAGATCGACCCCGAGACCGGCGAAACCCGTGTGGTGCGCTACCACACCGTCGATGACGTTGGCATCCCGATGAACCCGATGCTGGTCGAAGGCCAGATCCACGGGGGCACCGCGCAGGGCCTCGGGCAGGCGCTGTTTGAGGGCGTGGTCTATGATGACGGCAACGGCCAGCTTCTGACCGCGAGCTATCAGGACTACGCCATTCCGCGCGCCAGCGATCTGCCGACGATCTCGGTAGCGCTGGACGACTCCGCGCCGTGCCGGACCAATCCGCTCGGCGCTAAGGGCTGCGGCGAGTCCGGTGCGATCGGCGGCCCGCCCTGCGTCGTCAACGCCGTGATGGATGCGCTTGTGCCGCTCGGCATCGTCAATCTGCGCACGCCACTGACGACGCAAAAGATCTGGCAGGCCATTCAGGATGCCAAACAGGCCAAGGCGAGCTGAACGCCGCGAGCATACCAAAACAAAAAATGCCCGGACCGCTCGTCCGGGCATTTTGTTTCTCGGTGTTCCGCAAAAGGTCAGCCTGCGGAGAACGGCGCGATCTCGATGCCGTGGCGGGCGAGCGCGTGGCGGACGGCCTTTGCGATCTCGACCGCACCCGGCGTGTCGCCGTGAATGCAGACGGTGTCCACCTGCACTCTGATCGATTTGCCCGACAGCGACGTCACCGCGCGGTCCTGCACCATGCGCACGACACGTTCGGCGACGTGCAGCGGGTCATGGAGCACCGCGTTCGGTTTGCTGCGCGGCACGAGGTTCGCGTTGTCGTCATAGGCGCGATCGGCAAAGACTTCGCTGGCGAGCCTGAGGCCCGCGGTTTCGCCGGCCTTCATCAGCTCGGTATTGGGCAGCACGACGAAAATCAGTTGCCGGTCGACCGCCTTGATTGCGGAGGCGATCGCGCGGGCGGTCATCGGGTCGGTGCAGGCGACGTTCGAGAGGGCGCCGTGGGCCTTCACATGCGTCACCCGGTGGCCGACCAGCGTGGCGATCGCCTGCAGCGCGCCGATCTGGTAGGCGACGAGGTTTTCGATCTCGGCCGCCGTCAGGCCGGGCACCGGCCGTCGGCCGAAGCCGTGCAGATCGCGATAGCCGGGGTGGGCACCGATGCTGACGCCGTGCGCCTTGGCGAGTTCGGCGGTCTTGCGCATGATGTCGGCATCGCCGGCATGGTAGCCGCAGGCAATGTTGACGCTGCTGGCAAAGTTCATCATCGCCGCGTCATTGCCCATCGTCCAGGGGCCGAAACCTTCGCCGAGGTCGCAATTCAGATCGATCCTCGTCATGGCCGTTCTCCTTCTGAAGCTGCCTGCCATGCTCCGGCATCCAGTGCGCTGATGGCAGCGCCTGCGACATTGGCGGAGTGCAACGCGGCAAGATTAAGCCCGTCCGCCGATGCGTTCTGAAGCTGACCGCCGAGCGCGGCGATCTGTTCGGCGAAGCGTGCGGCGGCCGCCTGCGCTTCTTGCACGGTGACGGCGAGGAAACGGAAGGCGTGGCCTGTCGGCGTCTGGCTCATGCGCCCGAGATCGGCGCCGATGACGGTGGCGATCTTGGGATAGCCGCCGGTGGTTCCGCGATCGGGCATCAGCACGATCGGCTGGCCGTTACCGGGCACCTGGATGCTGCCGGTCACGGTGCCGTCGGAAACGATGTCGTGGCCGTAGGCATGGGAGACGCGCGGGCCTTCGAGGCGATAGCCCATGCGGTCGCTGGTGGCGGAGACGGTCCAGTCGCTGTTGAGAAAGACCTCCGTCGATGCGCCGAACTCGTCGTCCTGCGGCCCCATGACGACACGGATCGGAGCATCCGATGACGGCAGCGGCGGCAGGCGGCGCTCGCTGTTCCACACGGTGGCGGTGGCGGTCGGGATGGCATCGCCGGCCTTCAGCGAGCGCGGGAACGGCGTGCCGAGTCCGGCTCGCGTGTTGACCGAGAAGCTGCCGAAGCTCGGTTCGCCCAACATGCCGCCTTCGATCGCAAGATAGCTGAACACGCCGGTTCGCGCCGGGCCAAGCGTCAGGGTGGCGCCGTCAACAATCACCGTGCTCGTCAGCGGGGCGACGGCGCGCTCGCCGATTTTCGCGACGCGCTCTGCGCCCGCTAGCGCGATGCGGATGTCGCCGTCCCGCGCAGTGAAGGTTGCTCCCAGCGGTCCGATCTCGATGGCTGCCGCAAAAGGCGGATTGCCGGCGACGACATTAGCCATCGCTAGTCCGAGGCGGTCCATGGCACCGCTCGGCGGCAGTCCGTAGCGCTGCGCGCCGAAGCGCCCGGCGTCCTGAACCGAAGTGGCAGGGCCGACCGCATCAATCATCAGCCTACTCATGACAGCACCAGTTCGGCGACCGGCTTGCCCTGTTGGGCGGCGCGGTCGAGCTCATCGAACAGCGCGGCCTCGATGGGATAGAACGTGATCGCATCGCCCGGATCGAGCAGAAACACCGGATCGCGCCGCACCTGGTAGGTGCGGACCGGGGTGCGGCCCAGCAGGTGCCAGCCGCTCGGCCCGGCGAGGCACTGCACGCCCGCCTGCACGCCACCGATGGAGATCGTGCCGGCCGGCGTATGGGTGCGCGGGTTCTGCTGGCGCGGCGTGGCGATCCGCGGATCGAGGCCGCTCAGATAGGACCAGCCCGGCGTGAAGCCGATCATCGCAACGCGGTAGTCGCCTCCGCAGTGAATGCGGATCACCTCGTCGGTAGACAGGCCGTGGAGATTGGCGACGTATTGGAGGTCGAGGCCGTATTCGCCGCCATAGACCACCGGGATGCGCCAGCGGCGCAGTTTGGGCGGCGGCGGCGCGGGCTCGTCGAGGAGGGCGCCGAGGCGCTGCGCCAGCGCGTCGAACCCAACGGTCAGCGGATCATAATGCACCAGCAGCGAGCGATAGGTCGGGACCGTCTCGACGATGCCCTCGATCGCCGCACGCGCAACCGCGCGGTCGAGGGCGAGCACCTGCGCGTTCAGCGCCGCATCGATCACGCGGCCGAATTCGACCGTGAGCGCGGTATCGCCGCAAGGCAAAATCCGTGGCGCGCCGGATCTGGTGTCGGATGTGCTCATGGGCTCGTCAGGCTCTGCTCGCATTGCGGAGGCCTCTTGCGGTGCGCCGTAAATCGACCGGTCGCGCAATCGCGAGGCTCCGCGACTGCTATTTGTCGGCCAGTTGCAGGCAAATAGCAACGCGCGGCTGCGTGGCGGCAGGCCTCCGGAGCGATCACATTCTGCCGATCACGCCGGCTTGCGAAGGACAGCAGCCGCCGCCATCGACCAACGCGGCGGCCAGCGCCAGAGCAGGCGCCTCGGCGCTTTGGTCAGCGCTTAGTCCAGCGCTGGGCGCGCTCGAACATCCGTTTCATCACGGCTTCGGTTTCGTCGGCAGCAGCTTTCGACTGAAACGGACGCAAGGCCGCGATGGTGCTTTGCAGCCTGATCGCATCCATGCTGGCACGTTCGCTGGCGACGCTGCCTTCCCCATTTTCGGCGATCGTACGCATTCCTCAATCCCCACTTACGCAACCGCCGAAGCCATACGGCTGCGGTTTACAACGCTGCGGTATGGTATCATGGCAAGTTCCCGCCGCTACCGGCGCGGTCTGGAGAAACGTGGCTTTTCTCGGCCGGCAGCGGCTTTTCCACAAGCGGGCCGGCATTCGCCGACTTCGGCGACGCCGTGAACGAAGGAGTATGGTTATGGAGATCTTTCCCGTCGGCAGCCGCGCCTCGCGCCTAGCACCGCCCGACTTCTTCACCGGCAAGGTCTGGCAGGACCCGGTGGTTGCGGCGCCGGAGCCTGCGCGCATCGTCGCCGCGCTCGTGACCTTCGAGCCTTCGGCGCGCACCGCCTGGCATACCCATCCCCTCGGCCAGACGCTCTATGTCACCGCGGGCGCGGGCCGGGTGCAGACGCGCGGCGGGCCGATCCGCGAAATTCGCGCCGGCGACACCGTGTGGATTCCGCCGGGCGAGGAGCATTGGCACGGCGCGTCGCCGACGATGGGCATGACGCATCTGGCGATGCAGGAGGCGCTCGATGGCACGATGGTCGCGTGGCTTGCGCATGTCACCGACCGGGAATATGCCGGCGGCGCATAATCGTTCGCCGCGCTCAGGCAAGGGCAGGCGGCCGACCGTACCGGTCAGGGCGGAAACAGGCCGCCGCGCTCGATCGAGAGGATCGCGATGATCAGCGCGAGGGTGACGGCGATCACTAGGAGCTTGGTAAGCCAGCTTATCCCGCGGCCGATCCACCACAACAGCGCGACGGCCATCATCACAGGCACAATAATATCCAGCGGCACGTCCTCTTCCTCACCTAATCGACCGATAGGAATAATTTTAGCAATCCGCTCAACAGGCCAACAAATCATTTCTGCGACTGTCCGCTCACACGCAGGGAGAGCGGACATGACGGAATCTGAATTTGAAAGCCTGTTGGAAGTTGTGAGCGTTGTCCTCGCGCAGGATGATGTTGACGAGTTCCTTGCCGAGTGGTCCGCCGATGTCGCGCCGATGGCCTATGCCAACGACAATGACGGCCCGTGGCCGCTGCTGCCGTTTCCCGCGGGCTGGTCGGGGGCGTGCTGACTGTCGCGAGCAAACCTGACCGCGGTGGCGCGGTCGGGCGACTGATGTTTTCGGAGTTTTAGGCATGTGCCGGGAGGTTCGTGCCGGGCGAGGCAGGCGACCGCGACCGAGCCTCGCGCAGCTTCTCACTCACCGCAAATCAATGCCGCAGAAGTGCGTCTTCAATAGAGGCCGCGGCCAGACATCAGCATGGCGTCGCTCGGCCGCTCAGCCGCATAGGCAGTAGTGGCACGGCTGCCCGCAGTCGGGGCGCCAACATTATTGGCAGCGGCAACATGGGCGGTGCGCTGGATCGGGGCAGGGGCAAGTTCGGCCATCGCGACATTGGTGCGGGCCGGCTGCTCAAGCGGCCGCTCGCGCAGTGTCGCAACTTCGCTGCGTCGCTCGGTGCGCGGCGGTGCCGACATTTCTGGAACGAATGGGGCGGCTGAAGCGACCCGAACCGCGGACGGGGCGGGCGCGGGCTCGCCGGTGCGCAGCGTCGCCATCAGATAGCGGTCGTCCGATCCTTCCAGCGAAGCGCGGCCGACATATTCGACCCGCACCGGCGCGACGCCGTTGGCATGGAAGTCAAGCAGCTTTGCCGCGCGGTTGGAAACGTCGATTAGGCGGTTCTCATGGAACGGGCCGCGATCGTTGACGCGGACCACGATCGACTTGCCGTTGCGCAGATTAGTGACGCGCGCATAGGACGGCAGCGGCATGGTCGGGTGGGCGGCGGTGATCGACGTCATGTCGAACACTTCGCCATTGGCGGTGAGGCGGCCGTGAAAGTCATCGCCGTACCAGGAGGCGAGGCCCTCGGCCCGGTAATTCGGATTCTCGCGCGGGGTATAGGTGCGGCCGGCGACCACATAGGGCTTGCCGACGCGATAGGTGCCGCCGCCCTTGGGAACGGCTTCGCCGAATTTTACGACGCGCGGCGAGCTCGAAACGCCGTATTTGGGATCGACCCGGCTGCCGAACTTGGCCGACGAGCAGTTGGCGACAACAAGACATGTGGCCGCTGCAACCAGAGCGCGACCAGCTTTACTGGCGGAAATTCCGCCGACAAGTTTCCCCATTTCTCGTCCGACCACCTTTTTGCCCGCCGGCTACGCGACACTTTTTCCCCGGCGGATAACCCCAAAGACGACGTATTCCGACGCCGAATGCCGACCAAATGGAAGCATAAAGACGGCAAAATATGGACTACAGGGAAACTGGTAAACTAATGGTTCTTTCGCAGGCCACGGCAGCAGGAAGGGTCCCTGCCTCCGCCGATCGCAGGGGCCGCAGACTGCGAGGTCATGACCTCGCCCTGAGCCGCAGGCGCGGCGAGTGATCGGGACGGCAGCAAAAAGCTCCTGGCGACCTCACCGAAGCGTTGCGATGCGGCTGAAGTGCGTGAGGTTGCAAAAGAGGCGTTCGATCAGGTCGCGCTGCTCGTAGGGCGGCAAAAGCGGATCGCCGCGCCTGAGGTCGATGGTGAATTTGCCGCTGCGCGCGTCCTCCGGCAGCCCTTCGCTGAACTTCGCCGCGGGGCCTCGCCATGGGTGGTCACGAGTTCGGCGGTGCTCCCGCTGCGTCAGGATCTGAGCCGGTTGGCCTGACTTAGTCGCGGTCGCTGATGAGGGCAAAGGGGGAGATTCGTGCGGAAATCCGCGCTTTGTGCATCCCTCGGATGCGACCATGCGTTACGGCAACCGCCACCCGGACCCGACCCTTGGAACATAGCCTCTAGAGCCGGGCGGGAAATCGGACTTCGCCGGATCTGTTGTGATTTCCGTCACCGGACGCTGCGGCGCTCCTGCCTGCGGCGACCCCGCGCGTTGACGGCGTGGCCTGCTTTGCCATAAACAGGCGCATCCAAGCGATTGGGTCTGCGGATAGGCGTCCGCATCCGGCCTTAGGGCGGATGCTTTGCGCGACAATCTGCGTCGGAAGGGTGGTCGAGTGGTTTAAGGCTCCGGTCTTGAAAACCGGCGTGGGTGCAAGCCCACCGTGGGTTCGAATCCCACCCCTTCCGCCAGATCTAAGTATTTGATTTTACTTATGTAAATGGCAGTTCAGCGGTTTGATTCTGTTACAATCCAATGTAACAGTCTGAGGCCATGCAATGTATCTATGGAAGCGCGGTGACGTTTACTGGTTCCGACGTGCAATTCCTCTAGATTTCAAAGCCCGGCTTGGCTCGAATGATATTGCTGTGAGTCTCCAGATCGGCGACCGCAGACAGGCTCGAAAAAAAGCGATGAGGCTGGCAGTAGCGATGGATGAATGGACAGAGGCGGTTCGGAAAGCGAGAGCAGATGACCCCGAACAACCCGATTGATCGCTCCTTGACCTGCCACTGAGTTTTTCCTCCACCTGGAGTTCGAGTCCGGCCTCGATTGAAGGACGGACAGATGAAGCGGAAGCGGTTTACGGAAGAGCAGATCATCGCGGTGCTCCGGGAGCACGAGGCCGGAGCGAAGGCGGGC
>DATMRW010000029.1:0-1503 GCA_035565775.1 Xanthobacteraceae bacterium | reverse complement strand
GGTTGAGGCAGGCGACGGGCTCGCCGCGATCGGCGGCAAGCCGACCGGCGCCCTGACCAGGCAGGGCGAGGCGCCGCTACGTGATTCGGCCTATGCAGTGCTCGCCGAACTGGCCGGACAAGACGGGCTCGAGATTGTCGTCAGTCGCGGCGGGCAGCAGCGCACGCTGCATCTGCAGGCCCCCGAAGGCTGCCGTGCCCTGGTGGAGATTCTCTCGAAGAACGAAATCGGCGCCCGGTCCGACGGCCGCGTGATCCAGATCAACTACGGCCTTGCCGCGGATGCGGGTGACGACGAGTTGGCCGTCGTCTTCGCCCACGAAATGGGCCACCTGGTGCTCGAACATCGGCGCCGACTGGAAGTTGAGGGCGTGGAAAAGGGCTTCTTCGGTGAATTCGGGAAGAATCGGCGGCTCAATCACCAGGTAGAGCTGGAAGCGGACCGGATCGCCGTGCACCTGCTTGCCAACGCAGGCTACGATCCCGCGATCGCCCCGGCATTCTGGCGCACGAAGCTCGGCCGGCGGGCCGGTGGCGGCCTCTTCCGCAGCAGCACTTACCCATCCCCCGAAGCCCGGGCCGAACTGGCCGAGCGTGAGATCGCGGACCATCTTCCCGGCGGCCGGGGGCCCAGCTACCCCGCACACCTGCTGGCGTTGCGCGACCAGCCCTTCAACTAATCCATCAGCCGTTCGGGCGCTGCGCTGATGTCGATGTAGCGCCTGTCGTAATAGGTCAGCGGAGCGGCGTCCGCGCGGTGCTTCGCCACGATCAGCTCGCCGATGAAGATCGTATGGGTGCCGTATTCGTGGCAATGCCGGCGCCGGCAGACGAAGCTCGATTGCGCGGTCGCCAGCAGGGGGACGCCATGCGCTTCCTCCCATTCGCCCACCGCGAAACGTTCCTCCGCAGGGCAGCTCGCGAAATGTTCCGCCACGTCGCGGTTGCCCAGCCCCAGCACGTTCACGCAGAAGATCTCCGCGCTCGCCAGCGGTGCGTGGAGCGAAGCCGAACGATTGACGCAGACGAGCAGCGACGGCGGATCGAAGCTGAGCGAGCTAACCGCCGTCGCCAGAATGCCGTAGCGGCCGCCGCCGTGCCCGGTGGTCACCGCATAGACGGTCGCTGCGACATGGCGCATGGCCGAACGGAACGATTGGAGCAGCTCTTCGCGGGTCTGGATCGGCTCGGTCACCAGCTCTCCATGCGGCGGCATCGCTGTTGGCGCAAGCATGGACCCTTTCGACATCCGCTAGACCCTCTCTCTGCGCCTCTAGGCGCCGTTGTGCGACCGCTCGGCACAAGCCGGTGCCCAATCTCAATGTGATTCCCGCCTTGATATCACATTGTAGTGTGTTATGGCGAAAAAATGAACACATCTGTGATTGAGCGGGTTCGGGCCATTGTTGGCGAGGGGCGGATGACGCGGGCGGGGCTGGCGCGGGCGGCGGGGTTGCATGCCAATACCTTGCGCGAGTGCACCGAGGACGGATGGAACCCGACG
>DATMRW010000028.1:0-304234 GCA_035565775.1 Xanthobacteraceae bacterium | reverse complement strand
GAGACCCTCACCGCAACCAGCTCCGACGCTTCGCTCGATATGGGCTGCGCGTCTCCGCCGGTTGCTCAACCCGCGCCTTACGGCGTAACAGAAACGGCCAAGGCTCTAATCGCCGCTGGATGAAAGCTCAGTGGCAGGTCACTGCATCTCGGCGCCGCGAATCGGCTCCCTGACCAAAAAACAGCCGACCCGGAGGTGAAGGGATGAGCAGAGACAAGATTCCGTACCCGGACGAGGACACCATCGCCCGGCAGGTGAGGGGACCAAAGCGAGCGCGAGTGGCCGGACAAGGCTCGCTATCTCGAGGACAAAGAGGGGTTTTCCCGGATCGACGTCCTGATGCGCGGGCGCTTCTGCCGAAGCCATCCGCGAGGCGGTGATGCGGCCGACCATGCGCTTTGTTCGATCAAATCGATCTGCGAAGCTCGACGCGAAGATTCTCGCAGGGGTGAAAGCTGATGAGGCTGCCCGACGGCCGACCAGCATTCCGGGCGTCGGTCCGCTTATCGCCGCGACTGTCAGAGCCACCGTTCAGGATCCGGCTGTCTTCCGGACAGGCGGCGATCTCTGTGCCTGGATCATGATCACGCCGCGTTCTCGGTCCAGTGGCGGCTGAGATGTAAAGGGCCGATTGACACCTGGTTCGTTGCGGATGTTGGCCATGACACTGCTTGGCCCATACAGCAATTCGCTCGGTTCATCAGATTGCGGCCTCCGTTGAAACCGTTATGCGGGAACACAACATATCCTGTGCCGCCGACCTAGGTCACTGGGGAGGATGAAGATATGAATGCACCGCCAAAGCTCGATCCTGTCGCCGCGGGTCCTGACGACGATGTTGTGCAGTGGCTGACAAATGACACGCGTGACGAGCGCTTCATTGACAATATCTTTGCCGAGCTGTGTGTCCGGCTCCAGCGAGCGGGCATTCCCGTCAAGCGGGCGTCGCTCCATCTGTTGATCTACCATCCCCAATGGCTTGGCGCCCGGATCATGTGGGTCGATGGGATGCGGGAGGCTGAGCTTGCGAGGTTCGACTACGATGTCAGGGAGCGATCCGAATACATCGGCAGTCCCGCGAAGGAAATCCACGACGGGGCCACCGAGGTGCGCGAGAATCTCGAACGCGATCCCTCGGTAGGGCGCAAGCACGCTGTCTTTGGCGAGATGCGGGCGAAGGGCCTGACCGACTATGTGGCGTGGCCACTATACCATACGCTGGGAAAACGGCACATCGTGACTTTCGCAACCGACCGCCCCGGAGGTTTCGCCGACGCGCATATCGCGACTCTGTTGGAGCTGTTGCCGGTTCTGGCGTTGGTCAGCGAAATCCGGATGAAGAACAGGTTGGCGCGAACGCTGCTCGAGACCTATGTCGGATCGCATGCCGGCGAACTCATTCTGGCCGGAGCCACCAGGCGCGGAAGCGGGACCACGGTACGCGCCGCCATCATGATCTGCGACCTGCGTGATTTCACCCGGATCTCCGACAACTGGCCGCGCGATGACGTCATCGATCTTCTGAACAGCTATTTCGACGTAATGTCGGAGCCGATTGCGCGACATGGCGGGGAAATACTGAAATTCATCGGTGACGGTCTGCTGGCCATTTTTCCGCTCAGCCATCCGTCGGCCTGCGCAAATCTGCTCTATGCCGTGGCCGAAGCCCGCCAAGCGATGAATGCCTTGAACGAAAAGAACAGCGAGGTCGGTCGTGCTCCACTGAACTACGGCATCGGCGTCCACGTCGGGGACGTCATGTACGGCAATATCGGGTCGCGCACCCGGCTCGACTTCACTGTCATCGGTCCTACGGTCAACATGGCTTCACGTCTCGAAGGCCTCACCAAACAATTGGGAAGGGAGGTGCTGTTGTCCAAGACGTTCGCGGAGTTAGTAGAAAGCGATTTCCACCTCGAACACGTCGGCGAGCATCTGGTGCGCGGCTTCAGTGAACCGGTCGAGCTGTTTGCGTATCACGGCTAATCGCTGGTCGGGCGGCTGTTCATTTTCTTTGGTCCGATCGCGTAAGCAGGTTTGCGGTCGATACGTGGCGCGCCTATGTGTTCTAGTCTAATAACAACTTAGTTCCTCTGGGGGCCGAATGGTCTTCGGGAAGCGGGGGCTGCCATGCCACTTCAACGAGCTGGATTGGCTATCGTCGGCACGCTGTGTGCGACTGCCGCGCTCGCACACAGTTGGTATCCGATGGAGTGCTGCGCAGAACGCGACTGCAAGCCGGTTCCATGTGACGAGTTGGTCACGACGGCACATGGTTTGGTATATCGACCGACACAGTCGGAATTTTCTGACCAACAAGTTCGACCGAGCCAAGACAACAGTTGCCATGTCTGTATGGGCGAAGCCCAAGACGAGAGTGGGAACGTCAGAATGGTACCGCGGTGCGCGTTTATCGTCCCGTCTACTTGAGACAGTCACGCCGGCGATGATGTTGTTCTGCGCCGCTCGTTTTTTCACACAGACGAACACTGCGGGCTGGGGCAGGGCCAGTGGCGTTCTTGTACTAACGGAACGGCTTTTGCCTCGAATTGGGGCCATCAGCGGAGCGATGATTGACCTTTTTCGGTATACCGCTGTTTGACAACTCGACCCCAATCAAAAGCTCAGCTTGGACAGTTCGGTCTCAACCTCGCTCAACAACTGGAACAAGCGCGAAACCTTATCGTCGCCGATTGCGCCCTTGATGATCCTGTTCCGCGCGGAAAGGCTAGCCGCCACCTTCCTTGCGTAAGTCGCCCCCTTCTTTGTAAGCCTCACGTCCGACAGTCGCGAGTTCGACTTTGAGGAGGTTGTCTCCAGCCAGCCGCCGCTTTCAAGGTCCTTAAGGATTCGTAAAAGGCTGGGCATCAACAATGCCGACCTGTCCGCCAGCAACGTCTTGCTGATTGGGAACTTCTCGTTGAGGGATCGCAAAACCCGCCATTGTTGCTCGGTCACCCCGTGAGCCCTGAGGATGGGCCGCATGTGAACCAGCACCGCCTCGCGCGTCCTGAGCAGGCTGACGGGCAATGACGGATCCGACGACGAGAATATCAGTTCGACGTCGCCCTCAGCCACGCGACGTGAGCCTGGCTTGCAACTCACTCCCTTGTTCGCTGGCGCTTTCACTTTCCGTGCGGTCTTCGCCATCAGGTACCCTTCCGAATCCATGCAGCCGTGTTGTAATTCTTGACTTAACATGTTTAGTGCGTCCACAAATTGGTCAAGAAAAATGAGGGGACGCAGATGGTAACCGCGGCGGAATCATGACTCGAGTGGGTAATAACCAAGCCATGGCGGCTTCAGCAGCCTCGAAGGTGGTCGGAATGCGCCGTGAGAGCATCTGGCAGCGCGCCGCATTTCGTGACACTGGGGCAACCATCATCGTCGTTGCGATCCTCTTGCTCGCCATGGAGGTGTCCAGTCATTTTGTGCCGGATTACATCATGCCGTCGCCGGTCGCGGTCGCGAAGGCGGCAATCGGTTTGGCCAACAATGACTATTCCCACATTTTGATTACGCTTGGGCGACTTCTTGCCGCCATGCTGTTCGCCATGGTTGCCGGAGTTCTGCTCGGACTGGTCATGGGCATGTCGCCCATTTTCCGCCCGTTCATTCGCTCCTTGGTGATCATCGACACCGGCATTCCAGCGCTGTCATGGATACTTTTGGCCGTCTTCTGGTTCAAAAACCCGGAGACCCGGATCTTCTTCATTCTGGTGATGATCCTGCTGCCGTTCTATGCCCTCAACATCTACGACGGTATTCGCGCGCTGCCCAAGGATCTCGTCGACATGATCGAGAGCTTCCGGCCGTCCCGGTGGCAAACGCTGCGCTACCTCATTCTGCCTCATATCGTTCCCTACATCTTGCTTACGACGAAGTCGGTAATCGGTTACGCAACCCGAATGGTGATTTTCGCCGAATTGGTTGCGTCAGCGGTCGGGGTGGGATCCCGCATGGGGCTGGCGCAATCCACCTTCCATGTCGATCAGGTCCTTGCATGGACGTTTTTCCTGGTCGTGCTCAACATCGTCATGCAGTTTCTCGTGACGGGTGCCGAAAAAGCACTCCTGAAATGGCGGCCGGAGGCCTCGGTGCGATGACTGTCAATGTGACAACCAGCCTGGTTAATTCCGGGGATGAAGTGATTTCGCTCCGTGACGTCAGCAAGACGTTCGGCGGCTTCCGTGCTGTGGATGATCTTTCGTTCAGCGTCCGGGAGGGCGAAATCGTGACGCTGCTCGGCCAGACCGGGGCCGGCAAGACTACCGTTCTCAATCTGATCATGGGGACACTGCAGCCAGACGCCGGAAGCATCCGGGTGGCAGGATTCGATCCATTCGGGCAGTTCAGGGACATGAAGGGGAGGATGGCCGTAAGCTTCCAGACCGATCGCCTCCTACCGTGGCGCACGGCGCTTGAGAACGTCGAGCTGGGTCTTCTCATCCTCGGACGCCCGAAACATGAGGCGAGAGAGGTCGCGAGGTCATGGTTGGCGCGCGTGAACCTTGCGGAAGCTGAGAGCAAATACGCGCACGAATTGTCCGGTGGGATGCGGCAGCGCGTGGCGCTCGCGAGAGCCCTTGCGGTTGATCCAAAACTTGTCCTCCTCGACGAGTCATTCAGCCAGCTAGACCATGTGACCTCTCAAACGCTGAGACGCGACTTCTGCGAACTCGCCCGTAACCTCGGTAAAACCTGCCTCATGGTTACGCATCGCATCGATGACGCCATCGAAATGGCTGATCGCGTCATCGTCTTGGGGCCGGGCGCTAGGATTTCCCTTGAGATGGGATTGGGCGAGGCCCGCTCGAACGAGATGACACGCGAGGCGAGCCGCAAAAAGATCGAGGCGGCGCTAGGCCTTCAGGAAAAAAAGCAAGACTATCAGGGAGAGTGAAGACATGAAGATTTCTAGACGTGACACGTTGCTGGGTGCCATCGGTTTTGGCGGATCGCTGCTTGCCATGCCTGCCATCCTGCGTGCCGCGGAAGGTCCGGCAATTCGTTGCGCAACGGCAACTCCGGGGTTCACGGTCGTCTTCTATGACCTGATCCGGGATATGAAGCTTGACCAGAAGTATGGCTTCACGCTTGAGGCGCCGACGCTCAATTCGTCGATCGGCACGCTTTTCAACGATTTCGTCGCCGGATCATCCGACTTGATCATTTCCAGTTGGGACCCGATCCTGACGCGCTTTCATGGCGGCGTGCCCTGCCAGTTGCTGTGCACCTTGATGACCGCGGACATGATCGGCGTCGTCGCACCGAAATCGGGAGCACGCTCGATCGCGGACCTCAAGGGCAAGATGATCGCTGCGCCGCAGCAGTCCGGCGTCTATCGAATGACGCGTGCGCTGATCAAGGACATCTCCGGCGTCGATATCGAACAGTCCTCCGAAATCCAGAATGCGGACAACCCGGCGCAGGGCGTCACGCTTGTGATCGCGGATCGTGCGGATGCCGCCGTTGCTTGGGAACCGATGATCAGTTCGGGGATCCAGAAGCGGAAAGACCTTGATGTCATCTATAATGCGGGCGGCGCATTCCGCGAGAAAACCGGTCTGGATCTGCCTTATTTCTGCGTGAATGTTCGCAAGGAACTCGTCGCACGCTCCCCGGACACCACCAAGCGCTTGAACGACGCCTTCGCCGAATGCGTGTCGAGGATCGATGCAGACTTTGCGAATGTGGCCGGGAAATACGCCGAGCGGACCAAGATCAATGCCGAGATGCTGCAGGCCGCGAAGGACGCTGGCCGCCTTCGCCTCAGCCACGCATCGGCTTCCAGTCCGACTACGCAGAAAACAATCATGACCGCATCGGAAATGCTGACGCGTCAGGGCATGCTGGCCAAGCCCGCCGCTGCCGGCTTCTTCGCGATCTGAGGGGTGCGAGATGCTGACGCGTCGGAATTTCAATTTTGCTCTCCTTGGGGGAGCGTCCGCGCTGGCGGCGCCCACGATCGCCAGGGCAGCGCCTCCGGCCTTGCCCAAATTGACGTGGGCAACCTTTACGCCGGGATTTGTCCCGGCGTTCATGCAGCACACCATCAATCGGGGCTTTGATCGCGAGCATGGGGTGCAGCTCGCTGCGCCGCTCCCGTATTCGTCGCTGACCAGTTACTACGGCGATTTTGTCGCTGGTGCCTTCGACATGTGCTTCGGCAGTTGGGAAACCTTCGCTGTCCGTTCATTCGGCGGGGTGCCGATGCGGTATCTCTGCGGCATCAATCCCGGCGATCTCCTGAATATCGTCACCGTGTCCGACAAGATCCAATCGCTCGAGGACCTTCGGGGCAAAACGGTTGCCGCCACGACGACATCGGGAACCTTCCGGCTCTTGAAAGGCCTCGTCCAGAAGTTCTACGGCTTCGATCTCGAGAAGGAGACTTCGATCCAGACGGTGGATCATCCGCTCGCCGGCGTGACCCTCGTGCTGGCCGATCGCGCGGATGCCGCGGTCACCTGGGAGCCGAGCGTGACGATGGGCATGTCCAGGAACCCGAACCTTCGTGTTTTGCTCAACATGGGCGAGGCCTATCGCAAACACGAGGGTGCCGAAATGCCCTTCCTCGGACTTGCAATTCGTCAGGAAGCACTGGATCGCAATCCCGGAATTGAACAAAGCCTTTGGAGGATTTTCGCGAATGGGGCCGACGCCATGAATGCGGAGCCTCGCAAGGCCTATGAAGCGGCTGCCAGCGACATCGGCCTGCCGCCGGACATCCTGATCAAGGCAACCGAATCGGGGCGGCTCAAGTACCGCTTTGCCTCGATGGCGGATGAAGCCGACCGCAACGCCGTCATCCGGAGCAGTCGCATCCTGGCGGAGGCGCAGGGACTGCAACGCGCCGTCGATCAAAAGTTCTTCGCGATCTAACCGCATAACTACACATTGAAATGCAATGCGGCAGCGTTTCGACTCTTCATATGAAATGTCTGCCGCATCCAATTCAGCAGAAAGTGACGATATGAATTCCCCCTCCACACGTGCGCCGATCGCTTCATCGCCCGTCATCCTTCCTCGCCGCGAGGTGCCGGTCGAATACGAAGCCGACGTGGTCGTTGTGGGCGGAGGTCCCGGCGGATTTGCGGCGGCCCTGAAGGCGGCCAGGATGGGTGCCAAAACCATTCTGGTCGAGCGTTTCGACATGCCAGGAGGCGTCCACACGTCCGGACTGCAGGGGTCCGCGGATGTCGGCGTCGGGGGCATTCATACCGAATTGATGGAGCGTTTTGCGGCAGAGGGATACATTTATACCGCTACCGAGAAGACCCATCCCGGCTGGGCGGGGAACCCGCTTTCCCATTATGAGCGCAACAAGGCACCCGGCAGCGAATTCACGCGCATGTCTTTCAATCCAGAGGGGGCGGGTAGCGTGATGGCCGACCTGCTTCACCAAGCAGGTGTTCTGGCGCTTTACGGCACGCGTTTCGTCGATTTGATCGTTGACGAGGGTCCCGGCGACAACACCATCAAGGCAATCATCATCGAGGGGCCGAGCGGCACCCAGGCCATTGCGGGCAAGATCTTCATCGAAGGCTCAGGTACCGCGGAAATGGTCGCTCGTGCCGGGTCTCCTTTTGTCAGCGGCGGGGGAGGGCAGCCGGATACGGCGCACTGGGACGGCATTAATCGTCCGGTCCCCGGGGGATTGCTTTGGACGATGAGCGGTGTCGATTTTCAGAAGGTTCAGGCGCATCAGACCTCTGCCAAGGATCCGCTTCTTGAAACGGTCATCGCTGAGGCCGAGGCCGCAGGCGATCTGCCGAAAGGCATCTATCGCCCCCGCATGGGCGGCACCAACGTCTATGGCGACAACTATATCGGTCACCCGACGCTGGACATGAGCCCGATCTCGGCGGACGGGACCTACGTCATCTGGCAAAACGTTCCTTATGAATGGGCACTCCGGCCGGATGAAAGCTCTGCCGACAATGCGCGGGCGACCCAGGCCCTGCGTGGCTTTGTGAATGCCGAAGCAAAGTTTCTCCGGAAATATGTGCCAGGGTTTGAGAGCGCGGTCATTGCCAACGTCGGTCGCTACGTCGGCGTGCGCGACGGTCGGCATCCGATCGGTGAGCACGTGTTCTCGCTGGATGATGCACGTTCAGGCCGCAGCTTCCGGGATGCCGTAACGCGCCCCATGACGAAAACCTTCTTCTGGGACGGTCATCGCAAGTACACCTTCGAGGTGCCGTTCAGGTGCTTCCTCCCTAAGAAGGTCGACAACCTCATCCTGACCGGTGCGTCCCTGTCATTCACCTATGACACGCTATTTATGGTCATGCGCAATTTCCCATGGTGCACGCAGACGGGCGAAATCGCGGGTTTTGCCGCCGGCAGATGCATCGAAAAGAAGATCAAGCCTAAGGAATTGGACTGGAACACCCCGTATTTTGACTAATTGTCATCCGAGGTGACGGCGGACGATTCCTGTTTTTGCGATCCTTACCTGCTGGAGCCTGTCAGTCTCCAGCAGGTAAGGAGTATCTCCGAAGGCGTTGCGCCGCTGCGCCCGATGGATGAAGTGCAGGCGGACTCTCAGCCTTTGATCGATATTCGGCGCTTCCGCGTTAGCACCACCTCCGAGCCGGTCGCCGATACTGAATTGTCCGCCCGGATTCTGGACAGAAACGGGAAGGTTGTCGCTTCGCGTTTGTTTCAGGAAACCCAAAGTCTGGAAAAAATTGAGCCGCCAGCAGTCGTCGTCGCTGCCTTCAAGGATGCGTTAGAACGTATTGCCCAGGCCCTTGTTGCGTGGGTCGTTGACACCCTATGGCGCTTTGCGGCCATCTCTCGTTTGCGCGATGTGCATCGGTCCATGTGGCGGCACTCAGACCATTGGTCCGGCTTAGCGATACCCCACGCTCGATATGTAATCGCGAAGCAGCTCGTCCTCGTTCTCTGATTCGGACAGCAGAGCCTGCAGCGCGTCCCGCGCATAGATGATGCCGAGTGGCTTTCGTGCTTCGTCGAGAATAGGAACACGTTGCAGACCCCGTTCCCTCATCACCGACCAGACGTCGAGCAATATCTCGTGCGTCCGGCAATAGGTGATATCTCGGGTCATGATGCTGTCCACCCTGGCTGTGCAGCCGGACCCCATGCAGTGACCGATCTGGCCGACGATGTCGGTCTTCGTCAGAACGCCTACCATGTTGCCGTGATCGCAGACGACGACAAGATCGGTATGGGGCCTGGACATCAGCGCGGCCGCCTCCTTCACCGGTGCCTGAGCTTCGATCACGGCCAGGCGTTCGACCGCGCGCGGCAATATGTTCTTGACGATCATCGTTCCAGCTCCTGCATCGCTCCCGTGGCCGGTCAAGCGTCTTTGGCACGACTGGCGCTCACGCAAACGATCAAAAAGGGCATCCGGTAGCCGTACAATTCGTAGTCTGTTGTAGCCGTCCTGACCGATGGTTTAAAGCAGCATAGTTCCCGCCATCGGCTGGTGCCTCCCGGCAACCAGCGAGCTTTGATCTCGAAGGCAAAGGCTTACAATGATGTAGCCTAGGTGGCCGAGCGCTGTTATTCCGTGGGAGCCGACACGAACACCTTCTTCACCATAGGCCATTCCACCAGGACGATCGCGGAATTCGTCGACCTGCTTCGGGAGTTCCGCGTCGATTTCGTTGTCGATGTGCGCTCCATGCCGCGCTCGCGCGCGAATCCGCAGTTCAACGGTGAAAGCCTCCCCGAAGTGCTGGCCCGGTGGCAAATTGGCTACGAACATATCGCGGAGCTTGGCGGTCTTCGCGGAAAGGCGCGCGGCGCCGAACCCTCCCCGAATGCCTATTGGCGGGTGCGTGGTTTTCGCAATTATGCCGACTATGCTCTGACGAAGCCCTTCGCCGCAGGCCTTGCGCGACTGCGGGTTCTGGGCGGCCAGCACCGGTGCGCGATCATGTGCGCAGAAGCCGTCTGGTGGCGCTGCCATCGGCGCATCATTACCGATTATCTGCTCAGCGAAGGCGAGCGTGTGATGCACATCCTGGGACCATCTCATATCGATGGGGCGAGCCTGACGCCCGGCGCCGAGGTGTACCGCGACGGCAGGATCATCTATCCAGCCGAGAGTCCGCAGTTGGAATAATGCGATCTTCTATTCAGAGAATTGCCCGCTCACGACACGGCCATTAACTGCTTGTTCCAGAACGTTTTTATCTCCGACAAAGCGGTTGACGCGGTCGTCGACTTCGATCCTGTCGAGGTCCATTCGATCGCTTGCACAGCGCCATTGCCCAAGATGCCATCGTTTGGGCTGCTTGTGTCTGCAAAACCTCCATGCGGAAACAGTCTGCGACGCGATGAGGGCGGCGGTCAAACCCTAGCCGAAACGGCGCTATTGCACTCGACGGCTTGCCAATGCGATTGTGTGGGGAGGGCAGGTGCCGACGAGTTAGGTATGTTCAGGCAATGGAACCTGAAGCTTGACACCGAGCAGGGTGTTCTCCGCACATCGATAATCGTAACCTTCGTTTTGGCCGGGGCGGATATCGTCTTCGGCCTCCTGTCCGGCTCATACGCGATTATTTTTGACGGCGTCTATTCGCTCACTGACGCGATCATGACGATTATGGCTTTGCTCGTGTCCAAACTGATCGCCTCATCCGCGGCCGATGGTCCGGAACGCAGTGCGCTTGTGAAGCACTTTACGATGGGGTTCTGGCATCTTGAACCCATGGTGCTAGGGCTCAACGGAGTTATGCTCACCGGTGCCGCAATCTACGCATTCATTAATGCGATCGCGAGCATCATGTCTGGCGGCCGAATCCTCGCCTTCGATAAGGCTGCCATATACCCGGCTCTCACTGTTGTCGTTGCATCCGGAATGGTTGTTTTCGACAAGAAGGCGAACCGCAATATTCAATCTGAATTTATTGCGCTGGACGCGAAGGCATGGTCGATGTCGGCCGCCTTAAGTGCGGCGCTACTGGTAGCATTTGTCTTCGGCTTCGCAATTCAGGGGACCGGCCTCGAGTGGATATCGCCCTATGTCGACCCTGCCGCCCTAGCAGTTGTATGTCTTATTATCCTCCGCTCCCTTTCGGAACCATCAAACAGGCCCTTGCCGATGTCCTGCTGGTTACGCCGGCCGACCTTAAGGAGCATGTGGATGAGGTCGCGAGGGCGGTCGTCGCGCGCTACGGTTTTTTGTCTTATCGCGCTTACGTCGCAAAGGTTGGGCGAGGCAAGCAAATCGAGCTGAATTTTATTGTCCCGCTGGATTGGCCCGCGATGAAACTACAGGAATGGGACCGTATTCGTAATGAGATTGGTGACGCAATCGGTGACGATACGCCTGATCGCTGGCTGACCATCGCGTTCACAACAGACCCAGAGTGGGCCGAATGAAAAATGAGAAGGGCGGAGGGGTTAACCGGCGGAGGAATGCGCGTGTTTCTCAAAATCGAATTGGTAAAGAATATTGATAATCTTATGGCGAATAGGGTGACGGACATTGTTTCCGTCAGAATCTAACTATCAGGTTTTTTCGTCGGCGGGGATGACGCCCTTAGATAGCGAGCGCAACGCAAAAGGCGCAGCCTCGACGCGCGGTCGTGCCTTGAAATCCACAGGAATTTCACCTCAAAGACCTCCAGTTGGCGGGGAACTTCTGGCCGAGGCGGTTGAGCGGAAAGTGGCGCCCGGAGACGGACGATCCTGGACCGGAACACCTGTTCACTACATTTTTTTGCGATGCCTAGTGGATTGACGTAGTGGACTTCCGGAAACGTTCTAGTGAACTTCGTCGCGTTCGCTGGCATCCCGCAGCATTTCCGCGTTCCTTCTAAGCGAGCGCGACGAAGACGAATGAGAAGCATCGATGAAGACAAGGCGTGAATGGCTTCGTGCGGCCTGTGGCTCGCTAAGTCTATTGCTGCACTCTGTTGTGAAAGTGGCCGCGGGGCAGGTGACTGCGTTCGATCCAAAGCAGTTTCAGATTGGAGATTTTCTGTCGCCGAAAAAGCCGGGAGTGTTCGTCCCGTACGATGCCAAGCTTCCGCGCGGAGCGAGTTTTGTCAACGTTTGGCGGCCTGTGCAAGAGGCGCGTCGTCTGGGGCAGCTTCAGAGATCGACCGTCTCTGCCTAGTTATCATGTTATAGCTGCGTCGTTGCTCGTTTCCTCGAAGGGATCGAAGGTCAGATCACCTTGCCTCGGGCTAGCCTGACGTCACAGCTGTGACCGCGAGAAAATCGAACTGCGTCAAGCTGGACATATCGACGCGGAATAGGGGGCGGGGTGATCGTCGAAAGTGCAGCGGTGGACCGCGCGAGGATATGTTGCCCCCGGGGGCACGTGGCCCAACTCCCCCTATTTGGGTGGCGAGGATGATCCCCGGGTGCTCTCCGTCGCTGCCGCGATTCTGAAAGTGGAGGAGGATTGCAAAGTAATTGACATCCTTCATATGTCCGTCAGTGACTGATGTTTGTGTGGCGCAATCCGTTTCGTCTATCGAGGAGCGATAGGACCGGCGGCAATATGTCATTGCACCGATTGTCGGAAATGCACTGGTAGTGCATTCAAGGTTTCCATCGGGGTGGATGTTGTCCTTTTCTCAGTTACCGGCAACTCGCTCAGCGGCTTCACGAAGAATGCCGATAGCGGGCACACCATCACCCGTCATTTTTGCGCAAATTGCGGGTCACCGGTCTATACCTCATCGGCGGTTCACCCTGATCGATACTACGTCAAAGCAGGCGTCTTCGACGACCCGGCCGTCGTTAAGCCTGCGTATCAATCAAGGATGCGATCCAAGGTTTCTTGAGCTGAAATCACGAGCTTTCTTCCCGCGTATGAAATGAAGCGGACATCATGAACGAGAGGGACTGTTGATATCGACGCTTAGAAAATGGACATCAAACTGTAAAATAAGCTAAAAATAGCGTCCGCGCTTTATCTGGTAGAAACAATCGGCTGCCCGGAAAAGGGGGCTCCGCCCCTTCTGCTGTTTGCCGCTGATTGCGCGATATTTCCGCACGAATGCCGCGTGCTAGGCGACGCTGAATGTGCAGAGGATCGCTGCACCCCTTCACACCTTTTCTCCCCAGCTGTCGACTGGGTAATATCGGATGAGATCGGGGCGCCGCGGCCCGGCGGCGTACAGCCAGTTATTGAGCCAGTAGAAAAACACCGTCAGCGCATTCGTCCCTAAGTTGAGCATCTCGAACGATGGAATCAGAAGGCGCTCGAGGTCGCCACCGATGGACTGTATTCGCTGCTGATAGAAATCACTGCCTGGTTGCCCGTTGGTCGAGATGTCAAAGTAATGTCCCCCTCGCCAGAGAAAGCACCCAGGCACGATAATGAAGTCTGGTTGTTCGGATTGGGCGAGGCCAGAGATCGCACTTTCTATGTTCGCCTTGACCAGTTGCAGATCGTCAGGAGCCCTAAATGCCCAGACACAAAAGAGTGTGTCCGTGACCTTCTGTCGTCCCAGCGAGTCGGCGAAGCTATTCGGCAATCTCTTGAGCCGGACGCATTTGCGGACGGAATCCGACAATGTTGATGGGCTGAGCTGGGTCTTAACCTCAATAACGCCGTAGACTGCTTCCTTGAGCCAAATGGGTATCCGCCGGGGGCCGTAGAGCGGTCCATTGGACTGACGATCGACAAGGATAACGTCAGCCTGATTAGAGAATTCTTCGTTGCGCGCTAAGATTAAGCCAGCCTCCACCCCAACAGAAGGGATGATATGGGCGCGCAGCAGCCTCGCAACGAGCTCTTCTCGATTGATACCGGCGGATAAGGCGTGTGTCGCGAAGAAGGCACGGATACGCTCCGACTCCCGGGCGAGGTCCTCAGTGAGATCATCGAAATACCGTTTAAGCATAGTAGAAACTCTTTCGTTTCTGATCCGGGCGTCACTGACGGCAAACAGGTTACTTTGCGCATCAGGTTGTGTCCTGCGTGACAAGAAATATTGCTTCTTGCTTGTCGAAACCGAATGGAGGCGGGGGCCTGGCTCTCCATTTCATCGGTCTGGGTCCGCTGTCCTATTGCTTGCTCGCGTGGCTTGACGCCATTGCCCCCTCCATCCCTCCACATCCTGCCTTCAAAACCGCCATTGATCTGCGCCCGTCGTCGCGCTTCTATAGCCATTCGGAAGTGATCGGATCTTTTGTGGGCAGCGGCGGGGGCGGCGAAAAGCATCCGGCAAGCCGCTTTCGGCGAGGCCCTGTGGTCGGCGTGGCGCTCCACGCCTTGCGAGGTTTGAATGCAGTACCGTTCGTCATGGATGACTGAAGAGCTGGACGTCTTTCGCGACCAGTTCCGCCGCTTTCTGGCAAAGGATCTGGCGCCGCATGCAGAGCGCTGGCGCGAGCAAAAGATGGTCGATCGCTCGGCCTGGCTTGCGCTCGGCGAGATGGGCGCGCTGAACGCCAGCGTGCCGGAAGCCTATGGCGGGCTCGGCGCCACCTTCGCGTATGAAGCGGCGATCTACGAGGACATGGAAAACGTCGTTCCCGAAGCCTTGAGTGGCGTGACCGTGAGCAGCGGCATCGTCGCGCACTACCTTCTCAACTACGGCTCGGAGGAGCAGAAGAAGCGCTGGCTGCCCGGCATGGCGAGCGGAAAAATCATCGGCGCGATCGCGATGACCGAGCCGGGTACCGGTTCGGATCTGCAAAGCGTGCGCACCACTGCGAAGCGGCAGGGCAACAACTATGTGCTGAACGGCGCAAAGACGTTCATCACCAACGGCCAGTCGGCCGACATCATTATCGTGGTCGCGCGCACCGGCGGGCAGGGGGCCAAGGGTCTGTCGCTGATCGTCGTCGAGACGGCGGAGGCCAAGGGTTTTCGCCGCGGGCGCAACCTCGACAAGATCGGGCTGAATGCGTCCGATACCTCGGAGCTGTTTTTCGAGGACGTCGTCGTGCCGCCGGAAAACCTGCTCGGCCCGGAGGAAGGGCAGGGGTTCGTCCAGCTCATGCAGCAGCTTCCGCAGGAGCGGCTGATCATCGCGGTCGGCGCAGTGGCCGCGATGGAGCGGGCGGTGCGGCTGACCACCGAATATACCAAGGAGCGCAAGGCGTTCGGAAAGCCGATTTTGGAATTCCAGAACACCGCGTTCAAGCTCGCCGAGCGCAAGACGGAGGCGATGATCGCGCGCGTTTTCGTGGACTGGTGCATCGAGCGGCTGATCGCGGGCGATCTCGATGCGGTCACCGCCTCGATGGCGAAGTGGTGGTGTTCGGAAAAGCAGGTCGAAACCGCCGACGAGTGCCTGCAGCTTCATGGCGGCTACGGCTACATGCAGGAATATCCGATCTCGCGGATGTTCGTAGATTCGCGCATCCAGAAAATCTATGGCGGCACCAACGAGGTGATGAAGCTGCTCATCGCCCGCTCGCTGTGACGGTCACACGCGGGCCGGGGTCAGTGTTTCTTACTTTGCCTCGGCCGGCGGTGTGATGCGAAAGACTTTGCCGTTGGTGACGTCGCGGTAGAGGTCAACCCGCGTGCCGTCCCAGTGATAGTCGAGATGGCGGCCCTGGCGCGGGCTGGTCGCAAGGTCGGGATAGAACAACGCCACGCAGTCGCCGCCCGGTAAGCGCACGCTTGGATAGGCGATGCCTTCGGAGCCGGCGGCCCGCAGCGCCGCCGCAAGGCCGTTGCTGTCGCGGTAGCTGTCCGGCGCGAGCAGGAAGCGCTTGCCGCGCTTGCGCACGTCATGCAGGTTCGCCGTGATATCGAGGACGATCTCGCGAAACTGCGAGGTCCATCCTGGCGCCTCACCGGTTCGCGCCATGAAGCGCGCGTGGTGATGGATGGTTTCGAACAGCGCCACCTCAAAGGTCTCGCCGGCATAGAGCACGCCATAGGAGCCGTCGCTGAAGCGGCTCGGCCGATCGGTGCTGACATGGGTGAAGGGCGCCATCAGATAGCTTGCGCCGGGGCCGGAGACACGGCGGCCCACCGGCACGAGATCGAGGTTGCCGATGGTTTCCATCAGGCGCGGATTGGTCTTTTGCTCGGCCGAAATCAGCAGCGCCCAATCGGCCGGGTCGGCAATGTCCTCGAACAGGTCGATCGGCGGAAAGATGCTGCGGATGATGCGCACCGCGCCCGGCCACGAGACGTTCGCGATCGGCACGGAGGCGGGGGCGAGGGCCTTGCCGCTCACCAGCCGCCGCGCTCGCTGTCGAGGTAGCGCCGCACGCGCATCAGGTCGGTGAGGTCGCCGTCCAGCATCACGTCGAGCGCGGAGCGGCCGCCGAACGCGGCGTTGGGCTTGCGGATCCAGTCATAGCCGCGCTGCGGCTCGCGAAAAATCATCCGCAGGGCCTTGTGGATGCCCATCAGATTGGACAGCCGCGCGCGCGCGTCGCGATCGATGCGGCCGACGGCACCGGATTTCCAGCGCCGATACGAGCGCACCGGCTGATCGAGCAGGATCGCGGCCTGTTCGTCGGTGACTGCCCAGAGCCGAAACAGGTTGAGCGCGGCGCGGAACATTGCCGCCGCCTCTGCGTCGGTGATCGGCGCAGGGCGGAACTCCTGAAGGGACGTGTCGACCTGATGAATTGCTGCCATGTGGCATAAAATAGTACTTATGAGGCTGATTGGCAATATCCGGGGCAAGAACCGGCGGAGCAGCGGAAAAACAAAAAACGCCGGCTTGCGCCGGCGTTTCTTGCGATGACCATCGGGAACGGAGGAAAACTACTTCCACGCGGCCGTGGCCGAAAGGCTTGCCTTCGGATCGACATGCGCATCGAGGTCGATCTCGGCTTCGCCGGGAACGCGAATGCGCGTGAAGCGGAACTCCGACGATCCCACCGGCACCGTCGCGTCGAGGCCCATCTTGGCCCCGTAGCCGTCATCGGCGGAGGGGTCGAGCTTGGAGCCCTGCGCGCCGCCGACGACAACGAGGTCGCGGTCGGCCTGGAAGCGGGTGGCGACGGCCCATTCGACGCTGCGCGGATCGTGGATGTTCACGTCCTCATCGACCACCACGACATGCTTGATGTCGTAGTGCGCGGCAAAGCAGCCCATGATCACGTTCTTTGCCTCGCCGCGATGGCGGGCGCGCATCTGCACGTAGAGGTGATAGCGGCCGACGCCGCCGAGGCCGAGATGCACGTCCTTCACCGAGGGGAAGTTGCGCTGGAGCGTGTTGAGGATGGTGGCCTCGCGCGGGATCGCGCCAAGCAGAAGGTGTTCGAGCGCGCCGCCAACGATGGTGTGGAACAGCGGGTTCTTGCGATGCGTGATGCGGTCCACAGCGATGACGTGACGCTTGGCGCGCTCGCCATAGTATTGGGGGAATTCGCCGAACGGGCCTTCGAGCTCGCGCTGGTTGGCCATGATGCGGCCTTCGATCACGATCTCGGCGTGGGCGGGCACGCGCAGTTCGCTGCCGACGCATTTGACCACCTCGAGCGGCGCGCCGCCGAGCGCGCCCGCGACCTCCAACTCGTCGCTGTCGATCGGCAGAATTGCCTGCGAAGCGAGCAGGCACGCGGGGCTGACGCCGACGACGATCGCAACGTCGAGATTGTCGCCCGCCGCCTCCGCCTCGTTGAAGAAGGCGAGCGTATGGCGCGGCAGCAGCAGGGCACCGAGCTCGCGCGGGTTGGAGACCTGCAGACGATGGATGGCGACGTTCTGGATGCCGGTGCGCGGGTTGCGGACGATCAAAAGGCCCGCGGTGATGTAGGCGCCGCTGTCGAGCTCGTTATGGGTCGGGATCGGCAGCATCGACAGAAGATCGCCGTCCTCATGCACCACTTCCTGGCACGGCGCGTCCTTCACCTCGGTCCACGGCAGCGGCTTGGTCGCGGCGGCCTGAAACGCCTGCAACAGGGTGTCGCCGGTGAGCCCGAGCGCTTCCGCCATCCACTCGCGGTTGGAAAGCAGGCCGGAAATCACCGCGATGTCGGTGCCGCCGGCAGCCGGGAAGTAGGTCGACTTCTTGCCGTCGAGGCGGTTGGCGATGCCGGCGATCTCGAAATTGAGGCTGGCGCCCGGCTTCATGATCGCAAGCCGGCCGGTCTTTTCGAGCTTTTCCAGCCAGGGCCGCAACTCGATATCCCGCCGCTTTGCCCCTGCCTGAGTGAGAGATTCGTTCGCCATTCGCCTGTCCTTGCGCCGTAGCCGTATTTGGTGGCCGGAAATTTAGCCTTGCGGCAGATAACTTCCATTAATTAAAAGCTATGCCATCCATAGTGATTGGCTATGGCAGGGCAAGTGATGGAATTCCGGCAGCTACAGTATTTCGTTGCGATGTATGAGGAGGGCTCGGTCACCCGGGCCGCTCGCCGCCTGAATATCGTCCAGCCCGCGATCAGCCTCCAACTCGCCAAGCTTGAGGACCAGCTCGGCTGCCCGCTCTTTCTGCGCACGCCGAAAGGGCTGGTGCCGACCCAGAGCGGGCATGAGGCGTACCGGCTGTTTTTGCCGATTTTGCGCGCCATCGACGACGCGCGCCAGGAGCTGACGGCATCGCGCGACACGGTGAAGGGACACGTTGCCGCCGGGGTGGTGGCCTCGGTCGCGCACAACGCGCTGTCGGAAACGCTGGTGTCGTTCACCGCAAAATATGCCGATGTCACGCTGCGCACGACCGATGGCTATACCCGCGAACTGCTGGAAATGCTGCGCATCGGGCAGCTCGATCTGGTGGTGATCAACGCCTCGCGCAAGCGCAGCGACTATGAGCAGACCGAGCTTGTCTCCGAGGATCTGATGCTGATCAGCGGCGCGAAATCGCAACCGCCGGCAGGCAGCGTGCGACTCGACACGATCGATCAGCGCAAGCTGGTGATCCCCTCGGCGCGTCACGGCCTGCGGATGATTCTTGAAGAGGTTGCCTCTCAGCAGGGCATTTCGCTGACGCCGCGGTTCGAATTCGATGAAATCGGCACCATCGAGAATTTCATCATCAGCACCGATTATGTCGCGATCTTGCCGCCGATCGCCGTCGCCAACGCGCTGCGTTCCCGTTTGTTGCGGTGCACTCCGATCTTTCCGCAGATTGCGCGTCAGATCGCCTGCGTCCACCACGCGGCACGCCCGCTCAGCCGCGCAGCAACGGTTTTCGTCGACGAATTGCGCGACCGTCTGGTGACCGTGCAGCGAGAATTGCGCCTGCTGGAGTGAGGGGCGCCAGCCGCGACGCTCTCACGGACCACGCAAGGTGCGCCTTCTGACAACGCATTTTATTGCGGCGCAAACTCACCCGCCGCGAAGCGAGAAGCGTTTTTCTTTCAATGGCGAGCGGCCTGTCCACGCTGGCTTCGTCGCCTCCGCTTTTGGCGGTGCAGCATGGCAACCCGCGGCGGTGCTTCGAGGGAGGCGCAATCCACCGTTCCAAAAATGGAACGCTGACGGATCATAATCGTGGCTTCTCATTCCGCCTTGGCAGAGTGCACAAATACCCGCGATGGGTAGATTGCTAAGTTAGTTATATTGTTTTGTGATCGGCCCGGGAATGGATCCGCGGCAACAGGACCAAAAAAGAGGGGGAGGGTCAGATGGCCTACGAACTGAATAGACGTCATTTTCTGCAGGCAAGCATGGGTGCGGCGGCCGCATCGGTGCCGATGATGGCAGGCGGATCTGCGCTCGCACAGGCGGCCAAGGTTCGTTGGGCGTCGCTGACGCCGGGATTCACCGTGCTGGTGACCGAATTCATCCGTCACCACAAGCTCGATCAGAAAAACGGTTTCACCCTTGGAACGCCGACGTCCTATACGTCTGTCCCGACCTATTACAGCGACTTCGACGTCGGCAACTACGACGTCTGCATCGGTAGCTGGGATACCTTCGCGGTGCGCTATGTCGGCGCCGTGCCGATCAAGTATGTCTGCACCATCACGACCGGGGACATGATCAACATCATGTCGTCGTCGAAGGGCAGCCTGAAGTCGATCGACGACGTGGCCGGCAAGGTGCTCGCCGCGCCGCAGTCGACCGGCACCTATCGCATGGCGCGCGCCGTGCTCAAGGAATTCCACAAGATCGACCTCGAGACCGCCGCCAAGGTGCAGAACGTCACCAATCCGGCGGCATCGGTGACGCTGTTGCGCGCCGGCGCGGCCCAAGCGGCGCTGACCTGGGAGCCGAATGTCAGCAACGCAATCGCCGAGGATCCGAACCTGCAGGTGCTGTTCAACGTCGGCGCCTCCTACACCAAGGCGACCGGAGAAAGTCTGCCGTACTTCGGCGTCGCCGCCCGCCGCGAACTGCTCGAAAGCGATCCCAAGATCGGTGCGCGCATCGACGGCGTGTTCCGCGACTGCATCGCGGGCATCCTCGCGGACGTGCCGAGCGCGGTGCAGATCGTCGGCGAGCGCACCGGCTTCAAGCCGGCCGTTCTGGCCGAGGCGATCAACTCCAAGCGCCTGAGCTTCAAGTACTCGTCGATGACCGATCCGGCCGCGCGCAAGGCGACCCAGACCGCGATCGACTTCTGCGTGCGCAATTCGTTGATCGCGTCAACGCCCGATGAAGGCTTCTTCTTCAAGGGCTGACGCCTCTTCGTCGAAAACGGGAGAGTGATCGGCCCGCCGGTCGCCTCCCTCCAACTAATCGGAGAATTTCGTGTCACAAGCTGACGACAGGCGGGCGATGGCGCCCGCCGTCCCGAAACCCGTGTCCGCGCCGCCGTCGGCCGAGCGGGCGCGCGGCGAGGGAGTGATCCCCGTGCTCGTTGTTGTGGCGGGCCTTCTCGTTGCGATGCAGATTGCAAGTTTCTATCTGCCGCCGTTCGTTATGCCGGCGCCGGTGACGATCTTCTGGGCGACGGTCGAGATTCTCAAAAACGAATACATGCACATCGGCGTTACGGCGTTGCGCCTGCTCGTCGCGGTGCTGTTCGCGATGGCGTTCGGTGTCTTCCTCGGCATCGTGATGGGGATCTTCCCGAAGATCCGGCCCTATATCCGGGCGCTGGTGATCATCGACACCGGCATTCCGGCGCTGTCCTGGATGCTGCTCGCGATCTTCTGGTTCGGCGAGCCTGAAGTCCGGATCTTCTTCATCCTGGCGGTCATTCTCGTTCCCTTCTATGCCCTGAGCATTTTCGACGGCATTCGCGCGTTGCCGCGCGACTGGGTCGACATGATCGAGAGCTTTCGCCCGCAGCGTTGGCAGGTACTTCGCTATCTCATCCTGCCGCACATCATTCCTTATGTTCTGACGACCACGAAGTCGGTGATCGGCTACGCCGTCCGTATGGCGATCTTCTCCGAGCTCATTGCATCGGCGATCGGTATCGGCTCCCGCATGAGCCTCGCGCAGTCCATGTTCCGCATCGACTCGGTGCTCGGCTGGACCGTGATTCTCGTCGTGCTGAATCTGGCGTTGCAGGCGGCGCTGACGGCTCTGGAAAAGTATCTTCTGAAGTGGCGGGCGGAGGCCAATGTGCGATGAACAGCCAGGTTGAAAAGGTCATCTCGCTCGAGGACGTCAGCAAGTCGTTCGGCAACCTCGTCGTCGCCAACAAGCTGAACCTGCACGTCAACCGCGGGGAAATCGTCGCGCTGCTCGGCCAGACCGGAGCCGGCAAGAGCACCGTGATGAACATGATCATGGGCACGCTGGAGCCCACGACCGGACGGGTGAGGGTCGCGGGTCACGATCCGCACAGCGAGTTCGACAAGCTGCGCGGCAAGCTGTCGGTGAGCTTTCAGACCGACCGCTTGTTGCCGTGGCGGACCGCGGTCGAGAACACCGAGCTGGGGCTGCTCATCCTCGGTGTCTCGCACAGCGAGGCGCGGGAGCGGGCGCGGACGTGGCTCAAGCGGGTGCGGCTTGACGGGGCGGAGAATAAATATCCGCACGAACTGTCCGGCGGCATGCGCCAGCGCGTGTCCCTCGCGCGTGCCTTGTGCGTCGATCCCGAGCTGATCCTGCTCGACGAGTCGTTCAGCCAGCTCGACCACGTCACCTCCAAGACGCTGCGCGAGGATTTTGCGCAGGTCGCCCGCCAGTACAGCAAGACCTGCCTCTTCGTGACGCACCGGATCGAGGATGCGTTGGAGATGTCGGACCGGGTGATCGTGCTGCGGCCGGGCGCGGGGATCGCGCTGGAGCAGACCATCGACGCCGAATTGCGGGCGGACCCGGTTCGGCTTCAGCAACTGCACAACGACATCGCAGACCGCATGAGCGTCGGCGCTGCGACCGAGCACTGATGAAATCTGAGTAGGAGATCGGAAGAGAAAATGAGTTTCGAGGACATCATCGTCGAGCGCGTTGAGAGCTGGATGGAAATCCAGATCAACCGTCCCGAAAAACTGAACTCGCTGCGCGAGAAGACGGCCAGCGAAATCCTGGAAGCGCTCGCGGAAGCCGAGTTCGACCGTTCGATCACTGCGGTGATCCTGAAGGGCACCGAAAAGGCATTCTGCACCGGCATCGACACCAGCGAATTCCAGATCGCCGACAACGAATATTTCGACTTCTACCGCGTGCGTCGCCGTTCGCGCAAAGTCAACTCGCTGTTCCGCGAGCTGCCGGAATTCACCAAGCCGATCATCACCGCGATCGAGGGCTTTGCGCTCGGCGGCGGCCTCGAGCTGGCGCTGGTCGGGGACATGATCGTCGCCGGTGAGAAGGCCCGCATGGGCCTGCCGGAAATCCGCCTCGGCCTGATGCCGGGCGGCGGCGGCACGCAGACGCTGCCGCGCCTGATCGGCAAGCCGCTGGCGAAGGAGCTGATGTGGACCGGTCGCCGGATCACCGCGGCGGAGGCCAAGGAATATCGCCTCGTCAACCACGTCACGGAAGCCGGCGGCGCGCTCGAGAAGGCGCGTGAGATCGCCCGCACGATCGGCGAGAACGCGCCGCTGTCGGTGATGTTCACCAAGGGCGTGATCGACCGCGGCATCGACATGTCGCTGCAGGACGGCTTCACCGCGGAAGGCGACGTCTCCTTCATGCTCTACTTCACGAAGGACCGCCAGGAAGGCTTGAGCGCGTTCCGCGAGAAGCGTTCGCCCAAGTTCAAGGGAGAGTAACAAGCAATGGCCAAATCAGATATCGTTATCGCCGGTTACGCCGAAACGCCGGTCCAGTTCCGCTCCGGACGCAGCGCCTATGATTTCGCGGGCGAAGCGCTGGCGCAGCTGATCGAGCGCACCGGCATCGAGAAGTCGGCCATCGACGGCATGTCGGTCACCGTGCCGCTGTCGGAATGCGCCAACCCGTTCTTCGCCGTCTATATGGCGGAAGGTCTCGGCCTCTCGCCGACCTGGCTGAACTACGGCGGCATCGGCGGTTGCTCGGCAACCGGCGGCGTGTCGCGGGCGATGTCCGCCATTCGCGATGGTCACTGCGAAGTTGCGGTCGTCATGTCGGCGGATGCGCCGAGCACCCGCTGGAACGCGAACTACGCCGCTTATCGCGGCGAGTTTCAGGATCCGGTCGGCGTGCAGGGCCCGCCGGCGGTGTTCGGCCTGCTGATGAGCCGCTACGCTCACCAGTACAACCTCAAGCCGGAAGCGCTCGCCAAGATCGCGATCACCCAGCGCAACCACGCGCTGCTCAATGAGAACGCGCTCGAAAAATTCCGCAAGCCGCTGTCGGAAGAAGACTACTTCAACTCGCGCATGGTCGCCGATCCGCTGCGCGTCCTTGACTCGGTGATGTTCTGCGACGGCGCCAACGCCTTCCTGGTGATGACCCGCCAGAAGGCCGAGGAGATGGGCATCAAGAAGTATGTCTATCCGACTGCCTATGCCGAGCTGACCAATGTCAACGGCGCGGATCCGCTGGCTGACATCACCGAAACCGGCTTCTCGAAGATTGCGCCAAAAGTGTTCGCGCAGTCGGGCCTCAAGCCGTCCGACATCAGCATGTTCCAGCCCTATGACGACTTCACCATCGCCGTGCTGATGAAGTTCGAGGACTTTGGCTTCTGCGGCCGCGGCGAGGGCAGCGACTTCGTGTTGAACACCGACCTGTCGTTCCGCGGCACGCTGCCGCTGAACACGGGCGGCGGCCAGATCTCGGCCGGCCAGCCGGGCCTCGCCAGCGGCGGTCTCAACCTTGCCGAAGCCGTGCGCCAGCTCTTCGGCGAAGGCGGCGAGCGCCAGATCAAGAACCCGAAGAATGCGCTTGTCACCGGCATCGGCGTCATTCCCTTCGCGCGCAACTGGGGCACCAGCGCCGCAATGATTTTGGAGGTCTAAATGTCTGAAGCAACAGCAAGCCGTCCGGTCCCCAAGCCGAGCGTTTACGTCGATACGACGCCGTTCTGGGAAGGTGCGAAGCGCAAAGAGCTGTTTTTGCAGTATTGCAAGGACACCGGCCGCTTTCAGCATTATCCGCGTCCGGTCTCGATCTACACCGGCTCGCGCAACCTCGAGTGGCGCCAGGTCAGCGGCCGCGGCACCGTATACGCCAACACCGTGATCCGCATTCCGGGGCCCGGCCTCGAAGGCCGCCTGCCGCTGTCGGTGGTGACGGTCGATCTTGAAGAGGGCGCCCGCATTCTCGCCAACATCGTCGGCAGTCCTCCCGAGGACGTCAAGATTGGCGCTGCTGTCGAAGTCGTGTGGGATCTCCTCGCCGACGACATCTACTACCCGGCGTTCCGCCTGGTCTAAGGAGTAAAATCCCGTGCGGATGGAGACTGTTCTGTTTGCTCACTGCCGCCGTTTCCCTGACAAGGACGCGTTTGTCCTTGGCGAGCGGCGCGTCACTTACGGCGAGTTCGGCCGACGTGTGACCTCGATTGCCAAAGCACTCGCGGCCAAGGGCGTGGCAACGGGCGACAGGATAGTTCTCTATCTGCCGAACTGCATCGAATTCGCCGAGGGCCTGTTCGGCACTCTCGCGGCCGGTGCGATCGCAATTCCGGTCACGACGCGGCTGACGCTGTCCGAGCTCGCCTATTTCTGCGAGGACAGCGACGCCAAGGCGGTGATCTGCGATCCTGAACATGCGGCAGCGGTCGCGCAGGACATCGTGGCCAAGCGTCCCGGCATGCTCGGCTATTCGGTCGGTGGTGCTCATGGCGGCCTTGCCGATTTTGCGACCCTCTGCCTCGACGACGACAAACCGCTGCGGCCGATCCCGCTGTCGCAGGACGAAGCCGCGATCCTCTACACCTCGGGCACGACCGGCAAGCCCAAGGGCGTCGTCATTACCCACGCCAACCTTCTGATCCAGCATGGCTTCATGAACGGCTGCGAGTGGGGCATCGGCGAGAACGATCGCTATCTCGTGGTCACGCCGATGGCGCACCGCGCAGGCATGGGGCGGCTGGTGAACTCGACCATGCTCGGCGGCACGCTCAGCATCATCCCGCAATTCGATGCCGAAGAGATCATCGCGACGATCGAGCGCGAGAAGATCACCGTGTTCGGCATGGTGCCGACGGTCTGCCGCATGCTGATGCCGGCGATCGAGGCAAACCCCAGCCGCTGCGCATCGCTGCGCCGGATCGCGGTGACGGGCGAGGCGTTCCCCGTCGCGCTCAAGAAGCGCCTGATCGCCGCCTTGCCGGAAGCGCGGCTGGTGTCGTTCTTCGGCATGACCGAAGCCGGCGGCGTGACCTATCTTTCGCACGAAGAGCAGTTCACGCATCCGGAAGCCGTCGGCCGTCCGTCGCCGGGCGTCGAGGTGCGGATTGTTTCCGAGACGAGCGAGGATGTGCCCGAGGGCGAGATCGGCGAGCTGCTGGTGCGCACCGGTGCGCCGGGCGCGTTCACTGTCATGAAGGCCTATTTCAATCGTCCCGAGCAGACGGCGGCCTCGTTGCGTGACGGCTGGTTCTACACCGGCGACATGGCTCGCCGCGACAGCGACGGCTACATCTACATTGCCGACCGCAAGAAGGACATGATCGTCAGCGGCGGCTTCAACGTCTACTCGAAGGAAGTCGAGCAGACGATCAGCGAACTGCCGGGCGTGCGCGATGTCGCCATTGTCGGCATTCCGGATGAACTTTACGGCGAGGCGGTCGTGGCTTTCGTCGAACGCCAGCCGGAGAACGGCGCTCTCGACGAAGCCGCGGTGGTGAACCACTGCCGCATAAAAATCGCCGGTTACAAAAAGCCGAGGCACGTCTTCTTCATCGAGACATTGCCGCGCAATGCGACAGGCAAGGTCGTCAAGCATCTCCTCGTCGGGGAAGCCGTTTCCGCGCTCAAGCTCAACGCATAAGGTAAATCATGATCAGGAACGAGACCGCGAGCGAAAGCGCCTTTCGCTCGGACGTGAGATGCTGGCTTGAAAAGAACCTGCCAAAACATCTGCGCCACCTGACATTCCGCCCGAGGCCGGAAGAGATCATGCCGTGGTACAAGGCGCTGTCGCAGCGCGGCTGGATCGCGCCGCACTGGCCGGTGTCGGCAGGCGGCATGGGCGCGAGCGCGGTCGAGCAGGTGATCCTCATGGAAGAGCTTGCACGCATCGGCGCGCCGGACACGCCGACGCAGGGCCTCAACCACATCGGCCCGATGCTGATCAAGGCAGGCACCGCGAAGCAGAAGGCCGAGCATCTGCCGCGCATTCTAAGCGGCGACGCGATCTGGTGCCAGGGCTATTCCGAACCGAATGCGGGATCGGACCTCGCCTCGCTCGTCACCCGGGCGCGGATCGAGGGTGATGAGCTTGTCATCAACGGTCACAAGATCTGGACGACCTGGGGCCACTATGCGCACTGGATGTTCGCGCTGGTGCGCACCGGCGGCAAGCGCCGCGACGGCATCACCTTCGTTCTGATCGATATGGCGACGCCGGGCATCACACGGCGGCCGATCGTCACCATCGCCGGCGACGACGAATTCTGCGAAGTGTTTTTTGATGAAGTGCGCGTGCCGCTCGGCAATGTCGTGGGCGAGATCGGCGGCGGCTGGAAGGTGGCGACTTCGCTGCTCGATGATGAGCGGATGCACCTCGGCACGCCGCTGGCCGCCAATCGCGCGCTGGTGCGCCTCAAGCGTCTCGTCAGCCGGATGAACGTTGCCGACCAGGAGAAATGGCGCGCGCGGGTGACCGAAGCCGAGATCGCGACCGAGACCGTGACGGCCGCGTGGCTTGACGTCAGCGATCGCTTCGAGGCCGGCGTCGGCATCGAAAACGAAAGCTCCTATCTCAAAATTCTGGCGACCGAGACTGTGCAGAACATTTTGGACGCGGCGCTCGAGGCGGCTGGGCCGGCGGCGGCGCTGTGCCAGCCGCTGCGTGAGAACGGCCAGCGCATCGACGTCAACGAGATGTTTCTGCAGTCGCGCCGCCTGACGATCTATGGCGGCAGCAACGAAATTCAACGGTCAATTCTGGCGACCCGCGTCCTCGGTATGGGCATGGGCGGAGGCAATGTGTGATGCCGGTGTGGTCTGAACAGGAGCGGATGATTGCCGACAGCGCCGCGGATTTCTTTGAGGCGAAGGGCGGCACAACGCGGGTGCGCGAAGCGCGCGACCGTGGCGGGCAGGACCGCAGCAGGTGGCAGGATGCGGCCGATCAGGGTTGGATCGGCATGCTGGTGTCGGAATCCGCCAGCGGTCTTGGCCTTGATCTGCGCGATGGCCTCGTGCTGATGCGCGAGGCGGCAAGATCGCTGGCGAGCGAGCCGCTCGCTGCGGCAATCGCGGCGGCGCAGGGACTGGCGGCGCTGCCGTGCCGTGAGATTTTGCTCGAGGCAATGGCCGGCGGGCGGATCGTTCTGCCGGCATGGGCGACGCTGAAGAGCGAAGGCGATCTCTGGTCGGGCGAAAGCGATGCATTGACCGGGCTTGGTGCGGCCGACAGCGTGCTGCTATTCGATCGCGGCGGCGACGGCGCGGTGATGCTCGTCAACCGGGAGCAGGGCGGTGTGACGATGAATGCGCAGCCGACGCTCGATGGTGGCGACATCGGACAGGTGATGCTCAAAGGCGTCAACGCCGAAGTCATTGCCAGCGGCGCGCCGGCGCGTCGTCTGGCCCGCGACACGTTCGACACGCGCCTGATGCTGGAGGCCGCGGAGCTTTGCGGCCTGAGCGACGAAGTGCTGCGCCGTACGCGCGCCTATCTCGAAACGCGGAAGCAATTCGGCACCGCGCTCGCCAGTTTTCAGGCAGTGCAGCAACGGATGGCATCGGTCTATGTGCAGGTGGCCGCCGCCGAGGCGCTGCTGTTCGAGGCCGCGCGCGCTTTCGAGGGGCCGCGCCAGTCCTTCGCAGCGCAGGCGGCATTCTACCGGGCAGGGCAGGCGGCGCATTTCGCCAGCCGCGAGGCGATCCAATTTCACGGCGCCATCGGGTTCACCGACGAACTTGACATCGGCTTCTACCTCAAGCGGTGCCTTGCGATCACTGCGGCGCGGGGCGGCCTTGAAGCCATCCCGGCGCAGCTTGCCAACTGACGCTCAGAACAGGGTGAGGAAAATCGATATGTCGAATGCAAGCTACGGCTCGCTCGGTTTTTACATCAACGGCGAGTGGATCAATCGTATCGATGGTCCTCAGCTGGAGGTCTGTGATCCGGCGACGGGCGAAGTGCTCGCGCCGCTGCCGCGCGCCACGGCGGAAGAGATGGACCGCGCTGCGGAAGCCGCCAACGCAGCATTCCCGCTGTGGCGGGCGATGACCGCGCTTGATCGCTCGCGCATTCTGCGCAAGGCGGCCGACCTCATCCGCGAGCGCGTTGAACATATCGCCCAGCGGATGACGCGCGAGCAGGGCAAGCCGCTGGCGCAGGCCCGCATTGAGCTGATGATCGCCGCCGATACGTTCGACTGGTGCGCGGAGGAAGGCCGCCGCATCTATGGGCGTCTTGTTCCTTCGCCGGTGCCGGATATGGAGCTTCGCGTCACGCGCCAGCCGGTCGGTCCGGTCGCCGCCTTCACGCCGTGGAATCTTCCGGCGATGATGCCGGCGCGCAAGATCGGCGCGGCGCTTGCCTCCGGCTGCACAGTCGTCATCAAGCCTGCGGAAGAAACCCCGGCGACCGCGCTCGAGATCGCGCGTGCGTTGCACGATGCCGGCCTGCCCAAGGGCGTGGTCAACGTCGTGTTCGGCATACCGGACGAAGTGTCGCGCCACCTGATCGCGCATCCGGCCATCCGCAAAATCACCTTCACGGGTTCGACCGTCGTCGGCCAGCACCTTGCGAAGCTCGCGTCAGACGCCGGCGTCAAGCGCTGCACGATGGAGCTCGGCGGCCACGCGCCGGTGCTCATCCTCGATGATGCCGACATCGAGAAGGCGGTCTCGGTTCTCGTGCCCGCGAAGTTCAGAAACGCCGGCCAGATCTGCATCTCGCCGACGCGCTTCTACGTTCATGACTCGCTGCATGATCGCTTCGTCGATCAGTTCACCGCGGCGACCAACCGCATGGTGGTCGGCAACGGCCTCGATGCCGCGACCAACGTCGGCCCGCTGGCCAATTCGCGCCGGCTGTCGGCGATGGATACCCTGATCGGCGATGCGGTCTCCGCCGGCGGCCGGCTGAACACCGGCGGCGAGCGGATCGGCAACCGTGGCAACTTCTTCCAGCCGACCGTGGTTGCCGATGTGCCGATGGAGGCGCGCATCATGAACGAGGAGCCGTTCGGCCCGGTTGCGGTCACCGCGCGCTTCTCGTCGCTTGACGAGGTGATCGCGCAGGCCAACCGCCTGCCGTTCGGGCTAGCGGCCTATGCCTTCACCTCCGCCGTGAGCAATGTCCGGCGGCTGTCGGAAGAGGTCGAGGCGGGTCTCCTCGGCATCAACACCGTTGCGGTGTCGCATCCCGAGGCGCCGTTCGGCGGCGTCAAGATGAGTGGCTATGGCAGCGAGGGCGGCATCGAGGGCATGGATCCCTATCTCGTGACGAAGCTGGTGGCCGTGGCTTGACGCGATCGCCATAGGATCGCAGGGTCCGACGAGGTTGCCGCGGCAGGCGCGGGGCCTCGCCTGGAGATAAGCAATGAAAAAGGGATCAGCCGTCGTCAAGGATCGGGAACTGTCGACCAAGACCGATCTCAACGCGCTGATCCTTTTTTATGAAGTCGCCAACATGCGGAGCATTTCCGCAACAGCCGCCAAGCTCGGCATGCCGAAGTCCACGGTGAGCCGGAAGATCGCGGTGCTCGAGCATCAGGTTGGCGCGACGCTGCTGCGACGGGGGACGCGCAACTCGTCCCTGACCGAGATCGGCTATGTGATCTACAACCACGCGCAGCGGATCATCGCCGAGCTGGAAGACGCCGGTTTCCACGCCACCCAGATGCAGTCGAAGCTGAGCGGCGTGCTGCGCATCAGCCTGCCTGTCGATTTCGGAATTTCGTGGCTCAGCCGGCTTGTGGCGGACTTTTCCCGCAACCATCCCGAAATGCGGCTGGTGCTCGACATCAACAACCGCTGGGTCGACGTCTCGGAAGAACCTTACGACATCGCGCTGCACCTGACCTTGCCGCGCAACGCGAGCCTGCCCGTCAGAAAGTTCTCGTCGCTGTCGCGCGGCATCTACGCGGCGCCGGAATACATTTCGCGGATCGAGATGCCGCGCATTCTCGACGACCTGTTGCGCCTCAACATCATCATGACCACTCATCAGGCTGAAGAGGGCGTCTGGGACCTGCGCAAGAGCGGCGTGCGCAACGCCATGAACATCGAGCCGCGCGTCATGGTCAACAATATCGGCATGGCGCGCGAAATCGTCATCGCCGGCATGGGCGTCGGCATTCTGCCCAATGTGATGTGCCGCAACGACGTTGCGACCGGGCGTCTCGTCCGCCTGTTCGCCGACTGGGAGAGCCCGCGCCTGCAGGCCTACGCGACCTATCTCGGCCGCCGCCGGGTGCAGCGGAAAACCCAGGTTTTCATGGATTTTTTGTCGAGCTACCTGCTGACCGACAACTAGCGGCGGCTGCTTCGCGAAGCCGGACGTGCGCCCGGTTCCCGCCGGATGGCGACGCTATCCTCTTTCGCGCACGGCTGACATGGCATAAGCACGGCCCAGATTTTTTCCCCGGGTTCGTGTGCACATGATTCGTCTCGACAATATCAGCAAGCAGAATGGCCATCAGATCCTCTTCATCGAGGCCTTTGCCGCGCTTCAGAAAGGCGAGAAGGTCGGCCTCGTCGGGCCGAACGGTTCCGGGAAGACGACGCTGTTCCGGATGATCACCGGGCAGGAACAGCCGGACGAAGGGCAGGTCGCAGTCGATCGCGGCATCACCATCGGCTATTTCAGTCAGGACGTCGGCGAGATGTCCGGGCGCAGCGCCGTTGCCGAGGTGATGGAGGGTGCGGGGCCGGTCAGCATTGTCGCCGCCGAGCTGCGGGAGCTTGAGAGCGCGATGGCGGACCCGGCGCGCGCCGACGAGATGGACGAGATCATCGCGCAATATGGCGAGGTGCAGGCCCGTTTCGAGGAGCTCGACGGCTATGCCCTAGAGGGCCGGGCGCGCGAGGTTCTGGCCGGGCTCAGCTTTTCCGAGGAGATGATGGACGGCGACGTCGGCGCGCTCTCCGGCGGCTGGAAGATGCGCGTCGCGCTCGCCCGCATCCTCCTGATGCGGCCGGATGTGATGCTGCTCGACGAGCCGAGCAACCACCTCGATCTCGAAAGCCTGATCTGGCTGGAAAAGTTTCTCAAGGGCTATGACGGCGCGCTGCTGATGACCTCGCATGACCGCGAGTTCATGAACCGGATCATCAACAAGATCGTGGAAATCGACGGCGGCGCGCTGACATCCTATTCGGGCGACTACGAATTTTACGAGCAGCAGCGTGCGCTGAGCGAAAAGCAGCAGCAGGCGCAGTTCGAGCGTCAGCAGGCGATGCTGGCCAAGGAGATCAAGTTCATCGAGCGCTTCAAGGCGCGCGCCTCGCATGCGGCGCAGGTGCAGAGCCGGGTGAAGAAGCTGGAAAAGATCGATCGTGTCGAGCCGCCGCGGCGGCGGCAGACCGTGCAGTTCGAATTCCAGCCGGCGCCGCGCTCCGGCGAGGATGTGGTCAGCCTCAAGGGCGTGCATAAAGGCTACGGCAGCCGCAGCATCTATCAAGGGCTCGACTTTGCTGTCCGCCGCAAGGAGCGCTGGTGCGTGCTCGGCGTCAACGGCGCGGGCAAGTCGACGCTGCTCAAGCTGGTCACCGGCACCTCCGATCCCGACAAGGGCGAGGTTGCGCTCGGCGGCAGCGTGAGGATGGGCTACTTCGCCCAGCACGCGATGGAACTGCTCGATGGCGAGCGCACGGTATTTCAGTCGCTCGAGGACTCATTCCCGCAGGCGGCGCAAGGCTCGCTGCGCGCGTTGGCCGGCTGCTTCGGCTTTTCCGGCGACGATGTCGAGAAAAAGTGCCGCGTCCTGTCGGGCGGCGAAAAGGCGCGGCTGGTGATGGCGAAGATGCTGTTCGATCCGCCGAACTTTCTGGTGCTCGACGAGCCGACCAACCACCTCGACATGGCGACCAAGGAAATGCTGATCGCCGCACTATCGGAGTTCGAGGGCACCATGCTGTTCGTCTCGCACGACCGGCACTTTCTCGCGGCGCTCTCCAATCGCGTGCTCGAACTCACGCCGGAAGGTATTCAGCAATACGGCGGCGGTTACACGGAATATGTCGCGCGCACGGGGCAGGAAGCGCCCGGTCTGCGGAGCTGAATTTTTGGCTCTCGCGTCGCGGCTCGCACTCGGACGCCACCTTGTGTGGGGTTCGTCTCCCTGCGGTGCAAGCTGTCGCACCTGCCTTCGGTTGCACTGGCCGCCGATCGATGCTGCAATGATGGCAATCGTGATCGATTGACGCGGAGACGTGCGGCTGCTCAGGCCCTGTCGCCTGCAATGTCGCAACCGGAGAATGTTGATGGCTGGCCTTGATCTGAACTTCGCTCTGCCCGCGGATGTCGTCGCGCTCGCGGAGGAGGTTCTGACCTTCGTCAAGGAAAAGGTCGTGCCGTATGAGAGCGATCCGCGCTGGACGACGCACGGGCCGACCGACGAACTGCGCGCGGAATTGATCGCACTCGCCAAACAGGCCGGCGTTTTTGCGCCGCACGTTCCGGCGGAATATGGCGGTCGCAACCTGTCGCATATCGGCCGCTCGGCGATCCTGACCGCCGCCGGCTATTCGATGCTCGGGCCCGTTGCGCTCAATTGCGCCGCGCCGGACGAGGGCAACATCCATCTGCTCGATGTCATCGCGACGCCCGCGCAGCGTGAAAAATATCTCAAGCCGCTGGCGACCGGCGTCGGGCGGTCCTGCTTCTGCATGACCGAGCCCGCGCCCGGCGCGGGCTCGGATCCGTCGCAGATCCAGACCACGGCGCGCCGAGATGGCGACGAATGGGTGATCGACGGCGACAAGTGGCTGATCACCGGCGCGGAAGGCGCGATGTTCGCCATCATCATGGCGAAGATCGTCGGCGGGGACGCAGATGGCACCGTCACCATGTTCCTGGCCGATCTGCCCAATCCCGCTTTCAAGATCGTGCGGACGCTCGATACGATGGATTCCAGCTTCGTCGGCGGCCATGCCGTGGTGCGCCTCGACGGCCTTCGCCTGCCGGCGGATTCCATTCTTGGCGAGATCGGGCAGGGCTTTCGTCACGCGCAGGTCCGCCTCGCGCCGGCGCGGCTGACGCATTGCATGCGCTGGCTCGGCTCGGCGATCCGTGCGCAGGAAATTGCGACCGAATACGCACGCCGCCGCACTGCGTTCGGAAAAATGCTTGGCGAGCACGAGGGCGTGTCCTTCATGCTGGCCGACAACGCGATGGATATTCATACGTCGCAGATGACGATCTGGCACACCGCCTGGGTGCTCGATAAAGGCGAGCGCGGCGGCACCGAAAGCTCGATGGCAAAGGTGATCTGCTCGGAGGCGATCGCGCGCGTTGCCGATCGCTCGCTGCAGATCCTTGGCGGCACGGGCATCACGCGGGATACCGTGGTGGAGCGGTTCTATCGCGACATCCGGGCCTTCCGCGTCTATGACGGCCCCTCCGAGGTGCATCGCTGGGCGCTCGGCCGCCGCATCGTGCGGGGTTGAGCTGCAATAATAGTTCATTTCAAGCGAGGGTTGAGCTTGCGGCGGATACCTGTGCGCGCATGCGCCGCGCGGCTGCCGCTTTGCATTTTGGGGGCGAGCAAGTTATGAATTGCGAGCCCAATCTTGCCTCGCCGATCTCTGCCGGGGGCTTCAAGACGGGCCGTCGCCTATCTCGATGCGATCACGAACTGGAGGGTCCGGATGTCCACGGCGCTGCGCATTGCTCATGGGCGCTTTGGCCGCGTTGCGCTGCTCGACATGGACGAGTCGCTGGTGCGCCATGCGCATCCGCATTGCCATGTGCTGCTCAAGGTCGAGGGCGCGGACACCCAGTTCATGGTTGGGGATACTGTCGTGCCGCTCACCGACACCAGCGCGGTGCTGGTCGACGGCTGGCAGCCGCATGCCTATGTGCATGTGCCGTCGCGGCCGCGCACGATCATTCTTGCGCTTTACATCGAGCCGAAATGGCTGAAGGAATTTCGCCCGGCATGGGCGGCAAGCGGCGCACCGGGCTTTTTTGCAAAGCCGTGTGGCGAAATATCGCCGCGCATCCGCTCTCTGGCGCGCAATCTCGCGGTCGACATGATGGCGCGGCCCGATTGCAGCGGCGAGCACGAAAATCTTTTGTCCGACCTGATGATCGCGGTGATCGAGCGCTTCACGCCCTGGCGCAACACACAGTTCTCCGTGCGCGACATGGACCCGTCGTTCCGGCCGGACTGGCGCATCAAGCGCGCTGTGGAAACCATCCGCGCGGATGTAGGGAGCAATCTCGACGTCAATGCGCTGGCCAGCACTGCCGGGCTGTCGCGCGCGCATTTCTTTCGCCTGTTCGAATCCTCGGTCGGCGTGCCGCCGCGCGTCTATCTCAACGTGATCCGTCTGGAGCATGCGGTCAGCGCCATTGTCAGCCAGTCGGATAATGTCGCCGCCATCGGCGCCCGCCTCGGTTTTGATGTTCCGGCGCACTTCACGCGGTTTTTCCGCAATCACACCGGCGTCAGCCCGACCGAGTTCCGCAAGGTCTCCCGTCTCGCCGGCTGATTTGACGTTTTTGCGACGCAGCATCGCAAATGAGACGGAATGGTAAGTTGTGAGAGCCGGCGGTATGGCCATTCGTCATGCCGTCTCGGAAAAGTGAGCCCAAGGCGCGTCCTGAGAGACCGCGATCATGGAGCTCAGCGGGATGGCACAGAACGCCAGCAATGCAATTGAAAGCGGAGGGGCGAAAGGGCGCGTCGGCGCGCCTGCCGCGGACGATCGTCCGTGGGTCGGCCGTTCGCTCGAGCGCGTTGAGGATGGTGCGCTGCTTACCGGCCGCGGCCGCTTCATCGACGATCTTGGCGTAGCGCCGGGAACCCTGCATGCGGCAATTCTGCGTTCGCCTCATGCACATGCCGACATTCTTTCAATCGATACCGAGGCCGCGCGTCAGTCGCCGGATGTCGTCGCCGTCCTCACCGGCGAGGATATCAAGGCGCTGACCGCGAGCCTCGTTGTCGGCGTCAAGGCGCCGGTCGAGTGCTGGCCGATCGCGACCGATCGGGTCCGCTATGTCGGCGAGCCGGTTGTTATCGTCGTGGCGGCGGATCGCTACAAGGCGGAAGATGCGCTCGATCTCATCGACGTGCGCTACGCGGTGCGACCGGCCGTGGTCGATCCGCTGGCCGCGATCGCTGAAGATGCCGCAATCCTTCATGATGGTTTTCCCCGTAACGTCGCCTCCGACCGCCGCTTCCGCTACGGCGATCCGGAAGCCGCCTTCGCCGACGCCGCGCACCGGATTTCGGTCGACATTCGCTATCCGCGCAATTCGTGCACGCCGATCGAAACCTACGGCGTGGTTGCGGACTACAATCCCGGCGAAGACGCCTATGACATTCTCGCCAACTTCCAGGGCCCGTTCAGCATCCATGCGGTGATTTCGCGCGCGCTGAAACTGCCGGGAAATCGCGTGCGGCTGCGCACGCCGCCGGATTCCGGCGGCAGTTTTGGCGTGAAGCAAGGTGTATTTCCTTACATCGTACTGATTGCGGCCGCCGCGCGCGTCGCGGGACGGCCGGTGAAGTGGATCGAGGACCGCCTTGAGCATCTCTCTGCATCGACCTCGGCGACCAACCGTGCGACGACGCTGTCCGCGGCCGTCGATCGCGATGGAAAAATTCTCGCGCTCGACTGGGATCAGGTCGAGGACTGCGGCGCGCATCTGCGTGCGCCCGAGCCCGCAACGCTCTACCGGATGCACGGCAACCTGACCGGTGCTTACGACATCCGCAACGTCGCGGTGCGTAACCGCGTCGTCGTCACCAACAAGACGCCGACCGGGCTCAACCGTGGCTTTGGCGGTCCGCAGGTCTATTTTGCGCTCGAGCGCCTGACCCATGCGATTGCCGTCGAGCTCGGGCTCGACCATCTCGACGTGATCCGCCGCAACCTCGTTCCGGCGGAGGCGTTTCCGTATCGGACTGCGACCGGTGCGCTGCTCGATTCCGGCGACTATGCCGCGGGCATCGAGCTCGGCGTGCGTGATGGGGGCCTCGCCGAGCTCAAGCGGCGGCGCGACGCGGCGCGTGCCGAGGGACGTCTCTATGGCATCGGCTATGCGGCAGTCGTCGAGCCGAGCGTATCGAACATGGGCTACATCACCACAGTGCTGACGCCCGCCGAGCGCCGCAAGGCCGGACCGAAAAATGGCGCGCAGGCAACCGCGACCGTCTCGATCGATCCGGTCGGCGCGGTGATGGTGCATATCGCTTCGGTGCCGCAGGGGCAGGGGCATCGCACCGTCATCTCGCAGGTGGTCGCGGATGTGTTCGGCGTCGCTCCGAAGGATGTGCGGGTCAACACGGAAGTCGATACGGCAAAGGACGCATGGTCGATCGCGTCGGGCAACTATGCGAGCCGCTTCGCCGCCGCCGTCGCCGGCACGGCGAAAATCGCCGCCGACAGGCTGGCCGCGCGGCTCAAGCGCATCGCCGCCACCCAGCTTAATGTCGAAGCCGATGACATCGAGTTCGCCAAGGGGCGGGTTGGTTCGAAAAGCAATCCGGACAATTCGATTCCGTTCGGCCGTGTTGCGGCGCTGAGCCACTGGTCGCCGGGATCGCTTCCCGACGACGTCGGCCAGACCATCCGCGAGACGGCGTTCTGGACCCCGCCGGAGCTGACCGCCCCGGACGAGGACGATCGCGTCAACTCTTCTCTGTGCCACGGCTTCATCTTCGACTATTGCGGCGTTGAGATCGACCGCGTGACCGGGGAGACGCGGATCGACAGCTACGTCACGACACATGATTGCGGCACCATTCTCCATCCGGGCATGGTTGACGGCCAGATCCGCGGCGGCTTCGCCCAGGGCTTTGGCGCGGCGCTGCTCGAGGAGTTCGCCTATGGCCCGGACGGCAGCTATCTCACCGGCACTTTTGCGGACTATCTGCTGCCGACTGCGACCGAGCTTCCCGAGCTGAAAATTCTGCACATGGAGACGCCATCGCCGTTCACGCCGCTCGGCGCGAAGGGTGTGGGCGAGGGCAACTGCATGTCGACGCCCGTCTGCATCGCCAACGCTGTGGCCGATGCTTTGGGCGTCCAAAATATCGAACTGCCACTGGTGCCGGCGAAGGTCACGGAGTTCATCCATGGCGAGGAACGCGCGGCGCCCGAGGGCGCTGCCGTAAAGCCGCGCGCCAAAACGCCGGGCGAGCGCTGCATGCAGGGCGAAGGCAGCGCCCATGTCAACGTCGGGCCGGAAACCGTCTGGACCATGCTGCTCGACCCGGAGACGCTGCGCGCGATCATCCCCGGCTGCCACAGCGTCGAAAAAGTTTCCGACACCCATTTCCGCGCTGACGTCACACTCGGCATCGGGCCGGTGAAGGGACGCTACCGCGCCGAAGTAAAACTCACGGATCTCGATCCGCCGCGCGGCGTGACGCTGGGCGGCTCGGTCGATGGTGCGCTCGGCTTCGGCGGCGGCGAGGGCCGCATTACGCTGACGCCGGACGGCAAGGGCGGCACCACGCTGTCCTACAAGTATGACGCTGCCGTCGGCGGCAAGGTGGCGAGCATTGGCGGCCGCCTGCTTGATGGCGCGGCCCGCGTGATCATCGGACAGTTCTTCGCGGCGCTGGCGCGGCAGGCGGGCAGCTCTGTGGCCGAAGGCGGAAGCGCGGGGCTGCTGTCAAAATTGCGCGCGTTGTTCGGAGCTAAGAAATGAAACCGGCAGCATTCGATTACGTGCGGGCGGAGACGCTCGACGAGGCGCTCGGCGTGCTTGCGGCCGAGGGCGGCGACGCGCGCGTCATCGCCGGCGGGCAGTCGTTCATGGCAATGCTCAACATGCGCCTCGCGCGGCCGAAGGTTCTGGTCGACATCATGCGCATTTCCTCGCTGGATGCGATTACCGAGGAGAAGGGCGAGATCGTCGTCGGGGCCGGGGTTAGGCAGGCGAAGCTGCTGGCATGGGACAAGCTTTCGGCAAAAATCCCGCTCGTGGCACTGGCGCTGCCCTGGACCGGCCACGTTCAGACCCGCAGCCGCGGCACGATCTGCGGCTCCGTCGCCCATGCCGACCCGAGTGCGGAAATGCCTTTGTCGCTGATTGCGCTGGGCGGCTCGGTGCATCTGCGCAGCGCCAAGAAGCGCCGCCGCGTGCTGGCGAGCGACTACATCACCGGCATGATGTCCACCGCGCGCAGCGACGATGAGATGATCGAGGCGGTCTCGTTCCCCGTCGATGCCGGCAACGGCTACGCATTTCGCGAGATCGCCCGCCGTCACGGCGACTTCGCGATCGTCGCCTGCGCGGCGATTGCCCGCAAGGACGGCGTGCGCCTTGCCGTCGGCGGCGTCGCCGACAAGCCGGAGATCCGGGACCTTCCGCTCCTGAATGGCAGCGCGCTCGACGATGCGCTGAACGCATTCGCATACGAACTTGACGCACGCGACGACGTGCATGCGACCGCACGCTATCGCCGCGAGTTGGTTCGCCGCATCGGGCGCAGCGTGATCGAGGAGGCTTTGACATGTCGCGGCTGAAGGCTGGACAGAAGCACACCGTCCGCTTCTCGCTGAACGGCAAGCCGGTCAGCGGCGAGGCGGAGCCGCGCATGCTGCTTTCGGATTTCCTCCGTCACGAGATCGGCGCGACCGGCACGCATGTCGGTTGCGAGCACGGCGTCTGCGGCGCCTGCACGATTTCGGTGGATGGCGTTCCCGCGCGCTCGTGCCTGACGCTTGCGGTGCAGGTCGAGGGTTGCGATCTGCGCACCGTCGAGGGTCTCGCGCCAGCGCCGGATCGGCTGTCCGTGCTGCAGGCGGCCTTTCGCCGCCACCACGCCTTGCAATGCGGGTTTTGCACCGCAGGCATTCTGATGTCTCTCGACACCTTCCTTCGCGGCAATCCGTCGCCGAGCGAAGCGCAGGTGCGGGATCTGTTGAGCGGCCATCTGTGCCGCTGCACCGGCTACACGCCAATCGTCAATGCGGTCCTCGAGGCCGCAAGCGAACTGGCATCGGGGCCCCTGGGGGAAGAAGTAAGCAATGTTTGACTTGGGTACCAGCCTGCTTGCGAGCGCGTCGCGCGACCCGCATGCACTTGCCATCGTCGATGGAGATCTGCGTCTGACCTACCGTCAGTGGTACGCAAAAATCTCCGCCGTGGTTGCGGCGCTCGACAGTATTGGCCTGCGCAAGGGCGACCATCTGGTGACCGCGCTACAAAACCGCTGGGAAGCGGCGACCCTGCACTGGGCCTGCCAGTTCGCCGGCATCATCATTACCCCGATCAACTGGCGGGCGAAATCGGACGAGATCGATTTCTATCTTGAGAACGCCGAAGCACGCGCGATCGCCTATCAGGATATTTCCGCGGAGGCGGTCGAAGGCTCGGAAGCAGCCAAGAACGTTGCACGCATCTCCGTGGGCCTGCCTGCAGGCAGCACTGCCGTGCCCTTCGAGGAAATGGTGTCGGGCTCGGCGAGCGAAGTTGCGCCGCGCGCCGATGCCGACGCCTGGTCGATCATGCTGTACACCTCCGGCACGACGTCTAAGCCGAAGGGCGTGCCGCGCCGTCACCGCGCGGAGCGCGCCGGCGCTGTCGCCCACGTGGCGCAGAATTTGTACGGCCGTGGCGAGCGCACGCTGGGCGTCATGCCGCTCTATCACACCATGGGCGTTCGTTCGCTGATTGCGATGTCGCTGATCGGCGGCACCTTCGTCTGCCTGCCGCGTTACGACACGGTGCGCGCGCTTGAGCTGATCGAGCAGGAAAAGATCACCAACCTCTATCTGGTGCCGACGCTCTATCACGACCTCGTGCATTCGGCCGAATTCGCCAAGACCGACGTGTCGAGCGTGCGCAAGCTCGGCTTCGCCGGCGCGTCGATGACGGACGGTCTGCTCCAGGAGCTTGACGCTGCGTTCAAGCCCGAGCTGTTCGTCAATCACTACGGCAGTTCGGAAATCTACACCTTCACGATCGAGGCCAATGCCGTTGCCAAGCCGGGCTCGGCCGGCAAATCCGGCATCAACCAGCATGTCCGCGTGGTCAAGCTGAACGCCGAGTCGGCGTCCGATATCGCCGCCACGGGCGAGGAGGGCGAGATCGTCGCGCTTCTGGCCAGCGATGAGGCCTTCGAGGGCTATTGGCAGCGGCCGGAGGCCAATGCCAAGTCGCTGCGCGACGGCTGGTACTTCACTGGCGACACCGGCTATGTCGATGAGGATGGCGACCTGTTCGTGACCGGCCGCGTCGACGACATGATCATCACTGGCGGTGAGAACGTTTCGCCGGTCGAGATCGAGAGCTGCCTCTCGCTGCATCCCGGCGTGTCGGAAGTCGCCGTCGTCGGCCTGCCGGACGAACGATGGGGCCGGATCGTCGCCGCCTTCATCAAGCGCAAGCAGCCGGTTTCCGTCGAGGAGCTCGATCAGTATTGCAAGACCTCCGGCCTTGCCAACTTCAAGCGGCCGCGCCGCTTTGTCTTTGTCGATGCGGTGCCAAAGTCGCCGGTCGGAAAGCTGCTCCGCCGCCAGCTCGTGGCGGGTGAGTACGACCTCGAACAAACCCCGCCAACCACCAATTCCTGACGTCTTCAAACATAAGGGACACGCCCGATGCCTTCAGTGATGACTTTCCAAGATCCGCGTCTCGCCAAGCTCGACGGCTTCCGCGTCGAAATCGACGAGAGCAGCCAGCGCGCCGACATCATTCTCGACCGGCCGCCGTTCAACATCGTTTCGATGCCGCAGCGCGACCAGTTCCGCCTGGTGTTCGAGGCGCTCGATGAAGATGATCGCATTCGCGTCATCGTCATCCGCGCCATCGGCGAGCACTTCTCCAGCGGCGGCAACATTGGCGGCTTCATGGAAGCGACGCCCGAGCACGTCTCGAAGCTGGCGTGGAACATCGCCGCGCCGGCGCGTTGCAGCAAGCCGGTGATCGTGGCCAATCGCGGCTACTGCTTCGGCGTCGGATTCGAACTGTCGCTCGCCTGCGATTTCCGCATCGCTTCGGAGACGGCGTTCTTTGCGTTGCCCGAGCAGAAGCTTGGCCAGATCCCGGGTTCGGGCGGCTCGGCGCGTCTGCAGAAGATGGTCGGCATCACTCGCACCAAGGACATCGTGATGCGTTCGAAGCGCATCCCCGGCAAGCAGGCGCTCGAATGGGGCATTGTCACCGAGTGCGTGCCGGACGGCGAGCTGGAAAGCGCGACCGACAAGCTCGTGGCCGAGCTGCTGGCGTTCTCGCCGATCGCCCAGCGCACCGCCAAGAAGCTGCTGAACGACACCGAAGATTCGACGCTGAGCATCGCCATCGAGCTCGAGGGCCATTGCTACAGCCGCCTGCGCCAGTCCGCAGACTTCAAGGAAGGCGTCGAGGCGTTCAACGAGAAGCGCAAGCCGAACTTCACCGGCCTGTGAGCTTTACCTCTCCCCCCGCATTGTCGGGGGGAGAGGCAACAAAAAGCCGCAGCAGCGGCACGACAATCATCTAGAGGAGTAGAACGCAATGAACAAAGTGACCGTGTTGATGGCCGGATTTCTGGCCACGACCGCGTTTTCCGCGCCGGCTCTGGCCGCGGATCCCATCAAGCTCGGCGTCGTGACGCCGCTTTCCGGCACCTATTCGCCGATCGGTCAGCAGGTGCGTTGGGGCATCGAGCTTGCCACCAAGGAGATCAACGCAGCCGGCGGCATCATGGGCCGTCAGGTTCAGCTGCTGTTTGAAGACGAGGAGGCCAACCCGGCCGTCGCCGTGCAGAAGGCGGAGAAGCTGTTCGAGTCGCAGAAGGTCGACTTCCTGACCGGCACCGTGAATTCCGGCTCCACGCTCGCCGTCGGCCAGACCGCCGAGCGCGCGAACAAGCTGATCGCGACCACGGTGTCGTTCGCCGATTCGATCACCACCGACCAGTGCTCGCCGAACGTGTTCCGCGTCAATGCGCGCGCCGGCCAGCAGTCTGCGGCGCTCGCGGCCTGGGTCGCCAAGGAAAAGCCGAAGGCGAAGGTGTTCTTCCTCGGCCCGGACTATGAAATGGGCCGCTCCACCGTGGCGACCTTCAAGCGCACCATCGAAGGCCTTGGTGCGACCGCAACGGGCGAGGTTTTTGCCCCGCTCGACAACAAGGACTACACGCAGTACTTCGGCCACCTCCGCCAGGCTCGCCCGGAAGTGCTCTACACCTCCGTGGCCGGTAACGACACCGTGCGCCTTCTGACGCAGATGCAGGACTTCGGCCTGCTCGGCAAGCTGCTCGTGGTCGGCGCCTCCGGCACCGTGACCTCGCAGAACATTGCGGCGATCGGCACCGCGGCGGAAGGCTTTGCCACCGGCGTCGGCTACTCGACCCAGATCGACAACGCCGCGAACAAGAAGTTCGTCGCGGCGTTCAAGGAAGCCAACAAGGCCGAGCCGGACCTCTACGGTGCGGACAGCTACGGCCTCGTCTACTTCTACAAGGCTGCCGTCGAGAAGGCGCAGTCGACCGAAACTGACAAGGTGCGGGCGGCGATGCGTGATCTGGAGTGGGAAACCCCACAGGGCAAGAAGGTTATGCGTGGCGGTGACCATCAGGCGGTCCAGCCGATGTACGTCGTACGTGTCACTGGCGGCCAGTTCAAGGTCGTCAGCGAGATCGGCGGCGAAGAGGCGATCGGCCCGGATCTCTGCAAGCGGTTCTAAGAGCTAACGATCAACATTCCGGCTGCAATTACGGATCGCCTCCTTCCCCGCGCGGGAAGGGGGCGACTCGTGTAGCCGCACTAAAGGCCAGACCATGGATCCCAGTGGTGATTCCGAATGACCGCATTTCTTGACTATTTCCAGTTCGTTCTGGCGCCCCAGATGATCACAGGGTTGTCGCTGGGCGTGGCCGTTGTTCTGGTCGCGCTGGGCCTCACCATCATCTTCGGCCTGCTGGACGTCATCAACATGTCGCACGGCGAGTTCTATGCCGTCGGCGCTTATCTCGCACTCTCGCTCGGCCTGTCCGGCGTCAGCTTCTGGCTGCTGCTGTTCATCGTGCCGCTGGCGATGGTTCCGGTCGGCTACATGGTCGAGCGAGGTCTCATCCAGCGGGTGTTCAACAAGCCGGACCGGCACGTCACAACGCTGCTTCTCACATTCGGCCTCGGCCTCGTCATGGAAGAAGTGCTCAAGGTCGTGTTCGGCCCGAATACCCAGCGTCCGCCGACCCCGATCTCCGGCGCGATGGATCTCTTCGGCGTCATCCTGCCGAACTACCGCGCGTTCCTCATCGTCGTCGGTCTCGTGATCATCGGGCTCGTGGCGATCGTGCTCAACAAGACCCGGCTCGGCGCCGTCGTTCGCGCTGCCGCGTTCGATCGCAACATGGCTGCCTCGCTCGGCGTTCCGGTGACGCGCGTCTATGCGTTGACCTTCGCCTTCGGTGTCGCGCTGGCGGGCCTTGCCGGCGTGCTGCTCGCGCCGGTCTTCTCGGTGTTCCCGACGATGGGCCGCGACTTCGTGTTCCTCGCCTTCACCGTGGTGATCGTCGGCGGCATGGGCTCGATCGCGGGCACCGTGGTCGCCGGGCTGCTGCTGACGCAGGTCCAGGCGATTTCGAGCCTGATCGTCTCGCCGGTGTGGAGCGATCCGATTGTTTTCGGCATCATGGTTCTCATGCTGGTCATCCGCCCGCAAGGACTGTTTGGACGGCTCGGCCATGCGTGATTCAGCAAACATCATGAAAACTGAAACAGCGACTGACCGCCTTGGCCTCGCCATGCGCGCCAGTCACGTCCTCGTCGCCGTCTTCGTCGTTGCGGCGCTGGCATTTGCCGCCATCGGCTCGTGGTCGGGCGATACGTTCTTCCTTCGCCTTGCGACGGAAGCGCTGATCTTCGCCGGCTTTGCGCTCTCGGTCGACATTCTGCTCGGCTATACCGGCCTTCTGTCGCTCGGCCAGGCGCTCTATTTCGGCCTTGGCGCATATGTCTCCGCGGTCGTGCTCAAGGAAGTGCCGTCGTTCTGGGCGGCGATGGGGGCGGCGCTGGTCTCGGCGCTGGTGATCGGTTTCGTCACCGGTCTCGTCGCCAATCGCGTGCGCGGCGTCTACTTCGCGCTCGTCACCTTCGGCCTTGCGCAGGTCGCCGCGAAGGCGGTCTACAACACGCGCTCGCTCGGCGCCTCCGACGGTCTGATCGGCGTGCCGATCGTGCCGATCGATATCGGCGTTACGACGGTGATGTCGAACTCGCCGGTCGGCTTCTTCCTGTTTACGCTGGCGTTCATCGTGGTGCTTTACGCGATCTGCGCCTATCTGCTGGACACGCCGTTCGGCCGGGTGCTCGTCGCGCTGCGCGCCAATGAGGCCCGCGTGCCGTTCCTCGGCTATTCGACGCGGCATGCCCGGCTTGCGGCCTATGTGCTGGCTGCGGTGATCGCCACGCTTTCGGGTGCGCTGTACCCGATGCTGCGCGGTTTCGTGTCGCCGGAGCTGCTGTTCTTCTCGACCTCGGGCAATGCGGTGATCACCGTCGTGCTTGGCGGCGTCGGCACGCTCGTCGGCGCGCTCTACGGCGGCGTCATTCTCACCATCCTGAAGTCGGTCGTCGGCTCGATGACCGAGCATCACCTCATCGTCATTGGTCTGTTGTTCATGGGCACGGTGATCTTCCTGCCCAAGGGGCTGATGGGCTTCGTCAGGCCTCGGGTCGAACGCTTGATCAGCGGGAAGTCGAAATGAGTACAGTTCTCGAAGTCCAGGGGCTGAGCGTTGCGTTCGGCGGCATCCGCGCCGTTGACGGTGTTTCGTTCTCGGCCAAGCGGCATGCGATCACCACCGTGATCGGCCCGAACGGCGCCGGCAAGTCGACGCTGTTCAACCTGATCAGCGGCCTTATCCGTCCTCACAACGGGCAGGTGACGCTCGATGGCGTCGACCGCACCGGCGCCTCGCCGCATCTGATGCAGCGGGCAGGGCTGGGGCGTTCGTTCCAGATCACCAACCTGTTTTTCGAGCTGACCGTGCTCGAAAATCTTCGCCTTGCGGCCCAGCGGCTGGAAAACGTCTCGCGTTTTCTGCTGCCGGTGAAAAGCAGCAAGGAGGCGTTCCGCCGCGTCGATGAGCTGGTCGAGCGCTTTCAGCTCGGCAGCAAGCTCGGCGAGCTTGCCGGTGCGTTGTCGCATGGCGAGCAGCGGCGGCTCGAGATCGCCGTCGCTCTCGCGGCAAAGCCGTCGATCCTCCTGCTCGACGAACCGACGCAGGGCATGAGCCATGCCGACACCGCGGATTCGGCGGAGCTGATCAAGAGCCTCGCCAAAGATGTGACGATCCTCCTGATCGAGCACGATATCGGCGTCGTGATGGACATTTCGGATCACATCGTGGTCATGCACCAGGGGCGCAAGCTGACCGAAGGCGCGCCGTCTGTCGTGCGGAACGATCCTGCGGTGAAGTCCGCCTACTTTGGAGATGCATGATGCTGAAGATCGATAATCTTCACGTCCACTATGGGCTGTCTCATGTGATCCAGGGGATCAGCATCGAGGCGAAGCCCGGCGAAGTCGTCGGCATCTTCGGGCGCAATGGCGTCGGCAAGACCACCCTGATGAAGACCATTGCCGGTTGGGTGCAACCGAGCGGCGGCTCGATCGAGCTCGACGGCAGCCGTCTCGACGGCCTGTCGCCGGACCGGGTCTGCCGCCATGGCGTCGGCTTCGTGCCGGAAGACCGGCGGATTTTCCCCGGCCTCAGCGTCGAGGAGAATCTCGAACTCGGCCTGCTGCAACGCGCCGGCCGCTCGCGCGCCGAAAAAAAGGCCGAGGTCGAACGCATCTATGAGCGCATGCCGCGCCTCAAGGAACGGCGGCGTCAGGCCGGCACGACCCTTTCGGGCGGTGAGCAGCAGATGCTGGCGATGGCCCGCGTCATGGTCGGAGCGCCGCGTCTCGTCCTGATCGACGAGCCGAGCGAGGGCCTTGCACCGATGATCGTTGCCGACATCTTTGCGATCATCACCGAGCTCAAGGCGGCGGGAGCGATCGTGCTGCTGGTGGAGCAGAACGTCGGCGGCGCGCTGGCCGTTTCCGACCGCTTCTACGCCATCGAGCGTGGCTCGATCGTGGCGTCCGGCAAGGCCGACGATCCGGCGGAAAAGGCGCGCCTGATGGAAGCGATCACCGTCTGACATCAATATGCGATCCGGGGCGGGAGAGGCCAACTTTTCCGCCCCGGATTGCGCATGACTGCCGGCGGCTCTCTCAGCGGGCCGTCTGGCTTTTCCCGGCGCTTTTCGCCGGGCTTGGTTGCCGCCCCGGCTCGGCCCGGTTGACGGCGGGCAGCACTTTCGCCGACCAGTAAGGCGGGCTGCCGATCGTCTCCTGCAAGGCGTTGACGAACGCCATCGTGTGATTGCCCATCATCTCCTTGTGATGCGGGAAGACCGCATAGATGCTGTGAATGTCCGGCTGGCTGCCCGGAAACAGCTCGATCAGCGTGCCCTGCTCGAGCTCGCGGTGAACGTGGAAGCGATAAAGATTGGCGATGCCGAGCCCGTCGAGGCACAGGCGCTTGATCACGTTGCCGTTGTCGGAAGCGAAGACGCTCGGAATCTGAATCAGTTCGACGCGGCGCCCGGTGTGGATCATCAGCGGGTCATGCGCGCCGGAGCGCAGGCTGACGAGGCTGTGATGATGCTGCAAGTCCGCCGGCATTTTCGGAACGCCTCTTTCCTTCAGGTAAGCCGGCGAAGCGCACAGCACGAGCGCGTTCGGGGCAAGGCGCAGCGAGGCCGCCTTGGTCTCGGTCGGATTTCTGAGCAGGATCGCGACATCGATCTGGTCGCGGATGAGATTGGGAAAGCCGCTGTTGACGATGACTTCGACGGTGATCTGGGGATAGCGCCGCAGGAAGGACGGCAGCATCGGCGACAACACCGCCGTGCTGAACGAGGGCGAAGCGACCACGCGCAGATGGCCCCGCACATCTAAATCTTCGCTGCCGGCCCCGAAATGGGAGGCATTGATCGCATCCATCACCGTCAGGCAATGACGATAGAACCGCTCGCCGGTCTCCGTCACCGAGATGCGCCGTGTGTTGCGATAGATCAGCGGCGAGCCGAGATCCGACTCCAGCGTGGCGATCGATTTGCTCACGGTCGGCACGCCGAGGTGAAGCTGGCGCGCCGCCGCCGTAAAGCTTTGCGTCTCCACCACCGCGATAAAGATCCGCAATTGGCGGATCGTTGTCATGTCGAACGGATGGCTTCCGAGCTGTGGATTCATGTCGCAACTGTTTCCAAAACGGAAAAGGTGTTTTCTGTTTTTTCCGGATTGTTGATTTGTCGGATCCTTTCTACTGTTTTTCAAGTGCTGTTCTATGGAGATGTTTCGACTTGGGGGGGCGGATTGTCAGCGTTGAAGACGAGTGACCTTGCAGAGCGTGGTTGGGGCGCCAGCGTTGGTTTCGGCCAGCGGCCCGCATTGATGGTCATTGACCTGTCCCGTGCCTTTACCGATCCGTCCGCGGATCTCGGCTCCGACTGCAGTCAGACCATCGAAGGCGCCAATGTGCTGCTGCGGGCTTTCCGCGCGGCGGGGCTGCCGATCTTCTTTTCCACGATTGCCTACAACGATCCGCTCACGGAATCCGGAATCTGGCTGAAGAAGATTCGCGGGCTCACCGGGCTTGCGATCGGATCGCCGCTCGTCGAGCAGGACTCGCGCCTTGCGCGCGATCCCTCGGATCCCGTGCTGGTGAAGGGGCAGGCGAGCTGTTTCTTCGGCACGGAGTTCGACCGTGAACTGAAGGCGCGCAATGTCGACACGCTGGTGATCGCAGGCGTATCGACCAGCGGCTGCGTCCGGGCGACGGCGGTCGATGGCGCGCAGCTCGGCTATCGGGTGGTCGTGGCGGCGGAGGCCGTCGGCGACCGGCTGGCCGATGCGCACCGGCAGAGCCTTGTCGACATCAATCTCAAATATGGCGATGTTCTCAGCAATGCGGACATCCTGCTTGAGCTGAGCCGCATTCAGGCCGATTCGACCGGGCCGAAATAGGCGGCGGGCAGTGCCGCTCAACAATCATTCAATCAACATCGAGACGGGATGAAATGGGACACTCTGTTGAACGTCGCGCGGTACGCACCGCGCTCATCGGACTTTTCGCGGGCGCTGTATTCGCAGGCGCGGGCGCCTCGCTCGCCAGCGCGCAGGAGACGGTGCGCATCGGTCTTGCCACCAAGACCTGGTTTCCGTCGGTCGTGGCGGCTGCCGCCGAGCAGCAGGGGCTATTCAAGAAGGAAGGCATCACGGCCGAGCTGACCATCTATCAGAGCGGCGCCGAGGCCTTCACCGCGATCGCCGCGAATGCCGCCGACGTCGTCTCGACGTCACCGAACATCATCGCGACCGGACGGGTGCGCGGCGTCAATGCCAAGATGGTGGCGATGGGCGGCTCGGGCAATTTTGGCTGGCAGGTTCTGGTGCCGACGAAGTCGACCATCAAGGATCCGGCCGAGCTGGCCGGCAAGAAGGTCGGCATCACCTCGGCGGGCTCGTTGTCGGACTCGCTGGCGAAGTGGACCACGGCGAAATACGGCGCGAATTTCACCACGGTGCCGCTGGGCGGCGGCCTTGCGCCGAACCTGATCAATGGCGGCGTGGATGCGGCGGTTGTCTATTCGCCGCTGAGCTACAAGATTCTGCAGGAAAGCAACGGCCGCAGCCTGCTTGATTTCGGCACCGCGATGCCGGCGCATCTCAACTCGGGCTGGGCTGCGAGCGACAAGTTCATCACGGACAAGACGCCGCTTTTGAAGAAAACCGTCAAGGCGCTGCTCGCCGGCGTGGTGTATCTCCAGGAAAACCGCGCCGAGGCCGTCAAGCTGATCGCCGAGACGAACGGCGTCTCGGAAGCCGTGGCCACGCAGGAATATGAAAATGTGTTCCTCAAGCTGTCGCGCACCGGCGAGATGACGCTGGCCGATGTCGAGCAGGCGTTCGAGCTCTATCGTCTCGGCGGCCTCAAGGAACTGCCCGCGGCGGCCGACGTCTTCACCGACGTCGCGGTCTCGTCCGGCAAATGAGCCCGAAGGCCGTTACGATTGTTGCCAGACTAGCGATTGTTCTGGCGGTGTTCGGTGCGTGGGAGCTTGCCCCACGCATCGACCTTGTCGATATCCGCCTCCTGCCGCCGCTCAGCGAAGTGCTGGCCACGCTGGCCCAGTTGCTGTCGACCGCAAAATTCTGGTCGCATCTTGGCGTAACGCTTGGCGAGACGCTCGTGGCCTTCCTGATCGCCGTGCCGCTCGGCGCAGTGCTTGGCATTCTGATCGCCGAAAGCCGCTTTGCGTCAGAGGTGTTCAAGCCGCTGGTCTTTTTCGTCTTCAGCATTCCGAAGTCGATCTTTCTGCCGATCTTCATCCTTTTGTTCGGCATCACCTTTACGCAAAAGATCGCGTTCGGCGTGTTCTCGACGATCTTCATCGTGATGATGACGGCATTCGCCGCGATCGACTCGGTACGCGAGGATCATCTGCGCGTTGCAAGATCGTACGGCGCGACGATGTTCCAGACCGTGATGCGCGTCTATCTGCCGAGCATGACGCCGGTGCTGCTTGAAGCGATCCGCCTGGCGATGATCTTCAACTTTACCGGGATTTTGCTCGCTGAAATGTATGCCTCGCGCGAGGGGCTCGGCAATCTGATCGGCGCATGGGGGCAGGGCTATCAGCTCAAGGAACTGCTCGCCGCCATTCTCCTGGTGTCGGCCATGTCGATCCTCTTCAACGAATTCATCCGTTACTACGAGATAAAGTGCGAGCACTGGAGAAGCTGATGACGATCGATTCCGCGCATCAGGGTGCTGTCGAAGTATCCGACCTCAATCATGTCTATGGCGCCAATGGTCAGACGCGCAAGGTGCTCGATGGCATCTCGCTCAAGGTCGAGTCCGGCAAGTTCGTCTCCATCGTCGGCCCCAGCGGATGCGGAAAATCTTCGCTCCTGATGATGCTCGCCGGTTTGACGCGGCCGACCAGCGGCGCGATCCGCGCCAGCGGCAAGCCCGTCGACAAGCCCGATCCGCAGCGCATCGGCGTCGTATTTCAGGACGCCAGCCTCTATCCCTGGCTGAGCGCCCGCGACAATGTCGAGTTTCCGCTGTCGCTGCGCGGCGTCGACAAGGCAGTCCGCCGCGACAAGGCGATGGACGCGCTGGCGCTGGTGGGGCTCGAAGCCTTCGCCGAGAATTTTCCGCATGAGCTGTCCGGCGGCATGAAGCAGCGTGTCTCGATCGCTCGCGGCCTCGTGCAGGACCCGCCGATCCTTTTGATGGACGAGCCGTTTGCCGCACTCGACGAGCAGACCCGGATTTCCATGGGCGACGAGCTGCTGCGGATCTGGGACAAAACGCGCAAGACTGTGATCTTCGTGACGCACGGCCTTAGCGAGGCGATCTATCTGTCCGACGAGGTGCTGGTGATGTCGGGCCGGCCGGGCCGGCTGCTCGACCGCGTCGAGATCGACCTGCCGCGGCCGCGCAATCTGGAAATGATGTCGACGCCGCGCTTCGCGGAATTGCGGGAGCTGCTCTGGCAGCAGATCAAGTCATGAGCGTCGAACAGCGGGCGCGAATTGCGCGCTATTGTCTGGTCGGTGCGCTGGTGGTGCTGTGGGAGCTTCTGCCGCGGCTCGGCGTGGTGCCGGAGCTGTTCTTGCCGCCGTTGTCGCGGACGCTGCAGGCGCTCGTCGGCAGCGCGGACGAGTTCGCCAGCCATCTTGGCGTCACGCTGTACGAGACGTTGATCTCGCTTGTGTTCGCCTGCGGCGGCGGAATCGTGTTCGGCCTCATCCTCGGGGCATCGGCGGCGATGCGCGGCCTGATGCTGCCGATCATGTCCGGCCTGTTCGCGGTACCGCTGGTGGTTCTCTATCCGCTGTTCACGGCATGGTTCGGCATCGGCGAAGAGTCAAAGATCGTCTTCGCCAGCGTCTACGGTTTCCTGCCGACATTGCTTGGCACCGCGGCCGGTGTGCAGACCATCGACCGCCATCTGATCACGGTTGCGCGGAGCATGGGCGCGACGCCATTCCAGCAGATTGTCCGCGTCTATGTACCGGCGACGATCCCGACGGTGCTGTCGTCGCTGCGGCTTGGCGGCGCGCTTGCGATCGTCGGCGTCGTGGTCGCCGAGATGCTGACATCGACCGCGGGCATCGGCTTTCTGATCTCGAAATATCGGACGCTGCTGGACAGCCCGCATGTGTTCGCCGCGATTTTGCTGGTGCTGTTTCTGGCGATCACCTTCGACCTGATGGTGCAGTCGCTTGAGCGGCGCACGCTCGGCTGGCGCCGCTCGCTGCGCAGCAACGAGCTGGCGCCGAGCGGTGCGGGACATTGAGGTTTTGGGAGCCGGGCTTTGAAAAAGATCACGCTGACATTCGACAATGGGCCGGACCCCGAGGTCACTCCGTTCGTGCTGGACGTGCTGGCGCGGCATGGCATCAAGACGACCTTCTTCGTGATCGGCGACAAGCTGCGGGAGCCGAGGCGCCGGGCGCTGGCTGAGCGAGCGCACCGCGAAGGGCACTGGATCGGCAATCACACCTTCAACCACATCACGCCGCTCGGGCTGAGCCGCTACAAAGATACGCCGGATCTGGAGATCGGCGAGACCCAAGCACTGATCGGAGACCTGGCCCATCCGTCAAAACTGTTTCGGCCGTTCGGCGGCGGCGGTCATCTGACCCGCGCGCTTCTCAATGCCGCCAGCCTCAACTACCTGACCCGCGAAAAATTCACCTGCGTTCTGTGGAATGCAGTGCCGCGCGACTGGGAAGATCCGGACGGATGGGTGGAGGTGGCTCTTGCGCAATGCGCCGCGCTCGATTGGCCGCTCATGGTCCTGCACGACTTCAATACGCGCGGCACGCGGCATCTCGACCGCTTCATCGCGCAGATGATCGGAGATGGCTACACGTTCGTGCAGGAATATCCGGCGGATTGTATGCCAGTCGTCAAAGGCGAGATCGTTCGTCCGATCGGCGACTACGTCGGCTGAAAAGCGACATTCAGACCGATGAGTCTTGCTTCATCGGTCTGGTATTTCAGGTCACGCCGGCTGCGACACGGCTTTCATCCAGTCCTGCGCGATCTTGAGGTCGAACTGTGACAACTGATGGCCGAGCGGCAATGTGCGATGCTGAACGCTTGCGCCGGCCTGCGTCAGAATCCCGGCAAGGCGGGACGCATTGCTGGCAGGGATGATCGGGTCGAGTTCGCCGGAGACGATCAGCACGGGTTGGCCGCGCAAACCGGCAGTCGGCGTTTCCGACAGCGGCACCATCGCGCGCAGCAAGAATGCCCCTGCAAGCACGTTCGGCCGCAGCAGCAGCATGGCGGCGGCGATGTTGGCGCCGTTGGAATAGCCCAGCGCGATCGGCGCGGCGAGCATGTAGGCGTCGCGGGCGGCTTCGACGAAGTCGGCAAGTTCGTTCGCGCGGCGGCGGACATCGTCCTCGTCGAACACGCCTTCGCTCAGCCTGCGGAAGAAACGCGGCATGCCATGCTCCAGAACCTGCCCGCGCGGCGAGAGCAGGGCGGATCCCGGCGAGATCGCCTCGCCCAGCGGTAACAGGTCGTTCTCATCGCCGCCAGTGCCGTGAAGCAGCAGGAGCGGCGGGGCTTCGAGCCGGTTGCCCGGCTCGAAGCGATGAATGAAGTTAAGATCCTTAGTCATGAACTGACCTCTTCGAGAGCTGGCAGGACGCGTTCGATATCCCGCCGGTGCGGTTCGAGAAACTTTGGCAGCTTCAACTCGTGACCGAGTGAAGCCAGCGCCTCGTCCACGGCAAAGCCGGGGATGTCGGTCGCGATTTCGAACAGGACGCCGCCAGGCTCGCGGAAGTAGATCGACCGAAAGTAGTTGCGGTCCCGCTGGTCCGTCGGGTGCAGCCCGTAAGTCTCGATCAGCTTGCGTGCCATCGCCTCCTGCTCTGCGTCATCCTTCGCCCGGAAGGCGATGTGATGCACCGAGCCCGCGCCCTGAAAGCCGGGCAAAAACCCTTTCGCCTCGTAGATGTCGACCACGTTGCCGGGGTCGCTTCCAGGAGCCGTGAAGCGGATGATCGCCCCCTCGCGTGCGGTCTCGGTGAAGCCCAAGACGCCGCTGAGAACCGCGGCCGTCCGCGCCGCGCTCTCGAGCAAAAGCGTCACGCCGTGGAAGCCGCGGATCGCATGCTCCGCCGGGACATCGCCATTGCTCCAGCCGGGTTCGGTTTCCGCGCCGGCCACGCCGACGAGCGCGAGACTCATCCCGTCCGGGTCGGTGAAGGACAGCACAGATTCGCCAAAGCGCTTTTCCAGCGGGTCATGCCGGATGCCCTTTTCGATGAAACGGTGCGTCCAATAGCCGAGCGATGCTTTCGGCACGCGAAAGGCTGTCTGCTGGGTCTGGCCGACGCCGCCGCGCCCCGGAGTCGCGCCCTCCCACGGGAAGAAGGTCAAAATGGTGCCCGGCGTGCCGGCCTCGTCGCCATAGTAGAAGTGGTAAGTGCCGGGATCGTCGAAATTAACCGTCTTCTTGACGAAGCGAAGGCCGAGGGTGCGGGTGTAAAAGTTGAAGTTCCGCAATGCGTTGCCCGCAATTGCTGTGACGTGGTGGATGCCGGACATGGTCGGTTTTCCTTGTTCTGGGCGGAGCCTCGCTCCTTTGTCTGGATATTTGGGGCACTCGCGTGTGGAGACAATCATGGCTTTTGTGGCAGCTCTGTCTATGATTTGAGGACAATCGCCTTGCGTGGCCCGCGCCGTGGGCCAGCCGTGGATCACAGGACAACGCGCGTTGGACAAGCTCGCCAGCCTTCGGGCCTTTGTGAAAGTCGTCGAACTCGGCAGTTTCTCCGAGGCCGGAAGGCAGCTCCGGCTGTCGCGTTCGGCGGTCAGCAAATATGTCGCCGAGCTCGAGCAGAGCCTCGGGGTGCAGCTTCTCAACCGCACGACGCGCCATGCCAGCCCCAACGAGAACGGGCTTCTTTACTTCGAGCGGGCGGTCAGCATTCTTGCCGACATCGATGCGGCGGATCAGGCGGTCGCGCATCTGCAGTCGACGCCGCGCGGCCTGCTGCGGGTGAATGCGCCGATGTCGTTCGGCACGCTGCAACTCGGCCCGGCGATCGCGGATTTCATGCAGCAGCACCCGGATCTGCAAATTCAGCTCGTCCTCAGCGACGAGCAGGTCGACCCGGTGCAGGGCGGGTTCGATGTGACGTTGCGGATCGCGGATCTGGAGTCGTCGAGCCTGATCGCGCGCAAGATCATGCCGATCGAGCGGGTGATCTGCGCATCGCCCGCTTATCTTCAGGCGCACGGCGAGCCAATGCATCCGAGCGAGCTGCGCGATCACACGACGCTCGCCTACGGCTTTCTTGTCACCGGCAATCAGTGGAAACTGATCGGCGCCGATGGCGACCACTGGATCACGCCGTCGTGGCTGCTCTGCGCCAACAATGCCGAGGTGCTCCGCGACGCGGCAATCAAGGATCGCGGCATCGCACTGCTGCCGACCTTCATTGCCGGCGTGGCGTTGCGTGCGGGGAAGCTGCGCAGCGTGCTCAAGGCCTACAAGGCGCCGCCGCTGACGCTCTATGCGATCTATCCGCCGACCAGGCACCTGTCGCTGAAGGTGCGGCTGTTCATCGATTTTCTGGTGGCGCGGTTCGGCGCCGGAGCGGAGGCGGAAGTAAACGGCGCGGGCTGAGCGCCGCCGGCTATTTTGTGCCCGATGCCGCCGGCTTGATGCTGCGGTCGCTGATGCTCCTGTTGCTGGGCGGGGCCTCGCCGGGTTCGACCTCAATTGTCGCGGTCATGCCGATGACGAGCCGGATATCGGGCGGTATCTCGTCGAGATGGATGCGCACCGGGATGCGCTGCGCGAGCCGTACCCAGGTGAAAATCGGATCGACCGTCGCAAGGCCGCTCTTGCCGGGGGTCGCATTGTGCACGACGATGCCGCGCGCGACGCTGTCGACGTGGCCTTGCAGCAGCCGGCCGTATCCGAGCAGCCAGATTTTTGCCGGTGCGCCGTCCTGAATATGCGGCAGCGCGGTCTCCTCGAAATAGCCATCGACCCAGAAGGAATCCTTGTCGATCAGCGCCAGCGCCGACTGCCCCGTGATCGCATAGTCGCCCTGGCGGACAAGGAGATTGGTCACCCAGCCGTTCACCGGGGAGCGGATCTCGGTGCGTGCGAGGTTGATGTTGGCGCGCTCGAGATTGGCCTTCTCTTGCTCGACCTTCGCGGCGGCGACCTCGGCGGCGGAAGCGTAGGTCTGGCGCTCTTCCGCCGAGGCAGCGAGCTCGCTCAGCGCGAGGCGGCGCTCTCGCTGCGCCTTGCGGTTTTCGTATTCGGCCTGCGCTTGGTCGACCGCGGCCTTGCTGATGTCCACGGCGACCTGAAAATCGCGCTGATCGATTTTCATCAGCAGCTCGCCCTTGCGGACGAACTGGTTGTCCCTGACCGCGATTTCGGCAATGCGGCCGGAGACTTCCGGCGCCAGCGTCACGATGTCGGCGCGCACGGTTCCATCGCGCGTCCACGGCTTGCCCATATAGTCCTGCCACAGAATCCAGATGGCGCCGAGCGCGAGCAGCGCGACCACCACCGTTGCCAGCACCGGCAACAGGCGGAGCCGCCGCGCAAGGGAGCGCTGATCGTTCGGCAGCGAGGAACCGGCGCGAGGTGGCGGCGGCGATGGGGCGGCCGGTGCTGGCTTCAGATCGGGTGACGTCTGTGACATGTGCCTCCCTAAGTGTAGATCCTGAGTGAGCCGAACAGCAGAACCGTCATCGTCAAAATGATGACGAAGACCGAGACCTCGAATAGCGCCGGATGCCAGATCGAGCGCGCCCAGCCATTTTTTACAGCGATCCAGCGCAGCAACATCGTGATCGCGAAAGCCAGCGCCATCAGTGGCACGAATGGCGAAATCAGAATGCCAAAGACATTGATCTCAACGAAGCTCATCTGGCCGGCCTTCAAAGAATTCGCTCTGGCGGTTGACGGTCTCCTCGATCGCAAGCAGGGCGGCTCTCGCCCGGAGCCGTCCGTGTGCGCCCGGTACTTTATCAGGGATCACGGCGATGTCGTTGTTCAGCGTGCTGAGCGCCTGCCGCAATTTTGCGAGATCGCCGGCGGCGAGGCTCATGTGCACCTGCGTCAGCTCCGCGCCGATCCGGCCGTGCTTGGACAGGCGCTTGAGACGAATGACCTGAATGCCGACCGAAAGCGCGGCGACGAGATAGGAACGCAGGATCGGTTCGGCCGTTTCCGGCATCGCGATCAACCGGGCATACATCCGGCTCTGCCACTCGCGCAGGGTCCAGTCGCGCGTGTCCGCGGCCAGCCGGCGCAGGTCGTGCAATGACAGATCGACGAGGCGCTGGGAGGCGATCTTCGCCGGCAGATGGGGAATGAGCACGAGCGCCGTGCCGCCTGCCGCGCAGCCGACCAGCAGCCCGAACGCAGTGTTCAAAAAGGTGATGGTATCGAAAGTCATGTGATTGGTGGGCGCCAGCATCGGCACGAAATTGAGCGTGGCGGGAACGAAGAACGGCGCCGCGAGCGGCAGGCTGGACAATGCGCCCAGCGGAATGAGCCCGATGGAGATCACCAGCGCGAAGGCAAGGAATGAGTCGCGGTTGACGAGCAGGCCAAACTTGAAGATCCCGGCGAGGATGGCGGAAATGCCGGTCCCCACGCTTTGGCCGATGGCCCCGCGCACCGATCTGCCCTGGAGCGGCGAGAACACCATGATCGTGATCGTGGCGAAGATGATGGCCTGCGGGCCGCTGGGCCATGCGCTGACGAGCCAGAACAGGACGACCGCGCCGACGCCGAAGAACACGCGCAAGGCATTGATCAGCGCAGGCAGGTAGTCGGCGACGACGAAGGTGAAGTTGGGCGGGACGTGCTGTGCGCGCGCCGGGTCGCGGAGCAGCGCCAGCCCATTGGCCGCGACAGCAAGGCTTGATGCGACATCAGCCGCGCCATCCGCGGTGAGACGCAGGGAGAGGTCCGTGGTGCGCAGGGCGAGGAGGCCACGCACGACGCGCAGATTGCTCTCGCGATCCAGCGCGGAGACGATGGCGTCGGCTGGCCCGGCGGCGGCAGCGCGCCAGTCGGGCGGCAGCTTTTCAAGGATCGTATGGGCGGTTTCGGCGGCCTCGCGGGCAGGCAGATTTTGCAGATGCGTTTCCACGATCCGCGCCCCGGAAAGCGCATCGAACAGGCCGTTGGTTGCTGCGCGAAGGAGTGCGCGCCGCTGCAAAAGCTCGGGGGATTCACCGGCCGCCTGATCGATCAGCGGATCGAGCGCGGCCGCCCTTGCGATGAGGGCGCGGCGGATCGCCGAACTTTCCTGCTGGCTCGAAAATTTTGACGTGAGCACGCGGGAAAGATGAGCGGCAATCTCGGTGATCAACGGCGCGAGCAGGCCAGACAGCCGCTGCGGCGCATTGCCAAGGTCGGTGAGGCCGATGACCAGCGTGCCGGCGACGATGCCGATACAGATTTCCGACGCACGGTTGATGGCGATGTCGAATACATGGCCGGGCGCTGCGATCGACGTGCCCGCAATGATGATCAGGGTATAGCCGGCGAGCATGGCGGCATAGGCGGCGAAGTTGCGCAGCAGCGTGGCGACGAAGGAGCACGCGCCGGCCCACACCAGCATGCAGAACAGAAAGCCGACCCGCTCCTGCGGAAAGGCCATCGTCAGCAGTACCGCCGCGACGGCGCCGATGGCCGATCCGATGAGTCGGAACAGACCCTTGAGAAGTGTGGAGCCGACAACTGGCTGGCATACGATCGCGGCCGTGGTGCCTGCCCAGTAGGGCGTCTCAAGCTGGAGATAGAACGCGACGAACAGCGCGAGCGACACCGCTGTTGCCAATCTCACGCCATAAAGGAGAGGTGGCATCGCCGCAGCAAATGCCGTCAGGATGCGGTTTCTGCGCCGGGCCTGCGTCGCGGCTTCGGCCATGCTGATGTCCTTAACACGTCGCTTGGCTGATCCTAGACACGGGATTTGCCGGTCTCAAGTGATCATGACCTTCGGAAGAACACGGCGGGCTGGAACCCGGCTGTGTTAGCCGGCGCCTATGCGCGTCGCTGACGAAGGACCGACCATGCCAACAAACATGGTGCAGGGCTGGCTGCTTTTGGCTAAAGACGATGCACTTGCGCGTTGGTCTGCAAATCGGAATTTGCCATGACGGTTCGCCTCGACAGTCTGCTGATTGGCCGGATCAGTCCGCTCGGCGCGCGCGGCGTCTCGAGCGGTATCGACAAGCGCCCGGTCGATTGTCCGCTGCGGCTCGCGCGCGAAGGTTTTGAGGGCGACGCCCAGGGCGACCGCAAGCATCACGGCGGCCCGGAAAAGGCGGCCCATCACTATCCGTTCGAACATTATGACGCTTGGCGGCGTGAGATCGGCGAGCGACCCTTGCTCGCCGGGCCGGGCGCATTCGGCGAAAATCTCTCCACCGAGGGCCTAACGGAAGATCAGGTCGCGGTCGGCGATGTCTTTCGGCTTGGGAGTGCGACGCTGGAAGTCTCGCAGGGCCGCCAGCCGTGCTGGAAACTCAATGTCCGTTTCGGCGTCGACGAGATGTCCCGGCGCGTGCAGACCAGCGGGCGCACCGGCTGGTACTACCGCGTGATCGAGGAGGGTCTGGTTGCGCCCGGCGACACCCTGACGCTCATCCATCGCGCCGCGCCCGAATGGACGCTCACGCGCCTCTGGCAAGTGCTTTACGTGTCGGCGCTGGACCGGGCGGAGCTGGCGGCGATGGCCGCGCTGCCGCAGCTTGCGGAGAGCTGGCGGCGGCTTGCCGAGCGCCGGCTGGAGTCGCGCAAGGTGGAGGATTGGACGAGGCGGCTTTCGGGCGAGGCGGGGAAAGCTGCTTCTGCGCAAACCCCGTGACATTCCTCGAGCTGCATCTTCCGTCAGAAACCGTCCGGCCTTCCCGCAAGAGGCGTAAGCAAACGTGACAAGGATCGTTCCGCCGCCACTCGTCATTGCCGTGCAGAGCCAGGTTGCCTTCGGCCATGTGGGCAACAGCGCAGCAGTGTTTCCGATGCAGGCCAACGGCTGCCGCGTCGTTGCGGTGCCGACGACGCTGCTCTCCAACCATCCGCACTATCCGACCATGCGCGGACGGATTCTGGATGCAGGGCTGGTGCAGGATCTTTTGCTCGGCGTCGAGGAGCGGGGGCTGATCGAGCAAGCCGCGGTGCTGCTGACGGGTTATCTTGGCTCGGCCGAAATTGCGGGCGTGGTCGCCGACTTCGTGGCGCGCGCCCGCAGGTGCAACCCGGCGCTGACCTATGTCTGCGATCCGGTGATCGGGGATGTCGATGTCGGCGTCTATGTCGCCGGCGGCATCCGCGAAGCCTTCGTCGAGCGTCTGGTTCCGGCGGCGGACGTGATCACGCCGAACCAGTTCGAGCTTGGTCTGGTGGCGGGCAGGGCGATGGACAGTATCGACGCGATCAAGGCTTATCGCGACGAGGTCGGGCGGATCGGCCCGGCGTGCATCATCGCGACGGGGTGTCAGTTCGCCGGCATGCCCGAGAGCGAACTTGAGACGGTCGTGGCGAATGAGAACGCTATCCTGCGTATCGTCTCCGCCAAGCTGCCCACACGGCCTTCCGGCACCGGCGACCTGTTCACGGCGCACCTTGCAAGCCACCTCGCTTACGGCATTCCCCTCGGCATTGCCGCGGAACGCGCGGTGCAGGCCGTCACCGAGGTGTTGCATCAGACGATCGCTGAAGGAAGCCAGGAAATGGCCATCGTCAAGGGCCGCCCCTGAGGCTGCGCAGGGGCCGTGTTTCGCAGCGAAGTCAGCTTGCGTTGGCGTCCTGCGGCTTCGACTTCAGCTTTTCGCCCAGCGAGAGCACCGGGGCGAGCTCCGCGGCCGCGGCCTGCAAGGCGGCGAGGCGCTCGGGCATCTGGTCGTTCATGATCCGCTGAAGCGGGCCGGTGAGGCCGAGCGAATGGAACACCGCGCCGCTCGGTTGCACGATTGGCGCTGCGAGCGCGGCCAGTCCTTCGTCGATCTCGCCGATGCAGGTGGCATAGCCGCGCCGGCGGACCTCGGCGAGTTCTTTCTGCACCCATTTGCGATCGGTGCGCGTGTTGCTCGTCAGCTTCGGCAATTCGGTGGCGAGCGCCTCGGCGATGGTCGCCTTGCTCTGATAGGCAAGAATTGCTTTCGCGGTTGCGGCGGCGTTCGGCGGCATCTCGGTGCCCGGCTGGACATAGCCGCGCCAACGCGCGTCGGGCGTTTGCGACACGACCACGACGACGCGCGAGCCGATCAGGCGCGTGAGATAGATCGTCTCGGAGGTCAGATTGCTGAGGCGCACGAGATGCGGCCGCGCGAGCGTCGTGATCCATCCATCGTCGACGCTGGCATGAAGCAGGCGGATCAGGCGCTCGCCGAGCTGATAAGTGTGTCCTCCGGCACCGTCTTTGGCGAGATCGACCTTCACCAGTCCCTTGAGCAGGCGATGCGCGGTCGTCTTCGGCAAGCCGAGAATCGATGACACATCGGCCAGTGTGATCGCGCCCTGGAAGGCCGCGATCAGCTCCAGCACGGCCATGTAGCGATCAAGTGGGCCTTCCGCCTCGCTTTTGGGGTGCGGCTGTTGCTTCGTCATGCGTGCTTTTCCTGTGGCCAAAAACGTGTCGCGAAAAGAGAGGTTGACTCGGCCTTTCATCTCCGCCTACCGTTGAGCATATTTCGGAATGATGTTCCGAAATTCGGAACTGGTCAACTAAAATTTCTCGGCGGCAAACTCGCCGGTAAAAATGCAATGCGGGCGGCGGTCCGTGACATGAGGAGGAGCGAAAGTGAACCTGACGCGTAAGCAATTTTTGATGGCGATGATGGGGGCGGCTGCGCTTCCGCTGGCATCGCCGGCTTTTGCCCAGCAAAACGCACCGATCGTTATCGGCGCCACCGTGCCAATCACCGGGCCGCTCTCTCTCACCGGCAAGCAATATCACAACTCGCTGACGATGGCCGAAGAGGACATCAACAAGGCGGGCGGCATCAACGGCCGCAACATCAAGATCGTGTTCGAGGACACGCAGGCGTCGAACAGCACGGCCGTCAATGCCTTCATCAAGCTCGCGCAGGATGCAAAGCCCTCGTTCTTCTTCCTTTCCAGCTATTCGACGCAGAATCTTGCGGCAGCGCCGGAAGTGAAGAAAGTCGGCGTGCCGACGATGTACGCCGGCGGCGCGGATGTCGTCGCGGAAAGCGGCAACGAGTGGATGTTCCGCATTCGCCCGGCGGACAGCGTTGCAGCAGTCGGCATGGTTCGTTGCGCGATCGATATTTTGAAGACGAAGAAGCCGGGCATTCTCTACATTCAGAACGATTTTGGTCAGGGCGGCGCCAACGTCGCCGCCAAGCAGCTTGAGGCTGCCGGCGTGCCGGTCGTCGGCATGGAAGCCTATGGCCAGAACGACAAGGACTTTTCGGCACAGCTGCTGGCGCTTCGCTCCAAGGGCGCGGACACCATTTTGATGCTGGTCTACCCGCAGGACGGCGCGCTGCTGCTTCGTCAGGCAAAGATGCTTGGGTTGAAAATGCCGCTGGTGACGTCCGCGGCTGCGCTGGTGCCGGCGGCGCTTCAGCTTCTTGCGCCGGGTGATCTCGACAACGTGATGGGTGTCGTCGACGCGCACATGGACGCCAGTGTCGGCGAGCGGATGAAGGGCTATGTCGAACGCTACAAGACCAAGTTCGGCACCGATCCCGATCCGTATGGCCTGTCTTACTACGATGGCGCGATGCTGATGGCCGACGGCATGCGCAAGGTCGGGACCGATGCGAAGGCGCTGCGTGACTGGCTTGCCAACGTCAAGAACTGGCAAGGCATCGGCCACGACTACAGCTACGACGCCAAGGGCAACGGTGTCTTTGACCTCGCCGTCGTGAAGGCGAAGCCGGGCACCAAAACCCTCGAGCTTGTTCAGTCGATCAAGGTCAACTGACCGCGAACCTGCCCCGGTCGCTGGCCGGGGCAGGCTTCCTGCCGAGCAAGAAACTTACGGGGCGTCATGGCAGACTTCATTCAACTATTCATCAATGGCTTGGCGATTGGCAGCGTCTATGCGCTCGCGGCGATCGGCTTCATCATTGTCTATTCGGCGACCGGGGTGGTGAATTTTGCCGCCGGTCAGTTTGTGATGTTCGGCACGTTCGCTGGCGTGGCGGCGCTGATGAATTTTGGAATGCCGTGGCCTGTCGGATACGCCGTTTCGCTCGCAGCGATGGCGGTGTTCGGTGCGCTGTTTTTCCTGCTGATCTATCTGCCGCTGCGCAAAAGCGCAGTGCTGACCATTATCATCGGCACGGTCGCGATAGGAATCACCATGCAGAATGCGGCCCAGCTCACTTTCGGCTCCTGGCCGTTCCGCCTGCCGTCGCCGCTTGAGGGCATCATGGTGGATATCGGCGGTGCGGTCATCGCGGCGCATGCGCTCGCGGTGGTCGTCGTCACCGGCGTCATGATCGCCCTGTTGTGGCTGCTGTTCTATCGCACGTCTGTCGGCATCGGCATGCGCGCGGTCGCGCAGGATGTGCAGGCCGCGCGGCTGATGGGGCTGAATGTCAACCGGCTGCTGGCGCTGTCGTGGATTCTCGCCGCCGTTCTTGCCGGCGTTGCCGGCCTCATGCTCGGGCCGATGTGGTTCGCCGATGTCAGCATGGGCGATCCGATTGCGCTCAAGGCCTTCGCCGCGACCATCATCGGCGGCTTCGGCAGCTTGCCCGGCGCCATTGCGGGTGGCCTGTTCGTCGGCCTCACCGAGGTTTTGGGCGCGTCCTATATCTCTTCCGCCTACAAGGATCTCATCGCCTTCGGCATCATGATCCTGTTCCTGCTGGTGCGCCCGCAGGGTGTCTTTGGCGAACGCATTCAGGACCGGGGGTGATCGGATGTCGATGCGGATCCCTCTTGCCCTTGCATTCGGCATTTTTGCCATTGGCCTCGTGTTGTCTGCATTTTTGAGCGACTACAATCTGCGGCTGCTCAATCTTTCGGTGATCGCCGCGGTTGCGGTCATCGGCCTCAACTTCGCCTTCGGCTATGCGGGGCTGATCTCACTGAGCCATGCGGCTTTTGTCGGCATGGGCGCTTACGGCGTCGCCATTCTGACGACCAAGTTCGGCTGGCTGCCGTGGCTCGCGGTGCCGGTTGCAATCGGCATCACGGTCGTATTCTCGGCGCTGATCGGCTTTCCGCTGCTGCGGCTGCGGGGCCACTATCTAGCGCTGGCGACGCTCGGCCTCAATGTCGCGTTCTATATCGTTGCGACCAACTGGATCGAGCTGACCGGCGGCACCAACGGCATCGCCCGCATTCCCGAGCTCTCGTTCCTCGGCTACCCGCTCGCGGATGAACGATCCTTCCTGTGGTTTGGCCTCGGCGTGCTTGGCGTGCTCGCAGCCGGCGCCTCGCTCATCCATCGCTCGCGCTATGGCCGCGCGATGATGGCGGTCCGCGATGACGAGATTGCTTCCGAAATGACCGGCATCAACACGACGGTCGTAAAGATTGCGGCCTTCGCGCTCGCCGCGGGCTGTGCCGCCGTGGCGGGGTGCCTTTTCGCATTCCATGTCCGCTTCGTCGCCCCGGAAGATTTCAACTACGCCCATTCCATCACCTATCTGGCGATGCTCATTGTCGGCGGCGAGGGCAGCATTGTTGGCGCAATCCTCGGCGCGATAGTACTGACCTTCCTGCCGGAATGGCTGCGCTTCCTTGGCACCGCCTATCTGGCCTTCTTCGGCCTGCTGATGCTGGGCATCCTGATCTTTTTGCCGACCGGAATTGTTGGCCTCGGCCGGTTCCTGCCTTGGCGTCGGCCGAAACGGCCCGCCGCAATTCTTGGCGTGCGTTCGACGGAGGTGAGCTCATGACCATCCTTCAAGCGCGCGGCATCACCAAGCGGTATGGCGGATTGCTCGCGCTGTCCGACATCAATCTCAAGGTGGAGGCAGGGCAGTTCGTCGCCGTGATCGGCCCGAACGGCGCAGGCAAGTCGACGCTGCTCAACGTGCTGACGGGGCTCGTCTTCCCCGATAGCGGCGAGGTGCAGATCGAGGGCAAATCGATCACCCGCGCTGCCACCCATGCGCGTATCCGCGCTGGCCTTGGCCGCACCTTTCAGCACGGGCGGATTTTTACGCGCCTCAGCGTGCTCGAGAATGTCATGACCGGCGCTGCGATCCGCCGCGATCTCAGCGAGGCGCAATTGCGCGAGCGCTCGATGGCGATTTTGGAAAGCATGGGTCTTGCAGCCGAAGCGGAGATGGCGATCGGCTCGCTGTCCTACGGTCAGCGCCGCATGGTCGAGCTCTGCCGGGCGCTCGCCTGCGAGCCGCGGGTGCTGCTGCTCGATGAGCCTGCAGCGGGACTGAACTCCGGCGAGGTCGATCAGCTCGTTGATCGACTGACCGCGCTGCGCGCCGCGCAGCAGCTCGCGATCGTTCTGATCGAGCACAACATGGGCATGGTCATGCGGCTCGCCGAGCGCATCCTGGTGCTCAATTTTGGCGAGGGGATTGCGGAGGGCACGCCCGCGGAAATCCAGTCCGATCCCGCGGTTCTCGCGGCCTATCTCGGTGAAGGATACACTCATGTTGGCGTGTGAGAACCTGGTTGTCGCTCACGGCGACATCGTCGCGCTGCACGGCATTTCGCTCTCGGTCAAGGCAGGCGAAACGGTAGCACTGATCGGCGCCAACGGCGCGGGCAAGACGACGCTGCTTCATACCATCTCTGGCTTGAACCAGATCAGGGCCGGCGACATCCGGTTCGATGGCGCATCGCTGGCGAAGCAGTCGAGCGAGGCGCGGGTCAAGCTTGGCATCGCGCAGTCGCCGGAAGGACGAAGGATTTTTCCGGGCCTCACCGTCGAGGAAAACCTGACGCTGGCGACGGTGTCGTGGCGGCGCGTCGGGCAGCCGATTACGAGTGATCTCGAGCGCGTGTTCGACCTTTTTCCGCGCCTCAAGGAGCGGCGGCGTCAGCTTGGCTGGTCGCTGTCCGGCGGCGAGCAGCAGATGCTGGCAATCGGCCGGGCGCTGATGGCGCGGCCGCGTCTGCTGCTGCTCGACGAGCCTTCGCTTGGGCTCGCGCCGCGTCTGGCGGAGGAAGTCTATGAGCGCGTCCGGCTGATTGCCGAGGCGGGGCTCACCATTCTCGTCGTCGAACAGAATACGATTTTGGCATTGGCCGTGGCGGATCGCGCCTACGTTCTGGAAACCGGCCGCATCGTCCTCGAAGGTCCTGCGGACGAACTCAAGCAGAACGCGCGGGTGCGCGAAGCCTATCTCGGCAGATAACGAACGGTTCAGGGAGGAAACGAAAATGTATCCGGATACGAAGTCGCAATCGCAGGCGCTCCACCACCGCGCGCTGGCGAGTCTGCCGGGGGGCAACACGCGCACGACGGTCTACATGAAGCCGTATCCGATCTATGCCGCGCGCGGCGAGGGGTGCCGGGTGTGGGATGTCGATGGTGCGGCGCGGATCGACTGCATCAACAATTTTACGTCACTCATTCACGGCCATGCCCATCCGGTGCTGGTCGATGCGGCGTGCCGGCAGATCGCGCTCGGCTCGGCTTTCGGCCTGCCGACCGAGTCCGAAATCGATCTCGCCGAACTGCTCGCCGCACGCCTGAAGTCCGTCGAGCACGTCCGCTTCGCCAATTCCGGAACGGAAGCGGTGATGATGGCGCTGAAGGCGGCACGCGCCTACACCGGCCGCCCGAAAATCGCCAAGTGCGAAGGGGCCTATCACGGCTCATACGACTATGCCGAGGTGAGCCTCGATCCGACGCCGGAAGCCTGGGGGCGCAACGCGCCGGTTTCCGTTCCCTATGCCAAGGGCACGCCGGAAAACGTGCTGGCCGATGTCGTGACCATTCCGTTCAACGATATCGACGCCGCCGTCAGCCTGATCCGCGAGCATGGACCGGAGCTGGGGTGCGTGCTGGTCGATCCGATGCCGAACCGGGCCGGGCTTGTGCCGGCCGACAAGGCGTATCTCGAAGCGTTGCGGGACGTGACCCGGGAGGTCGGCGCGCTGCTGATCTTCGACGAGGTCATCAGCTTCCGCCTCGGCTATCACGGCGCGCAGGGGCTGTGGGACATCGATCCGGATCTGACGACGCTCGGCAAGATCATCGGCGGGGGCTTCCCGGTCGGCGCGATTGCCGGCAAGGCCGAGTTCATGTCGGTGTTCGATCCGAGCAACGGCAAGCCGGCCTTGCCTCACGGCGGAACCTTCTCGGCCAACCCGGTGACGATGCGGGCGGGCCATGCCTCGATGGAATTGCTCGATGAGGCCGCGTTCGATCGGCTCGACGTGATCGGCGATCGCGTGCGCGACGGCATCAACGAGGCGTTCCGCAAGCACGGCGTGCCGGGCGGCGCGGTCGGGCTGGGTTCGCTCATGAAAATTCATTTCACCGCGCGCGAGGTGCGGGACTATCGCACTGCCTATCTGACTGCAGAGGAGAGTGCGCGGCAGGCGATGTTCAATCGCGGTTTTCTCAATCGCGGGATTTTGGCTGCTGGTTATGGCCTGATGGCGCTCTCCACGCCGATGACCGATGACGACGTCGAGTTGATCGTCGATGCCGCCTCGGGTGCGCTCGCGGACGTTGCCGCAGCCTGAATGCGCAGGAGCCGCGCCAGTGCGGCCGATCGTGCCTGATCGCCGCACTGCCGCGAAATAACCGAGACAAGCCCGTTACGTCGAAAAGGTTGTTTGATGACCATCAAAATCGATCCGATTACGCAGTCGGTCGTTCAGCATCGGTTGAGCTCGATCGTCGCTGAAATGGGAGAAGCGATGCTCCGCACCTCCTATTCGCAGATCCTGAATTCGAGCCGGGATTTTTCGCTGGCGATTTGTGACACGGCAGGGCGGCTGATTGCCCAGGCCGACCACATTCCGGTCCATGTCGGGGCGCTGCCCTGGGCGACGCTCGCCGTCGAGGAACGCTTCAAGGATGTCGTTCGCGGCGATGTGTTTTTGCTGAACGATCCTTATCACGGCGGCAGCCATCTGCCGGACCTGACGGTGTTCGTGCCGATCTTCGATGGCGAACGGCGACTGTTCTGGACCGTCATTCGCGCGCACCAGAGCGATATCGGCGGCGCCACGCATGGTGGCTACAACCCCGGCGCGACCGAGATCTGGCAGGAAGGCCTGCGCATTCCGCCGATCCGCTTGGCCGAGGCTGGCCGGATGCGCGAGGACCTGCTCGACATGTTGGCGCTCAATGTCCGCAATCCGCGCGATTTCCGCGGCGATCTTGCGGCGATGGTTGGCGCGGCCCATCTCGGCGAGCGGCGGCTGGAGCGGCTGTTCGACGAATTCGGCGGCCCGACCGCGGAAGCGGCGATCGAGGCCATTCTCGACGCCGCCGAGCGGCAGACCCGCGCCGTGGTCGAGACCTGGAAGGACGGCGTCTTTTACGGCGAAGCATTTTTGGATGATGACGGCCGCGGCCGCGAGAACATTCGCATCGCCGCCAAGGTGACGAAGAAGGGCAGCGACATCGAGATCGACCTGTCCGATTCCGATCCGCAGGCTATCAGCTTCGTCAACTCGTCCCACGCCAACATGCAGGCCGCCGGGGTGATGGCGTTCCTCTATCTGATCGACCCGGACATTCCGAAAAACTCCGGCGCGCTGCGGCCGCTGCGTATCGTTGCCAGGCAAGGCACGATCGTATGGGCCGACGAGAGCCGGCCGGTGACGCTATGCACCAGCCATCCGTCGAACGAGATCGTCGAGGCCGTGGTGAAGGCGCTGTCCGCCTCGTGCCCGGACCGCGCGATGGCGGGCTGGAGCCGGCGTTTCCGGGTCGCGATCCAGGGGGAGGATCCGCGCAACGGGCGGCAGTTCATCTGGCACATGTTCCAGGCACGGCCTGGCGGCGGCGCGTCGTCGGCGGGGGACGGCTGGTCGTCGATCGGCGAATGGCACACCGTCGGCGGCATCAAGTTCGGCAGCCTCGAGGTTGCCGAGGTGCGCTTCCCCTTGCACTTCCGCCGCCATGAATTCCGGCCGAACTCCGGGGGCAGGGGCCAGTTTCGCGGCGGCCTCGGCGTCGATCTCGAACTGGTGTTCGAGACGGAGAAGCCTGCACTGGCAAACACGGCGGGCGAAGGCGTGCGCCACGGCGCATGCGGCATGCTCGGCGGTGAAGACGGCGCGCCGCACGCCTATCGCCTTCTGTCTCAGGGGCGGGAGCCACGGGTGCTCAAGACCAAGGAAGTCGGCATCGAAATTCGTCCCGGCGACGTTCTCGAAGTGCGTTCGAGCGGCGGCGGCGGTTGGGGACCGGCGGAGAAACGCTCGGCGGCGGCGATTGCGCGCGATGTCGCGCAGGGCCTGGTGAGCGAAGCGTGAATGAGTGGGACGGGAACAAGCGTATGTTGACGATCGGCATCGATATCGGCGGGACTTTTACTGACCTTGTCGCACGTGACGGAGACGGCACCACCGTTTTCGCCAAGTCGCTGACAACGCCGCAAGATCAATCCATCGGCGTGATGGCTGGGCTTGAGGAGTTGGCGCGCCGGCTGGGGCTGGACCGCGCCGCGATGCTGGCCAAGGCGCACCGCATCGTCCATGGCACCACCGTCGCCACCAATGCGCTGCTGGAGCGCAAAGGGGCGAAGGTCGCTCTGCTCACGACGGAGGGACATCGCGACGTCCTCGAAATGCGCGAGGGCCTGAAGGGCGACCGCTACGATCTGCGGTCGGTCCCGCCCGAGCCGCTGGTGCCGCGCGAGCGCCGCTTCGGCGTCAGGGAGCGCCTGCGCCCGGACGGCTCGGTGATGGTGCCGCTCGACGAGGCGTCGTTGTCGGCGGCGATCGAAGCCATCCGGCAATCGGGTGCGACGTCGGTCGCGATCTGCTATCTCCACGCCTATCGCAACGCGGATCACGAAATCGCAACGGTCGAGCGCCTGAAGCGCGAACTGCCGGATGTCTACGTCTCCCGCTCCAGCGATGTGCTGCCGCAGATCAAGGAGTATGAGCGCGTCTCGACCACCGTGCTGAACGCTTATGTCGGCCCGGCGGTGCGGTTTTATCTCAACAATCTCCAGCAGCGGCTGGCGGATGCCGGCTTCGCCGGCGGGCTGTTCATCGTTCTTTCCCATGGCGGCATCGCGCCCGTGGAGGAGGCCGCGCGGCTGGCTGCGGGAACGGTGCTGTCCGGCCCGGCTGGCGGCGTGTCCGGCAGCCTGCGCTGTGCGGAGATGCTCGGCATTCCCAACCTCGTGCCGTTCGACATGGGCGGCACCAGCACCGACATTTCACTGATCGCCGACGGCCGGGCGACGCTCTCCGCCGAAGGCGGGCTGGCGGGCCAGCGCATCGCGCTCCGCAGCCTCGATATTGCCAGCATCGCGGCGGGCGGCGGCTCGATCGCCGGGGTCGACGCCGGGCACCGCTTCAATGTCGGGCCGGAAAGCGCCGGATCGGTGCCGGGGCCCGCGTGCTACGGCAACGGCGGCGAATTCGCGGCGGTGACCGACGCCAACGTGATCCTCGGCTATCTCGACGCCGCCAGTTTTCTTGGCGGGCGCCGGCCGCTCGATCGCGGCGCGGCGGAAGCGGCGATGGACCGGCTGGGCGAGAAGCTGGGGCTGTCCCGCACCGAGGCCGCGGCGGGCATCTACCGGCTCGTCAATATCAAGATGGCGGATGGCATCCGCCTGATGACGCTGCGCCGGGGCGTCGATCCGCGCGGGTTCACGCTGCTGAGCTTTGGCGGCGCCGCCGGTCTGCATGCCGCGGAAGTGGCGCGCGAGCTTGAGATCTCGCGCATCATCGTACCGATCGCCGCATCGGTTCTGTCGGCCTGGGGTATGCTCGCCAGCAATCTGCGCTATGAAATCAGCCAGACCCACCTTGGCGCAAACGAGCGGCACAGCGAAGCCACTGTGCGCGCCGTCTTCGCCGGCCTGGAGAAGGAGGCGACCGCTCGTCTGCGCACCTGGTTCGATGGCCCGATCCGCATCGAACGCTCGGCGGAATTGCGCTACGGCGAGCAGATTTTTGAGATCGATGTGCCGCTCGATGCGGTCGATTGGGACGCTCCGAACTTGATCGAGCGGATCGAAGAGGAGTTTCACCGGCGCCACGAGGAGCTCTATACCTACGCTTCGCGTGGACAGGAGGTCGTGTTCGTCAACGCGCGCGTTGCTGCAGTCGGCGAGGTGCCGCGGCAGAAGGAAGAAACCGGCAATGCAGCGGCCGCGGGTGAAGCGCCCGTGCCGATTGCCAGGCGGCAGGCCTTTTTCGGCGAGTGGATCGACGTGCCGGTCTACGCCATGGAGCGGTTTCTTCCGGGCCAGACGGTCGAAGGTCCGGCCATCGTCACCGCCGAGACGACGACCGTCGTCATCAATGCCGGCGACCGCCTGACGGTCAATGAATACGGCTGGCTCGACATCCGGCTTCGTTGAACGGACATTTTTTGGGGGCGCGGCCCTGCCGCGCTCCCGCTCCTTGAGCCGCGCGGTATTTGGCTCGCCGCTTCCGTGATCTTCCCGGTAATCCACCCGCAGCACAAATAGTGTTGACAGCGGGGCCTCGGCGTTTTCCAATTTCAGAAAATGCGCGCGGCTAAGGCTGATCCGCGCAATGCGAAAAGGTCCACCCGATGGACCCCGTGTGGTGAGGAAATGTGAGGGCGCCCGCGCCCAAGGGGAGGATTGCATGGTGATTTCTCGTCGCCGTCTGCTCGCGGCCGGCTCGTCCCTTATCGCTGCAGGGACCGTTGGGTCGCCCTTCGTGGCCCGTGCGCAGCAGGCCGAATTCACCTACAAATATGCCAACAACCTTCCTGTGACCCACCCGATGAACATTCGGGCTCAGGAGATGGCGGCGGCGATCAAGGCCGAAACCAACGGCCGCTTCGACCTTCAGATCTTTCCCAGCAACCAGCTCGGGTCGGACACCGATACGCTGAGCCAGCTTCGCTCGGGCGGCGTCGAATTCTTCACATTGTCCGGCCTGATCCTTTCGACGCTGGTGCCGGCTGCCTCGATCAACGGCGTGGGCTTCGCCTTTCCGGACTACGCCTCGGTCTGGAAAGCGATGGACGGCGACCTCGGCGCCTATGTGCGCCAGCAGATCGCCAAGGTGAACCTCGTCGTCCTCGACAAGATCTGGGACAACGGCTTCCGCCAAACGACTTCATCGACCAAAGCGATTGCCGCCCCCGACGATCTTCGCGGGTTCAAGATCCGCGTACCGGTCTCGCCGCTCTGGACGTCGATGTACAAGGCGTTTGAGGCATCGCCGGCCTCGATCAACTTCAACGAGGTCTACACCGCCCTGCAAACCAAGGTGGTCGATGGGCAGGAGAACCCGCTGGTGCTGGTCTCCACGGCAAAACTGTTCGAGGTGCAAAAATATTGCTCCCTCACGAACCATATGTGGGACGGATTCTGGTTCCTTGGCAACCGCCGCGCCTGGGAGCGGCTGCCGGAGGACGTGCGCACCATCGTCTCCAAGCATGTCAATGCCGCCGCGGTGAAGGAGCGGGAGGATGTCGCCAAGCTGAATGCGACCGTGCAGCAGGAGCTGGTCGCCAAGGGCATGGTGTTCAATCAGCCCGATCCCGCGCCGTTCCGCGACAAGCTGCGCAAGGCCGGCTTCTACACCGAGTGGAAGGGCAAATATGGTGACGAGGCCTGGGCCATTCTCGAAAAGTCGGTCGGCAAGCTGGTGTGACGTGAATGACGAGTGGTCACGGCGCTCCGGGAGGGGCGGGGGGGAGTGTGGCAGGACTTGGCGCTTCGCACATTCCTGCCGCGCCCGAGTCCCTGCCGGTCGGCGGCGCTGGTCTCAGGCCCGGGTCGCGCTATCTCAAGCCGTTCGAGCTGATTGCCTCCGGCCTCCTGGTCGCCATCATCGGTCTGCTGCTGGCGGGCGTGATCTTCCGTTACTTCCTGTCGCTGTCGGTCGTCTGGATCGATGAAGTCGCCTCGCTGTGCTTCCTCTGGCTCGCCATGCTGGGCTCGGCTGTGGCGCTCGACCGGAACGAGCATCTGCGATTAGCGCTGTTTCTCAACATGCTGCCGGAGCGGGGGCAGCGTTTCGTGACGACCTTTGGTCTTCTCGTCGTTGCGACGTTTCTTATCGCACTGCTGGCGCCGGCCATCGACTATGCGATGGAGGAATGGTTCATCACCACACCGGCGATGAATATTCCAAACACCTTCCGCGCGGCCGCGATCCCGTTCGGGATGGTGTCGATGCTTGCGATCGTGCTGGCCTATGCATGGCGCACCTCGCTATGGCGCGATCTTGTGGTCGCGGCGCTGGTCATCGGCGCCATCGCCGGCCTGCTGTGGTTTTTCTCCCCCAGCCTCGTGCGGATGGGGAATGCCAAAATCATTCTTTTCCTCATCGTCTTTGTGGCGGTATGCTTGGTCGCGGGCGTTCCGATCGCATTCTGCTTCGGCATCGGCACGCTGAGCTACCTCGCCTTTGCGACGCAGGTGCCGATCTTTGTGATGATCGGCCGCATGGACGAGGGGATGTCCGGCATCATCCTGTTGTCGGTTCCGGTCTTCGTCCTGCTCGGCTGCATTCTCGATGCCACCGGCATGGGCAAGGCGATCATCGACTTTCTCGCGTCGCTCCTCGGCCATGTCCGTGCCGGAATGTCCTATGTGCTGCTCGGCTCGCTCTTTGTCGTGTCCGGCATCTCCGGCTCCAAGGTCTCGGACATGGCGACGGTTGCGCCGGCGCTGTTTCCGGAGATGAAGCGGCGGGGACACAGCCCGCGCGAGATGATCGCATTGCTCGCGACCGGCGCGGCGATGGCCGATACGGTGCCGCCCAGCATCGTCCTCATCGTGCTGGGTTCGGTTGCGGGCGTGTCGATCGCGGCGCTGTTCACCAGCGGCATCGTCATTGCAATGGTTCTGCTGATCGCACTCGCGGTTCTGGCACGCTGGAAAAGCCGCCACGAAAGCATGCAAGGCGTAGCGCGCGCGCCGCTTGCGCTCGTGGGGCGGACCTTGCTGGTCGCTACTCCGGCGCTGGTGCTACCGTTCATCATTCGCAGCGCGGTGTCGGGAGGCGTTGCGACGGCAACGGAAGTATCGACCATCGCGGTGATCTACGCATTCTTCGTCGGCATCGTGCTTTATGGGGGCATCAGCTGGCGCACCTTCTATGGCATGCTGGTGGAGACCGTGGCGCTGACCGGGGCAATCCTCTTGATCCTCGGCACCGCGCTCGCGATGGCGTGGGCGATCACGCAGGCAGGGGTCGCGCAGGGGATCGCCAACTTCATGACGAGCCTGCCGGGCGGCTGGCTGAGCTTCATGGGGGTCTCGATCGTCGTTTTCCTGATCCTGGGGAGCGTGCTGGAGGGGCTTCCGGCGATTGTGCTGATGGCCCCGCTGATGTTCCCGATCGCCAAGGGCATCGGCATCAACGACGTTCACTACGCCATGGTGATCGTGACCGCGATGAATATCGGCCTTATGGCACCCCCGATCGGCGTCGGCTTCTACCTTGCGTGCAAGATCGGCAATGTGCCGCCGGATGAGGCGATCGGCGCGATCTGGCCCTATCTCGTTGCGCTCATCGTCGGGCTGATCGTCATCGCCGTGGTGCCGTGGTTCTCGACGGCGTTCATCTGACCAAAGAACAATCCTTAGTGCTTGTGCTGACGGCGGTACTGCGCGGGGCCGACGCCGACCATGCGGCGGAACGTTAGCGTCAAGTGGCTCTGGTCCGAAAAGCCAAGGGCGAGCGCAAGCTCCGCAATCGGAATATTGGTCGACACCAAAAGGTGCTTTGCCTGCTCGATCCGGCGGCGGGTGATATAGGAATGCGGCGTCTCTCCAAACTGCTTGCGGAAGGTGCGGATCAGATGGTCGGGGCTCATCCCGATCTCTGATGAAAGAACGGCGAGCGAAAGGTCTTCGGAAAGCGACGACTCGATGAAGGCGCAGAGCCGCAGCAGACGTGTATCATTCGTGCTGCTCTTGCCTGCCGGCAGGCCGTCATCAGCCGTCGGGAGGGTGGTGTGATGGGAGATCAGGCGCGCTGCAATGGCCGCGGCCAGCCCGTCGACATAGTAGCCGTTGTGCCGAGAGGAATCTTGAAGCTCCTCGAGGATTGCCAGCGCCAGCTGCTCCAGCAGCGGGTCGACAAACGCCAGCCGCGGAACGATGCGCGCCCGGCTTGCGTCAGGACCGAAGGCGTCACCGGCGATGCGTTCCATCATCGAGCGGCGCAGATAGAGCAGCAGAATGTCTGGGGTGCCATTGACCTGCCAGTGCGAGAGCACGCCCGCGGGAATGATGGTGAGCTGACGCGGCTGCAGCAGGGCTTTGCCGTCCTCGCTGTGGTCGGTGATGGTCCGGCGCACCGAGGCGGTGTGGTGGACGCAATAGACGAGGCAGTGATGGGAAATCGGGGCCAGCGGCCCGTCCCACGGGCTTTCAGTTGCAAGGGAAGCGTAGACGTTCTTCCAGCCCATGCCTTCGCTGTGTGCGATCAGCCGGTTGCCGCGCTGCAGGGCGATCCCGTGCGTCTCGGAGGCGCACAGCGGCAGGTGGTTTTTGGTCGCCGGTGCTGCGCCGGCATGGCTGCCAACCATCATGTTTCCTCCCTGGCGCGAAAAGCCGCGAGCAACCAGCCCGCTTTCCGCCTGCCGGTTTTCTAACAAGTCCGCGCGACATCTTCAAAGACATGTGTGGCCCGGGCGGCCTAATGAGCGCAAACCGGCGGCTTTTTGCCGCGATCCAACGAAAAGGTGATGCCCATGGGGGATACGTTTCCAAAATTCAAGGCCGCTGCAGTCCATGCCGCATCGGAGTTTCTGGACCGCGATGCGGGCATCGAGAAAGTCTGCCGGATCATCGCGGAGGCGGCATCGAACGGCGCCAAGCTGGTGGTCTTTCCGGAATCCTTCGTTCCGGGCTATCCGTTCTGGATCTGGACGCATACGCCGGTGCGCGGCGCGCCGCTGTTCTATGAGTTCTTCACCAACAGCATCACTGTCGGCAGCGAGCAGACCGACCGCATCGGCGCGGCGGCGCGGCAGGCGGGCGTTCACGTCGTCCTCGGCATTTCCGAGCGCGACGGCGGCACGCTCTACAACACCTTGCTCTATTTCGATGACACCGGCGCGATCATCGGGCGGCATCGCAAACTCCAGCCGACGCATGTCGAGCGCACCGTCTGGGGCCGCGGCGACGCCTCGGGCCTTCGCGTGCACCAGACTTCTCTCGGGCGGATCGGCGGTCTGATCTGCTGGGAGCACACCATGGATCTGGCGCGGTATGCGCTGACCAGCCAGCGTGAGGAAATTCACATCGCGGCCTGGCCGGGGATTTCCGCCCTCACGCACGATCCGAACTCCGGCTTCTTTGATGAGGTGACGTCGGCCGCCGCCCGGCATCATGCTCTGTCCGCGCAGGCCTTCGTCATCAACGTGCAGTCCCGCGTCGATGAACGCGTGATCGAGAAGCTGGGCCTTGTCGGGCAGCTCGACATGATCCGCACCGGAGGCGGCTGGAGCGCGATCATCGCCCCCAATGGCAAGATTCTCGCCGGCCCCAATCGCGACGAGGAAGCCATTCTCTACGCCGACATCGATCTCTCGGAGATCGTTTTCCTCAAATATATTGTCGATTCCGCGGGCCACTACAGCCGGCCGGACGTGCTGCGCATCTGGGCGAATTACGAGCAGCAGTCGATCACGGCGAACGGCCTACCGCAGGCGGAGGCAAAAATCATCGGCGCAGAAAGCCCGGCTGCCGATCAGCTCGCTCACGAACAGCGCATTTTGCTGGGGCAGGACACCGGGTTACACCTCGCCGCGCCGAAATAGCGCGAGCGAAGTTGAATAAGTCAGCGGCCGCGATCAGGGATGTGTATCGATCGCGGCCGTTCCAGTTTTGCAAATGGCTTTGCCAGTTGATCCGGCTCTTCCCGTGGCGGCCATCGGATCGCTGTTTGCCCTCGCACTTCTCGGCGATCGGGACAGACGGGGCGGCGGCCGTCCTCTGTCCGGCTACGTCCCGGAGGGCTTTTGCGATGGCGCCGATCACCGCTATAGGTGCTCGAGGCAGGCTCATCTAAATTCTGGCCCAATGCCCGGGGCGTATTGCGAGAGCTAAAATTATGGATGGTGAATCGGTCAGCCGTCTGATGGTCGCGTTGGCGATCGGGCTTTTGGTGGGGCTCGAGCGCGGCTGGCAGACCCGCGACGAAGTGAGCCATCAGCGGGCGGCTGGCTTCAGAACCTTTGCGTTGTCCGGCCTTCTCGGAGGCGTCACTGGCTTGATCGGCTTGAAGGTCGGCGCTGCGGTCATCGGCTGGGTCTTCATCGGTTACACCGCGGCCTTCGCCGCCTTCCATTGGCTGGAAGCCAGAGAGGAGGGCTATGCGAGCGTGACATCGGTCGTCGCGGGCATGCTGACATTTCTACTCGGCACGTTCGCCGTGGTCGGGGATCTTCAGCTCGCAATTGCGAGCGCGGTTTGCATGACGGCCCTTTTGGCGCTGCGCGAACCACTTCATCGCTGGATCAAATCGCTGGCCTGGCAGGAAATTCGCGCCGTTCTGATTTTGCTGGCGATGACCTTCCTGTTGCTGCCGCTGTTGCCCAATCGCGCCATCGACCCGTGGAATGCAGTCAATCCCTATCAGATCTGGCTGCTCGCAATCATGATCGCCGCGATCTCCTTCGCTGGCTATGTTGCCATCCGGGTGCTCGGCAATCGGCTCGGGGTGTTCATGGCCGCGGTTGCCGGCGGACTGGCATCATCGACCGCGACGACCGTGTCGCTGGCCCGGCTCGCGCGGGAACATCCCGCATCGTCGCGTTTGCTCAGCGCGGGCATTTTGATTTCCGGCGTCGTGATGATGTGCCGCGCTTGCGCGATCGCGGTCGCGCTTAACGGGGCCTTGCTGTGGTTTCTCGTGCCCTCGTTGCTCGGGGCGGCTGCGGTTCTTGCTTTAGGCTCGGCGGTGCTGTGGTTCAGGAATGTCGAGCAGGAGGCGCCTGAGCTTGAGGTTAGCAATCCGCTGGCATTTGGCACCGCGATCGAATTCGCCGCGCTGCTGACCGGCATCATGCTGGCGGCCGAGATCGTGCGCGAGACTGTCGGCGGCATTGGCGTTCTCGCCGTGGCGGCGCTGTCCGGCCTCATGGATGTCGATGCGATCACGATTTCGATGGCGCGCCTCGCCGGCAACGGAGGCAGCAACGATTTAACCATCGCCGCCCACGGCATCCTGATCGCGGTCGGGGTGAACACGGTCGTGAAAGCTGCGCTAGCAGGCTGGGTCGGTGGCAAGATGGTCGGTGCACTGGTTACAATCGCCAGCGCAGCCGCTCTGGCCGCCGGCCTCGCCATTACAGTAAGGGGACCGCTGCTCTGACCATGGCCGTCATGCGTCGCGCCGCGACCGCGACGGCCCGTTAAACATTCATGCCATTCAAGAGCTGACGATTGCGCAGGACGATCTGGCGCGCTCCCGAGAACGTGATGATCCCGCGGTCATGAAGGTCCGAAAGGGCGCGGGAGACCGTCTCCAGGGTCAACCCAAGATAGTCCCCGATGTCGCGCCGGCACATCGGCAGCGCCATCATCGCGGTGCCGGTCAGGCGGCGATCCATCTCAAGCAGAAACGTCGCAACGCGCTCCATGGCCGTCTTGCGCCCGAGAAGAAGCATGTGATCCTCGGCGTGCTGGAGGTCGGAAGCGGTGATGTTCCAAAGCGTGCGGGTGACCTCAACGTCGCTCGCGGCGGCGTTCTCAAGGCTGCTGCGCTTGATGAGGCGGACAGTCGTGTCCACGATGGCCTCGGCGGTCAGCCGATGGTCGGTGCCGGACTCGAGCCCGAACGTGTCGCCGGGCAGATAGAATGCCGCGATCTGACGCCGCCCGTCCGAAAGCAGCTTGTAGGTGCGAACCGCGCCGTGGACAACCTGATATACGAAAGTGGCAGCCTCGTCCTCCCCATAGATTTCCTCCTCCTTGGAGTAACGGAATTCCGTAGGAACAAGACAAGTCCGATGCATCAGCAGTCCGAATTTGTCTGTCGTGTCGGGGATCGGTTTGAGCGGTCGGGTGAACTCTTGGTTGCCGATAGCTTGCATGAGCATTTTCGCCGTCTCCTCAACTGAGGCAGGCGATTCGTAGAGGCTATCTCAAAGCAGGGAAATCTGGTCTCTTATCTTAAGGACGCTCACTTAAGTACTTTTGCGGAGGTGGCCCCCCATTGCTACCGGAGGGAAACCGGGACATCGCGTCCCAGATGCAGGTCACGAGCTTATCCTCGAAATGCGGCTTGTACAAAATATCGCTTACGCCAAGGGCAGCCGCGCGCTCGGAAATCCGAGCCGTCGTGTGGCCGGTGATCAAGACGATCGGGGCCTCGATCCTGAGGTTGCGGATACCAACGATCACATCCAGCCCGTCCATGTCAGGCATCTTGTAGTCAATCACGAGGCAGTCGACGTTGTTTGGCTCGATCGAGCGCAGAAGTGTTGCGCCTGTTCGAAAGGTGCGCACCTTGAACCCGTGGGTCTCAAGAAGAAAGCGTAGCGACCGCAAGACGTCGCCATCATCGTCCAGAACGCATATTGTTCGTTTGCGGCGCAGTGAAAGGGTCATGAACGAGGGATCCTGGCCACGGATTGACCAAAAAACTTACCGGAGCCAGATTCTCGCGCTTTGACCTGTCTCAATCTTTCAGAAGACCTGTGCGCAGGGCAAGGCGGATCAACTCGGACAGGCTGCTCGCCTGCATCTTGGTCATGACGTTGGCGCGGTAGACCTCGACCGTTCGTGGACTGATGTTGTACTCGCGCGCGATCAGCTTGTTGGAATTGCCAGCGATCAGCCCCTCCAGTACTTGACGCTCGCGATGGCTGAGGCTCGCGACCCGGCTGACGATCTCCTGGGAACGAACATCGCCGGTATCCAGCTCATCGCGCAGGTGCAGGGCTGCATCGATCATTCCGATGAGGTGTTCATCCTCAAATGGCTTTTCGAGGAAATCGATGGCGCCGAGCTTGATTGCCTCGACAGCAAGGGGGATGTCGCCATGCCCTGTCATGATGATAACGGGGTAAGCTATCGGATTGGCCCTGAGCTGGCGGAGAAAGCTGATCCCGTCGATGCCGGGCATTCGGACATCGGAAAGGATGCAGCCGAAATCCAGCTTCGACAGAGAGGCGAGGAAGTGCGTGGCCGTTTCAAACAGCGTGACCTGGAAGCCAGCCGACCCGAGGGAGAAATCGAGCGATTCCCGCAGCGCTGTGTCATCATCGATGACGTAGACATTCCTGCTATCTGGCATGCGTGATTTCCTCATCAGGGGCAGTCGGCAGCGTGAAGCGGAAGGTTGCTCCCCCGGAGCTGTTTGCTTCCGCCCACATCCGGCCGCCATGTGCCTCAACGATCGAGCGGCTGATCGGAAGGCCCACCCCCATGCCGGAATCTTTGGTTGTGAAGAACGTGCGAAAGACGTCCGCGATGATCACTTCATCGAAGCCGTGGCCGGTATCGGACACGGATAGTTCGATCATGTCGTCGGGTGCGGACGCGTTGGAAACGATCAGCTCGCGGTGCGGCGATTTTGCCATCGCCTCGAGCGAATTGCGAAAGAGGTTGACCAGCACCTGCTGGATCTGCACGCGATCGACGATGACGTGATCGTACGCCGGGTTGAGATTGAATTTCAGAATGACGTTCTGCTCGCGTGCTCCCGAAAGGCCGAGGGCACCGGCTTCTTCGACCAACTTGGCGAGGCTTTCGACGCGCTTTTCGGTTTCCCGGCGTGAGACGAAATCGCGGAGGCGGCGGATGATCTGCCCGGCGCGAACGGCTTGTTCGGCCGCGCGGTCGAGGGCGGTCTCGATCCTCGCAATATTGGCTGGGGAATTCGTGGCCAACAGGCGGCGCGAGCCCTTCATGTAGTTGCTGATGGCGGTGAGGGGCTGGTTGAGCTCGTGGGCCAGCGCGGATGCCATCTCTCCCATGGCACTGAGCCGGGAAACGTGCACCAGCTCCGATTGCAGCTCATGGAGCTGGGCCTGTGTTTTCTGATGTTCAGTCAAATCCCTGACAAACCCGGTAAAGTAACGGTCAACCTCGGACCGCACTTCGCCCACTGATAGATGCATCGGAAAGGTGGATCCGTCGCGGCGTTTGCCGGTCACGATCCGCCCGATCCCGATGATGTGCGGCTCACCCGTCAGTTTGTATCGTTCGAGGTAGCCGTCGTGCCGGCTGCTATCCGGTTCGGGCATCAGAATTCTGACGTTCTGGCCGACGGCTTCGCTCTCGGCATAGCCAAACAGACGCTGAGCGGCGAGGCTGAAGCGCTGGATCATGCCGCGACTGTCGATGACGATCATCGCGTCCGGAACCGTGTCCAGGATCGAGCGGAGGTGGTTTTCGCAGGCTATCATCGCCTCTTCGAGGTGCTTCTGATCGTCGATGTCAAGCACCACGCCGCTCAGACGGCGCGGTTCCCCGTGCTCGCCTCTACTCACGCCACCTCGTGCGCGCACCCAGCGATTGGCGCCGGATGTTTCGCGGATCCGGTACTGGATGTCGAAGTTGGAGCCGGTCTCTATCGAACGTTGAACCGCAAGTTGCGTTCGTCCCCGGTCTTGCGGCTCAAGAAGTGAGAGGAAAAGATCATAAGTGACGGTGGCTTCCTGGGAGACCCCGAACAGCCGTCGCGTCGCGCCCGACCAGAACAGTTCCTGGGTGGCGAGATCGAGGTCCCAAAAGCCGATGCCGAACGCATCGATGCCATGCGGGAGGCTGTCGTCGCGAACCAATTTTCCCTGCGAAAGGTGGTCGACGCTGGTCACGTGCGTTCTCGTAATGACCGGATGCGACGAGCGGGCGCGCTCAGTCGCCCGCCAACAATTATAAAATTAACGCCGGAAATGGGTCTTACGCAAGTAGCAAGGCGGGACGTCCGCGGCGAGGGAAATTAATTCCTTCGTGCGCAAGCGGACGACAGAATTGAGACCGTTTTGGGACGGCCGGCCGGCGCTGCCAGAGGCTAAAAACGACGGGGCAGGGTCTGCGGGCGCGATGGTCCAGTCCTCGGTGGGTGGACGCGGTCAGGGCGCGGCAGCCCTGGTCTCGTCCTCGGGGGAGCCAAGATATGTCCCGGAAATCGGGTCGACCCAGCTAAGGTGGTCATGAACTTTCTTGACCCCGGCGACATTTTCCGCCGCCACGATCGCCGCCCGCCGTGCGCGCTCGTCGATGATGATGCCGCTGAGGTGAACGTCGCCCTGACGAACGATGACGGTGAGTCCGAAGGGGCACCAGTCGTCTTTTTGCAGGGCGCTGATAATCCGGCTGCGAATGTGATCGTCGTCCGCAGTCGGATCGGGCACTTCGCGAGCAAGCGCCGCAACCGCCTGAAGCAAGTTCGCACGGGTAACGATTCCGACGAGCTGCTTTCCGTGGACGACAGGAAAGCGCTTGACGCCCTCCTTCTCCATCTTCTCCACAATTTGCTCCAGAGGGGTATCTTCGGCAATGGTCGAGGGATCTGGCGTCATGATGTCGCTGACCTTGCGTCCCTGCTCGTGGACGAAGGTCGATGCGGCGGGGCCAGCCCCAAGCAGAAAGCGCAGCCATCGGCCGCGGCGGCGCTGGGTGCCAATCTCGGCGCGGCGGATGAAGTCACCTTCGGAGACGATGCCGATGAGCTCGCCTGCGGAATTGACGACGGGAAGTCCGCTGATGTGCCGGGCCAGCATCGCATTTGCTGCCTCGGCGATTGAAGTATCGGGGCTGACCGTGACCACGTTCTTCGTCATGATCTGATGAGCGCGCATTCCGAGGCTCCGCTACAGCTATTCGAGCAAGGGAAGAGCTATCCTTTTCCGTCGATGTGATCTTTGACCCAGGTCAATCAATAAGCAAGTGGCTTCGGGTTTGTTTTCGCCGAGCTTGATCCAGATCATCCGGGCGGGTTTTCAGGCCGTCACATTCCGTTTATCCTTTCCGCGTCGCCCCCCGCGGTTTTTCCATTCGGTGACGTGTCGGAGAGCAGAATGACCTATCGGACGGTTATGGTTAACCTGGTGGTCGATCAGCCCAACGAGCGCTGCATCGCCGTCGCATCGGATCTCGCCGAGCGCTTTGAGGCGAGGATCATTGGAATTGCTGCCGCAGATTTCAGTCCTCCGCTTTACTTCACGACCGGCGCGCAGGCGGAGCGGCTATTGGAGGAAAGCCATAACGCCATCAAGACCAGCCTTGGAAAGCTCGAAGCCGAGTTTTTCAAGCTGGTTGGCCAAGGCGCGAAGAGCGTCGAATGGCGATCGTCGGTCGAGCTGCCGACACGGTACCTCGCGCGGCAGGCGCGGGCTGCGGATTTCATCGTCATGGCCCAGCCCGTCGGCAATGCGCTGATCGATCCATTCGAACGGGTCAATCCAAACGATCTGGTGATGCAGGCGGGCCGGCCGCTGCTGCTGGTGCCGGAAGGCGTGAGCTGGCTGGGGCTGCGGAGCGTGCTGGTTGCCTGGAAAGACAGCCCGGAATCGCGGCGGGCAATTGCAGCGGCCTTGCCGCTGCTTTGTGCGGCAGAGCGGGTGACGGTCGCCGGGATTTTGGAGGAGAGCGACGATTACAGCGCATCGCTGGCGGGCGTGAAGGATGTCGTCAACTGGCTTTCGTGCCACGACGTTGCCGCGACGGAGGTGGTCGCCAACGAGAGAGTGAAGGACGTCCCGGGAGCGCTTGAGAAGGTCGCCAGCAATGTCGGCGCAAGCATCATCGTTGCAGGCGCTTATGGTCACTCACGGTTGCGGGAGTGGGTGATGGGCGGAGTGACGCGGCATCTGATCACATCATCGACACGTTGCGCTTTCCTCTGCCGTTAGAGCGGGCCGGCGGGGGGCGGTCTGAAGCCGCATCCGGCTTGACTTTGATCAAATCACGACCGGGCCGGTCGTGCTGCAAATATTGAAGAGGAGCCCGAGGTCGGGATGCCAGCAGGATGCAGCATGGTGTATGAGTTCGTCGAGAAATTCGTTGATGGTTACATGACGCGCGCGGTCAAGACGGTCACGCGCGATGTAACGATGCGCGAGCTCAACGACATGTTTTCCTATGACGACTTCAACGCATATCCCGTGATCGAGGATTCTCAGGTCATCGGCCTCGTGACAAAGCTCGACTTTTTAAAGTGTTTCGCCTTCACGCTCGATACCATGGTTCCGCGTTACGAGGACCTGATGAAGCGGACCGTTTCGGAAGTGATGACGGACCGATACATCTACGCTCAGGAGAAGACGCGGATCACCCGCGTTCTTCAGCTCATGGTCGAGCATCGCATTCGAAGCATTCCGGTGATTGATGCTGACCAGCGACTCATGGGCATCATTTCCCGCGAGGACGTGATGCGGGCGCTGCGCGATGCGACCGGCGGAAAGCTGCGTCCGAGTTAAGCTTTTCATGCAGCAGCGAAGATCGGGGCGACCGAAAGGCCTATTTGACCTGATCTCGCAAGCAATAGCCAACGGCGACGCCGACGGCGAATGCCGATATCAGGGCAATGCCGGGGCGTCGTGCAATCACGCTGTCAGCGCGCCTCTGCTTGTCGCCAACCAGTTCGCCGAACTCAGCGAGCGCCGCCTTGATCTGTCCGGCCAGAACATCCGCCCGGCTTTTGGGCGGGGAAATTTTGTCAGCGAGCGAGCTGAACCGACGCGCGAACTCGTTCGCCAGCGCCTCGGCGTTGGTCCTGAAGACATCGTGCATTGGTGGTCTCCATGAGAGCGAGACAAAGCGTTGCCCACGGAATGACAGGTGTGCTTGATCTGGATCAAAATTCCCGCTGGTCCGACTTCGGGTTTGCATTCTGCGGTAATATTGATCCAGCGCAAGCCTGTGGCGGAAGGTGCTAGCTACATTTTGCCTTGTTCCAGGAAGCCGGAGTGGTGGTTCGCATGACGAGGCTGTCGATTGCGCACAATGCATATGTTTTCGTTGGTGACGGCCGCAAGGCGCTGTTCTTGCGTAACGACGGTGATCGGGCTTTCTTGAACCTCAAGGCGGAGAAGATTTTTGTGGAGGAGAATCCTCCCTCGCGGGAGCGCGGTCCGGACCGGCCGGGCCGGGAAAAGATGAGTGCGGATGAAAGCATTCGCAGCAGCATGGAACCAACCGATTGGCATGAGCTCGCCAAGCACGAGTTCGCCCTGCGGGTCGCGCATGCGCTCGATCGCCTGGTCCGGGAACGGCAGGTCAAGGATCTCATCGTGATTGCGCCGCCGCGGACGCTGGCTGATTTGAGGCGGACCTTGAGCGACGATATCAAGAGCCGGATACGCGCTGAGATCGAAAAGGATCTGACCAAGATGCCGATATGGGAGATCGAGGAGCATCTGCGGGCTGAGAGTGACTGATGGTGCTTGCGGATGCTTGATTGCGAGCCAAAGTGACGCTTATTTGGGCTTGTTATTCCCGACACTGTTGCACGGTTGGGCGGGGCGGTCCGAGGCAAAAAACTAAGAAAATGCCCAGGCGTTCTCAGCCTCTCGCAAGTTCGACATGCGGGCATCATCCGGTCGGAGGTGATTTCATCATCCGCCGGATCCGGCATCGTTATAATTCGGCAACCAGTTGTTTGAACTTTTCGGCAAGCCTCAGCGAATTCGCGAGGGCCGTCCGTCACTCCAGAGACTTCAGGTAGGCGAGAAAGTCGTTGATCTGGTCCGGCTCGAACTGAAACTGCGGCATGGTCGGATGGCCGGTCATGATGCCTTCTGCGAGGGCCTCCGCGAGCGTCTCGACGGGATAACGCTTGTGCAGGTCGCGGAAGGGCGGAGCAATCGCAAGCGGGCTCGGGGTGACCTTGTCGATCGAGTGGCATTTTGCGCAGTAAAGTGACGCAAGGCGGCGGCCCTGCTCGATGTTCGCGGCGTCCGCGGGTTGCGCCTGCCAGAAGACGGCGGCCGATGCCAGAACGGCGAGCAGGAGGGACTGGGCGAGGCGCATGGCGGATCCTGTAAAAAGAGTAAAAGACTAGCCATTTTTGACCAAAATCATTGCAGCCGCATTAATGGGGTCTTTGCCCCGCTTGTCTTGACTTGCGTCAACTTGATCCAAATGCGAGCATTTATCAGTCATCGAGAGTCGAAATTGGAGCTTATTTATGATCAAGGATCTTATTCTCCATATCGAACGTGACGAGACGCGCGAGAGCGTGTGCGACTTTGCTATCTCAGTCGCCGAACTGTTCGAGGCACACCTCACCGGGGTGGCCTTTTCCTACGCGGCAAACATCTCGAATTTTGCCGTGCCGGATTTGCCGGCGTCCGTGCTCACCGAAATTTTCTCCCGAAGCGAGGCCGCGGCGCGCGAAGCGATCGAGCGGTTCGACACGGCGGTGAAACGGAATGGCATTTCGGCCGAACCACGCCTGATCCTTCAAAGCGAGTTCGGGCCGCCGAAAGCGTTTTCCGAAATGGCGCGTTGCTATGATCTGAGCGTCATGATGCAGACCGACGACTACAAGGGCGTTAGTAATGACCTATTGATCGAGGCGACCCTGTTCGAATCCGGCCGCCCGTTGATCGTGGTGCCCTATATTCAGAAAGGCGAGATCAAGCTTGACCGGATTGTCTGCTGTTGGGACGGCAGCCGGGCGGCCGCGCGCGCTATCAATGATGCCTTGCCGCTCTTGAAAAAGGCAGGGCTGGTCGAGCTGTTCATGGTCGTCAACGAAGAGTCGGAAGTCTCTCGCGAGACTAAGGTCGACGAGATCGCCAATCACCTTGCACGGCACGATGTGAAGGTTCAAGTCGAGACGGTGCCCGCCGCCGACATCGATGTAGCCAACGCCATCCTCTCATATGTGTCGGACGTCTCCGCAGACCTGATTGTGATGGGCGGATATGGGCACTCCCGGATGCGAGAGTTCATTCTGGGCGGCGCGACCCGTGGCATTCTGGGGTCAATGACCGTTCCGGTGTTTCTCTCGCACTGAGACGGGGTAGTTCTGGGGCGAGGCGGTACGCTTGACGAGCTGATCAAGCGTGCCGGCGATTTTCTGGCAGATACCCGGGCCCGCAGGGGGGCGCTTCAGAGGTGTTTTCCCGTACGATTCACAGACCAATAATCAATGCACTCGGAGCCAGTGCAGCTGCGATGCGGTAGCTGTCTCAATTGTGCCTTGCGGTTTTTGCCTGACCGCCGCGCACCGATGCAGGATGATCTGGTCATGCACGAGCCGGCCATGGCGCGGCATCGCAGCCCACGATGACTGGTAGAGCGCTGCGCGCCGCTCCGCTTCGCGTAACTTCTCGCGCAACTGCATGAGTTCGGCCATTTGCGCAGAAAGGCTTGCCCGCCGTGCCGCAAGCAGCGAGAGCTGTTTCCCTTGAAGGTCCATGATGGCAATCCCCAGCAAAACTGTGGGAGGATGAGGTCAGTCTGGATGGTGATCGGTGCGGCGGCGCGCGATCGGCGCGGCGTGGTTCCAAGGAGCTTTTCTGCTCGCCGCTTTGGCATCCTTCGAGGGCACAGCGTTTGGCTGCAGGCGGCTCCGAAGGGCTCTGCGGAGCCCTTCCTCATCGGTCATGCCGGCCTCGAATGCTTCCATCAAACTGTGCACGGCGATCCGCTCGCGGTGCAGGTTCGGGATCAGGCCTTGGTCCCGGGCCTCGGCAAGAAGCATCGCAAGCAGATTCGCATCTGCTGACGTCAGGAATGTAGAAGGCATGGTATCGCCCCTTAACGGACTAACACCCACTGGCAGCGCCAGAGAGCAGTCAATGGTTTTGTTTAGCCTGTTGATAAGTGTTTAGCTCAGGGTCGAAAAAAACTCCAATCACGAAACATCTGCGGGAAAAAAGGTAAAAAACGGCAACCCATTGGCACAGAATACAAACCGGCGAAGTTGCCATTCTGGTTTCATTTATCTCCGTTGATCACAATCCCGAGAAGTGGCAAAGCCGCTGCCGGACAGGCAACGGCCTTGTGGTTCAATGCGAAAAAAAGATTGGGAGAGGTGGATCCGAGAGCATGCTTTTCGTGGCACCGCCAAGGATGAATTCCCGCAATCTTGAGTGGCCGTACGCACCCATCACGAGAATGTCGGCGTGGCACGAAGTGGCATGGGCTTCGAGAGCCTCGCCGATCAGTCGGCCGGCCGCATCGACCTTGTCGAGGATGACATCGATGCCGTGCCGCGCCAGGTTCTTGGCAAGCTCCTCGGCAGAGTGCGCGGAATCGAAAGTTTTCTCGTTCTCGACGGTGACAATGCGTACCTCCCGGGCCTTTTCAAGAAGCGGGATGGCGTCAGCGACTGCGCGGGCGGCCGCGCGGCTGAAGTCCCACGCGACCACGATGGTTTTCAGCTCAAACGGCTTCTCGCGTGGATGCTCCGGGAGCACGAGCGTCGGCTTCCCGGACTCAAAAATGATCGTTTCCGCATACCATTCATTGTCGCTTTCGGGAACCGAGACGATCGTCAGGTCGCGGAGCCGCGCATACTCGACAAACATGTCGGGCACTTCGTGCGTATAGCAGCGCTCTAAAATCCGTTCGTGGAGAACGCCCGCCTTCTTCGCGGTTTCATCGAATGCGGCGAGGAGCGACTTGGCGTTGTCGAGGCTCTTGCGGGCTTCCGTTGCGGCCATGCCGGAGACATCGACAAAAGAGCGCGGAAAAAAAGCTCCGGGCGTCCGGATGCGGGCCTCGCAGGCGATCGCTGCGACATGCGCGCCGAGCAATGAGGCGAGGGTCACTCCATCCTCGATCACTGAAACCGGTGTCGGCTCCGGATAGGTGGCCAACGCGAGAAGCACGTCCTTAAAAGCCATCAAGGCCTCCTGTTGGTTCGAAAACGATATTTCGTGTATGTCGGGGCAGATTTGATCTATCGCAGATCCGGCGAAACTGTTTGTAGAATGCCTCGGCCGGGAAGCTGGGCGTTTGTGGCAAACAACTAGCTGGTTGCGGAGTTTGCGGGAAAATTTTTGCTGTCGGAAGGCCAGGCTGGCCATCGGCCGACAATTTGACGCAGGCGCCAGGGTTAATCATTCGTGGCATGGCACCGGCGGATGTCTTGGACGCCCAAGGACGGTGATAGTTCAGGTTGCCGCGCCATTCGTTATCATCTGGTGTCCTCCACCCTCGCTGCGTTCAACCATGAAGATGCGATAGATCATTCATCTGGCACGTTCGTGGTGGGCGAACGTTGCTCGGGATCAAGTTCGAGCTGGAATTTTGATTGAGCGGCCTGGCATCACTCATCGGCGGTGCCTGAAGCACGGCGTGTCGGGAGCGGCGAGACTCAGAAGCGAGGCTTCTGACTCGGAAGGAACGCCTCGCAAGTGCGGCGGCAAGCGGGCTCCGGCGGGAAAATGAAATTCTTCCCTGCATGCCCGATGCAGGAATCCATCTCTCTCATCGGTGCAAGAGGCGCAACGGCTGTCGCTATTTTCTCCGATGCGTTGACAATGCAGCGTGCGCGGGGCGAGATCAGTGTGCCCAAGCGTTCTTGGGCCGCGGGGATTTGATGGAGCAGCTTGCGCCGCGTCAATAACGCTAAAGCGCCACGAAGTGATTTCGTGGGCTCCTCGAATGGAGGCGAAGATGCTTCGAGACCTGTTCTGTTCGTGTCGCAGCGTTCAACGGCTGACGACCTGAGACAGACCTTACTTCTTCCAGACATCACGACACGCCGGGTGAGACCGACCTGACGCAAGTCAGCGGCCGGACGAGCTCGCCGTCAGCAATGAACTGAGAAGATGCGGCTGCGTCGCAAGCGCAGCCGCACGCGGGCGGACGCATGCCTTCGCCAACACCAATCAAATGAATGGAGCTTTGCAATGAAACTCAAAACTTTGCTTACGGTATCGACGCTTGCCACCGCCCTTGTGTCGCAGGCGCTGCCGGCTGCTGCGCAGGAAACCCTGAAGATCGGCGCGCCGCTTCCGCTGACCGGTGCGCTGTCGCCGGAGGGGATCAAGCTGCGCCAAGGCTATGAGCTTTGGCTCGACAAGGTGAACAGCGCAGGCGGCATCAAGGCCGGCGACAAGCAGCTCAAGGTCGAACTCTTGTTCTACGACTATCAGTCGGTGACGCCGAAAGCGGTTCAGCTTGCCGAGAAGCTGATCAGCGATGACAAGGTTGACCTTCTGTTCTCGCCGTTCGGCTCCGGCGCTGCAAAGGCCGTCAGTGCGGTCGCAGAAAAGTACGGCGTGCCGCTGCTGGCGTCCTCGGCCTCATCGGCCGAAGTGTTCGACCAAGGCTACAAGAACCTTTTTGGCCTCTACACCGACAACAGCACCCTCAGCGAGCCGATCGCCAGCCTGATTCAGGAGCGGTTGCCAAATGTGAAGCGCGTTGCCATACTCGCGCGCAACGACCTCTATCCGCTCTCGCTTGCCAATGAATTCGAGAAAAGCGCGAAGAAGCGCGGCCTCGAAGTCGTCTTCTTCGAAAAATACCCGATCGGCACGCTCGATCATTCGTCGGCCTTGACGCAGCTTCGCGCAGCGCGTCCCGACTGGATCGTCATCACGGGATACATCAACGACCTGATCATTGCGCGCAAGCAGGCCGGCGAGCTACGGGTGCGCGGGCAGGTGCTGACGCTGATCAACGGGCCGGCCTATTCGGAGTGGATCAATGCGGTCGGCCCGCTCGCCGAGAACGTAACCACAGCAAGCTGGTTTCATCCGGTGCTGAATTACAAGAGCGAGGACGTGTTCGGCTCGACGCAGAACTTTGTCGCCGAGTTCAAGAAGAAGTTCGGCACCGAGCCGGATTTCACCCAGGCCTCGGGTGCTGCGGTCGGCGTGATCGCGCAGCTTGCGGTCGAGCGGGCTGGCACGAAGAACCGCGACGCCGTGCGTGACCAACTCGTCAAAGGCAACTTCAAAACCTTCTTCGCGCCGGTGTCGTTCGGGCCGACCGGGATCGCCAATTCCTATATCCCGCCGGTCTTCCAGATCCAGCAGGGCAAGGTGCAGGTGGTGCTGCCAGCTGAAATCGCCACCAGCGAATTCCGCACGGGTATCGGCCACTGATCCACTCAATGCGTGCCGTGGCGGCGTCTCAATGCCGCCACGGCGCGACATGTTGAAAGCCTTTTCATGTTGCTGCTTCAGGTTCTCACCAACGGCCTAGCCCTTGGTGGTCTTTACGCATGTATCGCGGTCGGTTTCTCGCTGGTCTGGGGCGTCTTGAACGTCATCAACATTCTGCACGGTTCGATGATCGTGCTCGGCGGATATCTCGCGTTCTTCGCTCATCAATATTTTGGAATCAATCCGTTCCTGTTCGCGCCCTTCGCGGGGGCCGTCCTGTTCGTGATCGGCTTTGCGATCCAGCGCCTTGCGATCAATCCGGTGATGGGGCGACCCGTTCTCATCACGCTCGTTCTGACCTTCGGCATAAACCTGTTCTTCGACAACGCCATGCTGGCGGCCTTTAATGCCGATTACCGCAAGGTGATCATCGATCCGCCGCTCGGCGTTTTCGAGATCGGGTCGGTCCTGCTGCCGGTCGATCGGCTTTACGCCACGCTTCTTGGCCTGGCGCTGGTCGGGGCGCTGTGGCTGCTGCTGCGTGGCACCCAGCTTGGCCGCGCCATCGTCGCGGTGCGGATGGATCGCGATGCGGCCGCGCTGATGGGCATCGACGTGCGGCTGACCTATGCCGTCGCGTTTGCGCTCGGCGCGTTCATGGCGGGCGCGGCGGGGGCGTTGCTCAGCGGCATCTTTCCGATTTCCCCGGTGTCTTCCGGCAGCTATCTCGGCAAGGCCTTCGTCATCTGCGTGCTGGGTGGCCTTGGCAGCATTCCCGGCGTGGTCGCCGGCGGCTTCGCGCTCGGGGTCATCGAGAGTTTCGGCGCGCTGGCCTTCGGCCCGGAGCACGCGCTCACCATTTCGTTCGGCCTCTTACTGGTTCTGCTGATCTTGCGGCCGCAGGGACTTCTCGGCGTTAAGGGTTTCAATTGATGTTGCGCTATTCAATCATTGGCGCGGCTGTCGTCGCGTTGTTCGTGGTGTTGCTCGCGATTGGCGACAACTATCTGCTGCGGCTGGCAACCACGGTCGCGATGTATGTCGCGCTGGCATCGGCGTGGAATATTGTCGGCGGCTTCACCGGCTATCCGTCCTTTGCCACTGCTGCCTTTTTCGGCCTCGGGGCCTATGCCTGCGGCGTGGCGCAAACCTATGGCGTGCCGTTGATTCTGGCCTGGATCCTGGCAGGCGCAGTCACCGCACTGTTCGCTTCGGGACTCGGGCTCGCTATTCTGCATCTGCGCGGTCACTATTTTGCCATCGGCAGTCTGGTCGTGGCCGACGTGCTGCGGGAGATCACCAATTCATGGACATCGCTCACCGGCGGCGGCATGGGGATGAACCTGCCGCTGATCGGTGGCAGCACCGGTTCGCAGGCGCAATTCTATCTCTTGGCGATGGTGGCGCTGGCCGGGCTGTCGCTGCTCGCTGCAGTGTTGATCGACAACTCCAAACTCGGCGTGGCCCTGCGCTGCATCGAGCAGAACGAGGATGCCGCGCAGGTGATCGGCGTCGATACCCGGCGGGCGAAGGTGGCCGCGTTCACGGTGTCGAGCCTTCTCGTCGGCGTCGCGGGAGGAATCTACGCGTCCTGGGTTTCCTATATCGATCCCATCGACGTTTATGACGTCTCGCTCTCGGTCAAGCCGATCATCATGGCACTGCTCGGCGGGGTGGGGACGATTGCCGGGCCGGTGCTCGGCGCGTTCGGTTTCCTTGCGCTTGAAGAGCTGATCTGGCGGAACAGCCTGGAATTCCACGCCGGCATTTTGGGCCTCTTCGTCGTCGTGCTCGTGGTATTTCTGCCGGGCGGTCTGCGCAGCCTGCAGGGACGCAACATCTGGCAGCTTGCCACGGCGGCATTCACGAAGAGGTGGGCATGATGGGTGCGCTGCTATCACTGTCGCACGTCTCGAAAGATTTTGGCGGTCTTCGCGCGCTCGACGATGTCACCGTGTCGTTGCGCGAAGGCGAGGTCATCGGCCTGATCGGGCCGAACGGCGCGGGCAAGACGACGCTGGTGAATGTCATCACCGGCGTCGAGAAGCCGAGCGCCGGAGAGATACGGTTTGCGGGCGATCGGATCGACGAGCTGCGCCCCGATCTCGTGGCGCGGCGCGGCGTGGCGCGGACGTTTCAGATCGTCCAGCCGTTTCCGCGCATGACCGTACGGGAGAATGTCGCGGCGGCTGCACTGTTCGCGGGCGGCGCGCCGTCGCGGGCGGACGCTCGCGCGATTGCCGATCAACAGCTTGCCTTCTCCGGTCTTGGCCGCGAGGCGGACAAGCTGGCGTCTTCGTTGACGCTGGCAGGCCGCAAGCGGCTCGAATTCGCCAAGAGCCTGGCGGCGCAGCCAAAACTGCTGCTGCTCGACGAGGTCAATGCCGGACTGAACGCAGCGGAAATCGACGATGCGCTGCGGCTGATCGCGGAGATTGCCGCCTCCGGGATCACGGTGCTTTTGATCGAGCATCTGATGAAGGTCGTGTCGCAATCCTGCAGGCGGCTCTTGGTGCTGCATCACGGGCGGCTCGTCGCCGATGGAGAAACGACGGCGGTGATGAAGGATCCGCGCGTGGTCGAGGCGTATCTCGGTCAGCGTTATGCGGAACGGCAGAGGGAATTGGCGAAATGAGCGAAGCATTGCTGGAGGTGTCGAACCTCGCGATCGGTTATGGCGACGTGCAGGTCGTCTGGAAGGTGGATCTTAGCATCGCCAGGGGTGTGATCGTTGCGCTCGTTGGCTCGAACGGTGCCGGCAAGACAACGATTTTGCGTGCCCTATCGGGGTTGGTGAAGCCGTCATCCGGACGGATCGTCTTTGCCGGCGAGGATCTGGCGGGCGCATCGCCGGATGTGTTCGTGAGCCGCCGCCTGATCCATGTGCCCGAAGGGCGGCGATTGTTCGCGAGCCTTTCGGTGCTCGACAATCTCCATCTCGGGGCCTACCGGCGGACGGATCGCGGCGCGATCGCCCGCGACATCGAGCGCATGTTCGAGCTGTTTCCGCGCCTGCGGGAGCGGCGCAGGCAGGATGCGTCCACGCTGTCGGGCGGCGAGCAGCAGATGTGCGCCATCGCGCGCGGCCTGATGGCATCGCCCGACCTGCTCCTGATTGATGAGCTGTCGCTCGGGCTGGCACCGAAGATCGTCGATGAGCTGGTCGAGGCGCTGCGGCGGGTGAACGCCGAGGGCACTAGTCTGTTGATTGTGGAGCAGGACGTGCTGACGGCGCTCGACCTCGCGCACCACGCCTATATCATCGATCAGGGACGAACGGTGAAGAACGGCCCCGCCGTGGCGCTGGCATCGGATCCGGCGATTCAAAGAGCCTATCTCGGTGGTTGATATGAAAATGATCGGACGACGGACATGAGTGAGCAGCGCCCCGAGATCGAATACTATTTCAGCTTCATTTCGTTGTGGTCTTACATCGGCAGCCTGACGTTTCGGGATCTGGTGAAGCGCCATGAGGCCGGCGTGCTCTTCAAGCCGGTCGATCTTTTGGCCGTGTTCGCTGCAGGAGGGGGCAAGCCCGTGCGCGAGCGGCCGCCCCAGCGGCAGGCCTATCGGTTGGTGGAGATGCAGCGCTGGAGGGACATCCGCAAGGTGCCGCTGGTGCTGTGGCCAAAATTCTATCCGGCGGACCCCTCGCTCGGTCACCGCATGTTGCTGGCCGCGCTTCGCGAAAATGCCGACGTCACGGCGTTCGTCCATGCCGGGCTCAAGGCGGTGTGGGCGGATGAATTGAACATCGCGGATCCGCAGACGCTGATCGAGCTTGCGAACGCGAGCGGACTTAATGGCGCGCGGCTTCATGCCGAGGCCAGCGATCCGGCGCTTGCCGCGCGGGAGGCCGAGCTGACCCGCGAGGCGGTCACGCGGCAACTGTTCGGCGCGCCGTTCTATTTCTATCGCGGCGAGCCGTTCTGGGGGCAGGACCGGCTCGAGCATCTCGACCTGGCGATTGCGTCGGGACGGCCGCCGATTTTGCCGCCCGCGCCGGATCAGCTTTGACGCAGGATGGCTGACCGTCAGCGGCGCGGAAAATATTCCGCGCCGCTGGTCTGTCTTCGCAAGTCCTTGACGTGAGGCAACCTTATGCTGCGGGTCGGATGTTCTGGTTCAGCTTGAAGCGGTTTTGCGGGTCCCACCTCCGCTTGACGTCGGCGAGCCGGGCATAGTTGTTGCCGTAGACCTTTTCGATCCGGTCTGCCTCGTCCGCCGGCATGAAGTTGACATAGGCGCCGCCTGTGGCGAATGGAGCCGTCGCCTTGAAGAGGTTTCTCGCCCAGGTGACGCATTCATTGTCCTGTGCGGCATCGCGCCAGCGCGTGTGCACGTTCATGATGAAATGCGAGTTGCGATAGGGATAGGCGGTCGCCTCCGGCGCGACGCGCGCCATCGCGCCGCCAACCTGCGCAACGAACACTTCGCATTCCGGGCCGGGCAACTGCGCGACCGCCGATGTGATCGTTGCAATCGCATCGTCAGACAATTCCGTGAAGTCGTGCGTCTTCCAGTAGTTGCGCGCGCCCGGCGTGAGCAGCGGGTCGAACGCCGCCTGCCAGCCCACGAACGGATGCGGACCCATGACGTCGGCAAGAGGCTTGCCGAGTGCGCGTAACGCGGCGGTCGCTTTTTCGCCGTCGGCGTTTGAGCCGGCATAGCAGGCGGCGAAGATCAGCACTTCGCGGCCATGCCACTCCTGAGGAATGAAGGGCAGGGGCGGCGCCTTGCGCATGACGCTCCAGATGGTCAGCTCGTCAGGCGTCTCGGCCACGATTTCCCGGTAGCCCTTCAGCAGTTCCGTCGCCTGATCGAATGGGTGGACGATCAGGCCCGAGAATACTTCGGGTCCGAGCGGATGAAGCGCGAATTCGAACATCGTGACGATGCCAAAATTGCCGCCGCCGCCGCGGATGGCCCAAAACAGATCGGCATTCTCCTGCGCGTCGGCGTGCAGCAGTTCGCCTTTCGCCGTCACGATGTCAGCGCCGACGAGATTGTCGACCGTCATGCCGAACGGCCGGGTCAACCAGCCGAAGCCGCCGCCAAGGGTGAGGCCGGCAATGCCCGTCGTGGAATTGATCCCGGTCGGTACGGCGAGGCCGAACTGCTGGGTCTCCTTGTCGACGTCGGACAGCGTCGCGCCCGGTCCGACCCAGGCGCGCCGCCTGATCGGATCGACCCGGACGCCCTTCATTGGGGAAAGGTCGACCATCAGGCCGCTCGGTCCCACGGCGCTGCCGGCGATGTTGTGGCCGCCGCCCCGGATCGAGAGTTCGAGGTTGTGATCATTGGCGAACCGAACCGCCTTGATCACGTCCGCCGTGCCGGCGCAACTGACCACGACATCCGGGTAGCGGTCGATCATGGCGTTCCAGATCGAGCGCGCCGTGTCATAGTCGGGATCGCCGCGCACGCATGCCTTGCCGCGCAATGAAGGTTGCAGGCTCTCGATGTCGGCTGCGGAAAACAGTTCCTGCTGCAATGGCGTCTGCTGGGATTGGCTAGTCATGGCTGGTCCTCCTGGGGGCATTTATCGGGCATCGTCGCCGCCAGCCGGTTCCGCCGAACGGCGAGCCGGACACCCACTATTCCTGCCGTAATCGTAATAAGAATACGCGAGGGAGCGTTTGGACAAGTCCACGATGTGTACTGCCTGCGCCCCCAATGAATTGTGCCCGTCAATTGTTTTGACCCCAGGAGTTGGGGGAGGCATCCATGAGTATGACCGACAGTTACGGACAGTTTTGCCCTGTCGCGATGGCCGCGGAGGTCGTCTGCACCAGATGGACGCCGTTGATCCTGCGTGAGCTCGTCTCCGGCAGCACCCGCTTCAATGATCTGCGCCGCGGCGTGCCGCGTATCTCGCCGACATTGCTTTCCAAGCGCCTGAAGCAACTGGAGGTTGCCGGCGTCGTGCGGCGTCTGCAGTCGCAGCGTGAGGAAACGATCGAATATCAGCTCACGCCGGCGGGCGAGGAATTGAAGGCGATCGTGTTTGATCTCGGCATCTGGGGCCAGCGCTGGATCGAGGCTCAGAGCTCGTTGAAGAATCTCGATCCGTCGCTGCTGATGTGGGACATGCGACGCAATCTCGACCCGACCCCGATCCCGCCGCGCCGCTGCGTGATACAAATTGTGTACCCGGAGCAGAAACCGGGAAAACGCAATTGGTGGCTGATCGTGGACGGTGGCAAGACGGATCTTTGCAGAGTTGATCCCGGATTTGACGTCGACCTCTATATTTCGACTGACTTGCGGACCATGACCGCGATCTGGATGGGGCTGACCAAGGTCGAGGCCGAGGTCCAGTGCGGCCGGCTGCTCCTCACCGGCGACGACCATATCGGCTCGGCGATGCAGCACTGGCTGGGGCTCAGCCCGTTTGCGAGCGAGCAGAAGCGCGTCAGCGCTTGACGCAGAAACGGCGGCTCATCGGCCGCCGTTTCCCAGTTGGTGGCACCGGCCAGAGGCGTCAACGCCCCTTGGCGGCAAGGGCTGCGAAGTGGTCGCTCGATGGTCCCTGCGGCCGTTTCATTTCAAAAATATCGGTCGAGCGCGCATACCAGCCGCTGCCGTGCATCCGGCTGATCAGGTCGAGGCTCGGCGTGTCGATATGTCCGCGCTCGGCATCGATGATGTGTTTTTCGTCGATGTGCGCGCACAGCACCGTTCCGATGACGACCACCTGCTGCGGTCCGGTCATCACCGAGGTCAGGCTCCGGCACTCGAACGTGACGGCGCTTTCGGCAATGCGCGGCGGTTTGACGAAGTGCGACGGCACGATCGAAAGGCCGGTCGCTTTGAGTTCATCGACATCGGCGGGGACCTCGGCCGCAGTGGCGTTCATTTCCTCGGCAAGCCTGTATGGCACCAGATGAACGACAAATTCCCCGGTCGTGAGGATGTTGTAGGCGGTGTCCTTCAGGCCGCGCTCGGGATTGCGGAGCAAACCGATCGCGACAGTCGGAGGTTCATGCCCCATCACATTGAAAAAGCTAAACGGCGCGAGGTTGTCGATGTTGTCGGTTGAGCGCGTCGAGATCCACGCGATCGGGCGCGGCGTGACGGTCGCGGTCAGAAGCTTGTAGCAGATGTCCGCCGGGAGGGCGGTCATATCGAAGAACATGTCCGGTCATTTCCCTTCGGTGCGGGAAAGCGTCGACACCGCGAGTTTCGGCCGGTCGTCCACGATCAGTTGGAAAATGTCGGGCCGGGCGTAGTGGCCGGTCGCATCGAAATCGAACTTGCCGCGCACCGTGGCTGCAAGGTCGATGTCGGCATAGATCAGCGCCTCGCCCTCGAAATTGGGGCCGGCGAGCACATTGCCCAGCGGATCGACAATGGCGCTCCCGCCGCGCATCAGGACGGTGTCGGGCTCATTGCCGAGGGCGCACTCGTAGTCGTCCGGGAAGGCGCTGCGCTTGATATGCTGACACGCGGTGAGCACGAAGCAGCGGCCTTCGAGCGCGATGTGGCGCATGCTCGGCAGCCAGGTGTCACGATCGTCCGCCGTCGGCGCGCAGTAGATGTTGATGCCCTGGCTGAACATGTGCATGCGCAGCATCGGCATGTAGTTTTCCCAGCAGATCACCGCGCCGATGCGGCCGAGCGAGGTTTCCATCACAGGCATGGTCGAGCCGTCGCCAAAGCCCCAGATGAGGCGCTCGCCGGCGGTCGGCATCAGCTTGCGATGCTTGTCGATGAGACCGCGCTTGCCGTCGAAGAACAGCACGGTGCAGTAGAGCGTGCCGAAATCGCGCTCGATGCAGCCGATAACGGCGAAGATGCCGGTTTCCGCCGTCGCGGCGGCGATGGCTTCGACTTCGGGGCCGTCGAGGTCGATCGCTTGTTCCCAGTAGTCCTTGAACGCTTCGCGTCCTTCGGGTTTGCGCATGCCGATCGGCGCGCCAAAGCTGTTTCCTTTCGGATAGCCGCCGAGAAACGCTTCCGGAAACACGATGAGGCGTGCGCCGTTGCGCGCCGCTTGGTGAATGAGGTCGGCCGCCTTGTTGGCCGAGGCGAGGCTGTCATCGGGAATTGATGCGGCCTGCGCGACCGCGGCCTTGTAGGGCTGGAACTTCATGCTGATCTCCAATTCGGCAGAGAGATTAAGGGCTGCCGGAGAGCTCCGGCAGCCCGCTCGATCAGGCTTCTCTTTCGAGCTGCGGGCGGTTCGGCAGGAAGATGCTGCCGATGACGGCGACCGATGCGGTGATCACGATCGGGTACCAGAGGCCCGCGAAGATGTCGCCGACGGAGAGCGACAGCCAGGTGGCGAAGAACGGCAGGAAGCCGCCAAAAATGCCCGCGCCGATATGGTAGGGGAAGGATAGCGCGGTGTAGCGGATCTTCGCGGGGAAGAACTCTACGAGGAAGGAGGCGACCGGGCCATAGATCATCGCCACGACTATCGTCATCGCGATGAGGATCAGCACGATCTTGGTGGCGTTGATCTGCGCCGGATCGGCCTTCGTCGGGTAGCCGGCGTCAGTCAGCGCCTGACGATAGGCCTTTGGCTCAAAGCCCGGCGTGGTCTTGCCCTTCACGGTCATGGCGACCATCTGGCCGTCCACCGGAGCGCCATATTCAAAGTTAATGCCGCTCGAGATCAGGAATTTCTTGGCCTGAACGCAGGGCTTCTGATGATCCGGGTGGGCGTTGATGAGCGCCGCAGCGAAGCCGAAGCTGCAATCGGGGCTCGATGGCTTGGCGTGAACGGTCACCGGTGCGTTCCGGGTCGCGGCGACGAGGGCCGGGTTGCCGGCCTCCATGATCGACGCGAACATCGGCTTGTAGAGCAGTGCTGAGAGCACGAGGCCGCCCATCATCAGCCACTTGCGGCCGATACGGTCCGACAGCCAGCCGAAGAAGATGAAGCTCGGCGCGCCGATCAGAAGGCCGACCGCCATCAGCGTGTAGGAGGTCTGAAGGTCGATCTTGACCGCCTGCTGCATGAAGATCATCACGTAGAACTGGCCGGTGAAGTAGGTCGAGCCCATGCCGGCGGTGACGCCGAACAGTGCGATCAGCACGAGGCGCAGGCTGGCCCAGTTGCCAAAAGTGTCCTTGACGGGAGTATTGGACAGACGGCGTTCGGCTTTCATGCGGGCGAACACCGGCGACTCATGCAGCTTGGCGCGGACATAGACCGAGATCGCCAGCATGATGATGGAGATCAGGAACGGAATGCGCCAGCCCCAGGCGCGGAACGCTTCGTCGCTCATCAAGGCCTGCGTGCTGAGGATCACCATGATCGACAGCGCAAGGCCGATCGAGGACGTGATCTGGATCCAGCCGGTGAGAAGGCCGCGACGGCCCGGCTTCGAGTGCTCAGCGACATAGATCACCGCGCCGCCATATTCGCCGCCGACGGCAAGCCCCTGAATGAGGCGGAGCGCGACGAGCGAGATCCAGGCGAGGTGGCCGGCAGAGGCATAGCTCGGCAGACAACCCATCAGCACGGTTGCGCCGCCCATCATGACAATGGTGAGCATGAACGTGTATTTGCGGCCGACGAGATCGCCGAGGCGGCCAAACAGAATGGCGCCGATCGGGCGGATGACGAAACCGGCCGCGAGCGCGCCGAGGGACGCAAGAAGGGCAGCCGTCGGGTTATCCGGCGGGAAAAGTACGGAACTCATGAAGACGGCGAGGGAGCCGTAAATGAAAAAATCGTACCACTCAAAAACAGTGCCGAGGGTCGAGGCGAGCACCACTTTCTTCTCGTCCGACCTCGAAAGGTCGTAACGCAGTGCCTCCGCAGTCGCTTCCATACTTTCTTCCTTGTTGCGTGAAATGCGGTCATTCGACCGCAACGAAGCATTTTCGTTGGTCAAACATGATTGATAATATCAAATGACGCAAGCTTGATGTTTCCACACCCTTCGCGCATATTGGGCACCTTGGGTTCCCGTCAGAACCCCTTGAAATGACTTGGAAAAAGCAATTGGCTGCAAAGAGAGTCGGAGCCGTCGCCGCGCCGCGTGCCGCAAAAAAATCGGCGGTGAGGAACGCTGCCTCCATCAGTTCGAAGGCTGAAGAGAAGCCGAAAAAGGACGGGCGGCGGGGCATCCAGTCGATCGAGATCGGTTTCCGGATCCTCGATTATCTGCGCACGGCGCTGCGGCCGGTGCCTCTAAAGATGATCGCGGCGGGCACGGAGATGTCGGCCGCGAACGTTCACTATTATCTGGTGAGTTTTCAGGCGGTTGGCATCGTCCGCCAGGAGGAGGATACCGGATGTTACGCTCTCGGGCCGTATGCCCTCAAGCTCGGCATGGCCGCGATCGAGCAGTTCGACGTGTTCACTGCGGCGCGGCCGGTGATGGCGGAGCTTGCGAACAGCGTCGGGCAGACGGTGTTCCTCGGCGTCTGGGGTAATCGCGGCCCGACGATCGTCTATCGCGTGGAAAGTGGCGGCGCACGGCCAATTCTCGAGTTGCGGGTGGGGACCGTGCTGACGCTGCTCCGCTCGGCGCTGGGGCGCAACTTTCTCGCCCATTTGCCACTCGAATACACCAAGAGCCTGCTCGTGCAGGAACTCGCCGACGAGAGCCGGCGGCCGCCGGAGAAAAGCTCGGATGGCACCCCGGTCAACATGGCGGAAGTCGAGGCGATGCGCGCGACGATCCGGGCCGCGGGCGTCAGCTATTGCCGCGACGCGCTGCTCGCGAATTTCACCTCGTTGTCGGCGCCGATCTTCGACCAGAACGGCTCGATGATCGCGGCGATCACGGTGATGGGCCCGGTCGGCACGCTCGACGACGCCCTCAATGGCCCGATCGCCAATGCCTTGCGCGAGCGGTCCAGAACCATTTCCGCCACCGCCGGCTGGAGTCCATAACGGCGGTTGCTACCTGCGGGGGACGGCGGACGGATTGATCGCCGCGACCTCCGCCGGGCTCCAGCCTCCGCCCAGCGCCTGAAACAGGCTTATGGCCGCCAAAAGTTTAGACAGGCGCACCTGAACGAGTGTTTGCTGGGCTGCGAACAGAGTCTGCTGCGTTTGCAGAACGATGATGAGACTGACGGTGCCGCCGCGGAATTGGGCCTCCGACACGTCAAACGCCTTTTGCGAATTGCGGACGGCTTCTTCCTGCAGGCGCTCCTGCAGGGTGTACTGCTTGAGTGCGACGAGCCCTTTTTCGACATCGGAGAAGGCGGACAGAATGGCCTTGCGATAGGCCTGCAGCGATTGAAGCTGCACGCCCTTGGCCTGCTGCAACTGGCTTTGCAGCAGAAAACCGTCGAAGATCGGCTGCGTCAGGCCCGCCGCAACCGTGTAGTACCACGCGCCGGGGACAAACAATGCCGACAGCGCGTTGCTTTGAAAGCCGGTCTGGCCGGTGAGCTGGATCTGCGGGAAGAACGCCGCGCGCGCCGCTTCGACGCTGAAATTCGATGCCGCGAGCTGGGCCTCGGCCTGGCGCACGTCCGGCCTCTGATTGAGCAGCGTGGATGGCAGGCCCGGCGTCACACGGGGGATCGGCAGGCGCGTTGTCGTTTTTTTCTTTATATCGAAGTCGGCCGGCACGCGCGCGACGAGGACCGCGAGCGCTGCGATGTTTTGGCGGAGGGTGACTTCCAATGGCGGGAGCGATGCGCGCAGCGTCGAGACCAGCGCCTCCTGCTGCGAGACTTCGAGCTGCGATGCCGTGCCGCCGGCAAACTGATCGTGGACGACTCTGAGGATGCGCTCTGCAGCATTGATGTTGTTGCGAACGACCGCGATCTGGTCGCGTGCTGCCAATATCTGGAAGTAGGTATTGGCGACGGTGGCCAGCGCCGTCAGCGTGACGACATCGCGATTGTAGCGCGCGACGATCGCGTTCTGTTCGGCTGCGTTGAAGGTCGCCCGGTTCTTGCCCCAGAAATCCAGCATGTAGCTGGCGGTGAGGCCGACATTGTATTGGTCGAATTTGATCGGCACGCCAGTGCCGCTGCCAAATGTGGTCGCTGCCGTTCGGACGGTTTCGGCGTTGGCGACTCCCGTGACGTTGGGCAATAGCGGCGCGCCGGCGATCCCGACTTGGGCTTCCGCCTGAACGATTTGGGCGAACGCGACGGCGATGTCGAGGTTGGCGACCTGCGCATCCTCCATCAGGCTCGTCAGTTCCGACGAGCCGAAGCCCCGCCACCAGTCGAGCGCCGGGAGCGCTGCTTCCGCCGCTTTCTCGGATTTCGGGCCCTCGCGGTATCGCGACGGGAACGGAATATCGATCGAGGGGTGCTCGGTGCCGAGAAAGCAGCCCGATAGCAGCGGAGAAACCATCGCGATGACGAGGAGCTGGACGCGGGGAGACTTGGCTGCGCCTTTCGTGACGACCCCGGACGCCGATCGAGCCGCAGCCCTGCGCATTTCGCCCCCCACCCAGACAACGGGGCTATGATTTGCCAGCTTTCGGCAAACCGCAAGACCGATCTTGGATGATGCTGATGGCTTGCCGTCATTCGCCGGGCTGCGCGCGGGTTCCGGACAGCCCGCGAGATACCCGAACGCGCTGCGCCCACAGCCGGAACCGGTCGATGTAGAGGTAGATCACCGGCGTCGTGTAGAGCGTCAGGATCTGGCTCAGGATGAGGCCGCCGACAATGGCGATGCCGAGGGGGCGACGCAGTTCGCTGCCTTCACCGATGCCAAGCGCAAGAGGGAGCGCGCCGAGCATCGCAGCCGCGGTCGTCATCATGATCGGGCGAAACCGCAGCAGGCAGGCTTCATAGATCGCGTCCGCCGAGGACAGGCCTCGGGTGCGCTCGGCATCGAGCGCGAAGTCGATCATCATGATCGCGTTTTTCTTCACGATGCCGATCAGCAGGATGACGCCGATCAGGGCCATGATGCTGAACTCGGTATTGAAGATCATCAGCGCGAGCAGAGCACCGACGCCGGCGGAGGGCAGGGTCGAAAGAATGGTAAAGGGATGAGCGAAACTCTCATAGAGCACGCCGAGCACGATATAGATCGTCAACAGGGCGGCGAGGATGAGGTAGGGCTGGGTGGCGAGCGAGTCCTGAAAGGCTTTTGCCGTGCCCTGGAAAGTGCCGTGGATGTTGGCGGGGACGCCGATCCGACGCATCGTGCTTTCGATCACATCGACGGCGTCGCTGAGCGAGACATTGGGCGGCAGATTGAACGAAATCGTGTTGGCGACGAGCAGGCCCTGGTGATTGACGGCAAGGGGCGTCGATCCCCGAGCCAAGGAGGCGACTGCCGCCAGCGGGATCATGGTTTCCTGCGATGTGCTGACGGCGGAGCCGGTGGATGAAACGCCCTTGCCAGTTGCCCCGATCGAATTGGTGGCGAGATTTCGTGCAGCATTGAGATTGGCGGAGCTGGTTCTGGCACCCGGTGCGACCACGGTTCCGGCAACGGCATTGGTTGCCTGCGAGCCGGTGACGGATGCGCCCGCCGTGCTGATGAAAATCTCCCTGAGCGTTTCGGGATCCTGCCAGAAGCGCGGCGCCACCTCCATGATGACATGATACTGGTTGCGGGCGACGTAGATGGTGGATACCTGCCGCTGGCCGAAGGCGTCATAGAGCGTGTTGTCGATCTGGGCGACGGTGAGCCCGAGCCGCGCCGCGGAGTCGCGGTTGATGACGAGGCGGGTTTCCAGCCCCTTGTTCTGCTGGTCGCTGTTGACGTCGACGAGGCGCGGGTCGGCCTGCAGCGCGGCGGTGATGTGCGGCGTCCATTCGTCAATATCTTGAAGCGAGGGGCCTTGCAGCGTGTATTGATACTGCGCGTTGGTGAGCCGGCCGCCGATGCGGATATCCTGGACAGCCTGCAAGAACAGCGTGGCGCCGGGCACCACGGCCAGTTTTTGCCGAAGCCGCGCGATCACCTGATCCGCGGAGCTCTTTCGTTCGCTGAGCGGGCGCAGCGCGATATAGATCACACCGGAATTGGTCTGGCCGATGCCGGTGAACCCCACGACGGTTTTCACCGCGCGGTCCTGCTGAACGATCTGGACGAACTGGGTCAGCTTCTGCCTCATCAACTGAAAAGAGATGCTCTGGTCCGCCTGGATCGAGCCGACAATGCGTCCTGTATCCTGCTGCGGGAAAAAACCTTTTGGAATGACGACGTAGAGATAAAAGTTCAGCGCGAACACGCAAATGAGCACCATCAGGACGGAAAGTGGATGGGCCAGCGCGACCGTGAGCGAGCGTCGGTAGAGGCCGAGCATCGCATTGAAGCCGTGTTCGCTGATGGCATAGAGCCTGCCGTGGCGCTCGTCGTTCCGGCTTCGCAAGAGAACGGCGCACATCATCGGGGTGGTGGCGAGAGAGATCAGGAGCGAGATCAAGATCGCGATCGAAATCGTCACCGCAAATTCGCGGAACAGGCGGCCGACAATGCCGCCCATGAGCAGGATCGGGATGAAGACAGCGATCAGCGACACGCTCATGGACATGACGGTGAAGCCGACTTCCTTTGCGCCTTTCAGTGCGGCGTCGAGCGGCGACAGGCCGCTCTCGATATGCCGCGAGATGTTTTCCAGAACCACGATGGCATCGTCCACCACGAAGCCCGTCGCCACCGTCAGCGCCATCAACGAGAGGTTGTCGAGGCTGTAGCCGAACAGATACATCACGGCGAAGGTCGCGATCAGCGATACCGATACGGCGACTACGGGGATGAGGGTTGCACGGCCGTTGCGCAGGAAAGCGAAGACAACGACGATGACCAGCCCGACTGCGATCAAGAGCGTTCGCTCGACATCCCTGAGCGAGGCGCGAATGGTGGTCGAGCGATCGACGGCGATCTCGAGGTCGATCGCTGGCGACACCGAGGCGCGCAATTGCGGCATCAGGGCCGTTACCCGGTCGGAGATGCCGATGATGTTGGCCCCCGGCTGCCGGAAGAGCACGATCAGCGCCGCCGGTTTGCCGTTGGCGAGGCCGGCGTTACGAAGGTTCTCCACGGAATCGTTGACTTCGCCGACGTCCGACAGCCGCACCGGTGCGCCGTTGCGATAGGCGATGATCAGCGATCTGTAATCATCCGCTTTGATTGCCTGGTCGTTGGCATAGATCTGATAGCGCCGATCGCCGACATCGATCGCGCCTTTCGGGCTGTTCGCATTGGCGGCCGCCAGCGCCGCGCGCACGTCCTCAAGGCCGATGCCGTATTTGAAGAGCGCCTGGGGGATCAGCTCTGCACGCACCGCCGGGAGGGATCCGCCGCCCACGATCACTTCGCCGACGCCTTCGACCTGCGACAGCTTTTGCGCGAGCACGGTCGATGCCGCATCGAACAGGCTCGCGGGCTGGAGGATGTCCGAAGTCAGGGTCATGATCAGCACCGGGGCATCGGCCGGGTTGACCTTGCGGTAGGTGGGGTTGAGCCGGAGGCTCGTTGGCAGATCTGCGCTCGCGGCATTGATCGCAGCCTGCACGTCGCGGGCAGCGCCGTCGATGTCCCGAGCAAGCCCGAACTGCAGGTTGATCCGCGTTCCGCCGACCGTGCTCGTCGACGTCATTTCGGTGACGTCCGCAATCTGGCCGAGGTGGCGCTCGAGCGGGCTGGCGAGGGTTGTTGCGACGTCCTCGGGGCTGGCACCCGGCAGAACGGCCTGGACGGAAATCGTCGGAAAGTCGATCTGCGGCAGCGGCGCGACCGGGAGCTGGAAAAAAGCGACCACGCCGACCGCAGCCAGTCCGAAGGTGAGCAGCGTGGTGGCGACCGGACGGCGGATGAAGGGGCTGGAGAGGCTCATGACGCAGCCCTCAGCCTGTTTCGCTGATGCCGGACGGTTGCTGCGCAATGCGCCGGGCGAGCCGGTCGAACCAGAGATAGATCACCGGGGTCGTGAATAGCGTCAGCAACTGGCTGACCAAAAGGCCGCCGACGATGGTGATGCCGAGCGGGCTTCTGAGCTCAGAGCCGACGCCTGTGCCCAGCATCAAGGGCAGCGCCCCGAGCATCGCCGCCAAGGTCGTCATCAAAATTGGGCGGAAGCGCAGCAGGCAAGCCTGGTAGATCGCCTCGCGCGGCGGCCTGCCTTCGTTACGCTCGGCATCGAGGGCGAAGTCGATCATCATGATCGCGTTTTTCTTCACGATGCCGATCAGCAGGATGATGCCGATGATGGCGACGATGGTCAGTTCGTCGCCCGCGATCATCAGCGCGAGCAATGCGCCGATGCCGGCGGAGGGCAGGGTCGAGAGGATCGTCAGCGGGTGGACGAAGCTCTCATAGAGCACGCCGAGGACGATATAGACGGTAACGATGGCGGCGATGATGAGGTAGATCTGGTTGGTGAGCGAGGACTGGAACGCCTTTGCCGTGCCCTGAAACGTACTGATCACGCTGAGCGGCATGGCCAGCTCGGTTTCCGCCTGCTGGATGGCGGAGAGGGCGCTGCCGAGCGATGCGCCTGGCGCAAGATTGAAGGAAATCGTAGTCGACGGAAACTGTCCGAGATGCGAAATCTGCAGCGGGGCATTGGTCTCGCGGATCTTGGCGACGACGCCAAGCGGGACCGGCGTCGTGCCCACCGACGAGGGCAGATGGATCGACGAAAGGGATTCCAGCGAGGTCTGGAATTGGGGAGCGGCTTCGAGAATGACGCGGTATTGGTTGGTCGTGGTAAAGATCGTCGAGACGATCCGCTGGCCGAACGAGTCATACAGGGCATTGTCGATCGTCGCCGGAGTGATGCCGAAACGCGCAGCCTGATCGCGGTCGATATCGACGAACACCGCCAGTCCCTGCGAAGACAGATCGCTGGCAACATCGGTGATCTGCGGCAGGTCCCTGAGTTTTGCGACAAGCCTCGACGTCCAGTCGGTGAGTTGGGCGGCGTCGGCGTCCTGCAAGGTGAACTGATATTGCGTGCGGCTGACAGTCGTCTCGATGGTGAGATCCTGCACCGGCTGCATGTAGAGCATGATGCCGTGAACGTTTTCCGTCGCGGCCTTGATCCGGTCCATCACCCCGTCGATGCCGGACTGGCGTTGCTCGTGCGGCTTGAGGTTGATCAGCATGCGGCCGCTGTTCAACGTCGTGTTGGTGCCGTCCACGCCGATGAAGGACGACAGGCTGTCGACATCCGGGTCTTTGAGAATGACGCTGGCGAGTTCCTGCTGGCGTTCGGCCATCGCGGCATAGGAGATCGTCTGCGGCGCATCGGTGATCACCTGGATGACGCCCGTGTCCTGACGCGGGAAGAAGCCCTTGGGAATGACGATATACAGCACCGTCGTCAGAGCGAACGTGCCGAGCGCGACGAGCAGCACGAGTGTCTGGCGGTCCAGTGTCCAGTTCAGCGCGCGGCCATAGGCGGCGACGAGCTGGTCGAACGCCTCCCGGCTGAGCCGCTGGAAGGCATTTTCCCTGACCTCGGCCGTCGGCCGCAGCAGCTTTGCGCAGGCCATCGGCACGAGGGTTAGCGACACGACGCCGGAAATCAGAATCGTGATCGAAAGCGTGATGGCGAACTCGCGGAACAGGCGGCCGACAACGTCGCCCATGAAGAGGAGCGGGATCAGCACGGCGATCAGGGACACCGTTAGCGAAATGATGGTGAAGCCGATCTGTTCGGAGCCGCGCAGCGCGGCCTCGAGCGGCGTTTCCCCTTCCTCGACGTAGCGCGAAATGTTTTCGATCACGACGATCGCGTCATCGACGACGAACCCGGTCGCAATGGTCAGCGCCATCAGGGTCAGGTTGTTCAGGCTGAAGCCTGCGAGATACATAATGCCGAGAGTGCCGACGAGTGAGAGCGGTACCGACAGGCTGGGGATGAAGGTTGCCCGCGTGCTGCGGAGAAAGACGAAGATCACCAGCACCACGAGGACGACGGCGAGCAGCAGCTCATATTCGACGTCGCGCACCGAAGCACGGATCGTCACGGTTCGATCGGTGAGGATCGAGACGTCGATAGCCGACGGAAGCGAAGCCTGCAGTTGCGGCAGCAGCGCCTTGATGCCGTCGGCAACAGCGATGACATTGGCGCCGGGCTGGCGCTGGATATTGAGGATGACAGCCGGTTCGCGGTTCATCCATGCGCCGAGCTTGTCATTCTGCGCGCCGTCGATGACGTCGCCGAGATCGCTGAGGCGCACCGGCGCGCCGTTCTTGTAGGCGACGATCAAGGGTCGATAGTCGCTCGCCTGTCTGATCTGGTCGTTGGAGTTGATGGTGTAGGCCCGCATGGGGCCGTCGAAGTTGCCTTTCGGGATGTTGACGTTGGTCGTGCTCAGCGTCGTGCGCAAGTCGTCGATGTTGAGGTCATAGGCGGCGAGCTTGCGGATGTCGGCGCGCACACGCACCGCGGGGCGCTGGCCGCCGCTGATGCTGACGAGTCCGACGCCCGGAAGTTGCGAAATTTTCTGTGCCAGACGGGTATCCGCAAGGTCCTGTACCTGCGTGAGCGGCATCGTCGCGGATGTCAGCCCGAGGGTCAGGATCGGTGCGTCTGCGGGATTGACCTTGGCGTAGATCGGCGGCGCGGGCAGATCCGCCGGCAGGAGGTTGCCGGCAGCGTTGATCGCCGCCTGCACTTCCTGTTCGGCGACATCGAGCGAAATGCTGAGGCCGAATTGAAGGGTGATGACCGAGGAGCCGCCCGAAGACACCGAGCTCATCTGGCTGAGGTTGGGCATCTGGCCGAATTGCACTTCGAGCGGCGCGGTGACTGCGGATGTCATCACCTCGGGGCTCGCGCCCGGATAGAACGTCTGCACCTGAATGGTGGGATAATCCACCTCGGGCAATGCCGCGACGGGAAGGAAGCGGAACGCGATGATGCCAGTCAGCATCACCGCCGCCATCAGAAGGGTGGTGGCGACCGGCCGGAGGATGAATGGCCGCGATGGACTCATTTGCTTGGCCGGTTGTTCTGCCCGTTCTGGGAGTTGGACGCAGGTGTCGCTTGGGGCGGAGCGGGCTTCGTGGCTTCAGCCCGGATGATGATCTTTGCGCCGTCACGCAGGCGGTCCGCGCCGTCGATGACGACCCGATCGCCGGGCGAGAGGCCGGAGTCCACCTCTGCGCGATCGCCATCGGTGACGCCGAGCGTGATCTTCCGAACCGAGACGGTGTCGTCGGGATTGATGAGATAGGCGAACGTGCCGGGGGCGCCGCGCTGAATGCCTGCGGTCGGCATTACGGTGACGTTTTTCAAGGTGTTGACCAGCAGGCGAATGTTCACGAACTGGTTGGGAAATAGCGTCCGCGCCTCGTTATTGAATTGCGCGCGCAGTTTGATGGTGCCGGTCGTCGGGTCGATCTGGCTGTCGAAGGTGTTCAGCGTGCCCTCGGCGAGTTTGGTTTTGCCGTCGCGACTATATGCGGCCGTGGGAAGCGTTGCGCCTTCATGGAGGCGCTTCGAGACGAGCTGAAGATTGTCCTCCGGGAGCGTGAAGAGAACGCTGATCGGCTGCAGTTGCGTGATGACAACGAGGCCGTTGGTGTCGCCCGGCGTCACGTAGTTGCCCTGATCGACCTGGCGCAGGCCGACCCGGCCATCGACGGGGGACAGGATCCGGCAATACTGCAGATTGACTTCGGCGGTCTGCACCGCCGCGCGGTCGGCGGCAACGGTACCTTCATTTTGGGCGACCTGCGCAACCTGGGTGTCCAGCGTCTGGCGGGGAACGGCGTTCTGGGCGGCCAGCCCCTGATAGCGCGCGAGGTCGACCTGCGAGCCTTTGAGCAGCGCCTGGTCGCGGGCGAGCTGTCCCTTGGCTTGGGCCAGCGCTGCCTCATAGGGGCGCGGATCGATTTCCGCGAGGAGATCGCCCTTCTTTACCTCCTGCCCCTCGGTGAAGACGACCCGGATGAGCTGTCCGCTGATCTGGCTTTTGATCGTTACGGTGGCGAGCGAGGTCACCGTGCCCAGAGCGTTCAGATTGATGCCGACGTCGCCTGTTGTGACCGGGCCGGGAACGATCGACATCGGCTGCGGCGGACGGCTCGGCGGTCCCGGCCGCGGCCGACTCGCCCACCAGAAGACGGCGCCAGCAAGCGCCGCGATCAGCAGCAGCACCAAGCCCCGCCGCCGACGGGGCGATTTCTTCTCTTTCGCCGTCGGAGCGGGCCGGACGAGGTTGTCGTAAGCTGGCTTAACTGGCTGGTCCATCGGATATTCCGACTTCGGTTGCTCCGGTCCGGGGCTGCTTCGGTTCCCCGCAACACCACGCCAGCAGCGTCATGGCTGGTGGATGCCGGGTTCCCGTTGGCAACGTTCCCGTGCCTGCAATGGTTCACTCACCGCAGCTTGCTTTCTCAGCAATGTTACGAGCCGCGTCTTCCCCATGTGCTCAGTGCCAGGTCTTGCTTCGACCGGACGGGCAGGGATTTTCGCCGTGTCCTGCCTCTCGCGATCCCGCGGCCTGATCAGGCGCCCACAGCCCCGAAGCCGAACAGGCGTTGCGGGTTTTCCGTCAGGATGCGGTTGCGCAGCATCTCGTCGGGCACCCAGCGCGCGAGGAGGTCGAGGAGATCGGCGACCGTCATCATCACGCCCCAGTTGGCGACGTGCGGCCAGTCCGAGCCCCAGACGCAGCGCTCGGGCGCAGCGGCGGCGAGAGCCCGCGCGAAAGGCACCGTGTCATCATATGGTGGGCCTTGGACCGAGGTGCGATAGGCGCCCGAGAGCCGTGCCCATGCCCCGTCGCGCACCAATGAAAGGAGCGTCTGGAACCCCTCGCTGCCGACACCGCGGGTGGTCGGGAAATGTCCCATGTGGTCGATCAGGAATGGCACCGGCAGGCGGCCGAGGCGCCGTGCGACGGCGGGTAGGTCGGCCGCGTCGACCAAAAATTGCAGATGCCAGCCCATTTCCTTGCACATGTCACCGTAACCTTCGACCTCGCCGAGGCCGATACCGCCGCCATAGAGCACGTTGAGGCGCAAGCCGACGACGCCCGCTTCCTTGAGCGCGGCGCGCTCGCGGTCGGAGGCGTCCAGCGCCAGGACGCCGATGCCCCGCAAGCGTGTGGGGTGGCGCCGCAAGGCATCCTCCAGCAGGCGGTTGTCGGTGCCATGGACGCTGACCTGCGTCAGAACTCCATAGGTCATGCGCGTGGCATCGAGCATGGCGATATAGTCATCCGCCGATGCCGGCGGCGGCGTGTAGCTGCGCGCCGCAACGAAGGGATAGGCCGGCGGCGCGCCGATCACGTGGCTATGGGTATCGACCGCGCCCTGCGGCACGGTGATCCGCGGTGGCGGCTGGATGGCGGGCGGTGCCGGGCAGGGCGGAGCCGTCGAAATTTCTTCCATGGACGGCTCCTTTCCTTCCGTCAGGCGTCGGCGGTTAGCACCTTGCCACGCGTCTCGGGCAACGCATAGGCCGCGACGAAGAACAGTACGTAAGCGCCGACGGCAAAGATAGCGATGGCGTTGGCGAGTGTCGTGGTCTGCGACAGATAGCCGACAAGGAACGGGAACAGCGCGCCGATGCCGCGGCCGAAATTGTAACAGAAACCCTGGCCGGAGCCGCGCAGGCGTGTCGGGAACAGCTCGGTCAAAAATGCGCCCATTCCCGAAAAATAGCCGGAGGCGAAGAAGCCGAGCGGGAAGCCGAGAACCCACAATACGCGGTTGGTCAGCGGGATCTGCGTATAGATCAGAACGATGGCGATCGCACCGAGCGAGAAGATCAGGAAGAGGTTGCGGCGGCCGATGCGGTCGGCGAGCCAGGCGCCAACGAGATAGCCGACGAACGAGCCGACAATCAGGGCGGCGAGATAGCCGGTCGAGCTGACGATCGAGAGGCTACGCTCCGTGGTGAGAAAGCGCGGCACCCAGAACGTGATGGCGTAATAGCCGCCCTGGCAACCGGATGTCATGAGCGAGGCAATGATCGTGGTTCGCAGGATCGGACCGGAAAAGATCTCCCAGATCGCCGGCCGGTCGCCGGCCTCGATCTGCCGCGCGCGTGCGGCGGCGGCAATCGGCGGCTCTTCTACGTAGCGGCGCAGATAGAACACCAGAAGGGCAGGGAGCACGCCAACCGCAAACATCCAGCGCCATGCCTCTTCCGCCGGTAGGATGCTGAACAGAAACGCCTGCGCCAGAACGGCCATCCCCCAGCCGACGGCCCAGCCGGACTGGACCGAGCCGACGGCCCGCCCGCGGTACTGCGCGCGGATGGTTTCGCCCATCAGGACCGCGCCTGCCGCCCATTCGCCGCCAAAGCCAAGGCCGAGCAAGGTGCGGGCGACGAGAAGTTGCTCAAAATTCTGGACAAACGCACAGATGAGCGAAAACACCGAAAACCAGATGATGGTGATCTGGAGCGTAAGGACGCGGCCAATGCGGTCGCACAGGTAGCCGGCCAGCCAGCCGCCGACGGCCGAGGCGAGCAGGGTCGTGGTGCCCGCCAAGCCGGCCATGCCGGCGTCGACATGCCAGAGCGCGATGATCGTGCCGATCACGAGCGGGTAGATCATGAAGTCCATGCCATCGAGCGCCCAGCCCGTGGCACAGGCCCAGAACGTCCGCCGTTCCGGCGTGTTCATGTCGCGATAGAAGGCAAGCAGACTTGTATCTTCAGGGATGACTACTTCTGAGGTTTCGACAGCCATGGTTGATCTCCGCCCTGCTTCTGCATTGGCCGGCAGCCGATTTTCGGCCTGCCGTGTGGATCATTCAACGTTGTTCGTTCGGCTTCGTCGCTTCGTCCGGTGACGCCTGTACCTGGACTATCCCATGGTTCCGTATAACCCTAGATTGTCGTCCGCCAGATGGCGGCTACGGGATCTGGTGGGCTGGAACCGGTTTGGGATCTTATACCTCGCCTGGCCGGACGCCAGTATTTTCAACGCTTGCAAGACGCGAGACGGGAAGCATTCCACAGCCATCCTGCGGCGAAAAGCGTGGTGGCGGGGGGCAAAGATTGACCCCGATCAATCTGTCGCGAGTGCTTCGATCTAGACACAAACAAGGCCCAGATCTTTCTCCACGAAAGGTGATGCCGGTTGTCCGTGCAAGGGCCGGCTAAAGAAAACGCAAGGAGCAGAAAATGAAGAAAGCAATTTTCTCGGCGATGCTGGCGACAGGTTTGATCGCGCTAAGCTCGATGGATGCCGGGGCCGTGGTCTGTGCGCGCGGCGTCTACCGGGCAGGTTGCGTCGCCGCTGCTCCGCGAGCCGCGGTCGTGGCGCCGCGGGCGGCGGTGGTCGCGCCGCCCCGAACGGTCGTCCGCCGCACGACCGTCGTGCGCCGGCCTGCGGTGGCGCCGAGATACGGCGTCCGCCGGTACTGAGCATGGCAGCGGATTGCGCCGCGCCCAGGTATATAAAAAGATGTCGGCCTAAATCTCTGACCACGCAAAGACGCCAGCGCGGCGCCTGCAAGGGTGGATGATGGATGCGCTCGTAATCGCGGGCATCGCATTCGGATGCATAGCGCTCGGCGTCGTGCTTGGCATGTTGCTGCGCAACATCTTGCCGGACCACCATCTCAGTTCCGATGCGAAAGATGTGGTACGGCTCGGCACAGGCCTCATCGGGACGATTGCGGCGCTGGTCCTGGGCCTGCTGATTGCTTCGGCGAAGAATGCCTATGACGTGCAAAGTGGCGAGGTCAAGCAGCTGACCGCCGACGTCATTCTCTTGGACAACGTGCTTTCGGAGTATGGCGCGGAGGCGGATCAGGCGCGCGTGCTGATCCGCCGTGGACTTGGCGTTCTTGCAGACCGGATGTGGCGCCGGAGCGGTTTTGATGAGACCAACGTGCCCCCGTTTGAAGCGAGCGCCGTAACCGAGCAGCTGTATCAACAGTTCAGGAAGCTTTCGCCCAAGGATGAAGCCCAGCGATCGTTGCAGGCCCGTGCAATAGAGCTCGGCAGCAACATCGCAAAAACCCGGCTTTTGCTTTACACCCAATCGACGAACTCGATCCCGATGCCGTTTCTCGCGGTGCTGATCTTCTGGCTCAGCATCATCTTCGCGAGCTTCAGCCTGTTCGCCAAACCGAACGCGATCGTGGTCGCTTCCCTGTTCATATTCGCGATATCCGCCGCAGGCTCGATTTATCTTATCATCGAGCTCGGCCAGCCGTTCAGCGGCTTGATGCGGATCTCAAGCGAGCCACTGCGCAATGCGCTGCCGCCGTTGCCTATGGCGCAGTCGAGCTGCACGGCAGGTCAGAACCGCTGAATAGTTTCAGTTGCCGCCTGATTGCCATCGAGCGCTAGTCGCGGAAAAACTCCTGAATTTCCTCGAGCGTAATTCTGCCATCCTTGTTGACATCAATCTTGTTGAAGATCCTCCGGTGGATGGCGCTGACTTCCTCAAAGGAGAGAGCGCCGTCGCCATCGACATCGGCAATAGCAAACATAACTTTCATGAAGACGTTCGGACCATGCCCGCGCATCGGCCCGCCGGGCCTGCCGGGCGCGCCCGTTCTCTGTGGTCCCATGCCTTGCCGCATCATGCCTGGTCCCATTCTTCCGGGCGGCATGACGCAAGGTTGATCAGAATATTCGCCCCGGCCTTGCCCGACAGTTTCGCCGGGCTGATCATTTGAACCAGCCTGCGCAAAACTTGATCCTTCGTGATTGTGATCGAGGGCAGCCGTTTGTGCGGCCGCGCCGAAGGTGGCGATGGCAAAAATGGCCGCAAGGGCGGGCGCACGAAATGCATGCGATGTCATGAGGTTCTCCCATTGGCAGACATGCCCTCAACCCTTCTTCTGAAACCATAGTTGTGCGTGGGCGGGACGCTTTGCTTTGGATCAACGTCGCGGAAACCGTCGGGGGTTGACTCAGATCAATTGAGAGCGAGCGATCGCCCTTTAATTCCGGTGCGGGGTTAGAGAGGGCGGATGTTTGAATCTCGGAGTGAATTTCATGCGAATGATTTCTTTAGCCATTGGTACTGCTGCCGCTTTCATTGCGAGCGGAGCGTTGGCGCAATCCGTCAATCTCACCGGAAAATACAGATGCATCCAGATGTGTCAGTCCGGTCTTGTAGGCAATGCGGCCTATGTGACCCAGAACGGCACGGAACTGAATCTGCTGAACGAGGCGGGCGTTCCCTCGCGTGCATGGCCAGACTGGTTTGCGCCGGAGAATCGGATTTGGGTTGATGACTGGAACGAGAGCGCGGTCTATTCGCCTGACGGCATGCGCATTCAATTCGACAACGGCGCGATCTGGGAACGCGACCTAACCCCAGAGCGGGTTGCGCTGCGACGTCGGCGCTGATCGATCGGGGCGGTCGGTGAACAAGCTCGCAAAGCCGCCACGTTCCCGTCCGCAGCCCAGAGACGATGTCGTACAGCTTGCCATTCGGATCGGGCTGCTCGGCATTCTGATCTATTGGTCGTTTTTGCTGGTCCGGCCGTTCATCCCGATCGTGGTCTGGAGCCTGGTGCTCACGGTCGCCTTGTATCCGGTCTATGCTTGGTTCACCGAAAGGCTCGGCGGCCGTCGCATCATTGCGGCTGTGATGGTGACAATCCTCAGTCTGGTCATTGTCATCGGCCCGGCGACATGGTTGGCGTTGAGTCTGATTGATGGCCTGAGGGCGGTCGCCGAGAAGCTCAATGCGGGGGGACTTGCGGTTCCTGCGCCTCCGCGCGGGGTCAAGGATTGGCCGCTGATCGGCAATCAGATTTACGAGAACTGGGACCTGGCATCGACCAATCTCGGCATTGCAATGGAGCAGTTGCGGCCGCACCTGCGGCCTTACGCCGGGCCGCTCCTTGGTGCGGCGGCCGACGCCGGTACGGGCATTTTGAAGTTTCTGCTGTCGATAGCGTTGATGGGATACTTGTTTCTGCCGGCGCCTCGAATGGCGAATGGCGTGCGAGTATTCCTCAAGCATGTCGTGCCGGCGCGGAGCGACGAGTTCGTCGCGCTGGCGGGCGCAACCATTCGCACGATCTCGCGGGGCGTCCTCGGCATTGCCGTTCTGCAGTCGTTGCTGGCCGGCATCGGCTTCCAGGTCGCTGGTGTGCCTGGCGCTGGTCTGCTCGCCTTTATCGCGCTATTTTTCGGCATAGTGCAAATCGGCGTCGGCGTCGTTGTCCTTGGCGTGCTGGTCTGGGCATGGATGACCATGGACGCGACGACCGCACTCCTGTTCACGGTCTATATGGTACCGGTCGCCTTGCTCGACAATTTTCTGAAGCCCGTGTTCATGGGGCACGGCTTGAAGACGCCGATGCTCGTCATACTGATCGGCGTCCTCGGCGGGACGCTCGCCCATGGGATCATCGGCCTGTTCGTCGGCCCGATCATCTTGGCGGTCGGCTGGGAGCTGCTCGTCGCATGGACTCGCGAGGAACCTGTCACAAATGGGGCCGGCATGAGGGATGCGGAGGAACGCACACCCTCGGCCGATTGACCAAGGGCAAAAGACCACATGCCGGCGGGTTTAGTTTGTTTGGAAGGTGGCAAGGCGTGCCACTGTCATCTGATACCCTCGCGCGGCTTGACCACTACAAGTCCATCTACTTAAATTTAACAACGCAGATTGGGCGCGTGCGATTGTTTTCAAGCTGTTTAATCAGCCCGTTCCTTACTTGGTCGTCTGCGCATCTGCGCCACGGGTCGGAATGAGATTAGGACCGAAATCATGACGACGTTCGATAAACGCGAGCAGGCTTTCGAGGCAAAATTCATCCACGACGAGGAGTTGCGCTTCAAGGCGATGGCAAGATGCAACAAAATGCTCGGCAACTGGGCGGCCGCGGAACTCGGCCTGTCGGGGGACGATGCAACTGCTTATGCTAACGAACTCGTGACCGGGAACCTTGGAAGCATGAGCCTGGAGGGGACGCTGCGAAAGGTCGCCGCGGATCTGGCGCCAAGGGGAATTTCGCCGGAACAGGTCAGCCAGCGGATCGATGAGTTCTTTCACATCGCGCTTGAGCAGATCGACGCAGGAACCTGACGGAGGCAACGAAAGCGAAGCGCATCAATATCGCTCCGGCACGAATTTCATTCGTTCGAAGACAGCCTTATCGCTATATCGCTTCTTTTCGGACCGGCTGGGGAGTTTGACGCGATCCCGCGGAATTCGTTCGTAAGGTATTCTGTCCAGGAGATGGGCGATGCAGTTGAGGCGCGCGCGGCGCTTGTCATCCGAGCGGATCACGTACCAAGGCGTGTCCTTTGAGTCGGTTGCCTCAAACATCATGTCACGGGCGCGCGAATAATCATACCAATGGCGGTAGGCCTCGATGTCCATTGGGCTCAGCTTCCATTGGCGAAGCGGATCGTCGATGCGGGCGGTGAACCGCTTCTCCTGCTCCTTCATGCCGACTTCAAGCCACAGCTTGATCAGGATGATGCCGGCATCGACGATATACTTCTCGATCTCCGGGCAAAGGTCGAGAAAGCGCTTGTGCTCGTCCGGCGTGCAGAAGCCCATGACGTATTCGACGCCGGCGCGATTGTACCAGCTGCGATCGAAGATCACGATCTCGCCGCCGGCGGGAAAATGGGCGACGTATCGCTGGAGAAACATCTGGCTTCGTTCTCGGTCGGAAGGCGCGGGCAGGGCCACAACCCGGAAAACGCGCGGACTCACCCTTTCGGTGATGGCTTTAATGGTGCCCCCTTTGCCGGCTGCGTCGCGCCCCTCGAACAGGATGATCGCGCGTAGCTTATGGATTGTAACCCATTGCTGGAGGTGGCAGAGCTCGACCTGGAGTTTGCGCAGCTCCTTCTCATAGACCTTCCGTTTCATCTTGCCGGATGAAGGGCTGACTTTTTCGTCCATGGTAGTATGTCCGCTGCGCTACGGTGATGTCATCCCCAGCTCAGGGTAATGCCGATGTCTCCCGGCATCCCGCCGGGAAAGTCGATGACCTGATAGGCGATCTTGTAGCCGCGCGGCTGCAGGTAGTCTTGCCAGAGCTGGTAAATCTCCTTCGGAATACCTGTGAGCGTCTTCTCCCAGCCTGCTTCTTGCTGATTGATGGCGCGGCCGTGATCGGAACACAGCGCGTTCGGGAATCTGTAGACCTGAACTTCTTTGAGCCCGTTTCGCATAGCACGCTGGATGATGACTGACGCGCGTTTGACCTTTTCATCCTCGCTGAGGCCGGACGGCTTGCTAAGCTCATCAATCAGCGCTCGTTTTTCCGCATCGGCCGCTGCGAGCTGGCGCATGCGCTGCTCGGCCTTCTCAGCCTCCTTGAGAGCCGCCTGGCGCAGGATTTCCTTTGCATTCGGCAGCATCTGGTCGATGTCAATCATTTTGCCATCTCCCGCTCTGAGTTGCGTTGCGCCCCTTGCATGCGACCTAATTAGCGTGACGCAGGGAGCGTTTTCTTGAGCTAGATCAAGCAGCCGCCCTGCGGCACCGCCAAGGTGGGCATCGCCAGACCAACGCCAGATCGTGGAGTTCGGTGATGCCGGCTGATCAACAGCAGGAAACAGGCGCAACGCCTCTCGAAATTTTCACTCCAGCCTTGGATTATATGATCGATGCGGCTCAGCGCAGCATCCTGTTCGCCGACGTGATGCGCCAGCGCAGCGCTCAGTACCGGGATCATTTGGCCGAAAAGGTTCCGAACGTACTGAACTACAAGGCCGAGCTGGTGATGGATGGCCACGCCATGCCGCGGCCGGTCAACTATCTTTTGGTGCGGATCATCCCGCCGGAGGACGTTGAGGTTGATGAGGAGCGCCGCCCGTTCGTCGTTGTCGATCCGCGCGCGGGTCATGGCCCTGGCATCGGCGGCTTCAAGGCAGATAGCGAAATTGGGGTTGCGATGAAGGCGGGGCACCCTTGCTACTTCATTGGGTTTACGCCCGACCCGGTGCCCGGCCAAACCATCGAAGACGTCGCCCGCGCGGAAGCGGGGTTCCTCGAACGGGTCATAGAGCTACATCCCAAGGCCGAAGGAAAGCCGTGCGTGATCGGCAACTGCCAAGCCGGATGGGCGGTGATGATGCTGGCTGCTATCAAGCCGGAGCTGTTCGGTCCGATCATCATCGCCGGTGCGCCGCTGTCATACTGGGCCGGCGTGCGCGGGCGCAATCCGATGCGATATTCCGGCGGACTGCTTGGGGGCACCTGGCTGACAGCGCTGACCAGCGACCTCGGCGGCGGCAAGTTCGACGGTGGCTGGCTGGTGCAGAATTTTGAGAACCAGAATCCGGCGAACACGCTCTGGAGCAAGCAGTACAACGTCTACTCGAAGGTCGATACCGAAGGGCCGCGTTATCTCGAGTTCGAACGCTGGTGGGGCGGTCACGTCGATCTGAATGAGGAGGAGATGCAGTTCATCGTCGATGAGCTGTTCGTCGGCAACAAGCTCGCGTCTGGGCGGATCGAAACTTCGGACGGCACGACAGTCGATTTGCGCAACATCCGGTCGCCGATCGTGGTGCTCTGTTCAAAGGGCGACAACATCACGCCGCCGCAGCAGGCGCTCGACTGGATTCTCGACCTTTATGAAAGTGTCGACGAGATCAGGTCCTACGGCCAGACGATCGTCTACACGGTTCACGAGACGGTTGGCCATCTCGGCATCTTCGTTTCCGGCGGCGTGGCGAAGAAGGAGCATAACGAGTTCACCAGCAACATCGATCTGATCGACGTGCTACCGCCCGGTCTCTATGAGGCCACGTTTGTCCGTAAGACCGCGGACAGCGCCCATGCGGACCTTGCCCTCGGCGATTGGATCATGCGCTGCGAGCAGAGGACCCTGGACGACATCCGCGCCATGGGCTGCAACTCTCCGGAGGATGAGCGGCGTTTCGCCACGGCCGCGCGCGTCTCCGAGATCAATCTCGCTCTCTACAAGGCATTTGTGCAGCCGTTCGTGAAAGCGACAGTAACGCCCCCGGTCAGCGAAGGGCTGCGGCAGTGGCAGCCAACCCGGATTTCTTATGAGGCGTTTACGACTGCCAATCCGTATATGTCGGCAGTGGCAAGCGCAGCAGACGGCGTCCGCCAAAACCGCAGGCCCGTTGCGGCCGACAATCCGTTCATGATCGCTCAGGAAACGGTCTCCGAGGAAATCGTCAAAATGCTCGACGCCTGGCGGGAGATGCAGGAGCGGATCTCGGAGTCCGCTTTTTTGGCAATCTACGGTTCGCCTGTGCTTCAGGCGGCGGTCGGGATCGATCCGTCCGAGACGCGGCCACAGCACCCTGGGCGTTCGCTTCTGCATCGAGAACTGGTCAAGGCGCGTATCGCCGAGTTGAAGTCGCACATCAACAAGGGCGGATTGCAGGAATGCACCATTCGCGGATTGCTTTATGCAGGCATGGCGCGTGGTGTGGTTGACGAGCGGGGCGTTGGCGCATTGCGGCGTATGCGCCTGACGGAGGAGGGCGCGCAGATGACGCTCCCCCAATTCAAGGCGATGGCGCGCGAACAGTTCTTCCTGCTGCTGCTCGATCCGGAAGCAACGCTCGCCGCTATTCCAAAACTTCTGCCAGCAGACGTTGCCGAGCGCCGCAAGGGGCTTGCCGCGATCCGCAACGTTCTCAGTGCGAGCGGCGAGATCTCGGATCAGGTCGCAGACCGGCTGCGGCATGTGATGACGCTGTTCGAGATTACCGACCCGGAGCATCGGACATACGGGCGAGCGAAAGCCTCGTGACTTGCCCAAGGAAAGGGAAATCAATGAGCGTAGCTCCGATCGCCTCTGACGATGCGCAGGCCCACGTCAAGTACGAACGCCTCATCGCTGCGGCCAAGGAGGTGCCCGCCGCAGTGACGATTGTGGTGCATCCTTGCGACGAAGTTTCCCTGCGGGGCGCATGCGAAGCGGCGAACGCTGGCGTCATCAAGCCGATCCTTGTCGGGCCGTCAATCAAGATCCGGGATGTCGCGGCGCGATCTAACCTCGACATCTCCGGCGTGCCGATGGTGGATGCCGAGCACAGCGAAGCTGCGGCGACGATAGCAGTCGATCTGATCCATGCGGCCAAGGGTGAGCTGTTGATGAAAGGCAGCTTGCACACGGACGAACTAATGCGGAGTGTGACGTCGAAGACCACCGGCCTGCGGACGGGGCGGCGTATCAGCCATGTCTTCGCCATCGACGTTCCCGGTTATGCCGAGACGCTGTTCATCACCGATGCCGCGATTAACATTTTTCCCGACCTCGACTGCAAGCGCGACATCGTGCAGAACGCGATCGATCTGTTCGCCGGGATCGGGCTCGGAACGCCGAGAGTCGCCATTCTCTCAGCCGTGGAGACGGTGACGGCAAAAATTCCATCGACGATTGATGCGGCCGCGCTGTGCAAGATGGCGGACCGGGGCCAGATCACCGGCGGGCTGCTTGACGGTCCGCTGGCATTCGACAATGCGGTCGACATGGATGCCGCGAGGATCAAGGGCATCAAATCGGCCGTTGCCGGGCAGGCGCAGATCCTCGTGGTGCCAGATCTCGAGGCCGGCAACATGCTGGCGAAAAATCTCACCTTCATAGCCAAGGCGGATTCCGCCGGCATTGTTCTTGGTGCACGGGTTCCGATCATTCTCACCTCGCGCGCGGATTCGCTGCGCGGGCGGATGGCCTCATGCGCGATTGCGGTCTTGTATGCGGATGCCCGGCGTCGTGCAGCGAACGTAGCGGCGGCATGACGGCCATGGATACGATCCTCGTCACCAACTCCGGCTCGTCGAGCGTCAAATTCCAGATTTTTGAGATCGGGTCCGGCAACATCCTGAAACGGCAAATGAAGGGGACAGTGGACGGGATCGGCAGCCACCCCCGGCTGCAAGTCGCGGCCCATGACGGTTCATTATTGGTCGACCGCCATTACTCCGGCGAGGCCGTGGGCGACGTTGCAACTGCTCTCGCGGCGGCAGGCACCTGGTTGCGGGAAGAGGCAAAAATTCACCCGGTCGCGGTCGGTCATCGCGTGGTTCATGGCGGACCGGATTACGACGGCCCGGTGCGAGTTGACGCGGAGGTACTTGCGCGGCTGGAGCGCTATGTTCCGCTGGCACCGCTGCATCAGCCCTACAATCTTGCGCCGATCCGTTCGGTGCTGAGCCGCTTCCCGGACATCCCGCAGGTCGTGTGCTTCGACACTGCGTTCCACCGCAATCATGGCCCGCTGGCCGACTATTTTGCCATTCCGACCCATTTTCATGCGGAAGGCGTTCGGCGATATGGCTTTCATGGTCTGTCCTATGAGTACATTGCGAGCGTGCTTCCCACTGTGGCACCGGACATCGCGCGCAAGCGGGTGATCGCCGCGCATCTCGGTAACGGCGCATCGATGTGCGCGATCAAGGACGGGCGGAGCGTCGAGAGTAGCCTTGGCTTCACCGCACTCGACGGGCTGGTGATGGGCACGCGCTGCGGCCAGATCGACCCGGGCGTCGTGCTCTACCTGATGTCCGAAAAAGGAATGTCGGCTGACGAGGTGCAGACATTCCTTTACCACGAATGCGGCCTCAAGGGCTTGTCGGGCATCAGCAACGACATGCGCGAACTTGAGGAGAGTGACGACTCGCGCGCGGTGTTCGCGATCGACTATTTTATCTATCGTGCCAGCCTCTATGCGGGAATGCTTGCAGCGGCGCTGCACGGCGTGGATGCGCTGGTGTTCACCGCCGGCATTGGCGAGCATTCCGCGCGAGTGCGGGCAGGGATCGCCGAGAATCTCGGTTGGCTCGGCGTGGCGCTGGATACGGCAGCCAATGCTCGCCATGCGCAGCGGATCTCGCGGCCGGACAGCCGGGTCACGGTCTATGTCATCCCAACCGACGAGGAACTGATGATCGCCCGGCACACATGGGCGCTGCTTTCGCGGGACACCGCGTGGCGATCGGAGCGGGAGCGCGCAATATGACAATCCCTCTGTATCCGGAAACCAAGGTCGCATTGAAAGGCAAGAAGGGGCTGGTCGTCGGCATTGCCAACGATCAGTCGATCGCCTGGGGATGCGCGAAGGCCTTCCGGGCGCTTGGTGCCGATCTTGCGGTGACCTATCTCAACGAGAAGGCGAAAAAACACGTGGCGCCTCTCGCTAGCGCGCTGGAAGCCGGAATTTTCATGCCGCTCGACGTCGGCGTGAGCGGACAGATAGAAAGTGTCTTTGAACGCATCAAGAAGGAGTGGGGCCACCTCGACTTCGTCGTCCATTCGATTGCCTTCTCTCCGAAGGAGGCGCTCCACGGGCGCGTGATCGACGTTACGCGCGAAGGATTTTCGGCGACCATGGAGGTTTCGTGCTGGTCGTTCATCCGATTGGCGCACCTTGCGGAGCCGCTGATGAAGAAGGGCGGCACGCTCTTCACGATGACCTATTACGGCAGCCAGATGGTTGTCGAGAATTACAACATCATGGGCGTGGCAAAGGCCGCGCTGGAGAGCGCCGTTCGTTACATCGCGGCCGAACTCGGCCCCAAGGGCATTCGGGTACACGCGATCTCGCCCGGGCCGCTGGCGACGCGCGCGGCCTCTGGTATTCCAGAGTTCGACGAGTTGATGGCAAAGGCGCAGGCAAAGGCGCCGGCGCGCAGTCTGGTCAGCATCGACGATGTCGGGAAGGCGGTCGCCTTTCTCGCTCTCAACGGCGCCAAGCTGATCACCGGCGGCACGATTTATATCGACGGCGGCTATCACATCATCGACTGAGGCGATCGATCGAAAAGGTTCAAGGCACGGCTGGTTTCCCAGCCAAACAGAAGCGCAAGGTGACTATTCTCGGCGCCGGCCACGATGGCCGGTATCGGCGAGGAGGCAAGTGATGCGCAACACCGTTTTCGCTCTGCTGATGCTGTGCTGGCTGCCATCCGCCGCACAAGCGCAACAGCCGCAGCAGCCAGCAGCCGTCCCCGTCGGCGTGGTGACCGCCGAGCTCAAGCCGGTGAGCAGATCGGCGGAGTTCGTCGGTCGCGTGGAAGCGGTCCAGCGGGTCGAGGTGAAGGCGCGCATCACTGGCTATCTCGAGGATGTGCAGTTTCAGGAGGGGGACCTGATCAAAGAAGGAGCGCCCCTCTACGGCATCGAGAAAGGTTTGTTTCAGGCGGCAGTGGAGCAGGCCGAGGGCGATCTGGACAGGGCCAAGGCCGCCAAGATGCTGACCGAGGTGCAATTGCAACGGGCTGTGGAGCTGCTTGAAAAAGGCTCCGGCACGCCGGTTGCTCGCGATCAGGCGCTAGCGGCGGACCAATCGGCGCAGGGAGCGGTTCTCGTTGGGGAAGCCAATCTCATGACTGCGAAAATCAATCTTGGCTATACCAGCATTTCCTCTCCGATCGCCGGCAAGATCGGCAGGACCAACATCACTAAAGGCAACGTCGTCAGTCCGCAGTCCGGCCCTTTGACTGTCATCGTCAGCCAGGATCCGATGTATGTCACGTTCCCGGTGAGCCAACGCGAGTTTCTGCGTCTCCAGCAACCCGGCCGTAACCTCGACGTGGCCGGGGTCAACGCGACATTGCGGTTCGCGGATGGCAGCGCCTACAAGCACCCCGGAAAGATCAATTTCGTCGATGTCACCGTTAACCGCGCGACCGACACAGTTTTGACGCGCGCCTCGTTCCCGAACCCAGATCTCAGTCTGGTGGACGGCCAGCTTGTCCGCGTGGCGTTGGAGGGAAGCAAACCGGAGGAAAAGATCGTCGTGCCGCAGGCCGCGCTGATCTCGGATCAGGAAGGCGTCTACGTCTTCATCGTCGTTGATGGAAAGGCGCAGGTGCGCAGGATCAAGACCGGCGGTTCATTCGGCTCCGGCGTGATCGTGGAACAGGGCCTGTCGGGCGGCGAGCTCGTAGTCGTCGAGGGAATTCAGGGCCTGCGGCAGGACGTTGCGGTTCGGGCCTCGCCGATGCCGCCGGCACCGGACAGGAGCTGAGCAATGCTCTCCGCGATCTTCGTGGATCGTCCGCGCCTTGCCATCGTCATTGCGATCGTGACGACGATTGCCGGCGCGCTGGCCTATCTGGCGATGCCGGTCGCACAGTATCCCGATATCGTGCCGCCGCAGGTATCGGTTACGACAATGTATCCCGGAGCGAATTCCGCGGTCGTTGACGCGACGGTCGCCCAGCCGATCGAGGCGCAGGTCGTCGGCGTCGACAAGATGATCTACATGAAGAGCACCGGCGGCGACGACGGCAGCTACACGCTCACCGCGTCCTTCGAGCTCGGCACCAATCCCGACATCAACACGGTTAACGTCAACAACCGGGTTCAGACCGCGCTGTCGCTGCTGCCACCGGAGGTCCAGCGGCAGGGGATCAACGTCAAGAAGAAATCGACCGCGATCCTCGCATTCGTGACGCTCTACTCGCCGAAACAGACGCACGATCCGCTGTTTCTGTCCAATTATGCCACGATCAATCTTCTGGATTCGATCAAAAGCACGCCGGGCGTCGGCGATGCCTTCCTGTTCGCCGCACAGGACTACGCGATGCGCATCTGGGTCAGGACCGATCGGCTGACCGGCCTCAATCTTACCGTTGCGGATATCATCAACGCTATCCAGTCGCAGAACGTTCAGGCTGCGGTCGGCCGGATCGGCGCTCGACCGATTTTCAATGACCAGCAGCTTCAGCTCAATATTCAGACCAAGGGCCGTCTCTCCTCGGTAGCGGATTTCGAAAACATCGTCATCCGCACCAATCCGGATGGATCGATCCTGCGGCTGCGCGACGTTGCGGACGTCGCGCTCGGCGCCGCCAATCTCGACCGCGACACGCGCTTCAATGGCCAGGACGCCGCCGCGATCGTCATCTACCAATCGCCGGGCGGCAACGCCATCGATACGGTTGATGCGATACGGACCAAGCTTGGCGAGCTGCAAAAGCGGTTTCCGGAAGATCTGGCGTGGAAGATCACCTACGATCCCACGATCTTCGTGACGGACACCATGCACGAAGTGAAGAAGACCCTGTTCGAGGCCTTCATTCTCGTGGTGCTCGTGGTCTATCTGTTCCTTGGCAATTTGCGCGCAACGCTGATCCCGACGCTTGCAGTTCCTGTGAGCCTGATCGGGACTTTCATCGCGCTGAAGGCGGTCGGCTACTCCGCCAATACGGTTTCGCTGCTGGCCATTGTGCTGGCGATCGGCATCGTCGTGGACGATGCGATCGTCGTCGTCGAGAATGTCGAGCGGGTGATGGAGGAGCATCCCGAGCTGTCGCCCGCGCAGGCCAGCAAGCAGGCAATGGCGGAAATCACCGCGCCTATCATCGCGATCACGCTGGTTCTTCTTTCGGTGTTCGTGCCGATTGCGTTCATTCCAGGCATCTCTGGCGAACTCTTTCGCCAGTTCGCCGTGACGGTCTCGGTCGCGATGCTGCTTTCCGCGATCAACGCGCTGACGCTGTCCCCGGCGCTTTGCGCCATTCTGCTGCGGCCGCATCACGGGCCGAGGCGTGGCATCATGGGTTGGCTGATGCGCGCGATCGACTGGGTGCGCGACGGCTATGGCGCCATCGTGGCGCGGCTGGTGCGCTTTTCCGTCATCGGCCTCGTCATGGTCGCGGTGGCGGGCGCAGGCACGTTTGCGCTGTCTCGGATCACGCCGACCGGGTTTGTACCGGAGGATGACCAGGGCGCCATCTTCGTCGTCGTGCAGCTTCCCGGCGGCGCGTCGGTCGAACGGACCTCCGAGGTGATGCGGCAGGCCGAGGCGATCGTGAAGGCGGACCCCGCCGTTTCCGAGTACACGTCGATCATCGGCTTGAACTTCATCGACAACTATTCGCAGTCGAATGCGGGCTTCATGGTCGTGACCTTCAAGCCGTTCGAGGAGCGCAAGAGCGATGAACTCGGCGCGCGTGAAGTCATTGCCCGGCTGCGCACCAAGTTCCGGGCGATCCAGGGCGGCAACGTCGTGCCGCTTGCGCCTCCGCCGATTGTGGGGCTCGGTACCGGCGGCGGCTTCACCTATGTGCTGCAAGACCTGCGCGGCGGCGACCCGAAGGAGCTGGCGCAGGTGCTTCGCGGGCTCGTCGTGGCGGCGAATGCCGATCCGCAACTGCGGGGCGTGTTCAGCACCTTCTCGGCGACCAATCCCTCGATCTATCTCGATATCGACCGCGACAAGGTGCAGATCCTCGGTGTGCAGCTCAAGGATGTTTTCCAGGCGCTGCAGGCATCGCTCGGCGGCTACTTCATTAATAACCTGAATCTGTTCGGCCGGACATGGCAGGTGCAGGTGCAGGCCGATGCCGCCGACAGGGCGGACGTCAACGACATCTATCGCATCAACGTGCGCAATGCCGAGGGCCAGATGATCCCGCTGCGCAGTCTTGCTGAGGCGCGGATCGTCATCGGTCCGCCTGCACTGATCCGCTACAACAATCTGCGCGCGGTGACCGTGCAGGGCGGCCCCGCGCCCGGCGTATCGTCCGGCCAGGCGCTGCAGGCATTCGAGGAGGTCGCGGCGAAGACCCTGCCGCAGGGCTTTGCCGGGGAGTGGACCGACACGGCTTTTCAGGAGAAGCGCGCGGAAGGCAAGACCGCGATCATTCTCGGCTTTGCCGTGCTGTTCGCCTATCTGTTCCTCGTTGCGCTGTATGAAAGCTGGACCATTCCGGTGCCGGTCCTGTTGTCCGTCGCCATCGGCATTCTCGGCTCCTACGGAGCCATTGTGCTGAGCGGGCTGACGCTCGATCTCTACGGCCAGATTGGCATGGTGGTGCTGATCGGGCTCGCCGCGAAGAACGGCATTTTGATCGTTGAATTCGCCAAGGAGAAACGTGAGCAGGGCGTGCCACTGCTTGAGGCCGGCACCGAGGGCGCGCGGCTGCGCTTTCGCCCTGTGATGATGACTTCGTTCGCCTTCATTCTCGGCCTCTATCCGCTGGTGATCGCATCCGGCGCTTCGGAGCTTGCGCGGCGCGGGGTCGGCACGCCGGTGTTCGGCGGAATGATTTTGGCGTCGTTCGTTGGCATCTTCGCTATCCCGCCGCTTTACGTGATGTTCCAGGCAGTCCGCGAACGTTTACGGCCAAGCACCCGGCCGCCCGGTGAACAGCCTGGCAAGAAACCACCCCATCCGGAACCGGGTAAAGATATCGCCGCGGAATAGGCATTACTGACGGAGAATGTGATGAACAGGTTTTCTCGACGCGCGATGCTTTGCGTAGCCTTTCTTGGCGTGACTCTGCCAGTGCCGGCAGCCGCCTTCGATCTCTCCGGGGCCTGGGCGACCGAGGCGGGGCTTTGCGATCGGGTGTTCATGAAGAAAGGCGGCAGCGTCGTCTTCACTGAGCTTTCCGATGTGTTCGGCTCGGGCTTCATCATCGAAGGCAATCGCATTCGCGGAAGAAACGCGCGCTGCACGATCAAATCGCGGAAGGAAAGCGGCGACAGCGTGGATCTGGTCGCCGACTGCGCGACGAGCATCATGAACCAGAGCGTTCGGTTCAATCTCAAGATCATCGACGACAACAACCTTACGCGGCTCTTTCCCGAGATACAGGGAATGACGATGAAGTACACGCGCTGTTCGATCTGACAGCGGCGAGGTCCATATCGCTTGGCTTGAACGGCAGGTCCGCGCTAGAAGCGTCGCTCGTTTGAACCGGCGAGCGGAGTGATGATGACGGCAATTTCGCAAAAGGCGATCTGCGGCACTTGGACGCTGACGTCCTATGTCAGCACGGCGGCGGATGGCGCGGCGATCGAGAACTTTGGCGCGGCGCCGAAGGGAATTGCGATGTTCGATGCGCACGACAACTTTTCGATCGTCATCGTCCGGCCGGATCTGCCGCGCTTTGCGAGCGGCAATCGCGAGCGTGGTACGGCGGAGGAGAACGGGGCGGTTGTCCGCGGTTCGATCGCGTATTTCGGCCGGTATTCGCTGAGCGAGACAGGAGGCGGCGTGATTTTCGAGATTTTGGGTGCGACGCTGCCGAACTGGATCGGAACCACGCAGAAACGCGGAGCTGCAATGGCGTCTGCCGACGAACTCGTTCTGACCAATGCCTCGGCCTCGGGCGGCGGTTCCGCGCGGATCAGCTGGATCCGCGCCCGCTGACTGCACAGCCAATGTGCCTTCCGCGTTGAAGCTTTGATCGCCTCGTGATCAAATCGGAAAAAGGCACACGCTGATGTGCTTCGGGAGGAATTGGGAAAATGTTGACTGAAAGCCTTGCGGTAGGTGCGACCGATCAGCCCTTGATCGAGAAGACGATTGGCGATGTGTTCGACGACACGGTCGCAAGATGGCCGGACCGCGGGGCGATCGTCAGCCGGCATGAAGGCTTGCGTTACACGTACCGCGATCTGCAGCGCGAAGTGAACCGGCTTGCAAGTGCGCTGCTCGAGCTCGGGCTGGTGCCCGGCGACCGCGTTGGCGTCTGGTCGCACAACAACGTCGCGTGGCTGCTCACGCAGCTTGCGACTGCAAAGACCGGCCTTATTCTCGTCACCATCAACCCGGCCTATCGGGTAACGGAGCTGGAGTACGCGCTGAACAAGTCCGGCTGCAAAATGCTCGTGACGATGCGTCAGTTCAAGACCAGCAACTATCTCGACATTCTGCTTGAACTCGCGCCGGAGCTGAGGGACGGCATCGGCGGCGAACTCCACGCGGCGAAGCTGCCGCACCTTCGCCATGTCATGTGGACCGATGGGGTGGGGCAGGAGCTGGATGAGCGTCAGGCCTGGGTCGATCAGTCGAGGGCTGTGCGTTTCTCGCGCCTGCTGGCAAGCGGCAACGAGGACGATCCCCGCGTGCAGGAGCTTGCGCGCACGCTTCGCGCGACTGACCCGATCAACATCCAGTTCACCAGCGGCACTACGGGCTTTCCGAAAGGTGCGACGCTGACGCACCGGAATATATTGAACAACGGCTTCTTCGTCGGTGAACAGATGAAGCTCACGCATGAAGACAAGCTGTGCGTGCCAGTGCCGCTCTACCATTGCTTCGGCATGGTGATGGGCAATCTTGCCTGCATCTCGCACGGCTCGACGATCGTCTATCCGAATGACGGCTTCGATCCGCTGACCGTCCTGCAGGCGATCGAGGAGGAGGGCTGCACGGCGCTGCATGGCGTGCCGACAATGTTCGCCGCCGAGCTCGATCATCCGCGCTTCAAGGAGTACGATCTGTCGACCTTGCGCACCGGCATTATGGCCGGCGCGCCATGCCCGATCGAGTTGATGAAGCGTGCGGTCAACGAGATGCATCTCTCCGAGATCACGATCGCCTACGGCATGACGGAGACGAGCCCGGTGAGCTGCCAAAGCACGACCGATGCGCCGCTGGACAAACGCGTTTCGAGCGTCGGCACGGTTCACCCGCATATAGAGATCAAGATCATCGATCCGGCGACCGGCAGCGTGTTGCCTGCGGGCGAAACGGGGGAACTCTGCACGCGAGGCTATTCGGTGATGCGCGGCTATTGGGGGGATGAGGCCAAGACGCAGGAGGTGCTGGACCGCGACGGCTGGATGCACACCGGCGATCTCGGCGTCATCAATCCGGACGGCTACGTCAACATCGTCGGCCGGATCAAGGACCTGATCATTCGCGGCGGCGAGAACATTTCACCGTTCGAGATCGAGGAATTTCTATGCCGCCACCCGATGATCAGCAGCGCGCAGGTGGTCGGTGTTCCGGATGAAAAATACGGCGAAGCGCTGTGTGCGTGGCTGATCCTCAAGCCGGGCAGCGCACTCTCTGCCGACGAGGTGCGCGATTTCTGCAAGGGGCAGATCGCGCACTACAAGGTGCCGAAGTACATCCGCATCGTCACCGAATTCCCGATGACGGTGACGGGCAAGATTCAAAAATTCAAGATCCGCGAGGATATGCAGAAGGTTCTCGGGCTGACGGAGCAGGCGACCGCTTAGCTTTCCCCGATTAAGGGCGGCGGTCCGTTCTGCATTAGGGATGTTGAGGTCGCGCCGGGACGAGTTGCTCCGGCGCGATCTGATTTCTGCGCCCCGCTAGGTTTCAAGCTGCTTGCCTATCGGCAACGTGCGGATGCGCTTGCCGGTCGCGGCAAAGATCGCATTGATCAATGCCGGAGCGAATGGCGGCAGGCCCGGCTCGCCGACGCCGCTTGGCGGCGTATCCTCGTCGGCGGGCGCGATGTAGACATTGGTGACGATGGGCGCCTCATCGATGCGGATGAGCGGGAAGTTATCAAAGTTGCCCTGCTGCACCCGCCCGTCCTTGAAGGTGATCTCGCCATATTTGGCGAGGCTCAGGCCCATCACCGCGCAGCCCTCCATCTGGGACTGGATCCGCTCCGGATTGACATAGGTGCCGCAATCGATCGCGGTGTCGACCTGATGGACGGTCAGCTTGCCCTTGTCATCGACCGAGACCTCGACGATCGTCGCGACATAGCTGACGAAGCTGCGATGGGCGGCGATGCCGAGGCCATGGCCCTTCGGCACGCTGCGGCCCCAGCGGCCTTTCTCCGCGACGAGTTCGACGACACGGCGCAGACGGCCGGTGTCGATCGGATAGCTGTCGAACGGTTCGCCATAGTTCCACGCATCCTTGACCGAGTCGAGTTTGACATGGCGCGGCGAGCCGATGAGCTGCAGCAGCATCTCCTTCTGATCGCGGCCGGTCGCATGGGCAAGCTCACCGACCATTGACTGGACGGCGAAAGCGCGTGGAACGTTCGAGACCGAGCGGAACCAGCCAATGCGGGTGTGGGCCGCAGCGGCGGGATTTTCGCAGCGGATATTGGCGATTTCGAAGGGCACGTCGATCAGCCCCATCCCGAGCTCAAAGGGGGCGGCATGCATCACATTCGGCGCGAACGTCGAAGCGATGCTCGGCGCCGCGCTGCGATGCCGCCATGCGATCACCTTGCCGTCCTTGTCGAGGCCGGCCTCGATGCGCTCCACCGACACAGTGTGGAAAAAATCGTGGCGCACATCATCCTCGCGGGTCCATTGCACCTTCACTGGCGCGCCAACTGCTTTCGAGAGAAGCACGGCTTCCAGGGCATAGTCGCATTTCGACTTGCGGCCGAACCCGCCGCCGAGCAGCGTGACATTCACCGTCACATCGTCCAGGGCGATGCCGAGCGTTTTCGCGACGTCCTCTTGCGTGCCACCCGCGCTCTGCACCGGCGCCCAGACTTCGGCCTTTCCGTCCTTGACATTGGCGACAGCGACCGGAGGCTCCATGCTGACATGCGCAAGATGGGGCAGGTAGTATTCACCGACGACCACCTTGTCCGCGCTCTTCAATGCCGTGTCGACATCGCCCTCATTGCGGACAACGAGGCCGGGATTGCGGGCGGCCTCCTCAAGCGTCTTGCGATAGCTTGCGCTTTCATACGTGCCGTTGGGGCCATCGTCCCAGACGATCTTGAGGGCAGCGCGGCCCTTGATCGCAGCGCCGGTGTTGCGTGCGACGACGGCGACGCCGCCGAGCGGCTGGAATTTCGACGGCCACGGCCAGCCCTGCACCTCGAGCACCTTTTCCACGCCGGAAATTTTCAGCGCAGCCGTCGCGTCGAAGGACACGAGCTTGCCCCCGGTAACGGGCGGCCTTGCGATCACCGCGTATTTCATCCCGGGCAGGCGCACGTCGATGCCATATTGCGCCTTTCCCGTGGTGATATCGTGCAGGTCGACCATGCTGATCTGACCCTTGCCGATATAGCGGAACGTTTTGGGGTCCTTCAGCTTGAGGGTTTTCAGATCCGGCACCGGCTGCGCGGCTGCGTCGGCCGCAAGGTCGCCGAAACCGATCCGGCGGCCGCTGGCGTTGTGCAGCACTTCATGATTGGCTGCCTTCACCTCGTCCACCGGCACGCCCCATTTCTTCGCGGCGGCGGCCTCGAGCATTGCGCGGGCGGACGCGCCGATCTGGCGCATCGGCATCAGATAGTGCCGCGTGCTGCGCGAACCGTCGGTATCCTGATTGCCGAACTTCCGTTCGTCGCCGTGCGCCTGCTGCACCTTCACGCGCGACCAGTCGGCCTCCATCTCCTCGGCGACGACCATCGGCAGACTGGTGCGCACGCCGGTGCCCATTTCCGCGCGGTGCGCCAGAATGGTGACGGTGCCATCCGGGGCGATCGCGACGAATACGCGCGGATCGACCACCGTGCCATGCGGCATCTCGTTCGCGCCGGTCTGATAGGCGGCGAAAGCGGTGCGGGAGAGCACAGGCGCGGCGAGCACGAGGCCGCCGGCAATGCCCAGAGTTTTCAACACGCTGCGGCGCGAGATTTTTTCGATCGGCAGATACGCTTCAAAGCCGCGTTTGCGGCGAGGCATCACATCGATGTTCATGATCACACCCCTGTCGAAGCGAGCTGAACCGCATTGGCGATCCGCTGATAGCAGCCGCAGCGGCAGATATTCCCCGCCATGGCTTCGAGGATCTGGTCGTGCGTCGGCTTGGGATTGGTCGCGAGCAGGGCCGCGGCCTGCATGATCTGCCCGGTCTGGCAAAAGCCGCATTGCGGCACGTTGAGCTGCCGCCACGCCTTCTGGACCGGGTGATCGCCGGTCGGATGAAGCCCCTCAATTGTCGTGATCTGCCGCCCGGCAACATCGTTGACGGAGGTGATGCAGGAGCGCACCGCGTCCTTGTCGACCATTACCGTGCAGCCCCCGCAGAGGGCCTCGCCGCAGCCGAATTTGGTGCCCGTCAGGCCGATCTCGTCACGCAGAAACCAAAGGAGGGGCAGGTCCGGATCGCCATCCCAGGACTGCTCCTGGCCGTTGACAGTCAATCTGATCATGATCGTTCCTCGCTCTTCATAAGCTGGTTGACGTCTGCACTGGCCGCGCGGAACATATTTCCATCGGCGTGGCACCGTCCAAATAAGCCGGCCGTGCGCTTCAGGCGCAGTTGTGGCCGACGAGAATCCCAGACTTCAAACGACGATCTGCTCTTTCTTTTTGTTTAGGTGGCAATTCTCCGATGGGAGTAACAAGCCCCACAAAAAGATACCATCGGATCGAATGAGCGTCACCATTCGGATACGGCAATGGATACCCAAGGCGTTTTTTGGCGGGGCGGTTCCTGAATCCGGGTCGGGCGCCATTGTGAAATTTAAAGCGAACGGGCCGGACATCGATGAGATGCCCGGCCCGTCAGGGTTTGGTCCAGCGCCGCGCGCCCGGGGCGGCTATGAGGCTGCCGGTTCTTGCGCGGCGGCTGCCTTCCTGTCGCGGCGGGAATCTTTACCCGCGATCAGCCGGTAGAACAGCGGGATGAAGAACACGGCGATGAAGGTCGCCGCCAGCATGCCACCAATCACGCCGGTGCCGATCGAGTGGCGGCTGGCCGCGCCCGCGCCCGTCGATGTCGCGAGCGGAACGCAACCCAGGATGAAGGCGAGGGACGTCATCACGATCGGGCGGAAGCGAAGCCGCGCCGCTTCGACGGCCGCCGCCATCACGTCCATGCCCTCACGACGCTTCAACACCGCGAACTCGACGATCAGAATGGCGTTCTTCGACGCAAGACCGATCAGCGTCACAAGGCCGATCTGGAAGTAGACGTCGTTGTTGAGCCCGCGCAGCCAGATCGCGACCAAGGCGCCGAACAGGGCGAACGGCACCGCCGTCACCACCGCAAGCGGCAGCGACCAGCGCTCATATTGCGCCGCGAGGATGAGGAACACCATGATCAGGCCGAAGATCAGCGCCTGGGCGCCGGTGCCGCCGGTCGCGATTTCCTGAAAGGCGGAGCCGGTCCAGGCGATCTGGTAGCCATCGGGCAGGTGCTGCGTGGCGAGCTCACGCATGGCGTTGATTGCCTGGCCCGACGAGTAACCCGGCGCCGGGTTACCCATCACCTTCGCGGCCATGAAGGCGTTGAAGCGATCCATCTGGTCGGGGCCGACGATCCGCTCGACGCGGAGTAGGGTATCGATCGGGATCATGTTGCCGGTCGTCGACTTGACGAACACCTGCTTGAGGTCTTCCGGTCGCTCGCGGAAGTTGGCTTCGGACTGCAGGTTGACCTGATAGTTCCGCCCGAACAGGGTGAAGTCGTTGACGTAGAGACTGCCGAAGGTGCTCTGCATCGTCTCGAAGATCGAGGCGATCGGAACGTTGAGCGCCTTGGCCTTCTCGCGGTCAAGGAAGACCTTGTACTGCGGCACGTCGCTGACGAAGGTCGTGCGCACGCCCGCGAGTTCCGGCCGGTTCGCGGCAGCATCGACGAGCTTCTTTGTGGCCTCGATCAGGTCGTTGGGAGTGCCGCCCCGGCGATCCTGAACAAACGCCTCGAAGCCGCCGGTGTTGCTCATGCCCATGATCGGCGGCGGGGTGAATGCCATGATCATGGCATCCTTCACCGGGCCGTTGAGGGCGAAGAACGATTGCGCAAGCGCCGCGGAGCTTTGCGACGGGGCCTTGCGCTCGCTCCAGTCCTTGAGCTGCACGAAGGAAACGCCCGCGCTCGGCTTCTGCACGCCGGCCAGCAGGTCGAAGCCCGAGAAGCTGACGATATCGCGGACTTCCGGACGCGCCAGAATGCTCTTGTTGACCTCGTTCATGACCGCTTGCGTGCGCGTCATGGAGGCCGCGGGCGGCAGCAGGCCGACGGTGAACACGCTGCCCTGATCCTCGTCGGGGACGAGCGCGCCGGGCAGGCGCATGAAAAGATAGCCCGTCACCGCGCCGAGGGCCGCAAACAGGAGTAGCCCGACCATCGCGCGGCGCAGCAGGAAGCGCACGCCGACGGTGTAACCGGAGGTGATCCGCTCAAACATCCGGTTGAACCAGCGGAACGGCGCCATCGGCTCATGGTGCCCGGGCTTGAGGATCAGCGCGCAGAGAGCAGGGCTGAGGGTGAGCGCGACAATGCCGGAGATCGTCACCGATACCGCGATGGTGACGGCGAACTGGCGATACATTTCGCCGGCAAGGCCGCCCATGAACGCGACCGGGATGAACACCGCGCACAGCACGAGCACGATGGCGATCACCGGGCCGGTCACTTCCTGCATGGCCTTGATCGAGGCTTCGCGCGGCGACAGCTTTTCCGTCGCCATGATGCGCTCGACATTTTCGAGCACCACGATGGCGTCGTCCACCACGATGCCGATGGCCAGCACGAGGCCGAACAGCGTCAGGAGGTTGATCGAAAAGCCGAGGGCGTACATGCCCGCGAAGGTGCCGAGGATGGAGACCGGCACTGCGAGAATGGGGATCAGCGTCGCGCGCCAGTTCTGAAGAAAGATGAAGACCACGACGAGGACGAGCACCATCGCCTCGACGAAGGTCTTGATGACCTGGTGGATCGAGACGCGGACGAAGGCCGTGGTGTCATAGGGGATCGACACCTTCAGGCCCTGCGGAAAGTTCTTCTGCAGTTCGGCGAGGCGGGCGCGCACGGCGTCGAGCGTGCCAAGGGCGTTGGCGCCCGGCTGCAGATAGATGCCGATCGGCACCGCCTGCGTGCCGTTATGCGTCGCCGCGAAGGCATAGTTCTGCGCGCCGAGCTCGACGCGAGCGACATCCTTGAGGCGCAGGGTTGCGGCGTGCGAGTCCGAGCGCACGATGATGTTCTCGAACGCTTTTGCATCCGGCAGGCGGCCTTCGGTGTTCACTGAATAGGTGAAGGCGAGATTGCTGCGCGACGGTTCCTCATTGAAGCGGCCGGCGGCGAACTGCGAATTCTGCTCGCGGATGGCGGCGGCGATGTCCCCCGGGGTCAGGTCGTACTGGGCGAGCTTGTCCGGGCGCAGCCAGATGCGCATGGAGTAGTTTTTGGCGCCGAACAGGGCGGCGTCGCCGATGCCGGGAATGCGCTTGAGCTCGTCGATGACGTTCAGCAGCGCATAGTTGCTGATGTAGATCGAGTCATAGCGCGGGTCATCCGCCGACATCGCCAGCACGGCGAGGATCGAGCTCGACTGCTTGTTGACGATGAGGCCCTGCCGCGTCACTTCCGATGGCAGCGTCGAAATCGCGCGCTGCACGCGGTTGTTGACGTTGATCGTCGCCTGGTCGGGATTGGTGCCGATCTGGAACGTCACCGTCAGGCGCATCGTGCCCGCGCTCGAATTGGTCGATTGCATGTAGAGCATGTTTTCGACGCCGTTGATCTGCTGCTCAAGCGGCGCCGCGACGACCTGCGCGACGGTTTCGGCATTGGCGCCGGGATAGGTCGCCTGGACGACGACCTGCGGCGGGACGATCTGCGGATATTGTTCGACCGCGAGCGAGCGCATCGCCGCCAGACCGGCGAGCACGAACACGATCGAAATGACCATCGCAAAGACGGGACGGTCGATGAAGGGATTGATTTTCATTGGGTCGGCGCGCCTGACTTGGCGGCATCCTTCGCGGAGGCGACGGTGACGGCCTGGCCGGGCCGCACCTTGATGATGCCCTCGGTGACGATACGGTCACCCTCCTTGAGGCCTTTCTCGACGATCCAGCCCTTGTCCACTTCGCGTCCGATCGTGACCGGCCGCACCGATGCCTTGTTCTCGGCATCGAGCGTGTAGACATACTGTCCCTGCGCGCCCTGCATCACGGCGACCTGCGGCACGACGATGGCGTTGAGGCGAGTGACGCCCTCGACGCTGACGCGCACGAATTCGCCGGGGCGCAACTGCTTGTCGGGATTGGTGACGACGGCGCGGGAGCGCAGCGTTCCGGTTTTCAGATCGAGATTGCTGTCGGTGAAGTCGATCACGCCCTTCTGCGGATAGGTGCGGCCGTCGCCGAAGCTGATGGCAACCTGCAACTTGCCGTTGGCGGAGATTTTTGCTTCGCCGCTGTCGATCAGTTGGCGGATCTCGACCGCCTCGGAATTGGTGAAGGAGAAATTCACGTAGACCGGATCGAGCTGGGTGATGTGGGTGAGCAGGCTGTTATCCGCGCCGGTGCCGACGAGGCTGCCCTCGGGCATCACGCGCAGGCTGGTGATGCCACCGATCGGCGCGGTGATCGTGGTGTAGCCGAGATTGATTTCGGCGGTGCGAAGCTGCGCTTCGGCGCCGGCGACGCTCGCGAGGGCAAGCGCATGGGCGGAATGGGCGTCGTCGCGCGCCTTCTCGGTTCCCACATTGCGCTGGAACAGGGTGCTGGCCCGCTCGGAGTCGCGCCGCGTGCGCTCGACCTGTGCCTTAGCCTCCTGTAGCTGCGCCTGCGCCCTCGCGAGTTGCGCCTCATAAGTGGCCGGATCTATCCGGAACAGGACGTCGCCCGCCTTCACGGTCGCGCCCTCAGTAAAGGTCTTTTCCTGCAAAATGCCCTGAACACGCGCCCGGATCTCGACTTCGCGGAACGCGGCTATGCGGCCCGCATACTGGTAGCGCAGCGGAACGGCTTCCGGCTTGACCACCGAAACCGAGACGCTGGGCGGCGGCGGCGCGGGCGGCGCTGCCGCCGGAGTGTTGTCGCAGCCGGACAGGCCGATAGCAGCGAGTGTCGCAAGGGCGGCCGAGATCGTTTTGGTGCTCGAGGTCATTCAATACCTATGCGGTGCCCTGGGAGGGTCTTCCTTTTACGGCAGCGCACGATATACATACATCGGTGTATGTAAAGAGAGAACCTGTGGCGCGGAACACAAAATCGGCAGCAAAGGAAACGCGGCGGCGCATTTTGGACGCTGCGGAACGTCTTTTCTTCGCAAATGGCGTAGCCCAGACATCGTTGGAGCAGATCGCCGAGGAAGCCGGCGTCACGCGCGGCGCGATCTATTGGCATTTTGCTGACAGGGTGGCGCTCTTTCGGGCCATGCTCGAGGACGTGAGGCTACCGCAGGAGGACATGGTGGAGCAGGCCGCAGCCTGCGGAAATCCCGATCCCCTGGGGCTGCTCGAACGGGTGGCCTGTGACTCGCTGGCGACGCTGGCGGCGGACGAACAGCGTCAGCGCGTCTACGCTATTCTTCTGTTCCGCTGCGAATATCTTGGCGAAATGGCGGACGTGCTTCAGCGGCAGCAAGACGCGGACACGGCGATGCAGGCCAATCTCGCGCGGATCTTCACGATGGCCCGAGACGACGGTGCTTTGGTGCCGCAGTGGTCCCCGGATGTCGCGGCGCGCGTGTTCGCGCTGATGATGCGAGGGCTCTGGGTCGACTGGCTTCGCTATGGTCGGAGCTTCGATCTCGTCGCGCACGGCGCTGCATGCGTGGAGCAATTGTTTCGCTCGTTTCGGCGTGCGGAACCCGCCGCCGCTCCCGTCGAGGCTGGGTGATTGGCGCCTGCTTGCGCGCCACCGCCACATATTCTCGCATCGATTAAATTGCGGAACTGCCGCCCCTTTCCCGCTTCGTCGACAGCGCGGGATGCGACAAGAGTCAGCAAGTCGGTGATGACGCACGAAAACACTTTACATTGTCCGGGCGGTCAATCAATTTAGCGAAAATGGTCGTGACCTCGGCTTGCCGCTTCTGTCGGCAAATCGTTGGTCAGGCCGGAAGACTTGTCATAGCTTTGACGCGCAGGGACCGACGTGCCCTCGCCAATAGAGGCGGCGTCGGGTGATAAATTACCGCCAAAAAGTGCGAACGATACGCATCAGGAGGAACGAATGCCGTTGTCGAGGAGGAAGCTGATGAAAATTTCCACTGCACTTGGGGCCGCCACGCTCGCCGTGACGATGCTGGGGCCGGTCGGGGCCGCTCAGGCCGAAATCAAGATCGGCGCGAGCCTGTCCGAAACCGGACCCGCCGGCTATCTCGGGGTTCCCGAAGGCCAGACGATCCGCATGATGGTCAAGGAAATCAACGACGCCGGCGGCATCAACGGCGAAAAGATCAAGCTGTTCATCTATGACGACGGCGGCGATCCGAACAAGGCGCGCACATTTGCAACGCGCTTGGTCGAGGACGACGGCGTCGTTGCCATCGTCGGCGGCACCACCACGGGCGCGACGATGTCGATCATGCCGGTCGCGGCAGAAGCCAAGGTGCCTTTCATCTCGCTCGCCGGTGCGATCGAAATCATCAAGCCGGTGCAGGCCTGGACCTTCAAGACCCCGCACACCGACCGGATGGCCTGCGAAAAAATCTTCGTCGACATGAAGAAGCGAGGCTTCACCAAGATCGCGATGATTTCCGGTTCGGACGGTTTTGGCGCGTCGATGCGCAAGCAGTGCCTCGATGTGAAGGGCAACTACGGTATCGACGTGATCGCGGACGAGATCTACGGCCCGCAGGATGCCGACATGACGCCGCAGCTCACCAAGATCAAAAATGCACCGAACGTGCAGGCGGTGCTGAACGCCGGCTTCGGCCAGGGCCCGGCCGTTGTGACGCGCAACTATGCCCAGCTCGCGATCAAGATGCCGTTCTACCAGTCGCACGGCGTTGCGTCGGGCGAGTTCATCAAGCTTGCCGGCAAGGAAGCGTCAGAAGGCATCCGTCTGCCGGGGACCGCGCTGCTCGTGGCCGACCTCCTGAGCGACAGCGACAAGCAGAAGCCCGTCGTTCTCGCCTACAAGAAGTCGTATGAGCCCGCCTACAATACGCCGGTCTCGACCTTCGGCGGCTATGCATATGATGCCATGCAGATCCTTGTGGACTCGATCAAGCGCGCAGGTTCGACGAAGCCGGCCGCAATCCGCGATGCGATTGAAAAGACCTCCGGCCTTGTCGGCACGACCGGCATCGTCACGATGTCGCCGACCGATCACCTCGGCCTCGATCTCAGCGCGTTCAAGATGCTCGAAATCCGCAATGGCAACTGGACCATTGTCGAATAATGCTGGATGGGGGCCGGGCAACCCGGCCCCCAAGTCCACAGCGCCGAGGTTTATATGCCTGAACTGATGCAGTTCCTGTTATCCGGCATCACCGTCGGAGCGGTCTACGCGCTCATCGCGCTTGGCTTTACCATTATCTATAACGCGTCCGACGTCGTGAACTTCGCGCAAGGCGAGTTCGTCATGCTCGGCGGCATGATCACGGTGTTCACCTATGCCGCCGGACTGCCGCTTCCGCTCGCGGCCATTGTCGCGATCGTCCTGACAGCGGGTGTCGGAGTTCTTTTGAACAAACTGGCGATCGAGCCTGCGCGCGGCGCGCCGGTCGTCTCCTTGATCATCATCACGATTGGCGCATCGATCTTCATTCGCGGTGTCGCGCAGGTGGTCTTTGACAAGCAGTTGCATCGCTTCCCGGCGTTTTCCGGCGATGCGCCGATTGCCGTGCTGGGCGCGACGATATTGCCGCAAAGCCTGTGGGTGATCGCCGGCGCGATGGCGGTGTTCGTCGGGCTTTATCTTTTTTTCACGCGCACGCTCCTAGGGCGTGCAGTGCTCGCCACCGCCAACAACCGGATGGCGGCGCAGCTCGTCGGCATCAATACGAAATATGTGATGACCCTGAGCTTCGCGCTGTCCGCAGCCATCGGCGCGCTCGGCGGCGTTCTCGTCACGCCGATCACGCTGGTGAGCTATGACGTCGGCATCGGTCTTGCGCTCAAGGGCTTTGCCGCGGCGATGCTGGGCGGCATGGGCAACCCCAAGGGCGCGCTAGTCGGCGGCATTCTGCTCGGCATCATCGAAGCGCTGACCGCTGGCTATATCAGCTCGCAATACAAGGATGCGGCCGCCTTCGTCGTGATCATTGCCGTGCTCTTTGCGATGCCGAACGGGCTGTTCGCAAAAGGCTCGACGGATCGAGTGTGACCATGACGCGCCATACCAAACTTGTCACGCTCCTCGTGCTCGCCGCGCTCATTGCGGTCGCGCCGTTGTTCTTCCCGTCGGCATTCTACTATCGCGTGGGATCGCTGGTGTTCGTCAATGGCCTCGCGGTGGTCGGCATGGTGATCCTGATCGGCTATGCCGGGCAGATCAGTCTCGGCCATGCCGGCTTTGTCGGCATTGGCGCATATACCTGCGCGCTCGGCCCGCTCTATCTCGGCATCCACCCGTCCATCGCGGCGGTGCTTGGCGCGATCCTTTCCGCGGTCATGGCATGGCTCGTCGGGCGCCCGATCCTGAAACTGAAAGGCTATTATCTTGGCGTCGCTACGCTCGGCTTCGGCGTGCTGGTGTCGATGGTGCTTTCCAAGGAGGGAGCGATCACCGGCGGGCCGGACGGCATTGCCGTGCCCGACCTCGGCCTGCGCGGCCTTCTCAAGGATGCGGGCCTCAACCTGACCAACGCCGAGTTCTGGTACGCCTTCGCCGGGCTCGCGCTGCTGCTCGGTGCATGGATTGCGCTCAATATCTACAACAGCCCGACGGGCAGGGCGCTGCGGGCGCTTCATGGCTCCGAAGTGGCGGCGCGCACGGTCGGCATCGATGTGCCCCGGTTGAAGCTGCAGGCCTTCGTCATCTCGGCAGTGTATGCGTCGGCAGCAGGCTCGCTGCTCGCCCTGCAGAACAAGTTCATCACGCCGGATGCCGCCGGCTTCATGCACTCCATCGAGATGGTGACGATGGCGGTGCTCGGCGGCGCGGGCTCGGTGCTCGGCGCAGTTTTCGGCGCGGCAATTCTGACAATCCTGCCGCAGGTGCTCACGGTGTTTCAGGAATATGAGTACATCCTGCTCGGCCTCGTCATGATGCTTGTCATGATCTTCCTGCCTGAAGGGATTTTGCCGTCGATCGGCCGCCGTCTGCGAGGGAAGAGCGAATGAGCCTGCTCGAAGTTCAGGGACTTGGAATCGTCTTCGGCGGCACCCGCGCGGTTCACAATGTCAGCTTCTCGGTGAAGCCGGGCGAGATCGCGTCGGTGATCGGGCCCAATGGCGCGGGCAAGACGACGCTCTTCAACCTGATTTCCGGAATCTACATTCCGAAATCCGGCCGCGTGCGGCTGAACGGCGAAGATGTCACCGGCATGGAGCCGCATCTTCTGGCGCGCCGCGGTCTGTCGCGCACGTTCCAGAACCTGCAGATTTTCCAAGCGATGACCGTGCTGGAAAACGTCATCACCGGCCATCACCTGGAGGAGCGCGGCCCGATCTGGTCCGACCTGTTGAGCCTGCCCGGTTCGCGCCGCCGCTCCGAGAGCGCGCGCGCGTCGGCCCGACAGCTGCTCGAGCGGGTGGGGCTAGGGGAGGTCGCGCACCGCGAGGCCGGCTCGCTCTCCTATGGCGCGCTGAAGCGGCTGGAGATTGCCCGTGCGCTTGCGGTCAATCCAAAAATCCTGCTGCTCGATGAACCGGCCGCCGGGTGCAACGCGGTCGAGACTCGGGAGATCGACCAGCTCATCGCTCAGGTCGCGGCCGAGGGCATCGCCGTTCTGCTCGTCGAGCACGACATGAAGATGGTGATGCATATCTCGAATTATATCGTCGTGCTCGATCACGGCGAAAAGATCTCGGAGGGCGATCCGGCGACGGTGAGCCGCGACCCCAACGTGATCGAAGCCTATCTCGGCGCCGACGTGAAGGACCTTCCCGATGCTGACCGTTAGAGGACTGTGCTCGCGCTATGGTCGGATCGAGGTGCTGCATGACATCGACCTGACCATCAATCAGGGTGAAATCGTCACTGTCGTCGGTGCCAACGGCGCAGGCAAGACGACGCTGCTCAAGTGCCTTTCCGGAATTCAGCCGGCCTCGGCAGGAACGATCGAGTTTCGCGGCGAGCCGCTGAACGGAGTGCCGGCGCATAAGCGCATCGCGCGTGGCCTTGCCCAGTCGCCCGAGGGCCGGCAGATCTTTACCAACCTGACGGTCGCGGAAAATCTGCGGCTCGGCGCATACCTGTTCTCCGACGCGCGCGTGCGGGCCGACATGGATCAGGCCTACGAGATGTTTCCGGTGCTGCAGGAGAAGCGCGAGATTACCGCGGGCCAACTATCCGGCGGGCAGCAGCAGATGCTCGCAATCGCCCGCGCATTGATGGGGCGGCCGCAATGCCTGCTCCTCGATGAGCCGTCGATGGGGCTGGCGCCGTTGCTCGTGCAGCAGATCTTCAACGTCATCAAGGGGCTCAAGGCCCTTGGCGTGACCGTGCTGCTGGTCGAGCAAAATGCCTATGGTGCGCTGAAGATCGCCGACCGCGGCTACGTGATGGAAGTCGGCCGTATCACCATGTCGGGCACGTCGTCTGAGCTGATCGCCGACGAGCGCGTGCGCGAGGCCTATCTCGGCATCTGACGACACACTGATCGTTTGGTTGAGCCTGCGCACTTCGGATGCGCGAGCAGATGGCGGTGCGTCGAATCAGCGCGCCTCGTTGCCATCTGCTGCGCATGCCTGTTTCGAATTTGCATGCGCAAAGCATATTCTTTTTCGCTGTGCGGAAGGCGAGAGCAGGCGCAGCATCGCATGGGCTACGAGATCGCTTGCGATGTTGTGCGCATTGCTCGTTCGCCATGCGGAATTGACGCCTGCTTGTCGCGTTGATGTCATTGATCACACGATAATTTTTCCGTTACGCCTTTGTCGTTGCCAATGATGCACGTGTTTGCGCTGCGCGGGCTTGCCGTGTTGACACCCGCCATGTCGTCCTCCTAGTCTTTTGAACAATCAAAAATGACTGATCAAAATACAAAAGTAAGAGGAAGCGCAGCGTGACCAACAATCGACTGAAGTTGACCGCGGGTATCATGATGTCTGCAGCGACTGTGCTGCTGGCTTATCCAACGTCGGGCGTTGCGCAAGAAAAGACGACAACATGGCGCGTGCAGTCGCATTGGCCGAGCGCCAGCAGTTCGTTCAAGGACAGCCTCGGCACGTTGAAGACAAAGCTCGCCGATTGCACCAAGGGGCAGTTCGTGCTCGACCTTCACGAGGCTGGCGCGCTGTTTCCCGCGAAGGAAACCTTTCCCGCGGTGAAACGCGGCATCATTCAGATGGGCACGATCTCGCCGGGCTATTTGCCCGAGACGATCACGACCGCCGGAATTGCATCGGGCCTGCCGTTTGCCTTCCGCAACGTTTGGGAGACCGCGTTCTTCCATAGCCAGCTCGGCTTTGAGAAAATGATCCGTGACGAGGTGGCGGTCCACGGCGTTTTCTACTCGACCGATAAGGTCTATCCCACCGAAATGGTGTCGAAGACGCCTGTCACGTCGCTCGACGATTTTCGCAAGCTGAAGGTGCGTTCGTCCGGCGTGCTGCAGCGTTTTCTCACTGACGCTGGCGCCTCCGCTTCGTTCCTGCCAGGGCCGGAAATCTATCCGGCGCTCTCCACCGGCGTGATCAACAGCGTGCACTGGGGCGCAGTGCAGGGCGCGAACTCGATGGGCTTCTACGAGGTCGCAAAGTATCACATCAAGCCCGCGCTCAACATCGCCGGCACCGACGCCTTCGTTGTTAACCAGAAGGCAATCGACGCCTTGCCGGAGCAGTCGCGCAAGTGCTTCTACGATCTGCTGAAAGATCAGTTCTGGCTTCGCACCAACGAGTACCAGTTCCAGGAGCAGGTGACGCTGGCGAAGGCCATCAAGGAGAAGGGCGTCAAGGTCAACCAGCTGCCGGATGATGTGCTTGCCCATGCCTCCAAGGTCGCGATGAAGCATTGGGATGAAGAGGCCAAGAAAGGCCCGGTGGCGCAAAAGGCCGTCGATACGCTGAAAGGCTTTCTGCGCGAGCTCGGCTACATCGAGTAAAGGCAGCGGCACCCGGAGCGGCATACGCTTCGGGTGTTTCCTTGATGGTCCGCCTTTTTCTGACGCTGGGATTTCCGGGCGCCTGATCGTGCCCGGTGCTGCACGGGATGTCGCATCATGCAAGCGCTCTTCGTGATCATGCGCGCGGTTTCGCTTCTCAACGAGCGGATCGGACGCCTGGTCTCCCTGTTGATCATTCCGATCTTCGCATTCCTGATCTTCGAAATCTTTGTGCGTTATGTCTCCGGATCGCCGCTGGTGTGGACCGGGGAGGCGACGCAGCTTCTGTTCGGCATCTATGCGGTTCTTTCCGGCGGCTACATCCTGCTGCATCGCGAGCACGTGAATGTCGACCTCTTGTTCTCGCGGCTGAGCATCAGGAATCGCGCGATCATCGACATTTTCACATCGGTGCTCACGTTTCTGTTTCTCGGTGCGCTGGTCTATTTCGGCAGTTCGCTCGCCTATGAATCGATTGAGTTCTGGGAGCGTTCGCAGTCGGCGTGGAACCCGCCGATCTGGCCCGCCAAGCTGGCGATTCCCGTCGGCGCCGTGCTGCTCCTGATGCAGGGCATCGTCAAACTCATCCAGGACATTTTGACTGCGCTCGACATCGAGATGCCTGCGGACCTGACCCTGCACGACACCGCTGGAGGCGAAAAGTGAGCATTGGTCTCTTGACGGTTCTGTTCTTCCTCTCCTTGATCGTTTTCCTCATCGCCGGACTTCCGCTGGTGTTCGTGCTCGGCGGAATCTCGATCGTCTTCCTGTATTTCACCTGGGGCATTGAATCCTTCTACATGGTCGCCTCGCAGGTCTGGGGCAGCATGAACAGCTTTACGCTGATCGCGATCCCCTTGTTCGTCTACATGGCGATGATTTTGGAGAAGTCCGGCGTTGCCCAGGCGCTCTACCGGATGATGCACCTGTGGTGGGGCGGGGTGCGCGGCGGCCTTGCCATCGGCACCGTCGCGATCTGCACGTTGTTCGCGGCGATGGTCGGCATCAGCGGCGCGGCCGTGGTCACCATGGGCACCATCGCGCTGCCGGCGATGTTCGAGCAGAAGTACGACAAGCGCATGGCGATCGGCTGTATCAGCGCGGGCGGCGGCCTTGGCATCCTGATCCCGCCGAGCGTTTTGATGATCCTCTATTCGCTGATCACCGGTGCGTCGGTCGGAAAGATGTTTGCGGCGGGCGTCATTCCGGGGCTCATGCTGGCGCTGATGATCTGCGCCTACATCTTCATCCGCTGCTGGCTGCAGCCGGAGATGGGACCGGCGCTTCCTATCGATCAGCGCGGCACATGGGCGGATAAGATCGAAGCTCTTCGGGCGGTGCTGCTGCCGATGCTGATCGTGACGATGGTGCTCGGCTCGATCATGTTGGGCATCGCGACGCCGACGGAGGCCGCGGCGTCCGGCGTTCTCGGTGCGCTGATTTCAGCGGCCGTGCATCGCAAGCTGACATGGGAGCTGGTGCGGGAGTCAGCGCTCCGCACCTTCGTGCTCACGGGCATGATCATGTGGATCCTGTTCGCTGCGCATTCCTTCAGCGCGGCCTATCAGGGCATGGGCGCAACGTCGCTGATCCAGGGCTTAGCCGCGCATATTCCAGGCGGCCCATGGGGCGCGATCATCGTCATGCAGCTCGTGCTCTTGCTGCTCGGCATGGTGCTCGATCCCGTCGGCATCATGATGATCACGCTGCCGGTGTTTCTCCCGATCATCACCGCCTATGGCTTCGATCCGATCTGGTTCGGCATTCTCTTCATCATCAATATGGAGATCGGCTATCAGACGCCGCCCTTCGGCTTCAATCTGTTCTATCTGAAGGCCATCGTGCCCCCGAACATTACGATGGGCGACATCTATCACTCGGTCACGCCCTACACGCTGGTGCTGCTGCTCGGGCTGATCTTGGTGATGTTGTTTCCGGGCCTTGCCACCTGGCTGCCGTCCATCGTGCTCTAGGGCGGCACTGCAATCGACAGCGGAGTGGACCGGATGGTTAGCCGTCCGGTCCGTTTCGTTTGACGCTCGGAAAGCCGGAACTTTCCCGACTACGGCAGGTTTGTTCAATGTCCGATTGAAGCTGCCGGAGAGTGCGATATGTCGATTCTGAAGTGGGCGCTGTTCTTTCTTGTCATCTCGATCATCGCCGGCCTGTTCGGCTTTACAGGCGTGTCCGCCGCGACTGGCGACATCGCGCGTGTGCTGTTCTATGTGTTCGTCGTGATCTTCATCGTCCTGTTGATACTGGGGCTGACGATCTTTCGAGCGTGATCGATAACCGGCGAGTGAAGTCTCTGCCTTCACGCACACCACGGCTCGGCCCAATCCCGGCTTGGGACGGCGCCGATGCTCGTCCTGCCTTTCGTTTATTTCAGCAGAAGATGACGGCGTACCGCGGCGATGGACGGGCCAACCTCGGCGATAGCTGCATGCAGCGCCTCCTCGGAGATGCCAAGGCGGGAGGCCCATCTTGCTGTCGCGCCACCCTCGCGCGTATCAACGGTGATGTCGGGGCGAATGGCTCCGGTCGTCAGGGACACGGGGACGAGGCGCAGGGGCGAGGTGATGGTCATCTAGGGTCTCGTATTCAAAAAAGTTGTCGCCGATCCTGGTCATCTCTGGGGCGACCAAGGGGAGTGACCGATCCTACCGGGCCGGGCGGCGGCGTGCGCGCCGGGGGTTTTGGCACGGTAAACTGTTCCTTAATCGAGGTTTGGGCCCGATGCCGGGATGGCCAGGGGGCGCGATCCACAACAATCTCAAAAGTTTCGCGCTTGTGGCCGCTGGCTGCGGCAATTGCAGGCTATCCTGCGCCGACCCCGGCCATTTTGCGGCGTTTGGCAGCAGGCCGCCGGTTTCCCCTTTTGCCGCACATGATCTAGAACGCTGGCATTGGGAATTCGAAGATGCAGATTGAGCCTCATACCGACCATCCGAACCGCGGGCGCCGCCGATCAGCCGGCGTATTCGCGGGCTTTGTCCGGCCGATGGCGGCTGCGGTCCTCGCTTTTGGGCTGCTCGCGGGGATCGCCGCTCCGGCGGAGGCGCAAGGCGCGCCACCTGGGAAAAAAGACGACGGCTATGAGACCGCCGCGCCGACGGCGATCCTCGTCGAGGCTCAAAGCGGCAGCGTGCTGTTCGAGAAGGATGCCGATCAGCTCCGCGCGCCGTCCAGCATGATGAAGCTGATGACGGTTGAAACCGTGTTCAATGCAATCGCGAAAGGTGAGGTAAAGCTCACCGACCAGTATCGGGTGAGCGAGAACTCGTGGCGCAAGGGCGGGGCGCCGTCCGGCGGCTCCACGATGTTCGCTGCGATTCACAGCGTGATTTCGGTCGACGACCTGCTCCACGGTGCCATCGTTCAAAGCGGCAACGATTCCTGCATGATTTTGGCCGAGGGGATCGCCGGCAATGAGACTGCCTTCGTCGAGAGAATGACCAAGCGGGCACGGGAAATCGGCCTCGAGCACTCGACCTTTGGCAATTCGACCGGCCTGCCGGATCCGCACAACAAGATGTCGGTGCGCGAACTGGCGGCGCTCGCCCGGCACCTGATCCTGACCTATCCGGAACACTACAAGCTGTTCGGCCAGCGCGAATTCACCTGGAACAAGATCCGCCAGTTCAACCGCAACCCGCTGTTGACGTCGCTCGACGGTGCCGACGGGCTGAAAACCGGCTACACGAAGGAGGGCGGTTACGGCGTCGTCGGCTCTGCGGTGCAAAACCACACCCGCCTTGTGGTTGTCGTAAATGGGCTGGAGGATGCGGCCAGCAGGGCGGCCGAAGCCAAGAAGCTGCTGGAATGGGGGTTCCGCAATTTCGAGACCCGCGCGGTGTTCGCCGCCGACCAGGTCGTCGGGCAGGCCAAGGTGTTTGGCGGCGCCGAACACAGGGTCGATCTGGTCAGTCCCGAGCCGGTTTCCGTGATGGTCCGGCGCAACGGCACCGACAAGCTGCTGGCGCGGGTGATCTATGATGGTCCCTTGCAGGCTCCCGTGAAGGCGGGTGCGAAGGTGGGTGTGATCAAGGTGTGGCGCAATGGCAATGTCGCCGTCGAAATGCCGCTCTATACCGCGAGCGCGGTCGGGCAGGGCACGCTGATGCAGCGCGCAGTCGACGGCGCCAGCGAGCTTTTCATCAGCCTGTTCCGCGCCGGGATCGAGAGGCTGTAGCGATGGCGCGGGCGGTTCGATCAAAGGCCCCTGTCGAGCGGGGCCGTTTCATCACCTTTGAAGGCGGCGAAGGCTCCGGCAAGTCGACGCAGATCAGGATTTTGGCCGAGCGGCTCCGGGGCGAGGGCATCCGAAATCTCGTCACGCGGGAGCCCGGCGGCACGCCGGGGGCGGAAATCATCCGCCATCTCGTGCTGTCGGGAATGGGCAAGCTGATCGGCTCTGATCTTGAATCGCTGCTGTTTGCGGCTGCGCGCGACGATCACGTTCATCGCGTCATCCTGCCTGCGCTGGCGCGCGGCGAATGGGTGCTGTGCGATCGCTTCGCGGATTCAACAAAGGTCTATCAGGGCAAAGTAGGGCAGGTTGCGCCCGAACTCCTCAATGCGCTGGAGCGCGTCACCATCGGCGACCTCAAGCCCGATCTGACGCTCGTTCTCGACGTGCCCGTGGAAGTCGGCCTAAAGCGGGCAAACCTTCGGCGCGGCGCCGGCGAGGCCGACCGCTTCGAGGCCGAGGGCATCGCCTTTCATCGCCAGCTCAACGAGGCGTTTCGCCAGATCGTTGCAGAAAATCCCGATCGCTGCGTGCTGATCGACGCCGATGCCGATGCCGAGACGGTTTCTGCGCGGGTCTGGGCGGCGGTGCAGCAGCGCCTGTCCGTTGCGCGTCAAGACAAGGGCAGCGCGGCATGAGCAAGGCCACCGACGAGGCAACCGTCATCCCGCATCCGCGCGCGACCAGCGAGCTATTTGGCCATCGCGAGGGCGAGCAGACGCTGCTTGCCGCCTATCGCAGCGGCCAGATCCCCCATGCCTGGCTGATCGGCGGCTTCGACGGCATCGGCAAAGCAACGCTCGCCTATCGCATGGCGCGGTTCGTGCTCGCCCATGGCGACCCGGCGTCGCCGGCAGTGCAGCGGGCGACCTCGCTTCAAATCGATCCAGACGATCATTCGGCCCGCCAGGTCGCGTCCGGCTCCCACGGCGGACTTTTGACGCTGGAGCGCGTGCTCAACGACAAGGGCGTGATGAACACCGTCATCACTGTCCCACAGGTTCGCCGCACTCTGAGCTTCTTTGGCTCGACCGCCGCCGCGCAGGGCTGGCGGGTGTGCATCGTCGATACGGTGGAGGAGCTGAACCAGAATTCGGCCAACGCGCTATTGAAGGTGCTGGAGGAGCCGCCGCCGCGCTCGCTGTTCCTGCTGGTCAGCCGTGCGCCCGCGCGGGTGCTGCCGACCATTCTCTCGCGTTGCCGAAAGCTTCTGCTGCGGCCGCTGACGGCTGATGAAGTTATCCATGCGACGGCGAGGGCGACCGGGATCGACGTCAACGATCCGGCGCTGATAGATGCCGCCGATGCGGCAGAGGGCAGCGTTGCCCGCGCCCTAATGCTGCTTGGCGGGGATGCGCTGAAGCTTCGCGAGCGCACTGCAAAGCTGCTCAGCACGCTGCCGCGCGTGGACGGTAATGAACTTCACGCCCTCAGCGACGCACTCGGGACCAGCGACCGTGACGCGCTCGGCGCGTTCATGGACACCATGGAGCGCTGGATCATGGCGCGCCTGCGAAATCCCGAGGCCGTGGCCGATCTTCCGCGGCTTGCGCGTTTGGCGGAGGTATGGGAAAAGATCACGCAATCCGCACGCGAAACAGAAACCTTCAATCTTGAGCGCAAACCGTTGGTTTTTACGGCTTTTGGGCTTCTTGCCGAGGTGACGCGGTGACGGTCTTCGCGCGTGAGGACCGCTTTGTAATCCAGTGAAAGGCCCGCTCGCCAATGGCGAATGCATCCAGTCCGACCCGAGAAACCTATTACATCACCACGGCGATCGCTTATCCCAATGGCGTGCCCCATATCGGCCATGCCTATGAGGCGATCGCGACCGATGCGCTGGCGCGGTTTCAGCGGCTCGATGGGAAGGACGTGTTCTTCCTGACCGGAACCGATGAGCACGGGCTGAAGATGACGCAGACGGCGGAGAAGGAGGGGCTGACGCCGCTGGAGCTGGCGACGCGCAACGCCGCCCGTTTCCGTGAAATGGACGAGCGCCTCAATGTGTCGTTCGACCGTTTCATCCGCACCTCGGAGAAGGCGCACCACACATCCAGCCAGGAAATCTGGCGACGCATGGCGAAGGCCGGCGACATCTATCTCGACAGTTATGCGGGCTGGTATTCGGTCCGCGACGAGGCGTATTACGCCGAGGACGAAACCACCGTCGGCGAGGACCGTGTGCGCCGCGGCCCGCAGGGCACCCCGGTGGAATGGGTGGAGGAGCAGAGCTATTTCTTCCGCCTCTCGGCCTATCAGGATCGCCTGCTGCAGCTCTATGCCGATCAGCCCGATTTCATCGGACCGGACGCGCGCCGCAACGAGGTTGTCAGCTTCGTCAAGAGTGGCCTGAAGGATCTCTCGATCTCGCGCACTACCTTCGACTGGGGCGTGCCGGTCCCTGACGACCCGAAGCACGTGATGTATGTGTGGGTCGATGCGCTGACCAACTACATCACCGGAGTCGGCTTTCCCGAAGAGGGCGACAAGAACTGGCGCTACTGGCCGGCGGATGCGCATATCATCGGCAAGGATATCATCCGTTTCCATGCGGTGTACTGGCCTGCGTTCCTTATGTCCGCCGGCATTCCGTTGCCGAAGCGCGTCTATGCCCACGGTTTTCTGTTCAACCGTGGTGAGAAGATGTCAAAGTCGGTCGGCAATGTCGTCGATCCGTTCGGTCTTGCGACCGCCTATGGCGTGGATCAGCTCCGCTACTTCCTGCTGCGCGAAGTGCCGTTCGGGCAGGACGGCAGCTATAGCCACGAGGCGATCGTCGCGCGCACTAATGCCGACCTTGCCAACGATCTCGGCAATCTCGCGCAACGCTCGCTGACGATGATCGCGCGGCAGTTTGACGGCAAGCTTCCGACGCCGGGCGCATTCAGCGACAACGACAATGCCATTCTGGCGATGGCCGACGCGATGATGGATCAGGCGCGCGCCGCTTTCGGCAATTACCAGATCCATCAGGCGCTCAACGCGGTGTGGGCGGTCGTGGCGGAAGCGAACCGCTACTTCGCCGGCGAGGCGCCGTGGGCGCTCGCCAAGACCGATCCGGCACGGCAGGCCACGGTCCTCTACGTCACCGCCGAAGTGTTGCGGCAGATCGCCATTCTGGCGCAGCCGGTAATGCCGGACTCTTCCGCCAAGCTGCTCGACATTTTGGGCGTGCCTGCGGACGAGCGCGACTTTGCCGCGCTGGGGCAGGGGAAGCGCCACCGGCCCGGCACGAGTCTGCCTGCGCCCGCGCCGATTTTCCCGCGCTATGTCGAGCCTGACGCAGCAGTCGAGGCCAAGCCGGCAAAGGAAAAACCGGCGAAAGCCAAGGCGGACAAGTAACCGAGCTGAGTGAAATGCTGGTCGACAGTCACTGCCATCTTGATTTCTCGGACTTTGCGGACGACCTCGACGCCATCGTGGCGCGGGCGGAAGAGGCGGGTGTCGGTCGCATTCTCACCATCTCGACGCGGGTGCGGCAGCTCGACAGGCTGCTCGCCATCGCTGAGCGCTTTCCGAACGTGTTCTGCTCGGTCGGTACGCATCCGCATCAGGCGGACGAAGAAGACGGCATCACCGCCGAGGAACTGATCGCGCTGACGCACCATCCGAAAGTGGTGGCGCTGGGCGAGGCGGGGCTCGACAATTTTTACGACAACAGCTCGCCCGAGGCACAGGAGCGCGGCTTTCGCGCCCATATCGCCGCGGCGCGGGCCACCGGCTTGCCGCTGGTGATCCACACCCGCGAGGCCGATGAGGCTTGCGGCCGCATACTTGATGAGGAAATGGCGAAGGGACCATTCCGCGCCGTGCTGCATTGCTACACGGGCGGGCGCGAGCTTGCGATGAAGGCGTTGGCCCATGGGCTTTCGATCTCCTTCACCGGGATTATCACCTTCAAGAAGTCGCAGGAATTACGCGATCTCGCCGCCGAAATTCCTGCCGACCGGATCATGGTCGAGACCGACGCGCCGTTCCTTGCGCCCGGAAAATTCCGCGGCAAACGCAACGAGCCATCCTATGTGGTGGAGACCGCAAAAGTGCTGGCCGAAACGCGCGGCGTATCGTTTGATGAGCTGCAGCGGCAGACGACCCAAAACTTCTTCCGGCTGTTCAGCAAGGTGCCGGCGCCGCAGGGCTTTGCGACGGAGGCTCAGGCATGACGGTTACGCTCACCATTCTCGGCAGCGGTTCATCCGCTGGCGTGCCGCGCCCTGCGCTCGGCTGGGGAGCTTGTGATCCGACCAATCCGAAAAACCGCCGCCGTCGCTGCTCGATGATGGCAGAAGCGGTGAGCGACGAAGGCGTCACGCGAGTGATTGTCGACACCTCGCCCGATCTGCGCGAGCAACTGATCGACGCCAATGTCGACCACATCGACGCGGTGTTTCTGACCCACGAGCATGCGGACCAGACCCACGGGATCGACGACCTGCGCTCGGTGGTGCTGCATATGCGCAAGCGCATTCCGGTGTGGTTCAATGACTCAACGGCGAAGGATATTTTGCCAAGGTTTGCCTATTGCTTCACGTCGCCGCCGGGCAGCAGCTATCCGCCGATCCTGACGCATCACCGGATCGAGGCGGGCGAGGGGCAGACCATCAAGGGGAAGGGCGGTCCACTCACCCTTCGTGCTTTTCTGGTCGATCACGGCGAGATTCCGGCGCTTGGCTATCGTATCGGCGATGCAGCCTACACGCCGGATCTCAACGGCATTCCGCAGGAAAGCTGGCCCGCGCTGGAAAACCTCGATCTCTGGATCGTCGACGGCCTGCGCTATTCGCCGCATCCGAGCCATTTTTCGCTCGACGATGCGCTTCGCTGGATCGACAAGTTCAAGCCGAAGCGGGCGGTGATCACCAACATGCATGCCGATCTCGACTACGAGACCTTGCGCAAGCAACTGCCGCCCGGCGTCGTGCCGGGTTATGACGGAATGCGGCTGACGCTCAACGGCTGAGCGCCAGCCCGTTGTCTCATGCCGAGATTGCCTTCGCCGACCCGACCTGGTTGCGCAGCATGAACTTTTGGATCTTGCCGGTCGAGGTTTTGGGAATCTCTCCGAAAACCACGGCCTTCGGCGTCTTGAAGCCCGGCAGCTTCTCCCGGCAGAAGGCGATGATTTCGACCTCGGTCGTCTCGGCGCCCGCCTTCAGTTCGACGAAGGCGCACGGCACCTCGCCCCATTTCGCATCGGGCTTGGCCACCACAGCTGCGAACATGATCGCCGGGTGGCTGTAGAGCACGTCCTCGACTTCGACCGACGAGATGTTCTCGCCGCCCGAAATGATGATGTCCTTCGAGCGGTCCTTGATCGTCACGTAGCCCTGCGCGTCGACGACGCCGAGATCGCCGGTGTGAAACCAGCCGCCGGCGAAGGCGTCCTGGGTAGCCGGCTCGTTCTTGAGGTAGCCCTTCATCACGATGTTGCCGCGAAACATGACCTCACCGATGGTCTCGCCATCGTGCGGCACTTCCTCCATCGTGACGGGATCGCGGACGGAAATCGCCTCTTGCAGGTGATAGGCAACGCCCTGCCGCCGTTTCCTCTCGGCAAGCTCGGCGGCGGGAAGGGCGTCCCAACCGGGTTGCTCGGCGCAGACGGAGGCGGGGCCATAGGTCTCGGTGAGGCCATAGACGTGGGTCAGGTTGATGCCGATGCGCTCCGCACCCGCCAGCACGGCGACCGGCGGCGGCGCGCCGGCAATCAGGCCGGAGATCGCCTTCCCGCTCGGCGAGCCCTTCGGCGCGTCCGGCGCGTTGATCAGCGTGTTGTAGACGATCGGCGCCCCGCACATGTGGGTCACGCCATGCTGGCCGATCAGCTCGAAAATCTTGGTCGGGTCCACCTTGCGCAGGCAGACATTGATGCCGGCGGTGGCCGCGATGGTCCACGGAAAACACCAGCCGTTGCAGTGAAACATCGGCAGCGTCCAGAGATAGACCGGATGCTGGCCGAGATTGCCGGCCAGGATGTTGCTGACGGCGTTCAGATAGGCGCCGCGATGATGGGTGACGACGCCCTTGGGGTTGCCCGTGGTGCCGGAGGTGTAGCTGAGCGCGATGGCGTCCCATTCGTCCTGCGGAAGCGTCCAGACGAATTCAGGATCGCCCGAGGCGATCGCCGCCTCATATTCGATCGCGCCGATCCAGTTGCGCGGTCCGGCATAGGCGGCGTCGTCCACGTCGATGATGAACGGCTTGGGACCGCTCATCAGACCGAGCGCGGTCGAGATCATGTCGGAATATTCCGGGTCGACCAGCAGCACCTTGGCGCCGCCGTGGTCGAGCATGAAGGCGATCGACGTCGGGTCCAGCCGGGTGTTCAGCGTGTTGAGCACTGCGCCGACCATGGGCACGGCGAAATGCAGTTCGTTCATCGCCGGAAGGTTTGGCAGAATGGCAGCCACGGTGTCGTCACGCCGGACGCCGCGGGTCGTCAGGAACGAGGCGAGCCGCCGGCAGCGGGCATAGGTTTCCGCCCAGGTATAGACCCGGCCCTCGTAGATCGCGCTGGGAAGCTGCGGGTAAACTTTTGCCGAGCGCTCGAGAAAACTCAGTGGCGACAGCGGCACATAGTTTGCCGGGGTTTTCGGAAGGCCGACGTCATATTGGTTCGCGGAGTTGTCTGTCGGCATATTTTCCTCCAATTTCAACGCGTTACGGGCTTTTTTTGATGTGTTGCGCGACGCCGGCCCGGCGGTTGTCGAGCGCGGTAATCAGCCTCAATCCTGAGTAATCGGATTTCCGGAAAATTCCAAATGTTTCCGCATACCGTCGCTTTTGGACGGGCAGCGGCAGGGCTCGTCATGCCGCGTGCTCAAGGCGAAGCCAATTCTGAGGAAGGATCTCGGCTAGGACGCATGATGAAGCCAAGAGTTGCTGCCATCAACGGTCGCCGGAGGCGCGCAGGGCTCTGGGCAGCAATGGTTTCGATCGAGCGCGAAGCTGAGGAGCAAGATCGCCATGCTGGACCGTCGATGAGCGGTCGCGGTCTGCAAGGTGACAATAGCGAACTTTGCGGAAACTCCGTATCTGACTGATATTGCGGGAATAATAATATTCCATAATATACCTTATGCGAATTATGGATATGGGGATCGGTTGCTTTGTCGTTTATGTCGCGCTCAACAGATTCCTGCACTCCGGTCAGAGGATTCCTGCACTGCCGGTAGACGGACAAGCGCGAGCTTGCGCCCCTCATTGCGAAGATCTGGCGATATTGCGAGGCCAACGACATGTCCGCAAAGACCGTGACCATGAAGATCCGGTTCGCGGACTCCAGATCATCACGCGCAGCAAAACCCTCCCCGCCGCCTTTCCCGACGACGGCGCGATCCTTGCGACCGCGACTAGCCTCCTATCCATTTCGAAAGCCGGTGCGGCTGCTGAGCGCCACGCTGTCGAGCCTCGGCCAGGCCGAGGCGCAGTCAGCGGCGCAGCTTGATTTTCGGCTCTAGCCCGAGCATGGGCCGAAAAGTCGCCGGCGGCTCGCATCCTCACGGCGGGATCGTGGAGGCGCCGATTTGCACGCGCCGCGCAGGGGCAGGCTTGCCGTAGAGCCAGCCTTGGCCGATCGCCGTCGCATTGAGACCATTGATGTACGCAGCCTGTTCTTCGGTCTCAATGCCTTCGACGATCAATTGGAGGTTCAGCGCATTGGCCACGGTGCAGACGTTCTCGGCGATTGTGGATCCCATTGCCTCTTTCCCGATCGCCTGCGTGAACATGCGGTCGAGCTTTATGCCTTTGATCGGGAGTTTTGCGAGATAGGAAAGGTTCGAATAGCCCGTTCCGAAGTCGTCGAGAAAGAACTCGTAGCCGCGGCTACGGAACGACTCCATGCTGACCATCAGCTGTGCTGGGTCGGCGCTCGACCGCTCCGTGATTTCGAGAATGATCTGGCGCGGGTCAAGTCCATTGTTTCTCACCTCGCGTTCCAAAAAGTCGCAAAGCGTAGCGTCCAAGACGTCACTACTGCTGAGGTTGATCCCGCAATGGAAGTCGGGCGACTCTTTCAATCGCGGCCCCATTTCTTTGAGCGTTGTGCAGATGACGATGCGCGTCACACGGTCGATGAAGCCGCCCTCCTCGGCAAGTTTGATGAAAACCTCGGGGGAGATTTGATCCCCGTTCTCCGTCGCCGCCTCCCCGCTGAGCGCATTCGACCGAAAGCCTCCCGAGAGCGAGGCATCATCCCTCTGGGAATTTGATGCGCCTCAGCCAACCAGGGAATCTGCGTATCTGGAAACGCTACGCAAACGACGCTTTCCTTCCATCGATCGCAATTACAGCGGCCGCAGCAGGTGGCGGACGACGGGCGGCTGGTCTCCGACATGGAACATGTTCAGCATGTCCTGGTCCAGCGCATCGGTCTGGGTCACCCGCGCATGCTGCCGCTGGTGCTCAACCCAGCTTTCAACGATAAAGACCTCAATGACCCGGCCAGGCTGGGCAATGTCTTCCCAGATATCCCAGCGGATCGCGCCGTCGCGCTGCCGGATGGGACGGAAGCGCCGTAACACCGCGACAAATTCAGCCTGCCGCTCCGGGGCGACGCGATAATCGATTTCGATCAGAACCGGGCCACGATCATCGGTCAGCGGGATCGTAACAACCGGCTCGGCCCAGTGATTGGAGGGCGCAAGATCCACACCCGCATCCTTCGGCAGCCGCCATCGTATCGCGAGAACAATGGTGAGTGTCAGCCCAATCGCCGCAACTGTCCGTCGTCAGATAATTTGAGACTGATCAGGCATTTTGCGAAGGGAGGCTCTGGCTCATCAGGGGTTAGAGTTTAAGCGGCCTGCAGTCGATGCTGCAAGCGACGGTCTGCGATGGTGGCAAGCTTGATACGTTTGCGTTCGGCTAGGATCGTCTCAGATCTGCCGAAGTAGACGTCGGCAGGTGTAACGTTGTCGATGCTCTCATGGTAGCGATCATGATTGTAGTGTTCGACGAAGGCGCCGATCTGCCGTTCGAGATCACCCGGTAGATAATAGTTTTCGAGCAGCATGCGGTTCTTCAGCGTCTGGTGCCACCGCTCGATCTTACCCTGGGTCTGCGGATGGTACGGCGCGCCGTGTACATGCTGCATGTCCTTGCCCTTGAGCCACATTGCCAGATCGTCCGCGACGTAACTCGACCCGTTGTCACTGAGAAGTCGGGGCCGCTGTCTGACGTTGACATGATCCAGACCAGAGGCTGCCAGTGCCTGATCGAGCGTGGCCATGACGTCGGATGCGCACATCGTGGGACCGAGTCTCCAGGCCACGATGTAGCGCGAGAAGTCATCGAGCACCGTCGACAGATAGTACCAGCCCCAGCCAGTGATCTTGAGGTAGGTGAAGTCAGTCTGCCAGAGTTGGTTGATGGCGGTGGTCTTGTCCTTGAACTCGTCCGCCGCCTTGATTACCACATAGGCCGGACTGGTGATAAGGTCGTGCGCCGTCAGCAGGCGGTAGACCGAAGCCTCGGAGACAAAGTACTTTCTCTCATCGGTAAAGCGCACCGCGAGCTCCCGCGGCGACAGTTCCGGAAGCTCCAGTGCCAGGTCGATGATCTGGCCACGGACGTCATCCGGGATACGATTCCAGACTCGATCCGGCTTTGAGCGGTGATCGGCTAGGGCTTCGACGCCACCCTCGCGGTAGCGATCATACCAGCGATAGAACGTGGCGCGGGGGATGCCAAGCTTGTCCAGCGTGCGCTTGGCCGGCAGATGCGATTGCTCGACCAGCGCGATGATCTCGGCCTTCTCGGACGCAGGATACCTCATGCCTCGTCCTCCCCATCCGCGTTCATGCTTTTTTGAGCAGACGGTTCTCCAGGGTGAGATCGGCTACGACCTCCTTCAAGGCCGCGGTCTCCCGGCGGAGATCCTTCACCTCGCCGGACGTGGCGGCACGGGCTGTGTCGCCCGCCAGGCGGCGCTTGCCAGCTTCCAGGAACTCCTTCGACCAGCCGTAATACATCGAGGCGGCGACGCCTTCGCGGCGGCAAAGCTCGGAGATGTTCTCCTCGCCGCGCAAACCCTCCAGCACAATGCGGATCTTCTCCTCCGCCGAATAATGCCGACGAGTCTGCCGTCGGATGTCCTTCAACACCTGTTCTGCCGGCGCTTTGCCGGACCCGGATTTCTGCTTCATCTTCGCTCCTTACGGCTACGATGAACCAGAAATCCTCCCCCCGCAAAATCCATCAGTCTGTCTCACACGTCCTGACGGCCAACAACCGACTCAAAAATCGCCTTGATCGCTAGACGCGCAAGTGTAATGGGGCGCAAACTCATGAAAACGAAGAGATTTCTTTGTGCATTGGCTTTGTTCTCAATCGTTCCGAGCTTGGTGCAGGGCCAAGAGTCTTTTTGTGCGGACGTCTATGCGACATCTGTTGCTAACGTGTCGATCCGCGTGAGGCAAACTGCAGAACACGACTATCTCTGGAATAAGCATTGCGAGAAGAACGGCGAGCTCCGGCAAGAAAGCACAAAGCTAGACCTAACAATTCCAATTAAAGCGATCGTCGTTGGCTTCTCAGGAAGCAACGAGCAAGCTCGTCAGAGGATGACGCAGTTTTGCAAAGAAAACCTGCAAGAGCGGTTAGCCACGAGCGACGGATATGATTTTGAACGAACCATCGTCATCGCTGCGCAGAAGAGTTTCAACGAATGTCGGGCACTTGAACTGGCTGCCGTGCGGGTTTCCCACGCGATTTTTGATCCCACATCTGTCGTTATCCGTGCTGACTTCGATCCAACAAAAACAAATGTCTCCTTTCGAGCGTTTACGTATGATCCGAAAGCCGCAGTTTGCCGAACGACGGCACTTTCCAAGGACGGCAAGCCCACAACAATCACAGACGCCACGCAGGAAACAGGATCAGTTCAACCGTTTTCCGTGATCTGCAAGCGGATAGGGAAAAAGGCCTCAAGCGGTGCCGAAAAATTCGAACGGTTCTTGGCCGCTCTTGTTACAAATCATGGTACCTATTCGGTCGAACTGCCGGCAGAGGAAATGCTCGGCTTCGACTTGGCGACGCAAAATAAGCAACGGCAAGGTAAGATGCTTGCCGAAATCGCGTCTCTAAACAATAAGCTTGCCGGAGTTACAGCCGAAACGCATTTGGTGCGCCAGGGCCAATACGCCGCCGGCGGATATTGGGAGCATGTCCTTTGTCCTCAAGACGGGGGCGATTTAGACGCTCATACGAGAGGCATATGTCGCGATCGCACGAGTTCGCGCCGCCATCTGCTAACGCACTCCGGTAACAGATGCGGATATAACTACTACGCGATCGCCTGCATTAACAAATAGGCGCCGGAAGCGAAAGCAGGCCAGAAGGCACCCAACTTCTTCACCGACCAACAATGCTCGCGAGAAGACAGAAAAGCGCATCAACCTTCTCTTGTGATCCAGCTGTGAGAATCGCGAAAGGTCATCGCCGGCGCCGGCTCGACATACTCATAACCGCGGGCTTTCCTTTCGTGCCCGCGCGGCGGATTATGCTTGGTGCATCGTCCTTCCTTTCTGAATTGGGCTCAAGTCGAACGTCACGGCGCGCTTTGCCTAGTACCGGATTACACAACATTCCCGATCGGCGACCTATTGCCGATTACAACACCGCGCGCCCTCACTCCACGCTGGGCTACGAAACGCCGCGCTGCGCTCGCTGATGGCTCCGCGCGTCGGCCGGTTGCTCACACCGCGCCGACAGGCGTAACTTCGGCCAAGAGAGTTGGCCATTCTAGACGAGACAGACGCCGGCTGGATTTACATCCTCTCCACGCGCGAAATTCCAGATTTACTGAAAATCGGTACGACAACGCATACGGCTCATGATCGAATTCTGAGATCAATGGCGCGACTGGTGTGGCTGTCTTGTTCGGTGCGCGACGCTGTTGGCGGGCAACCGATCCCCGACAGAGCGAAAAAATGCGACACGAAGCTCTTGGCGGATCGCGGGTGCGTGCCGATTCTTCCGGATCGACTCTTTCGAGGTCGAACGACCCACACAGCGAGCGCTCAGCAATCGACATGGCTCGGCCGCCGACCTCCTCGGCATGGGGAGGCGCCAGGCCAACGCCTTCCGACGCTTATCCTCGCCACGCCGAGCCCGCCGCCCAGCGCCCAGCGTTGGCGGCGGGGCGCGACCGCGTCTACCAATTCTGCGCGCGGTGCTCGCCGAGCCCGATGCCGGACCTCGGCGATTTCCGCCGGATGCTTGACCCACGCCCTCGCCTCGCACCGCCGCGCCCCGCGGCTGTTATCCCATATCGAGGATCAGGGCCTGATGGTGTACCCACGCGGCGGCGCCGACCGGCGCGTCGCGTGGCGGTAATCGGCAGGATTAAATCGCCTGTCTGATTCTTGCGCTTCAAGCCGCCGCATTTCCCGAGAAATAAAACCGCCTTTGGCGAAATGGCGCTCAGGAGATCCATTACCGTCGCAGCATTCGGGCTTCCCATGCCAAAATTGACCAAGGTAATGCCATTGGCCGTGACGTTGGGCATCGGCCGATCGGCGCCTTTGATCGCGATGCCGTGGTGGGCGGCGAACCATGCGACGTAACCGAGATCGCCGATGTGCGCGTTGATATCCGGAAGGGAAAATGAATGGTCGGTGACTTTCCTATCAACTGCGATGGTCCTTATCGCAGTTGATAGACTGTGAAGCGCCTCCCAATCCAAGTTGTGACCCGTCTGCCTATCAATGAGGGTAGATGCATCAAGCCTTCGGTGGTCCCTCCATAACTCCACTTGGAGAGGCCCCTTCATTGACCAGATTTTCAGTTGAGAATACGTGTGCCAGTGGTCGAGCGGCATCCGTTCTCCGAACTTCATAGACATGTCCATGGACACCCTGTTGGGACTGAACAGGAGTTCCACAGGAGGTGCAGAGACACGGATCGGAGCGTTAGGCGCGAACGGCACAGCATACATCCTTCCGGTCAAACTGAAGACAGGTTCGGTGGGGACAGAGCGGAAGCGGACTTCGCACGAGCCTTGCGGTTGAGGCGTGATATAGACCGTGCCGTCGTTCTTAGAGAGCTTGCGCGAATAGTCGGGGATAGAGAAGCGCTCGGGGACGTATTCGAAGCTTGAGACCTTTAGGCCACTACCAAGCCCCAAGAATTCTTTGAAAATCTCGTCATTGCTATGGCCTGCAAAAAGGATATTTGCAGTGCCGTACCCTCGCTCGTGCCCAAGCCCCGTTAACTTGCTGCGGCATCTGCTTATGATGAGTGAGGGAATTTGCGCCGGGACGGGGCCACGACCGGCGCCGATCGTGGCCCCGTCCCGGCGGGATTTTTTGATGACCTTTATGACATTAGTGCCGTTACCTGCAGCAATCTGCCCCTGTGCCGATTAACAGCTCGGCGCTTTCTGGAATAGCAGAGCGCGAAGAGCCGGCAACGTCACCACGCCATCTGATTGGATAAGCTTTGGAGATATCGTCGGCGTATCAGATCGAGGGCCTAAGATCATTGCGATCCTCCTAACACGCCTCGCCAACAAGCGCCGACAGCCAAATCAGAGATTGCGCGACCGGCCCAAACGCGAAATACACCGCACCCCGTTGGATTAAGGAGCTAACTGACTTCTCTTCAGAGTCACCTCCGCAGTCACAAAGCCCCCGCATTCCAAATGTCTACTTTGCGCCAAGAGCGGGCTTTGCCGCTTTGCTTGGTCTCCCCATGTCGCTTTTGGGGCCGTTTCCGGACTGTCCGGGTTGAGACAGCATTAGCGCTAAGCAGCCGTTCGGGGTCCGACCTCCTCTAAACCTGAGGTCGGGAAGGCTCCTGATTCTTGGAAGAGCCATGATCATAACACACCCGTAGGATAGGCGATTGTGATGGACCTTCCGACCACGGCCGTTCGTCGGCGCATGCAAAGAACACACGGGCGTGACAACGCATTCGAAAAATCCGTAAAGTCACTGCTCTACGCCAAAGGCCTTCGCTACAGGATCCACTACCCCGTTCCTGGAATGAAGCGCATCACGTGCGACCTCGCCATGCCAGGCCTGAGGATCGCGGTATTTCTGGACGGCTGCTTCTGGCACGGATGTAAGGCGCACCCGCCGTCGGTGAAGAAGAACACAGAGTTCTGGCTGGAAAAGTTCGCGCGAAACCAGGCGCGAGACATCCGCGTCCGCAACCACCTCGAAAGCATTGGATGGACTGCACTTCGGTTCTGGGAGCACGAAGTGGCCGAGACTATCGTGGACAAGATAGTCTCGGCCGCCGAGGTAACTCGAGCTGCTAGAATTTCACCTCGAGGCAGAGCGGGCGCGTTGCAGTACATGAAGCGGTCGTCTGGACAGCTCGAAACTGTCGATGGCGACGAAACTTCGATCCAGACTCAGCGTCTCGAATAACCGCTTCGCGTCCCACAATGGATGAACCACGACACCCCAGCGACTTTGACGGTCGTCTAGCGAGAATATCGAGATATCCGTTCTGCCGTTGATGCTGGAGACCTTGTTTCCGGGAATGAAGGTCTTCGTCTGGTGGGCAAGGTCATATGATGCCTGCGTCCAGTCGGACAGCTCGAAGCGACCGTAGTCGCCATCGAACCCGCATTCATACCCAGGATCGGAAATCGCCCTGAGATAGGCCAGGCCAAGGCGCCAGTCTAGCAGGCCGTGGAGGTTCCTGTTGTTGTACCTCTGGAGGCATCGGTAGCACTACGAGCCACACCCGCTGTGGGAAGCGTCGGAGACCTCGTTGCGCGGCCACTCTTCGGCTTTATCGAGAATGCTTCTTATCAGGCCCGAGACGGGGATCGTACTGTCGCCGAGAAGATGCCGGCAGAAGCCGGATCCGTTGGGCAGAGCGTCCGATATCTGTAGGTACGGCAGGCGTTCTCCCGACGATGATGCCATGATGTTGGGGGCGAGTGCATCGAACTCTTCCGGCGCGATGTCGAGATCCAGCGCCGCGCGTTGCACCAGTATCTCCGTGGCGGATATGGCGGCAGCGCGAACGCTCGTCCGCGAGGGGTCTCGCCGTCCCATGGACAGACCGATGTCCATGTCCAGGAGACGAAGGTTCGGGTTCAGGCGGATAGGACTGATCTGGAGCGAATTCGTGATCTTGGTCGAGGCCAGCCACGCGCTCACGACATCGTCATCAGCCTTGAAGCGGCCATCCTGGTCTTCAGCGAGAACCTGCGAACTGATCGCCTGTTTCTCCAGCTTCACCAGCGGCTTGGTATTTTTCCACCACCAGATCCTCTGGGCATCGTGGTCGGTGGCTTCCTGGACCTGGAAGCCCGTGAAGTCATCTTCATCCCTGAATCCGGGATTGACCAAGAATATCTCGGACTGTTCCGCGAAATTCACACGCAGGTTCTCGTCGGTCTTCTGCTTATCGACCTTGCCGAGGCTTGCCAGCGTTATCCTCTGACCAACCTTGGAGGCGAGGTTTTCGTCCGACGGCCGGAACTCGGTCCTATATCCCGAGGGCGTTATGCATCGAATTCCCCGATCCGAATGGGCTGCTCCGCAAGACGGGCACGTGGTATCCTCATTGTCTCCCCTGCTCCATGCCCCGCATCCGCCGCAGAACCTCAAACGGAAGTCGTCCTTGGCCCAGGGACTGAACGGTCTCATGGGCGCGCCGAAGTCCGTCATGAACTCGTCGGGATCCGGAACAACGCCCGTGAAGCCGATACACCGATGCCGGAGCTTCTCCCGCGTCCGGACACTGCCGGGCGCGAAGTCGAAGATCGCCATGTCCTGATCACGGTCGATGATGTCCCATTCCGCTTCGAAGCTGCCGTTCGCCTTCTTCAGCTCCACGTAGAGGTTCCTCGTGCGCGTGGGCATGCCGTAAAGCGGAACCAGCCCGCGCTCGGCCAAGGCGGCGGCGATCCCTACGGGCTGGAGGCCAAATTCGCCCTCCAGCCCGTCGATAGCTGCAAGAACCTTGTCAGCGGTGACAGCCTCGACAATCTGGCTTAGCTGGCATCCGGATACATCTGCCAGGACCTGCGCTAGGCGAAGGCGGCGATGTTCCGTCTGCGCCAGCGCTGCCGCAAGCTTGTTGCGCCAATCCTCCTCCGGATTGAAGTACTCATTGCAGTAGAGGAACTCGCCATGGATGTCGCCAGGGACGACGTTGTCACCGGCCCAGTCCTGACCAGCCTCCTCTCGCAACACCCGGAAGGCTTCAACGAGCCAGAACTTCCGAAGGAGGCGGGACGGGATGTCGATAAGGTCTGTTGTGATGAACGGCGGCGGCGGAGCGGATCCGGTAATCTCGATCGGATTGCGGAAGTAGTGGATGTCGTGGCTCTTGCTCCGGCAGACGGTCAGCACGGTCGAGAAGGCCTGACCCCGGCGGCCTGCGCGACCGACACGCTGCTGGTAGTTGAAGCGCTGGGGCGGCATGTTGCCCTGATAGACAGCCTGCAGCGAACCGATGTCGACACCGACCTCCATCGTCGTCGTCACGGAAAGCAGATCGACTGTGTCGAAGAGCTTGCGCCACTCGAAGTTCGAGTCGGTTTCATCGTCGTCCTTGACGAACACGCCCTTGAATTGCTGCAGGCGCTCGGCCGGATCATTCGTCTGCCCGGTAAGCTCCTCGCATTTCAACCTGAAGAGGGGCTCGTCACTATTCACAGCGCGCATGACCCGTCGTCCGAGGAAGTTGCCTTGGGCGATCACGGAAGCGGTCAGATCCACCGGGCGAGTCAGCGTTTCACCGCATCGCGTGCATTTGCCGAACCCTTCATGGAGGTGCACACGTCCGCACCGCTCACACCTCCATGCCTTCGCTGAAGACTCCGCCACCCGGAAGTAGAGCATGCTTATGTCGATCGAGCCGTCGCCGCGGGTCTGCTTTAGCGTGGTCCTGAGCTTGTGCAGGAAGTCCTCGCATTCCTTGTCGGGATACTGGAGGATCTTTGTCATGAGGCGCTTCAGGCGGTTGTCGCCACGACCGAGCATCTCGAAGGCGCTCTTCCAGGCGGTCTTCGTCTCTTCCTGAAACTGGTTCGGCGTGATGCGGTACGCATCCGCGAAGATGCGAAGCATGGCGTCGTCGCGCGACTTGTCGGCGGTATATTCCTCCGCGCCGTAGAAGCTCGGCCAGCCGAGTCCGGTCTCCTCCAGTGCAAAGTAGGTCTTGCTGAACAGAAGATCAGTCGCTTCCGGCGGCTGCCCGTCCTGGACTTTCTCGCGCCCCCTTCGGATTAGTTTCAGCTCCTCCTCCGGAACCTCGCTCTTCCAGGCGATCTGGTCGCCATCCTGCCTTTCGAAAAACTCGTACCAAGGCCGGTTGCGAACACGGGTATGGATCGTGTCGGCACCCTCGACCGGAGTCGAGCCGAGCTTCATCAGCTCGGACAGGATCGGTCTGGCCGCGTGTCCGACCTTGTCCCGTTCGAACTCGAACAGATCCTTCAACGGCACGCTGGGCGGCTGGCCAGCCGCAGCCTTCCTCTTCAAAAGCGCATTCCGCTGTCGCATGAGGTGATCGGCATCTTTGTCGTCCGCCATCAACTCGACGATTTCGGCCTTCAGGCGCTGCAGTTCGGTCTCGTCATCCGCGGTGTAGGCGTGATCGGCGGCAATGCGTGTCGCAGCAGTTATGAGGATCTCGCGGCGCAGATCCCGCTGGTGCTGGACCTCTACCTCGAGGGCCAGATTGGCAGCGTCTTCACGGCTGTCGGAGAACGCGACGAGCTTGCCGTCGCCCCCCTGAGACTTCAGCGCTGCGACCAGTTCGGTCGCGAGAAGCTGGGAGGTCTTTCCGAAGCCGGTCCTGAAGCTTCGGATAGGCGAGATGCGGCCCTCGCGTTTCTTCGAGTTTGGTTGCCGGTATCGGCCGGAGTAGTCGGTGCCGCATTTGGCGCAGCAGTATGGGACTGCAGTACCGTCGTCATCGATCGTCCGTTGATGGAACGTGTCGCTCCCTGCCCACCTCAGGAGATAGCCGGAAACGTCGCCGTCTTCTTCCTTGCCGCTGACGACCCCTGTCAGCGGATTGAGATATCCTCGTGTCCACTGGTACGGGCTCCGCTCGGACCGGATTTCCCTTTCCGGTGTCCCCTGGCTTGGCCAGAACAGTGCGAATTCGCGGAAGCTGGCTTCCTCGAACCGCAGAGACGATGCGCTCTCCGGAAGCTTTTCGAGTTCCTGGGGAGCGGGCAGCAGCGATACCCGGCTAGATGTGCCCGGCTCGATCTCGCCCCTTTTTCCACCGAGATAGAGGTCGCCGCAAGCTTCGCAGTAGAGCATTTCGAAAAGGCGCTTTCGTCCATGCTCCTTATCGTAGTCCTGGCCGCGCTCGACGCTGGGCCGTCCCCAGGCCACATCTCCATTTTCGGAGCGCCCGACGGAGGCAAACAACCCTTCGATGTTCCGCACGAAGCTATGCATACGGAAGCCCGGGAGGTGCGTGATCGCTTTGGGGGACGGCCGGAGCTCATCTGGAAGAACCGACTTGGGCAGATCGGGTATCGCACGCAGGGCCAGCAGGCCGCGCACCGCATCGTGATCCTCGGCTTCGAACAGGATATTGCCGATTTCCCCCACCGACCTTGGACGTTTCGCACCGGGACGGTCCGCATCCTGCATCGCGAAATCCAACATGGCTGCCGCCGCCGCGGTGGCTTCCAACATCAATTCTGGCGATGGAATGCCGGAGGAACCCGGCAGGCTCTGTGCGGCGGCTACGAATTTCTCGAGGAGCAGTGATGGCTGCTTCCTGTAGTCGAGATCCTTCAGCGCTCTGGAGAGTTCGACCAGGCTGCTGCGGGATGGCGTGCGCTCCGGCCGCGGAACCGCGATTGGCCTGCCGGTGATGACGCTGTCTTTCCAGGCCGCATCGAGATCCTCTGCTCCGGCCGTTCCGGCATCGCCGAACATATTTCTCAGATACTCGATGCTCACCTTGGCGTTTTCCTCGTCCATTGGCAGCGAGGCCGAGGACGAGAGGATCCTGAGCTTGTGTGCATGCGCTCCGTCCGCCAGCCCAAGGCGCTCGAGAAGGACCTTGAGCAGCCCCGCCATCTCCGCACCGGCGGATCCTCGAACGAGGTGGAGTTCATCGAGCACGAGGTAGAACCTGGCATCCCGGGTCTCCATCAGCCAGGCCCGCGTCTGCGTCAGTATGGAGTCTTCGACTTCGCGGACGAGCATTGCGTTCAGGATCGATTGGTTGGTGACCAAGATGTCGGGCGGCGTGGCCTGCATGTCCCACCGGGAGATCAGCTCGCTGCCGTCCGTCGTCGGGAAGATGTAGCGCAGATCAGCGTCGCCCTCCGCGTCCAGCCGTTTCTGGATGGACTGATAGCGTTGCAGTTCCTGTTTCAGCTCCCTCCTGCCGCGTCTGTTTCGGTTGATCCAAGACGGATCCTTGCTCTTACGCGGATGCGAAAGGAATCCGGTAACGGGTGACTTTCCGGTGTAGCGTCCGAAGAACAGGCGGTTGCCCTTGAAGTGCTTCTCCATGACTTCCTGCGCATCGGGCGAGTCGAGAGCCTTGCGCAGGCGGACCATCTGGTCTTCGACCAAGGCGTTTAGCGGGTAGAGGATCAGCGCTCGGATCGCCTTTGGCCTCGCGGGATGTTCATTCCGCCGATGGAGCTGGAACGGCCTCCGCTTTTCGAGCCAGTCGTCATCGACTGGCTTCAGCGGTGCGGGCCACGTCGTTGCTTCCTTCGCGAGCTGGGCGAGGATCGGCAGCATAAAGGATTCCGTCTTCCCAGAACCAGTGCCGGAGGTAACGATGCCCGGTGCCCCATCCGACACGCCCTTCGACAGCATCTGCACCTGATGAAGGTAGGGTTCGTATGCGCCCCTTATCTCCGCGCTTTCCTTGTCGCGCTCGAACAGGCCAGACAGCGCGAGTTTGATGAACGCCTCTCTCTGCGGTTTGGTGAAGCCGGGCAGCTTCTCTTCCGGATCATCGATCAGGGCCTCCAGACCATGGCCTGCCGTCTTGTAGCGCGGCACCGCCTCGAATATTGGATCGAGGGCAAGCTCCCCCGGCTGCGAAAGCAGCTCCCTCCGCATCGCGGAGACCTTAGGATCATCGATACGGTAGGCCGTATCGAGATACGCAAGGAACTGCTCGATCATCCTGTCGAAGCCGCCGATCGGATCGAACATATTCAGCCCCCCACGTTCGTGAAATAGGTTTTGAGTTCGTGCTGCTGCCCTTCCCCCGAGAGGGATGAGAGCCACTCGTCATGCCGGAGCAACGCTGCGAGGAGTACCTCTTCCTCGCCAACGAGGCCAACGACCATGCCACCTTCGCGAAGGTGCGCGCTCGGCATCCCCTTAGTGAGGTCCGGCTGGCTCAACTCCGTGCACCGCACGCTCCTAAGCGTCCCATCCGTGCGGAGAGAGTTGCCGCGCAAAGCACCGCCTAGCTTACCCCGGTATGTCGACAGTGATCCGGTCGAGACGCAATCGATGCCGATGATCCGTGAGCAAGCGCCCGCGTCCCAAGACGCCAGCCAGTGTCCCCAGCCCCGTTCCGCTGGCAATCAGGAACATGATCATGAGTGGATATTTCACGGCGTCCACCGGTTCGACACCGGCAAGGATCTGGCCGGTCATCATGCCCGGCAACGACACGAGCCCGATCGCGCCATGCCATTGATCGTGGGCATCAAACCGCTTCGCAGCGCCTCGCGCACGACCGGACCGCGTCCCGCCCAGCGCAAGGCAGGACTCGACCGCCGCTCGTTCGCGCACCAGGCCATTGCTGAGCACATCTAGGCTAGGCTTACCCCGGTCATCGTGTTGGGACGCAGCGCCAGCGAAAGAGCACCGTCCATGACAACCAGGGGCGCGGGTAGGACGAGGTCACTGTAAGCCAGCGGCCGCCTGCGCGACGAGTTGCTCAAGGAAACGTGCCTCCATTGTGAAACGACTTCACCTGGACCACGAGCGCATGAGCTCCGGCTTTACGATCCTCCGAAATCTCTCGATATTTTAGAGAGTTATGAAACTGCTCGGCGGATTCGCTATCCGGAAACTCAAGTACAACAATTTTGTCAGGACAGTCGCTGCCTTCGATTGCCTGTACTTTCTCGTCTGCGACTAGCAACTTTCCATTAAACTTCCCGAAGACGTTCGAGAATTGAGACTGATACTTTCGATACCTTTCGATGTCCCGAAATCTGAGCTGCGCAATGATCATAACCGGCATTTTTGCGACTTCCTATTTTCTGAACTCATGCACCTTTGAGGAATTCACCAATTCTTCAAACCCGACGAGCGCATGCTCCATCATTCCCCACTCGACGAGATCGATCCAGGTGTCTGACTTTTCGTCATAACAGGTCGTGCGCGATCGGAAGCCTGGCGTTTCGGCCAGAACGTCATTCAGCCGAAGCGCTGTCTTCTTGGCCTCTTCAAACGGTACGTCCCGCTTGAAGCGATAGATCGGAATTTCGAAAGCCATACAGGCACCTCCTCCTGATTGTCGCCGCTATTTCCGCAGTGAAATATTTCTCAGCCGCTGGTCGAAGGGCTTGACGATGTCCCGATACGGAGCGCCCCGCTTCCGGACCGCGTCGAATTTCCCCGTCTCCGCGCGCAGCGCATTCAACGCTTCCTGCTTCTGCTGCGGGGTCATCTTCGCGACTTCGCCGATGGCGTCTGCAAACTCTTCCATCATCTTTTCCATTTCGGCTGGCGAGATGGTTGCGATGAAGCCCATCATGGTCCGGTCGAAGGCTTCCTTCCACAACGTATTGGAAAAACCGGCGGCAGGAATGAGCTGTGAGGACTCGCCGTCAATTTCGAACCATTCCTGAGCGGCACTCTCGTCGTAGAAGACCGTCCTCCCAGTCTCCGTAGACAGCCGTTCCAGAATGGTGACAACTTTTTCCACCTCGAGGGCGCCCAGCGCCGCGGCCGGCACAATTGCACCACCAAAAACGAGCGCAGAGGCCAGGATGGAGGAAAGCCACTTCTGCGCTCTGCTTGTGCCGATCAGTAGCATTTCTGCGTGACTCCTGCGCGTGCGCTGGCGGACTGCTCCCTGGCAACCATGTCGCCGGCGGTCGAGGCGATCTGCCCGGCCAAAGCGCCGCCGCGCCCCGCCAAACCTCCGAGGCTGCCCACCATGCCGAGAGCGCTGCCGAGCATCGCGGCGTTGGTCTCCGCCCGCATCGCTTCCTCGCAGGCCTCCCTCTTCTTAGCGGCTGACTTTTGCTGACCGGCCCGCACGGTTGACTTTCCCCCAGCTGGGGCCGCAGTCGCCGAGTTACCGGCAAGGGCGAGCGCAATCACGCTCATTAATACAATGAGTTTCATGTTCTTTCCCAAATCGTGGACAAAAATGGTTCGCGCCTCTCTCCACAGCGGACATTTTGTCTGTGAGATTGAATTGCCGGATCGCATGTAGGCCGAATAATCAGAGGCCCGCCCCCTCCGTTCATAGGGGGGCGGCAGATTTTTCTCAGTTTAGAAATGTAAGGGTGGTAGCCTCCGAGAATTGAAATTCGAGAAGATCAGAAATCTATGAGACGATCCCGGCGTTTTCTTTCGCAAGACAGCCTCTACCAAGCGGCTCGGGGGCCGGCCGTTGGACTGGTTATATTTCTTGCTGCTACAGCGGTGTCCGCGAGCCAGCTCGCCACGCCAACCGGTCCGATACTCCTTACGATCACGGGCAAGCTTGACAGGGCCAATTACCCCGATGAAGCAGTCTTCGACGAGGCTATGCTTGCCGCCCTGCCTCAACGCCGCATTGAGACGTCGACACCCCGGACAGATGGGAAGAAGATCTTCGATGGCGTCCTCCTCGCAGACCTTCTCGATTTCGTCGGCGTAGATGACGCGCAAACGCTTCGGGCGATAGCGCTGAACGAATACGAGATCCTCACGCCTGTCTCCGAGGCGCTCGAGTTTGGCGCGTTGCTTGCCATGCGCATGGACGGCAGACCTTCGACCCGCCGGGACAAAGGTCCGATCTGGATCGTCTACCCGCGCGACACCAATTCAAGAATTCAGGATGAACACCATGATGCCCGGTGGGTCTGGCAGCTCACCAGAATCGAGGTTCAATGAGTTCCACGGCGAAGAAGCGGACGATATCGGGCATGACGATTGGGGCTGTGGTCGCATCCGCCCTCCTGCTGACATTCGCCCTGCACCGGCTCGTTCAAACAGAGGCTGAACTCGCCACCGGCTTCGGTGAAAGTCTACTCTACGCGCTCTATCAGGCTCACGATGAAGAACAGCGCCTGATCCTCAAAGCGTATGACTGGAACAGCAGTGAAAGACTGACCGAAGATGCCGAGCAACTCCATCTCCAGATGGATTTGGCGATCAGCCGTATGAACGTTGTTTCCCAGGGCACTCTGGGGCCAGCGGTGGCGGATGCAAATGAGGCCACCGTTATTGAGACAGCGCGCTCCAATCTCATGGCGTTCGATAATGCCCTCCAAGCTGCTCTCTTGCACAGGAGCGCGATACCGCAGGCGCGATTGGAGGTCTTGCGGGCTGATGCGAGCAAGCTCAAGGCCGCGGCCACGCGAGTGTTAATCGCAGAACGAGACAATGTCGCCAGGCAGCGAAATCGATATTCGTCCGTGTTGTGGGAGGCCATCGTCGCGATCTTCCTTATCCTCGGCTGCGGCATTGTCATCGTTGGACGTTTGCTGGCCAGCCTGCGCAGCACCGCCCGCGCCAAAGACGCTTTACGGCGGGACCGGGATTTCTCGAATCTGCTTCTGCAATCAAGTGGCGACGGGGTGATCGCCTTCAATGTGGACGGCCGGTGCACGCACTGGAACTCGGTGATGGGCGAGATGTTTCCAGCTTCCTGTAGTTCTGATGTCGTTGGCCAGTTGGTCAAGGATGCCTATCGACTGCCAGAGGATCATGTCATCCTGAACATGATGTGCGACACGCTGATGGGACATAGCCTTCATATGCCCGCCCATCCGCTCCCGGGCAGCGACCGCTATGTAGAGAAATTCACTCATCCGGTCCGGTCAGGAAGGGCGATCGTCGGCGGCATTCTCTTCATTCGCGATGTCACCGAGGCACATCTTGCCCGGATGCAGCTGGTCGAACACCGCGATCAATTGGAGGCGACCGTCAAGGAACGAACGAGGGATCTCGAGGAATCGCTGGAAAGGGAGACGAGGCTGCGCGAACTCTACAAGGGCTTCGTCTCGATGGTTTCACACCAGTTCAGGACCCCGCTCTCCATTGTCGATTCTAGTGCCCAGCGCATGATCCGCCGTGGCAAGGAAATGAGCGAGGAGGAGATCCGCGAGCGAGCCGGAAAGATCAGGACGGCGACCCTGCGTCTGACCCGGCTGGTTTCCAGCACGCTCAACGCCACCAAGCTCGACGCTGGGGAAATCGACTTTGCCCCTCGCCGCTGCGATCTCGGAAAGCTCATCGTCGAAGCCTGCGAACGCCAGAAGGAAACAACGCCCAACCGGCGGTTCACCATGGAGCTCGATCAACTGCCGGGCTCGGTGTCATGCGACCCGCTTCTGATCGACCAGGTGGTCGCCAATCTTCTTTCCAATGCGGTCAAGTATTCGTCTCCGCCCGATCCGATCGATGTCATGGTCGCAGTGGACGACCGATGGCTTCACATCAAGGTCAGCGACCGCGGCATCGGCTTCTCCAAAGGTGAGCGCGACAAATTGTTTGAACGGTTCTTTCGTGCCAAAGCCGCGATCGGCGTCGAAGGAACCGGCATTGGTTTACATGTAGCGCGCACCATCGCCCGAATGCACGGCGGCGATGTGGATGCCCTTCCGCGGAATGGCGGCGGCTCGACTTTTGTTCTCAGAATTCCGAAAGAGGAAGCGTTGGCAGCATGAAGGCGGATCGTTTGGCGGTAGTGGATCAGGATTTCCACCGGCAGAGAACGATTCTCTGCGTCGAGGACGAAGCTGATCTCCGCTCCGACATCGTGGAGGAACTCGTTTCGGCCGGCTACCACGTTGTCGAGGCGAGCAACGGACAGGAGGCCCTTCTCAAGCTGACCGCGGCACGTCCAGACGCGATACTGTGTGATATCACCATGCCCGAGCTCGGTGGGTACGAGTTGATGGCGAAGCTCAGGGCCGACAGGCCTGAGCTCGCTGAGGTGCCCTTCATTTTTCTGACGGCGCTGGCCGACAGGGCCGAGATGCTGAACGGCAAGAATGCCGGAGCCGACGACTATCTGGTCAAGCCAGTCGATTACGACGATCTGCTGGCGACCATCAAATCGCGGCTGCGACTTGTCGATCGGGTTCGTCAGTCAATCCTTGCCGATCTTCAGCTTGAACAGCAACGCATGATCGAACAGGCCGTGCGAGACGGCGAGATCACGTTGGCGGCCCTGGCGGCCGCGCTGGACCGGCTGTCGATCGGCATCTTCCTGCTCGAGGAGACGGGCGAAGTCCGCATGACCAACGAGGCGGGGCGGCAGTTGATCGAAAAAGCGGACGGCCTTTCCCTGACCTCCGGCGGCCTGCTTGCCCGCTTCGCAAGTCCCTCGCGATCCATGAGAACGGCGCTCGCGACGGTCATGCGGGATATCGGAACTAGCCAGACTTTCGCTGTAGAGAGAGAAGAGGGACACCCTCTCGTTCTGCAACTCTCTTCGCTCAGCCTGCCGGGCAGCAACGCCCGTCATGCCATGGCACTGGTGGTCGATCCTGACAAGCAAGCCGAGATCTCGGCCGAGGTGTTGGCGTCCCTGTTCGGCTGCACCTCGGCGGAAGCCAGACTGGCCGCGGCTCTGGTCGCCGGAAAACGGCTCGAAGAGATTGGGGAGGAGTTCGGCGTCAAGCAGACGACCATCACGTTCCACTTGCAGAACCTGTTCCAAAAAACCCAGACGAACCGCCAGGTCGATCTGGTTGCCTTGCTGATACGGGCAACGATTCCGCTATCCTTGGAGAACTGATCGCCCCCTGTGCAGAGGGGGCGCCGTTGGGCTTCGAGTGCTACGTGCCTGCCTGCCAAAGAAGGTCGGCTTCTTGACCGTAGATACTGAATTCACTCCATCCAGCCTTTCCGCTCGTTGGGCGCGCTACGCGTGCGTGCCGGTTCGCGGTGATGCCGCCCCAACCGGAATCTGTAACCACTTCGGCAGCCGCCCACCGTACCAGAAACCGGCATCGTGCAGCGCTGTGTAGTAGGCAAGTGTTGAATAAAGCTTCGTTAACTTGCAGCGGCAACTCCTTGTGATGAGAGACGAAATTTGCGCCGGGATGGGGTCACGATCGGCGCCGATCGTGACCCCATCCCGAACCGGATTTTTTTGATTACATTTACCACGTTAGTGCCGTTACCTGCAGTAATCCGCCCCCCGTGCCGATTAACATTCTGGGGCATTCCAACGGCCTCTCTACGGCTCAATAGCCGACTTCAGGGAGGACCACTTCAGAGGTGGCAGACCACATCGGAAAGCTGAAAGAGCTCAAGGCTTCGCATGAGGCATGGGTCGAGCAGTCACTTGGGCTTGATCGCTTGAAGCTGCGCGACGACACAATCTACGGCGATTATATCGACGAATGGGCGCAGCGCGCCCATCTCGACGATTGGAAAGGTTGGAGCAGCTTCGTCCTCGGCTCCGGGCAACCTCACATTCGGGTCGAGATCGATGACGATCTCGAAAAGTTGCGGTCTTGGCTGCTTAGTCGAGTTTGGCCGGGTCGCTATCCTGAACTCGAGCGAGCGTTCAGCAATTTCAGCCGGGTGTTGCAGGATTTCCACGAAACCCTTCGAAGCCATCTCGAACGCCATCCAAGCAGCCCTATGCATTTCACGGCAAAGTTTTACCAAATCGAGGAATGGGATCCACCGCGTTACGAACGGCTGTCGAGCCAGTATGACTTCCATGTCGATATCGTCAGCGATCTGATGCTTGAGCTGACACGTGCAGCGAACCTCATCTGTGACCAAATTCGCCGGCATATCGCGCACAATTATCGGCTCGCCGAAGGACATTTGATTGTTCAGCGGGGACCAGACATCAACTTTAGCTGGTCCGAATTTGTGACGAGATACTCAGCTGATGAATCCGCACTTGCACGTCCCTATCCAGGCCTAGAGCAATTCTACGACGTGCGGAGCAAGCGTGATTGGACGATCGGCAGGGGAAAGCCGGGCGCCTAGATTTGGCGTGTCAATAGTTCCCACTTCCAACATCTCGGTCACCGGCATAACTCGGTTGGCAATCGCAAGGCATCGACGCGTATGCGGTGGTCATCTTATCAATAGCTCGGCCTGCTTAGGCATGTTAGGGGCCGGAAGCGAAATGCCGGCTCTCAACGATCGGGCAGCCGATAGCGGACGTTGAGGCCGAGGCGACGGAACATCCTAAGGTAAAACTCGAGGCAGATGACTACTTCTTCCGCGGATCGCGACAAAGCAGATGCCGCGAAAAGCGTCAGGACCTGTCCGTGCCGATCTTGCGAGTAGCTCCAACTCCGCCTAAGCATCGGGTGATGCCTCCGTGCGGCGACGTCGTTTCGCAGGACGAGATGGATGCGATTTTGGCGGCTTGATGGGCCGTACAACTGACCTCTGGAACGCCCGAACTGCCAGAGTATCACGCCGCAGAATGAGAGACAGGAGGCTCAGGAGGTCTGGACCTATCTGTTCGTCATCGAGTGTAGGGCTGCTCTGTCCGTAATAGATGTCGACGTTGTCTCCGATTCCCACACCATAAAGCTCAACTTCACCCAGGGACCTTATCCAAACAGCGCTTGATTTGAGGTGGTCGGCCAGGAAGGCACCAGGGTTCACCGATAGGGTTGAATCGTCGACGGGAGAGCCGTCGCTCAAAACAACAAGAATTTTGCGTTCGGCATGACGGCGCTGCAAACGGGAATAGGCCCATAAGAGGGCTTCGCCATCGATGTTTTCTTTCAGGATACCCTCCCTGATCATGACCGAGAAATTGATGTCTGCTTCCTGAAAGGTCTCGTCGAAGCTCTTGTAGACAATATGGCGGAGGTCGTTCAGACGACCAGGAAGTGTGGGCTTCTTGTCAGAGAGCCATATTTCCCTCGACTGACCACCCTTCCAAGCCTTGGTGGTGAACCCCAAGATCTCGTTGCTGACACCAGCGCTCGACATGATCGAGGACGCGATCGATGTCCATGCGGCAGTGTCTCCAATCTTCTTTCCGCGCATGCTTCCTGAATTGTCAATCAGGATAGAAATCGAAATGTCTTGCTCGTTTGCGACTTCGGCAATCTGGGCAGTCCCATTCTCAATCACATCTTTAAATTGCAGGGATTGTGTACGAATGGTTTTGAGGAGAGTTTGATGTAGCCGAAGATTTTCGTCAGATGACATCAATTGGCGTGGGCTGATTACCTCGTCAAATTTCGTCGTGTACACGTAATAAGGCTGTTTCTGCGCACGTTTGACAGCGCTTGCCGAAGCTTTCTCGACCCGCGCCACGGGGATCGCAAGCGGATTCGCAACAATGACAGGCTGCGGAGCGGCAACCTCAGCCGGGGGTGGTGGTGACGGCACAGCTTGAATCGGCTGGCGCTTGCTTTGAGTTGCAGCGTCCAACTCGGCGCGCAGCTCGATCATCGTCTCCTTAATCGTCTTCGCGAGTGTCGCGATCTGTTCGCGGATGATCGGACGGTCGAGCGGGGGAAATCTCAGTCCACGCCAGTCCGACCAGTTCCGCTCCCGCAGGACCGCTGCCATATCGTCCGGATGCTTCGCCGCGTCGTCAATTTCGTCGGCTGAGACGTAGTAAACCGGCAGGATCAAACGAGGAAGGCCAAGCGAGCGCTCTCGAAGGAGAAACGCCTCAAACTCTTCCCGGCACATATGGCTACGGAAGTAGCTAGGCGTAATGATTGGGATCAGGAATGAGATGCTGTCGATTGCCTCCTTGATTCGCTCCCTCCAACGCTCACCCCAAACGATGTCATTGCGGTCCTGGAAGATCGGAAAGGGACGGCCGGTCTGTATTCGGACTTCGCCTTCAAGGCGCGTTCTCAGATCTGAAATGCGGCCAAGGTCATGCGCGTCGTCATCTCGGACATAACTTAAGAAGGCCAGTGGATCTCTGTTCTGCATGAGGCGACTCGATTTTGAAAATCCGATCGCCACAACATATGCGAGAATGAGCGGCCGACATATCACCTCGAATGCCATATCCTCGTCTGAGCGGGGGCTGCGAAGGTCGACTAGCAATACACGGCGCCCGGCAAGCCCATGCAGAACGCCTTCACTCGAGGATTTCAACGGCCACCTGCTAGAAAGCCGCGGTCCGGGCCAGGCCAGGCCATGCTATAGGGATTTCCCCGGCGGCTTGGTTGACGGAGATCGCTGAGCGCATCCGTGAGACATGCCTGGATCGCACCAATGACGGTGAACTGGCCGCTGCTGAGGCGATGGCGCGGGAGGTAAGCCTCGCCATACCGGTCAAGGATGCCCGCGTATCGGGGCTGAAAATTGCACCGAGCGCCACAACCTTTCGAAAACATTCTAGTCAATTATGCATTCTGTTTAGCTGGCGCCTGCTGATGCAGAAATTCAATGATCGATCGAGGTGAAGTGCAGGAATCAGCAGATCTTTGTGCCAAAATCGGTTTAAGGCGCATCTTTTTTGCTCGAATATTTCAATGGCTTACGAAAGCGGTAAATGCAGGATTCGGATGAGCATGACAGTTTAGGCTTCGATCTGAGTCATTCGTGTCCTATTTGAGTCTTCTGGATTGTGCCGGTTTCTGCGCCCGACCATCAGTGGCGTCGTTCCGGAACGATAGGTAAATCCTCGGCGCGGTTTTCTATGGAAGCCTACCCGATTGGTCATCCCGCCTGATTTCGTATCCACAACGGCACCACCGCCCTCCCCACGGGCTAGCCAAAGTCCGCCGCCCCCGTGCGGCGGACCTCACCGTTCGTTTCGCGGCGTCCTTGGATACATCCGAGCGGCTCCGTTGAAGGCAACCCTTCGAAAATAATCACCTCGTAGAACTGCTTCAGTGGCCCCTCACCGCCTGCTCCAATGGCCTCTGCGGCCGCCGCTCAAGCGTTGCCGGTCAATCGAAGCAGGTTCTCGATCAGGAATTGGCTGGACGCGCGCAGGGCCTGCGCAACGAAGCTGAAATCCAGACCAAGTTGAGCGCCAAGCAGCGGCAGAAGAATGAGCATCCCCAGCAGAATGGGAATGCCGTACGGCTCGAGCCGGGACAGCGGCATCGCAAGCGCTTTTGGCAACAAACCGACCGCGATCCGGCCGCCATCCAGCGGCGGCAGCGGGAAAAGATTAAAGACTGCCAGCAGGATATTGATGAGAATGGCATTTTCCAGGTTGAGCAAGACCCACTGGGCGGCCACTGCCGGGACATATGGGACAAAATTGAGCGCCAATGCGGCCAGCGTCGCCAGCAGAAAGTTCATGGCAGGACCGGCAGCCGCAACCGCAACGGACCCGAACCTGGGGTTGCGGAGCGCCCGAAAGTTGACCGGCACCGGCTTTGCGTAGCCGAACAGAAACGGCGAGCGCAGCAGTAGAAGCATCGCCGGCAGCAGCACCGTTCCGACCGGATCGATATGCCGCAACGGGTTGAAGCTGACTCTGCCTAGGCGCCACGCCGTATCGTCGCCGAGAAGATGGGCCACGAACCCGTGCGCGGCCTCGTGAAAAGTGACCGCAATCAGCACTGGCAGCAGCCAGATCGATATTTGGTAGGCCATCTCTCGCTCCGGAATGGATGCCAGTGCCCACGAAATATAGGCAGAGCGCATTACGGCGTCCTGTCCGGCACCTTACGCTTTCGCAAGGAGGTTCGGGAGCTTCCTGCCTCATCCTTAGCCGGTTCGGCGCGGCGATAGAGGCTGGCGCCGATGGTGCGTTTCCAAGGAGAGGTCGGCGCCGGACAAGCTGAGAGGAGGAGGCGCGCGCTGCGGGCGACACGCTCAACTCAGGGGCGTCTGGTGCAGCGCCCTCTCCCATCGGATGCTCTTAGGATCCGCTTCGTATCTGAACGGCACCAGGGACGGATCTTACTAAAAACCGTTTCAGGTCGATCTGCCGCCCTGTCGGGCGGTTCGCGATCTGCTCCACCATGCGTGATCCCGATCAGGTGCCATAGTTTTTCTTCAGATAGTCGGTGATCGCCTTGGCATCGCTGTCGTCGATCGGCGCACCAAAGGCCTTGATCATCTTGCTGACTTCGGCATCCCAGCCGGCGGCATCGAGATAAACCGAGTTCATCGGGATATATGCGAGGCTGTGGCAGGCGCCGCAATTGCCCTCCACCTTGTCGACGCCTGGCGCCTGTTTGAGCTTTATGACCTGCTCTTCTGCGGAGGCAGTTCCGGCGAGGAGCGCGACAACGAATGCAATCGCAAATTTTTGCATCTCTCCCCCTCCTCGTCAGGCGTTCAACGTGATGCTTTGCATCACGTTGTTGTTGTATCCGGCCCCGTTGAACAGCAGCTTTGAGGTTTGCGTCTGCCCGATCATGTTGGTGGCGCTGACCATCACGGAGTTCTTGCCGCGCTTGGCATGCAGATCAAAGCTCCACGGCCTGAAGGCATAGTCGCCAAAATCCTTGCCGAGCTTCGCCGCTGACCATGTACTGCCGCCATCGGTCGATATCTGCACCGTGCGGATGCCATAGCCGCCGTCCCATGCAAGGCCAGAGATCGTCACCTTGCCGGCCTGCACTTTTGCGCCGTCGCGATGGCTGGTGATCAACGAGTTGACCACGATCTCGGTAATCGGCGTCGAGGTCGCGTCCTCTTGCGTGATGAAGCGATCGCGAACTGGGAACTCGCCGACCGGGATGCGATAGGCGGGTTTCATCCAGAAGCCGCCCTGCGGCTTCGTCAGCGCCTCGATATGGATGAGGTGCTTCATCCAATAGGTCCCGGTCCAGCCCGGCACGATCAGGCGCGCCGGGAAGCCGTTGAAATGCGGAAGTGGCTGTCCGTTCATTTCGACGGCGATGATGGTCGACTCATGGATGGCGCGCCAGAGCGGGATGCTCTTGATGAAGTCCGGCGTCTTGTCGAACACCGGCCCATCAGCGCCGTTCAAGCCGATTTCGATGCACTCCTTCTTGATGCCGACTTTCTCCAAAATGTCCTTCAGCTTCGGCCCCGTCCAGCGGGCGCACCCCATCGCACCAAAACCCCATTGCACGCCGGGCACATGCGGAGTGGACAGGCCCCGACGACTGCCCGAGCACTGGTTGACCGCCACGATGTCGACATGCGGCATCTTCTTCAGATCGTCGAGCGTCAGCTCAACGGAATTGGTGGCCCCCTCCCCGTCGATCTTGAGCCTGTAGTCCGCGACGTTCACATCCGGGATGTCGGCAAGGTGATAGCGCACGAAAAATTCTTCGTTGGGCGTTATCGTGGTCCGAAAGTACTCGAGCGGAGATTCGTAGTTCGGCGGCCGGTCTGAGAGCTGGATCAGCGGCTTCTTGCCTGGCAAGGTCGCCATGTTCGCGTAAGTCGCAACTCCGCCTGGCACGCCAGGCGTCAGCATTGGATCGGCCGACTGCGCGCGCGCCGACGGTGGGATTATGAGGATCCCTGCCGCGCCCGCAGCAGTACCCAGAAAGTTCCTGCGACTGAGGCTGTCCATATGTTCCTCCCTCTTGCGTTGTTGCCGCGGTGGACCGGCACGCCACGGAGAATTTTTGGACTTTTGCGCGTAGCCGCAGAGGACTAACCCACGCGCATTCGGCGCACGGATTTTAACTACACGGGCGGTTAGGGCACCATTGAAATCATCGTGAGTATTGGCGGCGGAAGAACCATCAAGTTGTCCTCGCTGAGGTCGAAATAATCGGCGTTCACTTGGCTTTATGCACGCCGGGCGATGCGAAACGATCGGGAAGCGCTTTGAACTTTGACAAGAGCCATGCCACGGCGACCATCGCCGTCATGCCGGCAGCGCTGACCAGAATCTGGGCGAACACACCGCCTGCGATCTGCACGAGGATCCAGTGCGCGGCGAATGACAGGAACACACCCAGGCAGAAGATCGGCAGCGAGTTCTGTCCGATCAGAATGACCGGGCGCAGCGTAGTGGAATGAAGCATCGGCCAGTCGCGTGGGATAAAGTGCACGAAAACGATCGCCAGCGCGAGGAAATGGGTCACACGAAGCAAGTCGAGATTGGTTTTGTCAATTGGATACATGGCCTTGCCCAGCCATTCCGGGACCAACTCGCCGAGAGCCGAAATGTGCCAGCTCATCACGATCAGGAACGAGAACGCGATCCACGCGATTGCGAAAATCAGGACGGCGCGAGACCGGAGAAGACTTCCGATTTCAGAGATTTTGCCGAGGCCGCACCAGGTGCCGAACACGAACAGGAGCTGCCACGTGAATGGATTGAAGTACCAGCTTCCTGTCGGGAACGAAGGCAGGTTCCAGTCGAAGACCCGCGCCAGGATGTAAACGGCTGCCGAGGCGAGCAAGGTCCAGCGGGGACGGTGCACGAGCCCCCACAGGATCACCGGCAGCGCAAGGACCAGCACGATATAGAGGGGCAGAACGTCGAGGTCGACGGGCTTGAACTTTAAGGCCAAGACCTGCCCGACCATTACGTCGGGGTGCTCAAGAAAATGCAGGACGTTGTATTCATCCCCATACATGGGGTTGTCGAAGCGGCGCACTGTGCGAGAAATCTGGGCGATGAAAAACAGGAAAAGAAAAATATGCGCGACGTAAAGTTGCCAGGCTCGCTTCAAAATTCGTTTGATCGCTCCGAGAAACTGTCCGTGAGCAATCGCGGGGCCGTAGACGTAGCCGGCGGTGTATCCTGATACGAATACGAAGAACTCCGCGGCGTCGCTGAAACCATAGTTGCGAAGGGTGAACCAGCCGACGATGGAGTAAGGGATGTGATCAAGAAAGACCATCCACTGTCCGACGCCTCGTATCAGGTCAAGCCGGAGGTCGCGTTCTGCTGGACCGTGGAGGTGTTCAACGCCATGATCAGCCATGCCATACCTTGCCGGGAAGCGATGCCCAGAGCTACGTTCGCCAACCATCGAGAGGCATATTGGGTTATAAACTGATGTGCCGATGCGCGTTGATCCAGATCAAGACGGGATAGCGCGATGGGGTAAAGGCAATTTATGCATGTAGGCGCCCACCACTTCACGCCGACTGGAAAGGCGGGGATGCAGGAGGTGCTTTGCGCTTGCGGCAGCCCCGATCAATGGTGGCCGACGAGGCCAAGTCGTCTGGCCTTGTCGACGGCGAGCTGGCGGCGGCGCACGCCGAGCTTGTCATAGGTCTGTTGCAGATGCCACTTCACCGTGCCCTCGGTCATGCCGAGCCGCTGGCCGATCTCGCGATTGGACAGGCCGTCCGCGATCAGCCGCATGATCTCCAGTTCGCGGGCGCCAAGGCTGCCATGCACTGTCATCGGCACGTCCGGCAGCTTCTTGCGCGCCAGGCTCGGATCGGCGACCGCGAGCAGATTTTGGGCAAACACCGCGTCGGAACCGGACACGGGGCCGAGCGCGCCGTCAAGCTGGGCGACCAGATTCATGATCGGCGCGCCTTCGTCGAGGAAAAGCCTCAGATACCTGCCCGGCCCCGCCGTCAGCACCGCGCGGCGCAGGTTGCGAGTCGCAGCCTGCACGTTGCCGTCCCGAAGATGGATCAGCGCCAGCAGGATGTCCCACTGGATCTCGGACAGGGTTGCCCCGGCCTTGTGGGCGAAGTCGCGCCAGTGCATGGCAACTGAACGGGCATCCGCCACCTTCCCTTCGGCCAGCGCCATTCGCGTCCAGAGCAGCGCCTGGCGCTCGCGCGCGACTGTCGTCTTGCCCTTGGGAACGATTTCGGAGCGGTCCTCATCGAGGCCGAACCGCGCAAACAGCGCGCGCGCCGCGTTCAGGTTGCCTTGCTGAAGATGGCCAAGCACCTTCTCATAGGTCAGGTAGATTTTGAGCCGCTGAAAGCGCTGGGCGAGCGCCTGCTTGATGCCGGCGTCGAGCACGGCCTGCGCCTCCTCCTGCTTTCCGTCGTTGCGCAGCAGGCGGGATTGCACCGTATAGGCCGATATGAGCTGTTCCGGCAGGCCGTAAGCCGTCACCAGCGAAAAATAGGTCGCGCAGAGCTGCTTGGCTTCCAAAATCTCATTGCGCAGGTAGAGCGCCTCGGCCAGCAACAGCGACGGCACCGCCGCGAGCGTGCTCTCCATCGGTGCGATGGCGGCGGCGCAACGCGCCCCTTCACGGTATGCTGCGATCGCTTCGTCGGATTCGCCGCTCATCAGGCGTGCGCGGCCGATCGTCGCCTTGTGCCAGACCATCATGAAGACGTTGCCGCGGCGCTGGAGGAGGTCGCGGGTCGTGCGCTCGAGATAATCGATGCGGGAAAAGTTGAACTGATCGGCCTCGACGTGGATCAGCGTGTCGTAGATGGTCCCGAGCATCGTGCTGTCATTGATCGACGGCCCGGATAGGAGTTTGTCGCAGTACGACTGCTCCTGAAAAATGTCGTCGCGGAAACGCTGATAGATCATTTTGCGATGTAAGAAGAGCGCGCGCAGTTCGACAAGGTCGCGTTCGGGCAAAACGCCGTCGCTCTGCTTCTTGTCCAAAATCGCTTCGGTCATGTCGAGCAGGCGCGCTGCCTCCTCGAACTGCCAGTGCACCACTGCCGACCACGCCTTGGTGAGCATCAGCCGCGGAAACTGAGCGAGCACGTGTTCGGGCAGGCGTTCGATCATCCCAAGCAGCGGGCCGGGGCGGCCGTCATAGAGAATGTCGCAGCAGCAATCGTCCAATATCTCGGCGGCCTGCACAGCGTCGTCGCCCTTCAGGGCATGGATGAAGGCTTCCTCTGACAAGCCTTCGTCGGCGTACCAGCGGCTCGCCTTGAGATGCAGCGTCTTGCGGATGCCCGGATAGCGCATTTCCAGTTCGTGAAGGAGATAGCCGGCGAAAAGCTGATGGTAGCGAAACCAGGTTTCGTCCTCGCCGAGGGTGAAGATGAAAAGGCCGGCGGCCTCCAGCTTTGCGATGATGGCCTGCGCATCGGCCCTGCCCGTCACCGATTCAGCGAGCCCCGCCGAAAACTCGGCGAGGATCGAGCTTTTGAGCAAAAAGTCCTGAATATCTGCGGGCAAACCGTTGAGCACGTCATGGGCGAAGAACTCGGCGATCTGGCGCCGGCTGCCGTGCAGCGAACGGATCGCGCGGTTGCGGTCGTAGCTCGGACCGAGGCCACTGACGGCGAATTTGATGCCGGCGATCCAGCCTTCGGTCGAAGATTCAAGGTGCGAGCGCGCCGGATCGTCAAGATCGGCAAAACCGTTCTGCGCGAGATATTCTTCGATCTCGGCGCGCGAAAGGCTGAGGTCTCGCGAAGTAATCTCGAGCGCGTTGCCGCGCAGCCGCTGTCGCCCAACGAACTGGATGGCGGCCTCGCGGCTCGCGAGCACGAGATGCAGGTTCGGCGGCGAATGAACGATCAGGCGATTGACCAGGCACCGCGCATCGGGATTGCGCAGCAGATGGAGATCATCAAAGAACATCGCGACCGGCGCGCGATGTTGCAGGATGCCATCGATGAGGCCGGCGATCAGTACCCGGTCGGGATCGGCGCCAGCGTTGAGCTCGTCGCGGCAGATATTGGCGGAGAGCACTCTTTCGCGACGAAGTGTCTCAGCGATGTAGGCCAGCAACAGGGCCGGATCGGTATCGAACTCGTCGAGCGACAGCCAGACAGTGGCGACGGCGCGCTGCCGAAGACGATGATACCACTGGGCGAGCATCGTGGTCTTGCCATAGCCTGCCGGCGCGCGGACAACGGTCAGCGGCCTTGCAAGAACGGTATCCACGTGACGTATCAGGTCGCGATCAAGCAATTTTGCCGTGATCGACGGTGGTATCATCTTGGTCGGTATCAGACGTGCAGAGCGTCCCCAATCCGGGGCTGCACTTCCAACTGCGCCGTTCAACTTCGTTTCCTACCCTATCTTTTGTCAACAATGCCGGCTGAACAGCGGCTTGTCACTATCTTTCGATAGGTGCCTATCTTTCGCAAAGTGTGCGAACAGGCAGGAGAGAAAATCGAACGAGCCTGGAGCGTCGCCGCACTGCAATGCGATGACAGCAGCCGGCAACTTCCGGGGGGAACGGTGGCACCGGCGACACCTGCTGCAGCGGCGGAACGCACGCATTTTCCGCGCGTGCCTGAACCAGATTTGAGGCCGGCCGAATTGCTTCGGCGTGCGCGCGCCTTGCGCTCCCGGTTGCGGGAGCAGCAGGAAGAGAGCAATCAACGCGGCACCTATTCCCCTGAAATGCACGAAGCCTTCCGCGATGCGGGGTTTTACCGCATCTGCCAGCCGCGGATGTTCGGCGGCTATGAGTTCGATCTGCCAACATTCTATCGGGTGATGATCGAGGTCTCGCGCGGGCATCCGTCAGCGGGCTGGTGTCTGACGCTCGCCGCCTCCCATGCCTTCGCCATCGCCTCGCATTGGGGCGAGGACGCCCAGCGCGAAATTTTTGGTCCCTACGGCGAATTCGTCGCCCCCCATCGCGCGCTGCCGTCGGGGACGGCGCGCAAGGCGGACGGCGGCTATATCGTCAACGGCACCTGGGGATATGCGTCGGGCATCCCCTATTCGACCCACCTCGTGGCGACGACGCTGATCGACGATGGCGATGGCCGGCGGCCGCGCGCGGTCAATTTCGTCGTACCGCGCAGCAATTACACCATCCTCGACGACTGGGGCGGCGACAGCACCCTTGGCATGCGCGCCAGCGGCTCGAACAGCGCAAGGCTCGACGACGTCTTCGTACCCTCGCATCACATCGTCGACTTTCCCAGCTTCTACGCCCTGCCCGACAGCATGAAGGACGGCACGCCCGGCACCCGCCTGCACGGCAACCCGATGTATCTTGGCCGCCTGATGGCGCCCTATCATGCGTCCCTCGTTGCGCCGGTGATCGGCGCGGCGCGCGCCGCGATCGATGAATACGAAAAGATCATAAACAGCGAGACGACGATCTTTCCCCCCTTCGTGCTGCGCCGCGACCATTACGATTTCCAGCGCAATTTTGGCTACGCGATCATGCTTACCGATTCCGCTGAGGCGCTGCTGCTGCAGGCGTGCGAGCAGCTGATGGAAAAATGCCATGAGTGGCAGGCCAGCGGAAAGCCAGTGACGCTCGACGACAACCTGCGCCTCTGGGGCATGCTGCAAACCGCCGGCCGGATCGCCTGCGATGCCACCGAACTCCTGTTTCAGACTGCCGGCACCACGGCCGCCCGCAAGGGCCAGCCGCTCCAGCAATATTTTAGCGACGTCCAAATGTATCGCGGCCATCCCTCGGCCCAGTATCTAGCGTTCGGGCCCTATATCGCCCGTTCACAGCTGGGGATGAGGATTGGTCTGATGGATATGTGAGGTCTGCGCGCGCAGCATCGAATTCGGGCCAAAAGCCTGGAGAGTCCGACGGCTCATATCAGTGAACATGCCGGAAGATAAACTAAGACCATTGAGGAGGACACACCGAATGACTTTCAGGAAATTGAAATTGCTCGCAGCGGCGGGCACCGCGCTCGCCGCAATGTCGCTAACCGGCGGCGCGCTGGCGCAGGAGACGCCAGGCAAGGTCAAGATCGGCTATGCGATCTCCAAGACCGGACCGAACTCGGGCGGCGCGATGACCTCGCAGGTGCCGAACTACGAGCTCTGGGTCAAGGAGATGAACGAAAAGGGCGGCATGATGGTCAACGGCAAGCGTTTGCCGGTTGAAGTCGTGGAATATGACGACCGCTCCAACTCGGAAGAAGCGGTGCGCGCCGTCGAGCGTCTCATCACCCAGGACAAGGTCGACCTTCTGCTGTCGCCGTGGGGCACCGCCGTCAACCTCGCCGTCGGCCCGCTGTTTGCAAAGCACAAGTACATCCAGATGGGCCCGACCGCGATCACCGATCGCTCGGTTGAGCTTGCCAAGCGCTGGCCGCTCAGCTTCTGGCTTGCCGGCACCAGCGCCTCCTATGTCGATGCGCTGGTCGATCAGCTCGTCAAGCTGAAGAAGGAAGGCAAGATCGACGAGAAGATCGCCATGGCGGCAGTCGGTGACGGCTTCGGCGTCGATCTGTCCGGCGCGGCCCGCAAGGCCCTGCCCGCCGCGGGCTTCAAGATCATCTACGACAAGACCTACCCGGTCGGCACTCAGGATCTGTCGCCAATCATCAATGAGGTGAAGGCGATGAATGCGAAGGTCTTCGTCGCGTTCAGCTATCCGCCGGACACCATCGGCCTCACCGAGCAGGCCCGCCTTCTCAGCTACAACCCGGACCTGTTCATGGTCAGCGTCGGCGGCTTCTTCCCGCTCTACAAGCAGCGCTTTGGCGATGCGGTTGAAGGCGTCGTGACCCTCGGCGGCATCGATGCCAAGAGCAAGGCGATCGCCGATTACATGGAGCGTCACCGCAAGGCGACCGGCCGCGAGCCGGATCGCTCCGCCAGCGTGCCGATGTATGCCTCCCTCCAGGTGCTGGAGCAGGCCGTCGAGCGCGTCGGCCTCGACCGCGAGAAGATCGCCGCCGAGATGAAGTCCGGCTCCTTCGACACCATCATGGGCAAGGTCTCGATGCCCGACCAGACCATGCCGACCATGTGGAAGATCGGCCAGTGGCAGAACGGCGAACTGCAGGGCCTTGGCCCGAGTAGCCTGCCGGGTGCCGGCAAGATCACGTTCCCGAAGCCGGCGTGGCCTGCCAAGAAGGACTGAGGTCTGAAACGATCGCCTGACTGATGTCTGGCCCCGGCGGCGCGTGCCGCCGGGGTTCAACAGGATCGAAACCATGTTGATGAACGCACTTCTATCCGGCTTGACGCTCGGCGCGATGTATTCGCTCGTGGCGATGGGCATGACGCTGCAATACGGCGTCTCGCGGATCATGAATCTGGCGTATGGCGAAATTCTCATTCTCGGGAGTTTTGCGACCTACGTCCTTTTCGGCAGCCTGGGGATCAGCCCCTATCTGTCGCTGCTCGTGGTGGCGCCAGCGGCGTTCGTGCTGTCGTGGCTGATCTATTCGATCATGCTGACGCCGCTTGTGGCGCGAGCGCGCAATCCGATCGCGCTTGAGGTCGACAGCATCTTGATCACCTTCGGCCTGCTCTTCGTCATCCAGGGCATCATGCTGGTGACGTTCGGCGCGAACTATACGAGCTACTCGTATCTCGATTTCCCCGTGAACGTCTTGGGCTCCACGACTTCGGCCAATCGCCTCGTTGCGTTGCTGGCGGCACTGGTGCTTGGTGCCGGCGCTTACCTGCTTCTTCTGAAAACCCGCACCGGCGCGGCATTGCGCGCGGTTGCCTCCGAGCCGGTTGGCGCCGGTCTTGTCGCCATCGACGTGAAATGGGCGGCGGCGCTCGGCTTCGCCCTCGGCGGCGCGATTGCTGCGCTCGGCGGTGTTCTCGCCTCCACCTTCATGACCTTCACGGCGCAGATGGGCGTGGCCTTCACCATGAAGGCGCTGATCGTCGTCATCATGGCCGGCGTCGGCAACGTGTTCGGCGCGTTCCTCGCAGGTTTCTTTCTCGGGCTGGTCGAATCCATGGTCGCGACGTTCTGGGATCCGGGCCTGACCATTGCGGTGATTTACGCTGTGTTCCTGTTAGCTCTCATCATCCGGCCTACGGGCATTTTTGGAAAGGCCGCGTGATGGTCAACGACTCGCGCATTCCTTTCTTCGCTACGATCATCGGCGGCATCTTGCTGGCCTTCTGGCCGCTGGCGATCGGCAGCTATGGCCTGTCGCTGTCCATTGGGCTGCTCAGCTTTGGCGTGCTGGCAACCGCCTGGGGCATGTTCTCCGGCCCCACGCGCTATGTCTCGCTGGCAAGCGTCGCCTTCTTCGGCGTCGGCGCCTATACGGTGGCAGTGCTCGGCGAAAGCATGCCGTGGTGGGCGGTGCTCGTGGTCTCCGCCGTGATCGGCGCGCTGCTGGCGCTGGTCGTCGGCCTCGCGACGCTGCGCCTTGCCGGCGTTTACTTCGTCATCTTCACCTTCGGCCTGACCGAGATGATCCGGCAGCTCGTGACCTGGTACGAGGTCAACGTCACGCAATCGATCGGCCGCTATATTTTCCTCGACGTATCGCAGCGGGCGATCTACTGGCAGCTCCTCGCGCTGCTCGTGGTGCTGCTTCTCGCCGGTCTCCTCATCGGCCGCTCGCGGATCGGCTTTGCGCTGCGCGTCATCGGCGGCGACGAGGTCGTGGCGCGCCACTTCGGCGTCAACACCACCGCGGTCAAGTTGTGGCTGTTCGTCATCAGCTCGGTGTTCATGTCGCTCACCGGCGCGATCATGGCGCCGCGCTGGACCTATATCGATCCCGCGATCGCCTTCAATGCGACGCTGTCGTTCCAGGTCGTCATCATGGCGCTGCTTGGCGGCATGCACCGCCTGTATGGCCCCCTGCTCGGCGTCGTCCCGCTGACGCTGCTGTTCGAATATCTCGGAGCCAACTTTCCCAACGCCTTCTCGATCCTGCTCGGGCTTGTCTTCATCATGATCGTTTATCTCGTTCCGAACGGCATCGTCGGCGTGGTGGAAAAATATGCTCGCCGCCGCAAGCCTGCGCCCGTGATCGCCGAACCCGCAGGAGAGCGCGCATGACTGCGAACGGTACGCTCCTGCAGCTCGACAAGGTCCGCAAGACCTTTGGCGGTCTGGTTGCCGTCAATGATGTGTCGTTCAACGTTGAGCGCGGCGACGTGCTCGGCCTGATCGGCCCGAACGGCTCCGGCAAGACCACGGTGATGAATCTCATCTCCGGCGGCCTGCGCCCCGACAGCGGCGAGATCCGCCTCAAGGGTGCGCTCATTTCCAACAAGCCTGCCTTCCGGGTGGCGCGGGCCGGCATCGGCCGCACCTTTCAGCTTGTCCGGCTGGTGCAGGAAATGACGGTGCTGGAGAATGCTGCGGTCGGCCTCGCCTTCACCGACAATCCGGTGTGGGGGCAGAAGGCTGTCAACCTCGGCCGCGAGGCGCTTGCGATGGTCGGCCTCACTGGCATGGACGATCTTCCGGCGAGTGCGCTCACCTACATCGACCAGAAGCGGCTCGAACTTGCGCGCGCGCTTGCGCTGAAGCCGGAACTCCTGCTGCTCGACGAATGGCTCGCCGGCCTGAACGCCACCGAGCTTGGCACCGGCATCGCCCTCATCCGCAAGCTCGGCCGCGAAGGCACGACGATTGTGATGGTCGAGCACGTGATGTCGGCCATCAACACGCTGTGCAACCGCTGCGTGGTGATGAATGCCGGGCAAAAACTTGCTGAAGGCACGCCAAAATCGGTTCTATCCGATCAGGCGGTGATCGACGCCTATCTGGGAGACAGTCATGCTTGAGGTGTCCAACCTTTCCGTTCGTTACGGCAAGCATCAGGCGCTCGATGATGTCAGCCTCAGCGTCAAGCCCGGCGAGATCGCGGTGATGCTCGGCGCCAATGGCGCGGGCAAGACGACGCTGCTGAAGGCGATGGCTGGCTTGGTCAAGTTTCTGCCGGGCGGCAGCATCTCGCTGGACGGCCAGTCGCTCACCGGCACGAAGCCACATCTGATCGTCGAGGCGGGACTTTCCTTGGTGCCGGAGGGCCGCCTCCTGTTCAGCGACCTGACGGTGCGCGACAATCTCAAGCTTGGTGCGTTTCCGAACCGGGCCCGCGAAAACGTCGAGGAGCGGCTGGACCTGATCCTTACCCTCTTCCCTCGCCTCGGCGAGCGGATGAACCAGATCGCGCGCACCATGAGCGGCGGCGAGCAGCAGATGGTCGCCATCGGCCGCGCGCTGATGTCCCGCCCGTCCATGCTGCTGCTCGATGAGCCATCGCTCGGCCTTTCGCCACTTCTCACCGCCGAGCTGTTCAAGGCGCTACCGAAGATCGCGGAGACCGGACTTGGTATTCTGCTCGTTGAGCAGAATACCAACCACACCCTCAAGATCGCGCAGATTTGCTACCTGCTCGAGAACGGCAAAATCATAGGCAAGGGCACCGCGGCGGAGTTTCAGGCCGACGATGCGATCCAGCGCGCCTATCTCGGGCTCGATGCGATCGCGGAGGACGCCGAGGCTTCTTGATCCTTTAAACTGTCAAACGATTGCGGCGCGGCTCTCCACCTGCGCCCAGATGGAACCGGATCGCAGCGCTCGCCGCCGCGGTCCGGTTTTCTTTTGCCTTGAGGGCCTGCGCGGTCCGCCACTAGATTTTCTCGCCAAAACCCTCCGGCCTTCCTATGACAAAGCTGCTGCGATTTCCGGCAGCGCAGCGAAAATCTTTCGAGTTCGATCCTGCCCTTCGAAGGATATTTTTCTTTTCGCGCGACGGGCGCCCGTCCATTGCCTCGCTGCATAAGCGCTTATAATTCTTGAATTATTCGACGGTTCTCGGCGGGGTCGCATCCTCGCGTCAATTCCGTTCAGGAGTTTTTTATGTCACGAATTCCCCTTCGTTCGATTGAAGACGCGCCAGAGGCCGCCAAGGCCGGGCTTGAGACCGCGCAAGCAAACAATGGCTTTTTGCCCAATCTCGTCCGCCTTCTTGCCAACGCGCCGGTCGCGCTGGAAACCTATCAGACCGTCTCCGGGATCAATGCCCGCGCGAGTCTGAACCTGGCCGAGCGTGAAGCCGTGCAGATCACCGCCGCCGCGACCCATGGCTGCGGTTTCTGCGTCGCGGGCCACACCGCCATCGCCTACAAGAAGGCCGGCCTCACCGACGACGTGGTGAATGCTCTTCGCGTCGGAACCAAGGGTCCGGATGCAAAGCTGAACGCGGTGGCGGACTTTACTCGCGCCGTCATTCGCAGCCGCGGCAACGTGGACGCAAGCGAGCTTGCGGCCTTCAAGGCCGCCGGCTTCGATGATGCCTCTGCGCTCGAAGTCGTGCTCGGCGTCAGCCTCGCGACCCTCTGCAACTTCGCCAACAATCTCGGCCAGCCCGCGCTTAATCCGCAGCTCGAGCCATATGCCTGGACGGGCGTGACACAGGCCGCCGCGGAATGACCATGTCAGCGCCCCAAGCACGGCCAGTCGCCGATGATATCGCGACGTGGCTTGAAGGATCAGCACTAGATCTCGATCATTCGGCCTCGGGCGCTGGAGATGTTTTGCCGCGCCTTGCGGATGCAGGTCTGTTCGCTATCGGCGTGCCCTGGCAATGGGGCGGCGCCGGTGGCGACATCATCGGCGCGGTCCGTGCCATTACCGAAGTTTCGGAAGAGTCCCTCACTGCCGGTTTTGTTTTCTGGGGGCAGCGCACCTTCATCGAGTATCTTTTGCAAAGCCCGAATGCCGCGCTTCGTGAACAGCTGCTACCGGATCTTCTTTCCGGCCGCCGCGCGGGCGCGACCGGTCTTTCCAATGCGATGAAGTTTCTCGCCGGCATCGAGGAATTGCAGGTGCGCGCGAGCCATGCGGATGGCGGGCGCCTTCGTATCGACGGCAAGCTGCCATGGGTGACGAACCTGCCGGTGAGCGGCTTCGATGTCGCGGCCGCAATCAAGGGCGCGGACGGCGAGCCGGATTTCGTCGGCGTGCTCTCGTCGGAAGACTTAGGGGTTGCGCGCTCCGCCGATCTCGATCTGATGGCGATGCGCGGCTCGAACACCGCCGCGATCAAGATCGACCACGCGCTGATCGGGCGTGACCGGATCCTCCATGCCAATGCGGGTGAGTGGCTCCCCGTCGTCCGCCCCGCCTTCCTTGCGATGCAATGTGCGATGGCCATCGGCCTTGCGCGAAAGTCTCTGCACGTGGCGCAGACCAAACTTGGCGACGGCCGCGAAGTGTTCGCCGGTACGATCGACGAATTGCTGCGCGATCTCTCCGCTGTGCAGGCGCAGCTTGAGGCCGGGCTTCGCGATGGCCGTTTCGTCTCGCAGGCCGCCCAACTCTTCCGCATCCGTATCCGCCTCTCGGAGATTGCGACGGAGGCCGTGAACCTCGAACTCTGCGCCACCGGCGGCAAGGCCTATCTGACGCAGCCGGGCGGCGACATCCAGCGGCGCCTACGCGAGATGGCTTTCATTCCGCTGATTACGCCGAGCATTTCGCAGCTCAAAACCGTGCTGCGCGCGCAGGAAACCTTGGTAGCCGCACAATGACAACTTCCGCCGCGCCGGCCCTGTCAGCAAAAAGCATCGCCCTGCACTATCCCGGCGAAAGCCGGCCGGTGCTCGACGATTTCGACTTCGCGCTGCAGTCGGGCGAGACGGTCAGCATTCTCGGGCCGAGCGGTGTCGGCAAGTCGAGCCTTCTTCGTGTGCTCGCCGGCTTGCAGCAGCCGACCGGAGGCGAGGTGTTCGTCAATGGCGCGGCGTTGCAGGGCGTTCATCCGCGGGTCGCCATCGCGTTTCAGGACCCGAGCCTGTTGCCCTGGCTGACGCTGGAAAAGAACGTCGGCTTCGGCCTCGGCTTCAAGTCGCAACCGGGCCTCTCCGCGCGTGAGGCACAGGCGCGGATCGACCGCGCCATCGATGAGGTCGGCCTGTCGCATGCTCGCAAGAATTTTCCGGCGCAGCTTTCGGGCGGCATGGCGCAGCGCGCCGCGCTCGCCCGCTGCCTCGCCCGCAAACCAGAGATTCTTCTGCTCGACGAGCCGTTCGGCGCGCTCGACGAAGTGACGCGCGCGGAGATGCAGCACCTGCTCCTCAAGGTCGTGCAGGATTTTCGCGCAGCGACGGTGATCATCACCCACGACATTGACGAAGCCCTGCTCGTCTCCGACCGCATCATTCTGCTCGGCGGCTCGCCTGCCGGCCAGATCGGCGAATGGCGGATCGACCTGCCGAAGCCGCGCGAGGATTTCATTGCCGAGACCGGCGCGATCCGCGTCGAAATTTTGACGACGCTGCGCAAGGCCTCGCGTCGTCCTGCCACCAAGGGGCTGTCATGAACACCAGCGAATTCAATCGGCGAGAAATGCTGCGGTTGTCGGCGCTCTTCACCGCGGCCGGCGCTTTGCCGCTCCTGCGCAGCTATGAGGCGCGCGCGCAGGAAACCGATGCACCGCTGCGCATCGGTTATCTGCCGATCACCGACGCAACGCCTCTGCTCGTCGCCCACGGCAAGGGGTTTTTCGAGGCCGAAGGCATCAAGGCGGAGAAGCCGGTGCTGCTGCGAAGCTGGGCGCAGCTTCTCGAAGCCTTCATCTCAGGCCAGGTCAACGTCGTGCACCTGCTTTCGCCGATGGCGGTGTGGGCGCGCTTCGGCAGCAAGGCGCCGGCGAAGGTCGTCGCCTGGAACCATACCGGCGGCTCCGGCCTCAGCGTCGCGCCGCACATCAACAGCGTGAAGGAGCTTGGCGGGCAGACCGTCGCCATCCCGTTCTGGTATTCGATCCACAACGTCGTGCTGCAAATCCTGCTCCGGGAGAACGGCCTCACCCCAGTCTCGAAGAAGGGCGGCGGCACCGCGCCGAACGAGGTCAATCTCATCGTCATGGCGCCGTCGGACATGGTGCCTGCGCTCGCCGCCAAGCAGATCGCAGGCTTCATCGTTGCCGAGCCGTTCAACGCCGCTGCCGAAGTGCTCGGCGTCGGCAAGGTGCTGCGCTTCACCGGCGACGTCTGGCGCGACCACGCCTGCTGCCTCGTCTTCATGCATGCGCGCGACCTCGAGCAGCGCCCGGAATGGTCGCGCAAGGTGGTCAACGCGATGGTGAAGGCGCAGCTCTGGACGCGCGCGAACCGCAGCGAGACCGCGGCTCTGCTCTCCAAGGACGATCCCAACCGTTACACGCCGCACAGCAAGGCCGTGCTGGAAAAGGTGCTGTCGCCGCCGGACACCGACAACGCCGCATATCTGAAGGACGGCGCGATCATCCATCCCGACTGGCGCGAACGGCGGATCGATTTCCAGCCCTATCCTTATCCGAGCTACACCGAGGAACTGGTGCGCAGGCTCAAGGACACGCTGGTGGAGGGCAACCGCTCGTTCCTCGATACGCTCGATCCGGCGGTCGCAGCGCGCGAGCTGGTCGATGATCGCCACGTCAAGGCCGCCGTCACGGCGGCCGGTGGCATGGCCGCGTTCGGCGTGCCGGAATCCTTCACCCGCACGGAGTTGATCAAGGCGTGACCACGAGCTGGCCCACCGACAGCCTGCGCGCCTGCGACACCTCGCTAAGAGATCGCGGCGCGCTGGCGCTTCTCCATTTCGGCGCGGTGCTGCCGTCGCTGCGCTCTATTGCGCTCGGCGCCTCCGGCCTTGTGCTGCTGGTCGTCCTGTGGTGGATCGGCACGGAGTTCGTCGCTCCCGCAGGCAGTTTTCTGCGCAACTTCTCGCCGCAGAACACCGCCGGCGCCCTCGCCCATCTCCTGACGCAGCCCGATCTCGGCATCCATGTCGCAACCAGCCTGCGCCGCGTGCTGGTCGGCCTCGGCCTTGCGCTGCTGATCGGCGTGCCGCTCGGGCTGGCGGTCGGCAGCTCGAGCCTTCTCAACGCCGCGACCTCGCCGACCTTCCAGTTGCTGCGAATGATCTCGCCGCTGTCGTGGATGCCGATCGCCGTGATGGTGTTCGGCGTCGGCGATCAGCCGATCTATTTTCTTCTCACTTTTGCCGCAGTCTGGCCGATTTTGCTCAACACTGCGCAGGGCGTGAAGCAGCTCGATCCGGCCTGGCTGCGGCTCTCGGAAAGCCTTGCGGCGACACGCTGGGAGACATTGCTCCACGTCATCGTGCCTGGCGTGCTGGGCCATGTGCTGACAGGCCTGCGGCTTGCCATCGGCATCGTCTGGATCGTGCTGGTGCCGTGCGAAATGCTCGGGGTGTCGGCCGGGCTCGGCTACTTCATCCTCGATACGCGCGACCGCCTTGCCTATCCCGAACTCATGGCGACCGTGGTGCTGATCGGCGCGCTCGGCTTCCTGCTCGACAGCGGCGCACGCGCACTCTATCGCCTCGCCTCACGCAAGGCCTGAGATCACGCGGCGGAAGGACACGGCTCCTTGCGCAGGTGGCGCTCTGAGGAGGCGGGATATTTTGTCAGCATTGCGACGGGCCGGATCGGCCGCCGCACCAGTTCGCCCTTGCAGTTCGGGCAGATGCCGTTGAGCGGGCCTTCCGCGCAGTCGGCGCAGAACGTGCACTCGAACGTGCAGATCCGGGCCGCCGTGCTCTCCGGCGGCAAGTCGGCGTCGCAGCACTCGCAGTTCGGCTTCAGGGTCAGCATGGCGCGGCTCCGTCAGGGAGTTGCGGCGTGGTCCTTCCTGCCGCGAGCATAGTCGGCCCAGCCTTTCGCCCGCAACTGGCAGGCCGGGCATTCGCCGCAGCCATATCCCCAATCGTGCTTTTCGCCGCGCTCGCCGAGATAGCAGGTGTGCGACTGGTCGCGGATCAGGTCGACAAGATCGCCTCCGCCGAGATCGTTCGCCAGCGCCCATGTCTCGGCCTTGTCGAGCCACATCAGCGGGGTGTGCAGCACCACCTCGCGCGCCATGCCGAGATTGAGCGCGGCCTGCAGGGCCTTGATGGTGGTGTCCCGACAATCGGGATAGCCCGAATAGTCCGTCTCGCACATCCCGCCGACGATATGGCGGATGCCGCGCCGGTAGGCCAGCGCCGCAGCGAAGGTCAGGAAAATCAGGTTGCGGCCCGGAACGAACGTGTTCGGCAGCCCATCCTCGTTCATCGCAATCGCGACATCGTGGATCAGCGCCGTGCCGGAAATCTCGCCGAGCGTCGGGATCGCCAGCGTGTGGTGCTCGCTCAGCCGCTCGTCCCATTTGGGATTGATCGCGCGCAGCCCCTCGATCAGCCGGTCGCGGCAGGTGAGCTCGATGGCGTGGCGCTGGCCATAGTCAAAACCGAGCGTCTCCACCCGCGCGAATTTCGCCAGCGCCCAGGCTAGGCAGGTCGTCGAGTCCTGCCCGCCGGAGAACAGGACGAGGGCCGTTTCGTTCTTCAGAAAATCGCTCATGGCGCGTCCATAGCACTGCCCGCGCTCTCCACCAAACGCTTGCGCGATTTTCGGCTGGGCCGCGGCGCCCGCCTGGGGCATAAGGGGCCCATCCCTTCTTCTGACAAGCCCGGTGCACGATGACTACTGCCAGAAATCGGACGATGGATCCCTCCCGCGATATCGCGCGACTGATCGAGATCATGGCGGCGCTGCGCACGCCTGGAACCGGCTGCCCGTGGGATCTGGAGCAGGATTTTGCCAGCATCGCCCCCTACACGATCGAGGAAGCGTATGAGGTCGCCGATGCGATCACGCGCGGCGATATGCACGACCTCTGCGATGAGCTTGGCGACCTTCTCCTGCAGGTGGTGTTTCACGCTCGCATGGCGGAGGAACAGAATGCTTTTACCTTCGGCGACGTCGTGCAGGCGGTTACCAAGAAGATGATCCGCCGCCATCCGCATGTCTTCGGCGAGCAGGCCGGCACGATGACGCCCGAAGAGGTCCAGGGATCGTGGCGGCGCATCAAGGCTGAGGAAAAAGCCGAGCGCGCTGCGCACCGGGGCGAAGCCGTCGATGGCCCCGTCTCGCTTCTGGCGAGTGTGAAGTCCATCCAGCCTGCCCTCGCTCACGCCCTCGAGCTGCAATACAAGGCGGCGACTGTCGGCTTCGACTGGAACGATCCGCGCGCGGTGCTGGCCAAAATCCGCGAGGAAGCCGATGAGATCGAGGCCGCGCTTGACGGCGGCGACCGCTCACGGATTGGCGATGAGGTGGGCGATCTGTTGTTCGCGCTGGTCAACCTTGCGCGTCATGCCAATGTCGATCCAGAAGGCGCGCTGCGCGGGACCAATCACAAGTTCACCCGCCGCTTCGCCTATATCGAAACGGCACTCGCGGCGCGCGGCAAAACGTTGAACGCTGCTTCTCTCGCCGAGATGGACGAGCTCTGGAACGAAGCCAAAAAACTTGAAGCGACACGCTAACGCATCGCGACAAGTATTCTTACTTGCAGAGATTAAAGCCCGATCAATCTGGCGGCGTCGGCTTCTGCCCGGTAAAGCGATGGATCGCCAGATCGCGCTTGCTGGCGTCGAGCCGCACCGTCATCAGCACGTGGCCGTCCTCCAGCAGCTCTTTCTTGAGCACTTCGGAATTGCGGTGCAGCCAGCTGATGCCCGCGCCGTCGGCGGGATCGATGGAGAATTGCAGCGTCGTGCGATTGGCCGCGAGCTGATCCTCGATCGCAGCGAGCAGCACGTCGAGCCCCTCGCCGGTTTCGGCAGAGACGAGATAGCACGGCCGCGGTTGGCGGGCGGACAAGTAGCCCAGCCGTTCGCGGGCCTCGGCGTCGAGCCGGTCGACCTTGTTCCAGACCTCGATGATCCGCCCGTTCTTGTGAACGTCGATGTCGAGCTGCCGGAGCACCGAGTCGACGTCGGCGCGCTGCGCCTCGGCGTCTTCATGCGAGATGTCGCGGACATGCAAAATGACTTCGGCTTCGACCACCTCTTCCAGCGTGGCGCGGAAGGCGGCGACCAGCATGGTCGGCAGGTCCGAGATGAAGCCGACGGTATCCGACAGCATCGCCTTGGCGCCATGCGGCAAGGTGAGCGCCCGCAGGGTCGGATCGAGCGTCGCGAACAGCATGTCCTCGGCCTGAACCTCGGCCGCGGTCAGGCGATTGAACAGCGTCGATTTGCCGGCATTGGTGTAGCCGACCAGCGCAACCACCCGATAAGGCACGCGCTCGCGGCCGGCGCGATGGAGCCGCCGCGTGGCCTGCACCTTCGCCAGATCGAGCTTGATGCGCGCGATCCGCTCGTCGATCATCCGGCGGTCGGCTTCCATCTGGGTTTCGCCGGGGCCGCCCAAAAAGCCATAGCCGCCGCGCTGGCGCTCAAGGTGGGTCCATGACCGCACCAGGCGGCTGCGCTGGTAGTTGAGATGCGCAAGCTCAACCTGAAGCGTGCCTTCCCTGGTCTTGGCGCGCCGCCCGAAGATTTCGAGAATGAGGCCGGTGCGGTCGAGCACCTTGATCCGCCAGACGCGCTCGAGGTTGCGCTGCTGGACCGGCGAAAGCGCACAGTCCATCACCACGAGGCCCGCCTTGTGCTCGGCGACCAGTTCGCCGATCTCCTCGACCTTGCCTTTGCCGAGATATGTGGAGGGGCGCACCTCGTTGAGCGGCGCGAGCACGGAGGCGGCAACGGTCAGGTCGATGGCAAGCGCAAGGCCCGTCATCTCCTCCAGTCGCGCCTCCGGGTTTCGGATCCCGTGAGGCTCTGTGGCGAGGTCGGCCTCACCGCGGCGAAGCCGGCGGTAAGGCCCGACGACAATAACCAGCCCCGTCGAGGGAATGGTTGTCGTTTGAGGTCGCTCGCCTTCCCCGTCAAATGACCGGGGTTTCAATCAGGTCTTTCTCAAGACGCAGTATCCTCGCCGCCCTCGAACAGTTGGATCGGGGCGCCTGGCATAATCGTCGAAATTGCGTGTTTGTAGACCAACTGGGAATGGCCATCCCGACGCAGCAACAGACAGAAGTTGTCGAACCAGGTGACGATACCCTGCAGTTTCACGCCGTTGACGAGGAAGATCGTCAGGGGCGTCTTGGTTTTCCGAACGTGGTTTAAAAAAGTATCTTGTAGGTTTTGAGCGCGGTCTGTCGCCATTTGTTGTTATCCCGCTGTAAGATTTTTTGTTCTTGACCAGGAATGGCACCTTTACGGGCCATTCCTGCACCGGAGACCATGAGATCCCCCTCGGGAATCCGGTGTCCCGATTAGAGAGCACCCTACCCGGTTAAGCAAGTCCAGCGCAGATGCGGAACCTGCCAAACGCGGCCAATCCTCATGAAAATTGAGAAAAGCGATGGAACTCGTCACGCAGTCTGGCGGCGACCGGACCCGGCTGGCCGGTTCCGACCGGGCGGCCGTCGATCGCCACGACGGGCATGACGATCTGGCTGCTGGCGGTCACGAAGGCTTCCGCCGCGGTGCTAGCCTCCTCGGGCGTGAACGGCCGTTCCTCCAGTTTCATCTGAAGCGCTGCGAGCACGTCGAGCACCACAGAGCGGGTAATGCCCGCCAAAATCTCGTTGGTCGCCGGTCGGGTCACAATGCGGCCGTCGTCCTTGACGATCCACGCGTTCGACGACGCGCCTTCGGTGACGAAGCCGTCGGCATCGACGAACCAAGCCTCCTGCGCGCCCTGATCGCGGGCGGCCTGCCGGGCCAGCACGTTGGGCAACAGGCTGGTCGACTTGATGTCGACCCGCCCCCAGCGGTTGTCGGGCACGGTGACGACGCGGATGCCGCGGGCGGCAGTCTGCTGCCGGCGCTCGACGCTCAGCGTCTTTGCGGTGACGACGAGGCTCGGCTTGACCGGATGAAGCGGAAAGCCGTGATCGCGCCTCGCGACGCCGCGCGTAATCTGGAGATAGACGATGCCGTCGCGCACGCGATTGCGGCGGATGACCTCGCGCATGATCATGGCGAGCACCGGTGTCGGCGTCGGCTCGGCGATACGCAGTTCCCCAAGCGAGCGCTGAAGTCGCGCGAGATGTTTTGGCGCATCGACGATCCGTCCGCGGCTGACTTCGCAGACCTCGTAGACGCCATCGGCGAACTGATAGCCGCGATCTTCGATGTTCACCACGGCATCGCGTTGCGGGACATATTGGCCGTTCACATAGGCAATGCGGGACATTGGAACTGACCTACCCTTCAGCCGACCCCGAGCGCCTTGAGCTTGCGGTGCAAGGCAGAGCGCTCCATGCCGACGAACTCGGCGGTGCGCGAGATGTTGCCGGAGAAACGGCCGATCTGCGCGATCAGGTAATCGCGCTCGAACATTTCGCGGGCCTCGCGCAGCGGCAGCCCCATGATGTGCTCGCCATTATGCCCGGTCGGCATCGTCGGCACCATCGAGCCGACATCCTGCGGCAGCATATCGGCGGTGACGATCGCCTCGGGATCGCCGCCTGCCAAAATCATCACGCGCTCCACGTTGTTGCGGAGTTGGCGGACGTTCCCCGGCCAAACGTGCGACTGCAGCACGGCCATTGCATCATCACCGATGCGGCGCTTCGGCAGGCCGGTGGCCTGCGAGATCTGCTCCATAAAATACTCGATCAGCTCGGGAATGTCCTCGCGGCGCTCGGACAGCGCCGGCACGCGGATCGGAACGACGGACAGGCGGTGGTAGAGATCCTCGCGGAAACGCCCTTCGGCAATGTCGACCTCGAGGTTGCGCGAGGTCGATGACACTATGCGGACGTCGACATTGACGCGCGCGGTGCCGCCGGTGCGCTGAAAGGTCTGGTCCACCAGCACGCGCAAAATCTTGTTCTGCGTCTCGCGCGGCATCTCGGCGATTTCGTCGATGAACAGCGTGCCGCCGTGGGCTTCCTCGAGCGCGCCGGGCTTGCGCGGGTGTTCGCCGTCGCTGGCCTCGACGCCGAACAGTTCGATCTCCATCCGCTCCGGCGTGATCGCCGCTGCGTTGATGACGACGAACGGACCGTCGGCGCGCGGCGAAAGGTTGTGCAGCGTGCGGGCGGCGAGCTCCTTGCCGCCGCCGGAGGGGCCGACGATCAGGATGCGGCTGTTGGTCTTTGCGGCGCGCTCGATCGTCTGCCGCAACTGGTTCATCGACGGCGAGCGGCCGATGAGCGTGGAGGCCTGCGTCGACTGCTGCTTCAGTTCGCGCACCTCGCGCTTGAGGCGCGAGTTTTCGAGCGCGCGGGTGGCGACCAGAATGAGCCGGTCCGCCTTGAACGGCTTTTCGATGAAATCGTAGGCGCCGCGTTTGATCGCGGCCACCGCCGTCTCGATATTGCCGTGGCCGGAGATCATCACCACCGGCACGTTGGCGTGGCGCTGCTTGACCTCGTCCAGAAGCTGCAATCCATCGAGCCGGCTGCCCTGCATCCAGATGTCGAGGAAAATCAGATCGGGCCGCCGCGCGCTGATCTCGGCCAGTGCCGTATCGGCGTCGCGCGCGGTGCGGGTCTTGAAGCCCTCGTCTTCCAGAATGCCGGCGACGAGCTCACGGATATCCGCCTCGTCATCGACGATCAAAATCTCATTCGCCATGTCGCATGCTCACTTCAAGCTGGCCGTTGTTCTGCCCGGCATTGGTGGATTGATCCTGGCTTGCCGATGTTTCGGCCTTCGTTGGATCGTAGCCGGCCGCGGCGAAGCGCAGCCGGACCCACGCTCCGCGAGCGCCAGGATTGATGTTTGCAGCGTCGTTCAGTTCGATCCGTCCACCGTGATCCTCAAGAACGCGGCCGACAATTGCGAGGCCAAGGCCGGTGCCTTTCTCGCGGGTGGTCATGTAAGGCTCCAGCAGGCGCGAGCGGCTGGTGGCCGGCAGGCCGATGCCGTTATCGACCACGTCGATCACGATATCGTCGCCTTCGCGCATCGCCTTTACCTCGATGCGGCCGCGGCCGAGCGTCTCGGCGGGAACTGCCTCGATGGCCTCGGTCGCATTTTTGATGATGTTGGTCAGTGCCTGCGAGATCAGGCGGCGGTCGAACTGCGCCGGCATCGGTTCTTCGCGGATGTCGGTCTCGATATCGACCTCCGGATGGCCGACCCGCATCAGGAAGACGACCTGCCGTACGCATTCGGCGACGTCCTCGCCTTCGATGGCGGGCTTCGGCATCCGCGCAAAGCGCGAGAACTCGTCGACCATGCGCCGGATGTCATCGACCTGACGAACGATGGTGTCGGTGCATTGATCGAAGATCGGGCGATCCTCGGTGATGACCTTGCCGAACTTGCGCCTGATCCGTTCCGCCGACAGCTGGATCGGCGTCAGCGGGTTCTTGATCTCATGGGCGATGCGCCGCGCCACGTCCGCCCACGCGGATGTGCGCTGCGCCGAGACGAGCTCGGTGATGTCATCGAGCGTGATGATGCCGCCTTCGCGAATCTGTCCGGCCTGATCGGCGCTGATGCGCACCTGCAGGATTCGTTCGGTGCCGTTGCGATTGATCGTGATCTGCCCCTGCACCAGCCGCTGCGTGCCCTCGCGCAGCTTGGAGATCATCTCGCTGAGCTCGGGCAGCAGTTCAAGGAGCGTCTTGCCGAGGGCTTCCGACTCCGGCTTGTCGATCAGTTTTTCGGCCGAGCGGTTCAAAATCTCGACCTTGCCGGAGCTGTTCACGCCGATGATGCCCGCGCTCGCCGATGACAGCACCGCCTCGATGAACCGCCGCCGGCTGTCGATCACGTCGCTGGCGCTCACTAGATCGTCGCGCTGGGTGCGCAGCTCCTGCGTCATTTTGTTGAAAGTCTCGCCGAGGGTCGCAAGGTCGCCCTCCGAGCGGATCACCGGCACCTGGACATTGAGATTGCCGGTCGAGACGAGGTTGGCCGCGCCCATCAGGCGGCGGATCGGCGCGACGAGTCCGTTGGCAAAATTCAGACCAAGCAGTACCGCGGACATCAGGACCGACAGCGCGATCACGGTGAACATCAGCGCGAAGGCGACCTGAATGCCGAGACGCCGCGATTCCATTTCGCCGTATTCGGCAACGCCGGCCTGCGTCTGCTGAACTTGCGCGACCACGCGTGGATCAAGCAGGCGCGCGACGTAAAGGAACGTATCCTGAAACGCCCGCAGCCTGATCACCGCCGCGACGTAGTTCTCTTCGAGGAACACCGCGATCTGCGGCTCGTCCTCGCCGACATTCTTGAGGAAGTCCGGTGCCGGCGTCGTAAAATCCTGCCGGATGCCCGTCTGCGCGGTTTCCAGCACGTTGCGATCCTTGTCGATCAGCATGGCTCCCGGCAGGTTTCGCGAACGCGCGCTGGCCGTCAGCAAGGAGCGGAACGTGCCGCGATCCTGGTCGTACAGCGGCCGCGCGCGGGTGATGTCGCCGGCCATGCCGATGATGTCGCCGCGGATCAGCTGGGCATGTTCCTGAAGATAGGCGTTGGCGACGATCAGCGATTTCTCGATCACCGCCCGTGTCGGGCCGGAGAACAGCCGGTCGAGACCGCGGTCGAGGGTGACGTTGGCGACCACCGAGACCAGCACTGCGGGCAGCACGGCGACAACCGAAAACAGCCCGACGATCTGGACGTGCAGCCTTGCTGCCGCCCGTCCTCGCCGCCTTGCCTGCACGACCTGCCAGACCTCGCGGACGATGATCAGGACCAGCAGCGCCACCGTGGCGGAATTTATTAGCAGGAAGGTAACGACAACCTGCCGGTTCGGAATGATCGGCGTGAGTCCGGTCAGCACCACGAATGTCAGGAACGCCGACAGCAGCGCCAGCGCGATGGCGAATGGCGCGAGCAAACGGCGGAACGACCAGCCACGCCGTTGCGGAAACAGTGAATTGGGCGTTGGGACTGACGAATCTTCGCTGGTCATTCCAAATTCAGGCAAGAGGAATTGTTGTTTTCAGAATCGGCAGACCGAATAACTGATGCAATCATACAACATTGTTGCCAGATTGCGACAATTCCGCGGCGAGGACGAGAGCATGCTCGCATCCAATCCTTTGCTTGCATTTTGATCGCGGCCTATGAGCCGGACCGGAATACCGGAATATCAAGGTCCCGGATTTTCTTGCGCAGCGTGTTGCGATTGAGGCCAAGAAGATCGGCCGCCCGCAACTGATTGCCGCGCGCTGAGGCCAGCGCCGCGGTCAGCAGCGGGCCTTCGACCTCGCGCAGGATGCGATGATAGAGGCCGGGCGGCGGCGAAGCATTGGGGAAGCCCGCGAAGTAAGACGCCAGATAGAGTTCGACCGCCTGCGACAAACTGTCCGGGCGCTGCTTGGCACTGCTGCCCGTCACCACCGGCGGCGGCGCAAGCTCGCTGTCGATGACCGGCGCGGTGATGATCTCCTGAGGATAGAGTGCGGCGAGACGGCGCGTCAGGTTCTCCAGCTCACGGATGTTGCCCGGCCAGCGGTGCCGCTTCAGGCGCTCCATCGCCGCGCTGTCGAGCTTCTTTGCGGGCAGACCCGCAGCTTCAGCCTGGGCGAAAAAGTGGCGGACGAGATCAGGAATGTCTTCCAGGCGCTCGCGCAGCGGCGGCAGCCGCAGCGGCACGACGTTGAGGCGGAAGAACAGGTCTTCGCGAAACAGGCCCTGCTGGATGAGGATGCGCAGGTCCTTGTTGCTGGCGGCGACAATCCGCACGTCGGTCTTGATCGGCATGCGCCCGCCGACGGTGGTGTATTCGCCCTGCTGCAGGACGCGCAGAAGCCGGGTCTGCGCCTCCATCGGCATGTCGCCGATCTCATCGAGAAAGAGCGTGCCGCCTTCGGCCTGCTCGAAGCGGCCGGCGGCGCGGCTGTTGGCCCCGGTGAAGGCGCCGCGCTCGTGGCCGAACAACTCGGACTCGATCAGGTCGCGCGGGATTGCCGCCATGTTGACGGCGACGAACGGCCCATGATGCCTGCGGCCATAGTCGTGCAAGGCGCGGGCGACGAGCTCCTTGCCGGTGCCGGACTCGCCGGAGATCATCACCGTGAGATCGGTCTGCATCAGTCGGGCGAGAACGCGGTAAATGTCCTGCATCGCGGCGGAGCGGCCGACCAGCGGCAGCGCCTCGAATTCGGAGTCGTTTGCCTCGCTTGCCACCGGCTCTTTCGGTGCGGCGAGCGCGCGGCCGACGATCGCAATCAGCTCCTTCAGATCGAAGGGTTTTGGCAGATATTCGTAGGCCCCGCGTTCGGACGCGCGGATTGCGGTCATGAACGTATTTTGCGCGCTCATCACGACGATCGGCAGGTTCGGCCGGAGCTTTTTGATGCGCGGCAGCAGATCGAAGGCGTTCTCGTCCGGCATCACGACGTCGGTGATGATAAGATCGCCGTCGCCCTGGCTGACCCAGCGCCATAGGGTCGCCGCGTTGCCAGTCAGGCGGACCTCGTATCCGGCTCGCGAGAGCGCCTGATTGAGCACCGTGCGGATTGCCGGATCGTCGTCTGCCACAAGGATGCTGCCTGCGGGCATGATCTGCTCCTTATCCTGGCCGTGATCTGATTGCGCGATGCGGGCGCGACTTGACGCCGTCCTCGACCTTGCGGTCTGCATCGGCGCTGTACATCGGCATCAGCACGCGAAAGATGGTGCGCCTCGGCTGGGATTCGCATTCGATGATCCCGCCGTGGTCGCCGATGATCTTGGCGACCAGCGCGAGGCCGAGGCCGCTGCCCGTCAGCTTGGTCGTGATGAACGGATCGAACAGATTCGGGATCAGGTCCGCCGGAACGCCGGGGCCGTTGTCCCGCACGCAGAATTCGAGCGGCAGCGATACCCGCGCCGGCTTGCCCGGCACCGAGAGCCGCACCCCCGGCCGGAAGGCGGTGGTGAGCGTGATCTCGCCCTCGCCCGCCATTTCGGACACCGCCTCGGCGGCGTTCTTCACGAGGTTGAGAAACACCTGAATGAGCTGGTCGTGGTTGGCGAGCACGGGAGGGAGCGAGGGGTCATACTCCTCCACGATCTTGATCGAGCGCGCGAAGCCGGACTTTGCGAGCTGCTTCACATGGCCGAGCACCGAATGGATATTGACCGGCCCGCGCTCGACCGGGCGCTCGTCGCCGAACACCTCCATGCGGTCGACGAGGGTGACGATCCGGTCGGTCTCGTCGCAGATCAGCCGCGTGAGGACGTGGTCTTCCTGGGACGCTGACTGTTCGAGCAGTTGCGCAGCTCCGCGAATTCCGGACAGCGGATTCTTGATCTCGTGAGCGAGCATCGCAGCGAGCGCGGTGACCGAGCGGGCCGCGCCGCGGTGGGTGAGCTGGCGTGCCATCTTGTCGGCAATGCTGCGCTCCTGGAGCATGACCAGGATATGTCCCGGGCGCTCGGCGAGCGGCGCGACGTGCAGATCGACCTGCCGGTCGGCGCCGATCTTCGGCGTGCCGAGATCGACCATGTACTCGTTGATCGGCGCGCCGTTGGCGCGCACCTGCTCGATCAGCGCCAGCACCGGGCTGCCGAACGGCACCAGTTCGCGGAAGGAATGGCGGCGCAGAAACTGAAGGGAGATCTGGAAGAACGCCTCGGCGGCGCTGTTGGCTTCGACGATCCGGCCGTCTGGGGAAATCAGGATGACCGGATTGGGCAGCGCGTTGAGAAGCGCCTCGCTGGTGCTGACGGCGGAGATGGGCTGCGCCGTGCGGGAGGTCACGCGATGGCCCTCCCGGCAAAGTCATCGAAGGCTTCGGTCAGCGCGCGCTGGACATGGCCCGGATCTTCCGAGGTCAAAATCCTGCCGCGCCAGAATTTGAGGATTTCGGCCGATACCTTTGCGGTCGCCGCTCCCGTATCCAGCGCCCAGCCGAGATGCTTGCGGGCATGGCGGGTGCCGATCCTTGCGCCGTAATGATTGACGACCGCCTCGTAGAGGTCGCGGACATAGCCGAACTGTACCGGAAGTGTCGGCGCATTTTCTTCAAGCCCGGTCTCAAGACGCCGCCCGATCTGCCCGGGAAGCCACGGCTTTCCGTAGGCTCCGCGTCCAATCATCACGGCATCCGCGCCGGACAGTTCGAGCGCGGTGACGGCCTGATCAAAGGTCTGGATGTCGCCGTTGACGACCAGCGGAACGCTGACGGCGTCGCGGACCGCGCGCACGGCCCGCCAGTCGGCTTCGCCCTTGTAGAACTGGCACCGGGTGCGGCCGTGGACGGTGATCATCCGCACGCCAGCGCCGACGGCGCGGCGCGCCAGCTCCGGCGCATTGAGCGAGTTGTGGTCCCAGCCTAGCCGCATCTTGAGCGTGACCGGAACCTTGACCGCGGCGACGGTCGCCTCGACCAAGGTCATCGCGTGATCGAGATCACGCATCAGCGCCGAGCCGGACTGGCCGCCGGTGACGTGCCGGGCCGGACAGCCCATGTTGATGTCGATGACATCGGCGCCGGCAGCCTCGGCGATGCGCGCGCCCTCAGCCATCCAATAGGTTTCGCAACCGGCAAGCTGCACCACATGCGGGCCGACGCCGGTGGCCTCACAGCGCAGGACCGACATCGGGCGGCCGCGCGCCAGATCGTCGCTAGCGGTCATTTCGGACACCACCAGCCCTGCCCCGAGCGTCGCCGCCATCTTGCGGAACGGCGCATCGGTCACGCCCGACATTGGGGCGAGCAGGACGCGGTTGGCGACCGGCACATCGCCAATCCGCAAGGGGGGCGCCGACTGCTCGTTGCTGGGATTCAAAGATGTCATCGATGGTTGCCGATTGCTCAGTGAATGAGCAGAAATCCTGGTGCCTCAATTTTAGTCAGGTTTTAAGTTGCCTGCAAGTGCAGTGCACAAAACTTTTCCGGCGAAGGAAGCTGCTGCAATTCGTGTCCAACGTGGTAAGGGCTTTGGCAGCATTCGTTCCGACAATCCATACGTACCATTTCCTATGACAGAAGCCTCAATCGCCGCTCCCAGAGCCGCCGCCATCATCGTTGCCGCCGGCCGTGGCCTTCGTGCCGGAGGCGGCGGACCAAAGCAATACCGGACCCTCGCCGGCAAAACCGTGATCGCGCGTGCAATGACGCCGTTTTGCAGCCACCCCGGGATTTTGGCCGTGCAGCCCGTGATCAATCCGGACGACGCGGATATTTTTGCAGCCGCGATGAGCGGGCTGGCGCATCGCCCCGCCGTGGCGGGCGGCGCGACCCGTCAGGCATCCGTGCATGCCGGGCTTGAGGCGCTGGCCGCCGATCCGCCCGACGTCGTCCTGATTCACGACGCCGCCCGCGCCTTCGTGACGCCCGAGGTCATTTCCCGCGCCATCGCTGCCGCGCAGGCAACCGGCGCGGCTATCCCGGTGATTGCGGTCGCCGACACGATCAAGATCACCAACGCGAAAGGCATGATCGAAGCGACGCCGGACCGGGCAAGCCTGCGCATTGCCCAGACGCCGCAAGCCTTCCGCTTCGATGTCATCCTCGAGGCGCATCGCCGCGCGGCCCGCGAGGGCCGCGACGATTTCACCGATGATGCCGCGCTTGCCGAATGGGCAGGATTGACGGTGGCAACTTTTGAAGGCGATGCTGCGAATATGAAACTCACCACCGCAGAAGATTTTGCCCGCGAGGAAGCGCGCCTCGGCGCCATGCTCGGCGATGTCCGCACCGGCATCGGCTATGACGTCCACGCCTTCGGCGACGGCGACCACCTGATGATCTGCGGCGTCAGAATCCCGCATTCGCGTGGCTTTCTTGCGCATTCCGACGGCGATGTCGGGCTCCATACGCTGGTCGATGCGATCCTCGGCGCGCTTGCCGACGGCGACATTGGCTCGCACTTTCCGCCGTCCGACCCGAAGTGGAAAGGCGCGGCATCCGATCAGTTTCTGAAGTACGCGGTGGACCGCGTCGCCGCGCGCGGCGGGCGCATCGCCCACCTCGATTTGACGCTGATCTGCGAAGCCCCCAAGATCGGGCCGCATCGCGACGCCATGCGCGCGCGCATCGCAGAGATCACGGGGCTGCCGATCCATCGTATCGCCGTCAAAGGCACGACCAGCGAGCGTCTCGGCTTTACCGGGCGGCAGGAAGGCATTGCAGCGATGGCGACCGCGACCGTGCGGCTGCCGTGGTCTGACTGAGGCAACAGGGAGCTCAGGAAGTCAGCAATGAGCAGCGAACCACTCGCCCTCGCCCGCTCGCTTCTCGACCTCTGCCGCATGCGCAAGCTGATGGTGACGACCGCCGAGTCCTGCACCGGCGGTCTGGTCGCTGCAACGCTGACCGAAATTCCCGGCTCGTCGGATGTCGTCGATCGCGGCTTCGTCACCTATTCCAACGAGGCCAAGCACGCGATGCTCGGCGTCAGGACCTCGGTGCTGGAGAATTTTGGCGCGGTGAGCAAGGAAACCGCCGTCGAGATGGCGGTGGGCGCGCTTGAGAAAGCCGATGCCGACCTCTCCGTTGCGATCACCGGCATTGCCGGGCCCGGCGGCGCGGTTCAGGGCAAGCCGGTCGGCCTCGTGCATTTTGCGGCGGCTGCGCGGGATGGCCGCATCGTTCATCAGGAGTTCCGGTTCGGCGCCATCGGCCGCAGCCAAGTGCGCCAGCGGTCCGTGATCGAGGCGCTGAAGATGCTGATGGAACTCGCGCGCGGCCCGGCGCCGGTCAAGCGGACGCAGGCCGCTGCTGATAGATTACGTTCGCGCGCTGCTCGAACGCCGAGGCGAACCGCTGGAACGCTGCGTCGAACATCGCGCCCATGAGCATCGCCAGCATCCGGCTCTTGAACTCGTAAGAGATGAAGAAGTTGACCTCGCAGAGATCCTCGCCCTTCGGCTCGAAGGTCCAGCGGTTGTTGAGGTGCGAGAACGGTCCGCGCAGGTATTCGACCTTAATGGTCAGGTTCGCCCGGTCGAGCGTCACGCGGCTGGTGAAGGTTTCGCGGACGAGCTTGAACGACACCGTCATGTCGGCGACGATCACTTCGGTGCCGTCTTCCTGTGGCGTGCGGCTGCGCACCTTGAGCGCCTGGCACATCGGGACGAATTCGGGGTAGCGCTCGACGTCGGCGACGAGATCGAACATCCGCTGCGCGGAATGGCGAACCCGCCGCCTGTTGGTAAACTGAGGCATTTTAGTCTTTTGGTTCGTTGCGACGATCAGCGTGTCTGTGCTGCGCGAGCGGCCTTCAGGCGAACGAAATCGTCGCCCGCATGGTGCGACGAGCGCGTCAGCGGGCTGGCCGACACCATCAGGAATCCCTTGGTATAGGCTACCGTCTCGTAGCCCTTGAATTCGTCCGGCGTCACGTAGCGCATCACGGCGTGGTGCTTGCGTGTTGGCTGGAGATACTGGCCGATGGTCAGGAAATCGACGTCCGCCGAGCGCAGGTCGTCCATCACCTGCAGCACTTCGTGACGCTCCTCGCCGAGCCCGACCATGATGCCCGACTTGGTGAAGATCGACGGATCGATCTCCTTGACCCGCTGCAGCAGGCGCACCGAGTGAAAATAGCGCGCGCCGGGGCGCACGGAGAGGTAGCGCGACGGCACGGTTTCAAGGTTGTGATTGAAGACGTCGGGCTTCGCCGCGACGACCACCTCGAGCGCGCCGGGCTTGCGCAAGAAGTCGGGGGTCAGGATTTCGATGGTCGTGGTCGGGCATTTGGCCCGGATCGCCAAAATGGTCTTGGCGAAATGCTCGGCGCCGCCGTCGGCCAGGTCGTCACGGTCGACCGAGGTGATGACGATATGGGCAAGGCCGAGCTTTGCGGTGGCCTCGGCGATATGTTCCGGCTCCATGGCGTCGAGCGCCTCGGGCATGCCGGTCTTGACGTTGCAGAAGGCGCAGGCGCGGGTGCAAGTGTCCCCCATGATCATGAAGGTGGCGTGCTTCTTGTCCCAGCACTCGCCGATGTTCGGGCAGCCGGCCTCCTCGCAGACCGTGACGAGCTTGTTCTCCTTCACGATGTTGCGGGTTTCCGAATAGCCGCGCGTATTTGGGGCGCGCACCCTGATCCAGTCCGGCTTGGGCGGCGAAATCGCGTCCGGTCGGTTCGCCTTTTCCGGATGGCGCGGGCGGATCTGCTTCTCGGACACAGTATCGATCAGGGTAACCATATCAATCCTTCGGGGCATGACGACGGCGGGCCGGAACCGGCGCCGCCGAGCGTCAGAGCCTTTTCAGCAACTGCGAAAGCCATACCTAAGCCGAGTGGCGAACCGCCGCAACCCGCAGCCGCTGTGTGATCCGCCGCGAGCGGAGTATAACTGCAAAACCCTCCCGTTCCGACCCGGTGATTTTGCTGCCGATGTCCCCGCCCGCCCGTTCAGACCCGCTTCCGGCATTCCCGCGCCAGCCAGGTGTGGCGCAACACGCCCTGCCTCATGGGACGGCGCTCGGCCGGGCCTTTTTCGACCGCAGCGTGCATGAGGTCGCCCCCAACCTGATCGGGGCGACGCTGCTGATCGACGGCGTCGGCGGCATCATCGTCGAGGTCGAGGCCTATCATCACACCGATCCGGCCGCGCACTCCTTCCGCGGGCAGACCGAGCGCAACAAGGTGATGTTCGGTCCGCCGGGCCACATCTACGTGTACCGCTCCTACGGTTTGCACTGGTGCATGAACTTTGTCTCCGAGGCCGAGGGCTCGGCATCGGCGGTGCTCCTCCGCGCATTGGAGCCGACGACGGGGCTCGACGTCATGCGCGCGCGGCGCGGCGATGTGCCCGACCGGCGGCTGTGCGCCGGGCCGGGAAATGTCTGCGCGGCGCTCGGCGTCACCGAGAGCTACAACGGCCGCGCCGTGGACCATCCATCCGTCACCCTCCTGCCCCGCCTTTCGGCGCCCGAGATCGCGGTCGGAATCCGGGTCGGCATCACCAAGGCGGCGGACTATCCGTGGCGCTACGGGCTGCGCGGCTCGCGATTTCTTTCCAAGCCAATTCCGCCCGAGGGCTGACAGAACCAGCCTCAAGAGCAAGCTCACGGCGCTGCCCCTTTCGTTGCACTGCAATATAGATTGCTGCCGCCGGCACAGCGAGGTGATTGACCCCTCGGCGTTCCCTTGCTTTTATTTGCAACCGGCGAGCGTGTGGCATGCGCGATGGTTATCAAGATCCGTCGTGCGAGGCGCAGCGCCCGGCCGCGATAAGCTTTGAAAAGAATTTGAAAAAGAACAAGGGTTCAAGGGCACGCTAGAAGGCTTCATACTTTTAAAGGCACAAGCAAGAAAGCCGACCGCGTGCGATCAATCGTGGAGCTGCAAGCGATGGATCGGGTGCTGCAAAAATTTCTTCAGAGCTACGTCAGGCACGGCGATTTCACGCTGATCACGGCATCAGGCACCGCGATCAGATGTGGTGACGGCAGCGGCGAGCCGGTGGTCGCGCGGATCACCACGGCAGCAGCGCAGCGGCGCCTCCTCCTCGATCCCGAGCTCGCGCTCGGCGAAGCATACATGGACGGCGAGTTTGTGCTGGAGCGCGGCGACATCGCCGACCTTCTCTCGCTGCTGCTCGGGCAATCGGTGATGGGGCCGAAATGGGCGCGCCCCCAATGGTGGCTGCGTTACATCGTGCGCACGCTGAACCAGTTCAATTCGCGCGACCGCTCGGTGCGAAACGTCGCGCATCACTACGATCTGAGCGGCGGCCTCTACGATCTCTTCCTCGATCCCGACAAGCAATATAGCTGCGCCTATTTTGAAACGCCGGAAACGACGCTCGAAGAGGCGCAGCTCGCCAAGAAGCGCCATCTCGTCGCAAAGCTTCTCGTCAATCCCGATCAGAGCGTGCTCGACATCGGTTGCGGCTGGGGCGGCCTTGGCCTTTACCTTGCAGAGGTCGCCGGCGCGCGCGTCACCGGCATCACGCTGTCGAAGGAACAGCTTCAGATCGCCAACGCCCGTGCGCGCGACAAGAACCTTGCGCAGAATGCGACCTTCCTGATGCGCGACTATCGCGACATCACCGGGCCGTTCGACCGCATCATTTCGGTCGGCATGTTCGAGCATGTCGGCGTCGATTATTACGACCGCTTCTTCAGGCATTGCGCGGAGCTCTTGGCCGACGACGGCGTGATGATGCTGCATTCGATCGGCCGGCCGGAAGGGCCCGGCATCACCAATCCGTGGATCGCAAAATACATCTTCCCCGGAGGCTATATCCCGGCCCTCTCAGAAGTCTTCCCCGCGATCGAGCGCGCGGGCCTCCTCGTCTCCGACGTCGAGATTTTGCGTCTGCACTACGCCGAGACCTTGAAGGCATGGCGCCAGCGTTTCCTGGCGCGGCGCGTGGAGGCGGCGGGGCTCTATGACGAGCGGTTCGTGCGCATGTGGGACTTTTATCTCGCGGCGTCCGAGATGACCTTCCGCAAGCAGAACATGATGAACTTTCAGATTCAGATCACCAAGCGGCAGACGGTGGTGCCGTTCACGCGCGACTACATCCCGCGCGAGGAAGCGCGCCTGCGCAACAACGAGGGCCGCAAGGGGCCCAAGCTGCAACTGGCGGGCGGGTAGACGTCCGGCCCCGGCGTAGCAAGCCGCAAGGCAAATCGCGGCCCGGCTTTGGGATATGATCCGGAGTGTTTAAGCCGGGTTCTAGAAGAATACTGGGCTTTTTAAAAAGTGGTCGGGGCAGCTGGATTCGAACCAACGACCTGCAGTACCCAAAACTGCCGCGCTACCAGGCTGCGCTATACCCCGCCAAATCGGGCCAAGTGCCCTTTGATTTTCGTCGCTGGATTTTCAGGCAACCGACATTGTCGGTGCGCTACGGAATATTCCGCGACGTGACGCCAGTCGATACACGCTTCGCCCTTCGTCATCAAGCGCCGTGACGCCTAGCGCTGGTCGAATAACGGATGCCCGACCCGGTCGCCGGGCGCGATGCCGAGGCGCTTGGCGGTGCCGGCGATCACTTCCAGTACCGCCCGCGCCGGCCCTTGCGACGAGATGATTTTGGTCGACTGCGGTTCCGTGTCATGGGCTACCCGCGTCACCCGGCCGTCCGCGCCGATAAAGATCATGTCGAGCGAGATGAAGGTATTCTTCATCCACATCGAGATTTCCTGCGGCGGCGAGAAGTCGAACAGCATTCCCCGGCCATCGGGGAGTTCCTTTCGATACATCAGACCGGTCCGCCGCTCCTCGTCGGTGCGGGCGACCTCCACAGCGAACACTTGGACGCCGGACTTGGTGGCGATCTCCAGCGGCTCGACCTTGGCGGCCGAAGCCGCTCCCGGCAGCAGCACCGCAACGGCCAGCAACGCCGCGACGAGCGTGGCCAAAAACCAGTTCTGGCGCCGGGCACCAAAATTATTGAAGCTCATATTCTGCCTTCGATTTGCGTGCGGAAGCAGCCGGCGCATCCCGGCCAGCGGCGCAGACTAAGCCGAAACCGCCTGTCGAGACCAGTCTGGCTGGCTCCCAATGTCGGCGTCCTGCACGATAGCAATGCGAATGGCTATTCGAGGGCGCATGCAGGCCGGATGCGTGCCCTTGGGAATTCGGCTGACGCGAGTTGCTTCGCCAATTGGAGGCTTGTCGACGATCAAATGCCAATGCGTCGCAGGCCGGCATGAAGCCGTCCGCCATCACGCGCGGCGATCGATACGCACGCGCGGCATCAGATCCCGCGTCAGTGCGAGGACAGCACCGGGCTGCCGCCCGTCTCCGGCCGGATTTCGGCGGCCATCATGCCCTTCGAGCCGGGCCCGAAACGGACCAGCACAAACTGCCCCGGCCGCAACTCCGTCATGCCATAGCGGCGCAGCGTTTCCATGTGGACAAAAATATCCGGCGTGCCTTCACCGCAGGTGAGGAAGCCGAAACCGCGCAAACGGTTGAACCACTTCACCTGAGCGCGCTCGAGGCCGCTCGTCGGCGTCACGGTTACGTGGGTGCGCGGCGGCAGCATCTGCGCCGGATGAATGGCGGTCGTCTCGTCCATCGAGACGATACGGAAGGCCTGATGGCCGCGTGCGCGCCGGACGCACTCGCAAACGACGCGCGCGCCCTCATAGGCCGTCTGGTAGCCGTCGCGGCGCAGGACGCTGACATGGAGCAGCACATCCGGCCAGCCGTTGTCGGGAATGATGAAGCCGTAACCCTTGGAGGCGTCGAACCACTTGATCACGCCGCTGATCTCGACGAGATCCGCGCTCGCGTCGCTGATCGCCTCAGTCAGTCCTGCGAAAGCCCCACCGGACCGCGCGCTCGATCGGGATACGCCCAACCTGGATTGGCCAGTGTCATCGAGGACAGGATTTCCAAATTGCTTGGACTCGAAATTGTCCGATCCCATTGCCCCGGGTCCCAAGTTTCAACGACGCTTATGCTCGCGTCGCCCCAGCAGCGACACAGCGTCTAGCGTGACCAAAGCACCGCTTCGGGTGCTGCACGAATCAAGTGTCTTGACGATAGCACTGCTGGCCCGCGGGCAAAGGCAAAAAACCGCGTGAAGCGAGCTATGAACAACTTGCGCGATATCAGGCGCGGCCGCTTCAGTTGCCGACGAAGGGACCGAGCGTCTCGCCGATGTCGTGATTGATCACGAGGTCGGCATCGTCATCCTGATCGGTCGGCTCGTTGTTGATGATGACGAGTTTTGCGCCGGCGTTTTTCGCGATCAGCGGAATGCTCGCGGCAGGCCACACCGCGAGCGATGAACCGATCACGAGCAGCAGGTCGCAATGCTGCGCTAGTTCGGTCGCGCGGCGCATCGCGGCTTCCGGCATCGACTGACCGAAGGAGATCGTCGCGGTCTTCACCGGTGCATCGCATGCCGGGCAATCGGGCGCATGGCCCTTGCGATCGAACTCCCCCCTCACCCACGCCATGGCGTAGTCGGCATTGCAGCCGATGCAGCGGGCATAAGTCGTGTTGCCGTGCAGCTCGACAACGGCATCTGCGGCAAAGCCGGACTGCTGATGAAGGTTGTCGATGTTTTGCGTGACCACAGCGGGAATCTTGCCAGCCTTGTGCAGGGCCGCGAGCGCGCGATGGCCGCGTCCTGGCTTTGCCTGCGCAAACACTTCGTCCATCGCAAAGCGGCGGCGCCACGCCTCGTCGCGTGCTTCAGGGCTCGCGATGAATTCGGAAAAGTCGATCGGCCGATAGCGTGACCACAAGCCGTTCGGCGATCTGAAATCGGGTATGCCGCTTTCGGTCGAAATGCCGGCGCCCGTGAACGGAACGATCATGTGCGACTCTGCGATGATGTCGCCGAGTTGCTCAATGGCATGAGTGAGTTTTGGGGGCATCGCCAATCATCTCGCCAATCGCTTCGCGCCGCGCTCCCGCTTGCGCTGTATTACAATTGTGAATGACTGGGACTGGCAATGCAATGACGCCACTTGCGCTGCGCCTTGGATCACAGGCCCGTATAATCGCTGCGCATTGCAATGTCGGCGTCGCGCTCGCGCAGATAGGCAAGACCATAAAGCGTCAGCCGATCGAGATCGTGCTCACCGGTCGAGAACAACAGCCCGATATAGCTTTCCAGCTTCTCGCGCGCATCAGTCAGCGCGTCCTCGGAAACGGCCCGCATCAAAACATAGGCCCGTAGCGCCCGATCGATCACCGCCGCCTGGATGGCTGCCGCCTCTTGCATCGCAGTACTCCAAAGTTGCAGAGCACAACGCCGAAACGCTTAACGTGTTCCGAAAAAATTGAACTGACCACTGGAACCTTGTGCACAACCCGTGCTTCTATCCTGATACCGCACAGCTACCGGTCGTAACCGGCCGTCTCTCCCGTTATGAGTACAGACGACAGGAGGCAGGTGTGACGAGCGACAAGAATATCGAGACGATGCGGAAGGAGATCGCGGAGCGGGTTGCTGCATTCCGCGAGCGCCAGCAAAAGTTCAATCAGTCGCGCGACGATTATTTCAAGCGCACGACTGCAAAGCTCCGCGCCGACATCTCCCGTCTCGGGCCGACCGTACCGCCGAAGGTGGACGCGCCGCTGCCGCCCTTGCCGCGGCACCTGCCGCCGTCCGCCTGAGGGACGAGGCCGGACACCGCATCACGCTTGGCTATCGGCCGCCTTCCTCGTGTTGGCGGCTTTTTTCTGCCCGCTCGCGCCCTCGCCTCTATCCGCGGTTTGCCAGTTCATTCGCGGCTCGGGTAGAGTTGCCCAAATTTTTGGTTGGAGATGAATCTCATGCGTTTTCTGCACACCATGCTGCGCGTCAGCGACCTCGACGCGGCCCTCGCCTTCTATCGCGATGCCCTCGGGCTCATCGAGGTGCGCCGGATCGATAACGAAAAAGGCCGCTTCACGCTGCTGTTTCTGAGCGCGCCCGACGACATGGAGCTTGTCAGGAACTCGCCGGAAGGACGCGGCGCGCCGGTGGTCGAGCTCACCCACAATTGGGACACCGAAACCTATGGCGAGGATCGCTTCTTCGGCCATCTCGCCTATGAGGTGGACGATATCTATGCGACCTGCGAACGCTTGATGAAGATGGGCATCGTCATCAACCGTCCGCCGCGGGACGGCTACATGGCCTTCATTCGCTCGCCCGACAAGCACTCCATCGAGCTGCTGCAGAAGGGCGCGGCGCGCCCGCCGCAGGAGCCATGGCTGTCGATGCCGAACACCGGCCACTGGTGATCGCAGGCCACCGCGAACCGCGCCAGGCAGCCGTCATCAGGAACCGACCGTCTCCCGCAACGTTGCCCTTACGACAACGACAGCGATCGGAGGACGATATGGGACGTGGAATTCTGTTGTGGCTGCTCGGCGTGCCGATCCCGGTGATCATTTTGCTCTGGCTGTTCTTCCGCTGACGACGCGATCACCGCGGATTGCGGGCTAGAACCTGTTTGCATGGAAGGGTGGCGGTTTCGCCGCCTTTCTTTTTTCAGCCCGGTTTTCCGGCCGGGCTTCGTTAACCTCTGCGGGTTTCAAGGCTGCGGTTTCGCGCACTGGACCCAAATTCATGCAAAAATTCTGCAGTCATCAACAAACATGCGCACGCATGACTTGCCCCCCCGGCAAAACGACTCTATAGGTGCGCGCGTCGACAGCGACTCGGCTCCCGGAGCTGATTCACAGTTGATGGATTTTTGGAGCAACATCCGCCCCTTACGGCTCGAAGTTGAACTAAAATCCGGCGAAACGATCCCGATCGGCAATCTTTCCGCGTCAGGGTTTCGCTTTCGCTCCCTTCGTCTATCGGTTAGGACGCCACCCTTTCACGGTGGAGAGAGCGGTTCGATTCCGCTAGGGAGCGCCACTTTTCCAAGCTCACAGAGCCTTTCTCACCGCCAGAAAATCGATGCGCTCATCCGCACCATGCGTTTCTCGGCGCGCGGGGCCCGCATGGCGCCCGGCTTGCCTGACGGCGGCATTGTTCCCTAAATTTCTTTTCGGCCTGAACCAAATCGCATTCCGCGCGTCATAAAGCCACGCGCGATGTGGCCCGGTGATGACAGGCAGTTGTAGCCGCCCCTCTTCGAGCTGCCGCTTGCCAACCTGGCGAATTCTTTCAGACAGGAGACGGCAATGTCGATGCTGAACAATGGCTCGCAGGCACCCGACGCCCGCGGTGTTCTGCGCGAACAGATCACTGCAGAAGTTGCCCGCCACTGGAAGGCCTATCTGGCGGAGGGCATTGTCATCATGCTGCTTGGCCTTGCGGCCGTGGTGGTGCCGCCGCTGGCGAGCATCGCGGTGACGCTTTTTCTCGCCTGGCTGTTCATCGTGATGGGAATCGCCGGAATCATCTTTGCGTTCTGGGCGCGAAATGCGCCCGGCTTCTGGTGGTCGCTGATTTCAGCAGTGGTCGCAGTGATTGCCGGCGTGGTGCTTTTGCTGCGTCCGATCGCCGGCACGCTGACGCTTACGATCATCGTCGGAGCCTTCCTCCTGGTCGAGGGCGTCACGACGATCATGTATGCGCTGGAGCACCGCAAGAGCCTCAGCGAGCGCTGGGGCTGGATGGTTGCATCCGGCGTGTGCAACCTCATCATCGCGGCGTTCATTATTCTCGGCCTGCCCGGATCCGCGCTGTGGGCGATCGGCCTGCTCGTCGGCATCGATCTGCTGTTCACCGGCGCGACGCTGATCGGTCTGGCCATGTCGGCCCGGAAATACGCGGTCTGACTTTCTGCGCGCCGATTTTCGCCAAGCGGCTTAGCAGCCGCGGCAGATGCTGTTGATCTTGCGATCCATGTTGATGTCCTCGGGGTTTCGCACCCCGGAGGTGGCTCGGTCTGATGCTTCGTTACGCCGCGGCTGCGCATGCGGAGGGAGCCGCCCTTGCGTTCCCGAGAGGCTCGGCGCGCCCGACTGCCCCGGCGGGGGCACAGCCGTGGAAGGAGCCTGAGGCTGATAGGACGGCGTCTGCGCGACGCCAAAGCTCGTGCCCATCACGAGGATCGCTGCTGCCGCGAGAAGAATTGTGCGCATAGCTTTCTCCAGAGTTTCGCAGCCCGATTCCACCCAATTCCGCTGAGATCAAATTTTGCATCATGCGGGCGGCTTTGCCAGTTCAATCTGCGCGCGTCTTGTGGCTGGGCCGCGGTCCGGCTCGAAATCAGGTGCTTTCGGGCCGCGGCGGATACACATGCGCGATCCCGCGAAAGTCCGTCACGCGGTAGGAATCCTGCTCCTCGCTGCGCGTCCAATGCATCGGCCCGATCGGCGCCTTGCCGTGACCGCCGGGAATATCGAGAACGTATTCCGGCTGGCACAGGCCGGAGACACGGCCGCGCAGATGCGCCATCAATTGCTGGCCCTCCGCAATCGTGGTGCGCAGATGTGACGTACCGGGCGCGAGATCGCCCTGGTGCAGATAGTATGGCTTGATCCGGCATTCGACGAAGGCGCGCATCAAGGCTTCCAGCGTGGCCTCATCGTCATTGACGCCGCGCAGCAGCACCGACTGGCTGACCATCGGTACGCCGCCATCGATGATGCGGGCGCAAGCCGCACGCGCTCGCGCGGTCAATTCACGCGGATGATTGGCGTGGACCGCAAGCCACGTCGTCAGGCCCTCGGCGCGCATCGCCGCGACCAGTTCATCATCGATGCGCTCCGGATCGGCGACCGGAACGCGCGTATGGATGCGGACGATCTTGACGTGCCCGATTGCGGCCAGATCGGACAGGATGTCGCGCAGCCGGCGCGGCGACAGCATCAACGGATCGCCGCCGGTCAAGATCACTTCCCATATTTCAGGGTGCGCGCGGATGTAGTCGATCGCCGCGGCATAAGCCTCGCCGGACAGCGTCGGCGACTTTCCGGGGCCGACCATCTCGCGGCGGAAACAGAAACGGCAGTACACCGCACAGACATGGACCGGCTTCAAGAGCACCCGGTCGGGGTAGCGGTGGACGATGCCCTCGATCGGCGAGTGCGCATGATCGCCGATCGGATCGGCATCTTCCTCCGGCAGGCTATGCAGTTCGGCGGCGTCTGGCACGTATTGCCGCGCGATCGGATCGAGCGGATCAAGCGGATCGATGGTCGCGGCGATGTCCGGCGTGACGGCGATGGCATAGCGCGCCGCTACGCGCTCGAGGTCGGCAAGCTGCGCTCGCGGCGCCAGCCCGCGCGCAACGATCTCGTCCGCCTGACGCAGCGTCGCGGGGCGCACGCCGGATTTCATCTCGACATCTTCGACAGTCATGCTTCGCTTTCGGACGGCGGCGTCCACACCACCTGATCAATCCGCGTCGCGCCGCTGGCCAGCATCACCAGCCGGTCGAAGCCGAGCGCCACGCCGGAGGCATCGGGCATCTGAGCAACCGCGGCCAAAAATTCCTCATCCACCGGATAGCGCTCGCCGTAGCGCCGCGCCTTCTCGTCCATCGCCTCGGCAAAGCGTTGCCGCTGCTCCACGGCGTCGGTCAGTTCGCCAAAGCCGTTCGCCAGTTCGACTCCGCAGGCATATACCTCAAATCGCTCCGCCACGCGCGGATCGCGAGCCGAAGTGCGCGCCAGCGCGGCCTCCGGGGACGGATAGTCATAGAGCACGGTAAGCTGCCCCTGACCGAGATGCGGCTCGACATATTCAACCAGCAATTTTGCAAAGAGGTCCGACCAGGTGTCGTCGGTGCTCACCCGCACCCGCCCCTCCGCCGCCGCTGCGAGCGCATCGCGATCGCCATGGTTATCGGCAACCGTGGCAAGAAGATCGACGCCGGCGAAGCGGGCAAAGGCCTCGGCGACCGTCAGACGCTCGACCGTCGCCGTAGGCTCCGCGCGGCTGCCGCGGAACGAAAAGACCGCCTGCCCGGTCGTCGCAGCGGCGATGCGGATCACCTCGACGCAATCGTCGATGATCCGCTCATACGGCTCCTCGGCGCGATACCATTCCAGCATGGTGAACTCCGGCAGGTGCCGGTTGCCGCGTTCCCGGTCGCGGAACACTTTTGCGAATTCGACGATCTTTCGCTCGCCGGCGGCCAGCAGCTTTTTGCAGGCGAATTCCGGCGAGGTCCGCAGATAGCGCCGCTGATGGGTGCCGTTCGGCGCCGTCACGACGGTCGCGGGGGCGTGGAGATGCACCTCGTTGCCGGGGGACACTTGAAGGACGCCGGTTTCGACCTCGGTGAACCCCTGCGTGTCGAACCAGTTCCGCAATGCGCGGGTAATCTGGCCCCGTGCCGTAAGAAACAGGCGCCGGTCGGCATGGCGGTCGCGCTCCCACCACGGAGACACGTTTTTTCCGGGAATCATCGTCACATCGGTCCTTCGGATCGGCAAAAAGCTGGCATTTATAGCTCAAATCAGTATGTTGCAGCCCGAAACATCCCTGTGAGCGGGGTGGCCGTTCCGGTTGTGCCCGGCCTCAGTCCAAACCATTAGGAAAACATTCGTGAAAGTCATCGCTAGTTCGGTCCGAAAGGGCAACGTCATCGATATGGATGGCAAGCTATACGTTGTCCTGAGCGCGGAGAACATCCATCCCGGCAAGGGCACCCCTGTCAGCCAGATCGAAATGCGCCGGATCAGCGACGGCGTGAAAATTTCCGAACGCTTCAAGACCACCGATCAGGTCGAGCGCGCCACGATCGAAGATCGCGACCACAACTTCCTCTATGAGGATGATGACGGCTATCACTTCATGAACGCCGAGACCTACGACCAGATTATCGTGTCGAAGGATGTCGTCGGCAGCGCCGCGCCGTACCTGCTGGAAAACACCACGGTCAAGCTTTCCATGCACGAAGGCACCGCGGTCGCCATCGTCCTGCCGCAGCGCGTGACGCTCGAAGTCGTCGAGACCGAGCCGGTGACCAAGGGTCAGACCGCGTCGTCGTCCTACAAGCCCGCCCTGCTCTCGAACGGCATTCGCACCGGCGTTCCGCCGCACGTCGCCGTCGGCACCCGCATCGTCGTGCTGACCGAAGACGGCTCCTACGTCGAGCGCGCCAAGGACTGATTTGAGGCGATAAGCCCAACCAGAAAGAAGGCCGGTCCCGCAGCGGATCGGCCTTTTCTTTTGCCCGGCGCGATCAGCCCGCTTTTTCCATCGGTGCAGGCGCGCGGGTCGGCGGCGTCCAGCGATAGGCCGCGCCAAACCTGTTCCAGGCATTGATGCCGACAATGGCAGAGGTGAGATAAATCAGCTCCTGCTCCGAGAACGCCGCGGTCGCCTGCGCGTAAACGTCATCCGGCGCGCCTTGCGGCATCAGCGTCAGCGCCTCGGTCCATGCCAGCGCGGCACGCTCGCGATCGGAAAAGATCGGCGCGTCGCGCCACACCGCGATCATGTGCAGCTTATCGGACGCGATCTTTAGCCGCTCCGACTGCATGACGTGAAACTGGACGCAGAACGCGCAGCCATTGATCTGCGATGCGCGGATCTTGATCAGTTCGAGCAGATCCTTTTCGATGCCGAATGCCGCCGCCTTGTTGCCGAGCGCGCGCAGCGCCTCGTCGACATCCGGCGCAAGGCGGGAGAGATCCTTGTACTCAACCCGTGCAGCATGAGACGACGCCATGATCATTCCTCCGCATTTTGGTTGTTCGATCGATGTTCCCGCCAGCATAGGCCGCGCGGGCCGAAGGCGAAAAGCCAATTTTCACGCGGATCCGCTTTGCCGATCCGGCAGATGCGAGGCTAGACTGTCGCCATGACCGGCCATGATCGACGCAATGTCATTTTCGCCAAAGACGCCTTGAACCGCCGAGAAATACTGGCGGCGCTCGTGGGTGGCTCCTCCGCGCTGCTGCTCGGCGGCGTCCCAGCCTTCGCCGCTCCGGCGGGCTTTGACCAGTGGCGTGCAGGCTTTCGCGCAAAGGCCCGGGCCAAGGGCATTACCGAGGCGACCTATGACCGCGTCATGGGCCGGATCGAGCCGGACATGAGCGTGTTCAGAAAAATTCGCAGCCAGCCCGAATTCAACGAGCAGCTTTGGCAATACATCAATCGCCGCGTTTCGGACTGGCGGATCATTGCGGGCAAGGAAGCCCTGCGCAAGAATGATGCTCTGTTCGCGCGGATCGAGCGGGATTTTGGCGTCAGGCGCGGCACCCTCCTCGCGCTCTGGGGCGTAGAATCCGCCTATGGCGATCCGCTGGTGCAGACCAACCACATGCGCCCGGTCTTTCCCTCTCTCGCGGCGCTCGCCTGGAACGAGCCGCGCCGCCGCCCCTATTGGGAAACCGAGCTGATCAACGCGCTCAAGATCGTGCAGCGCGGCTGGAGCGCGCCCGAGGAAATGCGCGGCTCATGGGCGGGCGCGATGGGCCACACCCAATGGATGCCGGAGGTGTGGCTCAATGTCGGCATCGACTATGACCACGACGGCCGCGTCTCGCCCTTCGGACGGCCGGACGATGCGCTCGGCTCGACCGCGCGCTATCTGGTCAACCGGGGAAAATACCGGCGCGGCGAACACTGGGGCTATGAGGTCCGCGCGCCGGAGGGCTTGCCGTCCGGCCGGCGCAGCTATCAGGCCTGGGCGCAGGCCGGCGTCACCCGCGCCGACGGCAAACCGTTTCCGCAGCCACAGGCCGAGGCGCAGTTGTGGACGCCGGTGCGCTCCGGGCCGACCTTCCTGCTCGGGCCGAATTTTTATGCGGTGCGCAGCTACAATCCATCGATGAATTATGCGCTCGCGATCGTGCATCTCGGCGACCGCATTCTTGGCGGCGGGCCGTTCGTCCAGCCCTTCCCCGGCTCGGAACGGCTGATGACCCTCGCCGAGGTGCAGGAGATGCAGACGCGGCTGACGCGCGCTGGCTTCGACACCGGTGGCACCGATGGGCGGGTCGGCAACGACACGATGACCGCGGTGAAAAATTTTCAGCTCAAGGCCGGCATTCAGCCGGCCGACGGCTATGGCGGGCTCAAGGTGCTCGCGCGACTGAGACAGGGCGGCTGAGAGGCCGCTAGCGGATCATCGTCGGTTCGCGCGGTGGCGTCGCCACATCGGTGACGCGCAGCTGCACGCGCTCGGCGCCCTGCCAGCGGTCGATGCTGAGCGTGCCCGCGACATGCAAAAGCTGCCCGCGCCCTTCCATCAGCGCCTGCCCCAGCGGCTGGCCGACGGCGCGGAAGGCGATGCCATCGACGACCGCCCCATCGCCCGACTTCAGCCGGATGCGGATATGCGACTGGCCGACCTGATCGGCATAGACGAGCTGATGCGACGGCAGCGCCAGCACCGGCGCCGGATTGCCGTTGCCGAATGGTCCACCCTTCTCAAGCGTCGTCGCCAGCTCAAGGTTGATGCCGCGCGCACTCACCGCGCCGTCGATCATCAGCGCGTTCGCCTTGCGCGCGATGGCGACGGCGGGGGCAAGGCTCTCCTCCATCATCGCGCGGAAGGTCGCGAGCTGGTCCTTGCGCAAGGTTACGCCTGCGGCCATTGCGTGGCCGCCGCCCTTGATCAAAATGCCGGCGTCCACGGCCTTGCGGACGACCTTGCCCAAATCGACGCCCGTAATCGAGCGCCCGGACCCCGAGCCGATGCCGCTGTTGCCCGGCTCCCAGGCAATCGCGAAGGCGGGCCGCGAAAACTTTTCCTTCATGCGCGCCGCGACCAGACCGACGACGCCGGGATGCCAGCCAGCGGATGCCGTGACGATCACCGAGCCCTTGTCGTCGAGGCCGAGCGAGGCGAGTGCCTCGGCTTCCGCTTCCGCCTCCGCCGCCTGCTCGATCACCCGCCGCTCCTGATTGAGCCGGTCGAGTTCGGCGGCGATGGCGGCGGCTTCCGAAATGTCGTCTTCGAGCAGCAGCCGCACGCCGAGATCGGCGCGGCCGATGCGGCCGCCGGCGTTGATGCGCGGACCGAGCATGAAGCCGAGATGCCAGGCTTCCGGCGGCCCGCTCAACCGGGCCACATCCATCAGCGCGGTATGTCCGACATGATCCCGGCGCCGCATCGCGATCAGCCCCTTGGCGACGAATGCACGGTTCAGGCCGATCAGGGGCGCGACGTCGGCGACGGTGCCGAGCGCGACGTGATGAAGCTGGTCGAGCAGGTTCGGCTCGGGCCGCATCCCGGTCCAGAAGCCGCGGCTGCGCAATTCCCGGTTCACCGCCACCAGCGTCACCAGCACCAGCCCCACGGCCGCAAGGTGGCCGAGCCCGGAGAGATCGTCGGGCCGGTTCGGATTGACCAGCGCATCGATCGCCGGCAATTCGTCGCCGCACTGGTGATGGTCGATGACGACCACATCCATGCCGAGCCGCTTGGCCTCCGCCAGCGGCTCGATGCTAGTGGTGCCGCAGTCGACGCAGATCAGCAGCGTCGCGCGCTGCGCCGCGAGCTTGCGGATCGCCTCGAGATTGGGGCCGTAGCCTTCGAAAATCCGGTCGGGAATATGGATCAGCGGATCGAGCCCGCAATGGCGCAGATGCCACGCCAGCAGCGCAGACGAGGTCGCGCCATCGACGTCATAGTCACCGAAGATCGCAACCTTCTCGCCGCGCGTCGCAGCTTCGGCGATACGGCGCGCCGCCTCTTCCATCTGCGTGATGCTGAACGGGTCGGGCAGCAGCTTGCGGATGGTCGGGTCCAGAAAATCCTCGACCGCATCGAGTTCGACATTTCGGCCCGCCAGCACCCGCGCCAGCAATTCAGGCAACTGGTAGCGCTGGGTGATAGCCAGCGCCCGCGCCGCGCCGCGCTCGCCGAGCCGGTCGCGCCAGATCCGCCCTGTGGCTGATTGTTTGACCCCGAGAAATGCGGGAGTGTCGTCGGCTCTCGCCTGCGTGGTGAGCGTCATGATGCCCCGGTTGATCGTCGTCGCCGATCACAGTTGAGCCGATCGCAACCGGCCCAAAGAGATCAGGCACAGCCCAGCCGATCAGCGAGATCGTTCATGTCTTGCGCCACCATATCCCAGATGCCCTCGGGACCGAAATCCAGCACCTGATGCGGCCCGTATTCGGTAACGCGCGGAATGAAGGCGGTTTTGAGCCCGAGCGCCTGCGCCGCCTGCAGATCGCCGTTGTGGGCCGCGACCATCATCACCTCGGCAGGCGCAAGGCGCAGAAGCGCGGCGGCCCCGAGATAGTTTTCCGGGTCGGGCTTGTAGTGCCCGAACAGGTCGGAGCCGAGGATCGCGTCCCATGGCAGGCCGGCGTGCTTCGCCATCCCCGTCAGCAAAGCCAGATTGCCGTTCGACAGCGGCGCGATGGTGTAGCGGGTCTTCAGCCGAGTCAGTCCGGACACGGAGTCCGGCCATGGATTGAGCCTGCGCCAGCCCATGTTGAGGTAGTCGATATCCGCATCGGTCAGCCCCGTAATCCCGAGCTGTTTTGCCAGGTCGATGACCGAACTGCGCTGGAGGTCTTCGAGCGCGACGAAGGGCTTGTCCGGCTGCTTGCGCACTGAATCCATCGCAGGGACATAGGCGCCGCGCCAAAGTTCGACCAGCGCGGTCCAGTCCCCGTCGATCCCACGCTTTGCACCCCAGGCGGTAAAATCGTCAATCAGGCTGGTGCGCCAATCGACCACGGTGCCGAACACGTCGAACACCAGCGCCTTCACTTCGGACAGGTCGGACTGAATGGAAGTCATCGCTAAAGCACCTTGCGATACTGGATGAAGCCAAGGTTCTGCGCGACCTGATCGTAAAGAAGGCGCGCCTGCGAGTTGGTTTCATGCGTCAGCCAGTAGACGCGGCTCGCGCCCCTCGCCTTCGCGTCGGCATAGACCGCCTCGATCAGCCGTCGCCCGAGGCCATGGCCGCGGGCGTCATCGGCGACGAAGAGATCCTGCAGGTAGCAATAGTTTTCCGGCATCCATGTCGAGCGATGGAAGAGATAATGGACGATGCCGGTGAGCTTGCCGTCGATATAGGCGCCGAGCAGATACATCGGTTCTGCCGGGTCATGCAAACGAGCCCAGGTCACGTCCGTGGCCTGGGCTGGAATGCTCGTCTTGTAGAATGTGAGATAGCCCTGCCAGAGCGGCTCCCAGGCCGCCCGCTCGTCATGTCCAACTGGGCGAACTTCAACCTTCGCCGCGGTCATCATGGCAGGACCTCAATTCAGTCCAGCGAGAGTTGGTCTGCTGGATCAATCCAAATGGAATTTGGCGAGCTGGCGATGCTCGGCCTTGATCGTGCGGACGGTGCCGGTGGCCGAGCGCATCACGATGGTCTCGGTCTCGATCACGTCCTTGCGGAACTTGACGCCGCTGAGCATCGAGCCGTCGGTGACGCCGGTGGCCGCAAAGAGGCAGTCGCCGCGAACCATGTCCTCGATGCCGTAGATCATCTTCGGATCGAGAATGCCCATCTTGGCCGCACGCTCGCGCTTCTCGTCGGTGTCGAGGATCAGCCGACACTGCATCTGGCCGCCGATGCAACGCAGCGCCGCTGCCGCAAGCACGCCCTCGGGCGCGCCGCCGGTGCCGATATAGATGTCGACGCCGGTGTTTTCAGGATCGGCGGTGTGGATCACGCCAGCGACGTCGCCGTCGGTGATCAGGCGGACCGCGGCGCCGGTGGCGCGGACGGACGAGATGATCCCCGCGTGGCGCGGACGGTCGAGGATCAGCGCGGTGATGGCGGACGGCGGCACATCCTTGGCCTTGGCGAGGCGCAGAATGTTGTCGCCGGCGGGCGCATCGAGATCGATCACGTCGGAGCCGTAGCCGGGACCGATCGCGATCTTCTCCATGTAGACGTCGGGCGCATTGAGCAGCGTGCCGCCCTCGGCCATCGCCATGGTGGCGATCGAGCCGGGCATGTTCTTGGCGCACAGCGTGGTACCCTCGAGCGGATCCACCGCGATGTCGACTTCCGGGCCGGTGTTGCTGCCGACCTTTTCGCCGATGAACAGCATCGGGGCCTCGTCGCGCTCGCCCTCGCCGATCACGACGGTGCCCTGAATCGGTAGCTTGTTCAGCTCGCGCCGCATAGCGTCGACGGCGGCCTGGTCAGCCATCTTCTCGTCGCCGCGGCCACGCAGGCGGGCGGAGGAAACGGCCGCGCGCTCGGTCACCCGCACGATCTCGAGAGAGAGAATTCGCTCCAGCAATTGCTGCGGCGGTACAGAGATTGTGGACATCGAATGGCTCCCTAAAGCTAATTCGCGGCGGGGCTTTGCCCCGTCAAATAAAGTCAGTTTTTCTCGATGCGGATGAGTTGCGGACGGCCGGTGATGACCTTGTCGCGCTTCACCGCCTGAATGGCCCGGTTTACAGCATCCTCGCTCGTCGCATAAGTCACGAGGATCACCGGAACCGGTTCGGATTTCCGCTTTCCGGCATCGGGGGCGGAGCCGTTGGGCTGCCGCTGGACGATGGATTCGAGCGAAATGTTCTGCTCCGCCAGACGGGTAGCGATGGTCGCTGCCGTACCGGGAAGATCCCGGGCCATCAGGCGAATATAGTAGCCGCCTTCGTGGCGGCGCATCGGGGCCTGCTGGGTCGCCACCAGATCTTCGCCCGGCTGGCCGAACGGCAGCGGGCGGACGCCACGGGCAACGTCTGCGATGTCGGCGACCACAGCCGCCGCCGTCGCCGCGCCGCCGGCGCCGGGGCCGACCAGCGTGATCGGGGAAATGCCACGCCCGTCGATCGTCACCGCATTGGTGACGCCCATGACCTGGGCGATGGACGACGATTTCGGCACCATGGTCGGATGGACGCGCTGTTCGATGCCGGTCTCGGTGCGAACCGCGACGCCGAGCAGCTTGACCCGGTAGCCGAGCTCTTCGGCCGCACGCAGGTCTTCGGGCATGATCGAGGAGATGCCCTCGACGAACACCGCCTTCTCGGCAACCTTGGTGCCGAATGCGAGGCTGGCGAGGATCGCAAGCTTCTGCGCGGTGTCATGGCCATCGACGTCGAACGAGGGGTCGGCCTCGGCATAGCCAAGCCGCTGGGCGTCCTTCAGGCATTCCTCGAAGGAGATGCCCTCCTGCTCCATCCGGGTCAGGATGTAGTTGCAGGTGCCGTTGAGAATTCCATAGACGCGGTTGACCTCGGTACCTGCCAGCCCTTCGCGCAAAACCTTGACGATCGGGATGGCGGCGCCAACCGCCGCCTCATAGTTAAGCGCGCCGCCGAAGCGCTCCGCGAGGCCGCCGAGCTTTACGCCGTGCTTGGCGATCAGCGCCTTGTTGGCGGTGACGACCGACTTGCCGGCCTTCAGGGCTGCCTCGATCGCACCCAAGGCCGGATCGCCCGCGCCGCCCATCAGCTCGACGAAGCAGTCGATCGATGGGTCGTTCGCAAGCGCGAGCGGGCTTTCCGCCCACTTGATGCCGCGCAGATCGAGGCCACGCTTCCTGGATTTGGATCTTGCCGTCACTGCGACGACGCGGATATCGCGGCCGCAGCGCGCCGTCAGCGCGCTGCCCTGCTGTTCGATGAGTCGGACGACCTCGGCACCAACGGTGCCGAGACCCGCAATACCCACTTTGAGGGGCGAGACCATATTGCTTCAGAACCTGCCGGAAAGAAGGATTGACTACCGCCGGGTGGCGAGAGGAACCACGTTGTGCAACGTTTGGACGCCGTTTTCAAGGAAACGTCGGACATTGCGCGCCGCCTGGCGGATACGCTGCTCGTTTTCCACCATTGCGATGCGGACATAGCCTTCGCCGTGCTCGCCGAAGCCGACGCCCGGCGAAACCACGACGCCCGATTTCTCGACCATCATGGTGGCGAACTGCATGCTGCCGAGTTCGCGGAAGGCCTCCGGCACGGGCGCCCAGGCGAACATCGACGCCTTCGGCGGCGGAATATCCCAGCCGGCGCGGCCGAACGCTTCGACCATGACGTCGCGGCGCTTGTGATAGATGTCGCGCATTTCCTGGACGCAATCCTGCGGGCCGTTCAGCGCCGCAGTCGCCGCCACCTGGATCGGCGTGAACGCGCCGTAGTCGAGGTAGGACTTCACGCGGGCCAGCGCCGCGATCAGGCGCTCGTTACCGACCGCAAAGCCCATGCGCCAGCCGGCCATCGAATAGGTCTTCGACATCGAGGTGAACTCGACGGTGACATCGATCGCGCCCGGCACCTGCAGCACCGACGGCGGCGGGTTGCCGTCGAAATAAAGCTCCGAATAGGCCAGGTCCGAAAGAATGAAGATCTCGTGCTTCTTGGCGAAGGCGACGAGGTCCTTGTAGAAGTCGAGGTCCGCGACATACGAGGTCGGGTTCGACGGATAGCAGACCACCAGCGCAATCGGCTTGGGGATCGAGTGGACGATGGCGTGCTCGACCGCCTTGAAGAAATCAGGCGTTGGCTCGGCCGGAACCGAGCGGATGACGCCGCCCGCCATCAGGAAGCCGAAGGCGTGAATGGGATAGCTGGGATTGGGCACCAGCACGACGTCGCCCGGCGCGGTGATCGCCTGCGCCATGTTGGCAAAGCCCTCTTTGGAGCCGAGGGTGGCGACGATCTGGGTGTCGGGGTTCAGCTTTACGCCGAAACGGCGCTCGTAATAGCCCGCCTGAGCCTTGCGGAGGCCGGTGATGCCGCGCGACGCCGAATAGCGGTCGGTGCGCGGCTTGCCCAGCGTTTCCTTCAGTTTTTCAAGCACATGCGGCGGTGTCGGCAGATCGGGATTGCCCATGCCCAGATCGATGATGTCGGCACCGGCATTGCGTGCGGCCGCCTTGGCGCGGTTGACCTGTTCGAAAACGTAAGGCGGCAGGCGGCGAATGCGGTGAAACTCTTCCATCTTCTTCGAGGCTCCGAGGGCCAATATCGGCACGATTGCCGAAATACGGGGGTGAATCAGGATACTTTTATCACTTAGGCAACCAAGCGCCAGTGCTGTGAAATCGATGCCGGCTAATTCCTGCCTGCACGGGTTTGACGGTCGCGCGCAGCCTCCAGCTCGTGTTCGATCCGGGACTGGGTGGCAGGGTCGAGAGGCTGCTGCTGGCGGGGCGCCGGGATGTCGTGAACCGCGGGAAATTCGCCCGGATCAGCCGGCCGTGCCGGAACGCCCTGCGGCATTCCGACAACCGGCAGATCGGCGATGGCGCCGGCGGAGCAACCCGCGCAGGCCAAAGCGAGCCCCACGGCCGCCGCGGAACTCAAAATGCGAAAACCCTCGATCTGAAATCGGCCCGCCACAACCCGTCACCACCATTCATCAAACTTAACATTGCGCTTGCGGCTCCATTATGGCGGAAGGGCCTGCATTTGTCGCGGTGCAGCACATCGAAATTACCGAAGCACCGCGAACTATGTCATCATTGCGGTTATTGCGTGCCATCGTTGTCGAGCTGACTTCCAATGACAGACCAGAACGCCTCGAACAGCCTCCCCCCTGAAGTTGCTAAAGAAAAGCCGGGCTTCAACTCGGAGGCTTTCGCGCTGAACGTCGCCCGCGCTATCGAGAGCACGGGCCGCGCGATGGCGGCCTATTTCAAGCCGCCGGAGGAAGGTCAGCCCCGCGACAAGACCGCGACCGAGATTGCCGAGGTCGTGAAGACCCTGAGCATCGTCGCGGATTACTGGCTGTCGGACCAGACCCGCGCGGCGCAGTTGCAGATGAACCTCGGCAAAGCCTATCTCGATCTCTGGGGCAAGGCGGCGCGGCGCCTGGCTGGCGAGACGCCGGAACCCGCGATCGAGGTTCCCGTCCGCGACAAGCGGTTCAAGGACGCCGAGTGGCGCTCCAACCAGTTTTTCGATTTCGTCCTGCAGGCGCATCTGCTGACGACTCGCTGGGCATATGACTTCGTCCACAACGCCGAGGGCATCGAGCCGCATACCCGCAAGAAGGCCGAGTTCTACGTCCAGCAGATCACCAACGCGCTGGCACCGTCGAACTTCGTCCTGACCAATCCCGAAGTGCTGCGGGAGACGATCTCGTCCAATGCCGAAAACATCGCGCGCGGCATGGAGATGTTCGCTGAGGACGTCGCCGCCGGCCGCGGAACGCTGCGCATCCGCCAGTCCGACCCGAACGGCATGATCGTCGGCGTCGATATGGCCAACACGCCCGGCAAGGTGATCTACCAGAACGAGATCATGCAGCTCATCCAGTATGAGCCGACGACCGAGAAGGTGCTGCGCACGCCGCTGCTGATCGTGCCGCCGTGGATCAACAAGTTCTACATTCTCGATCTGCAGCCGCAGAAATCCTACATCAAGTGGTGCGTCGATCAGGGCATCACCGTCTTCGTCATCTCGTGGGTCAACCCGGATAAGCGCCTCGGCCACAAGACCTTCGAGGACTACATGAAGGAAGGACCGCTCGCCGCGATGGATGTCATCGAGAAGGTGACCGGCGAACTCACCGTCCATACCGCCGGCTATTGCGTCGGCGGCACGATGCTCGCCTCGACATTGGCATGGCTTGCCGCCAACCGGCGGGTGCGGGTCAAGTCGGCGACATTCTTCGCCGCGCAGGTCGACTTCACCTATGCCGGCGACCTCATGGTGTTCGTCGACGAAGAACAGATCGCGGCGCTGGAGCGCGAGATGGCCGAGACCGGCGTGCTCGAAGGCAGCAAGATGGCGATGGCCTTCAACATGCTGCGCTCGAACGATCTCGTCTGGTCCTACGTCGTCAACAACTACCTCCGCGGCAAGGCCCCTCCTCCGTTCGATCTGCTGCACTGGAATTCGGACGCAACGCGAATGCCAGCCGCCAACCATTCCTACTACCTGCGCAACTGCTACCTCGAGAACCGCCTGTCATCCGGCACGATGAAGCTCGGCGACACCCCGCTCGACCTCTCCAAGATCAAGGTGCCGATCTACAATCTGGCGACCCGCGAGGATCACATCGCGCCGGCGAAATCGGTGCTGTACGGATCGCAGTTCTTCGGCGGGCCGGTGAAATTCGTGCTGTCGGGCTCGGGCCATATCGCCGGCGTGGTCAATCCGCCCGATCTTGGCAAGTATCAGTACTGGACCAACGACGGCGCGACGACTTTCGATATCGAGGAATGGGCGGCTGGCGCCGTCGAGCATCAGGGCTCGTGGTGGCCCAACTGGCTGGAGTGGCTGCGCAGCGTCGATGCGGAGGAAGTGGACGCGCGCCAGGTCGGCTCGAAGGCGATGCCAGCGATCGAGGATGCGCCCGGAAGCTATGTCAAGGTGCGTGCCTGATGGCCGGCTAGGCACTTTCAGATCGGCCAAAACTCACGGGTTTGAACCGAGGAGCGAGTGCAGATGACGCGCGAATTGTTTTGGCTGACACTGACGATCATTCTGACCGGAATTTTGTGGCTACCTTACATTCTCAACCGCATCATGGTGCGCGGTGTCGCCGGCACCCTCGCCAATCCGTCGCGGAACGACGCACCGCAAGCGGAATGGGCCAACCGGCTCATGTTCGCGCATGATAACGCCGTCGAAAACCTCGTGATCTTTGCACCGCTCGTGCTGATCCTGAACAGCATGGATTATTCGAGCTGGTGGACGGTGTTCGCCTGCGCGCTCTATTTCTGGGCGCGGCTCATCCACGCGGTTGTGTACACAATGGGCATTCCGGTCCTGCGGACGCTCGCCTTCGTCGCCGGTTTCGTCGCACAGGCGATCCTCGCCGTCGTGATTTTAGGGCTGGTCTAGCCGCCGTCATCCTCTTGCTGCTCACAAAAAAAAACGTGCGCGAAAAAATTCCGCGCACGTCGTTTGCCGGTGATGGCAGCCCTTGATCAGGGGAACATGGCAGGCTGATCAATGCCGGTCGTCTCGGGGAAGCCGAGCACGATGTTCATGTTCTGCACCGCCTGCCCCGATGCGCCCTTCACGAGATTGTCGAGCGTCGAAACGATGATCGCCCGGCCTGCGATCCGGTCGGCGGCAACGCCGATCAGCGTCATGTTCGAGCCACGGACATGCCGGGTGTGCGGCGTCTTGCCGAACGGCAGCACATGGACGAACGGCTCGCCGGCATAGTGCTTGGCGAGAATGCCGTGCAGATCCTCGGCCGACTTGCCGGCGGTGCCCTGCACGTAGATCGTGGAGAGAATGCCGCGGTTCATCGGCAGGAGATGGGGCGTGAAGGACACGACAACCTCGTGGCCCGCGGCCTTGGAAAACTCCTGATCGAGCTCTGCCATGTGACGGTGCTTGCCGACGCCATAGGCGTTGAAGCCGTCCGAGACTTCGCAGAACAGCATCTCCTCCTTGGCCGAACGGCCGGCGCCGGTGACGCCGGATTTCGCATCGATGACGATGCCGTTCGTCTCGATCGCCTTGGCCTTGATCAGCGGCGTCAGCGGCAGCTGCGCGCAGGTCGTATAGCAACCCGGATTGGCGACCAGCCGCGCCTTGCTGATATCGTCCCGGTACATCTCGACTAGGCCGTAGACGGCTTCCTTCTGCAGCTCGAGCGCCTGGTGCTCGTGGCCGTACCATTTGGCATAGGCCGCCGGGTCCGAAAGCCGGAAGTCGGCCGACAGGTCGACGATCTTGGTCTTCGGCGCCTTTGCCAAAAGCTCGCTCAGCACCTTCTGCGTGGTGGCGTGGGGCAGCGCGCAGAACACGAGGTCGAGCCCCGCCGTCGCCCAGTCGATCGCGTCGATCGACTGCAGGGTTGGCAGGTCATAGGGCGCAAACTGGGGGAAGACTTCGCCCATCTGCTGCCCGGCCCTGCGGTCGGCGGTGAGCACTGCGATCTCCACGCGCGGATGACGCAGGAGAAGCCGCACCAATTCAGCTCCGGTGTAGCCGGACGCGCCCAAAATTCCGATCTTGCTTTTCGTGCTCATCGCGCAGTTTCTTTCATCAAAAAAGGTCGGCCGACCTTCGCCGGCGCAAGATACGCCCGTTGCAGGACTTGCGCCGCCTCAATCGAACCGCTGCTGGGAGAAAGAAAATGCCGCGGACCGATGTCGGCGGCAAAGGTAATGATCTTAAACGCGATCGACCACCCACGCCGCGGGGATGCGGCGACGGCGGATGGTCGATATGGTCAGAATGCTGATCATGCGCGCGATATAATCGCGCCCGCCGGACGGGTCAAGCAATCGTGTGACCGCGTCCGGCGGATCGCGCTGATCAGAGGTTGGGCGACCACTGGACCGGAACCAGGCGGTAGCCGGCGCCGTCCTTCTCGATATGGCCGACGCCGGGGAACGGATAGTGGAAGCCCTGCACCTTCATGCGCTCGCTCACCAGCATCTCGTAGACCCTGCGGCGGGTCTTCTCGGCCAGCTCCGGGTCCTGATCGAAGCCTGCATGCCAGCCCGGATTGCGGACGAACAGGTCGGGATCGTTGGTGACGTCGGACTGGATGAAGACCTTGTCCGAACCGGATGACAGGACGAACGAGGTGTGGCCCGGGGTGTGCCCCGGTGCGCTGATGCTTTGCAGGCCCGGCACGACTTCCTTGTCCCAGGCATAGGGCGTGATCTTGCGCTTCAGGCCCTGGTCGAACACCCGGCGGGCGTTGCCGAACACGGTCTTCATGCGCTCGGTGTTGGCTCGCGCCATCTCCTCGTCGCTCATGAAGAACTTCCACTCGACTTCCGGCACCAGAATTTCCGCGTTGGGGAAAGCCGGGCTGCCGTCAGCGCGCAAAAGGCCGTTGATGTGATCGCCGTGGAAATGCGAAATCACCACCGTCGAAACGTCCTTCGGGTCGAAGCCGGCCGCCGCGAAGTTGGTGTTGAACTGGCCGACCGCACCCTCGCTGCTCGCGAAAGCGCCCTCGCCCATGCCGGTGTCGACCACGACCAGCTTGCCGCCGGTCTTGATCGCCAGCGGTCCGAACGAGATCGTCATCGTATCGGCGGGGCGGAATGCGTCGGTGAGCGCCTTGCGGACGTTCTCCACCGGCGTGTTGACCACAAACCCTTCCTGCAGCGGGAAGGTATTTGCGCCGTCGGAGACCACCGTCACGATGATCTGGCCCACGTTGTAGCGATAGAAGCTGGGCGCCTGCTTGTCGATTGATGTTGTTTTGTCTGTCATTGCCATTGCCGTTGACGACGCAACTCCCACCAGCGGCGCTGCCGCCAGTGCTGTGGCGCCGACCAGTGTCTGTCGTCGCGTTACGTCCATGAGAGTCTCCATTGTCGAGCCGCCCGTACCCCCCAGCCGGATCAACCGCCCCAAATCAGGCTGCCGATCTTCGTGATGCTGTCGCCGAACAGCAGCAGCATCGCCGACCAGACAAAGGCCGATGAGAAATTCGCCAATTGGAATTTTAGATAAGGCATCTCGAAAATTCCCGCAACGAGTGGAACCGTCGCACGCAGCGGGCCCGAAAAGCGGCCGATGAAAATGCCGACCACACCCCAGTAGCTGACGAACTTCTCCGCCTGCTTGACCAGGTGGGGATATTTGTAGAGCGGCCACATGTCGTAGATGTTGTGCTTGAACCTATGCCCGACCCAATACGACACCCAATCTCCCAGCCCGGCGCCGATGGCACCCGCAAGCCACACCGGCCAGAAACTGATTTCCGACACGCTCACCATCATACCGATAGCGACAAGTGCGCCCCACGCCGGCACGAAGAGCGAAATGAATGCAAGCGATTCACCGAAGGCGAGAACGAACACGATCGGCGCAGCCCAAACATGGTGATCCCGGACGAAGTCGATCACCGGGCGCATCCATTCATCCATTCGAGCCGCCTTTGCTTCGCGTCCTGCGAGGAATTGAAAAATAACATTCAGTTGATGGGATAACGTCCACAACTGCAAACCGGTCGGTGGACGGCAACAGCCCCAGAACTAGCATCGAGCGGTTCATAGTCGAGCATTGTGGGCATCTGACGACGATACCCTCCTCCTGTTTTACACGACATTCATTGCCAGCAACCGGAAGAGATCACCATGATTGCACCTCTCCTCATGCGTACCAGCGTCGTTTTTCTGCTGATCGGAATGTGCGCCGGCGTCGTGATGGGCATCACCCAGAGCTTCAATTACGCCTCCGCGCACGCGCACTTCAATCTGCTCGGCGGCGTGCTGATGTTTGTCGCCGGTCTGTATTATCACGTATTCAAGAGCGCCGGAGCCGACGCCATGGCGAAGTGGCAGGCGGGTCTCCATATTGCCGGGGCCATCGTTCTGCCGTGCGGCGTTGCCGCGATCCAGGCGGGCGGCCCCAGCTACGAGATCGTGGCAATCGCCGGCTCGCTGATCATGATCGCCGCGATGGTGCTTTTCGTTACCCTTGTTTTCCGCTATTCCCGGCTCTGACATTCCCGACGCCGCGCGGCTCGACCGCCTTCCCGAGCGCAGTCGCTTCAAGCTGCCACAATCCCCGCGCTATCCATGAGATAGTCGGCGGTCTGATTCGCGCCGATGCGTAACCGCATCACAACTATCAAGAAGCATGACTAAGCCATTGAATAAGCCTAAGAAACAGACCGGAACCGACCTTTTCGGCGGCGCCGCCCCAGCGCGTGCGAGTGCGGCTAAAACGCCCGCTCCGCGCGAAACCGGCGCCGAAGCCAGCTACACCGCCCAGGACATCGAGGTTCTGGAGGGGCTGGAACCGGTGCGCCGTCGCCCCGGCATGTATATCGGCGGAACCGACGAGAAGGCCCTGCACCATCTCTTCGCCGAGGTGATCGACAACTCGATGGACGAGGCGCTGGCGGGCCATGCGACCTTCATCGAGGTCGAACTGTCGGCGGACGGCTTCCTCGCGGTCACCGACAACGGGCGCGGCATTCCGGTCGATCCGCATCCGCGGACGCCGAAGAAGTCGGCGCTCGAAGTCATCATGTGCACGCTGCACGCCGGCGGAAAATTCGACTCCAAGGTCTACGAGACATCCGGCGGTCTGCACGGCGTCGGCGTGTCGGTGGTCAACGCCCTCTCCTCGCGCCTCGAGGTCGAGGTCGCGCGCGGGCAGCAGCTCTACCGCATGGTATTCGAGCGCGGCCACCCGAAGTCCAAGCTCGAAGAGCTCGGCCGCGTCAACAACCGGCGCGGCACCCGCATCCGCTTCAAGCCCGACACCGAGATTTTTGGCGCCAAGGCCGCCTTCCGGCCGCAGCGCCTGTTCAAGATGGCGCGCTCGAAGGCCTATCTCTTCGGCGGCGTGGAAATCCGTTGGCGCTGCGCGCCGGAATTGCTTCACGGCATCGACAATGTGTCGCCGGAGGCCAAATTCCATTTTCCGGGCGGGCTCAAGGACTATCTCAGCTCGACCATCGGCAAGCACGCGCTGGTCCACCCCGACATCTTTGCCGGCAAGTCCGGCCGCACGGGCGGTCATGGCGGCTGCGAATGGGCTGTCGCCTGGTCGCCGGATGCCGACGGCTTCCTGATGTCCTACTGCAACACGGTGCCGACGCCGGACGGCGGCACGCATGAAAGCGGCATGCGCAGCGCGCTGTCGCGCGGCCTCAAGGATCACGCCGAGCGCGTCGGCATGGGCAAGCGCGCCGCCTCGATCACCGCCGAAGACGTCATGACCAGCGCCGCCGTGATGCTGTCGGTCTTCGTCCGCGAGCCGGAATTCCAGGGCCAGACCAAGGATCGCCTGGCGACCGCCGAAGCCCAGCGCATCGTCGAGCAGGCGATCAAGGATCCGTTCGACCACTGGCTGTCGGCCAATCCGGCGCAGGCCAACAAGCTGCTCGAATATGTCATCGAGCGCGCCGACGAGCGGCTGCGCCGCAAGCAGGAAAAGGAAGTCGCCCGCAAGACCGCGGTGCGCAAGTTGCGCCTCCCCGGCAAGCTTGCCGACTGCACCAACACCGCGGCCGATGGCTCCGAACTTTTCATCGTCGAGGGCGACTCGGCAGGCGGCAGCGCCAAGCAGGCGCGCGACCGCAAGACGCAGGCGATCCTGCCGCTGCGCGGCAAAATTTTGAACGTCGCCTCCGCGACCCGCGACAAGCTTGCCGCCAACCAACAGCTCACCGATCTCATCCAGGCGATCGGCTGCGGCACCGGCGCGAACTACCGCGATGAGGACCTGCGCTATTCGCGGATCATCATCATGACCGACGCCGACGTCGACGGCGCCCACATCGCGTCGCTGCTGATCACCTTCTTCTACCGGCAGACGCCGCGCCTGATCGAGAACGGCCACCTGTTTCTCGCCGCGCCGCCGCTCTACCGGCTCACGCACGGCAGCAAGACGGTCTATGCCCGAGACGACGAGCACAAGAACGAGTTGCTCAAGAGCGAATTCCGCGCCAACGCCAATGTCGACGTCGGCCGCTTCAAGGGCCTCGGCGAGATGATGCCGGCGCAGCTCAAGGAAACGACGATGGACCCGGCCAAGCGCACCCTGCTCAAGGTGGTGCTGATGCCGGAAGACCGGGAAAGCACGTCCGACAGCGTCGAGCGGCTGATGGGCACCAAGGCCGAGGCGCGCTTCGCCTTCATTTCCGAGCGGGCAGAGTTCGCCAGCGAAGATCTGATCGACGTCTGAGCCACGGGGATCGCGAGACTTTCGGTCGCGCGATTAACCCGCGGTCGCGTGGGCATTCCGCGAATGCACGTGTTCGGGACGCACGCCGCCGCCGACGAGGCGTGCCGCCAATCCCTGAAGAATCGGAAAGGCGCTGACGAGGCGGATCGGCCATGGCGGACTGATTTCGTCCCCCGTCCCTTCGAGCGCGGGCTTGATCAGGCGATTCTGCATCTGCACCTGTATCGCCTGGGTGAGGCGCGTCGGCAGCATCCGCCGCCGCTGAACCGCGTTCAGCTCCGCCTCCGTCGGGGGGCCCTTCGTCAGAGTGTCCGCCAAAAGGTTTGCCGTCGCGACCGCGTCCTGCACGGCGAGATTGACGCCCACCCCGCCGATCGGCGACATCGCATGGGCCGCATCGCCGATGCAGAGCAAGCCCGGCCGGCTCCAGTGCTTGAGCCGATCGATCTTGACGGTGAGCAGCTTGACATCGTCCCAGTCTTTGACGTCGTCGCGGACGTTGGCGAACAGCGGGTTCATGCTCGCGATCGCGGCCCAGAACGCCGGCAGTCTCTGCGCCTTGACCCGCTCGAACCCGCCCTTGGGGATCACATAGGCGCACTGCCAGTAGTCGCCGCGATCCAGCGTCACCATCATTTTCCCGGCGCGGATTCTTGCCAGCACCGGCTCGAGATCGTCCCCGCTCTTCGTCATCCGAAACCACAGGACGTCGATCGGCACGCCGACTTCCTCGACCTCGAGCCCGGCGCGCTCACGCAAGGTCGAATGCCGGCCGTCGCACGCGACCGTCAGGTTGGCGGAAATATCGAGGCGGCCATCCCTGCCCTGCGCGATGACCCCGGTGACCTTGTCCCCCGCCCATTTGAGGTCGCGTGCCTCGGTACTCATCAGGATCGAAAGGTTCGGATACCGCTTCGCGCGCTCACTGAGGAAATTCAGGAAATCCCACTGCGGCATGAGAGCGATGAACGGGTACGGCATCGGCAGTTGGGAAAAGTCGCCGATTCGCACTGTGGTGTCGCCGAACTGCCCGGACAACTGACGCAGTTTCTGATGCGGGCGCTGCAAAAAGCCGTCGATCAGGCCCAGCTCTTCCATCACCAGAAGCGTCGAGGGGTGGACGGTGTCGCCGCGAAAGTCGCGCAAAAAATCGGCGTGCTTTTCCAGCACAACGGTGGCCAGCCCGGCCCGCCCCAGAAGGTAGCCAAGCATCATGCCGGCCGGCCCGCCGCCGACGATGCAGCATTGAACCGAAAGGGTTTTTGTTCCCGGCGCGCCGGGACCGTCGGGGCCTGACGACTGCGCGAATGCTGGGTGCTCTGCCATCGAAGCCTTCCCGGAACATCGCAGGCTAACGTTTTGGGCGGGCGAACCGAACCGGCCGAACGGGCACAGCAAAACATAAAAATATGCTGTTTTTCAGGCCTCGCCACGCCGAGTCCATTGACTTTGGCGGTTTCAGGCCTATGTTTCGCTGCAACGCGGCTTGGTGTCGAGGAGCGATGCCCTGATTGCCGCCTGTGAGCGTCTCTGCGATCCCCGTGCTTTAGAGCGTGCCGTTCCGGGGTAGAGCGCAACAGATTTTTTCCGAGAGCCAGACGGCGGCTTCGCACAGAGGCTTAATGTCCTTTTCTGATCTCGGCCTGTCCGACAAGGTAACCGCAGCCGTTCAGGCTGCCGGGTATACCACCCCCACACCCATCCAGGAACAAGCCATCCCGCACGTCCTCGCACGAAAGGACGTGCTAGGGATCGCCCAGACCGGAACCGGCAAGACGGCCGCCTTCGTGCTGCCGATGCTGACGCTTCTGGAAAAGGGCCGCGCCCGCGCCCGGATGCCGCGAACGCTCATTCTGGAACCGACGCGCGAGCTCGCCGCGCAGGTCGCCGAAAGTTTTGAAAAATACGGCGCCGGCCAGAAGCTGAATGTCGCCCTCCTGATCGGCGGCGTCTCCTTCGGCAACCAGGACATCAAACTGACGCGCGGCGTCGATGTCCTGATCGCGACCCCAGGCCGCCTGCTCGACCATACCGAACGCGGCGGCCTGCTGTTGACCGGCGTCGAGATGCTGATCATCGACGAGGCGGATCGGATGCTCGACATGGGCTTCATCCCCGACATCGAGCGCATCTGCAAGCTGGTTCCCTTCACCCGGCAGACGCTGTTCTTCACGGCGACCATGCCCCCCGAAATTCGCCGTGTGACCGAGGCCTTCCTGCACAACCCGGAAAAGGTCGAAGTCTCCCGTCCCGCCTCGACTGCCGTCACGGTTACCCAGTCACAGGTCCCGACCGGGCGCGAGCCGCACGAGAAGCGCAAGACCCTTCGCCGCCTCCTGAAGGGGGCAGAAAACCTCCACAACGCGATTATCTTCTGCAACCGCAAGCGTGACGTGGCGACGCTGCTCCGCTCGCTGCAGCGCCACGGCTTCAGCGCCTGCGCCTTGCACGGCGACATGGACCAGACCGCCCGCATGGCGGCGCTGGAGGCCTTCCGCTCCGGCGAGACGCCGCTGCTCGTCGCCTCCGACGTTGCCGCGCGCGGCCTCGACATTCCCGAGGTCAGCCACGTCTTCAATTTCGACGTTCCGCACCACCCCGACGACTACGTTCACCGGATTGGTCGCACCGGCCGTGCGGGACGTCTCGGCACCGCCGTGACCATCGTCAGCCCTGCGGAAACGAAATCGCTCGTGGCGATCGAGAAGCTGATCGGCCAGGCCATTCCCCGCGCCGAGAATTTTGAGGCCGAAGCCGAAGCCGAGGCCAGCGCCGACGTAGCGCACGACGCCGCTGCGCCCGCGCATAACGGCCGCAAGTCGCGGCGCGACTCGCAGCGCGCGAGCAATGGCCGTAACGGCCGTAAGCCTGCCCCTGCCCCTGCCGCCGCCGCACCGGCGCAAGCGCCAAAATCCCGCGAGCGCGATCACGGTCGCGAACTGCCGCCGTCGATTGGTCGCGCCTTTACGCCGCCGAAGCGCCCCGCGGCCGCGGCGTCCGAGCCGGCCGACCACTCCCACCTTCCGGCATTCCTGCTTCGGCCGATCCCGGCGCGCGGCTAATTCGCCGCCCGCCCGCATTTCTTTACTCCCTGTTTATCGAGTTCCCCTAAGATAAGAGGATACTTTTCCTCATATTAGAAACGAAACGATCAGGCTCACCTGATAATCGGGGACTAAGATATGCTTGGCATTCTGGACGAATACGAGCGGTCTTTGGCCTTTTCCGAGGTAGCGATCGGCCAGATCAAGGCTCATCGCCACCTTGCCATTCCGCGAAACTACGAGATCTGGCACTTGTTCGCGACGGGGAACAATCCCGCGTTCAACAAGATCGTGACCGAGACCCTCCGTTGCAACGGACATCTCACCGAAGCCGATCTCGAACAACTCCACGAAACCTACCTCTCGCAGTCACGCACCACCGAGCGCATTGACGAAGTGGGCAACCGCGTCGTCAGCGAAATCGGCGATGCGATGACGCTGGTCGGCGATGCCCTCGGCATGACCGAGAGCTTCAACCGCCGGCTTTCCGGCGCGCTCGACCAGCTCAATGCCGCGAGCGATCCACCAGCGGTTCGCGCCGTCATCAATGCGCTGGCGGCCGCCACCAAGGACATGCAGGCCAGCGGGCAGACGCTCGAGGCGCGCCTTCTTGCATCCGAAGCCGAGATCAAGAAGCTGCAGGAAAACCTGCAGGCCATTCAGGCCGAAAGCCTCACCGACCAGCTCACCGGGCTCGGCAATCGAAAGTTTCTCGATCGCTCGCTCAAGGAAGCCATCCCACGCGCGCACACCGCGAACGAGCCGCTGTCGCTCCTGATGTGCGACATCGACTACTTCAAGTCCTTCAACGACAACTATGGCCACCTCACGGGCGATCAGGTTCTTCGCCTCGTCTCGATGACGCTGCGCCAGAACCTGAAGGGCCAGGACATCGCGGCGCGTTACGGCGGCGAGGAGTTCGCGGTAATTCTGCCGAACACCACCTTGCGGCCTGCCCTCACCGTGGCAGATCACATCCGCCGGGCGGTGATGTCGAAGGAGCTGAAGAAAAAGTCGACCGGCGAAATCCTGGGCCGCATCACGATCTCCGTCGGCGTCGCCATGCTTCATCCCGGCGACGACATGCAGTCCCTGATCGAACGCGCCGACGACTGCCTTTATGCCGCCAAGCGCAACGGCCGCAATCGCGTGGTATGCGAAGCCGATCCGGAATATTCTTCGGAGTGCCGGATGCACATCGCCTGACGTAGTTCACCCAAAGCTCAAGGCCAAAAAAATGACCGCCCTTTTGGGCGGTCTTTTTTTGTGCCGCGCAGGCAACGCTTGATGTTCGGGGTTACTCGTCGTCGAGCTTGGCGCGCGTGAGCTGCACCGACTCTCCGCAGCCGCATGCGCCGGTCTGGTTCGGATTGTTGAAGACGAATTCCGCCGACATTTTCGTGGTCTTGTAGTCCATCTCGGTGCCGAGCAGAAACAGCACCGCCTTGGGATCGACCAGAATGCGCACGCCCTTGTCCTCGACCACCTCATCGGTGGGACGGATATCGTGCGCATACTCGACGGTATAAGACATGCCGGCACAGCCGCCGTTCTTCACACCGACGCGCAAGCCGACAATCTCGGAGTCCGCGCGCCCAGACAGTTCGCGGATGCGATCAGCCGCCGCCTCCGTCAGGCGCATGACCTGCGGACGGGGACGCTTCGGCTTGACCGGTGCCTGATTCACAGAAGGTGCGCTCATCTCTGACATGTGGTGACTTCCCTCCGCCGTTCAATCCCGGCCTGATCCCGCATCTCTTTCAGGTGGCTTCGCCTCAGCGGCGATCACCACATGTTGAGAACGAGACGCGCTTCGTCGGACATGCGGTCCGGCGACCACGGTGGATCCCAGATGACGTTGACATTCACGACGCCAATGCCGGGAACGCTGGCGACGGCATTCTCGACCATGGTGGGCAGCTCGCCCGCGGCAGGACAGTTCGGCGTCGTCAGGGTCATGTCGATGTCGACCGACCGATCATCTTTGAGATCGACCCGGTAGATCAGACCAAGCTCGTAGATGTCCGAAGGAATTTCCGGATCGAAGACGGTCTTGAGCGCGGCGACGATCTCGGCGCCGAGACGCTCGGTTTCTTCCGGCGGCAGCGCCGATCCATTCACTTGCGTCTCGACGGCGGCCTCCGCCGTCTTGGTGTCGTTCTCGGTCATGAAAACATGTCCTGTGCCTTGATAAGGGCTTCGACGAGGGCATCGACCTCTGCCCGCGTATTATACATCGCAAATGACGCGCGGCACGTGGCCGTAACGTGGAAACGCTCCAGAAGCGGCATGGCGCAGTGAGTTCCAGCGCGCACGGCAACGCCGGAGCGATCGATGATGGTCGCGACGTCGTGCGGATGCGCGCCTTTCATCTCGAAGGAGATCAGCGGGCCACGCTCGCGCGGGCTGCCGAAAACGCGGATCGAGTTGAGTTCGCCGAGACGGCCGAGCGCATAGTCGAGCAGCTCGTGCTCATGCGCGGCGATGCGCGCCTTGCCGATCGACTGCACATAATCGATCGCCGCGCCGAGACCGACAGCCTGCACGATGGCCGGCGTGCCGGCCTCGAACTTGTACGGCGGATCGCCATAGGTGACGCGGTCCTGCTCGACGTCCTTGATCATCTCGCCGCCGCCCATATAGGGGCGCATCCGCGCGAGCTGGTCGTATTTGCCGTAGAGCACGCCGATCGCCGTCGGGCCATAGAGCTTGTGCCCGGTGAACACGAAGAAGTCGCAGTCGATATCCTGGACATCGATGTCGGTATGGACGATCGACTGGCTGCCATCGACCAGCACCGTGATGCCGCGCGCCTTGGCGAGCCGCACCACATCCTTGACCGGCACGACCGTGCCGAGCACGTTCGACATCTGCGTGATGGCGACGAGCTTGGTCTTCGGCGTCAAGAGTTTCTCGAACGCGTCGAGCAAGAAGTTGCCGTCGTCGTCGACCGGCGCCCACTTGATCACCGCGCCCTGGCGCTCGCGCAGAAAATGCCACGGCACGATGTTGGAGTGGTGCTCAAGAATCGAGAGCACGATCTCGTCGCCGGGCTTGATGTTGTCAGCACCCCATGACGAGGCGACCAGATTGATCGCCTCGGTCGCGTTGCGGGTGAAGATAATCTCTTCGTTCTGCCTGGCGTTGACGAACTGCGCCACCTTGCTGCGCGCGCCTTCATAGGCTTCCGTCGCCGCATTGGCGAGGTAGTGAAGGCCGCGGTGCACGTTGGCATATTCGCTCGTATACACCGTCATCATGCGGTCGAGAACGGCTTTCGGCTTCTGCGCCGATGCGCCGTTGTCGAGATACACCAGCGGCTTGCCGTAGACCTGCAGCGCCAGCGCGGGAAAATCTTCCCGGATGCGGGCGACATCATAAGAACCGTTGGCGACCGCGGGGTGCATGGTCAACCCCGCGCCGCGAGCCAGCGCTCGGTTTCGGCGATTGCGATATCGCGCAGACGTTCGTCGGCAATCGTCTCGATCATCTCGCCGACAAAGGCCTGAATGAGAACCGCCTGCGCTTCCTTCTCCGGCAACCCGCGCGCGCGAAGATAGAACAGCAACGCTTCGTCGAGCGCGCCGATGGTGGCGCCGTGACCGCAGGTCACGTCGTCGGCGAAGATCTCGAGCTCCGGCTTGTTGTCGACCACCGCCTCGTCGGACAGCAAAATCGTCCGCGACATCATCTTGCCGTCGGTCTTCTGGGCATCCGGGCGCACCACGATGCAGCCCTGGAACACCGAGCGGGACTGCCCGTCCAGCACAGCGCGGAACGTTTCGCGGCTGGTGCAATGGGGCACGGCATGATCGACCGTGAAGGTCGTGTCGCCGTGCTGGCGTCCCTTCAGCAGATTGACGCCGTTGGTCGTCAGCTCACCGCCCTGGTCCGCAAAAGTGATCGCGAGCTGGTAGCGGCTGACCGAGGCGCCGGTGGTCAGGTTGAAGGTGTTGAGGCGGGCGTTGCGGCCGAGCGTAACGTAACCGGAGGTGATGTTCACCGCCTCGCGGCCGTCATCCATGAAGCGGATGTGCTCGAGCTGCGCGCCCTCGCCGACCGTCAGCATCACGGCGTCGTGGTTCTGATAGGCGCCCGCGCCTTCGGCGGCATAAAAGCTTTCGACCAGCATCGCCTTGGCATGGCGGCCGAGACGAAGCTGCGAGCGCGTGACAATCGCCGCGGCACCCGCGCCGGTCGCCACATGCAAGATGTGGAGGCCTTCGGTCAGTTCGGCATTCGCCGCGACGTCGATGACCACGCCATCCGTCATCAGGGCGGTGTTGAGGTCGCTCATCGCATTCGACATCGCGCTGGTGTCCAGCAACGTGTCGTGCGGCGCGCCGGCATCGTCCAGAACATCGCGCAGGGCGCGGATGGTCAGGCCGGCCTCCAGCTTGCCGAGATCGGAAAGCTGCGGCACGAACGCGCCGTCGACCAGAACCAGCTTGCGGAAACCGTCAACGGCGCGCGCCGCGATCGCCGCTTCCGCGCGGCCGATCGCCGCCTGATCAGGCGCGTCCGCGAGCGGCGCGACGCTTGGCATCAGCGTGCGAAGATCGGTGTACTTCCAGTCTTCGATCCGCCGGTGAGGAATGCCGGCGGTTTCAAAGGCATCAAAGGCATGCTTGCGGATGTCCTTGACCTTGCCGTCACCCGGCAGACGCGCGCTTACGCCCGCTAAGGCGCCAGCGACATCGCCAAGGTCACTTCTAGCTACTGCAACATTCATATCTGCACCCGTCTGGGCCAAAGCCGTCATTCAGGCCGCGGCTTCTTCGTACTGCGCGTATCCGGTCTCTTCCAGCTCCAGCGCCAGTTCCTTGCCGCCGCTCGTCACGATGCGTCCGCGCGACATGACGTGAACGAAATCCGGCACGATGTAATTGAGGAGCCGCTGATAGTGCGTGATCACCACCATGGCGCGGCCCTGATCGCGAAGCTGGTTGACGCCGTCAGCGGCGATCCGCAGCGCGTCGATGTCGAGGCCGGAGTCCATCTCGTCGAGGACGCAGAGGCTCGGCTCGAACAGCGCCATCTGAAGCACCTCGTTGCGCTTCTTCTCGCCGCCGGAGAAGCCGACGTTGACGCCGCGCTTGAGCATGTCCTGCGGAATGTTCAGGCGGGCCGAGACCTCGCGAACTTTCTTGAGGAAGTCAGGCGTCGACATCTCTTCCTCGCCGCGCGCCTTGCGCTGCGCGTTGAGCGCTGTGCGCAAAAACGTCATCGTGGCGACGCCCGGAATCTCGACCGGATACTGAAACGCGAGGAACACGCCCTTGGCGGCGCGCTCGTCCGGCTCCATCGCGAGCAGGTCCTCGCCCTTGAACAGAATTTCGCCGGCGGTCACTTCATAGTCCGGCTTGCCGGCGATGACATGGCTGAGGGTGGACTTGCCCGAGCCGTTCGGGCCCATGATGGCATGAACCTCACCCGCATTGACCGTGAGCGACAGCCCGTGAAGAATCTCACGCTCTTCGACGCGAACCTTAAGATCTCTGACTTCGAGCAACGGGCTCATCCGACACTTCCTTCCAGCGAGATCGAGATCAGCTTCTGGGCCTCGACCGCAAATTCCATTGGCAGCTGCTGCAACACGTCACGGACGAAGCCGTTGACCACAAGCGCTACCGCTTCTTCCTCCGACAGACCGCGCTGGACGCAGTAGAACAGCATGTCCTCGGAAATCTTCGACGTCGTCGCCTCGTGCTCGATCACCGACGTCGAGTTCTTCGCTTCGATGTAGGGGATCGTGTGCGCGCCGCAGGTGTCGCCGATCAAAAGCGAGTCACAGGCGGTGAAGTTGCGCGCGCCTTCCGCCTTGCGGTGCGTGCTGACGAGGCCACGATAGGTGCTGTCCGAACGGCCGGCGGCAATGCCCTTGGCGATGATCCGGCTGGTCGTGTTCTTGCCGAGGTGGATCATCTTGGTGCCGGAATCGACCTGCTGATAGCCGTTCGAGATGGCGATCGAGTAGAATTCGCCGCTCGAATTGTCGCCGCGCAGGATGCAGCTCGGATATTTCCAGGTGATCGCCGAGCCGGTCTCGACCTGCGTCCACGAAATCTTCGAGTTGCGGCCGCGGCAGTCGCCACGCTTGGTGACGAAATTGTAGATGCCGCCCTGGCCTTCCGAGTTGCCCGGATACCAGTTCTGCACCGTCGAATACTTGATCTCGGCGTCGTCGAGCGCGATCAGCTCGACCACCGCGGCGTGAAGCTGGTTCTCGTCGCGCATCGGCGCGGTGCAGCCTTCGAGATAGCTCACATAGGAGCCCTTGTCGGCGATGATCAGCGTGCGCTCGAACTGTCCGGTGTCGCGCTCGTTGATGCGGAAGTAGGTCGACAGCTCCATCGGGCAGCGGACGCCCGGCGGGATGTAGACGAACGAACCGTCCGAGAACACGGCGGAGTTCAGCGTGGCAAAATAGTTGTCCGAGGTCGGCACCACGGTGCCGAGATATTTGCGGACGAGATCGGGATACTCGCGGATCGCTTCCGAGATCGGCATGAAGATCACGCCGGACTTTTTCAGCTCGGCCTGGAAAGTGGTCGCGACCGAAACGGAATCGAACACCGCGTCCACCGCCACCCGGCGCTCGCCTTCCGGGCGAACAACGCCCGCCAGCATCTCCTGCTCGCGCAGCGGAATGCCCAGCTTCTCATAGGTGCGCAAAATCTCGGGATCGACTTCGTCGAGCGAGTTCAGCCCCGGCTTCTGCTTGGGTGCAGCGTAGTAGTGGAGATCCTGATAATCGATCTTCGGGTACTTCACCCGCGACCAATCCGGCTCCTTCATCGTCAGCCAACGTCGGAACGCTTCCAGACGCCACTCGAGCATCCAGGCCGGTTCGTTCTTCTTTTCGGAGATGAAGCGGATCGTGCTTTCGTCAAGCCCCTTGGGGGCCTTTTCGGATTCGATAATGGTCTCGAATCCATAGCGATATTGATCAACGTCGATCTGGCGAACCTGATCGACCGTCTCTTGTACGGCTACCATTTAAACCTCCGCTCGCGGTTTCAAGGACCGCGGTGGATCAACGACGCAAACCTTAAGGCATTATGCCCTGAAAAGCACGCATTTTTAGAACGGTTCAAGACCGCCCGTCAGATCTGTCAGCCTAAAGCCCTATCGTCTGACCTAGATAGTGATTTTGCCAGCTTTTTAAAGGCCTTCAGGCACAAATCGATATGTTTCGCCTCGGTTTCCCAGCCCAGGCTGAGACGGACGCCCGCCCGTGCCAGCTCTTCCGGCGCCCCCATCGCGGTCAGCACGCGGGAAGCCTTCACCTTGCCGGAGGAACAGGCCGAACCTGACGACACTGCGACGCCCTCGAGATCGAAGGCAATGACAGCGGTTTCCGCCCTTAACCCCGGGGCCGCAAACATCGTCGTGTTTGGCAGGCGCGGCAACGTTTCGGAGAACACCACAACACCGGGCACCTCCTTCAGACCTGATTCCAGCCGGTTACGCAAATCAACGGTCCTTGCTGCGAAGTTGGCGAGGTCCCGCATGGCGGCCTCGGCCGCTGCGCCGAAGCCGGCGATCCCGATCACATTCTCGGTTCCGGCGCGGCGGCCGCGCTCCTGGCCACCGCCCTTCACCAGCGCTTCGACGCCCTCGATCTTGTCACCCAGCACCAGCGCGCCGACGCCCTTCGGGCCACCGAGCTTGTGTGCGGAAATAGTGAGAAGATCGCAGTGCAACTCTTTGATATTAAGAGGGATTTTCCCGAACGCCTGCACCGCGTCGACATGCAAAACGCCGCCGAATTCGCGCACCAGTTCGGCGACCTTGGCGATCGGCTGGATTGCGCCGGTCTCGTTGTTGGCGAGCATCACCGACACCAGCGACGGCGGCAGCGCGGCGAGCAGATCGCGCAATGCCACCAGATCCACCACACCTTCCGATGTCACCGGAGCGATCGAAATCGCAGCAGGTGCAAACCGCCCGCCTTCGAGCACAGAGGAGTGCTCGATCGCCGAAACGACGAGGTGCTCGACCGGCCGCTCCGGCCCATGACGCAGACCGGGCGACAGGGCGATGGCGTTGGCCTCGGTTCCTCCGGCGGTGAATACGACATTGCGAGCTTCGGCGCCGGTCGCCGCGGCAACGATCGTCCGCGCACCCTCGATGACGCCACGCGCCTCGCGGCCGCCCGCGTGGACCGACGACGGATTCCCGATCACGTCGAACGCGGCCATCATCGCGCTGCGCGCCTCAGGGCGCAGCGGCGTTGTCGCGTTCCAATCGAGATAGGCGCGATCTGATTTGCTGATCACGGATTGCCTCTTGCTGTTGCGCGCATTGGCGCTATGGCGGACTCCATAGCACGGATCCCGGATGGTGACCGGACGGGAACCCCGCCGTTTTCGGCGCGTCGGCCCGCGCGACAATACCACCTGGGCGGCCAATAGTGTTCAATATGCTTGCTTTTTGCCCCTTGCCTCATGCTAGAACCGTCGAGGTTTCACCGGCGCCGCATGCCTTTGCCTTGCGACGCCTGATCGGCCTGACGCTTGCGGGCACGCCGCGCGCGGGCCGACGCCTGAGGATCTCGAATGCCTGAAGTTATTTTCACCGGCCCGGCTGGCCGCCTCGAAGGCCGCTACCATCCGGCGAAGCAGAAAAACGCTCCGATTGCGATGGTGCTGCATCCGCACCCGCAATTCCACGGCACGATGAACCACCAGATCGTCTATCAGGTCTATTACGCATTCGTTGCGCGCGGTTTTTCGGTGCTGCGCTTCAATTTCCGCGGCGTCGGCCGCAGCCAGGGCTCGTTCGATCACGGCGTCGGCGAACTGTCCGATGCCGCTTCGGCACTCGACTGGGCGCAGACGATCAATCCCGAGGCGCGCGCCTGCTGGGTCGCCGGCTTCTCGTTCGGCGCCTGGATCGGCATGCAGCTTCTGATGCGCCGCCCCGAGGTCGAAGGCTTCATCTCCATTGCGCCGCCGGCCAACCTTTACGACTTCTCCTTCCTTGCGCCCTGCCCGTCGTCGGGCCTGATCGTCCATGGCGACAAGGATCTCGTCGCCCCGGCGAAGGACACCAATACGCTGGTCGAGAAGCTGAAGACGCAAAAGGGCATCGTCATCGAACAGCAGGTCATCCCCGGCGCCAATCACTTCTTCGACGGCAAGCTCGAGCCGCTGATGGAGACGGTGACCAGCTATCTCGACATGCGCCTCGCGAACGTGCGCTGAGGCAACAACTTGCTTCAATTGGATGAAGCAGCCGATTGATACCGAAAGAAAATGGCCCGGCGCGCAAAATCGCGGCCGGGCCAGTTCTTTTTCAGCGCGCCTTCGTGCGCAAGCTCGGATCAGCAACAGCCGCAACAAGGGTGCGTATCGTTGCCACTGGCAAGCCACTCGCAGACACGCAGACGAATGATGTCGATGATGCTTTGCGCGTTGCGTAGAAAATAGAACAACAGCGCGACGGTTTCGGCGGGCATCGGACCTTCCTCATTCATGCAGATGCATCTTCATAGATGCGACTGTATGAATCGTCAAGTTGCATGCAGGTGCATCAACAAGCGGCGAGCCGGCCGCCGGTCATTGGCGCGGGCGCGCCCGTCGTGCCCGGATAGGTCAGCGGCAGCCCCATTTTCGAGCGGACCGCGAGGAAGGCGAAGGCCTGCGCCTCGATGGCATCCGCGGACCAGCCTAGTTCATCCGCGATCACGACGCGCGCGGGCGCGAGCTTTGCTGCGAGCCAGCGCACCATCGTTGCATTGCGCGCGCCGCCGCCCGCGACCACCCAACTCGCCGGAGGCACAGGCAGGTGCGGCACGACGGCGGCGATCGCGTTGGCGGTCAGCGCCGTCAGTGTCGCCGCGCCATCGGCGGCGGACAGCTTTGGCAAGACGAGTTTGGCAAAGTCGTTGCGGTCGAGCGATTTTGGCGGCCGCTGCCCAAAGAACGGATGGTCAAGCACGCCCTCAATCCAGCCGAAGTCAGCCGCGCCTTCGGCGGCAAGCTTGCCGCCGTCGTCGAACGGGCGGTCCGTCGCCGCGAGCATAAAGTCGTCGAGCAGCGCATTGCCGGGGCCGGTGTCGCAGGCAATGAGATCGCTTGCGCTATCGACATAAGTGATGTTGGAGACGCCGCCGATATTAAGCACCGCGACTGGCCCCGGCAGATCGACCGAGTGCACCAGCGCGCGATGGAAGACCGGAACCAGCGGCGCGCCCTGCCCGCCGGCGGCAATATCATCGGCGCGCAGGTCATACACCACCGGAATGCCGATGCCCCGCGCCAGCGCCTCGCCGTCGCCGATCTGCACCGTCAGCCGCCGCTCGGGCCGGTGCAGCACGGTCTGGCCGTGGAAGCCGACAACGTCGATGTCCCTCGCGCTCAACCCATGCTCGCGCAGAAAACTGGCGACCGCCTCCGCATGGGCCTGCGTCACCACCCGCTCGGCGTCCGCGATGACGCCCGGCCGCGCGTGACGGTCGGCGAGCGCCGTTGCCTCGGCGAGCGCCTGGCGCAGCACATCGCGCTCATGCGGCAAATATGCGCGGTATCCGGTTGGACCGAAGGCGGCCACGCTTTCGCCATCGCTGTCGATCATTGCAACATCCACTCCGTCGAGTGACGTGCCGCTCATCAAGCCGATAGCCTTCATGCGCCCTGTCCTGCGCCCGCCTGCGGGTGGTGCAGGTCTGGGTTGTCTTGTATCCCTCGCGGACATCTTATAATCCAAACACTTAACCTTTCGCACGGCCGCAATAACAATCGGCCGGAACCTGTAGATCGACATGACCAGCTACAAATCAGACTTTTTGAACGTGCTGCACAGCCGCGGCTTCATCCACCAGATTTCTGACGCCGAGGGCCTCGATGCCCTCGCGGCGAAGTCCGAGGTGCGAGCGTATATCGGCTACGACTGCACGGCGCCGTCGCTGCATGTCGGTCATCTTCTCTCGATCATGATGCTGAGCTGGCTGCAGCGCTCCGGCAACAAGCCGGTGACCCTGATGGGCGGCGGCACCACGCGCGTCGGCGATCCGTCCGGCCGCGACGAGACTCGCAAGATGCTCACCTATGAGCAGATCGACGAGAACAAGAACACCATCAAGACCACCTTCGCAAAATTCCTGAAGTTCGGCGACGGCAAGACCGACGCGATCATGACGGACAATGCGGAGTGGCTGACCAAGCTCAACTACATCGAGATGCTGCGCGACATCGGCCGCCATTTCTCGATCAACCGCATGTTGACGATGGACTCGGTGCGGATGCGGCTCGAGCGCGAGCAGGAGCTGTCGTTCATCGAATTCAACTACATGATCCTGCAGTCCTACGACTACGTTGAACTCGCCCGCCGCTACGGCTGCAACCTGCAGATGGGCGGCTCCGACCAGTGGGGCAACATCGTCACCGGCATTGATCTCGGCCGCCGCATGGGCACCCATCAGCTCTATGCGCTGACCTGCCCGCTGCTGACCACCGCGTCCGGCGCGAAGATGGGCAAGACCGCGGCAGGCGCGGTGTGGCTCAACTCCGACATGCTGCCGGTCTATGACTACTGGCAGTTCTGGCGCAACACCGAGGACGGCGACGTCGGTCGCTTCCTGAAGCTGTTCACCTTCCTGCCGCTCGACGAGATCGCTCGGCTGGCGGCGCTGGAGGGCGCGGAGATCAACGAGGCCAAGAAGATTCTGGCGACGGAAGCCACCGCCCTGATGCACGGCCGCGAGGCTGCGCTGCAGGCCGAGGAGACCGCGCGCAAGACTTTTGAGGAAGGCGCCATCGCGCAAAACCTTCCCACGGTCGAAGTCGCGAAGGCCGAACTCGCAGGCGGCATCGGTGTGCCGGCGCTGTTCGTCACCGCCGGTCTCGTTGCCTCCAATGGCGAAGCCCGCCGTCAGATCAAGGGCGGCGGCCTGCGCGTGAACGACGTGACCGTCGCCGACGAGAAGGCCATGATCACCACGGCGGACCTGTCGTCCGAAGGCGTGATCAAGCTGTCGCTCGGCAAGAAGCGCCACGTCCTGATCAAGCCTGCATAGGACCAACGCCACAAACCCCTAGCTCGCATCTTCCGATTCTGATCCTGTGAACTCAGGATTGCCGCCAGTTTTAGAGAGGCGGTGCGCATCGTGGAGAGCGAGCAAGGGATGGCCGGCGTGCAAGAGCATTGTGAACCCGCGCCGAGTTCCGGCCCGGGTTCGGCGCCGCCGGACAGGCCGGTCAAGGCCGGCTCCGCGGCGCGATTGTCGAGCGGGGGAAACGCGCCCCCCGGCGCCACCGCGATCACCATTCTCGGCTTTTGCTTCGCGCTCGCCCTGATCGGTCGCGGCGCCTTCGAAAGCTTTACGGTCTTCCTGCTGCCGATCTCCCAGACCTTCCACTGGGACCGCGCTGCCGTCGTCTCGATCTATGCGCTCTCGGCATTCTGCAGCGGATTGGCCTCGCCGTTGGTCGGCCGCCTGTTCGACCGCTCCGGCCCGCTGGCGGTCTATGCCCTCGGCCTTTTCCTGATCGGCTTCGGCTTCTCGGTATCGGCCTTCGCCAGCGAGCTCTGGCAATTCCAGCTTTGCATCGGCATCGCCGCCGGCTTCGGCTTTGCCAGCCTCGGCACCGTCGGCCATTCGCTGCTGCTCGGCCGCTGGTTCGGCAAACGGCTGCCGACCGCAATGGCGGTGGTCTATTCAGCAACCGGCGCGGGCGTCCTGACGATGCTGCCCCTCACCCAGCTCCTGATCGATAATTTCGACTGGCGCGGCGCCTATCACATCCTGGGCGCAGCCAGCCTCATCCTGATCGCCCCGCTCATGCTGCTGCCATGGCGGCGCTGGACCGTCGGCACCGCGCATGCAACGATCGCCCCCGCTACGCACGCCGGCGATCACTGGTCGCTCGGCCGCGCCATCCGGCATCATGCCTTCTGGGCACTGTTCTCGACATTCTTCTTCACCGCCGTCGGCGTCTACGCGATCTCGGTGCAGGTCGTCGCCTATCTCGTCGAATCCGGCTTTCCGCCGTTGCAGGCGGCGTCCGCGTGGGGCTTCAGCGGCGTTGCGCTGGTGATCGGAATGCTGACGATCAGCTGGCTCGACTCGATCATCGGCCGCCGCCGCGCCATTCTGCTCAGCTATACGATGACCACCCTCGGCCTCGTGATGCTGTGGCTGCTCCAATACTATCCGAGCCTGTGGCTGTTGGTCGGCTTCCTGGTATTTTTCGGCAGCACCATCGGCTCGCGCGGGCCGCTGATCACGGCCGCTGCGATGACCATCTATCGCGGCAAGCGGGTCGGCACGATCTTCGGCAGCATCTCGATCGGCAGCGGCCTCGGCGCGGCGATCGGCTCATGGAGCGGCGGCCTGATCCATGACATCACCCAAAGCTATGACTGGCTGATCGCCTTCGCGCTGATCAGCGTCTGGCTCGGGATGATCCCGTTCCTGACCGTGCGCGCCCTGCGCGACTGATCGCGCTTCGTCAGTTGCCGCCGCGCGCCGACGGAAATTCCGGCACGTTGTTCTGGCGCCCGGTGTTGAACTCAAAGATCTTGCGCAGCACACCCGGCGCCATCGCCGAGATCGGATTGACGCGCAGCACCGGCTGGCCGGGCGAGCCGACGACTTCATAGGTGACGCCGATCAGCCCCTCGTTGCTGCCGCCGCCGAGAAACAGGCCGACGATCGGGATCTGGCCAAAAATATTGTTGAGCCCGTACATCGGAACGAAGGTGCCGCTCATCCGCACCTTGTTGTCGGGATAGTCGATCGTCCCCTCGATGGTCGCGCCGACCGCCGGGCCCTTCACGACGCCCTCGCGAATGCTCAAGACGCCGCCCTTGCGGGTGAACTCCGCGCGCATGCGGCTGAAGCCCACTCCGTTGCGGCCCGCCGGCCCGCTGTTTCCGCCAGCGACCCGATCAAGCTGGCTCTCGCCCTTGATGACGAAGTCGCGCACGTTCAACAGGCCCTCGCGGCCGATCGGTTCGGCGACCGGCGGCTCCATCGCCAGCGAGAGGTGCCCTCCCACCATTTTCGCGTAGATGTCCGTCAGGCGGAAGAATGCGCCGGCATCCTCGGTCTCGACATAGATCACCTCGCGGCCGCCCTGCGCGCCGCCGCGCAGATCGCCAGTGAGCGCGGTGTCGCGGCCGAGCTTGCCGCGCAGGGTGAAGCTCTTCACGTTGCCGCCGCGCCAGCCGAGCTTCACCTCCGCGCCGCGCAGCGTCTCGCCATAGTAGCCGGCGACGACGCCGAGCCTGAGATCGAGATCAAAATCCTGAATTTTGGTCTTGCTCTTGACCGACGCCTCGCGGCCGGAGACCGCGCTCTTGAGGAAGTTGCGGCCGTCGAAGACGTCGCCGCGCATCACGACCTTGATCGAGCCGTCCTGCACGCGATCAGCCTTGAGCGAAGCCTTGTCGCCCTCGGACGGCGAGAAAGTCGGAAAATTGGCCACGATCAGGTCGCCGTTGTCATCGACCTCGAGGCTGCCTTTGATCGTGGTGCCGCCCCCGTCGACGATCAGATCCTCGAGGCGGTTGGACTGCTGCTTGCGAACGAGGTTGAACGTCGCCCGGCCCGGCTTGCCGGCGGGCTTCACCCAGCCCGGAAGAATGTTGTCAATCCGCGCCGGTCCGAGATCCATCTCGATGCCGAACTTGCTGTCGTGCTCGCTCCTGCCGATCCGGCCCGCGAGCTTGACCGGCACCGGACCCACCAGCGACTGTCCGAGATCGATGCCAAGGCGCGCACGGGCGGCATCGTCCAGCACTGTCTGCAGGCGGACGTCGTCGTCCTCGCCCGGATTGCGGCGATAGTCGATGGTGCCGGGCTGGCCGCCGATCTTGATGTCGCCCTTGACCTGAAGGCCCTGATTGTTGGCGCTGATCTTCAGGTTGTTGGATTCGATCTTCTGGTTCATCACCACCTTGTCGGCCGAGAAGCCGGTCAGGTCGGCAACGATCGAATAGGTGGTGTCGCGCTCATTCAGCGCGCTCTGGATCGGCATGCCGAGCGTGATCCGGGCCGAGACGTTGCCCTTGCTGGTCGTGGGATCGATCGGCATGCCGGCCATGCCCTTCAGGCGATCCATCGCCAAAACCTCGGCGGCCGCCTGCACCGGGCCATCCACCTTGAAACGCAGTTTCGCCGGCGACGGCTTTGGCGCGAGATCCGGCACCTCGAAAACCGCTTCGGACAGCGCCAGCTTCCGGCCGCCCGGCGTATTCACCGCAGCCTGCCCGACTTTGACCGTGGCGGTGCGCCCCGTGACGCGCACATTCAGGTCCGCGTCCTTGACCGCCGGAAGGCCGTCGACCGGCCTGATCGTCACGCCGCTGCCGACGATGTTGACGGACAGTCCCTCGTCAGGCAGCGGGGGGCCCGAGCGCGACATGTTGGCGAGGGGCGAGTTCACCGCGATGTCGACGCGCTGCACCCTGCCCGTCTCGATCCGCTCGGTGACCCATTCGCGCAGCTCCGGCACGATCACCGCCGGCCAGATCCGCTTGAGCGCCGCAACCGACATCGGCGTGCCGGCGACGCCGAGCGTAAGGCGCGGATCGCCCGCGTAGTCGATGCTGCCGGTGCCTGCGACGCCGATCTCGCCGTTGCTGATGTCCGCCTGCGTCAGCACCACGCGCTTGCGTTCGTTGTCGAAGCGCATCGCGATGTTGATGCGGTTGAAGATCAGCGGCTCGTTGTTGGCCACGTTGGCGAACAGAATGGTGCCGCCGTTGAGCGTGAGCTGCCACTGCCGCACCTGGTCGGTCGGCGCTTCAAGCTGCGCCCGCAACGTCACCCGGTTCTCGCCGGCCAAGACCTTGAACGGTGCGACCAGCATGCGGCGCGCGGCGTCCCACTCGACGTTGACCTCCGCCTCGTCGATGTGCATCGGATATTCGGGCGTCTCGCTGTCGATGATGTTGCCGGCCTCGGCGACCATGCGGCCGCGGAAATAGGTCGGCATGCCGTCACGGCCGATCTCGCCTTTCAGCTCGCCGGTCAGCGGCATGTCGGCGCTGTAGGTCAGGCCCTTGATCCGCATCGCGAGCAGAATGATCCGCGTCGACACCTTGCTGGCTTTCACGTCGACCGCGCGCACGCCGCTCGCCAGCGGGCCGACGGTGATGCCCAGACTCCACGGCTTCGCACCGGCCGCACCGATCTTGAAGGCAACGCCGCCGTCGCTGGGGCGGCGCAGGCTGAGGCTGATGTCGGAAAAGCTCCAGCGGTTGCCCGTCTGCTGGTCATCGACGGACAGGGTGCCGTTTTTCAGGCCGACCTCGTTGAGGCTCTGGCCGTCCAGTCCGGAAAGGTTGAGGCTGTCGAGCCAGTTCAGGCCCGCGATCAGACTGTCCGCCCCCGCGCCGCTCGAGGGCGCGGCAGTATCGCCGGCCGCGTCGGCAGGCGCACTCGCCGGGGCGCGTGTATCTGCCGCCGGCGGAATAGGCCCGCGCTGGGCGGCCTTGCCGGTCGCGATCGGCAACGCATTGCCGCCGGTCGAAACCGTGACCTGCCCGTCCGGCTTGATCTGCACGGACAGTTCGGCATCGACAAGGTTGAGGCTCTCGGCGCGCAGGCGGCCTAGCAGCATCGCCCTGGCCGACAGCCGGACCTCGGCCTTGGGCGCGTTGGCGACGACCGCGCCATGACGGTCGCGCACCACAATGTCGCGGATGCGGACCGCGACGCGGAATGGGCCGACCCGTTCGATCTGGGTGCCCCCAACCTCTACCGAATTGTCATGCCCGATGTTTTCGGCGATTGCGGAAGCAAGCCATGGCGTCGCCATATCGAGGCCGATCGGCCCCTCGCCGAGCCGCCACCACAGCGCGCCGAGGCCGCCGGCGAAGACGACTGCAAAAATGGAAAGCGTTGCGATCAGCGGTCGCAGCCAGCGCCGACGGCGGTGCAGCCGCGGCTGAAACTCCGGCAGATCGGCCTGATCGTCCCAATCGGATTCGCCGCCTTGCGGGCGCTGAGAATGATTCATCCGGGCAGATTGGAGAGAGGCGTTTGACATCCTGTTGTCTGCCATTGCCTCACGATGCTGCCGCGGGCTGTGGGTTTGGCCGAGAGCGCGCTCGATCGTGCGATGAACGGTCCTCCAGCGCCATTGCAACCCGTCCTTGGTTGATACACTAAACCCCCGACGACGTGTCAGTGAAGCGGCGAATCCGCGTCACCTTACCCGTGTGCCGCTCGCTTTGCACTCGTCGGGAACCGGTCCGATCAGCGCCTGTGCCATCAATTGCATTAGAAGCTGTTTTTTGACCCGGCGAAAGCGACGAAAGGAAGGCGCATGACCAAGAAAACCCGGCCAAAAACCGAAAAGGCTCAAGTTCACGCCAAAACCCCGGCGGTTCCGAAGAAAGCCGCCACGCGAACGGTGAAGGCTGCGGCAGAGCCAAGTGCCCACCTCCTGACCGCGGGCATGACCGCGCCGAGCTTTTCCCTGACTCGCGACGGCGGCGATACGGTCACCTTGTCGCAGTTCGCCGGGCGCAAGCTGGTGATCTTTTTCTACCCGCGCGCCGACACGCCCGGCTGCACTCGCGAGGCGACCGAGTTCACCCAGCTCGCGGGCGAGTTCGCCGCCTGCGACACGGAACTCCTCGGCGTCTCGGCCGATCCGGTCGCCAAGCAGGAACGGTTTCGCGACAAGCACGGGCTGACCATGCCGCTCGCTTCGGATACCGAGCTCGATATGCTCAAGAGCTATGAGGTGTGGGGTGAAAAGTCGATGTATGGCCGCATCTTCGAGGGCGTTCTTCGCACGACTGTTTTAATTGGCCGCGACGGCCGCATCGCGCAAATCTGGCGGAACGTGAAAGTCCCCGACCACGCCGCCACTGTGCTTGCCGCCGCAAAGGCCTTGTGAATTCGTGAGGGCAAAACTTTCAAATTTTGCGACCTCGTTCGCCAATAATTAACCACAACACCCTCAAATCGCCACTCAGTTACGCCGGCAACTCTTCGTTGGGCCGCCGGCTTCGGAGTGCCGATGTCCCACTATTCCCATCACCCAGAACATGCCCCGCGCCACACCCACGATCATTACGGGCATGCTCACGACCACGGGCGAGCGCCAGCCCGGCACTCGAAACGTCCGATCCGTCAGCAATCCCGTTCGGGGCAGAACGGCTACACCATCGCCCATGGCGGCCGTCAGCTGCGGTTCGGGCCCGTGGTTTTCTGGGTCGCGGTCGGCAGCGTCGTGCTGATGGGCGGCTGGTCGGCGGCGACCGCCACTTATTTCGCCTTCCGCGACGACGTGCTGACTCGTCTCGTGGCCCGTCAGGCGCAGATGCAATATGCTTATGAAGACCGTATTGCCGAGCTGCGCAGCAAGATCGATCGCACAACAAGCCGCCAGATGCTCGATCAGGAGCAGTTCAGCCGCAAGCTCGACCAGATCATGCGCCGCCAGTCGATGCTTGAATCGCGAGCGGCCGCCCTCAACTCCTTGCCGGACGTCAACGTCACCGGCTCGATCCGCCCAGCGGCCCGCAACATGTCGTTCACCGAGCCGGCCCCGGCAGCGCCCGCCGCCGCAAAGCCCGCGGTGATCAACGATACCGTTACTTTCGTCGCACCGCCCGACCGCGAAGCGCGCCTCGAATCGCGCGGCGTCGCGGTTGCCGAAGTCCGTAACGAACCGGCGATCAGCAAGCAGGCCGACGATACGCTCGACCGCCTTCAGACCTCGCTCGACCGCGTCGAGCGCAAGCAATTCGCCATTCTTACCGCCGCCGAGGAACACTACGAGACCCGTGCGCGCCGGATGAAGGGCGTGTTCAGCGATCTCGGCCTCAACATGGCCAATATCCGCAACGTTCCGGCGCGCGGCGGCGTTGGCGGCCCCTTCGTGCCGGTGCGGATTCCCGCCAATGCCGGCCCGTTCGAGCGCCAGATGCAGCGCGTCAACATCAGCCGCGCCCAGGCCGACCGCCTCACCGCGATGCTGACCGTGGTGCCCTACCGCAAGCCGGTGGCTGGCCCCGTCGAGTTTTCCTCAGGGTTCGGCGTGCGTTCTGACCCCTTCCTTGGCCGCCCGGCGATGCATACCGGCCTCGATTTCCGCGCCTCCACCGGCGAGCCCGCGCGCGCGACCGCAATCGGCCGCGTCGTCAAGGCGGGCTGGCAAGGCGGCTACGGCAAGATGGTGGAAATCGATCACGGCAATGGCCTGACCACGCGCTACGGCCATCTGTCGGTGATTTCCGTCAAGGTTGGCGACAATGTCCGCCTCGGCCAGACGATTGGTGAGGTCGGCTCGACCGGCCGTTCCACCGGCCCGCACCTGCACTATGAGACCCGCATCAATGGCGAGGCGGTCGATCCGCAGCGCTTCCTGCGGGCCGGTGTGAAGCTCGCCGCCAGCTAGAGGCCTTTACGTCCGACCATCGTTATGCCACTCCGGTCCTGTTGGCTGATCTGCCAATAGGGGCGTTCAGGCGTGACATCGACTACAAACCGCAAAAGGATCGGCCCCCGGCACCGGCGACTGGCTTCGGGTGCGGGAAAGATAGTTCGCGCGGCTAGCGCGGCACTGCTCGGCGCGCGCGGCTTCCACCGCCTCGGCAGCCGTTTCGCCGACAAGCACATCGAAAGCATCCGGAATAAGCTTTCGCGGGGCGAGACGGTCTATCTCGCCGGAATCAGCCCGTCCGGCACCCACAATTCCGGGGTCGCGCTTATTGAGGTCACCCAGGCGCACGGCCCCCGCCTCCTCCTCAACAACGAGGAAGAGCGATTTTCCGGCAACAAGCACACGACGGAATTTCCCCGTCTGGCGCTGGACGCCATGCGCGACGATCTGCGCTCGCGCGGCCGCGACGTCGGCGATATCGATGCCTTTGTCACCACCTGGGACTACCCGGAACTTTTCGGCACGATCACCCGCACGGCGCTTGAGGAAGCCCCCGCAAGCCTCGGCCTTCTGACCATGACCAACGGCGTCGGCATCGACCGCCACCTCATGGAGCAGATGACGCGGACACCGAAAATTCTCGCACGGCAATTCGGGCTGGCCGAGCCGGTCCCGCTGATCTGCATTCCGCACCACGACTGCCACGCGTGGTTTTCCTATGCCGCCTCGCCATTCGAGGATACGGGCGAGCCGATTGCGGTTGCCGTGCTGGACGGCACAGGCGATCGCGGCTCGGTGACGCTCTACGTCGTCGAGAACGGCGAGATGCGCGAACTCTACTGCAACGCCAGCGTGTTCGATTCCCTAGGCGCATTCTACAGCGTGATTTCCTCGACGCAGGGCGGCTGGACCTGGCTCTCCAGCGAGGGCCGCTACATGGGCGCGGCCGCCTGGGGCGATATGAACCGCGCCACCAATCCCTACTATGCGCGGCTGCGCGAGGTGCTGCACTTCGGCGCTGGCGGCGAGATCCGGCTCAATCGCGCGCTCGGCAACTGGTACGCCTCGCCTTTCGAGCACCCCTATCATCCGGGGCTGACCGATATTTTGGGCGCACCTCTGACGCCGGAACAGCTTTGGAATCCGGATGCGGTGCTGCAGGTCGAGACCATCCGGCACCGGCCCGACACGCAGGACCGGCTCGACAAGGCGGCGGCGACGCAGATGGTGTTCGAGGATGCGATGATCCACATCATCGACCATCTGCTGCGCGTCACCAAGACGAGCCGTCTCGTTCTGACGGGGGGCGTCGCGCTCAACGCGCTCGCCAACATGCGGCTGCTTTCGCATTTCGATCAGGCATGGTTCGAGAAGGCCACGGGCCGCGCCGCGCGGCTGCATCTCTGGGTGCCGCCGATGCCGGGCGATGCGGGCACGCCGATTGGCGCCGCCTGGCGACTGGCGCATCTTGCCGGCGCCCCGCGCGGCGCGCCGTTGTCACATGCCTTCTATTGCGGCCGCGCTGCCGACGCCGGCGAAATCGCTGCCGCGCTAACCGGCGACGACATTGCCTTCGAGCGGATCGGCAATGTCGCAAGCCCCGCGGGCCGCGACGCGATCGCCGATCTGATGGCGCATATCGTGGCGGACAACGGCATCATCGCGCTCTATCAGGGACAGGCGGAAACCGGCCCGCGCGCGCTCGGCCATCGCTCGATCTTCGCCAATCCGTGCGATCCCGATGCGCGCGAACGCCTTAACGAGCGCGTCAAATACCGCGAGGCGATCCGGCCCCTGGCGCCGATGGCCACGCTGGAAGCCGCCCGCGCCTATTTCGAGCTCAGTGACGGTGCCTCCGACGCCGACTACAACGCCTATAACTACATGGTGCTGACGGCGCAGGCGAAGCCCGAGGCGCGCGGGAAAATTCCAGCCGTCATCCACGCCGACGGCACCGGGCGCATCCAGATCGTGCGCGCGGACGACGATCCCCTCACCTACGCGTATCTCAAAGCGCTGGGCCGCCATAACGGCGTCGAGATGTCAGTCAACACCTCGTTCAATGTCGCCGGCCCAATCGCGCAAACGCCGAAACAGGCCGTGGAAACCCTGCGCCGGTCGAAGGGGCTCGACGCCGTGTTCATGGTCGCGGCCGGCGGCGAGGTCTTTGCCGTCTGGCACGCCGGCGAGCGCGACAGCGGCCGTTTCAGGCGTTGGCACACCGAGTGGCAGAACTGATCGCTCTCTGACTTACGTCGTCACCGGCCGGCGAAACAGGCCGAAGATCCGGCCATCCATGATCAGCAGCGCGCTGGCGATCAGAAGCGCTCCGACAATCTCGCGGGCCGAGACGCTCTCTTCGAGGATCAGATAGCCGAGCAGGATCGCGGTCACCGGCACAAGCAGCGTCACCAGCATGACATTGCTGGGCCCGGAGCCGCGGATGATCTGGAAGAACAGGATATAGCCCAGCGCCGTCGAGGGACCGCCGAGCGCGAGCAAGGCGAGCCAGGTCATGGTGCCCGGCATCGGATAGTGCCAGGGCTGCTCGATGATCGCACAGAGGACGAACATCATCACGGCCGAGGCCATGAGCTGGAACGTCGAGGCCTGGATCGGCGGCACGCCGGTGAGGCGGTGCTTGGCCCACAATGTCGAGAAGCTGAAAGACAGGCTCGCGCCTAGGCAGAGCACGATGCCGACGGTTTGCGCCGAGTCGAATTCGACATCGACGCCGCGCAGCGTCGCAACGCCCACAACGCCGATCACGACGCCGATCAGGCGCCGCGCGATCAGCGGTTCAGCGCCGGCGAGCGCGAACACGACCACGCCCATCAGCGGCGTCATCGCGTTGATTACCGACGCCATGCCGCCGGAGATGTAGGTCTGGCCGCTGACGATCAGCGAGAACGGAATGACGTTGTTGAGCAGGCCCATGCCGATGAACGGCACCCAGCCGGACAACGTGCGCGGCACGTCGATGCGGTAGATCCACAATAGCGGCGCCAGAACCAGCGCGGCGATAAGCATGCGGACGAAAACGATGGTGAACGGCGGCAGCTCGCGCAGCGCGATGCTGACGAAAAAGTACGATCCGCCCCAGAGAATGGCGAGACCAATGAGCCGGGGCCAATCGCCGGCAACGATGCGGGTATCGACTGGAGGCATCGCCGCAAAACTCCCCGAGCTCTTTTCGCCGCCTCAAGCGGCCTTGTCAGTTCATGCCACCAGCATGAGCAAGCATTCGACACGAGCAAGCATTAGCGAGAACCGGCAGGCCCGGCCACCCGGTTTGCCGCCTAGCAGCAATGCAACCTCCGGTTCGCAAAATCGCGATCCGGAGGTGCAGATATTAACCGATAGACCGAACGGAATCAGTCGACGTCTTCGATGGCGCCGGGCGTTGTGCCGAAAGCCTTCTGCGCGAGCGCGGCCGCCATGAACTCGTCGAGGTCGCCGTCGAGAACGCCGGCGGTATCCGAGGTCTGCACGCCGGTCCGCAGGTCCTTGACCATCTGATAAGGCTGCAGAACGTAAGAGCGGATCTGGTGGCCCCAGCCGATATCGGTCTTGGCGGCCTGATCGGCCGCGGCCTTCTCCTCGCGCTTCTTCAGCTCGATCTCGTAGAGCCGCGCACGCAGCATGTCCCACGCCTGGGCGCGGTTCTTGTGCTGCGAACGGCCGGCCTGACAGACCACGGCAACGCCGGTCGGGATATGGGTGAGACGCACCGCCGACTCGGTCTTGTTGACGTGCTGACCGCCCGCGCCACCCGAACGCATCGTATCGACGCGGACATCGGACTCGTTGATCTCGATCTTGATCGAGTCGTCGACCACCGGATAAACCGCCACGCTCGAAAACGAGGTGTGCCGCCGCGCGTTGGAATCGAACGGCGAGATACGCACGAGACGATGCACGCCGCCTTCCGACTTCAGCCAGCCATAGGCGTTGTGACCGGAGATCTGGATCGTCGCCGACTTGATGCCGGCTTCGTCGCCCTCGGTCTCTTCGAGCAGCTCGACCTTGAATTTATGCGCTTCCGCCCAGCGGGTGTACATGCGCAGCAGAATCGAGGCCCAATCCTGGCTCTCGGTGCCGCCGGCGCCGGCGTGCACTTCGAGATAGGTGTCGAAACGGTCCGCCTCGCCGGAAAGCAGCGCCTCGAGCTCGCGGCGCGCCACCTCCTTCTTGAGGGCCTTGAGCGCCTGCTCGGCTTCCTGGATGACGGCCTCGTCCTCCTCGGCTTCGCCAAGCTCGATCATGCCGGTCTGGTCTTCCAGCTCCAGCATGATGCGGCCGATGCCGCCGAGCGCATCCTCGAGCGAGGTGCGTTCCTGCATCAGCTTCTGCGCTTTCTGGGGATCGTTCCAGAGATCAGGATCTTCGGCGATCTTGTTCAGTTCGGCGAGACGCGCCGTGGAAGCATCGACGTCAAAGATGCCTCCTCAGCAGCCCGACTGACTGCTTGATCTCTTCGACAATACGTTCAATTTCAGGTCGCATAGCACTTCAAATTGTACGGCGCATTCGCGCAGTGAATGGATTGAAGCCGGGTGTACCCGCCTCGCCGGGTTAAGGCAATCTCGTTAGTAGAGACCGCCCGTGCCCGAGTGGATGATTGCGCGGTCGGCGTCCGGCGTAATCGAGCGACCGTCGGCGTCGGCAACCCCGATGATCGAGTAGTTATCCGGCGGCGCGGTGCCCGGCTTGAAGGCTTCGAGAATGGTGCCGCCCGAGCTCCCGGGTCCGACGCGCATGCCGGTCTTGGCATCGACGCGGATCAGCTTGAGGCCCGGCGGCACGCGGAAGGGCACCGCTGGCTTGTCCGCCAGCGCGATCTTCAAAAAGTCCTTGACGATGGGAGCGGCAAGCTGACCGCCGGTCGCGGTGCGGCCGAGGTTGCGCGGCTTGTCGTAGCCGATATAGACGCCGATGGCGATGTCCGGCGAGAAGCCGACGAACCACGCATCCTTCTGATCGTTGGTGGTGCCCGTCTTGCCCGCGATCGGCTTGCCGACCTCGCGGAGCACCGTCGCGGTGCCGCGCTGGACCACGCCTTCCATCAGCGAGGTGATCTGATAGGTGGTCATGGCGTCGAGCACCTGCTCGCGGCGATCGATCAGCACCGGCTCGGCCTGGTCCTTCCAGCCCTCCGGCGCTTCGCAGCCCCGGCATTCGCGCTGGTCGTGGCGGTAGATCGTGCGGCCGTAGCGATCCTGAATGCGATCGATCAGCGTCGGCGTCACGCGGCGGCCGCCGTTGGCGAACATCGCATAGCCGGACACCATCCGCATCACCGTCGTTTCACCGGCGCCGAGGGCATAGGACAGGTAGTTTGGCAGCGTGTCGTAGATGCCGAACCGCTTGGCGTATTCGCCGATCATCGGCATGCCGACGTCCTGCGCCAGCCGCACCGTCACGGTGTTCAGCGAGCGCTGCAGCGCGTTTCGCAGCGTGGTCGGGCCATAATACTTGCCGGACGAATAGTTATCCGGACGCCAGACGCCCACGCCCGATCCCTGATCGATCTCGATCGGCGCGTCGATGACCATGGTGGACGGCGTGTAGCCATTATCCAAGGCGGTCGAATAGACGAACGGCTTGAAGGACGATCCGGGCTGGCGATAGGCCTGCGTGGCGCGGTTGAACTGGCTCTGATCGAACGAGAAGCCCCCGACCATCGCCAGCACGCGGCCGGTCGAGGGGTCCATCACCACCATCGCGCCGGACACTTCCGGGATCTGCCGCAGCCGGTACTGGCCCTCGATCGGCTTCGCATCCTTGCCGATCAACGGATCGGCATAGATCACGTCGCCGACATGAAGAACCTGCGCGACCGAAGTCGGGGTCTTGTTCCGCGCGGCGCCGCTGGCTGCCTTCGCCCATTTCACGCCGTCGAGCGGAATGGCGCCGATCGCCCGCGTCTTGGAGACCGCGCCGCCGAGCTCCCGGCCCGGCTGGAAACCGATCCGCGCCGACTGGTCGTTGACCTCAAGCACGACCGCGAGACGCCACGGCGAAATGTCGGACAGCGCCTTCACGTCGGCGAGCTTGACGCCCCAATCACCGGCAACGTCGAGCTTGGTGTGCGCGCCGCGCCAGCCCTGCGCCTCGTCATATTTCACCAGCCCCTGCACAAAGGCCTGGCGGGCGACGATCTGCAGTTTCGGATCGAGCGTGGTACGCACCGACAGGCCGCCCTCATAGAGCTTCTTCTCGCCGTAGCGGTCCAAAATGTCGCGGCGCACCTCCTCGGCAAAGTACTCGCCTGCGAAGGTGTGGCCGCTGTTGCGGCTGGTGACGTGCAGCACCTCCTTGCGCGCGGCTTCGGCCTCGGCCTGCTTGATCCAGCCATTCTCGTACAGGCGGTCGATCACATAGTTGCGGCGCTCGATCGCGCGGTCGCGGTTGCGCACCGGGTGCAGCGCCGCCGGCGCTTTGGGCAGCGCCGCGAGATAGGCCGCCTCGGAAGTGGTCAGCTCATTCACGGACTTGTCGAAATAGACCAGCGAAGCCGCCGCGATGCCGTAGGCGCCAAGGCCGAGATAGATCTCGTTGAGATAGAGCTCGAGGATCTTGTCCTTGGAATAGGCGCGCTCCAGCCGCATCGCCAGCAGCGCTTCCTTGATCTTCCGGTCGAACGAAACCTCGTTGGTCAGCAGAAAGTTTTTCGCCACCTGCTGGGTGATGGTCGAGGCGCCCTGCGGGCGGCGGTTCGAGCCGATGTTCTGGACGTACAGCATCGCGGCACGGGCCAGACCGGTGAAGTCGATGCCGCCGTGCTCATAAAAATTCTTATCCTCGGCCGCGAGGAAGGCGTTGATGACGCTCTTCGGAACCGCCTGAATCGGCAGGTACAACCGACGCTCGCGCGAATACTCGGCGAGCAGCGAGCCGTCGCCGGCGTGGACGCGCGTCATCACCGGCGGCTCATAATTCTGAAGCTGAGAATATTCCGGCAAGTCCTTGGAAAAATGCCAGATCAGGCCTGCGACGGCGCCGACGCCAACAAGGAACACGATGGTCCCGGCCGCAAACAAGAAGCCCATGAATCGCAGCAGAAACCGCATTGTCGAGTTCGCCTCAGTGGTTGCGCCTCTCAAGACGGCGCGGTCTTCGGGGTCAACATTTGCCCGGAATGCCCAACGAAATCTGCAACCCGCCGGCGCATACCCGTCCGCTGAGACTGATCGCAGTACCGATTCGCCGCCCTAGCGCGACCTCTCTATAAAGCCCGTGCTGTGGCTAAACTAGGGCTTGAGTGCCCCATGCAACCAGAATCTCGGCCCGCCAGCGGCAGAGACCAAGTGCGCGCCGGATCAGTCCTGCGCCGTCACTGAGACCATGCGTTTTCCAAAATAGACTTCCACGGCCTTCGCGACCGCGCCGACGCTCTTGGCCCGCCAGTCGTCCGACACAAGGCGCTGCAAATCGCTCTTGTTCGAGACGTAGCCAAGCTCGACCAGCACGGAGGGTACATCCGGCGCCTTCAGCACCTTGAAGCCCGCCGACTTGATCGGCCGCTTGTGCATCAGCATCACGCCCTTCATCTCGTTCTGCAGGACATGGGCGAAACGATGGGAGAAGGTTTTCGTCTCGCGCTGCGCCAGATCGATCAAAATGTCCGCGACCTCGGTCGGCTCTTCGGTGAGGTCGACGCCGGCAATGGTGTCGGCCTTGTTTTCCGAGTCGGCGAGCCGCTGGGCTTCGGCGTCGGACGCGCGGTCGGAGAGCGTGTAGATCGTGGCACCGCGTGCGTCGCCCTCGCCCTTCGGCAAGGCGTCGGCGTGGATCGACATGAACAGCGCCGCGTTCTGGCGGCGCGCGATCCGAACCCGCTCGCCCAGCGCGACGAAGGTGTCGTCGCTTCGGGTCATGAGCACGCGATATTTGCCGGTTTTCGCAAGGCGGTCGCGCAGCGCCAGCGCATATTCGAGAACGATGTCCTTCTCTGCCTCGCCGCTGGCCGCCTGCGTGCCGTTATCGATGCCGCCGTGACCGGGATCGATAACGATCACCGGGCGTCCATCGTCGGCCCCATGCGCGACGTCTGCAGCGGGGGCCACATTCGCCGCCTTCTGCTCGGCGCGGCTCCGTTCGGCGCTGTCCGCGGCCAGGGTGCGCATAAACGTCTCGCGGTCGACCGCCGACAATTCGAGGACGAGTCGCGACGGCTGGCCCTTTTCGGCCTCCAGCACGGTCACCTTGTCGATCTTGGCGGGGCCGGTCAGATCGAACACAATCCGCGATCCGCCCGCCATCACCAAGCCGTAGCGAAACGCCTTGATCAAGCCCCTAGCGCTGGTTCCGACGTCCTTGCCGACGCGGAACGACACTTCGGGCACATCCAGTACCACCCGGTAGGGATCGGCCAGCGCGAAGGCGGACACCGGGATTTTGCGATCGAGATCGAGAATGAAGCGTGTCTGCTTCTGGTCGCCCGCCAGCCGCGCATCGGAGGCGACCGGCACGCCGGCGCGCAAGGGAGCGGCAGCGACGGCGGCAGATTCGGTCCTGCCGGCCGCCCGCGCGGAATCGGAACCGAGCGAAAACACCGCTGCAAACAACAGCGTAGCGCCTAGCGCGATGCTCTGAATTCGCCAACTGACCACGGAATCCCCGCCTCCGGGTTCAAACTGATATCCGAATAGAGGCGCACGGTTAACCGCCTGCTAACCGGCAATCGCGGGATCGCGTAAATTTTCTTGAATCAGTTGCCATCGGGCAAAGGTTCCGCCGCGAAGGTAGCCGCAGACCGGCTCCCGGCCGGGTCCGCTCCATTGAGAATTCCGGCGTTTTTTCGGTGCGAAGCTTTGCTTGCCAGCGCACGGCAATAGACGTATGTATGAATAGCTGACGGTAAAACTTCCGGTTGTGTCGCGTTAGCCTCTTGGTGCAGCGTCAGGCACTCAGAAAATCCTGCGGTCCGAATGAGTGGCCGGATTTTTCAGAGACCTGAGCGTTCACCCCTTCCCCTGCAGCCAGCGCGGATCGCGGCTGTTGCGGCAAGTGGTCAAGCCCGAGCGGTACCCGGCCCCTGATCTTCTCTCTGCAGGAGCGGGTTTGGCACAAGTGTCCGGCATCGCTGCTGAAAGGCTCGATGAATATTGCCTGCGAGCGTCTTGTAGCGTCTTGGCGCCGCGCTGGCGCCGCCAGCAAACAAATACAGCGGTAATCGCCGCTCTGTGTGTTCTCTTGGGCCGACGTATATGCGCCAGAAGAATGTTCCGACCACGAATTCCGACAGTGTCGAGCCACTGCGACGCACCTTGCGTGCCCGCCGCGCTGTGCCGACGGGAAGTGTGACCGGGCATCTGCGATCGCGTTTCGGCCTTTCCGTCCCTCCCGAATCAGGTGGACTGTATCCCTCTCCGGCCATGCCGAACGCATGGGCCGCCGGACGCAGCTTCTGCCAGCAAGAGTCCTTACATGCCGAACAAAATGTTGATCGACGCCACCCACCCGGAAGAGACCCGGGTGGTCGTGGTCCGCGGCAATCGCGTCGAAGAGTTTGACTTCGAGTCAGCCAACCGCAAGCAGCTCCGCGGCAACATCTACCTGGCCAAGGTGACGCGGGTCGAACCCTCGCTCCAGGCAGCCTTCATCGAATACGGCGGAAATCGCCACGGATTCCTCGCCTTCAGCGAAATCCACCCAGACTACTATCAGATCCCGGTCGCCGACCGCCTCGCCCTGATCGAGGACGCCGAGCGCGCGCACCGTGAGGCCGAAGAGGAAAGCGAGAACCGCTCGAATCGCCGCCGCTCGCGCCATCGCAGCGCCCGCCGCCGCAACCATGGCGAGCGCGTGCAGAGCGCGATCGTGGGCGAGTCGGAAGATTTGGCCGCTCCGGCCGAAGCGCATGATGCGGCCGGCGACGCCAATGATCAGGCGCAGGCCGAGGTGCACGCCGAGTCGCACTCGGAGGAGCACGTCCTCCATGGCGACAGCACTCCGGATGCGGTCGCCCCTGAGGCCGTCGCGCATGAGGATGCATCCCAGCAGGCCGAGACCGCCGAGCAGGCTGCGCCTGCCGCGGCCGAATCCGAGCAGACCGTCGATGCCGTGACGCGTGAGGATTCATCCGACGCCCCGCACGCTGAAGACGGTCATGGCGTACCGCTGCCGCCCTTCGCGTCAGCGCCGCTCACGTTTGCCGCCGCGTCCGAAGCGGTCGCCGAGGGCAACGATGGCGAGTCCGAGTCTCATCACGAGGGCGAGCAGCAGAGCGCTGAGCAGGTTTCGGCCCTCGCGGTTTCGGACGAGAGCGACGCTCACGACGAACACCACGACGATCATGACCACCATGACGATGATCATCATGATGATGACGAGGACGAAGACGACGAGGATGAGGACGACGAGAACGGCGACGATTCCGACGATGATGAAGTCGAGTCCGTCGGCGGCGACGATGCGCTTGAGGAAGTAACCGAGCGTAGCTTCCGCCCGCGCCGTCAGTACAAGATCCAGGAAGTCATCAAGCGCCGCCAGGTCATGCTCGTCCAGGTGGTGAAGGAAGAGCGCGGCAACAAGGGCGCGGCGCTGACCACCTACCTGTCGCTGGCCGGCCGCTACGCCGTCCTGATGCCAAACACCGCACGCGGCGGCGGCATCAGCCGCAAGATCACCTCGGCGCAGGATCGCTCGCGCCTCAAGGAGGTCGTGCAGGATCTCGACGTGCCCGAGGGCATGGGGATCATTCTGCGCACCGCCGGCGCCTCGCGGACCAAGCCGGAGATCAAGCGCGACTTCGAATACCTGCTTCGGCTGTGGGAGCGCGTCCGCGACACGACGCTGAATTCGCAGGCGCCGACGCTGGTCTATGAGGAAGGCTCGCTGATCAAGCGCTCGCTCCGCGACCTCTACAACAAGGACATCGACGATATCCTCGTGTCCGGCGAGGCCGGCTATCACGAAGCCCGCGATTTCATGAAGATGCTGATGCCGTCGAACGTAAAGGCGGTGAAGCTCTATCACGACAACCAGCCGCTGTTCTCGCGGATGGGGGTCGAGAGCCAGCTCGACGCGATGTTCTCGCCGACGGTGCAGCTCAAGTCGGGCGGCTATCTGGTCATCAACCAGACCGAGGCCCTCGTCTCGATCGACGTCAACTCCGGCCGGTCGACGCGCGAGCACCACATCGAGGATACGGCGCTCAAGACCAATCTTGAGGCTGCCGAAGAAGTCGCACGTCAGCTCCGCCTGCGCGACCTCGCCGGCCTGATCGTCATCGACTTCATCGATATGGACGAGAAGCGCAACAACCGTGCGGTGGAGCGTAAGCTGAGCGATTGCCTGCGGCAGGATCGGGCGCGCATCCAGGTCGGCCGGATCTCCCATTTCGGCCTGCTCGAAATGTCGCGCCAGCGCATCCGCGCTAGCATGCTGGAAAGCTCGACCGAGGTTTGCCCGCATTGCGGCGGCTCGGGCCGGTTGCGCTCGGTCGGCTCGGTTGCGCTGCAGCTCATCCGCGGCCTCGAAGAGGTGCTGATGAAGGGCGCGACCCACAATCTCGTGGTGCGCACCCGCACCGATGTCGCGCTCTATGTGCTCAACCACAAGCGCGGCCATCTCCACGACCTCGAATCCAGCTTCGACGTCTCGATTTCGATCGCGGCCGATGAGCACATCAGCGGCCAGCACTCCTACGCCATCGACCGCGGCGAACAGGTCCACACGCTTGAGGCCGCCAAGGCCCTGCTGGTGGCCCGCGCGGCGGCGCCGTCCATCGTCGCCGACGAGGTAGTCGAGGATGAGGAGATCGAGTGCGATCACGAAGTCGAAAGCGCCGAAGGCGAGGATGCGGTTGCCGCCGAGAGCAACGGCAATGGTGAAGGCGATAGCCGCCGCCGCCGTCGCCGCCGCCGCAGGCGCGGCCGGGGTGGCGAGGCGCGCGAGGACGGCGCGGCCACCGAGGAGAGCGAGACCGCCGACCTTGTTGCCGGTAGCGAGGGCGAAGAGTCCGATGAAGGGGCCGAAGGCGCCGACGAGCTCGGCAGTGAAGCCGCTACTGACGTTGACGCCGAGGCCGAAGCCGGCGAATCCGGTGAGCACGACGACGAGGAACGCAGGCCGCGCCGCCGAGGCCGCCGCGGTGGCCGCCGTCGTCGCGGCGATGCGGATGCTTCTGGCGAGGCCCCGGCTACGGGTCTGGTCGGCGCGATCGGCGACGACCTTGGTCCGGTCACTGAGTCGGAGGCCGCGGACGCTGTCGCCGATCTGTCGGGCGATGGTGCCGACACCGCAGATTCTGCTGCCTCTGCCGAGCCGGCCGAGACTGCCGCGGATTCCGCCGAGGCGGAAGAACATGCCGCGCCCGCCCCCGAGCAGCCCGCGCCAGAAGCTCCTGCCGAGGCCATGCCTGAGGCCCCGGACGAGGAAGCCAAGCCGGCCCGCCGCCGCTCGACGGTTCGTGAGAAGGTGACCTTCTACAGCGATAACGAAGCGGCCCCTGCGGCTCAGGCTGAACAGCCTGCCCCGGTCGAGACGCCCGCCGCCGCGGCTCCGGCCGAACAGGCGCCGGTTGCCGAAGAGCCGGCGCAGGACTCGTCCGAGGAGCCTGCCCCTGCTCCGGCGCCCGAGGCTGACAAGCCGCGCCGGGCCGGCTGGTGGTCGCGCCGCTTCGGCAGCGGCAACTGACAGGAAAACAAAATCTGGAAGCCGGGCGCAAGCCCGGCAGCCAGCTCAAACAGAACGAACAAAACAAAAATGGCCGGTGCAGATCGCACCGGCCATTTTCATTTCAGCGACACGCCGGCACAGCCAGCGAAAGGCTCACTGGCGACGCGCAGCGTAGCGGTGCAGCGCAGGCATGGTCAGCGCGCCGAGCGTGTTCTTCACGACGGCACCGGCGAGGAACGGCACAACGCCGACCCAGAACGCCTTCTCGGCACCGATACCGATGCCATAGGCCAGCCAGCTGAAGCCGAAAGCGAAGATCGCGACATGGCCGAGCGCCATCGCGGCGAACATCCGCGAGAACGAACGATCCCAGCCGCGCTCGCTGAGCCAGCCGATGATGACGATGGCGACGGCGAAACCGACCAGGAAGCCGCCGGTGGAGCCCAGCATATAGAGCGGGCCAGCGCCCGGCCCCGCGAACACCGGCAGGCCCATTGCGCCCTCGGCCAGATAGGCCAGATAGGTCGCAAGGCCAAGACGCCAGCCATAAATCACGCCGAGGCTCAAGACGACCAGCGACTGCATGGTCATCGGCACATACGGCAGCGGCACATTGATCTTGGCCGACAGCGCCAGAACGGCCGAGCCGAAGATCACCATGAAAACGGACTGCAGGCGCGACGGCGAACGCCACGCGAGATTCGACAGTGAAGAATGACGGCCGCGGGCAGCCGTTTGGTTCGTTTCAGGCATGGATTAGATAGCTCCTCATGCAGATCGCGACGTGCGATGTCTCCCTATACCGGCCCTGCACCCATCCGACCAGCGATGACGGTGCAAAGCGGCCATGAAACTGGCCCGGAGGCACCGCTCATTTCAGCCATTGCACGATGCGCTCCACCGCCTCGCGCATGTCTTCGGTGGAGCGGGCATAGGAGAACCGCATGAAATTATGGCCGTGGATCGGGTCGAAATCGACGCCCGGCGTAGCCGCGACGTGGATCTCGTCGAGCATCTTTTTGGCGAACGCATAGCTGTCGTCCGTGAATTTGGAGACGTCGGCGTAGAGATAGAACGCGCCGTCGGCGGGCAGGAAATCAGTCAAGCCGGCGCGCGGCAGCCCCTCGATCAGCACCTGACGGTTGAGCGCGTAGCCTGCTTTCACCGCCTCCATTTCAGCGCGGCCGTCGAACGCGGCCTCCGCCGCGACCTGCGACAGGAGCGGCACGGAAATCGCGAGATTCTGTTGCAGGCGCTCGATTGGCCGCACCAAAGCCTTCGGCGCGACGATCCAGCCGACGCGCCAGCCGGTCATGCAAAAGTATTTGGAGAACGAATTGATCACGAGCGCCTCCGGCGACAGTTCGACTGCCGAGACGGCCGGAAACGCGTAATCGAGGCCGTGATAGATCTCGTCGGAAATGAAGGCGATTCCGGCGTCGTCTGCGGCGGCGATCAATTCCGCCATCGCCTCGCGCGACATCATGGTGCCGGTCGGATTGGCGGGGCTGCCCACCAGCACCGCCTTGAGCGGCGTCTTGCGATGGGCGGCGAGCAGCGCCTCGCCGGTCAGCGCGTGGCGCGTCTCGCTTGTGGTCTCTATCAATACCGGCTCGCAACCGAGCGACGTCAAAATGTGCCGATATGGCGGGTAGCCCGGGACGGTGACCGCGACCCGGTCGCCCGGCTCCAGCATCGCCAGAAACGCCAGAATGAACGCGCCCGACGATCCGGTGGTGACGATGATCTGCTCGGGGTCGACCTCGCTGCGATGGACCTCGCGATAGTGCTGCGCGATGCGCGCGCGCAGCGACGGCAGGCCGAGTGCCGAGGTGTAGTCGATCCGCCCGGCCTCAAGCGCCTGATGGGCGGCGAGGATCGCGCTGCGCGGCGCGGGCGCCTCGGGCTGGCCGACCTCCATATGGATGACGTGGCCGCCTTCGGCCTCGATTCGCGCGGCGGCGGCCATCACATCCATCACCATGAACGGGGGCACATCGCTGCGGCGGGATGGCGTCAAAACCGTTTTCGCACGGCGAAGAAGTGTCGCGTCGGCCATGAAATTCGACTATCCAGTTACGGCGGCGTGTGCGTTGATGCGCCGCGCTGTTGCCTCAATCGACGGCTTGTTAACATACTAAGCCGTGCATTTCCTTGTTCCGTTCAGCGAGCGTCAGAGGTCAGTGACTGCGATCTTCTCAAAAGCCCGAACCATTTTGCGCGACAGAAGGGCCGCGAAAAGACCACAGCTTTCCAATCCTCCGGTTCCGGGCGGGATGAAGCGGCTGGCCGCCGTCGCGCTCGCCGCCGCCATCGCATGCACGTCCTTTAAGGCAGAAGCGCAGCAAGGCCAGAACAAGGGCCTACCGCTCATCCGCGACGCCGAGATCGAGCAGCTCCTGCGCGAGTACAGCCAGCCGATTTTGCGCGCTGCCGGGCTCGGCCAGCACAACATCCAGGTCGTGATCATCCGGGAAGGCTCATTCAACGCCTTCGTCGCTGACGGCCGCCGCATCTTCATCAACCACGGCGCGCTGCTGCAATCCAAGACGCCCAATCAGGTGATCGGCGTCTTCGCGCACGAGACCGGCCACATCGCCGGCGGCCATCTTGCCAAAATGCGCGAGGAGGTGGCGCGGGCGCAGAACCAGATGATCGTGGCAATGCTGCTCGGCGCTGGCGCGATCGCCGCCGGCTCGCGCTCCGGCAGCGGTGTCGGGCAGGCCGGCATGGCGGCGATCAGCGCCCCGCAGGAAGTGATCCGCCGCACCCTCCTCTCCTATGCCCGCCAGCACGAGGAGAACGCCGACCGCGCGGCGGTCAAATTTTTGAACAGCACCGGCCAGTCGGCCAGGGGCATGCACGAAACCTTTCGCCGTTTCGTCGATGAGGGGCTGTTCTCGACCCATGGCTCAGACCCCTATGTGCAGTCCCATCCGATGGCGCGCGAGCGCGTGGCGGCCCTCGAGCAGCTGGCGCAGGCCAGTCCCCACTGGAACAAGGTTGACCCGCCTGCCCTGCAGCTCCGCCATGACATGATGCGAGCCAAGCTCACCGGCTTCCTGAGCCAGCCTGATGCGGTGCGCCGGCTCTATCCGCCGTCCGATCAGGGCCTGCCGGCCCAATATGCCCGCGCGATCTCGCGCTATCGCCACGGCGACCTGCGCGTCGCCATCAGCCTGATCGACGGCCTGATCAAGGCTCAGCCGGGCAATCCGTATTTTCAGGAGCTGAAGGGCCAGGCGCTGCTCGAAAGTGGTCGTCCCGCAGAAGCGATCGCGCCGCTCCGCAAGGCGGTGCAGATGTCGAACCGCGCCCCGCTCATCGAAATGTTACTTGGTCAGGCGCTCGTTGCTACCGAGAATAGAGCCTATGCGGACGAGGCAATCGACATTTTGCGCCGCGCCCTGGTTCGCGAGCCCGACGCTGCGCTGGGTTACACCCAGCTCGCGATGGCTTACAGCCGCAAGGGCCTTTACGCCGAGGCTGATCTCGCCTCGGCACAGGCGGCTTATGCACGCGGCGACACCAAGACGGCGCGCGATCTGGCTCTGCGCGCCAAGAGCCGCTTTGCGGTCGGTGCGCCGGGCTGGGTGCAGGCCGACGACATACTGAACGCCCGAAAACTCGGGCAAAAAAACTGATCTGATCGCCATCGACCTGCGGCCGCTGCTCCTTTGCAGGGCCGCCGAAAAATCAAGCCGCCTCCGGGATCGCCATTTCAAAGGATCTTTTCATGTCCCCGCTTCGCCTGCTCACTGCCGCCGCCTTCGCCCTCGGGCTTTTCGGCTTGCAGCCCGTCGCCTCCGCGCAGTCGTTTTCCGACAGCCAGCGCGGCGAGATCGAAGCCATCGTCAAAAACTACCTTTTGACCCATCCCGAAATTCTGGAGGAGGTTTCCGCCGAACTCAGCCGCCGACAGGCCGTCGCCGAGAAGGAGAAGCAAGGCGCCAACGTCAAAAAATACGCGGATCTGATCTTGAAGTCGCCGCGCGCCGTCGTCGTCGGCAATCCGTCCGGCGATGTCACGATGGTCGAGTTCTTCGACTACAACTGCGGCTACTGCAAGCACGCGCTTGAGGACATGACGCGGCTGATCAAGAATGACCCGAAGCTGCGCGTCGTGCTGAAGGAATTCCCGGTGCTGGGCCAGCCCTCGGTCGAGGCGGCGCAGGTCGCGGTCGCCGTGCGGATGCAGGACCCGACCGGCAAAAAGTATCTCGAATTCCACCAGAAGCTACTGACCGGCCGCGGCCAGGCCGATCGCGCGCGCGCTCTCGCTGTTGCGAAGGAGGTCGGCCTCGACATGGCACGCATCGAGAAGGACATGGTCAGCCCCGAGGTCCGTGCCACCCTGCAGGAGAGCTTCACCCTGGCCGAGGAACTCGGCATGAACGGTACGCCGAGCTACGTCATCGGCGATCAGGTCGCCATCGGCGCGATCGGCCACGACAAGCTCAAGGAAAAGATCTCGCTCGCCCGTTGCGGCAAGGAGAGTTGCTAAAGCGTTTTCGGAGATCGGGTTCCGGCGGGCGGCTGAACTGCCGCCCCCGTTCGGGGCCTGCTATTGACCCACGGTCCCTGCGGCTGCCTAATCCCACGATCCCGCCGCTGATTCCGCGCTGGGCGAGCGAATTGATCGCGTATCAGTTGATAAACTCACTCTGAAAGCTAGTTTTGGGTGGCGAACAGGGTCTCCCGGACGGTTTTCGGCCATGCTGACGCCGTTCAAGGCTTCCCCTCCTGCCCGAGGTTACCTATAACCGCCCGAAGCTGCGCCCGGACGGGGCGCCAACGGACCCTTGATGACGAACACCATTTATGTGCTCAACGGACCGAACCTGAATCTGCTCGGCACCCGCGAGCCGGAAACCTATGGTCACGTCACGTTGCAGGACGTCGAGGCTTCATGCCGCGAGGAGGCTGCCCGTTTCGGGCTGCTCGTCGATTTCCGCCAGTCCAACCATGAAGGCGACCTGATCGACTTCATCCATGATGCCGGTCGCACGAGGGCTGCGGGCATCATCATCAATCCGGGTGGTTATACACACACCTCGATTGCGCTCCACGACGCGATCCTCGCGGTCTCAATTCCGACCGTTGAAGTCCATATCAGCAACATTTTCGCCCGCGAGAGTTTCCGCCACAGGTCGTTCACGGCCAAGGCGGCTTTCGCGAGTCTGTGCGGTTTTGGCATCGACGGCTACCGGCTCGCGATTGGCGGGCTGGCGGCCAAGATCGGCGCCAAGGCCACTCCCTGACGCCAACGTCATTACACCTATATCCGGATCATCAATTATGGCCCGTAAGCCGCAAGATACCCCAGCCGACTCCCAGAACGACGCCGCGACGGTTCAGCCGAGCGAGCGTGCGCTCATCCGCGAACTCGCCCAGGCGCTCGACGAGTCGAACCTGACCGAAATCGAGATCGAGCGCGCGGGCTTCCGTCTGCGCGTCGCCCGCAACATCACCGTTGCTGCGGCGGCTCCCGTCTATGCGCCGGCAGCCCCTGCGCCGGCACATGCCCCGACGCCTTCGCCGAGCACGGCGGCTCCCGCGGTTGCAGATTTCTCAAAGCACCCCGGCGCGGTGCCTTCGCCGATGGTCGGCACGGCCTACTGGGCCCCGGCGCCCGGCGCCAAGCCGTTCATCGAGGTCGGCTCGACCGTGAAGGTCGGCGACACCCTCCTGATCATTGAGGCGATGAAGACGATGAACCAGATCCCGTCGCCGATCGCCGGCACGGTGACCAAGATTCTTGTCGAGGATGGCCAGCCGGTCGAATTCGGCGAGCCTCTCGTCGTCATCGAATAACAGCGGCGAGGTCTGCGTCGAGATGTTCGACAAAATCCTGATTGCCAACCGAGGCGAAATTGCACTGCGCATCCTGCGCGCGTGTAAGGAACTCGGTATCTCCACCGTCGCGGTCCACTCCACCGCGGACGCTGACGCGATGCATGTCCGCCTCGCCGACGAGAGCGTCTGCATCGGACCGCCCCCCTCCAAGGACAGCTACCTCAACATCCCGGCGCTGCTTGCCGCCTGCGAGATCACCGGCGCGGATGCCGTCCATCCGGGCTACGGATTCTTGGCGGAGAATGCGCGGTTCGCGGAAATTCTCGCCGAACACAATCTGCACTTCATCGGCCCGAAGGCCGAGCACATCCGCACGATGGGTGACAAGATCGAGGCCAAGCGCACCGCGCAGCGTCTCGGCATCCCGGTCGTCCCCGGCTCCGACGGCGGCGTCACCCCCGAAGACGACGCCATGGCGATCGCACGGGAAATCGGCTTCCCGGTCCTGATCAAGGCGGCTGCGGGCGGCGGCGGACGCGGCATGAAGATCGCCCGGACCGAGGCAGACCTCGAACTCGCCATCACCACCGCGAGCACCGAGGCCAAGGCCGCCTTTGGCGACGCCTCGGTCTATATGGAAAAGTATCTTGAGAAGCCGCGCCATATCGAGCTTCAGGTGCTCGGCGACGGCCGCGGCGGCGCCATTCATCTCGGCGAGCGCGACTGCTCGCTCCAGCGCCGCCACCAGAAGGTCTGGGAAGAAGGTCCCTCGCCTGCGCTCGACCAGGCCGCCCGCGACAAGATCGGCGGGATCGTCGCCAAGGCGATGCAGGATATGCAGTATCTCGGCGTCGGCACCGTCGAATTCCTTTACGAGGACGGCGAGTTCTACTTCATCGAGATGAACACCCGCATCCAGGTCGAGCATCCGGTGACCGAGATGATTACCGGCATCGACCTCGTGCTCGAACAGATCCGCGTTGCGGCCGGCCATGACCTGCCCTGCAGGCAGGAGGAGATCAATTTCAACGGCCATGCCATCGAGTGCCGCATCAACGCGGAGCACCCGGTGACATTCCGTCCCTCGCCGGGAAAGATTTTGCAGTACCACTCCCCCGGCGGCATGGGCGTGCGGATCGATTCCGCGGTCTATCAGGGCTATGTGATCCCGCCCTATTACGATTCGCTGGTCGGCAAGTTGATCGTGCACGGCAAAACCCGCGCCGAATGCCTGATGCGGCTGCGCCGCGCCCTCGACGAAATGGTCGTCGACGGTATCGAGACGACACTGCCGCTGTTCCGGGCGCTGGTTCGCGAAACCAGCGTGATCGACGGCGACTACCACATCCACTGGCTCGAGCACTATCTCGATCAGAAAGCCACCTAAGCCCTAACCGGCTCCCACAAGAAAACGGAACCCGTTTGGAACCTTTGTCACCCCGATGCTTTATTGGGGTGGCAAAGGCGCGGTTCCACGCCCATTTGCCAGTTCGGAACAGGATGGCATTCGGTCCGCCAGCATCTGCGGACACGAGGTTGGGCGGGGGCTTGCTTGAATTCAAACACCGGACCACGCAGGCCGATCGGACAGATCGCGCTTCTCCTGTCTGGGCTTGCGATCCTCTTCACGGTCAGTGCCATGTCGATCTACCTCGTCAATCGGGCGCAGGTCGACAGCGCGATGCTCAATCACAGCATCGAAGTGACCAACGAGATCTCGCTCACGCTCCTGCAATTGCGCCGTGCCGAAAGCGCCGAGCGCGGCTATCTCATCACCCAGCAGGATGCCTTTATCACCGATTTTCAGGAAGCGGCGTCGAGGGTCGAGCCGACACTCGACAGACTGCGCGAACTGACATCGGATAACCCGGTGCAGATCGGCCTTCTCGCCAAACTCGCCCCGCTGATCACGACAAGGCTCAATGAATTTCACGAGGTCATCGAACTGACCCGCTCGGGCAAGGCCAATCTCGCCATCGAAAAGGTCCGGGTTGGCGTCGGCCTTCGGGCCATGAATGAGATCCGCGAGCTGACCGAACAGATGCGCGCCGAGGAAGATCGCCTCGCCGCCGCCCGCGAGTCATCGGCAAGACTGGCCCAGATCAGCGCCGGCATCGTGACGATCGCCGGGTCCGCGCTCGTGATCATTCTCGGCGCGATCTCGCTGTTGCTGGTGCGGCGGTCGGCCAAGATCCGCGACAAGGCCGAGAGCCAGCTGCGCGACTACAATCGCAATCTCGAAACGATGGTCGAGGAGCGAACCGCCGATTTTAAGGAGGCCAACGAGGAGATCCAGCGCTTCGCCTACATCGTCAGCCATGACCTGCGCGCGCCGCTCGTCAACATCATGGGATTCACCAGCGAACTTGAGGAGATCCATGGCGACCTCTTCAAGCGGGTCGCGGCCCTGACCCAGGCAGAGGACGCCGCGACCGCGCAAAACCCCGCCGAGCCGCCGCAGCTTTCCGCAGAGGATCGAGAGCTGTCCGACAGCTATCTCGAGGCGCTCCGCTTCATCAAATCGTCGATCACCAAGATGGATCGCCTGATCAGCGCGATCCTCAATCTGACGCGCGAGGGCCGGCGCGAATTCCGCCCCGAATGGATCAACATGAACAAGTTGGTGCAGACCGCGGCCAATTCGCTGGCCCATCAGGTGCAGGAGCTTGGCGCGGAGATTGTCATCGAGCAGCTTCCAGACATCCAGAGCGACCGGCTGGCTCTGGAGCAGATTTTTTCAAACCTTCTTGATAACGCCGTCAAATATCTGAGGCCGGACATTCCCGGTCAAATCATCGTGCGCGGCAGGCGCAAGCTCGGTTTCCTCGTCTATGAAGTCGCCGACAACGGCCGCGGAATTGCCGAAAAGGACTTTCAACGAATTTTTGATCTGTTCAGGCGCTCGGGCGCTCAGGATCGCCCGGGCGATGGCATCGGCCTCGCCCATGTCCGTGCATTCGCTTCGCGCCTCGGTGGGAAGATCTCCGTCTCGTCCAAGCTCGGCGAGGGCAGCACCTTCACAATAATGCTGCCCTCTCAGTGGACTACAAGGATTTGAGGAAGTGAATTATGAACAATCCCGTCAAAATTATTATGATCGAGGACGACGAAGGTCATGCCCGCTTGATCGAGCGCAATATCCGCCGCGCCGGAGTGAATAATGAGATTCTGCCATTTACGCATGGCGGAGAGGCGCTGAATTACCTCTTCAATCAGAACAATCCTGAGCAGAACTTTTCGTTACTGATCCTGCTGGATCTGAATTTGCCGGACATGACCGGCATCGACATTCTCAAGCGGGTTAAGTCCGATCCGAACCTGAAATACGCTCCTGTTGTGGTTCTGACCACAACCGACGATGCTCAGGAGATAAAGCATTGCTACGAACTGGGCTGCAACGTCTATATTGTCAAACCTGTCAACTACGACAACTTCGCTAACGCCATTCGCCAGCTCGGTTTATTCTTCTCCGTGATCCAGGTACCGCCCGCAAGCGCATGACAAGCAAAACACCGACGCTCCTTTATATCGACGACGATGTGGCCCTCGCCAGGCTCGTTGAGTTGGGCTTGAAGCGCCAGGGTTTTAGGACCGAGCACCTCAACGACGGTGCCAGCGGGGTCGCGAGGATTCAGCAAGGCGGCATCGACGCCGTGGTGCTGGACCAGTACATGCCGGGCTTGGACGGCCTTGAGACGCTCGAGCAGATCCAGGCGCTTCCCAATCCGCCGCCCGTCGTGTTCGTCACGGCGTCGCAGGATAGCCGCATGGCGGTCGCCGCCCTCAAGGCGGGCGCGGCGGACTATCTCGTCAAGGACACCCACGGCGACTTTGTCACCCTGCTCCACGTCGCCATTACCGGCGCGATCGATCAGGCCCTCGTCCGCAAGGCGCGTGACGATGCCGAAGCCGAGATCCACGCCGCGCGCGACCGTTTCGCCGCCCTGGCCGCCGAGCGCGAGGTGCTGCTGCGCGAGGTCAACCACCGCGTCGGCAACAGTCTTCAGATCATCGCGTCGCTCCTGCACCTGCAGGCCTCCGGCAGCACCGACGAGGATGTGAAGGCTGCCCTGACCAATGCCATGGGCCGGGTCGCCGCCGTTGCGCAGGTCCACCGCCGGCTCTACACCTCGCATGACCTCAACAGCGTCATGCTCAATCAATATCTCGAAGCCCTGCTTGAAGATCTTCGCCGCTCCGCCGAAGGCAACCGGATGTCGCGCCTCACCCTTCACGCCGATCCGGTCGAGATCGAGCCGGATCGCGCCGTCGCCGTCGGCATCATCGTCAACGAATTGGTGATGAACGCGGTGAAATACGCTTACCCCGATGGCGCCGGCCCGATCCATGTCGAGCTTTTGGGCGAAGGCGACGACCTCAACCTGTCGATCACCGACGACGGTGTCGGCTTTCAGGCCAAGCCCGATGCCCGCTCGACCGGGATGGGCCAGCGCATCGTCGCTGCCATGGCCGGCAAGCTCGACTCCACCGTGGAGCGCGATCCAAGCCACGCCGGAACCCGGATGACGATGAGATTCCGGCGCACGGCGACGCCGTCGCACCCCGCCAGCCGCCCGATGGAAACCGGCGCGCCCGTCCGTTAAGTGCTATGCTTTTTGTATGACGTCGCGACATTCAGGCTCGTTCGAAATCACCCCCGAGATTCTGCTGCGGGCCTATGCCTGCGGCATCTTCCCGATGTCCGAGTCGGCAGACGATCCCTCGCTGTTCTGGGTCGAACCCGAACGGCGCGGCATCATTCCGTTCAGGGGTTTTCACGTCCCCGGCCGCCTCGCCCGCACGGTCCGCAGCGACTTCTACGTGGTCACGGAGAACGAGGCCTTTGACAGCGTCATCGCCAATTGTGCGGCCCCGGCTGACGGCCGGGAAAACACCTGGATCAACGGTCGCATCCGCGAGCTCTATGGCCAGCTCCATGCGATGGGCTTTGGCCACAGCATCGAGGTGTGGAGCGAGGGCACGCTTGTCGGCGGGCTCTACGGCATTTCGCTCGGCCGTGCGTTCTTCGGCGAGAGCATGTTCCATCTTGCGCGCGATGCCTCGAAGGTCGCGCTGGTCCACCTCGTCTCCCGCCTGATGGCGCGCGGCTTCACGCTGCTCGATACCCAGTTTGTGACGGAGCATCTGCGCCAGTTCGGAGCGATCGAAGTTTCACGGCAGCGCTACCTGTCGCTGCTCGGTCAGGCGATCACGCAAGAAGCTTCATTCGCGCCGAACGCGAACGAGCCGGCGTTTACCGGGGCGCGCGCGCTGGAGATCATCGCGAAATGGCCCGGCGGCTGAGCGCCGCAAAGTCCAACGGACTTATTGCTGGAACGGCGGAAGTGGCTGATAGCGCGGCTGCGCTGGCTGGCGCTGGGGTGCGGCGCGTTTCTGCTGCAGCGGCGGCACGGGCTGGGCAGCCTTGGGCTGGGCCTCCGCCTGCGTTGCGGCGACGGTCGATTCCGGCATTTTGCAGTCAGTCAGCCACACGTCGTAAACCGGGTGCTCGACACCATGCAGGCCGGGGCTCGCGGCGAACATCCAGCCGGAGAAGATGCGCTTCACTTCACCCTGAAGCGTGATCTCCTCGACTTCCACAAACGCGTCGGTGTTCGCAGCTTCCGTGGCCGGGCGCGTGTAGCAGGCGTCGGTTTTGACGCGCAGCGCGCCGAACTGCACTGTCTCGCCGATGTCGGTATCGAAGCTGATGATGCGGCCGGTGATCTTGTCGAGACCGGCAAACACCGCCTTCTTGTTGCGAATCTTTTCAGATGGCGGCGCGGTCACAATCTCGTCGCCGGGCTGCAGCGTGGCGGGCGATGGCGGGGCGGCCTTCGCATCGGCCGGGCCTGCCGGCGGCTGTGCCTGGGGCGCGGGTCTTGCGGCAGGCGCCGTTGCGGTTTCCGGCGCGGTGCGCGGCACGACGGTTGTGCCGGGCGGCGGCGGCAGGGGCTGGGACTGGAATGCTCCCGGCGGCGGCACGCCGATACCCCGGCGCTGATTCGGCGCGGGTAATAGACGTCCCTGCGGCGGCAACTCCGGCGCCTCTTCGTCGTCGTATTCCGGTACGGGATGTCCACCCGGAATGCTGCCCGGCGGACGCGGCGGCGGATCGGAAAATATTGTTCCGATCTGGGCGCGCGCCCCGACGCTGGATGCAACGAGAGCCGTTGCGGTCAGGCCTGTCGTCGCAAGACTCGCGACGACGAAAAGAGCAAAGGGGCTGAGGCTGCTGGATCGGGACATGTCTGACGCTTCAATCGACCATTCGGGCCCGATGACACGTTTCGGCGATGGGTCGCTCCTGTCCCCGGTTAACACGCCGAATACGGCGGCGGAAGGGCGAGACAGATTGCGCGCCACAACCTTCACGACAGGAATTCGCAAGATACGGGGATTCACCAAGCGAATCCTGACTCGCTTGCGATGCCGGTCCTGTAATCAGGCCGGCGTCCAGGGCTGGTAGTCGCCGGTCGCCTTGGGGCGACGACCGCTTGCCAGCGTCGAGCCGGACGGACGATAGGCCGCGGGCGTGCCGGTCATGTTCGGGACATGCGGCTTTTCCCACTCGCGCGGAACGTAGCCATCGACGGTCGGCGGCGTATCCACGGTGTGGTGGAGCCAGCCGTGCCAGGACGGAGGCACGCGGCTTGCATCGGCGTAGCCGTTGTAGATCACCCAACGGCGCTCGAATCCCAAAACCGGATCGATCTTGCCGCCGGCGGTCCGATAATAACGGTTGCCGGCCTCGTCGGTCCCAACCAGTTCACCGAACCGCCAGGTCCAAAACTGGGTGCCGAAGGTCTGGCTGTTCCACCAGGTGAAAAATTTGAGCCAAAACTGCTTCATCACCAAGATCCCGTACCGAATTTGCGCGCGCCCTGATTTGCACGCCCCGGCGCGATTTGTCCAGCCATCACAGGCAACGAGAGCGGAAGCGCCCGCCGATGCTCACCGTTGTCCAAAGTTGCGGCGGCAAAGGCGGACGAATGAGAACGCGGCAGCCTCGCAATCGCATCCAGCGCGGCATGATCCACCTCCGCAGCTTCTCGCCGCCTGGAACGGATACGCCACCGATTTGTTGATTTGTAAGTCTGTTTCAATGCAACGACGATTTGAAACCGAGGATGGAGAATCCCCGATGTCATATCTCAAAATCATTGGTGTCGTAGCTGCGCTGGCCTTGGCCGCGCCTGTCATGACTGCGGATTATAGCTACGCGCGCGGTGGCGGCGGGGGCGGCGGTGGCGGCGGTGGACACGGCGGCGGTGGGTTCGGAGGCGGTATGGGCGGCGGCGGCTTCGGAGGCGGTGGCTTTGGAGGCGGTGGACGCGGCGGCGGTGGTTTCGGGGGCGGCGGGATGCGAGGCGGCAGCTTTGGCGGAAGCATGGGCGCCATGGGCGGCCCGGGAATGCGCGGCGGCGGTTCTGCTGGCCCGCGCGTGGGGATGGCTCCGGGCGGCGGCCCGCGCTTCGCCCCAGGTTCCCGCGTTGCCGGCGGACGTTGGGTCGGTAGACCCGGCTGGTCCGGCAGACCCGGCTGGGGCTGGAATCGCCGCAACTACTATCCGTTCATCGGCGGAGCCCTGATCGGCAGCGCCCTAGCCTACCCCTACTACTACGACGACTACTATTACGGCGACTACTACGATCCGTATTACTACAACGCCCCGGCGGTGCCGGTCAGCGGCGGCTCGGTCGCCTACTGCATGCGCCGGTTCAAATCCTATGATCCGCAGTCGGGTACTTATCTGGGATATGACGGGCAGCGCCATCCTTGCCCGTAATTTGATCTGCTCGCGTGAGAGCGCCGTTTGCAAAAACAGGCGGCGCTTTTTCGGTTGCCTTCAGCTCCGGGTCGCCAGCGCCACGCCGGCAACGGTGAATGCAAGCGCCACCATCTGACTGAGGCCAAGCGGCTCCCCCAGCATCATTGCAGAGGCGCACAGGCCGATCACCGGGATCAGCATCGTGCCGATCGCGGCCACCGAGGCCTGCAATCGCTCGAGCGCTGCGAACCAGCACGCATAGGCAAGACAGACCTGGATGACGACGCTGTAGCCGAGCAGCCAGACGCCGAGATGGGAGACGTTTCCGAAATCGGCGGTCTCGAACAGGAGCCCGCAAAAGAGGACCGGCAGTGAGCCGAGCCCGATCTGCCAGGTCGCCGAGGTAAGCGGCGGCAGGCTCGTCGGCAGCTTTTTCGCAAGCACGGTGCCGAGTGCGAACGTAGCCGCCCCGATCAATGAGATGATGTAGCCGGTAAGCTTTTCCGCGGTGATCGAGATGCCGTTAACGCCAAAAATGACCGACAGGCCGCTGAACGCCATGACCAGCGCCGCGACCCGCAGCACGGTCGGGCGCTCGCCGAGCAGCGGCCATGCCAGCAGCGACGCCCAGACCGGCATCGTATAGGCAATCATCGCGGTCTCGCCCGCCGGCAGCCAAACCAGCGCGAGGCCCATCAGACCCATCCAGCAAGTGACGCTGAGGAAGGCGCCAAGCACAAGGCGGCCCCACATCTTGCGCGGCACGTGCAGCCCCTGCCCGGCCATGACGGCGACGATGCCAAGCAGGAGCGCGCCGACAAAGCCGGTGCCGCCCCGCATCGTCAGCGGCGGCAATTCCGTGATCAGCTGCTTGGCGATCGGCCAATTGAACCCCCAGCCGACCGACGTGACCATCAGCAGCATGAGGCCGACCGTCGAATGGCGGGCAAGGTGATGCGGCGGCTGCGCGCGGGACGCTGCGCGCGCCTCTGTTTCTGCGGTCATGGCTCGATTGTGTTCGGGCGACGGGATCGTGAGACGGCCGGACGAATCGCCCCTCCCCTCAGCAGGCAGGATGGCGGCAAATCCCCCGCCCCGCTAGGCACATTTGTGGAACTCACCCATGCGGTTGCGGAGCCTGCCGAGTCGGCCAAAACCGCAAGCGATTTATTCAACAATCGGTGACCGGCTGTGAACAGCGGGAACGCCGCGCGGCGCGACACGGATCGGTTTTGATTAGGCGAGGACTCACCGATACTTAATGGAAGTTCTCCGGCTGCTGCCCTGTCCTTTTCGCTTCATCGCACCATATTTAGTGCTCTGTTCATGAGTTCGCACTATTCCTTGACGGAGACTGCGGAGAAGCACTAGTGTTCGGTCCAGCCGGCGCGTTTAGTTTTGCCGCGCCAGTCATTCCTCAAGGATCGAACGTCGCTGTCCCGTTTGCCCTCCGGCAACCGGTCGCGGACCTGTCTGTGGTGTAGTTGGAGTTGTGCGGCCAAACGGCGTGCATTGGCCCCGGCGGATCATCGACCTGGCTCGAAAGCCCGGTCGCCGCGTTAACAGCAGGACGCCAGCGAGCGGCGGCCCCACGTCCGGGGACAGCCGTGTAACGGACTGAAAGGATCAGTCTTGAGGCTGAGGAAAGATACCGGCTGAGACGGAAAAAATTCGGAACCCGCGTGCGCTCAGGCAACGGTCGGGTTCATACACTTGAATGCAGAAGGGTCGGCGCGGAGAAGCGGCTGGCCAAAGACGGGAATATCGAAATGCGGATCGAGCGACGCTACACCACGGACGGCCAATCACCCTATTCCGGCATTTCGTTTCGGCTGACCAACAGCGAGATTCGGAATCCCGACGGCTCGACCGTGTTCCGCCTCGACGACGTTGAAGTGCCCGACTTCTGGTCGCAGGTCGCGTCCGACGTTCTCGCGCAAAAGTATTTTCGCAAGGCCGGCGTTGCCGTCGCCCTGAAGAAGGTCGAGGAAGAGACGGTCCCGTCGTGGCTGTGGCGCTCGGTGCCCGATACCGACGCGCTCGCCGAACTTCCGGAGGCCGACCGGTACGGCAGCGAGCGCTCCGCCAAGCAGGTGTTCGATCGCCTCGCCGGCGCATGGACCTACTGGGGCTGGAAGGGCGGCTACTTCGACAGCGAAGACGACGCCCGCGCCTTCTATGACGAGCACCGCTACATGCTCGCCATGCAGATGGCCGCGCCGAACTCGCCGCAGTGGTTCAACACCGGGCTGCACTGGGCCTATGGCATCGACGGCCCCGGCCAGGGCCACTACTACGTCGATTACAAGACCGGCAAGCTGACCAAATCGAAATCGGCCTACGAGCATCCGCAGCCGCACGCCTGCTTCATCCAGTCCGTCAGCGACGACCTCGTGAACGACGGCGGCATCATGGACCTGTGGGTGCGTGAGGCGCGCCTGTTCAAATACGGCTCCGGCACCGGCTCCAACTTCTCCAACCTGCGCGGTGAAGGCGAAAGGCTCTCCGGCGGCGGCAAGTCGTCGGGCCTGATGAGTTTCCTCAAGATCGGCGATCGCGCCGCCGGCGCCATCAAGTCGGGCGGCACCACCCGCCGCGCCGCCAAGATGGTGATCGTCGATGCCGATCATCCGGATATCGAAAACTACATCGACTGGAAGGTGACCGAAGAGCAGAAGGTCGCCTCGCTCGTGACCGGCTCGAAGATCAACCGCAAGCATCTGCGCGCCATCATGAAGGCGTGCGTCAATTGCGAAGGCTCCGGCGACGACTGCTTCGACCCGGAGAAGAACCCGGCGCTGCGCCGCGAGATCAAGCTCGCCCGGCGCGCCCATGTCGCAGACAATGCCATCCGCCGCGTCATCCAGTTCGCCAAGCAGGGCTACAAGGACATCGAATTCCCGATCTACGACACCGACTGGGATTCGGAAGCCTACCTCACCGTCTCGGGGCAGAACTCGAATAACTCCGTTCGCGTCACCGACGAATTCCTGCGGGCGGTGGAATCTGACGAAGACTGGGACCTGCGCTGGCGCACCAAGCCGCAGAAGGTCGCCAAGACCCTGAAGGCGCGCGAGCTGTGGGAGAAGATCGGTCAGGCTGCCTGGGCCTCCGCCGACCCCGGCCTGCAATACCACACCACGATCAACGACTGGCACACCTGCTCGGCCTCGGGACAGATCCGCGCATCGAACCCGTGCTCGGAATACATGTTCCTCGACGACACGGCCTGCAATCTTGCCTCGCTGAACCTTTTGACGTTCCGTGACGCAAAGACCGGCACGTTCGACATCGAGAGCTATGAGCACGCCGTCCGCCTGTGGACGCTGGTGCTCGAAATCTCCGTCACCATGGCGCAATTCCCGTCCAAGGCGATTGCCCAGCTCTCTTACGAATTCCGCACCCTCGGCCTCGGCTTCGCCAATATCGGCGGCCTTCTGATGTCCTCCGGCATCGCCTATGACTCCGAGCAGGGCCGTGCGATCTGCGGCGCCCTCTCCGCGATCATGACCGGCATCAGCTACGCCACCTCGGCCGAGATCGCCGCGGGCCTCGGCCCGTTCCAGGAGTTCGCCAAGAACCGCGAGCCGATGCTGCGCGTGATGCGCAACCATCGCCGCGCCGCGCATGGCGAACTCGCCGGCTATGAGCAGCTGTCGCAGACGCCGGTGGCGCTCGACCTCAAGGCGCTCGCAACGCTTGGCGAGTTCGGCGGCAATCTCGCCAGCCATTCCGCCCGGGCCTGGGACAAGGCCCTCGCCCTCGGCGAGGCCCATGGCTATCGCAACGCCCAGTCCACCGTCGTCGCGCCGACCGGCACGATCGGCCTCGTCATGGACTGCGACACCACTGGCATTGAGCCGGACTTCGCGCTGGTGAAGTTCAAGAAGCTCGCGGGCGGCGGCTATTTCAAGATCATCAACCGCGCGGTGCCGGAGGCGTTGCGCTCGCTCGGCTACCGCGAGAACGAGATTGCCGAGATTGAGGCCTATGCCGTCGGTCATGGCTCGTTCAGCAATTCGCCCGGCATCAATGCCGCCACGCTGAAGGCGAAGGGTTTTACCGACGAAGCCGTCGCCAAGGCCGAGAAGCTGCTGCCGACCGCCTTCGACATCAAGTTCGTCTTCAACAAGTGGACGTTCGGCGAAGAATTTTTGCGCGACGCGCTGAAGATCGCGCCCGAGGCCCTCGCCTCTCCCGACTTCGACCTGCTCACCGCGCTTGGTTTCAACAAGCGCGAAATCGAGGCCGCCAACCTGCACATCTGCGGCGCGATGACCGTCGAAGGCGCCCCGCACCTCAAGCAGGAGCACTACGCGGTGTTCGACTGCGCCAATCCGTGCGGCAAGATCGGCAAACGCTACCTCTCGGTCGAGAGCCACATCCGCATGATGGCCGCATCGCAGCCCTTCATCTCGGGTGCGATCTCCAAGACCATCAACATGCCGAACGAGGCGACGGTCGAGGACTGCAAGGCGGCCTACCTCTTGTCGTGGAAGCTCGCGCTGAAGGCCAACGCGCTCTATCGCGACGGCTCGAAACTGTCGCAGCCGCTTAACGCGCAGCTCATCGCCGACGACGAGGAGGACGACGAGGCACTCGACAATCTGATCGAAAAACCTATGGCGGCGCGCACCGCGCAGGTCTCGGAAAAGATCGTTGAGCGGCTGGTCGAGCGCATCGTGGTAATGCACGAGCGCGAGCGCATGCCCGATCGCCGCAAGGGCTACACCCAGAAGGCGGTCGTCGGCGGCCACAAGGTCTATCTGCGCACCGGCGAATACGATGACGGCCGCCTCGGCGAGATCTTCATCGACATGCACAAGGAAGGCGCGGCGCTACGCTCGCTGATCAACAATTTTGCGATCGCGGTGTCGCTCGGCCTGCAATACGGCGTGCCGCTCGAAGAATATGTCGACGCCTTCACCTTCACGCGCTTCGAGCCGGCCGGTCCGGTGCAGGGCAATGACTCGATCAAGTATGCAACCTCGATCCTCGACTACGTCTTCCGCGAGCTCGCGGTGAGCTACCTGTCGCGCTTCGATCTTGCTCATGTCGATCCCAACGAGACCGGTTTCGACGCGCTCGGCAAGGGCGTCGGCGAGGGCCGCGCGCCGGAGAACCAGGTCGCCAGCCGCTTCCTCTCGCGAGGCCTCACCCGGTCGCTCGGCGACCGGCTTGGCCTCGTCAACCCGGCCCCTGCTCCGGCTGACAGCGCCAACGTCACTGCGATCGGCAGCGGCACGATGTCGGCAGGCGGCGCTCAGGCCGCGACCGCCCGCAAGGCGGAAGAAGTCGCGGTTGCAGCGCCAGCTCCGGCTGCGGCCGTGGCGCCCTCACGCGCAGAGCGCCGCGCGGAGGCAAAGGCCAAGGGCTATGAAGGCGAGATGTGCTCCGAGTGCGGCAACTTTACGCTGGTGCGCAACGGCACCTGCATGAAGTGCGACACCTGCGGGTCCACTACAGGGTGCAGTTGATCGTCTGAGCGCTTCTTCTTGTGTGTGAATGCTCTCATAGGATGACCGGATTCACCCATAGTGTGGCCCAAAGCTAGCCAAAGTCCGCCGCCCCCCGTGCGGCGGACTTGATCGTTCGCTTCGGAGCGTCCCTGGGACACATCTGAACGGCTCCGTTGAAAGCCGCCTCCGCGGCGGGACGCGGCAAGCGCCCTCGACGGGCAGCGCGCCGGCTGCGAGGCCGCCTGGGCGACCGCGCCGGGCGATCCCAACGCCGAGGACCTCGCAGCGGAGCACGGCTGAAGTCGTCCGGCACCGTAATGCGGCGCTCGAGCAGACGCCGAGCGCGCGCAACCGGGACAAGACACCTCTTGGGCTACAGTTGCCTATAGCAACGACAGCGATCGGTCATTCTTGAGCGCTGCCGCACTGCCCGTCGCGATGCGAACAAATGGATGCTTCTTTGCGGCTAAGCGTCGATCTACCCAACGCCTCGATTGGGGCCGACAGCGGTCGGTCTGGTTTCGGCGAATGAGAGCCGATAGCGGACGTTCGCCATACGACCCCATATTGGCCGTTCGGGGAGCTTTCGTCGCCACCCAAAACCCGCCGTTCGTCGGATATAGGACAAACGGTAGAACTGGTGTCGATCACAGACAGTCAGCTATTGAGCACGATGGAGAATCGTAGCGTGCTTTTAGAGCAACTGCTGGCTCTCTAACGCCGGACGCTATTCTCCCTCGGCATCCGGGTCGAATCGCTTCTGTCCCATACAGGGCGACAACGGAGAGCAGTCAGGAGGCGAATAGGTCGCGCACCCGGATAAGACAGTTGCCGGTCTCGGCGGCCCTGCGAACCTTCTGCTCGATGACGTGGTTGACCGGCATCTGCCGCTGCAGTGCGTCATGGATGTCCAGCCCCTCCATGCAGACGATCCGCTTGCCCCGCCCAAATGCTACCAGTCCATCCTGTGAGAAGCCGGAGTAGCTGACGAAAAGCCCTCGTGCCCAGGCGGCCTTCTGTTCGATTTTGCCGTGAAAGGCATGGAGATCGCCAATACCGGTCAAGTTGCTTTGCCATTTAGCCTCGAGCAGATAGGTTTCGCCATCTAGGACGAAGCTACCGTCGATCTGCTCTCCCCAGTTGCGGAATGGATCCCGCGCCTTCATGCCGAAGGTGTCGAACAAGGACTTGAGGAACGCCTCGAAGCGATAGCCACGATCGTGGGGTGGATGGTTGTTCAGTGAGATCAGGTCTTGCCGCATCTGTTCGAGAGCGGGCCAATTGTAGGCAGGACGTACCAGCGTGCTCTCAGTGGCAGGCTTGTTACCACGCAGCCGATCGATGATGTCGAGCAGACGACCATGTGCGTTCGGCACATCATCGGGAACACCCCGCATCTGCCGGAATGCCTCCCGGTGCTCCCAGAGCGCCTGCAGGGTCTTCACCGCCGTCTCGGTGTCAGCCTGCTTGAGGTAGTAGCGGAGCCGCTTTCCCTTTGAGCCACCCTCGGCGTAATACATGTCGTCATTGATATCGACGTTGAGTTCATCCGCGAAGAACTCGGCAAACGTGCGGTCGGAGAAGTTGAGTACGTAACCACCGCCCATGTCGAAGATCTGGTCGAGCGTGGCCATGTCTATAGGTCTGATCTTTGGCATGAATCCTCCCCGTTTTCCCGATGAAACAACCCCGTGTCAGCACGCTCATCCCCAGTTCCACGAAACCGTCGTGGACCGCCATCCCAAAATTGCTCCGAGACCAAAACATACTGTCATTCGCTACTTGCTACGGGCAGGTTGGTTTCGAAACACATTTGTTATTCTATGTTCGATATATACCGCACGTCGAAACTGACCTACAGACTGGTCATGACCCAAATCACCGACTGGCTTAGGGCAAAGGCGCATGGCTTCAATCACCTCTCAAACGAGGAAGTGAGCGCCATCTCAGACTTCTCGCTGCTCTGGGTCCTTTTCGAGTGCCGCCTGCTCAACACCCAAGGAAGTGCCCGATCCATCTGTGACATGGTAGATGGTTGGCATAAGGACGGGACACTCGACGCGCCATCCTTCGACTCGGAACTCAGCTATTTTCGGCAACGCTATTTCGCCAATGGCGCCTTCACTGATCACTTCGACCACCTGCATCTGCGCAAGAACGATCAAGAGCCGCTGGTCCGCGCCGTCATCGACGGCAGCTGCGATGATCCGCGCGATCGCGTCGCAGCCGTCCTGATCATCATTTTCCGCTATCGCAACAACCTCTTTCATGGCGTGAAATGGCAGTACAAGCTCGCCGGCCAGCTTGGCAATTTCACCGCCGCGAACGCCGTTCTGATGAAGGTGCTGGATCAGCACGGCGCGCTCCTTGAAGGGTAGTGTCATGCCGGGTTTTATTGCGCCCGGACAATCCGCATGCGGCTGCGTACTATGCCCTGCTCGAAAGAGTGGGAGATCTTATGGCGTCACGCACCATCCGCGCTTTCCACTATACTCGGTTGACCAACGACGAAGTCGCGGAGCTCCGCCGTTCGGGCATCCACCTATCCACCCCGACCACCCTGCGCCGCCGCCTCGATGCGCAGGTTGTCTCCGGCGCCCTGCCGCCCGAAATCGCCGATCAACTCTACGATGCAAGCCCGTTTCACAGCGAGCAGCGCGACGTCCGATCCGAAAAGTTATGGATGGTCTCCCATCCCATTGCGGTCGACGACAACGGCGTCGCGCCGTTAATGGCACGCTGGGGCGGCGAGGTGGCTTCCTTTTGGATCAGCGACACGACGCTTTCCGCGCCATTGACACGGCTCGGCAAGGCACGGGTCGCTGAGATCGCGGTGCCGCTTGAGGCGACCCGTCACAGCCATGCCGCCAGCAAAGCGGTGGTCGCGACCTTCGGACGCGCGCGCGGCGCGATCCCGGAAAAATCGGTCTTTGATCTCTATTTGAAAGCGTCGATTCCGGCGACGGCGGTGCTCGCCCTCCATACGGAGGGTGACGCTGCATTCACCGCCATGGGGCGGACCTATCCCGCCGGTTTTGTCGATGTCGACGTCGGTCGCTGGAAGGAACTCACCGGCGAAGTCGACTGAGCGAAACGGGGCGCCGAAACGCAATCGGTGACGGTTGATATGCTGATAACGCCTGCATTGCCGCAATCACGACTCTCCGCAGAGCGGTCGCAGACACTGCTCCTACGCGGCGGTAAAGCCAATCTCAACGGCCGAAGTGGGCGTGCGTTGCCGTCGAGCTCGTCCACTCCGGTGAGGTCAGCTTACTGGACGTAGTCGCCCGAAACCTGCCAGTCCGTTTCCCTCCCCAAGATGCATAGAACAGCAACCGATCCCGCGCGGAGAAAACGGTCATCCGGATGGATCGGATGACCGCTTCAATGTCAGATTTTAGTTCGCTCTGCCAAGAGCAATGCGCCTTCGACATCGACACCCAAATACCGCACCGTATTCTCGATCTTGGTATGACCGAGCAGAATCTCGATGGCGCGCAGGTTGCCCGTCGCTTCGCAGCCGCGAAGCTTGCTGTCGATGGCAAGATCAAAAAGGGCACGGTCTCGAACTCGCCCTTCTCGATCTAGGAAGAAGCGGATTGCCCATATCCGCTTCTGCGTCAGAGGGCGTTTCGTTCCGACTGTCTCTCCCGCATTCCAGGCAGCGCGGCCGCGAACTGCGGTATCATAGCAAGAGTAACCCATTTCATTTCTCCCCGGTCTTGATTGGCCGAGAGGGTAACGAAAGAGCTGACTGCGAGGGGGCCGGAATCGGACTGGCAGGTCTGAGCATCGATGGGTCTGATAGCTGTCGAGGAATAACGCCCTGCTAAGCTTGGCGCGGGTCATTGGTGGTGGTGCCCAGATGTTGTCTGAAGCGTATCCCTGACGACCTAACGGGCCAGCTTGATGCGGCGCACAACCCTAAACTGTTGCGAGACAACAAAAAAGCAGGCAAACCTTGTCAATCATCAGGTTCGGGGGAATCGCGTGGGCTTTGATATTTTCAATTTTCTTGGCGGCTTGCTTACAGGCGCAGTCGGCGGCGCTCTACTGACCTTTCATTTTACCAAGAACGTGCGCGCTAACAGCCACGGCACCGCGATAGATCAATCCGGTGCGCGGGCCGGCGGAGACATTGTGGGCCGGGACAAGCGCTAGCTTGCTGACGGCATCACATCACGCTCATGAACATTGTGACCCAAGAAGCCACGATTACCAACCAGCAAGGCGCCCAGGCAGGCGGCAGCATTATTGGTCGTGACTACAACAATTTCGAAGCCAAAAAGGGTGTGGTCGAGAAACTGCTTCTGAAGCTAAAGCAGCAGTATGAGTGCAACGAGCAGACCCAAACCACTATGGACGAGCTGGTGCGATACCACACCCGCCGTGCCGCCGATGGAATCGATGGGCTCGAAGCCAAACTCAAAGCGAGCGGACTCCTCGATTATTATGACGAGGCCATCGAGAAGAAGGAAATGTTCGCAAAGCTACTGGAGCGGTGGTCGCTGTATTCATCGGCTCAGCAGATATTCGTTCACATCCTCGCTCGTGCCGAGAACGAGTTCACTCAAGTGATTTACAGACAAATCCCGCAGAGAACTCCTGAGGAAATCAATGCGCTCGTGATCGACCGAATCGTCAACCCGATTGTCGAAGAATGCGGCGGCGAGCTGATGTTGGTGAACCATAACCTAGTTCAGGGCATGGTGTACTGGCTTGCCGAACAATGCTTCATCAAGTGGCACCACGCCGCGGTGGCGGTATGACACAGCTAACCTACAACGAGGCCTTCGATCCGTATCATGCAGTCTTTCGATTCGTGAGATTGCACCTCGCCTGTGATATCAGCCGCAGATTGCCGTTCGACACTTTGCGCATATTGGACTTTTACCTCCTCTTCCCATTCCGGCTTCAAGCGATGAAGTTTTTCTCGATTGACACCGGCTGGAGAAGGATAAGCAAATCATATGAAGACCAAGCGCCGTACGGCACCTTCCCGGATGACAACACGATCTTTTCTCGCATGGAACCTTTCCAAAGGGCGGCAGCAAGCTGCCTCGTCCATAGTGGCCACTTGGCCTTCGACGCGTGGGACTTGAACGAGGTCCAGTTCACGACGGAAATGCTTCCGGCCGCGATAATGCTGCGTTGCTCCGAGCTGAATACCGGCATGAAGGATGTCGTTGACATTCTGTGTCAGATCAAGGCGCGCTACCCCCTCGGGGGCCGTGATGGGCTGAAGGACCGGACACGCCTCTTAGAGTATCGATATGACTCGGTATGACCCCTGTCTTACAGTCAGACGCCTTGTTGTTAAACGCGCAACGTCAATCCTATACGACGAGGCGTTTCACAGCGGCGTCAATGTGATCCGAGGAGACAACTCCTCCGGTAAATCGACGATCATGAACTTTATTTTCTTCGGGCTGGGCGGCGATCTCGATCGCTCAGCTTGGAGCGAACACGCTTTGTTATGCGAGCACGTGTGGCTGGAGGCAGAGTTTAACGGCAATCCAGCCGTCCTTCGCCGCCAAATCGACGTCTCATCGCAATCTGCGATGGAGATCTTCGGCGGGCGATACGAGGATGCCGTTTCGGCTCCAATCGAGGCTTGGCACCGCTACCCCTACGCTCGCTTGAAGAACCAGGAGAGTTTCTCTCAGGCGATCTTTCGTCTCCTCGATATGCCGGACGTCGCAGTGGAAGGTACGTCCAGCATTACAATCCATCAGATTCTCCGTCTTCTCTACGCCGATCAACTCTCTCCGACCGAAAGCCTCTTCCGCTTTGAGGGTTACGATTCTGAGAACCTGCGCGAGGCTGTTGGCAACCTTCTATGCGGCGCGTTTGACACTGAAATCTACGAACTGCAGCAGCTGAAGCGCGCGAAGGAACGCGAGTTTACAGAAGCGTCCGCCGAACTGCGAAGCATATTCCGGGTCTTGGGTGGCGGAGACCAGAGCATGACCCTTGACTGGATCGAGCAGCGCCGTAAGGGCTTAGTCGAAGAGCGCGATAGTGTCTCAGCGCAGCTAGTACTCGCCGAGGAAGCGTTCTACTCTAGTCAGTCATCCGACAAGATCACACTTCAAGCTCAAAAACACCTCTATAAACAAGTCCAGAATCTGCAGTTGGACATCCGCCAGAAGCAAGCCGACGTGGATTCTGTGGAGTTCGAGCTTTCGGATTCCGCGGCGTTTATTAGAACTTTGAACACGCGACTTAAGGCATTGCGTGACGCCAACCTCGCCGCCGAGGTGGTCGGCACGGTGCGCTTTGGAACTTGCCCGGCCTGTTATGCGGAGGTCGTTGAGAACGACCATACGATTGGAGCCTGCCATCTTTGCAAGACGCCGCTGGATACGGAACGCGCGAGAGAGCGCGTAGTCGGCGTAATCAACGAGCTTTCGATACAAATAAAGCAGTCCGAGCGCTTGCAAGACATACGGGCCGAGCGCCTGAAAGCCCATCAGGCTCAATTGAGCGCGCTACATGGAGTCTGGCGGCTTAAAGCAAAGGAGTTGGCTGATCTAAGCTCGATTCCGACATCGAAGGCCCGTGAGGATATTCGTGAGCTACAGCGAAAGCTCGGTTACATCGATAAGTCGATCGAGGACATCGAAGCGCAAGTGAAACTTGCAAACAAGGTCGGTGATTTATCAGCGAGAAAGTCGCAGCTCGATCAGGACATCCAGGCGCTGAGCGCTCGCATCAGCGGGCTACAACTCAGCCAGACCGACCGCCTACGAGCCGCGAAGGCCAGCATCGCAAAAAACATCATCGAAATACTTCGCGGCGACCTGAAGCGTCAGGACTCCTTTGAGAATCCGGAGCATGTACAGTTCTCGTTCGCAAAAAATATCATCACCGTAGATGATCACACCTACTTCTCGGCCAGCTCTCGCGTCGTGCTCAAGATGGCGTTCCTAGTCGGATTCCTCAAGGCTGCCCTCTATGATCCGCAGTTCCGCCACCCTCGCTTCCTCATGATCGATATCACTGAGGACAAAGGAATTGAGCAGGCGCGCAGCTATAACTTCCAGAAACAAGTGATCGAGATTTCTGACCAAGCGCCGGTCGAACACCAGATCATTCTTGCCACCGCAATGCCATGGCCAGACATAAGACCCAAGCTGTTTGTTGGAAGATATTCCACCCTTCAGCAAGGCGCTCTAGGGTTTCTTCCGCGCAAAGCCGATGGCGCGGCGTGAGCTTAGGAGATATCGATAGCGAAACCGTAACTTGTTGAGATCGCTGGGCGTCGGCTTGAAAAACGGATGCCTGATTTTCAGGTAGTCACGCTCAATCGCTATCGGCCAGAAGATGCGGTAAACACGGCCGATAAGGCGTTTTTTTTGTGGAAGCGCTGAAACGTCATACCGAGGCCATCACGAAATTTGAACCGGCGTACGCAGCTTCCCGATGAAATCCGCGCCCGTTTCGTTCCGGCAAGTGGCGTTTTGACGTTCCCGCCGATATTTTGAGATGGAAAGTCCTAGGCCCGCAGCAACCTGAGCGTTAATGATTTTGTCAGGTTGCTCTCCGCCGATCGGCCAGGCTCAAAGTCCGCTGTCAGGCGTTCGCTAGTGGCAGTGAAAAGACTGAAATGGGGCGCGAAGCGATCATTCGCTGTGCGAAAGACATGAGTCGCCTTCGGGTTAAAACTCGTCGTTCATCGGAAGCTGAAGCCGCCGGTCGCGACGCAGCCCGTTACCTGCAAGCCGATCGTGACGTCTTAAACCGAGCAACAGCTTGGGCACTGACCTGCCACTGAGTTTTTCCTCCACCTGGAGTTAGAGTCCGGCCTCGATTGAAGGACGGACAGATGAAGCGGAAGCGGTTTACGGAAGAGCAGATCATCGCGGTGCTCCGGGAGCACGAGGCCGGAGCGAAGGCGGGCG
>DATMRW010000027.1:0-362719 GCA_035565775.1 Xanthobacteraceae bacterium | reverse complement strand
TGATCCACTCGACATTGTCAGGAGTAGGACAGACGCGCCGTCTGCCTGGGCTGGTTCGCCCCGGCGGCGCCGCGTCGATGGATGGGGTTATAGGCCCCTCCTCAACATCCGTCAACTCCCATCTTCAAAAAATCGTCACTTTCTGAAATCGGCGCACCAGCGCCCCCGAAAACCCCGGCAATTCAACGATCTGCGCCGTACTGAGGCCACAATCTTTCGGCGTTTTAGGCTCGCTAAGCCGAACATTTCGTCGGGAACGGGAAAATCTTTTCGACCCAACCCGACCGAGTGCGCTGTTTCCGGACCGGAGTTCTCTGCATCCGGCGGTTGACGTTTCAAGTCGGGATCAGCATTTTGGCGCGGCAATCTCGGAGACGCGGGGGCTCATCGATGCCCGCGCCGTGTCCTGTAAGATGGACCGGATTAGCGCGCACCGCGCCAAAAGTCTTTCCGAGAGTGTCGAAGTTTTGGGGGACGGTGGATTGGACCACGAAACGTCACGTACGGGTCACGGACGACGTGAGGCCGACTTGATAGACCTTGGCAACGAGCCCCCACTCTCGGTGGACGGCTCCGAGGCCACCGTCATCGATCGGCGCCGGGTTTCGGTCCAATGGTTCAGCGGCACAATCCTTACCGGCCTGTGTGGCGCAGCTCTGATCGGCGGCGCCGTTTTTGGTTCGCTCGACGGCGAAACCACTTTTGCAAAACTCCCCGAACGTCTTGAGGGCGCGCTCCGCGGCGCATTCGGTGCGACCGAGCGCAGCTCGACCATCCACAAGAGCGACCGCCTCCCGCCGCCGAGCGACAACAACGGCTCGCGCCAGGTGATTCGCGTGTCCCAGGCGATGCGCGTCGGCAATCGCGACGTCATGCGGGTTCGCCCGTTCATCCGCACCGCCGGCAACCTTTCGCTGACGAGCAGCGACGTCGGCATGAAGATTCCGCCGTTCAATGCCCAGCGCCTCTTGATCGACGAACCGCCGCCCTCGGCGAAGGAAACCTCCGGCGACGCCGCAGGCACCGCGGCGTCCGATGCCGAAGTCTCGTTCGTGATGCGGGACCTCGGCGCAGTGCTGCCGAAGGCGAAGGTTGTCGCGCACGTTCCGATTGAAGAGGTTTTGCTGCGCATCCGCGACGCCTCGAACTGGCGCAGCTTCGGCACCAAGGCGGGGGTGCGCTACGCATCCGCAACGCCGCACTCCGGCATCAAGATGGCCTATGCGGCAGAGGGCAATGTCGACCCTTACGCCGGTTTCGAGGCCCGAATCGTTCCTGAAAACGTCACGCTGCTTCCGAAAACCAACGAACAGGCGACCGGCGGCAACGCCAATCCGGAACGCGTCCATCTGGTCAAGAAGGGCGATACGGCGGTATCGATCTTGCGCGAACTGGGCGCAACCGCCGTGGAGGCTGAGACCATCAGCGCGACGCTTGGTTTGCGCGGCGGCCAGCTCAAGGAAGGCCAAAAGCTCCGGGTCCAGATGGCGTCGCTCGGCCCTGGCCAGCGTTTGCAGCCCGTTCGCGTGATCATCGCGACCGATTCGGTCGTTGAGGCGGTCGCCGCCCTCTCCGACCTCGGCAAATATGTCGCCGTCGATGCGCAGAGCATGAATACGGCGAGCACAGCCACCGCCAGCATCGATGATGACGATGAGGTCGACGACGGCACCGGCCTGCGCCTCTATCAGAGCATCTACGAGACGGCGTTGCGCAACAACGTCCCCGTTCCCGTCATCGAGGACATGATTCGCGTCTATTCCTACGACGTCGACTTCCAGCGCCGCGTGCAGGCCGGCGATTCGTTTGAAGTGTTTTATGCCGGCGAAGACGAGACCGCGCCTGCCTCCGACAAGCACGAGGTGCTCTTCGCCTCGCTCACGGTCGGCGGCGAAGTCAAAAAATACTACCGCTTCCAGACCACCGACGACGGCGTCGTCGACTACTATGACGAGACGGGGAAGAGCGCGAAGAAGTTTTTGGTCCGCAAACCCGTCAACAACGCCATCATGCGTTCCGGCTTCGGCGGCCGTCGCCACCCGATTCTCGGCTTCACGAAAATGCACACCGGCGTCGACTGGTCCGCTCCCTACGGCACGCCGATCTTCGCCACCGGCAACGGCGTCGTCGAGACCGCCGGCTGGGAAGGCGGCTACGGCAAATACATCAAGATCAAGCACCCGAACGGCTATCAGACCGCCTATGGCCATATGAGCGCCTTCGCCAAGGGCATCGAGCCGGGCAAGCGCGTCAGCCAGGGCCAGGTGATCGGCTTCGTCGGCTCGACTGGCCTCTCCACCGGAGCGCACTGCCACTACGAAATTCTCGTCAACGGCCGCTTCGTCGATCCGATGCGAATCAAGTTGCCGCGCGGCCGCTCGCTCGAAGGCCAGATGTATGCCGCCTTCGAGCATGAGCGGAATCGTGTCGAGGCCCTGATGCAGACCCGTCCCGCGTCGCGCCTGTCGGAAAATCCGGCGCCTCAGCCAGTCGCGAGCCGCATGGTTAGCCAGAACACACGCCGCTGATTCTCGCCGACCCCTAAAAAAAGCCCCCGAACAGCGCGATGTTCGGGGGCTTTTGTTGGGCAACGGCTATTTTGAGAGATCCAGCTCCAGTCGCTTGCCGGCAGTGACGGAAAACTCCTTCTCGCGCTTCTCGCCATTGCCGAGATCCACTACCGCCAGATAGGTCCCGGCGTTGAGCGCGACGTTGACCGCATCGTCGTGATAGGCGCCGATTCGATTGCGCTCGCCGTTGATGTCGCTCTCGGTCTCCAGGATTTCGACCATCTGCGCAGCGCCGCGCTTGAAAGCGAGCACCCCGGCTTCGAGATTCGCTGCAAGGCGAACGGTCTGGCCCGAAACGACCTTCACATCGAAGCCGCGCCGCGCCGCGCCGACCGAGACCGTGACACGATAGTCGCCGCTCGGCAGATCGAACTTGGAAAGTTCGTCATAGTGCGAGGCGATATGCTCGCCCGCTTCGCCATCGACATTGTTCGGCTTCGCCACTTCGACAGTAAGGCCGCTGGTGACCTTCGGGCCACCCCGTGCATATACCGCGGTAACCAGCAGCCGGCCCGCATCCATCGCAAGATTCAAACTGACCTGATCGCCGGCCGAGATCGAGAAGGCGTGCTCGTTCGCAACATTGCCCTTGGAAAGCCGCAGCTTGTACTGCCCCTCGGGCAGCACGAATCGCGGCACTGGATCGTATTGCGTGGTCACCAGTTCACCGCTGCTGTCGAGCATTTCCCATGTGACATTGTCGACATTCCCCTCGCCGCCGACAGCCGCACCTTCACTCGTGACAAAACCGGCATCGATCACGAAATCCCAGGATGCGCGCTTGCCGTTCTCAACCTTGACTGCAAAGGGGCGCTTCACCTCGCCGTATTCGATCTCGACGATATAGGAGCCCGGAGCGACGGTGTCCGAAAACGGGGAGCCATAATAGGTATCGAGGCGTTCGCCCTTCTCGCCGGCTTTGTCCTGATAGAACACCCATGCGACGTTCTTGTCGCTGATGGGATCAAGGCCGGCGGCAAGGCGGACAACGCCGCGGACATTCTTGCCCTCGAACACGTCCTTGACCGGCTTCGCCGGCGCCTCCGATTGCACCTTGGCTCCTTGAGAGGCGGCGACCGCACGGCCAAGCGCGTTTTCGAGGCCCGACGCGTTGCCGGCGTCGAGATAGACGCCGCCAGTCGCCCGCGCGATGCATTGCAGCTGATTCTTCGCGACAGGATCGGTGACGTCGAAGCCGATGACATGGGCGGTAAAGCCCACCCCGGCCTTTTTGAGATCAGCCGCAACCGCACAAGGATCCGGCGCGCAGGTTTCCACGCCGTCGGAAACCAGCACGACGGTCGCCTTATTTTCGCTGGAGCGCAGCGCCGCGGCCGCCGCCTTCAGGGAATCGGCCATCGGCGTCTTGCCCTTGGGATTGATTCCCGCCACCGCAGCCTTGATCTGCTGCGGATCGAACCGCGATACAGGCACGAGCAGTTCGATATCCTTGCAGTCGCCCTTGGTGCGGTGCCCGTATGCCATCAGCCCGAGGCGATCATCCGGCCGCCATTTGGCGAGAATCGAATCGACCGCCTTCTTCGCGGCGGAGATTTTGGTCTGCCCCTCGACCTGCCCCCACATCGAACCGGACGCATCGAGAATCAGAATCGCATCGGCGCTCGCTGCGACTGCAGGCTGGACCACGATCGATGATGCCAATGAAACAGCAAAAAAACCGGCCCGCACTGCAAGCCGCGAAAACCACCCCACACCAAGCCTCCCCGTTCCGATAGGTTCAACGGATCAGTCGAGCCAGGGGAATAAAAGTTCAAACGGCAATGGAACGGGCGCGCACCAAAATGGCGCGCGCCCGCGAGCAGACCAGAAAACTGAAGGCCGCCGCTTAATGCCTTGCGTGCGATTCGGTGCCCGGCGACAGTGTCGTCGCCTCGGCGTCGAAGTCGTCCGGCCATCCCTCGTCGACGGCTTTGCCGTTGAACGTCAGGTGGCCGTGCTCGGCGCCGACCTCGACATGATCGCCATCGCGCACCGTGCCGGCGAGAATCATCTCGGCGAGCGGATCCTGCACGTTGCGCTGGATCACCCGCTTGAGCGGACGGGCGCCATAGGCCGGGTCCCAACCCTTTTCCGCTAACCAGTCGCGGCCCGATTCCTCGAGGCCGAGCGTGATCTTGCGATCCTCCAGCAGCCGCCGGAGCCGGTTGAACTGGATCTCGACGATTCGTCCCATCTCGCTGCGCTGCAGGCGATGGAACAGAATGATCTCGTCGATCCGGTTGAGGAATTCCGGCCGGAAATGCGCCCGGACAAGACCCATCACCTGCCCGCGGACCGCGCTCGTGTCCTCGCCCTCGGGCTGATTGACGAGAAACTCGGAGCCGATATTCGACGTCATGATGATGAGCGTGTTGCGGAAGTCGACCGTCCGCCCCTGCCCGTCCGTCAGGCGGCCGTCATCGAGCACCTGCAGGAGCACGTTGAACACGTCCGGATGCGCCTTCTCGATCTCGTCGAACAGGACGACCTGGTACGGCCGCCGCCGCACCGCTTCGGTGAGCGCGCCGCCTTCGTCATAGCCGACATAACCCGGAGGCGCCCCGATCAGCCGCGAGACCGAATGCTTCTCCATGTATTCCGACATGTCGAGCCGGACCATCGCCGATTCGTTGTCGAAGAGATATTCGGCGAGCGCCTTGGTCAGCTCGGTCTTGCCGACGCCGGTCGGCCCCAGGAACATGAACGATCCCAGCGGCCGGTTCGGGTCCTGCAACCCGGCGCGCGCCCGCCGCACGGCGGTCGAGACCGCGCGCACCGCCTCGGACTGGCCGATCACCCGCTTGGCGAGCTGATCCTCCATCCGCAGCAGCTTGTCCTTCTCGCCCTCGAGCATCTTGTCGACCGGCACGCCGGTCCAGCGCGACACGACCTGCGCGATATGATCGGCCGTCACGGCCTCCTCCATCATGCCGCCCTTGTCGGTGTTGGATTCGACGTCGGCGAGCTTCTTCTCCAGCTCAGGAATCCTGCCATAGGCAAGCTCGCCGGCCTTCTGATACTCGCCGCGCCGCTGCGCGTTGGCCAGTTCGATGCGGAGTTGATCGAGCTCGCTCTTGAGCTTCTGCGCGTTCGACAGCTTGTTCTTTTCCGCGCTCCACCGCGCCGTCAGATCGGCTGACCGCTCTTCCAGATCGGCCAGCTCCCTTTCGAGATTCTCGAGCCGCTGCTTCGAGCCGGCATCGCTCTCCTTTTTGAGCGCCTCCTGCTCGATCTTGAGCCGCACGATCTCGCGATCGAGCAGGTCCAGCTCCTCGGGCTTGGAATCGACCTGCATCTTCAGCCGCGCAGAGGCCTCATCGACGAGGTCGATCGCCTTGTCGGGCAGGAAACGGTCGGTGATGTAGCGGTTCGACAGCGTCGTCGCCGCAACAAGCGCGCTGTCGGTGATGCGCACGCCGTGATGCTGCTCGTACTTGTCCTTGAGGCCGCGCAGGATCGAGATCGTGTCCTCGACGGTCGGCTCCGACACGAACACCGGCTGGAAGCGCCGCGCCAGCGCCGCATCCTTCTCGACATGCTTGCGGTACTCATCGAGCGTGGTGGCACCGATGCAGTGCAACTCGCCGCGCGCCAAGGCCGGCTTGAGCAGGTTCGACGCATCCATCGCGCCGTCGGTCTTGCCGGCGCCGATCAGCGTGTGCATCTCGTCGATGAACAGCACGATGCCGCCCTCGGCGCTGGTGACTTCCTGCAGCACCGCCTTGAGCCGCTCCTCGAACTCGCCGCGATATTTTGCGCCGGCGATCAGCGCGCCGAGATCGAGCGCAAGCAGCTTCTTGTCCTTCAGGCTCTCGGGCACGTCGCCGTTGAGAATGCGCAGCGCAAGCCCCTCGACGATCGCGGTCTTGCCGACGCCGGGCTCGCCGATCAGCACGGGGTTATTCTTGGTCCGCCGCGACAGCACCTGAATCGTGCGGCGGATTTCCTCGTCGCGGCCGATCACCGGGTCGAGCTTGCCGTCGCGTGCCGCCTGGGTCAGGTCGCGCGCATACTTCTTCAGCGCGTCATAGGCATTCTCCGCCGAGGCGCTGTCGGCGGTGCGGCCCTTGCGCAGCGCGTTGATCGCGGCGTTGAGGTTTTGCGGCGACACGCCGCCCTTCTGAAGGAGCGCGCCCGCCTCGCTGTCCTTCTCCAGCGTCAGGGCAAGCAGCAGCCGCTCGACGGTGACGAAGCTGTCGCCGGCCTTCTCGGCCGTGCGCTCCGCCGCGTCGAAGGCGCGCGCCATCGAAGGCGCAAGATAGACCTGCCCCGCGCCGCTGCCCGAAACCTTGGGCAGCTTGTTCAATTCCGCTTCGGTCGCAGCGAGGATGGCGCGCGAATTGCCGCCCGCGCGGTCGATCAGACCGCCGGCCAGCCCCTCGCTGTCGTCCAGCAGCACCTTGAGGAGGTGCAGCGGCGAAAACTGCTGATGCCCCTCGCGTAGCGCAAGCGACTGGGCGGACTGGATGAAACCGCGTGCCCGTTCCGTGTACTTTTCTATATTCATCGTTCATTCCCTCGGCCTGCCGCGCCCGCCCCGAAGGCACAGTTGCGGCATCGTCATTGGGTTTAAGGGGCTCCGCATCAACCTGAACGTCGGAGCGCATTCGCCGGTTCCTCCCGGCTTGAACCTCATGTGGGAACTTCCGCGAACGAAAAAAGAGGGGCCGCGCCAAAATTGGCGGCCCCTCTTCGAAGTGATCGATTTTCTGGCTGGCCGAAGCCAATCAGCTCGACGGTTTCACATAAGCATAGACGCGGCTCGCCGGATAAACCGCTTCGGCGACACGGCGGCCATGATTGCCGGAGATGACGATCGGGTTGCCCTTGGCATCAACGCCGCTGACAACGCCGACATGGCCTCCACCGCGCCGACTGATCACGGCGATCGCGCCAACCTGCGGCCCGGAAACCTTGCGCCCGTAGCTGGCGAAAGATTTCGCCATGTCGGAGCCGGTGCCGCGATGGCCAACCCGCTCGAGAACCATATTCATGAAACGCGCGCACCACAGGGTAGCGCGGGTGGTCGGATTGGTACCGATATACCGGCGCGCCTCGTTCACCAGATTCGACGACGAACCGGACCGCGACCCCATCCAGGTGGCGAATTCGCTGCCGCCGCTCTGAGGACGGGCCACGCGAGAGCGCCGCGCATCCACCCGATTGTGACGACGGGCACTATAGCGCTTGGCGCGATAGCCGCGATGCTGGTGATAGGCGCTAGATTTGTGATGGCTCCGGGCGTGGTGGTGGCTGTGACCTTGATTTGGCTTCGCTTCACCCGGCGTTGCGAGAAAGAGTGTGGCCAGGCAGAAACATCCCATAATCGCAAGGCGAGCGGCCAGGCCCCGCCTTGATCGATACGCATTTACCAAACGCATACTTCATCCTCTTTAGCACCCCCAATTCCCGCCGGCCGATCGCGGCCGACAACGGGGGCCTAAAGCCACGGCGGATGTGGCATCAGGATGATTTTTCGTGGCAAAAAAGGTATGTTTTGAAGGTTTCGGGCAACGCGCACGGTTTCGCGCTCCGCTTTAAAACCCAAGGTAGAGCGCCTCGCGCGGGAAACCCGGCCCGTCAGGCGGCTGAACGCTCGCGCACCTGGGGCTTGGAGGCGGTATCCTCCCGACGGCTCAGCAGAAACACCGCCTGCTCGCCGAAAAGGTTCCAGAACCACCACGGCGCATTGAAGCGCAAGCGCTGGCCGTGGGAATTCAGCGCAACCGCCCGCTCCATCTTCACGTTGATCTCGTCGCAGAGCTGCACAAAATCCTTGATCGTGCAGAAATGAATGTTTGCGGTGTCGTACCAAGTCGCAGGCAGGGTGTCGGTCCGCGGCATCTGCCCTTTCACCAAAAGCTGCCAGCGCATCTTCCAATGGCCGAAATTGGGGAAGGAAACGATTGCGCGCCGCCCGATCCGCAGCAAATTTTCCAGCACGACATGCGGCTGGCGCGTAGCCTGCAGGGTTTGCGACAGGATCACGTAGTCGAAAGCGTCATCGGGATAATACGTCAGGTCGGTGTCGGCATCGCCCTGGACCACCGCCAGCCCCTTGGCGACGCAGACGTTCACGCCCTCGCGCGACAGCTCCAGCCCGCGGCCGTCGACGCCCCGGCTTTCCAGCAGTTGCAGCAGATCGCCCTCGCCGCAGCCGACGTCGAGCACACGGGATCCGCGCTCGACCATCTCCGTGACCAGAAGGTGATCGACGCGGTGTTCGACGTGAGCGCCGTTCGCAGCCAGCGGCAGATTGAGTTGGACTGTCATGGCCGCACCGTCATGGCTTCGCGTTAACCTTGCTCAGGCCGCGCGCCGCGGCGGCCGATTCAAGGAAAGCGCGCGAGATTTCGATGAACTCCGGCACGTCGAGCAAAAATGCGTCGTGGCCGGTATCGGTTTCGATCTCCGCGAACGACACCCGCGCGCTCGTGGCGTTGAGGGCATGAACCACCGCACGCGACTCGGCAGTCGGGAACAGCCAGTCGCTGGTGAAGGAGACCACGCAAAAGCGCGTGGATGTGCCCCGGTAAGCTCCGGCCAGAACGCCATTATGGTCGGCGGCGATGTCAAAATAGTCCATCGCACGGGTGAGATAGAGATAGCTGTTGGCGTCGAACCGCTCGACGAAGGTCGAGCCCTGATAGCGCAGATAGCTCTCGACCTGAAAATCGGCGTCGAATGAGAACGTCGGCAGATCGCGGTCCTGCATCCGGCGGCCGAATTTGCGATGAAGCGCCGCGTCCGACAAATAAGTGATGTGCGCGGCCATGCGGGCGACGCCGAGGCCGCGGCGGGGGTGCGTCCCCTCCACGATATAGCGGCCACCGCGCCAGTCCGGGTCCGCCATCACCGCCTGACGGCCGACCTCGTGGAATGCGATATTTTGCGCCGAGTGACGCGGCCCGGTTGCGATTGCCAGCGCCGAAAACACGCGATGCGGATAGGCCGCCGCCCATTGCAAAACCTGCATACCGCCCATCGAGCCGCCGGCGACGCACAAAAGCGTCTCGATGCCGAGGCGGTCGAGCAGCATCGCCTGCGCCCGCACCATGTCGGGAATGGTAATGACCGGAAAATCCAGGCCCCACGGCTTGCCGGTGGCTGGATTGGTCGAGGCCGGCCCGGTCGTACCGAGGCAGCCGCCCAGCACATTGCTGCAGATGACGAAGTAACGCTCGGTATCGATCGGCAGGCCCGGACCGACGAGCGTCTGCCACCAGCCCGGCTTGCCGGTGACCGGATTGGCGCTGGCGACGTGCTGGTCGCCGGTCAGCGCATGGCAGATCAGAATGGCATTGGAACGGTCGTCATTGAGGGTTCCGTAGGTCTGGTAGGCGATCTGAAAAGGTGCCAGCTCGACCCCGCAATCAAGCGACAGCGGCTGATCAGCCCCGAATTCGGCGACCAGTGACGTCGGATGATCGGCTTCTCGCGCCCGTTCACCGGTTCGCGTCGAGGGGGTCTGGATCGGCTGCAATCAATCCACCTGCTGATTCTCGGGTGCCATTTTACCCATTTAACGGACTTGGGACGCCTATCGTAACCGGAGGTAGGTATGCGTTATGAGCGAAGTGTCAACGTTTTCTTTGCTTTCAAGCGCGGTCTTTCATATCAATGCCTGCGGTCGGGCCGCCTTCGCGCCCGCGCCATCTCGAATTGCAGGTCCGTCGCCTCATGTCAGAAGCCCCGCTCGCGCTGCCCTCGCTGCAGGAGCTGCGCCAGGAGATCGATCGAATCGACGCGCAGGTCCACAGCCTGCTGATGGAACGCGCCGACATCATCGACCGCCTGATTTCCGTGAAAAAGACCCAGGAAGTCGGCTCGGCGTTCCGCCCTGCCCGGGAAGCCGACATGATGCGTCGGCTGGTCCAGCGCCACAAGGGATTGCTGCCGCTCGATGCCGTCGAGGGAATCTGGCGCGTCATCATCGCGACTTTCACCTATGTTCAGGCGCCGTTCTCGGTCCATGCCGACCTGTCGCCCGGCGAGCCGGCGATGCGGGATTCCGCCCGCTTCCATTTCGGCTTCGTGGTTCCGTTCATTCCGCATTTCAGCGCGGAGGCGGCGGTCGAGGCGGTCGCCCATTCGCGCGGCGACCTCGCGCTGGTGTCCGCCACGTCCGGCCACACGCCGTGGTGGTCCGCCCTGGAAGCCGAGAGTGCGCCGAAAATCATCGCCCGCCTGCCCTTCGTCGAGCGCCCGAACCATCCAGCGGCGATGCCGGTCTTCGTCGTCTCGCGCGTTGCGGCCGATGCCATGGTCCGCGAGGTCGAGATGTGGAGCGTGCGCGTTTCGGGCTGGAACGCCAGCGTCGCCCGCGCTCTGTCGCCGTTCGCCGAGATCGTCGCAGTCCCCGACACGGCCTCCGATGGCGCGGCGCTGCTGATTTCGGTTCCGGTCGCGGATGGCTTCGACAAGATCAAGTCCGCGCTGATCAGCGCGGGCGCCTCGGTGCGCTCCACCGCGCTCGTCGGCGGCCACGCCACCCGCTATGCCGTGCCGCCAAAGCACGAGCCGTCATCGGCTTGAATGCCCGCACAACACCCTGTTCTGATGCGCGGCCGGCGCACAATCCGGCATTTTTGCTGAATCGCTTTCAGTCGGAGTTTCTCGATGTCGTCCCCGAAGCCGCAACCCGGCGTCCTCGATATTGCGCCCTACACCCCCGGCAAAAGCCCGCAGCCGGTCGCCGGCCGCAAGGTCTTCAAGCTGTCGGCCAACGAGACCCCGCTCGGCCCCTCGCCCAAGGCGATTGCGGCCTTCAGGCAGGCGGCCGACCATCTTGCGGACTATCCGGAAGGCACCTCGAAGGTGCTGCGGCAGGCGATCGGACGCGCTTACGGCCTCGATGCCGACCGCATCATTTGCGGTGCGGGCTCTGACGAGATCCTGAATCTTCTCGCCCACACCTATCTCGGCGAGGGCGACGAGGCGATCCACACCACCCACGGCTTTCTGGTCTATCCGATCGCCACCATGGCCAACGGCGCAAAGCCGGTCGTCGCCAAGGAAATCGACTTCCGCTGCGACGTCGATGCGATTCTCGGCTGCGTCACGCCGCGCACGAAAATGGTCTGGCTCGCCAACCCGAACAATCCGACCGGCACCTATCTGCCCTTCGACGAGGTCAAGCGGCTGCGCAGCGGCCTGCGCCCGGACATCGTTCTGGTGCTCGATGCCGCCTATTCCGATTTCGTGTCGCGCAACGACTACGAGATCGGCCTTGAGCTGGCCGGCACCACCGACAACACGGTCGTGACCCACACCTTCTCGAAAATCCACGGACTGGCGGCGCTGCGCGTCGGCTGGATGTTCGGCCCCGCGAACATCGTCGATGCGGTCAACCGCATCCGCGGGCCGTTCAACGTCTCCACCCCGGCAATGCTGGCGGCGGCGGCGGCGATCGAGGACACCGAGTATCTCGCCCACTCGCGCGCCTTCCACGAGACCTGGCGCAACTATCTGGCCGAGGAAATCGAAAAGCTCGGCCTCAAGATAACGCCGAGCGTCGCGAATTTCATTTTGATCCACTTCCCGACCACCGCCGGCAAGACTGCCGACGAAGCAGAAGCGTTTCTCAGCGCACGCGGCCTTCAGCTCCGCGCGCTGAAGAACTACCAGCTTCCGCACGCCCTGCGGCTCTCCATCGGCACCGAAGAGGCGAACCGGCTGGTCGTGGAGGGCCTCCGAGAGTTTATGAATGCGTGAGCACACAACGCCGCTGTTTCCCCGCGTAACGCTGATCGGCCTCGGGCTGATCGGCTCCTCGATCGCGCGGGGCGTCAAATTGCTGGGCCTCGCCGGAGAGCTGGTCGCGACCGACCTCTCGCCCGAGGTCCGCGCGCGTGCCGCCGAACTCAAACTGGCCGATCGGATCGCCGAGACCAACGCCGATGCGGTCGCGGATTCCGATCTGGTCATCGCCTGCATTCCGGTCGGCGCCTGCGAGGCGCTGGCCATCGACATCGCGCCCCATCTCAAGGCCGGCGCGATCCTGTCGGATGTCGGCTCGGTCAAGGGCGCGGTTCTCAACGCGATGGGACCGCACCTGCCGCCGACGGTTCACTTCGTCCCGGCCCATCCCGTCGCAGGAACAGAAAACTCCGGCCCCGATGCCGGCTTTGCCGAACTGTTCATCAACCGCTGGTGCATTCTGACGCCGCCCCCGGACGCGGACCCGGCCGCCATCGAAAAGCTCGCGGCGTTCTGGCGGGCGCTCGGCGCGAATGTCGAGAGCATGACCGCCGATCACCACGACCGGGTGCTGGCAATCACCAGCCACCTGCCCCACCTGATCGCTTACACAATCGTCTCCACCGCCGAGGAGCTCGGCAGTGTGACGCGCTCCGAGGTCCTGAATTTCTCCGCCGGCGGCTTTCGCGACTTCACCCGCATCGCCGCTTCGGACCCGACGATGTGGCGCGACGTGTTCCTGAACAACCGGGATGCCGTGCTGGAAATGCTCGGCGAGTTTCAGGAGGACCTGTCGAAGCTGACCCGTGCGATCCGCCGCGGCGATGGCGACGCGTTGTTCGATCACTTTACCCGCACCCGGGCGATCCGGCGCGGCATCGTCAGCATCGGTCAGGACGCCGCCAGCGCCGACTTCGGCCGGCCGCTGTCGCACCTCGGCAACGCGGACAAGAAGCCACCGCCGACCGATTGATGCGTCGCCGCTAGAACAGCGGCGACGTCTCGGCGACCTGCAACGGCCCGACCATCACCGCGCCGTTGCTGAACTTCAGCGGCAGCAGCACCGCCTCCCGCCCATCCAGCGTTGCGGGCTGGCCGAGCGCCTTGATCCCGGCCACCGCCGCATTGGCCGCGCTCTTGCGGGCAGCACCGGACAGGCCCGGCAGCAGGCGGTCGAGCCCGCCGATCATCGCCCCGAGATCCTTCGACTTCAGCCCCGGTGCAACCTTGTCGAGCGTCACCTGCGGCACGCCCTCGAGCAGCTTCTCGACATCGATGGTTGCCGCCGCCTTGTCGAGGCCCGCAACGGTGAGATCGAGCTGGCCTTCGAGATGGCCGCTCGGCGCAATGCCAAGCGCGCCGGTGGCCTGCGCAACCAGCGGCCCCTGGGTGAAGCGCGCCAGCGTCACGTCGATGCGGCCGCCCGCTTCTTGCAGGGCGCGAAACCGATCCGGCCAGGTTTTGGGAGAAATGTCATTCAGGCCGCGCAGCCGCGTCTGCAATTCGCCGCTGAACGGCTGCGCGAGCAGCGGGTGAATGCCCTGCCAACTGCCGTCCTCGATCTGCACCGCAGTTTCGATGACCGGCGCGGCCCTGGTCGAATCGGCCGCCGGGCGACCATGAATCGCCAGCCGCTTGGCCCGGAAGATCGGCGTCAGTTCGCCATGGTTCGTCGCATCGACGGCGGGCTCCTGAATCACCAGCGATATCCGTTGCGGGCTCTGCGCGGTGCCGGCGACGCTGCTGCGCGCGGTGCGCCAGTTGGCGACTACCGATGGCGGCCGCCCGGCATCGCCGAGCGACGCCGGCCCGGCGAACTCCGCGATGATCAATTTAGGATCGTAGATCTGTCCAACGACCAGAATCTCCGACAGCCGCAGCATCAGCGACACATTCGCTTCATTCTGGGCGGCGGTCTGCCCGACAAGGGCGACCTGCGCATTGTCGCAGCGGATCTCGAGACGGAACGGATAGCCACCTACCGAACGGCCACCGCAATCATAGATCCGGCCGGCCTGCGCCTCACGGGCGCGCCAGCCGTCGACGAAATCATCGACGTGCGACGCCGAGTAGAACCAGAAGCCCGTCCAGGCGGCGGCAATGATCACCACGATGGCGGGGGCCACGAATACCGGCCAGAGCCGGTTCTTCTGCCGCGGCTGCAGCTGATCAGACATCAAAAACTACCTCGTTCCGGGTAAGCGGTGGCTCCGGCCAAGCCCGTGCCCGCGACGATCACCGCCAGCGTCCCGGTTTTGCCTGCATCGCCTCACTCACATGTCTACGCAATGCCGCAAATCATTGCCTCTTGTGAACCCCGATTTTTTGCGACACGAGTGTTTCTATCATGACCGACGCGCACAACCTTGATCAAAGCCATGACCCGGACCACGACCTTTGGGTGTTCGGCTATGGTTCATTGATCTGGAACCCCGGTTTCGAGTTCGTCGAGCGCGTGCAGGCCCAGCTCATCGGCGAGCACCGCTCGCTCTGCATCTACTCGATGGTTCATCGCGGAACTCCGGAGAAGCCCGGCCTCGTCCTCGGTCTCGATCGCGGCGGCGCCTGCCACGGCATGGCCTTTCGGGTCGAGGCGGCGAAACGTCAGAGCACCGTCACTTATCTGCGCGCCCGCGAGCAGGTGACGCGAGTGTATCGCGAAGTCACCCGCTCGGTCTGGCTGGCCGACGATCCCCGCCGCCGCGTCTCCGCGCTAGTCTATGTCGCCGATCGCGGGCATCCTCAATATGCCGGGCGGCTGTCCGCCGAGGAGCAAGCCCGCTTCGTCCTGCAGGGGCACGGCGCCGCCGGCCCCAATACTGATTATGTCCTGTCCACCGCGCGCGCCCTCGAGCAGCACGGCATTCGCGACGAGGAGCTGCATCGCCTCGCGCTGATGCTGCGCGGCGAGACCGTCGGCACGCGGACTTAAGGTCAGACCCGGCGGGGCGCGGGATCCGGCACGCGGCCGAAAAGCTGCGCCTGTTCGGCACGGCCCGCCTCGACGAGACGCGTCGAAGCCTCCTCGATCACCGCGCTCGCCCGGGCGATGAACTCGCGGCGGCCGAGGCCCTGCGGCAGCAGATCGAGGAACTCGACCACGAGCGTGCCGGGATAACGCAAAAAGGTCCGGCGCGGCCAGAACAGACCGGAATTGAGCGCAACCGGAATGCAGGGGACGTCGCAATCGACATAGATCTGCGCAATGCCGGGCTTGTAGTCCGGCATTGCGCCCGGCGCGGTGCGGGTGCCTTCCGGGAAAATGATGAGCTGGCGCCCGCGGCGCACCTCCTCGCCCGCGCGCCGCGCCAGACGGATCAGGGCTCGGCTGCCATCCTTGCGGTTGACCGCGATCATTCCCGCCTTTCCGATATACCAGCCGAAAAAGGGAATGAGCGTCAGCTCGCGCTTGAGGATGTAGAGCGGATCATCGAAATAGCGCAGCAGCGCGAAGGTCTCCCACATCGACTGATGCTTTGAGGCGACGATCAACGGCCCCTTCGGAATCTTGCCGGCGCCGCGGACTTCGAGGCGCGTGTTGCAGACGACGCGCAGCAGCCAGATGTTGCACGTCGCCCAGAACCGCGCGACCGCCATGATCGCCGTGCGCGGCATCAGGAAGGTCGGCAACGCTGCGATCACGAGCACGACGATAAGCACGTAGAACAGCACGTTGAACACCAGCGAGCGCAGAAAAATCGAAACCATCGGCATTCCGGTTATTTCGGTGAGACAGTTGCCTGGTGGAGGGGTTCGTTCGACATCTCGGTTTCCGGCTCATCGTCGCCGCCGAGCGGGATGAACGGATCGAGCCGGACGCGAATCTCCGCGGCAAGATATTTGATATATTCGGACAGCAGCAACCGCATTGCCGAGCCGCTGGTCCACCACGGCTCCTCACGCCATTTTTCACCCACCACCGGGAACGGAACCAGCGCAATGTCGGGCATCGCACTCGACAGTTCCGCGATGGCGCGCGGCATGTGATAATTCGACGTCACCACGATCAGCGAGCGGAAACCGCGCTGATGCGCCCAGCGGCGCGTTTCGGTCGCATTGCTCCGGGTGTTGACGGCGGAATGGTCGAGGTCGACGCAGCACTTGAGCAGCGCCTCGCTGTCGGGCAGCGAGCGGGAGATATCGCTGAGGCTATTGGCGCGGTGCACGCCGGAAATCAGCAGGCGCTTGCCGGAGCCGATCGCCAAAAGATCGATGGCATCGGAAATCCGCGACGAGCCGCCGGTAAGCACGACAATCCCGTCGGCATTGACCGGAAACTGCAGGTCGGGCGCGCGCATCTGCGAGAGAAACCAGACAAAGCCGACAGCCACCGCGACGAACCCCACCCCCGCGATCCCGATCATGGCCGCAAGCCACTGCCCGACGCGCCTGATGCGCGAAGTCCGCTTTCGCCTCGGCCGAAACTCGGCCTCCTGCGTCTGGTCGGTGAATGGCGGCATCGGATCTCGGATCTGGTCCTTTCGACAGGCGGGTTGAAAAGCTTTCCGGCAACGGCGCAGAGTTTAAAGCGTTTTCGGGCGAAGTGGAATCCGGCCCAGGATTGAGGGCGATCCGCGCCTCAATCGATCTCATCGAGGGTCGCGAACAGCGTTCGCCGCGACGCGAAAGCGGTTATGGCGGCGATCAGGAGCGCCTGGACCGCCAGCGCCAGATATCCCGCCGGTTGCAGCGAAAACGTCCCGAGCAGGGCCGCGAACTGATCGCCCGCCGGGGTTCCGGCAAACCAGCTGCCAAGCGATTCCGAGAACCCGAAGGCGAGCATCGCCGCGCCGCCGCCGATCACGCCGCCCTGCAGCCCGAGCAGCAGAAAATGCTGCAAAAACCGGTTGGCGATGTAGCGGTCGCCCGCGCCGACGAAATGCAGCACCTCCACGATTGGGCGATTGGCCGCCATCGCCCCTCTGGTGGCGAACGACACCGAAATGATGGTCGCGATCACCACGAGCAGCCAGATCGCGACGCCGGCGAGCACAGTCGCGCCGGTCATGGAGCGCATCCGCTCGATCCAGGCGCGGTGATCGTCGATCGTGGCGGATGGCGCCACCGCCGCGACGCTGCGCCGCGCCGCCTCGATGTCGAACGGCACGCCGGGCGCGACCCGCAAGATCACCATGCGCGGCACCGGCAGTTCGTCCAGCACGATCCCGGTGCCGAGCCATGGCTCCAGCAGCTTGCCCGATTCCTGCCCGCTGAGCGGGCGCGCTTCGGCGACGCCGGGCAGCGCCCGCAGCGCCGCCACCACGGCCGCGACGTCCCGCTCCATGTTGCGATCGGACACGCTGCGCAACTGGACCGTCATCTCGCTGGCGACATCCGCCTGCCACTCCGACGCCGCGCCATAAACCAGCAGCACGACGCCCGTGGTCAGCGAGGCCAGGAAGGTCATGATCGCAACGACCACCACCAGCGCGCGGCCGGCGACCGATCCACGCGGCACGATCGGCGCCTGAATGCGCGCCTTCACCGGCACCTGCGGGCGTTCGTGCCCGAGGTCCATCATCGCGCCGCGATCGTGACGAGCCTTACTCATAAATGTGCAGTCGCCCTTCGTGGAGCACCAGGCGGCGGGCATTGTACTGATCCATCAGCCCGATATCGTGGGTCGCGATCACCACCGCGGTACCCGAACGGTTGAGCTCGATGAACAGCCGCAGCAGACGGCGGCCAAGCGTCGGATCGACGTTACCGGTAGGTTCATCCGCCAGCAGTAGTTGCGGCCGGGCGATCACCGCGCGGGCAATCGCCGCGCGCTGCTTTTCGCCGCCCGACAGCACCGGCGGCAGCGCGTCCATCCGCTCGCCCAGTCCGACCCAGCGCAGCAGGTCGATCACCTCGCGGCGATAGGACGACTCCTCGCGGCCCATGACGCGGAACGGCAATGCGACGTTCTCATAGGTCGTCATGTGGTCGAGCAGACGGAAATCCTGCAGCACGATGCCGATCCGCTTGCGCAGCGCGGCGATGCCGTCCTTGTCGAGCAGCGACACGTCCTGGCCGAACAAGTTGATCAGCCCCCGCGTCGGCCGCAGTGACAAAAACAACAGGCGCAGCAGCGACGTCTTGCCCGCGCCCGACGGCCCGGTGAGGAATTGAAAGGAATGCGCAGGTATCTCGAGGCTGAGGTCGCGCAAAACCTCCGCGCCAAGCCCGTAACGCAATCCGACGTTTTCGAAGCGGACCAAAATTCAGCTCCGTTCGACGAGACGCACAGCACTGCGCATCACAAATACCGCCGAACGTCATGTCCGGCAGCTACTTCCATAAGAGCAGGTTGTGCGTCCATTATGGTTTCCGATTCGTTAACGGACTTGTCGTAACTTGCGAGGGACGTCATTTTGGCGATTCGATATGCAAATCATCTGTCCTCACTGCACGACATCCTTCGCGATCAATCCGCGCGCCCTCGGAACCGACGGCCGCACCGTCCGGTGCGCCCGCTGTAAGGAGACGTGGTTCGCCCTGCCCGCCGACGCGGTGGCCGAACCGGCCCTTGCTGTCGCCGGCGACGCTCGCTTGCCCGAACCTCCGGCGCGGCCCGCGGCCGAGGCTCCATCCGGCGCGTTCGCCGGTCCGCCCTCCGGCGAGATCGATGCGGTCCCGGTCATGGACAGCCCCTCGATCAGCGACGGGCTCGCGGCCGAGGAGCGGACCGGAATTTCGCGGCTCGATGCCGACATTATTGAGGCGGCGCCCTCCAATTCGCAGGGCCGGCGCACGCGCAGAAGTGCGCCGCCGAAATCCGCCGGGGCGCTGATCAACGCGGCGCTGCTGCCGGCGGCCACCATCGTGATGGCGGCGATGGCGATTGCGCTGGTCGTCTGGCGCGCCGACGTCGTCCGGCTGCTGCCGCAGACCGCAATCTTCTTCAAGACGCTCGGCCTTGAGGTCAATCCGCAGGGCCTTACCCTGCGCAACGTCAAGGCAAGCGCGGGCCGATTCGAGGATCAGGCCGCGCTGCTGGTCGAAGGCGAGATCGAAAGCGTCGCCCGCACCACCATCCGGCTCCCGCAACTGCACTTCATCGTTCGCGACAAGAGCGGCGCCGAGATCTCCAGTTGGGACGCGACGCCTGAAAAGACCTCCCTGTCCCCACGGGGCACCCTGCAATTCAATTCGCATATCGCTCCGCCGCCGGAAAACGCCTATAGGCTCGACGTGCGCTTTCGGTCAGCGCGCAAGGCCAGCGGAGCCTGACGTTCCGCGACAGGACACGAAGACCGCAACGAGGGGCTCCCCGCGATGGCGAGGATTCTGATCGCCGACGACGAAGAATCAATGCGTGTGCTTGTCTCGCGGGCGATCGAGATGGATGGCCACGAGGTCATCGCCGCGGAAGATGGCGCTGAGGCGCTTGATATCATCCATCGCGAGGAAGGCCGCTTCGATCTGCTGCTCACCGACATCCGGATGCCCATTCTCGACGGCATCGCGCTGGCGCTCGCGACCGCGCGCGACTATCCGCGCCTGACGATCCTGCTGATGACCGGCTTTGCCGACCAGCGCGAGCGGGCCTCGAACCTGCAGGCGATCGTCTATGACGTGATCACCAAGCCCTTCGCGGTCGCCGATATCCGCACGGCGGTCGCCGATGCGCTGGCGTCAAACCGCCACGACGACTGACCCGCTCAATAGTCCTTCAGCAGCCGCTCGAGGTAATCCAGCTCGATCTGCGGGCGCGTCGGATCGGCAAGCCTGCGGCGCAGTTCTTCGAGAATCCGGCGGACGCGCTGGACGTCGATCTCGCCGGGAATCTTCACGCTCTGATCATCGTTGAGGTCGCGCCCGCGCAGCGGCCGGCCGAGCGGATCGGTCTGTTCGCCGCCATACTGCCGGCGGCCCGGCCGATCGCCGGGGCCATCGCCCTCGCCATTATCGCCCTGCTGCTGTTGCATCGCATCGGCGAGTCCTTTGGCACCGCGCCGCATCGCCTCCAGCGCGTCGCCTTGCGCGCCGGTCGCCGCGCCGGGATTCTGCCGGCCGAGCTCGCCCTCGGCATTGCCCATCGCCGTGTCGGCATCATCGAGCGCGCCCTCGGTGTCGCCGCCCTGGCCCTGATCAGCCTCGCCCTGCTGGCCCTGTTTGCCCTGCTGCCCCTTGCGGGCGTCGCGCTGCTGGCCCAGCCCACGCTTGGTGAGCTCTTCCTGCAACTTGCGCAGGCGGTCCCGCAGCCCCTGCTGATCCTGGCGCAGCCCGTCCATCGCATTCGGCTGTCCCTGCTGCTGGCGATTGCGCTCGCCCTGCTGCTGGCCCTCCCGGAAGGTCCGGTCGCGCAATTGCTGCTGCTTGCGGATCATGTCGCTCAGCTCGTTCAGCGCCTGCTCCATGTCGCCGGCCGGATCGCCCTGCATCGGCTGGGCGGTCTGCAGATTTTCCAGCATCTGCTGGAGCTGATCGAGCAACTGCTGGGCGGCCTCCTTGTTGCCGGAGCGCGATAGCCGCTCCATCCGCGAGATCATGTTGTCGAGATCCTGCTGGCGCATGATGCGCGCATTCGGATCGAATGGCCGGGCCATCTGCTGGGGATTGTTGCGCATCTGCTCGGCGAGCTGCCGCATGTAGTTGTCGAGGGCCGCGCGCAACTGGTCCGTCAGCTTCTTGATTTCCTCATCGCTGGCGCCGCGCTCGAGCGCCTGCTTCAGCGCATCCTGCGCAGCGCGAAGCGCCTTCTCGACATCGGTCAGCGTGCCGTCCTCGATCGTGACCGCAAGCGCCCAGATACTCGCGACCACTTCACGCAAGGCGTTATCGGTGCGCGCATGGGTCAGTTCGTGAGCGACGTTGCGCAAGCCAAGATATTCTCCGGCGCTGGTCGAAAACAGCTCGGGCGCGAGCGAGAGCGCCGAGAACGCGGTCATCACCGCCTGGGCCTTCTTCGCGTCGAGCGCGAGAATGCGTCGCTGCTCGATCAGCGCCCGCGCCAGCGGCTTGGTGAAAATCCGCTCCGGCAGGCGCAGCGCCAGCGGCGCGCTGCGGCCTTCATTGCCGCCCTCGTCGCGCGCGATCAGCGTCAGCTCGCCAATGGCGCCGGCATAGGGGCTTTCGGTGAGATCCTTGGTGGTCTGCCCGGAGCCCTGCCGGGTCCGCCCGCTCGGCAGCGACAAGGGGATGCTCGGCGGCTCGAACAACGGCCGCGGCGCGGCGTCCGCATCTGCCGCGGCGGGCGGATCAGGCATTTTCGGCGGATCGTCCCGCAACACGAAGCGCGCCTCGGCGCCGGTGACGCCGTAGTCGTCCTCGATCTTGTAGGTCAACCGCAGCGCGCCGCGCGCCATGCGCTCGGGGTCCTTGGCATAGGCAATCGTCGGGGCATGGTCCGGCAACGCGACAAACCGCCAGAGCGGCTGGCTCGACGGCGCGCGGAGCTGGGCTGTGCCGTCGCCGGCAATCGTGAAGCGCTGCTCCTGCGCGCCTTCCCGCTCGGCCGAAGGCTTTGCGGCCTGCTCGGGAGCCGGGGCCGCATCGGCGGCCGCTGTCTCATGGATCGCACCGGTCACCGCGAGATCGAGCGCCGCGCCGCTGACCCGGACGATCAGGGTGCTGCCAGCCGGAACGGTCAGCACCGTGTCATCGTGCGCGCCGGGGTCCCTCGCGCCAGCCTGCAAAATCATCGGCGGCTTGCCGGTATAGGGCGGCGGCGACACCCAGGCGTCGACGCGAACCGATTGCCCTGGCGCAACCCTGTCCCACTCGAACGCAGCCGCCAGCCGCGCCCGGCGCTCGCTGCCGGCGGCGATGAAGGTCGCGCAGACCAGTAAAATCACCAGGGCGCGCAGGGCAATCGGATCGTGCCGCACCATCTGCGGTTCCGGCAGGCGGGGCCGCAGGCGGCTGAGCGAGCGCAACACCCGCTCGCGCTGGATTCGCCACAGCGCCTGGGCCACCGGATCGTTCGAGGTCAGATGGTCGGTGAGTTGAGTGGCCGGCCGGTGAGCAAAGCCGGCATCGCGGTCCAGCCGGCGCAGCGCCTCATCCCGCGACGGCCAGCGCAGCCGGACCATCGGGACGAGCGTCCCAATCGCGGAAAGCAGGAAAAACGCCAATAATATCAATCGCCCGAACAACGGCAGCGCGAGCCACACCCCAAGCCAGGAGGCGGCCAGAAAGACCCCTGCCACCATCAGGAACCGGACCAGATGCGGCCACAGGCGCTCCCAGGCGATGGCGTAGCGCGCCAGCCTGATCGCCCGGTCAAGGCGGAGGCGCGCAAAGTCACCTCCGCCCGGTTCAGAGCCGGGAGACGGCAAGACCGCATTGCGGGCCGGATCGGAAAATGCTCCGCTCAATCAGATCTCCGGATCAACCGGCGGGCCGCTGGCAACGACGAAAGCATCGCATTTTCGGAGCGGCCGCGCCCGGCAATGTCAGCCCACTCTATCACAACGGCGGCTTTGAGGCAGAGGCCGCAATCTCGGCGGTATCCCTGCCCTCCGATCCCCGTCACCATGCCGTGTGGCGTCCGTTCCAAAGGCTTGGCGGTTGAAGCGGCCGGAAAATTTCAGTTATCATTCCGCCGCGCGGCCCAGAGGCATCCCCCGATGGCATCAGGCGGCAATCACACGTCCCAGGGCAGCCTCCGGGCTGTCCGATTCATCGAATGAAGACAGTCCCTTGATTGAAAATTCGCCGCAAACCTCTTCGCCGCCGCCCTCAGTCGTGATCGTCGGTGCCGGCCATGCCGGTTTCCAGCTCGCCGTCGCCCTCCGCCAGGGCGGCTATGACGGCCAGATCCAGATGATCAATGCCGAAGCCCACCTGCCCTATCAGCGCCCGCCGCTGTCCAAGACCTACCTGAAGGGCGACGGCGGTGCCGACAGCCTGATGTTTCGGCCGGACAAGTTTTTCGCCGACCAGAAAATCGAGCTGATCGCCGATCGCGCCATCGCGATCGACCGGAGCGACCGGACAGTGCAGCTCGCCTCGAACGGCGCCCTTCGCTACGATCACCTCGTGCTGGCGATGGGCGCGGCCAACCGCCCGCTCACCCTGCCCGGCTGCACCGCGCCAATCGCCTATATCCGCAGCCTCGAAGAAACCGAGCAGCTGCGCCAGCGCCTGCCCGAGGTGCGCCATGTCGCCGTCGTCGGCGCCGGCTTCATCGGCCTCGAATTCGCGGCGACCGCCCGCGCCAAGGGGCTCGAGGTCGATGTCATCGAGATGGCCCCGCGGCTGATGGCCCGCGCCGTCTCGCCGGAAATCTCGCGCTATTTCCAGGCCCAGCACGAGGCCAGCGGCGTGCGCTTCCACTTCGGCACGCAGATACGCGACGTCGCCTGCCGCGCCGGCAAGCTGGGCGGGCTGACGCTCGACAACGGCACGACCATCGCGGCCGACTGCATCGTCGCCGGCATCGGCGTGATCCCGCATGTCGACATCGCACGCGATGCCGGCCTCAACGCCGAAGCCGGCGGCATCATCGTCGACGAGCATCTTTTGACCAATGATCCGGCGATTTCCGCCATCGGCGATGGCGTGCTGTTTCCGTCGCGCCATGTCGGCGGGCTCACCCGGGTGGAGTCGGTGCAGAACGCCACCGACCAGGCACGCTGCGTCGCCTCGCGCCTCCTCGGCAAGGCACATCATTACGATGCGCTGCCGTGGTTCTGGAGCGATCAGGGCACCGACAAGCTGCAGATCGCCGGCCTGATCAACGGTTTCGACGCCGCCGTCATTCGCGGCGAGCCGGAGAAAAACTCCTTCTCGGTGTTCTGCTATCGCGGCGAGCAACTCGTTGCCGTCGAATCCGTCAACCGCGCCGCGGATCACGTCGTCGGCCGGAAAATTTTGTCGGCGGGCGGCAACATCCTGCGCGAACACGCTGCCGATCCGGCGTTCGACCTGCGCAAAAGCGCGGTGGCCTCGGCCTGATGACCTGCGCGGGCGGCAATCGCCGCCACGCGCTCACGCATGCTTTCGCGCAACCGGGCGCGGCGAAAACGTCAATTGCCACGCGCGAAAGCCAACCCTAAACTCTTCGCCTGACGTCGAAATGGGCGTCGCCCCGATCGATCTCCCCACCGCCTGTTCCTCGCAACACTTGCGCGGCGCAAGAATGCCTCGACGGGCACGACGACAAACGACGACACTTGGACGACACTTGAAGGTGCAACGACAAGCAATCGCCCGAAGGGCAACGAGAAACGCCGTTTCCAATAAAACCAATCAACGAGTGAGGTTTCGCTATGGTCAACCGCATGCAGTTTTACATCGATGGGGCCTGGGTTGATCCCGTCGTCAAAAAGACGACGCCGGTAGTAAATCCTGCAACCGAAGAGCCGATGTACGAGGTCGCCCTCGGTTCCAAGGCGGATGTCGACAAGGCCGTCGCGGCCGCCAAGCGGGCATTCGAAACCTTCTCCCGCACCAGTCGCGAGGAGCGCATTGCGCTGATGGAGCGCATCATCGCGGTCTACAAGACCCGCATGAAGGATCTCGGCGCCGCTGTGTCCGACGAGATGGGCGCACCGCTGCCCTTCGCCGAGCGTTTCCAGGCCGGCGCGGGCCTCGGCCACTTCGTCTCGACGCTCGAGGTGCTGAAGAGCTTCGTCTTCGAAGAGCCGGTCGGCTCGGCGATGGTGGTGCGCGAGCCGATCGGCGTGATCGGCATGATCACCCCGTGGAACTGGCCGCTCAACCAGATGGCCTGCAAGATCGCGCCGGCGATCGCCACCGGCTGCACGATGGTTCTCAAGCCGTCGGAATTCACCCCGACCTCGGCGCTGATCCTTGCCGAGATCCTCGATGAAGCCGGCGTGCCCAAGGGCGTGTTCAACCTCGTCAACGGCCTTGGCCCCGAGGTCGGCGCCGCCATGAGCGAGCACCCGGACATCGACATGATCTCCTTCACCGGCTCGACCCGTGCCGGCATCGACGTCGCGCAGCGCGCGGCGCCGACCGTCAAGCGTGTCAGCCAGGAGCTCGGCGGCAAGTCGCCCAACATCATTCTCGAAGACGCGGACCTGCAGAAGGCGGTGAGCGGCGGCGTCGCGCACGTCTTCAACAACTCCGGCCAGTCGTGCAACGCGCCGACCCGGATGATCGTGCCGATGTCGAAAATGGGTGAGGTCGCGGAGATCGCGAAGGCGGTCGCCGAAAAGACCAAGGCGGGCGATCCGCGCGCGGAAGGCACCAATATCGGCCCGGTCGTCTCCAAGATTCAGTGGGACAAGATTCAGGGCCTGATCAACAAGGGCATCGAGGAAGGCGCGACCGTCGTCGCCGGCGGTCCGGGCCTGCCGGAGGGCGTCAACAAGGGCTTCTATGTCCGCCCGACGGTCTTCACCAACGTCACCAACGACATGACCATCGCCCGCGAGGAAGTTTTTGGGCCGGTTCTGGTGATCATCGGCTACGACGACGAGGAAGAAGCCGTCCGTATCGCCAACGATACGCCCTATGGTCTGGCGGGCTACGTCTCGGCCGGATCCGTGGAGAAGGCGCGCGAATTCGCACGCAGGATCCGCGCGGGCAACGTCAACCTCAACGGCGTGCCGAACGAGCGGACCGCACCGTTCGGCGGCTACAAGCAGTCGGGCAACGGTCGCGAATGGGGCAAGGCCGGCTTCGAGGATTGCCTCGAGGTCAAGGCGATCGCCGGCTTCAGCGCCGCCTGATCATTTTTTGCTTCACAAAAGGACAATCGCCGGGCCGCAAGCCCGGCGATTTTTTTGTGCCTCAGTGTTCTGACAGCGCAAGAAATTACCCGATGCGGCAACTGGCTTAGAGCCATTCTAAGAAAGTACTCCGGCTGCAATTTCGCAACCATCATCCGATGCAGACGCAACGAAGCAAGAGACGGCGCTTCGTCGCGTGGTCCAGTTTTGAACGAACCTAAACTGGAGCTGTAGCGAAGCGCAGATGCGTTGGCTACAAACGCCCAGCATCAATGCTGGCGAGGCCGGGCGCTCATGCTGACGCAATATCGGCGTGCTTTGCCGGGGCGCGCATCTTTGGCCTCAGTGTCTGTGTATCCGCGCGGGCGCAATCACACTTCGGGTATGGGCGAGCGAATGGACGACGCGGATCGGTTGTGGCAGCAGAAGCAGCGACGCGCGTTCTGGCTCAAGCAATTCCATCAGTGGCATTGGGTGAGTTCGGCTCTCTGCATGATCGGCATGATCGTCTTTGCCTTCACCGGCATCACGCTCAATCACGCCAGCCAGATCGAATCCCGCCCGGCCGTTGTCACGCGCGGTGGCCAGTTGTCGGCCCCGCTGCTCAGCGACCTGAAGGCCGCGCCCGAAACGATCAAGCAGCCGTTGCCTGCAAGTCTGCGCGCGTGGATTTCCGAAAACCTCTCCGTGAAGATCGATGAGCGCAGCCACGAATGGTCGGCCGACGAAATTTACGTCGCCTTGCCGCGCGCCGGCGGCGACGCCTGGCTGAGCATCGATCGCGACAGCGGCAAGGTCTCTTACGAGCGCACCGATCGCGGCTGGATTGCCTATCTCAACGATCTCCACAAGGGTCGCAACACCGGCGCGGTCTGGGGCTGGTTCATCGACATCTTTGCCGCAGCGTGCCTGGTGTTCTGCCTCACCGGTCTGCTGCTCCTGAAATTCCACGCGTCGCGGCGGCCTGCGACGTGGCCCATGGTCGGCCTCGGCCTGATCGTGCCGATGCTGCTGCTTGTCCTGTTTGCCCATCAGTGAGGTTCTGTTCTATGCGACTGATGATTTCCGCGGCCATGACCGGCCTGATGACGGCACCGGCGCTGGCGGGCAGCGCTGTCATCGCCATCGACATTCCGCGCCTCAACGTCGCCGAGTATCACAAACCCTATGTGGCGTTCTGGATCGAAAGCAAGGACGGCAGCCAGATCACCAACCTCGCGGTCTGGTACGACGTCAAGCTCAAGAATGACGAAGGCACGAAGTGGCTGAAGGATATGCGGCAATGGTGGCGCCGCACCGGCCGCGAGCTGACGATGCCGAGCGACGGTCTCAGCTCGCCGACGCGGCCGCCCGGCACGCACAAGCTCACCTTCGACGCCGGCAAGACGCCGCTCTCCAAGCTCGGCTCCGGCGAATATGTGCTGGTGGTCGAGGCCGCGCGTGAAGTCGGCGGGCGCGAGCTGCTGAAAATCCCGTTCCAATGGCCGCCGAAGGCTCCGACCTCTGCGGAGGCCAAGGGCGAACACGAAATCGGCAATGTGACCTTGACGCTCACCCCCTGACGACGGAGGATCGACCATGAACAAACACATCAAGCGCGCACTGATCGCAGTGTCCGCGCTGACCGCCCTCACCGTCTCCGCGCAGGCGCATCGGATGTGGATGCTGCCGTCGGCCACGGTCCTGTCGGGCAACGATGCCTGGGTGACGGTCGATGCTGCCGTCTCGAACGATCTCTTCTACTTCGAGCACCACCCGATGCAGCTCGACGGCCTCAAGATCATGGCGCCCGACGGCTCGCCGGTAAGCGCCGAGAACGTTGCCAAGGGCCGCTATCGCAGCACCTTCGACGTCAAGCTGGGCCAGCCCGGCACCTACAAGATCGCAGTGATCAATCAGGGCGCGTTCGCGAGCTACAAGCTCAACGGCGAGACCAAGCGCTGGCGCGGCAAGGCCGAGGATCTCGACAAGGCGCTGCCCGAGGGCGCGACCGATGTGCGCAAGACTGAGCAGCAGGGCCGCATCGAAGTGTTCGTCACCTCGGGCAAGCCGACGGAGACAGCGCTGAGGCCGACCGGCGTCGGGCTGGAGATGCTGCCCGTCACCCATCCGAACAATCTGTTTGCCGGCGAGGAAGCCAAGTTCAAGCTGACGCTCGACGGCGCGCCGGCCGCCAATCTGAGCGTCGAGGTCGTCCCCGGCGGCATCCGCTATCGTGACCAGCTCAAGGACATGAAAGTGACCACCGATGAAACCGGCACCTTCGCGATCAAGTGGCCGACCCCGGGGATGTACTGGATCAGCGCTTCGCTGACGGACAAGAACGCCAAGATGAAGGACGCTTCGCGGCGCGCCAGCTATGTCGCGACCCTCGAAGTACTGCCGGAATAATTTTGGTGACGCCGCAGCGCGCCGAGCGGCGCGTCGCGATACCGACCAACCTTTCGCCGGACAGCATGCACGTTCCGGCGAAAGGGGCGATCGCCCGCCTGGCCGGCCCGACTATGGGTACCGGCTGGTCGGTTCAGGCCGTGCTTCCGACCGGGTTCGGTCCCGCCGCACTGCAAGCCCTCATCACGCGCGATCTCGACCTGATCATCGGCGAGATGAGCAACTGGGAAGCCGGCTCCAACATCAACCGCTTCAATGCCGCCCCCGCAGGCTCAAGATTTGCCCTTCCTGATGCCTTCCGCCACGTGCTGACAGCCGCGCTCCGCATCGCCGAAGAGACCGATGGCGCTTACGATCCGACGCTCGGACGCCTGGTCGATCGCTGGGGCTTTGGCCCTGCAAAGGCGAATGCGGGGCGGCCCAATGCCGAGGAGGTCGCCGCGCTGCGCGAGCGCTGCGGCTGGCGCGCGCTCGGCACCATTGAAGACGGCACCATCATTCAGCCGGGCGGGCTGTCTCTCGATCTGTCATCGATTGCCAAGGGCTATGCGGTCGACCGCATCAGCGCGTCGCTGCGCCGCCACGGCGTTTCGCATTTCCTTGTCGAGGTCGGCGGCGAGCTGTTCGGCGCCGGCGTCAAGCCTGGCCGCCTGCCGTGGTTCGTCGAGATCGAACATGATGCCGCCGGGTCCGGCCAGTCACCGCTGGTGGTGGCGCTGCACGAGCTCGCCATCGCCACCTCCGGCACCGAACGCGCTTTCCATGCCGCGGGCCGCAGCTATTCCCATACAATCGATCCGCGCACCGGCGAGCCGATCGACAATGGCATGGTATCGGCAAGCGTGCTGCATCACTCCTGCATGGAGGCGGATGCCTATTCGACCGCGCTGATGACCATGGGGCCGGAGAAGGGCCTCCGTTTCGCCAGCGACCGGGGCCTCCCCGCAATCCTGATCAGCGAAGACGCTAGCGGCCGCCATGAATGGCTCAGCCCGAAACTGGCCGAGATGCTGGACTAGGCGGACTTCAGACTTCCGCCCACTGCCGCAGCAGGTTGTGATAGAGCGAGGTCAGCGACACCACCGACGGATGATCGGGATTGGTCGCATTGAGCTGGATGATCGACACGTCGAGGTCGAACATCAGGCGCCGGCGCACATCGTCGCCGATCATGCTTTGGGTCCAGAAGAACGATGCGATGCGCGAGCCGCGCGTCACCGGCGTGACATGGTGCACGCTGGTGGCGGGATAGACGATCATGTCGCCCGCCGGCAGCTTGACCGAATGCGTGCCGTAGGTGTCCTCGATCACCAGCTCGCCGCCGTCGTATTCGTCCGGCGAGGTCAGAAACAGCGTCGTGGAGACGTCGGTGCGGATGCGCTGCGAGGTGCCGGGAACGGTGCGGATCGCGTTGTCGACATGCGAGCCGAAATTCATCTGCCCCTCGGCGTCATAGCGGTTGAACAGCGGCGGAAAGATCGTCTTGGGCAGCACCGCCGAGGTGAACAACGCATTGCGGCCGAGCGCGTCGAGCACCATCTGGCCGAGCTCGTGGGCCTCCGGCGAATTCTCGGGCAGCTGCAGATTGCGCTTTACCTGCGCCGACTGGTGCCCCGCCGTCACCCGCCCGTCGATCCATGCGGCGCGCTCCATTACCTCGCGGCAACGTTTCACCTGATCCGGCGTCAAAACTTCAGGAACATGAATCAACATTTTTCCGACAATCCCGAGGGGATCGGCACCGCATTTGCGCGCGCCGCCCCCACTTCTTTCCGAACATGAAAAAAGGGCGATGCCGCGCATGGCTGCATCGCCCCTTGCTAGATTTAGAAGGTCGCCCGGCCCGAAATGGCGAAGTAGCGGCCCGCGCCCGGCACGGCGAAGCCCGCGCCCGCAACCGTGTCGTAATAATATTCGTTGGTCAGGTTGTAGACGTTGAGCTGCATGGTGAAGTTCTTCGTCACCTTGTAGGCGGCCATCGCATCGAACCGCCAATAGCTCGGGATGCGCCCGTCATTGGTGGCGCTCGTCCAGCGCGAGTCGACATAGAAAGCGCCGCCGCCGATCGTGAACCGCGGCGTGATGTCGTAGGTCGTGAACAGCGAGAACGAGTTCTGCGGCGTCATTGCCAGTTCGTTGCCGATATTGGCGACAATCGCCGAGTCGAGCACCTTCGACTTGAGATAGGCGTAGCCCGCATAGACGCTCCACTGATCGGTGATGCGGCCGGAAATGCCGGCCTCGAAGCCCTCGACCTGCGTCGTGCCCACCGCGACATAGTCCGGCGCGGCATTGGTTCCGCGGTTTTCAATGTCGTTCTCTTTCCTGATCCGGAAGATCGCGGCATTGACATTGACCTTCCCGTTCAGCAGGTCGGCTTTGGCGCCGATCTCGTCCACCGTTGATGTCGCCGGCTGAAACGCCTGCTGGCCATTTGTGATGGAGACGAACTCCGCCGGCGGATTCGCCGAGGTGCCGCGCATGTAATAGACACTCGAATTCGGTGTCGGATGCAGCACCACGCCAGCGCGGTAGGAGACGAAGCTATTGTCGGAGCTCACATCGACAGGCGACGAGATCGCGCCCGTCGCCCGCGTCAGCGTGTAGGTCCTGCTGTTGGCGGTGAATTTGTCGAAACGCACGCCGCCCAGCAGTTCGAGCCATTCGGTGATCTTGAGCTGATCCTGGGCATAGATGCCGAAGGTCCGCGCCGACGATTCGGTTGCCGCCGTGGTCGGAGCCAGCGCGCCCAGTGCATAGGGATCCGGATTGGCCATGTTGACGCGATAGGGATCGTTGAACACGGTGCGATAGTTGTCGCGCCACTCCTTGCTGATCTCCATGCCGATCAGCACGTTGTGTTGCAGCCCGCCGGTCGCGAACTTGGCGTTGAAGTCGCTGACGTTGGTGACGAGCTGGTTGTTGGTCTGGTTCTGGAAGTGATTGGTGTTGGCGACCCAGATGTTCGATAGCGGCGTGCCGGGAAGCAGCGGATTGCCCGGACCGTAAGCGACGCCGCCAACCGGTGCATTCCACAGATTCGCGCCCGTCGCCGTAATCTGCACCGGACGGGTGCGGTTGAACCGACTGACATCGGTGTAGCCGGTGGTATTGGTGAAGGTCAGGCCGGGCGCGAATTCGTGCTCGAACTTGTTCGTCACCGTATGCGCTTCGGTCTTTTCGACATCTTCCTGCCCCGGCACCATCGAGCCGTAGAAGGTGTTGCGCGGCACTGGCGCCGGCTGGCGATAGCTGGTGCCGAAATAGGAGCCCGGCAGCAGCGGAATGCCGCGGTCGGCGATGTTGTCGTCCTTTTGATAGACGTAGCTCAGCGTGTTCTTTGTCTGATTGTCGATCTTATAGGTGATCGACGGCGCGAAACCGAACCGCTTGATGTGAGCGAAATCGCGCCCGGCAATATCGGTCTCATAGCCGAGAAGCACGATGCGGGCAGCGACGTCGCCAAAATTTTTATTGGCGTCGAGCACGCCGCGTCCGCCAGCGGCGGTTACGCCGGTGCCCTCGACGGTGACGAAGTCGCGCGCCTGCGGCAGCTTCGAGATGACGTTGATGGCACCGCCGGTGGAGCCGCGGCCGAACAGGAACGACGATGGCCCCTTGTAGACTTCGACGCGATCGACCGCGAACGCATCGCGCGCATACCAACCCGGATCGCGGATGCCGTCGCGATAGAAGTCGTTGCGCGCCGAGTAGCCGCGGATGGTGACGTTATCGCCCTGGATGCCGCCCTCGCCCGCAGTGAAGGTGATGCCGGGAACGTTGCGCAGCGCCTCCTGCACCGACGTCGTGCGCTGATCCTGCATGAGTTGCTGCGGCACGACATTGACTGTCTGCGGCGTGTTGAGCAGTGGCGCAGGGAAACGCGAGAGGCCGCTTTCGGTCGGGGTGCGATAGCCGGCAATGCCAGAACCGTCGCCCACCGCAGGCGTGAACGTCGCGTCGCTCGGATCAGCCGGCGCGGCCGCAGCAACCGCGGGCGCAGGCGTGCGCGGCTGCCGCTTGGCCTGGCGCTTGGGCGCGGTGACGCGAACCTGCGGAAGATCTTCGGTGGTTCCCGCAGTCTGCGCATCGGCGGAATCCGACAGCAACATCATGGCTGCTATGCCGAGCGAGGCGCGTCCCCAGGCAAGCTTTGAAACACCACCCTCGGGAGCGGCCGTGGTTGCGTAGATCTGTGCGCCCGAAGGCTGCCCCTGCGAGAGATTCTTCATAGCCCCGAAATCCTGCGATTGCCGCGACGCTGTTGCGTTTCGCGAGCTTCAAACTGATCAGCCCCTCTATCATGTTGATTTTTGCCCCGGCAATTGAACGCCGGGTCTTTTATAGGGCTTCTAGTTTAGGGGGCCGGCGACGCGCCGATTTCCGCTGTCTCCCGCCACGAGTTTATAAAAGTTCTAAGCCCGCTCGCTTTATCTGGGGCGCTCAAAGGATTACGACCTCACTTACAAAATGACGTCGGAAGGTGTTCGACCGGCATGCTGACGCGCTCGGCGCACATGGCCGCTCTCCACCGCAACTCATTCGGTTCAATGGCCTGTACCTCCAAAGCTCGCGGACGAATCCACTCTCCCGCTTTGCTCGCGCTTCGCATTGCGCTTGTCGTCCCGCTCTTGACTGGTGTGCCGATCGCCTATGCTCAAGCACCGAGTGCAGAGCAGCAGGCCACTGACACCGCAGCCCCGGTTCCATCGCCTGCGCAATCATCGCAGACCGTCCCGGCAAGCGCGGCTCAAACCCAAACCGAAACGCCTTTCGTCACCGACAATTCCGCCGCGACGCGGACGGCGAGTCACAACGAGGCCGGCCTGCCGCAAGACCTCACTGCGCTCGGCATGTTCATGGCCGCGGACATCATCGTCAAAGCGGTGATGCTCGGCCTTGCCTTCGCGTCGGTCATGACGTGGTCGGTGTGGCTGGCGAAATCCATCGAGCTGTTCAGCGCACGCCGCAAAACGCGGCGCGACATCGAGATTCTTGGCCAGATGCGCACGCTCGCGGATGCGCACAGGCAATTCGCCAACGAGAGCGGCGACGTCGCGCTGCTCTGCCGGGCCGCAGCGGAAGAAATCCGCCGCTCGGACGATGCGATGAATCCCGATGGCGTCAAGGAGCGCGTGATCTCTCACTTCAGCCGGATCGAGGCGGCGGTGAGCCGCCGCATGACGCGCGGCACCGGCATCCTCGCCACCATCGGCTCGACCGCCCCCTTCGTTGGCCTGTTCGGCACGGTGTGGGGCATCATGAACTCGTTCATCGGCATTTCGAAATCGCAGACGACGAATCTCGCCGTAGTCGCGCCGGGCATCGCCGAGGCCTTGCTCGCCACCGCGATCGGCCTCGTCGCCGCCATCCCGGCGGTGATCATCTTCAACATGTTCTCGCGCTCGATCACCGGCTATCGCGGCCTGCTCGGCGATGGCGCGGCGGAACTTTTGCGCATGGTCAGCCGCGACCTCGACCGTGCTGGCAATTATGGCCAGCGCGCTGCGGCCGAGTGAGGGACCGACATGGCAGCCCATCTCAGCTCCGGCGATGACGATCTTGCCCCGGTTCACGACATCAACGTGACGCCGTTCATCGACGTGATTCTAGTGCTGCTGATAATCTTCATGATTGCCGCCCCGCTCGCGACCGTCGATCTTCCCGTCGACCTGCCGGCCTCGACCGCCAAATCGCAGCCGCGCCCTGACAAGCCGATCTTCGTCAGCCTGAAGAAGGACGGCACCCTGGCGATCGGCGAGACCCCGATCAGCCGCGGGGCGATCGGCTCCGGCCTCGATCATGCCGCCGAAGGCGACCGCAACAAGCGCGTCTTCGTGCGCGCCGACAAGGCGATTCCCTATGGCGATGTCATGGCGCTGATGAACGAACTGCGCGGTGCCGGCTATCTCAAGCTCGCGCTGGTCGGGCTCGAACAGGGAGCCGCGCAGTAAGATGTCGGCCTCAGCCTTCGGACTGTCGCGCAAGGAAATGATCCGCTGGGGCAGCTGCTTCGTTGCGATCTTCGCCCTGCATTGCGGCATCGCTGCTGCAATCATCGCGCAGCCGAAGGAAGGCGACATTCTCGATACGGTCGACGCCATCGAGGTTGATTTCTCCATGGCCTCGCCGGAGCCGGCACCGCCGCGCGACGTTGCGCCGGGCGAAGAGCAGGTCCAGACCGAAGCCGCGCCGCCGCCGATGGAAAAGGCGGAGGAGAAGGCCGAGGAAGAACCGACCCCCGAGCCGCCGGCGGAGCCGATCCAGAAGACCGAGATCGAGCCGAAGGAAACGCCGCCGACCAAGGAGCCGGTCCCGGAGCCGCCGCTGCCGGTCGCACCTGAGCCCGATGTCGCGCTCGACACCGCGCCGCCGCCGCCTCCGAAGGAGCAGCCGAAGAAGGCCGAGAAGAACCCTAACGCCGCGCCGCCGGTCGTGTCCTCCTCGGTCACCACCGCGCCGACCTCGTCGGCGGCGCGCTCGGCATCAATCATCAGCTGGAAGCGCAAGCTCGCCGTCCATCTGCAGAAGAACAAGCGCTATCCGGCCGCAGCCCAGGCACGCCGCGAGCAGGGCCTTGCCAAGGTCGCCTTCGTCGTGGACCGCAATGGCCGGGTGATCGAAAGCAGGCTTGTGCAGGGCAGCGGCTCGGCCGCCCTCGATCAGGAAACGCTGGCACTCCTGCAGCGCGCGCAGCCGCTGCCGCCCCCGCCGGCTGACGTGCCAGGAACGCAGTTCGCCTTCTCAGTGCCGTTCCGCTACGACCTGAAATGACCGGGAACGACGTTCGGCCGCGGCCGGCCGCGCGTAGATCGATGCTGCACGGATTGCGCGCGCAGCTTCGCAAGTTCTTTATGCCGTCTGGCGACCGGCAGCTCGCGGCATTCCGGCCCCAGCTCGCGGCCATCAATGGTGCTGCAAATGAGCTGCAAGGCCTCAGTGATGCGGCTCTGCGCGAACGCATGGACGATTTCCGCCGCGCCTGCCTTGCCGGGCAGCCGCTTGATGATTTTGTCGCGCCGGTTTTTGCCATGGTTCGCGAAGCCGCGCGCCGCACCATCGGGCAATCGCCGTATGACTGCCAGTTGCTCGGCGGCCTTGCGCTTCATCACGGCCTGATCGCCGAGATGCACACCGGCGAGGGCAAGACCCTTGCCGCGACGCTACCCGCTGCCCTCAATGCTCTTGCCGGCAAGGGCGTCCACATCGTCACGGCGAACGACTACCTCGCCACGCGCGACGCGACGTGGATGACGCCGATCTACCATCTCCTTGGCCTGAGCGTTGGGCTCGTCACGACGCAGGACAACGACGATGCGCGCCGCAAGGCCTATGGCTGCGACATCACTTATGGCACCGCAGGTCAGTTCGGCCTCGACTACTTGCGCGACCACACGCGGTACGACCTTGTCGACCGGGTCCAGCGCGGCCATGCTTTTGTCATCGTCGACGAGGCGGACTCGGTATTGATCGACGATGCCAGCACGCCGCTGGCGCTCGCGGGCGAGCCTGTCGACCATTCCGGCTTCTACGGCGCGGTCGATCAGGTCGCCGCCCTGCTCCGGCCGTCTGATTTCGAGGCGGAGGTCAAAAGCCGCCGCGTCACGCTCACCGATTCCGGGATTGAGCGCGCGACCGCCGAACTGCGCAACCGCGGGCTGCTGAAATCGCAGTCGCTCCACGACATCGACAACGTCGCGCTGCTCCACCATCTCAACGAGGCCCTGCGGGCGCGCCTTATCCTGAAGCGCGACATCGACTACGTCGTGCATGATCGCGAGATCGTGCTGGTCGAGGCGGTCAGCGGGCGGATGATGTTCGGCCACCGTTTTGCCGATGGGCTCCATCAAGCGCTGGAGGCCAAGGAAAGCCTCGCGATCCAGCCGGACAGCCGGACGCTCGCCACCATCACCTTCCAAAATTACTTCCGGCTCTATCGCAAGCTGGCCGGAATGACCGGCACGGCGCGGGCCGCGCAGGGCGAGTTCGAACAGATCTACGGCTGCGACGTCCTTGCCATCCCGCCGCATCGGCCATTTATCCGGCAGGACGACGCCGATCAGATCCATGCCACCGAGCAGGCCAAGTGGCAGGCGATCGTCGCCCTGATCGAGGAGGCGCATGCCCGCGGCCAGCCGGTGCTGGTCGGGACCGCCTCGATCGAGCGGTCGGAATGGCTGGCGACGCTGCTCGCCGAGTGCGGCTGGAAACTGGCGCAGCCCGGCCTCGCCCACCCCCCGCAGGCAGAGCCGCACACAAAATCATTTGCGCTGCTCAATGCCCGTCATCACGCGCTTGAGGCGCGCATTATCGCGCAGGCCGGGTTGCCGGGCGCCGTCACCATCGTTACCGCGATGGCGGGGCGCGGCACCGATATTCGCCTTGGCGGCGTTGACGGCACAAAGGCGGATACCGTGTTGGCCGCAGGCGGACTTTTAGTGATCGGCACGGAGCGGCATGCCAGCCGCCGCCTCGACGATCAGCTGCGCGGGCGCGCCGGCCGCCAGGGCGATCCCGGCCGCACGGTGTTTCTTTCCTCGTTGGAAGATCCGCTGTTCAGGCAGTTTGGCACTGCGGGCTCACAACACCTAGAGGGACATGCCCCGGCATGGGTGCGCAAGGCGCTCGACAAGGCGCAGGCGATGAAGGAAGCACGCGATTTCGAGGCCCGCAAGGCCGTGCTCGAATTCGACGACATCGTGCACGCGCAGCGGCAGGTGGTCCACGCCAAACGCGACGAGTTTTTGCGCGGCGTCGATCGGCTCAGCAGCGCCAAACAGATTTTGCGCGACGTGACCGACGATCTGATCGAGAGCTTCGTTCCGCGCAAAACGGTCACGCCGGCCAATCTTGCCGACCTCGACCGGGCGGTGCGCGCGATCCTGACCCTCGCCGTTCCCTTCGACACGCTTCACATCGACGACCCTGTGCTGCGCGGCCGGCTGCGCGAACTGATTGTCGCGACGGCGGACGACTGGCTTGCCAAAAAGGTCTCAGCCTATGGCGCGGCGATGATGGACCACGTGCTCAACCGGATATTCCTCTCCGTACTCGACCAGCTCTGGTCCGAGCAGCTGGAGCGGCTGGAACACCTGCGACAGGTCGTCGGCAACCGGCGCCTGACGCGCAGCGCCGTGCTGCCCGAATTCAAGATCGAAGCCTTCGATGCCTTCAGGCTGATGCTGAGGGAATTCGACCACGAGGTCGCAACCCACATGATGCGCGTCGGCGTAACGCCGTCGCGGGCCGCCTCCTCGGCGGACCCGATCCTCGCCTAGCGCTGCACCCGCGCCAGCACATCCATCAGTTCGGCAATCTTCTGCCGCTGGTCGGCCTTGTCGCCGGCGACGATCGCATGCTCGACGCAATGGGCAACGTGGTCCTTCAAAATTTCTTCCTCGACCCGGCGCAGCGCCGCGCGCACCGCCGAGATCTGGGTGACGATGTCGATGCAATAACGGTCGTCCTCGACCATCCGCTCCAATCCGCGAACCTGGCCCTCGATCCGTTTCAGGCGTTTCTGACAGGACGTCTTGATGTCTTTTCTCATGCTGTTTATATACCCCCTAAGGGTATCGGAAGCAAGTACCCGGCGGAGAAGCACACAATGGCATGCCAGCATACGACGGAAAGCAAGACGACACCGGCGAAGGCCTCCTGCTGCGGCGGCAACCACAATCACGATGACGCCCCCGCCCCCCACACCGTAAAGGATCCGGTGTGCGGCATGAGCGTCGATCCCGCCACCGCCAAGCACCGCTTCGATCATGCGGGCCAGCCCTATTTCTTCTGCTCGGCCGGCTGCCGCACCAAATTCGCCGCCGACCCCGGCCGCTACCTTGGCGAACCGCGCGAGCCGGTCGTCGTCCCCGAGGGCACCATTTACACCTGCCCGATGGATCCCGAGATCCGCCAGGTCGGTCCCGGCACCTGCCCGATCTGCGGCATGGCGCTCGAGCCCGAAATGCCGACATTGGAGACCGGGCCAAATCCCGAACTCGCCGACATGAAACGGCGGTTCTGGATCGGCCTCGCCCTCACGCTCCCGGTCTTCATCCTGGAGATGGGCAGCCACCTCATCGGCCACTCCCTCGTCGCGCCGCCCCTCTCCGGCTGGATCCAGTTCGCGCTGGCGACACCCGTCGTGCTGTGGGCCGGCTGGCCCTTCTTCGTCCGCGGCTGGCAATCCGTGCTGACCCGCCATCTCAACATGTTCACGCTGATCGCGATGGGCACAGGCGTCGCCTATCTCTACAGCATTGTCGCCCTGCTTGCGCCCGGCCTGTTCCCGGCGGAGTTCCGCAACCACGACGGCAGCGTCGCGATCTACTTCGAGGCCGCGGCCGTCATCACCGTTCTCGTGCTGCTTGGCCAGGTGCTCGAACTACGGGCGCGGGATGCGACCTCGGGCGCGATCAAGGCGCTGCTGCAGCTCGCGCCAAAGACCGCGCAGAAGCTTGACGGCAATGGCACCGAGCAGGAAGTCGCAATCGAGACGCTGGTGGCAGGCGACTTGCTGCGGGTGCGCCCCGGCGAAAAGGTGCCGGTCGACGGCGTGATCGTCGAGGGTCGCTCCTCACTCGATGAATCGATGGTGACGGGTGAGTCGATGCCCGCGACCAAAGGGCCGGACGCCCATGTCATCGCCGGCACGGTCAACCAGTCCGGCAGCTTCGTCATGCGCGCCGAAAAGGTCGGCCGCGACACGCTGCTGGCGCAAATCGTGCAGCTCGTCGCCCAAGCCCAGCGGTCGCGCGCGCCAATCCAGCGCCTGGCCGACCAGGTCGCGGGCTGGTTCGTTCCGGCCGTGATCGCAGCCGCGGTCCTTGCCTTCGGCGCCTGGGCCATGTTCGGGCCGGAGCCGCGTCTTGCACTCGGCCTCGTCGCCGCCGTCAGCGTGCTGATCATCGCCTGCCCATGCGCGCTTGGCCTCGCCACCCCCATGTCGATCATGGTCGGCGTCGGCCGCGGCGCGCAGGCCGGAATCTTGATCCGCAATGCCGAAGCCATGGAGCGGATGGAAAAGGTCGACACATTGGTGGTGGACAAGACCGGCACCCTGACGGCCGGCAAGCCCGCGGTCACCGCCATCGTCCCCGCCCCCTCCGTTGCCGAGGCCGATGTGCTGCGCCTCGCCGCCAGCGTGGAGCGCGCGAGCGAGCACCCCATCGCCGCCGCCATCGTCGCCGCCGGGCGCGACCGCAACATCGAGCTCGGCGCAGTGGAGCACTTCGACTCCCCGACCGGCAAGGGCGCGACCGGCGTCGTGGAGGGCCAGACCATCCACATCGGCAATGCCGGCTATCTCAACGAGCTCGGCGTCAACACCGCCGCCCTTGCCAACGAGGCGGAGCGGCTGCGGGGGGATGGTGCGACCGTGATCAATGTGAGCATCGACGGCCGCCTTGCCGGACTCATCGCGATCGCCGATCCGATCAAGCCGACGACCCCGGTGGCGCTGAAGGCGCTCGCCGCTGACGGTATCCGCATCATTATGCTGACCGGCGACAACGCGACAACGGCCCGCGCCATCGCCAAAGAGCTCGGCATTGCCGAAGTCGAGGCCGATGTCCTGCCGGACCAGAAAAGCGCGATCGTCAAGAAGCTGCGCGATGAGGCCCGGGTGGTGGCGATGGCCGGAGACGGCGTCAACGACGCGCCGGCGCTGGCGGCGGCCGATGTCGGCATCGCCATGGGCACCGGCACCGACGTCGCGATGGAAAGCGCCGGCATCACCCTGCTCAAGGGCGACCTCACCGGGATCGTCGGCGCGCGGCACCTCTCCCACGCCACAATGCGCAACATCCGCCAGAACCTGTTCTTTGCGTTCATCTACAATGCCGCCGGCATCCCGATCGCGGCGGGCCTGCTCTATCCGAGCTTCGGCCTCGTCCTGTCGCCGGCCTTCGCGGCGGCGGCGATGGCCCTGTCCTCGGTCAGCGTGATCGGCAATGCACTGCGGCTGCGTACCGCAAAGCTCTGACGGACTGCACCGCAATAGCTGCACCGCCGCAACCTAAGTCTCAGGGTTGCGGCGGCCCCGCCTCAACGAATCGAAGTAATTTTCTTAGCTTTCCGTCATTTGCTGCACCGCACGACGCATCTCCGGCTTTCCTCGCGAAATTAAGAAAACATCCCAGCCAGATACCAATCCCACGAAAATGCAGGTATCGGCTGGCCGCCAGTGTGCGCCACGGCTCCCAGCCGCCCGATTTACGCTTGCGTTGTGAGCAGCTTCGGGTTGGAATGCCAAAAGGGGGCGATTTACTTCATAAGTAATTTTCTTAAGTACCCTACATCTCCCCCTCAAAGACACAGGCCGGAAGCCTCCGCCCGCATTGGGGCGGCGCCTGGCCAAATATTTTGAATCGGGGGAAGTGCTCATGTTGAACGATGCGAAGACGTCACGTCGTCAGTTCATCGGCGGAGCTGCTGTTGCCGGCGCCGCCGTCGCCGCGCCCTACATCCGCAATGCGGAAGCCGCCGAAACCACGACTTGGAAAGTCCAGACCTCCTGGCCCGCCGGCGTGGGCCTCAATACCTTCAAAACCTGGTGCAACTCGATCAAGGAAAAGACCGGCGGCGAGCTGGAATTCAAGCCTTTCGCGGCCAAGGAAATCGTCGGTGACTTCGAATTGCTGGAAGGCGTCAAGAGCGGCGCGCTGGAGGCCATGAACTCCTTCACGCTGTACTGGGCCGGCAAAATCCCCGCCACGGCCTTCCTGTCATCTTACCTGATGGGCCTGCGCCATCCCCACGAATGGGATATTTTCTTCTACAGCAAGGACGGGCTGAAGATGGCCCGCGAGGTCTTTGCCAAGCAAGGCCTGCAGTATGTCGGCCGCATCCATCACGGCCCGAACATCATCCACTCCAAGAAGCCGATCCGCTCGATCGAGGACTTCAAGGGCCTGAAACTGCGCGTGCCGGGCGGCATGATCGCGGAAGGCTTTGCCGCGGTCGGCGCCCGCACCACGCTGCTGCCGGGCGGCGAAGTGTTCTCCGCGCTCGAAAAAGGTACCGTGGACGCCGCCGACTATACCGGACCGGCGGTCAACTGGGACCTCGGCTTCCAGCAGGTGACGAAGTACATCTGGATGGGCCCGGTCGGGCTCGAGTCGATCTACCAGCCGGTCGACCTGATGGACCTCGTCGTCAACATGAACGTCTGGAACAAGCTGTCGCCCAAGCTCAAGCAGTGGCTCGAGAACGAGGTCGAGTCCTATTCCGCCGTCCATTTCGGCGCGATCCAGAAGGCCGACATGGAAGCCTGGGAGAGGTTCACCAAGGCCGGCATCGAACTCAATCGCCTGCCGTTCGACGACCTCGAAAAATTCCAGCGCGTCGCCGTTCCGATCTGGTTCAAGTGGGCCAACAAGGACAAGGACGCGTCGCGCATCTTCAAGGCGCAGCTCGACATCATGGAGTCGCCGACCGTCGGTTACGTGACGCGCGACATGTATGAGGGCCAAAAGCTCGACCTCTGACGAGGATGCCCAGCGAGCAGCGCGCCCCGGCCTGCCGGGAGGCTTGCCCGCCCCTGCTCCTTGCCATGTCGGCGTCTCCGATCGGCGGCGATGCCGCCGATCGTTCGCCCGACTTTGCTTCGGCCGCTTTGGTTCTGGCTCTCCTGATGCGTTATCCCGGCGATGCGCTCAATCAGGCCACGCCCCGACGCGACCGCCATGCGGGTCCCTCCATGCCATGCGTTTCGATGCGCCCTAAATGATTGCCGCTTGATGCCCGTTGCCTGCCTGCCCTGCTCGCCCGGTCCCTCGCTTCCGCAGCTCCAGCCTGCGGGACGCGCGATCGCACCTTTTCGCGAACGGGCGGACTTCCGGCGCGCAGTGGCGAACATTTTCTGCACGAACAATCAGGCGCGGCTACAGCCACATCGCCACTCACGCGGCGTCAGGCGAACGTTCTTCACTGACAGCGGCGCGAGAAACGCCTCGGTTACCGTTCGCGCGTGCAGAATTTTTCTTTTCTATCCCCGCGGATGTCAGCCGCGGGGACGACCTTGTGCGTCCATTTCGAGTGTTTGCGTCAATTGAAATCGACCGTGAAGAAGGCGCCGCCTGAACGTTTGCGGCGGCGCATCCGCGACTGCAGGAGGGTTCAATGCCCGAAATAAACTTCGTGCTGCCCCACTGGTTCTATTGGGGCACGCTAATTTTGTTTCCGCTCATCGCCATGGCGATGGTTGCGCGGGAAAAAAAGAGAACGCAGCGTATCGGACCATCGCTTTTTGTCGCCTACTTGTTCTGGCTCACCGGCGGCTTTATCGGTCTGCATCGGATTTATCTGCGCAACGTTTGGGCACTCATCTTCCTGCCTGTCGTTATCGCGATCCTCTATTCCAACACGGTCACGCGCGACCATCGCGAAGACGTCTCGCGACTGCGATCCGCCTATGAGACCGCGCAGAGCCGCCTCAATCGGGCCAAGCCCATTCCCGGCCTGGAAGTTACGCCGGGGGCCACCGCCCGCTTCGCCCAGGCGCAGGCCAACGCCGACAAGGCTAAGGCCGACTACCGCAAGGCGGAGGATACCCTTCACAGCTCCGACTGGATCGCCACCGGCCTCGCCATTCTCCTCGGCCTGATGCTGGTGGGCGACGCGCTGCTGTTGCCCGGTCTCTTCAAGCGCGTGAGAGCCGAGGAACTGGCGGCCGGGCCGCCAGCGCCCGAATTGATCCCCCCCGAAGTAGTGCCGCAAGGCACCCATGAGGACCCGACGGCCTTCGTCCATACCCCGCTCACGAACAAGCTCGACGCGATCAGCACGCGAGTCGGCGAGTTCGTCGCCTATTGGGCGATCCTCTCGGTGTTCGCCTATTACTACGAGGTGGTCGGCCGCTACTTCCTGAATTCGCCGACCAACTGGGTGCACGAAAGCATGTTCCTCATGTTCGGCATGCAATACATGCTCTCCGGCGCCTACGGCTATCTGTCGGACCAGCACGTCCGCGTCGACGTGTTCTACTCGCAGTTCTCGGTGCGCGGCAAAGCCATCGCCGATATTTTTACTTCGATCTTCTTCTTCATCTTCGTCGGGACCATGCTCTGGACCGGCTACAACTTCGCCGCCGACGCCACCCGCGGGAACGAAATGTCCTTCACCGAATGGGGCGTCCAGTACTGGCCGGTGAAGCTGACGCTGCCGATCGGCGCTGCGCTTCTTCTGCTGCAGGGCATCTCCAAACTCATCAAAGACATCATCATTGTTTCCAGGACGAGGGGCGTGAGCCATGGGTCTTGAGATTGATATTGCATGGCTGACGCTTCTGATGTTCGGGTCGCTGGCGGCTCTGCTGGCGCTCGGACTGCCGATGGCCTTCTGCACCGGCAGCCTGGCGACGATCTTTCTGTTCGTGTTCGGCTCGCCAGCCCTTCTGAACATGATGCCGTCGCGCATCTTCCCGTTCATGACCGACTACCAGCTATCGGCCATTCCGCTCTTCATCTTCATGGCGGCGGTGCTCGAGAAGGCGGGCATCATCGAGGAGCTGTTCGACGCGGTCTACAAATGGCTCGGCGCGCTCAAGGGCGGCCTTGCATCGGCCACCGTCATCGCCTGCACCCTGCTCGCGGCGATGGTCGGCGTCGTCGGCGCCACCGAAGTAACGATGGGCATGATCGCCTTGCCGGCGATGCTCAAGCGCGGCTATGACCAGCAGCTTGCCTGCGGCGCCCTGCTTGCCGGCGGCACGCTCGGCATCCTGATCCCGCCATCGGTGATGGCCATCGTCTATGCCGTGGTCGCCCAGCAGTCGCTCGGTGAATTGCTGGTCGGCTCGATCTTCCCCGGCATGCTGCTGTCGGGCCTCTATGTCGGCTACATCACCATCCGCTGCTACATCAACCCGAAACTCGGCCCGGCGCTGCCGGTTAAAGAGCGGGCCGACTGGCGCGAAAAGCTGCAGCTCCTGAAAAAGACCATCGCCCCGATCCTCTTGATCCTGCTGGTGCTGGGCGTGATCTTCTTCGGCGTCGCAACCCCGGTGGAAGCTGCAGGCATCGGCACCTTCGGCGCGCTGTTCGTCGCCGGCCTGCATCGCCGCCTCAATTGGGTGAACCTGCAGGACGCGGCCATCCAGACGCTGAAGGCGACCTCCATGGTGATGTGGATCTTCTTCGGCGCGACGATGTTCGTCGGCTTCTTCATCGTCAAGGGCGGCCAGGAGTTCGTCGCCAACTCGATCCTCGGCACCGGCCTGCCGCCCTACGGCATCCTGCTGCTGATGATGGTGGTGCTGTTCGTCCTCGGCATGTTCATCGACTGGGTCGGCATCCTTCTGCTCACCGTGCCGATCTTCCTGCCGATCATGAAAGGCCTGGAATGGAGCGGCCTGTTCGGCCTGCCCGGCGTCGCGCCGAACGACGTCGCCCTGTGGTACGGCGTCATCTTCATGGTGAACATGCAGATGGCCTTCCTCAGTCCGCCGTTCGGCTATTCGCTCTTCTATCTCAAGAGCGTCGCGCCGCCGGAGATCAGCATGGGGACGATCTTCCGCTCGGCGATCCACTTCATGGGCCTTCAGTGGCTCGGCGTCGGCCTCTGCATCCTGTTTCCGCAGATCGTGCTGTGGCTGCCGAGCCTGGTCTACACGCGCTGAGCACGCACGCTTGCCAAACACGAACGGCGCGCCTTGCGGCGCGCCGTTTTCTTTGTTGCCTCTCCGATCGGCTATTTTTTGATGTGTCTGGTTTACTTCGGCAATTTGAACGCGGATCGATCGTCAGATCGGATAGTGCTGCGGCCCGGTCGCGATGGTGATCCAGCGCAGTTCGGTGAACTCGGCAATGCCCGCCTTGCCGCCGAATCGGCCATAGCCCGACGCCTTGACGCCGCCGAACGGCATCTGCGCCTCGTCGTGCACCGTCGCCGCATTGATGTGGCAGATGCCCGACTCGATCCGCTTGGCAACCTCGAGCGCGCGAACCACATCCTTCCCGAACACCGCCGCCGACAGACCATATTCGGTATCGTTGGCGACGCGCACCGCCTCATCGATGCCGTTGACGCGCACCACGGATGCGACCGGGCCGAACGACTCCTCGTCATAGAGGCGCATCGCCGGGGTGATGTGATCGACCACCGTCGCCGCCATCAGCGTGCCCTTCACGGTGCCGCCCGCCGCAAGCCGCGCGCCCTTGCTGACCGCATCATTGATCAGCCCCTGAATGCGCTCGGCGGCCTCAACCCCGATCAGCGAACCGAGCGGCGTGTTGCCCTCGCGCGGATCGCCGACCACCAGCGAATTAGCTTTGGCCGCGAGCTTGGCGACGAAAGCATCGGCGACCTTCTCGTCGACGACGATCCGTTCGGTCGACATGCAGATCTGCCCCTGGTTCATGTAGGCGCCGAATGCGGCCGCGGCGACTGCGGCATCGAGATCGGCGTCATCGAGCACCACCAGCGGCGCCTTGCCGCCGAGCTCCAGCAGCACCGGCTTGAGATATTTTGCCGCCGTCTGCGCGATGATGTGGCCGACGCGCGTCGAGCCGGTGAAGTTGACGCGCCGCACCGCCGGGTGGGCGATCATCGCATCGATGATGGCCGGCGCATCCTGCGGCGCATTGGTGATGACGTTGAGCACGCCCGGCGGCAGGCCGGCATCGCGCAGGCATTCTGCGATCAGGCGATGGGTGCCGGGGCAGATTTCCGAGGCCTTGAGAATGACCGTGTTGCCGCAGGCGAGCGGCAGCGCCACCGCGCGCACGCCGAGAATCACCGGCGCATTCCACGGTGCGATGCTGAGCACCACGCCGGCCGGCTGGCGGACCGCCATCGCCAGCGTGCCGGGCTTGTCGGACGGAATCACCTCGCCGGAGATCTGCGTGGTCATCGCCGCAGCCTCGCGCAGCATGTTCGCGGCAAGGTAAACGTTGAAGCCGGCCCAGCCGGCCGTCGCGCCGGTCTCCGTCGCCATCAACTCGATGAAGCGCTGGGTGTTCTTGCTGAGCTCATCTGCCGCCTTCAGCAGAATGGCCCGGCGCTCGCCGGGGCCGGTCGCCGACCAGGCCGGAAACGCGGCGGCGGCGGTGTCGCAGGCGCGCAAAGCATCGGCGACCTGCGCCGCAGCGGCGCGGCTGGCAACGTCTCCGGTGATCGGGTTGAGGCGATCGAAGGTCAGACCATCGATGGCTTGGACATCCGCGTTGTCGAGGAGGAGGCTGATCTGGTTCACGGTGTTCTCCCTGTCGCTTTGAATTTCAGGCGTTGAATGGTTCGCGGGCCTTCAGCGCGTCACTCGCGCGGCACATAAGGCGCTCGATCACAAAAAATTGGCTGGGAGATCGCCCCCATGGCTGCGGCGATGCGCCTGCACAACGCAGCCCCGCCTCAAGGCGGCTCGCCGGTATCAACATGCTGTCCTCCCGGAAAAATCTTCGCCGGATGCCCGTGCGGCTCTCGACGGGAGGAGCTTATCCGCGAGACTTTTTGTGTGAATTGGACAGAACCGGGGAAAGATTGTACGAAACGTGTGATCCTTGTCGGTTGGAGGCGGCAGATTGTCCCAGTCAACGGCCGAGTTGTTCGACCTGCCGCCCAGAGCGGCATTGCCGAACGACCCCGCTTTGTCATTTGCCCCGGCGCTTCTCGCCGACCGGTTTTCGAGTGGCCTCGCCCCTTATCACCGCGTCATCCGCCAGAACGACGCCCCGCGCGCGCATCTTCTGTTCCTCGAAAACGGGACGGGTACGGCGGTCCTTCGCGGCACCGCCATCGCCTTCAAGGCCCCTGCGATGCTGTGGCTGCCGAGCGACCTCGAAGGCAGCCTGCAGGTCGAGGCCGGTGGGCGGGGCTCCTTCATCGCCATATCGGAAGATTTTTTGACCCGGACGGTCGCCAGCAGCCCCGAAGCGATCCAGCTCCGCCGGACCATCGATCGGTTCGTGCTGATCGGGGACGATCGCATTCAGCCCACTCGCGACGCCATCGCCGCATCATGCCTCGCGCTCAGGCGCGAATTGCGCACGCCCGGCCCCGGCAGCCAGACGCTGCTCTCGTCACACGCCTTGCTGCTCTGCCTCTTGCTCTGGCGCTCCGTTGCCGCCGACGAGGCCGAGCATGACAGCGCGCAGCGCGGCGATGGCCCGCGCCTCGTCGGGAATTTTCTGCAAATGGTCGAGCTGCATTTTCGCGAAGGCTGGCCGATTGCGCGCTATGCGGCGGCGCTCGGCGTCACCACCGATCGCCTCCATGCCCACTGCAAGCGCGAGAAAGGCCTCAGCCCACGGACCATTGTGCATCAGCGGCTCGCGCACGAGGCGCGCACCCGCCTGTTGCAACTGGATCTGCCGGTCGAGCAGATCGGCTACGGCCTCGGCTTTCGCGATCCCGGCTACTTCAACCGCTTCTTCCGCAAATATCAGGGTATTTCTCCCGGCGCCTATCGCCGCAGCGCGCGGCTGGAACAGATCCAGCGCGGGCCGACATTCGCCGCTTGGCCTTAAAGTTGCCCCGCCGGGCAGCGATTCGAGGGTGCAAAGCGCGAATCGCCCCCTCATCCACAGCTTGGTTTTTGCCCCGCAGCGGGATTGATGAACCGGCCGCCGATGGGCGATAAGCGCCTCCTCTACGACACGACGAGAACTTCGATTCAACGACAGGTGCGCGCTTGACCAAAACAATTCACGGACGAATCGCAGAAGAATTGGGCGTTCGCGAGCAGCAGACTCTCGCTGCCATTGAATTGCTTGATGGCGGCGCCACGGTTCCCTTCATTGCCCGCTACCGCAAGGAAGTCACCGGCGCGCTCGACGATGCGCAGCTCCGCACGCTCGAAGAGCGGCTCTCCTATCTGCGCGAACTCGAAGATCGCCGCGCCGTGATCCTCAAATCGATTCAGGAGCAGGGCAAGCTCGACGCCGCGCTGGAAGCCGCGATTCTCGCCGCCGACAGCAAGAGCCGCCTTGAGGATATCTATCTGCCCTTCAAGCCGAAGCGCCGCACCAAGGCCGAAGTCGCCAAGGAAGCCGGCCTCGAGCCGCTCGCCGATCTTCTTCTGACGCAGCCCGACAGCGATCCGCAGGCCGTCGCCGCCGAATACGTCAATGCCGACAAGCAGGTTGCCGATGCGGCCGCCGCCCTCGACGGCGCTCGCGCTATTCTGGTCGAGCGTTTCGCCGAAGATGCCGACCTGATCGGCGTGCTGCGCGAGCAGCTGTGGTCGAGCGGCACGATGATGTCGAAGCTTCGCGACGGCAAGAAGGAAGCGGGCGCGAAGTTCAGCGACTATTTTGAATTCAGCGAACCGTTGTCCAAGCTGCCCTCGCACCGCATCCTCGCGCTGTTCCGCGGCGAAAAGGAAGAAGTGCTCGACCTCTCGGTCCAGCCGGAGGAACTGGCGCCGGGACACAGCGGTCCGACGTCGTTCGAACTGCGCATCGCACAGCGCTTCGGCATTGCCGACCGCGGTCGCCCTGCCGACAAATGGCTGACCGACACCGTCCGCTGGGCATGGCGCACCAAGATCCAGATCAACCTCAACATCGATCTGCGCATGCGGCTCTGGAACGAGGCCGAGCAGGAGGCCGTGCGCGTGTTCGCCGCCAATCTGCGCGACCTTCTGCTCGCCGCACCGGCCGGCGCCCGCGCGACGATGGGCCTCGACCCCGGCTATCGCACCGGCGTCAAGGTCGCCGTCGTCGATGCCACCGGCAAGGTGGTCGCGACCTCGGCCATCTTTCCGCATGAGCCGCAGCGCCGCTGGGACGAGTCGCTCGCGATCCTCGCAAGGCTCGCGCGTGATCACAACGTCGAGCTCATCGCCATCGGCAACGGCACGGCGTCGCGCGAAACCGACAAACTCGCCACCGAGCTGGTGCGCCTGATGCCGGAAGCCAAGATGTCGAAAATCGTCGTCTCGGAAGCCGGCGCATCGGTCTATTCGGCCTCGGCCTTCGCCTCCGAAGAACTGCCCGATCTCGACGTCACCTTGCGCGGCGCAGTCTCGATCGCCCGCCGCCTGCAAGATCCGCTCGCCGAACTCGTCAAGATCGATCCGAAGTCGATCGGCGTCGGCCAGTACCAGCACGACCTCAGCGAATCCAAGCTGTCGCGCTCGCTCGATGCCGTGGTCGAAGACTGCGTGAACGCCGTCGGCGTCGACCTCAACACCGCATCCGCGCCACTGCTGGCCCGCGTGTCCGGCATCGGTTCGACACTTGCCCAGAACATCGTGCAGCATCGTGACAGCAACGGCCCGTTCCGCTCGCGCAAGGCGCTCAAGGACGTGCCGCGCCTCGGCCCGAAGGCATTCGAACAGTGCGCCGGCTTCCTGCGCATCGCCAACGGCGACGACCCGCTCGACGCCTCCGGCGTTCACCCGGAAGCCTATCCCGTGGTGCGCCGGATTCTCGAAGCGACCAAGAGCGACATCAAGCTGGTCATCGGCAATGGCGAGGTGCTGCGCAAACTCAAGCCGCAGACCTTCGTCGACGAAACCTTTGGTCTGCCGACCGTCACCGATATTTTGCGCGAACTGGAGAAGCCGGGCCGCGACCCGCGCCCGCAGTTCAAGGCCGCGGAATTCAAGGAAGGCGTCGAAACCCTCAACGACCTCAAGCCCGGCATGATCCTCGAAGGCGCCGTCACCAACGTCGCCGCCTTCGGCGCGTTCGTTGACATCGGCGTCCATCAGGACGGGCTGGTGCACATCTCGGCGATGTCGCGCACCTTCATCAAGGACCCGCGCGAGGTGGTGAAGCCGGGCGACATCGTGCGCGTCAAGGTGCTCGAGGTCGATGTGCCACGCAAGCGCATCGGCCTGTCGCTGCGGCTCGACGATGAGCCGGGCAGCAAGGTCGAACGGACCTCGCAGGGCGCTTCGCGCAACGATACCCGCAAGCACATGTCGTCGGGCGGCGGTCGCGGCGGCTTCAGCTCAGGCGGCGGCGGAAACAGCGGCGGCGGCGCGCTGGCCGACGCCTTGCGGCGCGCGGCCGAACGCAACAACGGCAAGACGCGCTGATTTCAGCTTTCGCCGATTGAAACCGGGCAGGTCGGATCAGTTTTCCGCCTGCCCTTTTTCATGCGTGGTGAGGTCGAACGTGCTCACCTCCGCTGCAAGGTCGGCGAGCAACTCCATCACCGGCAGGTTCTGACGTGCCGGATAGATGACAGCAAACCGCATCTGCGGCGGCGGCGGGTCGGTCTCCAGCTTCTGCAGCTTTCCGGACGCAAGGTGATCGGCGTAGAACTGCAACGGCAGAAAGCCGACGCCGACGCCCGCCGTCGCGAGCGAGGCGATGCCGCCCATGCTGTTGCAAATTGAATGCGGTTCGTGATCGTTGTTGCTGCCGAGCCATTTGCGCATGAGCTGCCGCGTGTATGACTCAGTGCCCTGGTAGATCATCGGGAGTTCTGCCAGATCCTCCGGCGTCCACACCTTGGCCGGCAGATCGAGTGCCCCGCTCGCCATCCATGCGAATTGCACGCTGCCGACATCGCGCGCCTCGTATGGCATGCCGGAAACCGGGCCTGCGACCATCGCGATATCGAGCTTGCCCTCATTGAGCTTGGCAAACAGATCGGGATTGAGATCGACCTCGAGCTGCAACACGAGCCGCGGAAACCGCTGGCGCATCGCCGCAACGAGATCCGGCAACCAGGTCACCGCGATCAGCTCGGCAACCCCCATCCGCACCACGCCGGAAAGCTCTTCGGCCGCCCCGACCTTGTACTTGATCTCCGCGAACAGCTCGACCGCGCGATCGGCATAGGCGATCAGCTCGCGCCCCTTTGCGGTGAGCTGCGGCCGCCGCGTGCCGCGATCGAACAGCAACACGCCGAGCGTCTGCTCCAGTTCCTGAATCCGCGCAGAAACGGTCGACTGCGTTGCATTGAGACTCTCTGCGGCGGCGCTGAAGCTGCCGAGGCGCACGATGGACACAAAGGTTTCGAGCTGGCGAATGTTCATTCGCGGCCTATCCGTTCAGTTCGTCGCCCCGCCGTTTACAACGGTCAGGCCTGCGATTACCCGAGACACAAATCGACCGGCGCGAGGCCGGTCGAGGATTTTAGCATGCTCGCCTGCTTCACACGCAAGAAGCGATGCAGGCGCAAGCCTCACGTCTTCACGAACTGGCATCCGCCTTGGTCGAGCGGCCGGAACGCCTCTTCCGCCGGCACCTCGCCGACGAGCTTCAGAAGATCCCAGCTCCCCTTGCTCTCAGATGGCTTCTTGGCCTCGAACAAATAGGCCGGGTGCATCTTGCGGCCGTCAGCCCGGATGACGCCCTTGCCATAGGCATCGTCATCGGTCGGCATCGCCTTCATCCGCGCCACTGCAGCCGCACCGTCGGCCTTGGCTTCGGCCGCGCCCATATCAAGCACCGCCTTGAGATAGTGATAGGCGTTGGAATAGACCCCGGCGCTGGCCGAGGTCGGCCAGTTGTCCGGCGTCTTAGACTTCACGCGCTCCATGAAAGCGCGCGTGCGATCATTGAGATCCCAGTAGAACGACTCCGTCAGCAGCAGCCCCTGCGCGACATCGAGGCCCATGCGGCGCACTTCGTTGGCATACATCAGCAGCGAGATCGGCCGCATGGTCTTGTCGACGCCGAATTCCTTCATCTGCTTGATGCAGTTGAAGGTATCGGCGCCCGATTGACACAGCCCGAGCACCTGCGCGCCTGACGCCTGCGCCTGCAGGAGGAAGGACGAAAAATCGCTGGTGCCGGGGAAAGGATAGGCCACCGAACCGACGACCTTGCCGCCGTTCGCATTAATCACCGCGGTCGCATCGCGCCGCATCGCCTGGCCGAACGCATAGTCGGCGGCGATGAAATACCAGGAATTGCCGCCCTGCTTGAGCATCGCCTTGGCGGACGAGTTGGCATACATGAACGTGTCATAGGCCCAGTGAACCGTGTTCGGGCTGCACTGCGCGCCGGTGAGCTCGGAGGTCGCGGCGCCGACGACCATCATTACCTTGTTCTTTTCGCGCGCGACATTGTTGACCGCGAGCGCCGTGTTCGAGGTCGAGACATCGACGAGACAATCGACGCCGTCGACATCGAACCAGCGCCGCGCGATCACCGACGCGATGTCCGGCTTGTTCTGGTGATCGGCGACCACAACTTCGACATCGAGCCCGCGATCCTTCGCGCCGATATCCTCGATCGCCTGCTGCGCGCATGCCAGCGACGGCGCGCTGTTGTCGCGATTGGGGCCGGAGAGATCGCTGATGATGCCGAGCTTGATCTTCGGCTTGGACTGCGCTCGGGCCAGTTTTGGCGCACCGACAGCGGCAAGGGCAGAGGTTGTCGCCATCATGAAACGGCGCCGATCGATCGTCATTCTCAAGTCTCCGTTTAAGCAAGCCTATGGTCGCAAGGGGTGCGGCCGGACAACAGATGAGCAAGGATTGTTTGGTGAGGACTCAGATTTTGGCGAAGCGCTTTGCTTCCCTGCGGAAGACCGCGCTCGGATGCGGCAGCGAGGTGCGCGCCCCCTTGCCGATCAGTTTTTCACGCAGCGTTCCGGGTGCGTAGTCGGTCTTGTAGACGCCGCGCTCCTGCAGGATCGGCACCACCAGATCGACGAGATCGATGAAGCATTCCGGCATCACCGTGTACATCAGGTTGAAGCCGTCGGCGCCGGTCTCCGCCATCCAGCGCTCGAGTTCATCGGCAACGCGCGTCGCCGATCCGACGATCACCGGGCCTGCGCCGCCGATGCTGACGAAATCGGCCACCTCGCCGATGGTCCAGACCTTGTTCGGATCGGCAATGGTGAAGCGATCGACCGCCGAGTGAATGGCGTCGTTGCGGATGTGTTTGATCGCGTCGGTCTTGGCGTAGGTCGAAAAGTCGATCCCGGTCCAGCCGGACATCAGGGTGAGCGCGCCGTCGCGGTCGATATACTGGCGATAGTCCTCAAGCTTTGCATTGGCCTCCTCATCCGTCCGCCCGGTGATCACGGTGAGACCGGCGAAGATCAGGACGTCAGCAGGGTCGCGGCCTTGCCGCGCGATGGCGTCGCGCGCCTTTGCGATGGTTGCCTTGAGCACCGTGCTCGACGGCCCGTTGACGAAAATGCACTCGGCATGCTTTGCCGCGAAACCCATGCCGCGCGGCGATGCGCCGGCCTGATAGAGCACCGGCGTGCGCTGCGGCGACGGTTCAGACAGATGCACGGCGTCGAGCTGGTAGTGCTCGCCGTGATGGCTGATGCGGCGAACTTTTGACGGATCGGTGAAAACGCCGGTCGTCCTGTCGCGCACCACGGCATCGTCATCCCAGCTCGCCTCCCAGAGCTTGTAGACGACATCCATGTATTCGTCGGCGATCTCATAGCGCTGATCGTGCGACGCCTGCCTGTTCTGGCCGGCGCCTTTCGCGGCGCTGTCGAGATAGCCGGTCACGATGTTCCAGCCGATGCGGCCCTTGGTGAGATGGTCGAGCGTCGACATCCGCCGCGCGAACGGATAGGGCGGCTCATAGGACAAGGTGCAGGTGACGCCGAAGCCGAGATGCTCGGTCACCGCGGCCATCGCGGGCACAATCAGCGACGGATCGTTGACAGGAACCTGGATGCCGCCGCGCAGCGCGGTGTCCGGCGAGCCGCCGAACACATCGTAAATGCCCATCACGTCCGCGAGAAAGATTCCGTCGAACTTTCCGCGCTCCAGCGTCCGCGCAAGATCGGCCCAGTAGTCGATCGTGGCGTATTGGGTGGAACGGTCACGCGGATGGCGCCAGAGCCCGGGCGACTGATGGACCGCGCAATTCATGTCGAATGCGTTGAGACGTATCTGCTTCTTCATCGCTTTGTCCGCTTCATGAGCAATTCAGTTCGTAGCCAGCTGTGCCGCGCCCTGCACTCTCCGCAATCGCAGCATCGCCAAAATTCCAAGCGCCGGGCCGGGAACGAGGCAAAGCGTCGTCCACTGCCATCCGATCACCTTGGCCGCTATCGGCACGAGCCAGATCGTGACCGCGGTGAGCGCAAAGCCGGCGCCGAGTTGCATCGTCAGGGCCGTGCCGACGAAATGGCGGTTGCCGCTCTCGGTGACGATCGCGGAGAACTGCGCCGAGTCGCCGACGATGGTGGCGCCCCAGATCAAGGCGACAAGCAAGAACACCCAGAACGGCGCAAAATAGGTCAGGCCGATCGCGACCGCCGAAAGTCCCGAGGCGGTCATCAAGGCAATCGTCGTCCGGATGCGTCCGAACCGATCCGCAAAATATCCTGCGGCAACGCAGGCTGGCGCACCCGCGGCGATGATGGCGAAGGTCAGAAGCGCGGCAAAGTGCTCGCTCGTCACGGCATCACCCAGACGTTCCCGCACCAGTATCAGCATCCACGACCACGCTGCATAGAGCTCCCACATATGCCCCAGATAGCCGGCGCTCGCCAAAAGAAAAACGCGATTGGTCAGCGCCTCGCAGATCCTGCCGCGCTCGAATGGCACCTGCGGAAACGGATATGGCCCATTGCGAATGAGAAGCGCGATGCCGATGCAACCTGCCAGCGTCGCGAAGCTGGTCGCGACGATGACCGAGCGCCACGGAATGCCGTGCCCGATATTCAGAAGATGTGGAAACGCCGAGCCGAATGTGAGCGCGCCGATGACCGCGCCCATCGCCACGCCCCTGCCGGAAATGTACCAGGTCGCCACCAGCTTGAGTGCGGGCGGGTAGATGCCCGCCATGAACAGGCCTGTGAGGAACCGCAGCACGATCGCCGGGCCGACGCTGGCCACGCCGACCAAGGCGAGATTGGCGAGCGCCGCGCCGACCGCCGCAATCGCCATCAACCGGCGCGGCATGATCCGGTCGGCGAGGCCGGTGACGGCGATCAACCCTGCGCCGAAGACGAAGCCGATCTGAACCGCAATCGTCAGCCACGCGGCGGAGGTGTCCGTAATCATCCAGTCCGCGCGCAGCTGCGGCACCACCGCTGCGGTCGAGAACCATGTCGACATCGAGAGGACGACACATGCGCAGATCGCCAGCAGAATTTTTACGCGCCCGCTCAAAGCAACATTTTCGGGATATTCCATGGCATCGGCCATCCGGGATCTCGCCGTTTTGCTGGTGTCACAATCAATGAGCGAACGGATGGAGCCTCACGCGATCTTCTTGTGCTCGGCGAGCTGGGTGTATCGGCCGCGGTGATAGAGGAGCGGCGTGCCGCCGGGCGCCGCCACGGTCTTCACGGCGCCAATGACGATGGTGTGATCGCCGCCGGGATATGTGCTCGTGACCTCGCATTCGCTGGCGGCAATCACTCCAGACAGAACGGGGCTGCCGAAATCGCCGCGCGTGAATGTCAGGGTCGAAAACTTGTCATCGGTCTTTTTCGAGAAGAGGTCCGAGATCGCCTGCTGCTCGGACGACAGAAAGTGCAGACAAAAATATCCGCTCTGCCGCAGCGCCTTCAGCGTGCTCGAGCTATGGGCGAGGCAGATCAAGAGAAGCGGCGGATCGAGCGACAGCGAAGTCACTGCGTTCATCGTGAGGCCATAGCATGCCCCGCTTGCATCGCTGGTCGTCACCACCGCCACGCCGGTGGCGAAATGGCCTGCGAACGCCCGCAATTCGGACGACTGGATCAATCGATCGACGACCATGTCGCCTCCCTGTCTGTTGTTGCAACAAACGATAGGGAGCGCGAATGATCGGTTCAAACGACATTTTTTGCACTTCAATCATCAAGTATATCGATAAATTCATGTGCAGCGGCCTTCCGTCCGCGACAAAGAAAAGGCCGGGCTGGACGCCCATGCCCGGATGCGCTGTGCGCGCTCCTGCTGGTCGTGCCATACCCGGCCCGTTCAACAACCGGCCAACCCTGCCGGCCTATCAAATCCGATCAATCATCATCGCAGCCGGAGATGACGATCTTGCAGCTCGTCTCGCCGCACTCATCCATCGCCTTGCGCTTGGCGGCGGCTTCGGTGTCGCCCCAGCCCACGCCGTAAACCTTCTTGTTTGCAGCATAGGCACCGCAAACATCGAAGCGCACCGCGACACGGCACGACTTGTTGCCCTCTTCGCGGCAGGCTTCCATCGCCGCGGCGGCGGCATCTTCGCGCGTCTTCTTGCCGACCGCGATGCCGTAACCGGCGTCGCGTGCGGAGGTGCCCTCCTCGTCATCGACCGCGATCGCACCTGCCGCCCAGGCGCCCGAGCTCACTGCGCAGCAAACCGCCGCCGCAGCGAGAAGCTTCGAAATCTTCATCTCAATCCTTTTGGAAAAATGATTCGTCCCTATGAATAAAAGGACCGCTGCCGGTAGTGTACCTTTCGGCTTTTGCCTAGCCAGTTTCGTCCGGTGCGACAAAGTTGTCGTGCGATGAGATTGCGCGCCGGAGGCCCATCGCGTTTCAGGGCGCCGAAGCTGATACAGCGTCAGGCCTTGGCGCCGTCTCCCGCGTGCCGGTGCGAATGCAACACGGGGTGCGCGTCGCGGGCGACGATCTGGCGGCGGCGCTTTCTCAGATTCACCGCTGCCTTGACCGGCAGATGATCCGAAGCAATCCGCGCCAGTGTGCTGGAGTGAACTTCGATATGCGCGATCATGTCATGCGGGTTGGCAAGGATCCGGTCGAGGGACCAGATCGGGAAGTTGGATGGAAAGCTCGCGACGCTCGCCTGCAACGGGCCGAAGGCCGGCTCCAGCGCCCGCAGCGCGGAGCGCTCGCCGAGCCGCCACTCATTGAGGTCGCCGAGCAACAGCACGGGCCGGCCCTCATCGACCTCGGCAGCGGCGAGAATCGCCTCCACCTGCTGGGTTCGCGAATGACGCAACAAGCCGAGATGCGCGGCGATGAGGCGCAGCGGCCCCGACGGCAACGACAGATCGACCACGAGGCCGCCGCGCGGCTCTGCGCCCGGCAGCTTCAGCCGGCGAGCCTGTGCCACCGTATCCTCCCGCACGAGGACGAGGTTGCCGTGCCAGCCATGGCTGCTTCGGGTGCGGACGATCGGAACCGGCACGAGGCCGCAGTCGCGATGCAGGCCGGCAAGATCGAGCACGCCCGCACGCTTGCCGAACCGCCGATCGACCTCCTGCAAGGCGATGATGTCAGCGTCGATTTCCCGAATGACAGCTGCCGTCCGGCGTGGATCGAACACCCCATCGCGGCCCACGCATTTGTGAATATTGTAGGATGCGACAACCACATCGCTCGCGCGGCGGACCTTTCGCCCTGCCGGATAGACCTGTCGTTGCTGGCGCAGCGTTGCGACGACCAGCGGTGCCAGCGCCCGGAACGTCCTGCTGTCGCGGCGATCCTTTCGGAGCATGTCTTGATAGTCTTGTCTTGGTGTTCCGGTGTTGGCTTCCGGTTTTTCGGTGTTCCCGGCGGGTTTGCCGGCGTGGAAGGTACCGACCTCGTATAAGCCGATCCGGCCGCCAATGCCATGGGGATCGCAGGCATGGGCACGGCAGCCCGCCGCCCGTACCCTAGAGCGGAACTGGCGCGCGGATACCGTTCTGTCTCCTAGAGCCGGTTGGCGTGCTCGAGCGCGGCCGCGAGCGACGTCGGCGTCACGTCGCCGGCAAACTGCCGGATATATGGGGCTTCGTCATAGGAGCGCTGGGCGATGATCCTGATCGTCTCCGTCACATCGCCGTCACAACCGAGGCCATGCAGGTTCGTCGCCAGCCCGATCCTGCGGCAGAAATCCGCAACATCCGCGAGAAACGCCGGCGAGCGGCCCTCAAGACAGAGCTGCACGAGGGTGCCGAACGCGACCTGCTCGCCGTGCAAAGCGTTGTTCAGCGCGGGGATGGCCGAAAAGCCCCGCGTCAGCGAATGGGCGATCGAAAGGCCGCCGCTTTCGAAGCCGAGACCGCTGAGCAAGATCGTCGCCTCGACGACGTTCTCGAACGCCTCGTTCGGCACCTTGGCATCGGCACCCGCAAGGGCCTCTTCAGCATCGCGGCGCAGCACCTGGTAGCATTGATCGGCGATCGTCACCGCCAGATTGGTCGGTCGCGCCTTGTAAAAATTCAGGCCGCCCGCGTTGAAGCATTGCTCGACCTCGAATTTCTTGCTCAGCGCATCGCCAATCCCGGCGACGAAAAACCGGCGCGGCGCCCGCGCGATGATCGCCGTATCGACGACCACTGCATCGGGATTGGTGGTCATCAACCGCACCTCGCTGAGGGCATGTGCATCGGTGTAGATCACCGAGAGGCGGCTCGACGGCGCATCGTTGGAGGCGACGCTCGGCACCACGATCAGGCTGCCGCCGCACTTGATGCGGGCGCCCTTGGTGGTGTCGATCGCCTTGCCGCCGCCGATGACGATGAAGAGATCGCTGCCGGCGGAAGCGGCGAGCTCGGCCAGCTCGTCGATCTGCCGGGCCGAGCACTCGCCGGCAAACTTCGCGAAGGTCAGTTTCTCGACATGCGGGCCGAGAATGCCTTGCACCTCGCCGTTCAGCGCGTCGAACAAGGCGACGTCGATTGTGACCAGCGGGCGGCGACCATAGAGCGGAACAAGGGCGGCAAGCTCGGCGAGCGCGCCCGGCCCCTGAATGTAGCGGTGCGGCGCACCGAACGCACGTAAGGTCATTGATCCCCCCAGGCAAAATCCCGCTTGCCGCCGTCCATGCAGATCAGCGCGCCATTGATGAAGGATGCCTGCACCGAGCACAGAAATGCAATGAGTGAACCGACCTCATCGGGCCGGCAAAACCGGCCGAGCGGATTCTGCCCGGCGATGATCGCCCGCTTCTCCGCCGAGAAACCGGCGATCAGCGCCGTCTCGACATATCCCGGCGCAATCGCGTTTACGGTGATGCCGGCGCCGCCGACTTCCTTGGCAAGCGTGCGCGTGAAGCCGATCACGCCGGCCTTCGCCGCCGAATAATTGGTGACGCCGGGGCGACCGCCGCCGGTCACGTTCATCGACGAGGTGTTGACGATGCGGCCAAAGCCGCGCTCGCGCATCAGGGGCACGGCGAACTTGCTGCACAAAAACGTGCTGCGCAGATGGGTGCGGAGAATGATATCCCAATCGTCGATCGACATCTCCTCGGCGTGGCGGCCGAGATGTTTTCCGCCAGCGCCGGCGTTGTTGATCAAAATATCGAGCTGGCCGAGCGCCGCATGGGCCGCCTGCACCACAGCCGCCGCGCCCGCTTCCTCGGACACATCGCCGATGCAGACCGCGACCTTGACGCCCGCCGCCTTGCGCAATTCCTCCGCGGTCGCCTCCGCCGCCTCGCGATCGATGTCGTTGATCGCGATCGCGCAGCCTTCCGCCGCCAGCGCATCGGCTTCCGCCCTGCCGATGCCGCGCGCCGCGCCGGTGACGAGGGCGGCCCTGCCGTCCAAACCGAGGTCCATGTCGCTATCCTTTCACTGCGCCGGCGCCGAGGCCCTGAATGAAGTACTGCGTGAGCAGCGCGAAGGCCGCAAAGAGCGGCAGCGCGATCAGGGTCGAGCCGGCCATGATCTCGCCCCAGCGCAGATCAAACGAGCCGACCATCGACGCGAGCCCGACCGGCAGCGTCTTGTTGGCATCGCTGCCGACCATGATCAGCGCAAAGGTGTAGTCGGTCCATGACAGCAGGAACGAGAAGATCGCAACCGTGATCAAGCCCGGCAACGACAGCGGCAGCACCACCCGCAGGAACGCGCCGAGCCGCGTGCAGCCGTCGACCATGGCCGCTTCCTCCAGCTCGAACGGCATGTTCTTGAAGAAGCCCCACAGAAACCAGACCCCGAGCGGCAGCGTGAGCGTCAGATGCGAGACGATCACGCCGGTCAGCGTGTCGCTGAGGCCGAGCCGCGCAAAGATCGTGAACATCGGAATGGCGATCAAGAGCGGCGGAAACATGTAGGCATAAAGCATCGCCCCGACGATCAGCTTCTTGCCGCGGATCCGCTGCCGGGTGACGGCATAGGCAATCATCACCGAGAACACCATGGTCAGCACGACAGTGACGACGGCGACGACCACGCTGTTGAAGAAGTGCGTCGGATAGTCGGTAAGCTCAAGCAGGTTGCGATAGGACTCGAGCGTGAACGGCCCCGAAACCAGCGAGATGGTGTTGAGCAGCGTCGCCGGCTCGCGCAGGCTGGAGATCACCATCCAGTAGATCGGAAACGCCGAATAAACCGCGATGATGACCGCGGCGGCGTACAGGCCAAGACGAAGCGGCAGCGGCCGGGCGCGCGTCATCAGTCGTCCTCCAGCGGAAAGACCCAGAAGTAGATCAGCACCGCGACCGACAGGATCGCGAAGGAGATGGTCGCAATCGCCGCGCCGCCGCCGATGTCGAACAAGTTGAAGGCATGGCGATAGGACAGGATCGCGAGATTCTCCGTCGAGCCGACCGGCCCGCCGCGCGTCAGAAGCCAGATGACGTCGAACTTGTTGAACATCCAGATCGCGCGCAAGAGAACAACGACGGTCAGGATCGGCTTGAGCATCGGCAGCGTGATGTGGAAGAAGCGCTGCACGGCCGTCGTGCCGTCGACCCGCGCAGCCTCATAGAGCGATTGCGGCACGGTCTGCAGCGCCGCGAGAAAGCAGGTGGTGACGAACGGCGTCCACATCCACACGCTGACGAGGATGGTCGACGCCATCGCCGCGCCGGGACTTTCAAACCAGTTGATCGGCGGCAGGCCCATCGCCTCCACCATCTTGGTGACGACGCCAATGCTGCCGTCCACCATCCATTTGAAGGTGAGGATGACGACGACGGTCGGCAGCAGATAGGGCAGGATCGACAGGCCGCGCACGAGATTGCGGCCGGGAAACACTTCGTTCAGCACCAGCGCAAAGCCGATGCCGAAAATTACCTGAAGCACGATCGAGCCGAGCGCATAGACCGTGCCGTTCCACAGCGCCCGCCAGAACTCGGGCTGCTGGACAACGGCGGCATAGTTGGCGAGGCCGACCCATTTCGGCTCGCCGATGAACGACTCCATCTGATAGAAGCTGAGGCTGACGGCATAGAGCGCCGGCGCCACGATCAGCACCAGCGTCACCGCCAGTCCGGTCAGGAGAAAACCATAAATCGCTGTCTTGGAGCCCACAGGATGTCTCTCGCGGCTCCGCCCGGCCGGACGATCCAGCCGGGCGGCAGTTCAGGGGAACTGATCAGCCGACCAGCTTGCGCATCTTGTCGGCGGCGACCTTGACGCATTCCGCCGAGGACATGTTCTTCAGCACCTTGTTCTGAAGCATCTCGGGAATGACGAAGCTCTCGAACACCTTGCCGGGACGCAGATCCGGCGCCGGCCCTTCGGTGTCGATCGAGGTCAGGATGATCGACTTGTCAGTGATGAAACCGCGCATCGCCTCGACCGCATCCTTGTGCTTTTCGATCAGCGGATGCGCGCGCCAGCGGGCGTCCTCGTAGACGTCGAGGCGCGGCGGCTGGAAGTGCAGCGGCGCGGTGTGCAGGAAGTTGATGTACTGGTTCTCGGTGAACCAGCGCATGAACTTCATCGACTCGTCGGAGTTCGGCGTCTTGAGCACCACCCAGCCGTCATAGCCGTGGTTCACCGCCTTGGCGTTGCCGGTCGAGTCCATGTAGGGCGTGATGCCATACTGGGTTGCGAGCTTGGGCGCATTGCGCTCCAGCGCCTCGATGATGCGGCCGGCATAGGCGGCGTGCGCCACCTTGTCGGACGAGAAGTTGCTGAGCACTTCGCCGAAGCTTGCCTGGCTGATGCCGGAGGGCATCGTCTTGTAGAGTTCGCCGAAGAAATCAAGATAGCGGGTGACGCGCGGCGCCATGTCGGCGCTGTCGAGCGCCACGTTCCATTTGTCGTCGAACAGCTTGACGCCCTCGGCCCACATGAAGCCCGGCGACAGCCAGTTAGTGGCACCGTTGCTGCCGATCGGGAACAGCGCGCCGGCGCGGCCATCACCGTTCAGCTCCTGGCAGTTCTTGAGCATCTCGGCATAGGTCTTGGGAACGCTCAGTCCCTTCTTCTCATAGAGATCCTTGCGGTAGTAGATCCACGCCAGATTGTAATCGTAGGGATACCAGTACACCTCGTCCTTGATCGGGAAGAGGATTTTCGGGCCCCACTTGTGCTTGCTGGTCAGCTCCGTGAGCGGCATCAGCTGGCCTTCGGCCTGCAGCAACAGAACATGGCCGACAAAGGCGAAGGTCGCGATATCGTAGGGCTGGCCACCGCGCAGCGAGGTCGTCACCTTGGTGAAGGCATCGTCGAGCGGCACCGAATCGACGATCACCTGGGTGCCGAACTGCTTTTCATATTCGGCGCAGGCGACCTTGAGCGCGCGGATGCTGTCGATCGAGGTTTCGGTGTTGAGGAAACGGATGGTCTTCTTACCCTGCCCCCACACCGCCGGCGCGCCGAGCGTTCCGGCAGCAAGGCCCGCGCCGACAAATCCCGCACCCTTGATCAGACTGCGACGATCAAGCTTGAACTTTCCGGTCTTGCTAGTGTCCTTGTTGGTCATGGCGTACGTCCTCCTGTGGATTCCGTTTCGAATCCTCGTTTTAGTTTTTGGCAGTTTCGATCCGATGGCCCGTCGACTTCGAGAAGAGATGGATGCGGCTGGACTGCACCTGAACGGGAACGCGGACGCCGTGTTTCCAGCCATCCACACGGTCGGTCAAAATGCGCAGGCGAACGCCGCTCACCTCGCCGATCCCAAGCGTTTGCGCTCCCAGTTGCTCGACGACCCCGACCTCGAAGCCATGCGAGCCGGGTCCGTCACCAACAGAGATGTGCTCCGGGCGAATGCCGAGAACCGCATCCTCGTTGATCTGCGCGCAAGCAGGCGGCAATGCGATCCGCAATGCCCCGCTCTGGAACGTGCCGTTGGCGGCGCGTCCCTCAATCAGATTCATTTCGGGCGAGCCGATGAAGCCGGCGACGAACAGGTTCGCCGGCCGGTCGTAGACCTCGAGCGGCGCGCCGACCTGCTGCACATGGCCGTCTTTCATGATGACGATGCGGTTGGCGAGCGTCATCGCCTCGACCTGATCGTGCGTCACATAGACCATGCTGGTGCCGACGTCCTGATGGAGCCGGGCGATCTCTTCGCGCATCCGCACGCGCAGCTTGGCGTCGAGATTGGATAGCGGCTCGTCGAGCAAAAACACTTCCGGGTCGCGCACCAATGCGCGGCCGAGCGCGACGCGCTGCATCTGCCCGCCGGAAAGCTGCTTCGGCTTGCGCTTCAGAAAATCATCGAGCCCGAGCATCTTGGCGGCGCGCAGCACCCGCTTGTCGATCTCGGCCTTGTCCATTTTGCGCATCCGCAGACCGAATGCGAGATTTTCATAGATCGTCTTGTGCGGATAGAGCGCATAGTTCTGGAACACCATCGCGATGTTGCGATCCTTCGGCTCCAGATGGGTAACGTCACGCTCGCCGATAAAGATCTTGCCGGAAGAAATTTCCTCGAGGCCGGCGAGCATGCGCAGCGTGGTGGATTTCCCGCAGCCCGACGGGCCGAGAAACACGATGAACTCGCCGTCGCCGATCGTCAGGTCGACGCCATGAACGGCGACGACCGAACCATAGACCTTGCGAACCTTCTCAAGCCTGATTTCTGACATGCATCACTTGCTTTGATGGGCGACGAGATCGTGAATGCGGTGATTGATCGGCGCCAGCGCCGCTTGAATATCGCGATAGATCGGAAAACCCTTGTCATAGATCGCCGCGCGCTCCGGGTCCGGCGCGCTGCGCGATACAATCTCCATCACTTCTGCCGCTGCGCGCTCATCGGCGAACGCGCCGATGCCGACCCCGGCCAGCAGCGCCGCGCCGTAGGAGGCATCGGCAACCGCCGGCAGCTCGACCGTGATGTTGAGGACATCGGCAACGATCTGCCGCCACAGCGCGCTGCGCGCGCCGCCGCCGGTGAGACGGGCAGTGGAGAAGCCAAGGCCCTTGGCAGCCATCACGTCGCGGCATTCGCGCAGCGAATAGGCTATCCCTTCATACAGGGCGCGGACGAAGTGCCCCGGGCCGTGGTTGAAGCCGATGCCGACGAAATCGGCCCGCAGCAGCGGATCCCAATAGGGGCTGCGCTCGCCGTTGAGATAGGGGTGAAAGAACAGCCCTTCCGCACCGGGCCGCACCGCGGCGGCCCGCGCATCCATCGCATCGAACACCGCGCTCCCGTCTTCGCCCTCGCGGCGGAAGAACGTATCGCGCAGCCATTTGTGAGCCGATGCGCAGGAGTTCGTCGCAGCGATCACGTACCAGTGCTCAGGCACGATGTGGTAGTAGTTGATCAGCGAGAAATCGGGCTTCGGCTGCGGCGAAAGCACATTGACCGTGGCCGCGGTCGCAAGCTTGACGACGCCGATGCCCTCCCGAACCATGCCGGCGCCGAACGTCTCGGCCGCCGTGTCCGACGTGCCGCAGACCACCGGCGTGCCTTCCATGAGGCCGGTCTCGCGCGCGGCCTGCTCGGTCACCTTGCCGACGACGGCGCTGGGCGCGACGATCGGCGGCAGGGTTTCAAGCCGCCAGCCGATCATGTCGCAGAGTTCGCGCGACCAGGTTGCCGATGGCGCATCCAGCATCAAGGTGCCGAGCGCATCGATCGTGTCAGTCTCCCAGGTGCCGGTGAACTGCGCGCGCAGCCAGTCCTTGGCGACGTAAAGCCGTTTGACGCGGGCAAAAGCCGCCGGCTCATGCTTGCGCAGCCAGAGCATCTGCGGAAGCGTCCAGGTCGGATTGGCGCGGTTCGCCCCGATCGCAAGAATCCGCTCGTCGGCGAGGTCGCGCAGCTCCTGCGTCTCGGCGCGGCTTCGCTGATCGTTCCAGAGGATCGCGGGGCGGATGATGTTGCCGTCCTCGTCCTCAAGCACCTGCGTATGGGCGCCCGCCGAAAAGGTAATCGCGGCAATGTCGGAAGCCGGCCGGCCGCTCGCCGCAAGCACGCGGCGCAGCGCATCGCAGGCGGCGCGCCACCAGTCGCGCGGGTCCTGCTCGCTCCATCCGGGATAAGGCGCGGACGTCGCAACCGGCGCCGAAGCTTCACCGACCAGCGCGCCGTTGGTGCGGATGATGCTGACCTTGAGCGAGCCCGCGCCAAGATCGATGCCGACGAGCAAGGGATCAGATGTCGCCATGCGATGCCCCCTCACATGCACTCAGGCGGGCCGCGCGATCAGACACGGCGGATATCTTTGGCATCGGGACGCGGGCGCAAGCCGAGCTTGCCCGGATTGAGCCGATTGTCCGGGTCAAGCGCATCCTTGATCGCCTGCAGCACATCGAGCCCGGCGCCGAGTTCGCGCTTCATCCACGGGTTGCGGAAGAGGCCGGCCCCGTGATGGTGCGCAATCGAGCCGCCATATTGCAGCGTGAGATCCTGTACCGTGTCCCAGAGCTTCGCATGCACCGGCAGCGCCGCGGCGCTGTCCATCGGCGGCAGCCGCAGCGTCATGTACTGGCAGGCTCCTTCCGGATAGACGTGCGACCAGTGTGCGCCGAAATGAAGGTCGGGATGGATGGCATGGACCGCATCCGAAATCGCCGCGTACATCTTCGGCAGCGCCGACCAATTGGCGGTGACTTCGATCGTGTCGTTGAAGTATCCGGCTTCGTGCCACTTCTGCGAGTAGGCGACGTAGCGGTTCTGCTTCCAGTGCTGATAAAGCGTATCAGGACCAATTTCGCCGCCGAGTTCGGCCGCAAGCTCGAGCGCAAGCTCCTGCTCCAGCGAAACCATCGGCTCGGAGCCGGTGAACATCAAAATGGCGAGATAGGGCTTTGCTCGGAACAGCGCGACATCCTTGGTGCGCTCGTCGCTTTCGACGCGATCATAGAGCCGCACGACGGTCGGAGACAGATTCTCCTGCATCAGGCGGCGTGCGAAATCGAGATTAGCTTCAAGCGAGGGAAACGCCAGCACGACGCCGCGCTCGATCTCCGGCTTCTTCCAGATTCGCAGCGTGGCCTCGGTGATGACGCCGAGCGTGCCCTCACTGCCGATCATCAGGTCGAGGATCGAAGGCCCGACCGAACGGCGCGGCAAGGGACGAACCTCAAGAGGCGTGCCGTCCGGCAGCACGGCCTTGAGCCCGATCACGATGTCTTCGATCTTGCCGTAGCGGCTGCTGGCCTGGCCGCCGCCGCGGCAGGCGAGCCAGCCGCCGACGGTGGAAATCTCGATCGATTGCGGCAGGTGCCCGCAGGTGAACCCGGCCTCGTTGAGCTGCCGCTCGAACTCGGCGCCGTTCATGCCCGCCTGCACGGTGGCGATCGCATCGATCGGATTGATCGCGACGATTTTGTCGAGCCGCCGGAGATCGATCATCACCTCGCCGCCGAGGGGGATCGCGCCGCCGAGCACGCCGGAGCCGTTGCCGTAGGGAATGACCGGGATGCCGCGCTGTTTCGACAATTGCAGCACCCGCGCGACCTCGGCCTGATCGGCGGGCCGCACGATCAGACGCGGCACCGCGCCGGCGATGCCGCCAGCACGCTCACGGAAAACCGCATAAGGCAACCGGTCGCGGGCATAGCCAAGACGCTCGTCGAACGAGGTCAGCACATGGTCCTTGCCGACGATCTCTGCGAACGCCGACGCCAGACCTTGATCGACCTGATCGCGATCCCGCTCCGTGGACACAGATGCGGTCATGACAGCCTCCCGACGGAGGCAGAATTCGCCAGGCTCACGCGGCGCTCTCCCCAAAGCAATTTTTTGCGTTGCGCGAACTACTTGCCCGGACGCCGAACACGAAGTTGCCAACGACTTGAGCAATCGTTTGTTCAAGCTTGGTTCAACTTCGCCGTCCGGTCAAGCCAAAAATTGAGCAAAAATTTCGGAAGCGTCGTTAGCGCGGGACGGGGCCGGTCGAGCCGCGCACGACGAGGCCGTCCGGCGGCAGTGGCGCGATCGGCTGCGGCACCGCGCCGTTGACCAGCGCGATGAGCAGATCGGCGGCAAGTTCGCCCATCAGTTCGGTCGGCATTTTCACCGACGTCAGCGGTGGATAGAGCATCGTCGCCACCGGCGCATCGTGCAGGCCGATGACCGAAACGTCCTGCGGAATCTGCAAGCCCGCTTCGTGCAGCACGGCCATCGCGCCCGCGGCCGTCACCAGCGTCGCGCCGAGCACGGCTGTCGGCTGCCGCGCAAGAAGGCTGCGCATCGCCGCCGCGCCGCCTTCGGCCGTATAGCCCGCGACCGCGACGAGCGCGGGATCGAACGCAATGCCATGGCGCTTCAGGCCGTCGCGATAGCCGGCAAGGCGCTCGCCGGCATTGAAGCCGCCCGGCCGCCCGGCAAGATGGGCGATCCGCCGATGGCCCATGCTGGCGAGATGATCGACCGCAATCGAGGCGGCCGCGCGGCTGTCGAGCACCACCGACAGCGCATGTCCGGCGAGCTTGCGATTGAGCAGCACGAAAGGAATGCGCGCGCCCTCCAGCTCCTCGCGCAGCAATTGATCGTCGTCGAGACTCGCGACCACGAGGCCATCGACCCGGTTGCCGTGGGAGAGGCGGTGATAGACCGCATCCGTCGAGCCCGCCTCGCGATGGGCGATGAGCAGAGAATAGCCGTGGCGGATCGCCGCTTTCTCGGCGCCGCGAATGGCCGACGGAAACACCGGGTTATCGAGCTGCGGCACGACGAGGCCGATGGTGCGGGTGCGCGAGGTGCGCAGGCTCTGCGCCAAAGTGTTCGGCGAATAGTTGAGCTTACGCGCACTTTCCAGAATGCGCTCGCGCGTCTCGCTGCGGATACGCTGGGTTTCCTCGCCGCGCAGCACCCGCGATACCGTGGAGACATCCACACCGGCCATGCGGGCCACATCGGTCAGTTTCGGTCTCATTCAGTTTCCGGCATGCCTTTCACGCTGCCAACCTAGCCAGAGCTATTGAGGAGAACAAGACGCCGGAACTCTTTGTACCTTCGGGCGGCGGTCCCCGCCGCTCCCGCATCGCGCAGCGCCAGGATGGTGCTCAGGTGATCCGCAGGTCGTCGACCGGACGGCCCGGCTGCTCGATCCTCGGTGTCTGCCCACCCCGCAGCACCGAATTGCCTTCATAGAGCGTGCGCTGGTCGACCGGCGCCGGCGCAAGCCAGTGGTCTTCCCGCATCTCGCCATTGAGGCCGTAGACGGCGAGCGCATTGTCGTAGACGACCTTGCGGATCGCTGCCGGATCGACGCCGCGCTGCGCCATCAGCCGCGCCGTCTTGGCGACGGCGAGCGGGTCGGAGACACCCCAGTCGCAGGCCGAGTCAACGATCAGCCGTTCAGGGCCAAAGTTTTCGACGATCGCGGCCATGCGCTCGCTGCCCATCTTGGTATTCGGATAGATCGAGAACGCGCACCAGTAGCCGCGGTCACGTACCTCGCGGATGGTCTCCTCATTGTTGTGATCAATGACGCAGCGGTTCGGATCGAAACCGTGCTCTTCGAGCACATCCATGGTGCGCAGCGTCCCCGCCCGCTTGTCGCGGTGCGGCGTGTGAATCATGATCGGCAGATCGAATTCCTTCGCCATCTCGATCTGCGCACGCAACGCCTTGTCCTCGAGCGGTGTCTGTTCGTCGTAGCCGAGTTCGCCGATGGCGACCACGCCCTCCTTGACCAGGAAACGCGGCAGCACATCGAGCACGGCCTCGGCCAGCGCCTCGTTGTTGGCCTCCTTCGGATTGAGGCCGATCGTGCAATAGTGGCGAATGCCGAATTGCCCGGCGCGGAATCGCTCGAAGCCGGAAATCATGGAAAAGTAATCGATGAACGTGCCAAGCGAGGTGCGCGGCTGGCCGAGCCAGAAGGCCGGCTCAATGACGGCGACGACGCCGGCCTTCGCCATCGCCTCATAGTCGTCCGTGGTCCGCGCGATCATATGAGCGTGCGGATCGATGATCATGCCGCCATAGCTGCCGCCGCCCGACTTTGGCGGAGCCGCTGCAGTTTCGCCCGCAAGGCGCTGAACATCGTTGATCAGCCGCGCCAGCTTGTCCGCGGTCAGCGCGCCGCCGCAGCACGGACATTCGACCGATTTGTCGCCGAGCAAGTCCTTCAGTTCACCGGCGTCGCACAGGAACTTGCCAAGGGCCTTGGGATCAAGAGCCGTGGGATCGTGACTGTTCATTTTTTCTCCAGCGACCGGACATAGGCAACGATCTTGAGCATGTCGTCCTGCTTCATGCCGCGCTTGTGGAATGACTGCATCGCTCCGCTAGCGCCACCATAGATGATCGAGAACATGCCCGGATCGCTGCGCGCCTGCGGATACACCACATCGTTTCCGACCAGCGTCGGCCCCATCTTGCCGGTGCCGTCAGCGCCGTGGCAGATGATGCAGTTGCGGACATACAGTTTCTTGCCTTCGGCCACCGCCTCGGCATTGTCGCGGTAGTCGTTGACGCCGGTCTCCTTGAATTTCTTGATTGCCGGCGTCTCTTCCTCATTGGGAAGAAGCTCGAATTTCATCGGCGAGCCGTCAAACGGGCTCTTGAAATCCTCCAGATGATCCGCGCGAGCTAACCCTACGCTCGCGGCGGCAAGTGTGCCGATCACAACGACGAGAGCGAATGCCTTTCGGGAGTTTTGCGCGGAAGCCGAACCTCGAACCAAACTATCAACCATGGAGCAGTGAACGCCACGCTGCATTGACCTAATTCCCATATCGAAAGATGAACTGGTATCGCCCGCGAACACGCGGGCGATACGCTCTCTCTAGGCAATCAGCCCTTGGCCTTGGCGAGCTCTGCACCTGCCGGAACCTTGTCGGCCGGCAGGAGCCGCCACAACGCGCCGACCGGGTTGGCGTTCGGCCCCTTGTCTTCGGTGTAGAAGCAGTAACAGTTGGTCGCCAGAATCGTGCCGTCGGCATCGACGTTGCCGGCGGTGAACTGCAACTGCGTCTGCATGAACTCCTGCATCTGCCACTTGTTGGCGGCACTGTCCCAGGCGACGCCGAACAGGCGGCCGGAGCACCAGTCGCCGACGAAGTAGGTCTTGGTCAGGCCCGCATAGTTGGCCACGCCAAGCCCCTGCGCGGAGCAGCCCGTTCCCGAAGTCGCCTTCGGTCCGGTTTCAAATGGCTGATCGTGCGGATATTCCGCCACCGGCAGAACGCCGACGATCGGGCACTTCTGGTCGGGCGACAGCGTCGGATGGCAGTACGAACCCTGGTTGAACTTCCAGCCGTAGTTTTCGCCGCCCTTGGACGATGCAGGCTGGTAGTCGATTTCTTCCCAGTGGTTCTGCCCGACGTCGGCGATGAAGAGATCGCCCGACTTCTGGTCGAAGTGGAACATGTAGGGATTGCGCAGGCCATAGGCCCAGATCTCGGGCCGCGAACCAATCTTGTTCTGGGCGAAGCCCGTCTCCGAAATGCCGAACAGCGACATCAACTGCGGCCGGTCCGCTTTGGCGAAGGGGTTATCCTTCGGGATGGCGTAAGGCACGTCGTCCGGGGTATCGACATTGATGCGAAGCAGCTTGCCCCACAGCACATCGATCCGTTGGCCGGCATTGAGCGGGTCGCCTTCCCAGCCGGCGTCACCCTTGCCGATATAGAGCATGCCGTCCGGCCCGAAGGTGATCATGCCGCCGTAGTGATTGTAGTAAGGCTGCGGAATGTTCATCAGAACCTTGACGCTCTTCGTGAGCTGTTCCGACGTGATCTGGTTTGGGCTCTTCGGATCGACCGTCAGACGGGCGATGATCGACGCGCCGTTAAACGGCAAAGAGGCATAGTGAACAAAGACGTAGCCGTTTTCCTTGAATTTCGGATGGAAAGCGACCGACCACAGCCCTTGCTCGACGAAGCCGGTCTGCACATCGCTGCCGAGCGGGTTGAAGTTGGTGAGATCGATGAACGGCTCGGCCTGCACCTTGCCGTCCTTGACGATTTTGACACGGCCCGCCCGCTCGACCACGAAGATACGCCCCGAGCCATCATTGGCCGCTGTCACCCCGACCGGATCATGAAATCCATCCGCCACCTTGACGAGCGCCATCTTCTGGGCGCCCGGCACTTTTCCGCCAGGTTTCGCAACTTCAGTCGGAGATGTAGGGATCTGTTGCGCATAGGCTGCGGGCGCACCCGCTAAGGTCGCTGCCGCAAGGACAGCGAATGCCGCTCTCTTCATCGGTTAGCTCCTCAACCCTGTTCGTTTCCTGATCCGCGACAATTTTAGTTCGTGTCGGGCGCGGACCCTCAAATGCTACCGGGTTCAGGCAAAGCCGCAATAGGCAAAACCGCAGAGAAGAAATTTCTTTCATCGAGAAAGGAAAGAAAATCCGCGCTCAATAATATCAGAAAATTTAGCTCGCAAAAAATTGACTGCCGACCCGCCATCACCATCGGCAAAGGACATCTGATTGCGCCGATACTTTTCAAGAAAGACTTTCACCACAAGCACAAAAGGCTTGGTGCAGCGCACAAAGCAGGCATTCAGGCGAGATCGCGCCAGCCGATATTTTCAGACTCAAGACGTGTCTGCAGCCGCGCAACCTCCGCCATGTCCGCGGGATCGAGCCGCACACCCGGAGCGTGCTTCAGCGCAAGCGCGACCGCGAGGCGTTCCTTGTCGTGGCCGCCATGCAATACACGCGCAAGTGCCTTGATGCCGTTAGCATCCGCATATGGCGCAACGCAGCGCCAAAGCTCTCCACTCACCGGGCGGCCGGCAGCCCAGCGCTCTTCGGCGAGGCCGACGAGCATTTGCGAAAGATGCGGATTGGCTCGTTCGTCCAGCCCCTCGATCGGCCACAGGGTGGAACCGACGAAAAGCGCTTTGACCACCATATGATTCCAGGCGTCCTCGCCAAAAATCTCGCGGGGATAGGGATTGCGATGGGCGATCGCCTCGAACACCGGCTTCATGCCGGAGCGCACCGCCTCTCGCGCCCGCGGCTCGATCAGCGCAGCGCCGGGATAGACCGGCAGTCCCTTGCACAGCGCGATCAGTTCGTTGATCTCGGCGGTGGCGCAAAAGCTGTCGAGCCGCCGAGCAAAGGCGGCATCGTCGCCGTCGCTGCTGGCGACCATCAGGGCGACCCGTGCAAGCTGGTCGACACTCCAGTCGCTGAGATCGAGGCCCGGCCGCAGGGCACTGGCGCAGGCGAGATCTTCATTCGCAAGGCCGAGGTCCGCCTTGCCAAGCTTGCGCGGCGCAAGGCCGATCGCCACCCCAAGCGCGCGGTCGCTGGCCGGCTCCGCCACGTTTCTGATCGCGCCACGAAACCATTCCAGCCCCGCCGCGCCGGTTGCGCGCGCCACCCATTCGTCGGCGAGCGCGAGAAAGCCCTTTTGCACCTCGCCGGGATGATGGTCCGCTGATGCGCCGCTGGTGGTGGACATCTTGTTCTCACGTCCCAGGGATTGAGGATTGGAACAGCCGCGTCAGCGGATAGCCGACCGCGCACAGCGCGACGAGCAGCAGCCCGCCGCCGGCGAGCGCCACCGCCAGCGCATCGACCAGGCAGATCGCTGCAATCAGGCCGGACACCGCGCGCGGCACGGCGTCCGCCGCCCCGCGCACAGCCAGCAGGCGCACGGCGACACCGTCCGCAATCAGCAGCAGAACGAAAGCGAGGACGATCAGCCAGCCGCCGAGAAGAGCAGGCACCGCGATCAGCAGCGGCAGCGCCAGCATCAAGAGTGGCCAGAGATTGCCGACAGTGTTGAGGTTTTCCTGCTTGGCAGCATAGGTGATGCCCGCAACATGGGCCGCCAGCGCCAGCGCGCCGATCAGAACGGCATCGGAAACACCGCCGGCCGTTGCGGCCCCAGCCCCGATATAGACCAGCGCGCGGCAGGCCCCCATCACCACCGGGCTGAACAGATTGGCCTTGTGCCAGACGTCGTAGAGCACGATCACGCCCGCAAGCAGCACGCCCCACAGCGTCGGGGCGAGGCCGAAGGGGACCAGCAGTAAGATCCCGAGCGCGAGCAGACCGAAGCCCACCATCATCACCGTCTGCGCGCGGATTTCCCCGGCATCGATCGGCCGGCCCGGCCGCTCGCGTGCGTCGATCTCGCGATCAAAATAATCGTTGAGATACATGCCGCCGATATAGAAGGCGCTCATCGCCACGGCGACGAGGACGATTCCGGCCGGGCCCACGCCGGCGCCGCCCGCGAGCACGGCACCGGCGATCACGTTGGTCCAGACCGTCGGCAGGTTGGAGATCCGGCCGAGCCGCAGCAGCGTCGTGAGGCTGGGCAATTGCGCGGTCGCCGCATTCATGCTGACAGCTCCTTCAGGCAGAACGCCATCTCGCGTGCGATGTCGGCGGCTTTCGAGCCGGCGCGCAGCCCATCCGGGAGAACGTCCCAGGTATAGGTCTCGACCTCGAGATGCTCGGAGCGCAGCCGCTGGCGAAAGGCGGAGAGCACCTGCTCAAGGTCGCCGCGGGTCGAGCCGAGCTCGCCAAGGTCGGCAAGGAACAGCGGAACGTGGCAATGAATCCGCCACTCGCCGGCAGCTCGGCCGGCCTCGAACGCCGCCACCGCATCCGGCAGATCGACATAGCGCTTGAGGCCCTGCCCGCTCCGCACGACGGTCTGATGCAGGTAGACGCCATCGTCGTAGCGCATAACCGCCTCTACCAGATCCGGCGTCATCTGCGGAATCCGCATGGCAGCGGAGAGCTGCACCTTCGGCAGCCTGATCCCCGCCGCGAGGATATCGTCCATCGCGCAAACCGGGTCTTCAAACTCGACCGAACCGTGGCAGACATCGTAGCAGATGCCGAGATGACGGCGCAAAAGCCCTTCGGCGGCAAGACGGCCGACCCCGCACAGCGTCGCCAGCCGGTCGAGCACTCCGGCCGACAGCAGCACGTTTTCGAAGTAGGCGATGCTCTCGCCCGCCGTCTCGAGGAAGCAGCACGGCTCCGGCTCCAGCGCCAGCGCCATCCGCTTGCCGGTCGCCCGCTCGGTCGCAACGAGATCGGCCACCGCATCCATCAGATTAAGGGCCATCGCAGTGTCCGCGCCCGGCGCCTCACCATTGGGTTTGAATGCGCCGGGCACCGTGGAAATGCTGCCCTCGATGCCGTCGGGCAAGACCGCGGCGAGCACCGCGGCGCTGTCGGCGGTGAAGGCCACGCGTTCGGCGCTCCGCCAGTCCGGCAGATAGACCTGCTCCTTGACGCGAACGCCGTGAAACGGGCCGAACGGAAAGGCATTGATAGTGAACACGTAGGCGCCAAGTTCGGCGAGACGGTCGCGAAACGCGGCAAGCGCCTCCGGCTGCCGCGCGGCGGCGGCCGCCTGCCCCGACAGCCGCAGCCCGATGCCGAGCGGCCGGTCCGGCGCAACACTCGCCTTGATGACCGGAACGTGCTCGTCGAGGCTTGCCAAGATTTCCGGCCAACTCTCGCCCGCGTGGATGTTGGTGCAGTAGGTCAGGTGGGCCTGACCGGGAAGCCCCTCAAGCCGCATCTGTGCGTCACGCCCTCTGCTCTAGCCAGTCGATCGCGCGAACGACCCGTTCGCTGTCCATCTCGTGCACCTCGATGCCGCGGCCGATCTCCGCCAAAAGGGTGATCGTCAGCTCGCCGCCGAGGTGCTCCTGAAAATCCGCCAGCCCCTGCAACAGCGAAAGCTCGCCGCCCGGCCCGTGCGCCTTCAACTGGTCGTGCCAGAGCACGAAGCCGAGGCGCTTCAGGAGCCGCAGCACGCGCTCGTCCTCGCCTTCCGGCAGCAGCCCGGCGAGCACCGAATAGCGGGTGTCGAGCGCGACGCCGATGGCGACCGCCTCTCCGTGGCTGACTGCATTTTCGGTCAGCCGCTCCAGCCGGTGCGCCGACCAGTGACCAAAGTCAAGCGGCCGCGCCGATCCTGTCTCGAACGGATCGCCGCCGAGCCGGATCTGACGCATGTGCAGTTCCGCGGAATCCTTGATCAGCCTTGCAAGATGCCCCGGCGAGAACTTTGCCAATGCGTCCGCATTCTTTTCCAGCCAGCTAAAGAAATTTCCATCGCGGATCAGCGCCACTTTCACCGCCTCGGCCATTCCCGCCCGCTTCTCGCGCACCGGCAGCAGATCGATGAACGCACTATCATTGATGATCGCCCAGGGTGGCGCGAACGTGCCGACCAGATTCTTCAGGCCGTGGGAGTTGATCGCATTCTTGACGCCGACGCCGCTGTCGTCCTGCGCAAGAACCGTCGTCGGGAAACGGATGTGCCGGACGCCGCGATGGAAAATCGCCGCCGCATAGCCCACCACATCGAGCACCGCCCCGCCACCGATCGCAATCGCATAGGAATGGCGATCGACGGCAAATTCGGAGAGCTTTGCGAGGAGGCGCGGAACCGTCTCCGGATCGTTCTTGCAGACTTCCCCGCCCGGCACGCGAACCGGAGGCCCGGCAAGCGCCATGCGGTCGGCATGAGCGGCGGCGTACTTTTCAATCCGCGCCGGCAGATCCGGCATTGCCGCAACCACGCCCTCGTCAAGGAAGAACAGGCAGCGATGTTTCTTGCCGGCTTCGCGGCGACGCAAAATATCGACGAGGCAGCGATTGGCCGGCGAAAATGCCTCGCGGGTAAACACCACGGGATAGTCATAGCTGATGGTGAATGACTGCAGCCGAACGTCGTCGTCGATCCGGTTCGACGGAGTATCGAGCATTGACCTCTCCCTCGCGCAGCGCCCTCATCTTATGAGTCTGGCGGGCTGGTGGATGCGTGTCAGCTGCGCCGCAACATGCAGGTCGGAGCGTCTCCCTTGTCCGGATCGTCGTTCATGCCGCGCGGTTTTTATTTCTCTGGACAGCGTGCCACTTCGTTTGCACCTTTGGCAAGATGAATTGAACGCCGCGCAGGCATGCTCCTTGCGGAGTGCCTGAAGCAGCCGTTCGCGCCGAAGAATCGTTCGGGCGGGACTCGGGGATCTGGAGGGGCGTGGTGAAACCATTGCTGGCGATGATCGTGGTCGGACTGACGCCGCGCCATCTCGGCGCCGAGACGCCGAGGCTTTCCGCCCTCGCCCGCGGCGGCGCGATGGCGCCGCTCAAAACCATCACACCCGCTCTCACCTGCAGCGTGCAGGCGAGCTTCATGACCGGGCTTTCTCCGAGCGAGCATGGCATCGTCGGCAATGGCTGGCTGTTCCGCGATCAAATGGAAGTGATGCTGTGGAGGCAATCCAACCGCCTCGTCGGCGGCGAGAAAATCTGGGAGGCCGGGAAGAAGCGTGATCCGGCGTTCACCTGTGCCAACATGTTCTGGTGGTATAACATGGCATCGCGCCATGACATCGGCGCAACGCCACGGCCGATCTACAAGGCCGACGGCCGCAAGCTGCCGGATTGCTACACGGTGCCGGGCAGCCTGCGCGACCGCCTCACCGAAAAGCTCGGGCAATTTCCTTTATTTCATTTCTGGGGGCCGGCAACGACGATCGCCTCGAGCCGCTGGATCGCCGACGCGACCAAGCTCGTGATGAAGGAAAGCGACCCGACGCTCACGCTCGCTTACCTGCCGCATCTCGACTACGACCTGCAGCGCTTCGGGCCGGACGCCTCGCATCCGGCGGTAAAAAGATCCCTCGCCGAGATCGACGAAGTCGCTGGCGACCTTGCCGATACGGCACGCGCAAGCGGACGCTCGGTGGTGGTGCTGTCCGAATACGGGATCACCAAGGTCGACCGCCCGGTTCATATCAACCGGGCATTGCGCGAGGCGGGCCTCCTCGCCGTCAGGGAGGAAGAAGGCAGCGAGCTCCTCGACCCCACCGTCTCAAAGGCCTTCGCGGTTGCCGATCATCAGATCGCCCACGTCTATGTCGACGACCCGGCGCTCCGCCCAAAAGTCCACGAGCTTCTTTCCTCGCTGCCCGGCGTCGAGCACATCTATGGCGCCAATGACAAGCACCTCGTCGGCCTCGACCATCCGCGCGCGGGCGATCTTGTCGCGATGGCCGACGCACGCTCATGGTTCACTTATTACTATTGGACCGACGATGATCGCGCGCCCGATTTTGCTCGCACCGTCGAGATTCATCGCAAGCCCGGCTATGACCCTGTCGAGCTGTTTCTCGATCCGAAAATCACCGCGCCAAAGCTCGCCATCGGCAAGCGCCTGCTTTTGCGCAAGCTCGGCTTCCGCACGTTGATGGATGTCATCCCGCTCGATGCTTCGCTCGTCGGCGGCTCGCACGGCCGCCTCACCGACGATCCGCAGGACGGCCCGCTGATCATCGCCGACCGCGCCGAACTGCTCGGCGGGAAGGCCGTCGCCGCAACCGATGTGAAGCGCGTTTTGCTTGACGGGATTTTTGCTTAGGCGGTGGTTGGTCGACCTGCACCAGAGGCCGATATTCGGTCGAGGTCAGGCTTGCGCGGTATCGAAAGCCGCGCGCCCGGATGCGTCGCCCGACCCTGATCGGCGCCCCCGTACACCCGGCACAAGCTGCGGCGCGCCATTGCTCACACGGGTGTCTTCACCGTCTTGGAACATCCGGAACGTGTTCCGTCCTGCAGCCTTGGCGGCGTAGAGCGCGCTGTCCGCCTGCATGAACAGTTGAGACGCGGAGCCGCCATCGAGCAGTGCAATCCCGACCGACGCGCCAAGCGTGAGCGGCTTGCCATCGTAGAAAACCGGTTCGCTCATAACCTCGACGATCTTTCGCGCAAGCCCGCTGATCGCCGCGAGCTCGAATCGTGCCCCCAGAAGCATGGCGAACTCGTCGCCGCCGATCCTCGCGACCAGATCCGCCTCGGCGCACGCGGCGCGCAGACGCGCGGCAAGCTCCTTGAGGCAGGCATCCCCGGCGGCGTGCCCATGGGTATCGTTGACCGCCTTGAACCCGTCGAGGTCGATCAGCAGCAGCGCTCCGCGCGGCGCGGGTTTGGCCGGCCGCTCGCCAAGCTCCGCGAGCCAGGCCTGAAACTGGCCGCGGTTGGCCAGCCCGGTCATGACATCGAACTCGGCCAGATACCGCGTGCGGTCGGCAAGAATCTTTTCTTCGGTGATGTCCTGCTTCATCCCGAAGATGCGGACCGCAACGCCGTTCTCGGACTCGACGGTGGCAGTGATCCGGATCCAGCGGCGGCTGCCCTTCGCCGTGACGATCTCGGCATCCAGACTGAAGCTGCTGTGCTCGGCGATGGCTTTGGAGCGCCGCGCATGGAGCTCGCTCGCCGAGCTCTCCGAATAGCATTCTAAAATCTTTTGCCGGTCGAGAGCCGATCCGCGCGGCAGATCAAAAATGTCGTAGACGACATCGGTCCACTGCAAGGATTCGTCTGCCAGATCGCACTCCCAGACCCCGATCCGCGCAGCGGCCGAGGACCGGTCGAAAATCTTCTGGCTGTGGGCGAGCAGGGCCGCCTGTTCCCGGATCTGCGCCGCCTGCGCCTCAAGCTGCGCCCGCAACGCGGCAATGGTCGCCGCGCGCCGCCGCAGCCGCGCGCCCACGCACCAGATCTTTTTTGCAAGCCGCCTACCCTGCATCGTCGGACTCAACCGATGTGGCTGGACAATTCCGGGGACACTTGCCGGGAAGCGATTAAGTTTTCCTATCCAGCAGGCGTGATACCCCAAAATTACCGCACCCCGAATTGCGGTTATTGAGAAAGTCCTGAATCGGGAACAAGCCGAAGACCCGCATGCCATTCAGCCAGCAGGAAGCGCGAAATTGGGAACTAGGCCCGCTCTGTTGCCATCCTCGGCTGTCCTCCATTTCCCTGACAGCCCGAATCCGGCGCCGAGGGGGCTGGCGTTGAGAGCTCCCTTGTGTATTATTGTATAAATAACTCTTGAGGTGTTGAGATATATGTGATGAACGAGAAGCGTGCACTCGAAGCCTTCGCAGCCCTTTCACAAGAGACGCGCCTGCGCATCGTGCGATTGCTCGTGACAGCTGGCCCTGAAGGTCTGGCCGCCGGCGTCATCGGCGAAGCGATGGACAGCGCATCATCGTCGCGCATGTCCTTTCACCTGAACCATCTCGAACAGGCCGAACTGGTGGTGTCTCGACGCGAAGGGCGCTCGATCATCTATAGCGCCGCGCTGCCGGCGCTGGCCGCCCTCGTCGAATTCCTCATGCGCGACTGCTGCCAGGGACACCCGGAAGTATGTCGTCCGGCTGTCGCGGCGCTGTCTTCCTGCTGTGAGCCGAGGAAAGGCGCGCCCGCGTCTGATCCGGCCCACGCCTGATGCAAGCCGAAGCGATACTGCCTGGAGCGAGGCCATGGACGTCATCATCTACCACAACCCAGATTGCGGCACCTCACGCAACACGCTGGCGATGATCCGCAATGCCGGCGTCGAGCCACATGTCATCGAATACCTGAAGACGCCGCCGTCGCGAACAATGCTCGTGCAACTTGTCGCGCGCATGGGCATTTCCGTGCGTGCACTGCTCCGTCAGAAGGGCACTCCGTATGTGGAGCTTGGCCTTGGCAATCCGGCGCTGACCGATGACCAGCTTGTCGACGCCATGATTGCTCACCCGATCCTCATCAACCGGCCGATCGTCGTCAGCCCGAAGGGCGTAAAACTCTGCCGCCCCTCCGAGGAAGTGCTCGACCTTCTACCGCCGCAGCGGGGCGAATTCATCAAAGAGGATGGCGAACGCGTAGTGGACGAGTATGGCCGCCGCGTGGGAACAGCCTGAGCAGAAGCCATGTCCACTTTTGAACGCTATCTCACCCTCTGGGTCGCGCTTTGCATTGCCATCGGCGTAGCGCTCGGCCATTTCATGCCGCGCGTGTTTCAGGCGATCGGCGCTGCCGAAATTGTCAGGGTCAACCTGCCCGTCGCCGCTCTGATCTGGCTGATGGTCATTCCCATGCTGCTGAAGATCGACTTCGCCGCGCTCGCCGAGGTCAGACGCCATTGGCGGGGCATCGGTGTGACGCTGTTCATCAATTGGGCGGTAAAGCCCTTCTCGATGGCGGTGCTCGGATGGCTGTTCATCGGCTGGCTGTTCCGGCCGCTCTTGCCGACCGACCAGATCGACAGCTACATCGCCGGCCTCATCATTCTTGCTGCTGCCCCCTGCACAGCGATGGTTTTCGTCTGGTCAAATCTGACCAAGGGCGAGCCGCATTTCACGCTCTCCCAGGTCGCGCTCAACGACGCGATCATGGTCGTGGCCTTCGCGCCCATCGTCGGCCTGCTGCTCGGCCTGTCCTCAATCACCGTGCCCTGGGGAACGCTCGTCCTATCGGTCGTACTTTACATCATGATTCCGGTGATCATCGCACAGATCGTGCGGCGCCGCCTGCTGACAACCGGAGGACAGGCTGCTCTCGATCGGCTGCTCGCCAAACTCGCGCCGGTTTCTCTCGTCGCACTGCTGGCGACGCTGGTGCTGCTGTTTGGCTTTCAAGGAGAACAGATCATCGCGCAACCGATGGTCATCGCGTTGCTCGCAGTGCCGATCCTGATCCAGGTCTATTTCACCTCCGGCCTTGCCTATCTGCTGAACCGGCTCACCGGAGAGCGGCATTGCGTGGCCGGCCCATCGGCGCTGATCGGTGCCTCGAACTTTTTCGAACTGGCCGTCGCGGCTGCCATCAGCCTGTTCGGCTTTCACTCCGGGGCCGCGCTCGCCACGGTCGTCGGCGTCCTCATCGAAGTGCCGGTCATGCTCTCCGTCGTGTGGATCGTGAACCGCTCCAAGGGCTGGTACGAGCGCGGCAACAAGATGGCGGCTCATTCCGTATAACTGTGCCTTGCCACCTTCCAGTCAAAGAGCGGTCCCTGACGGCATCGCGTCGGCAATAGCGCCCAGTACCGTATGGCACCGTGCGGCGGTCAGCGACTATTTGCTCGATATAGGTGGCAAACGGGGATTTATGGCGGAGAGGGAGGGATTCGAACCCCCGATAGGCTTGCACCTATGCCGCATTTCGAGTGCGGTGCATTCAACCACTCTGCCACCTCTCCAGGGGCGCTTTCAGCGGACCGACTTGCCGTGATCGGACTGTGGTGCGTCCGACGACCGATCCATAGCTGCCGGAATTGAGGATCGCAAGAGCAACCCCACCCGATCTGCACAGGGCCGCCCGCCGGGCGTATTTGTGCAGACTGGCATCGCAGCCCGATCACATGGAACAGCCAATGGCCATCCGAGCAAATCAGGTTGCGTCGCCGCGCGGGCGGAGTTCTATGCGAGCGAAAGCGTTTAGACAAGACGCCTCGCGCTGCCGTGGGGAAATTAAATGCCGGCCGCGGCTGGATGCCGCTTCACCGCGATCCTCAACCGGCGCCGCCAGCCTCCCTCTCAGGCTCCTTGACCTCAAGAGCCACCGCAGGCTCGCCGTCGCCGCCCCCGCTCTTGCGTCCAACCTTCGTTTTGTCCTTGGTTTTGTCCTTGGTTTTGTCCCCGGCTCGCGCGTTGACCCTGATCTTGGCCTTGCGCTTGTCGTCACTGGCCTTGACGGAAGCGGGCTTCTTCGATCCGTTCTTGACCTTCGCCTTGGCCACGGCCTCGCAGTCGTCGTCCTTGCCTTTGGCGCGCTTTCGCCCGTCGTCCTTGCGCCTGCCACCCTTCTTGTCGCGCTTCTTCTTGCCCTTCTCGTCGTCGCGGCGGTTGGTGACACGCGCATTGCCGAGCCCGGTGCCGATGGTCAGCACGCCCCATCGCCGGACATCCTGCATGAAGGGCACCTCGCTCAGCCCCTGCACGAGGCCGTCGTTGTGCATCAAAACCGCGGTGTCGTGCCCGCCGATCGCCGGAATCTGCGCAACCAGCTCGGCCGGCAGGTTGAAGCGGCTGCTTTCCCAGTTGCCCGGCAGATTCTGCGCCCCCTTCTCGATTGACCCATCAGCATCGATCACGCCGGGACAGGACACGCCGATGAAGGGCGCCAGCTTCAGCCCGTGCTTTTCCGCCTCTTCGATCAGACCCCTGAGCATCTTGCCCAGCTCGTCGACAGACCCGTCGCGCGACGGATCGTCGTCGGCATGCCGCCACAACTGCGACTTCCAGACCGTCGCCTTCGAGAGGTCGGGCGCCTTCTTCCAACGCGTCTCGACAATACCGCAGCGGATGTTCGTGCCGCCGATATCGACCGCCAGAATGCTGTCGTGAGCCTCGAAGATCCACGACGGCGCCAGATGCAGGCCGCCAATCAGCCCGGCATCGTCGGGATGATGGCGGATCGGAACCATGTCGCCCTTGAACCCTTCGGCCTTCAGGATCATGTCGGCGCGCGCGATCGCCAGTTCGCCGATTCGGCTCCAGCGGAACCCTCCGCCGACCACTATGCGCTCGGTCTTCGACCAGGCTTTGGTTTTGAGGAAACGCCGGGTCACCTGCGCAAGTTGCAGCGAAAACTCCTCGATCGCGCTTAGCACCACGGCGGCGGCGCGGGCGTCGCTGCCGACCAGTACCTCGTCGAGCTCGGCTTTGGTGATCGCCTGCGTCGGCGTTTCGCCGAACGGATCGCAGCCGTTCGCCCGCAGCGGGCGGCGCCAGGCCTCCAAAATATCGCGGAAAGCCCCTTTGCTGGCGCGATCGCCCAAAAAGCCCTTTTCGTCTTTCAGTTCAATGTTGTAGCTATCGACATCGACGGACGGCAGGCGCGATGCGCCATGCTTGCCAATTCCGGAGGTTTCGCGGTCCTCAGCCATGATCGCTCACTTCTTTCTGTGCCACTCCGCTGAACAACCCGAGCGGAACCGGATGGTTGCATCGCGCAATGACGCGGGCATGACGGCGACGGGCGCGGCGCAAACCGCGATTTCGACCGCCGGTCGCGCTTCAATGCCTTGACTGCCCGGACTTTCCCGTTATAACGACGCCGCCGGTGGGAAAAATTCCCGCCGCGCGCCATGCGTGGCGTCGGCCTGTTTCGGGCAACAGCCTGTGGCAGCGTCCGCAACACTCGCAAGTTCGCGGCTTTTCAATTGCCGCGAGTTCCAACCATAGACTGACAAGAAGCCGGTCCGGACGAGCTTTCCGAGACCGGAATCGAACACGAAGGAATAGAACGATGTTCGCAGTCATCAAGACCGGTGGACGCCAGTACCGCGTCAGCCCGGATGATGTACTTGAGATTGGCAAGATCGACGGCGAAGTTGGCACGATCGTGCAGCTTGGCGAGGTTTTGCTGCTGGGCGGCGATACGCCGGTCCTCGGCGCCCCTGTGGTGGCAGGCGCTTCGGTTGCAGTCGAAGTCGTCGATCACAAGCGCGGCCCGAAGGTGATCGCGTTCAAGAAGCGCCGCCGCAAGAATTCGCGCCGCAAGCGCGGCTATCGCGACGAGATCACGGTGATCCGCGTCACCGAGATTCTGGCCGATGGCAAGAAGCCCACGGTTGGCCCCCGCCCGAAGCGCGTCAAGGCTGAAAAGCCCGCCGCCGGCGAAGAGGCCGCTTCCGCCTGATGACGGCCCGCTCTAAGGACCCGGTCTTTAGAGCGGTTGTTATCGATTGCAGCATCAAGTGAAGTGATTCCGTCGCGGAATCGCGGTACACGATAAGAAATTCGGAGTACGGGCCATGGCTCAGAAAAAAGCAGGCGGATCCTCGCGCAACGGTCGCGACTCAGCTGGCAAGCGTCTCGGCGTCAAGATTTTTGGCGGCGAGAAGGTAATTCCCGGCAACATCATCTGCCGCCAGCGCGGCACCAAGTGGCATCCTGGCGACAATGTCGGCATGGGCACCGACCACACCATCTTTGCGAAAGTCGAAGGCCACGTCGCATTCCGCGCCAAAGCCAACGGCCGTACCTACGTGTCGGTAATTCCGATGATCGAGGCGGCTGAATAATACGGTGGATCGAAGTCGTTCCGCCGGGTCCTGTCGAACCGGCGGAGCGACCTAGAGGCTCCAGAAAGGGAAGACCGGACCGCCGGTTCTTCCCTTTTTTCTTTCTGCCGCACGCAAGAAAGCGGCCAATGGAGCACTCAAATGTTGCAGGAAACCCCCGGAAATTGCCTCTCGAGAGGTTCGTGTACCTTCGTCCTCGAGACTGAGCGGCTGACCTTGCGCCAACCGACACTCGCGGACGTAAAAGCGATTGCGGTTATCGCCGATGACCGCCGCATCGCAGAGAATACGCGAAAAATGCCGCACCCCTACACGGAGGCGGACGCCGAGGCATTCGTCGCATCGGCCGCTCGCAGCGCGGGCAAGGATATCTTTCTGATCACCGACAACGATGCTCCGCTCGGCGCGGTGACCCTGTCGTGGGACGACCATGACGGCGCCGAACTCGATTTCTGGCTGGGCGTCGAGCACTGGAACCGCGGCCTGACCACCGAGGCGGTGCGCGCGGTGATCGATTATGCCTTTAACGAATTCGCCTTCGTCGAGCTGACCTCCGGCGCCCGCGTCATCAATCCGGCGTCGCGGCGGATTCTGGAGAAGTGCGGCTTCCAGTGGACCGGCGTGGAGCTGCACCGCATCCAGGCACTCGGCTCCTCGACGCCGATGGACCGCTTCCGACTCGACCGCGGCGTCTGGGCGTCGCTGAAGCGCTGGCAGGAGCCGACCCGCCGCGTCCTTCTGGCGGGCTGACGGCCGAAAAACGGGCAAAACCTATGCGGGCGGCGGGTTGACCCCTTCGCTCGGCCGTCCGAGCTTCTGCTCGCGCAGGAAGATGTAGAAGCCGGCCGCGATGATGATTGCGGCGCCGATCAGCGTGCTCAGTTCCGGCACGTCGCCGAAGACGAGGTAGCCGAACAGCACGGCCCAGATGATCATCGTGTACTGATAAGGCACGACGACGCTGGCGGGAGCGAGCTTGAGCGACCGGTTGACGCTGAGCAGCGCGCCGACCGAGATGAAGCCGGCGAGAATGAACAGCGACAGCCCGCTCCAGCTCGGACTGACCCAGCCGAACGGCGCCAGGACCAGCCCGAACAGAAGCGTGCCGCAAAACTGGCTGGAGGCGAGCACCACGTCGGACGCCCCGCGCAGCGAGCGCGTGACGACCATCAGCACGGCAAAGGAGAAGCTTCCGCCAAGCGCGATCAGCGCCGGCCACGACAGCGTGTCGGAGGACGGCTGCAACGCGATCAGGACGCCTGCGAAGCCGACGGCCACCGCGCTCCAGCGCCGCCAGCCGACATGCTCCTTGAGAAACACGGCCGACAGCGCGGTGACGAAGATCGGGGTTGCGAGGTAGTAGGTAATGACATCGGCCAGCGGCAGATAGGTGACGGCGAGAAAGAAGGCCGCCACTTCGATCGTCGACAGCGCCACCCGCATCGCATGCAGGCCCGGCCGCTGCAGGTTGCGGAACGTCTCCCGCTCGCGCCAGATGAAAGGCAGCATCAGGGTTAGCGACGTGATCGAGCGCAGGAGCAGAAGCTGGCCGAGCGCATAGCTCGCGACGATCATCTTGCCGACTGCATCGCCAAGCGAGAACAGCCCGACGCCGAGGAGCATCAGCGCGATGCCCGCCAGCCGGGCCGAGCGGTCGTCGATCTGCCCTGAAATACGTGAAAGTAACGCCATGACAGACTACCGCCGCGATCAGATGGGATTAACGGTAACAGACCGAGCTTTAGGAACCGCTGACCAGCGCCGCAACCGCCGCGAAAACAGGGCGGCCCTGCGCAAGGCTAGCGACAAGTGCAACAACAGGTGGCTTTTTCGCCGCTATCGGATAGAAAGCCGGTCTGCTGCTGGTGGAGCGAACCCCACCACTAGCATATCTGGCCAACTATTCTCCTTTAATGCCGAAACGTGATAGGGCAGCGCGATGAAATTCCTCGACGAGGCCAAGGTCTATATTCGTTCCGGCGACGGCGGTAACGGCTGCGTGGCGTTCCGCCGCGAAAAGTTCATCGAATTCGGCGGCCCCAACGGCGGCAACGGCGGCCGCGGCGGCGACGTCGTGGTCGAAGCGGTCGAGGGCCTCAACACGCTGATCGACTATCGCTACCAGCAGCACTTCAAGGCCGAGCGCGGCATCCATGGCATGGGCAAGGACCGGCATGGCGCGAACGGCAAGAACACCGTGCTCAAGGTCCCGGTCGGCACCCAGATTTTTGACGAGGACCGCGAAACGCTGATCGCCGACCTGACCGCGGTCGGGCAGAGGATCGTCCTCGCTAGGGGCGGCAACGGCGGCTTCGGCAACGCGCATTTCAAAAGCTCGACCAACCGCGCCCCGCGCAACGCCAATCCCGGCCAGCCGGGCGAGGAGCGCTGGGTCTGGCTGCGGCTGAAGTTGATCGCCGATGCCGGTCTCGTCGGCCTGCCCAATGCTGGCAAGTCGACCTTCCTCTCGGTCGTCAGCGCCGCCAAGCCGAAGATCGCCGACTATCCGTTCACGACGCTGCATCCGCAGCTCGGCGTGGTGCGGATCGACGAGCAGGAATTCGTGCTTGCCGACATTCCGGGATTGATCGAGGGCGCCAGCGAAGGCATCGGCCTCGGCGATCGTTTCCTCGGCCATATCGAGCGCTGCCAGGTTTTGCTCCATCTCATCGATGCGACCTGCGAACATGCGGGTAAGGCCTACAAGGTCATCCGCAAAGAGCTCGAAGCCTATGACGAGGGACTTGCCGAAAAGACCGAGATCGTCGCCCTCAACAAGATCGACGCGGTCGAGCCGGACGAGCTCAAGCAGCAGGTCGCGCGGGTGAAGCGCGCCGCCAAGAAGGCGCCGCTCCTGATCTCCGGCGTGACGCGCGAGGGCATCGACACGGCGCTGCGCGCGCTGCTTGCCGAAATCCGCAAGGGGCGCGTCGAGGAGGCCGAGGACATGGCGTCGCCGCAGCCGTACAATCCGCTAGACTGATTGCAGTTCGCCCGGCCTTCGTTTTCACTCCCACTCAAGCACATCCCGATGTCCCTTCCCGAGTTGAAGAATTTCCGCCGGATCGTGGTCAAGGTCGGCTCCTCGCTGCTGATCGACGCCGCCGCCGGACAGGTCAAAGAGCAATGGCTGGCGGCGCTCGCCGACGACATTGCCGACCTGCACCGGGACGGCCGCGAAGTGCTGGTCGTCTCGTCCGGCTCGATTGCGCTCGGCCGCAGCAAGCTCAAGCTGCCGCGCCGGCCGCTCAAGCTTGAGGAAAGCCAGGCCGCCGCAGCCGTCGGGCAGATCGAACTCGCCGGCATCTGGACAAAGGTGTTGGCCGAGCGCGGCATCGCCTCGGGCCAGATCCTCGTGACCTTGCAGGACACCGAGGAACGCCGCCGCTATCTCAACGCCCGTTCGACCATCTCAAAGCTGCTCGAATGGCGCACGGTGCCGGTGATCAACGAGAACGACACGGTTGCGACCAACGAAATCCGCTACGGCGACAACGACCGCCTCGCCGCCCGCGTCGCCACCATGGTCAGCGCCGATCTCGTCGTGCTCTTGTCCGACATTGACGGCCTGTATGATGCCCCGCCCGGCACCAACCCGGATGCCAGGCTGATCCCGGTCGTGGAATCGATCACCGACGAGATCGAGGCGATGGCCGGCACTGCCGGCTCCGAGTTATCGCGCGGCGGCATGAAGACCAAGATCGAGGCCGGCAAGATCGCGACCCAGGCCGGCACGCATATGCTGATCGCCTCCGGCAAGATCGACCACCCGCTGCGCTCCATCGCCGAAGGCGGCCGCTGCACCTGGTTCCTGACTCCGGCCAATCCGGTGACGGCGCGCAAGCGCTGGATCGGCGGCTCGCTGGAAACCAAGGGCGTCCTGACCATCGACGCCGGCGCGGTGTCGGCGCTGATGGCCGGCAAGAGCCTCCTGCCCGCCGGCGTCACCAAGGTCGAAGGCGATTTTTCCCGCGGCGATGCCGTGATGGTCTGCGGCCCGGACGGCCACAGCATCGCGCGCGGCCTCGTGGCCTATGACGCCGACCATGCCGAGCGCATCAAGGGCCGCTCGTCGAGCGACGCGGCCACGCTCCTCGGCGTTGCCGGGCGCAAGGAAATCATCCACCGGGACGATCTCGTGGTCGAGAAGAACGGCTCTCACTAGGTCGCCAGCCGCTTCGCCCCGCGCCGCAACTCGCCGCGGCGCGGTTTCTGTGCTAGAAGAAAGCATGCCGCAAGCTGGCATATGAACGTCCTGCTTCCCACATTGTGACTAACATGACCGCATCCCTGAAGGCCGTTGAAAGCCAAGCCGATCTCGCCACCCTGATGACCAGCCTTGCCCGCGACGCGCGGCGGGCCTCGCGGGTGCTGGCCCAGGCGCCGGCCGAGCAGAAAAACCGCGCACTGGACGAGATGGCCAAAGCCATTCGCGCCGCGGTTCCGGAGATTCTTGCGGCCAATGCCGAGGACGTCGCCGAGGCCAAGGCATCGGGCGCGTCCGCGGCCTTCGTCGACCGCCTCGCGCTGACCGAGGCGCGCGTCAACGCCATGGCCGATGGCATCGATATCGTCCGCAACATTCCCGATCCGGTCGGCGCCGTCACCGAGAGCTGGCAGCGCCCGAACGGCATGACGATCGCCCGCGTCCGCGTCCCGCTCGGCGTCGTCGCAGTGATTTTTGAAAGCCGCCCCAATGTCGCCGCCGATGCCGGCGCGCTGTGCCTCAAGTCGGGCAACGCCGTCATCCTGCGCGGCGGCTCCGACAGCTTCCGCTCTTGCCGCGCGCTGCATCAATGCCTGACTGCGGGCCTGCGCGCCGCCGGCCTGCCCGAAGCCGCCATCACGCTGGTGCCGACTCGCGATCGCGAGGCCGTCGGCCTTCTGCTCAGCGGCCTCGACGACATGGTCAACGTGATCGTGCCGCGCGGCGGCAAGAGCCTCGTCGCGCGCGTCAAGGCCGAGGCGCGGGTGCCGGTCTTTGCCCATCTCGACGGCAACAACCACGTCTATGTCGACGGCTCCGCAAAGCTCGATATGGCCAAAAACGTCGTGCTCAATGCCAAGATGCGTCGTCCCGGCATCTGCGGCGCGGCGGAAACGCTGCTGGTCGATCGCAGTGCTGTTGCGACCCATCTTCAGCCGCTGGTCGCTATGCTGCTCGAGGCCGGCTGCGAGGTGCGCGGCGACGCCACCGTGCAGAGCGTCGATGCGCGCGTCACCCCCGTCTCCGACGCCGACTGGGATACCGAGTACGAGGACGCGATCATCGCCGCCAAGGTGGTGGACAGCGTCGACGACGCTATCGAGCATATCGAACGGCACGGCTCCGGCCACACCGACGCGATCGTAAGCGAGAACCAGGACGCAGCCGAGCAATTCCTCAACGAGGTCGATTCCGCGATCGTCGTCCACAACGCTTCGACGCAGTTTGCGGATGGCGGCGAGTTCGGCTTCGGCGCGGAGATCGGCATCGCCACCGGCAAATTCCACGCGCGCGGCCCTGTCGGCGCCGAGCAACTCACCACCTTCAAGTATCGCATTCACGGCAGCGGGCAGACCCGCCCGTGATCGCTCCTTCGCGCCACAGGGAAAACATCCGGCGTGAGACCTGACGTGAGGGCTGTCCGCACGTTCGTTTCGCGCGATGCGCTGCCGCCCTTCGGCCCCGGGATGCGGATCGGCCTGCTTGGCGGATCGTTCAATCCGCCGCATGCGGCCCATCGCGCAATCAGCCTGTTCGTGATGCGGCGGCTGAGGCTCGACCGCGTCTGGTGGCTGGTGACGCCCGGCAACCCGCTCAAGGATGTCAGGGCGCTCCCGGCGCTGGACCGTAGGCTCGCAGCAGCACGGCGCGTCGCCGACCATCCGCGGATCGATGTGAGCGACATCGAAACCGTCATCGGAACGCGCTACACTGCCGACACGATCAACTTCCTGAGGCAGCGCTGTCCTGATGTCCGCTTTGCCTGGATCATGGGCGCGGACAATCTGATGCAGTTTCACCGCTGGAAGGACTGGCGCGGCATCGCCGAGCAGGTTCCGCTGGCGGTGGTGGACCGGCCGCTTGACAGCTTTCGCGCCCTCGCCTCTCCCGCAGCGCAGGCGCTTTCGCAGTATCGGTTGCGGGAAAGTGATAGTACCAGTCTGCTTGATCAGCCGCTTCCAGCCTGGGTTTTCCTGTCGGGAATGAAGTCGGGCCTGTCATCGACCGGCCTACGGAACCCGAACGGGAGCTGGAAGACCTGAGCGCCGACGCCGGCAAACGTGATCATGGCGCGCAAAAACGCACAAATTGGCTCTGGACGATCGAACCCCTCCGCCCCACATTGGGCCTATTAGATGTCGGCACCGGACAAGGTCGCCGCAAACTCGTGAAAGGATTGATTCTGACCCTCTCTGTTTTGACCCGGGACGAGCCGCAACCGGCTCCCCAAAAGGCCTCAACGGTGAAGCTTGATCCCCGCGAGACCTTGGATGTGATCCTAACCCGCCTCGATGACATGAAGGCGGAAGATACGATCACGATCGATCTGCGTGGCAAATCCCCGATGTCGGATTACATGGTCATCACCTCTGGCCGTGCGAATCGTCATGTTGGCGCGATCGCTGAGAACGTGATGCGAGGCCTGAAGGAAGCCGGCGTTGACGGCGTCCGGGGTGAAGGGCTTGCCGCATGCGACTGGGTGCTGATCGACGCCGGCGACGTAGTGGTGCACGTGTTCCGTCCAGAGGTGCGCACCTTCTACAACCTCGAGCGCATGTGGATGCCCGGCGCGGAAAAGGTTTCCTGATCCGGCACTGAATCAGTCCCGGAATCGCAGGCTGGCAGGTTCGGGAGCCGTAACGCGCGGCGCGGGTTGTGCCGCGCAGATATCCTTTCACAAACTTGATCTCAGGCCCATGCGCCTCACCATTGTCGCCATCGGTCGCCTCAAGCAGGGCCCCGAACGGGAACTTGCCAATCGCTATCGCGAACGGTTTGACGACGCCGGGCGGAAGCTCGGCTTCCGTTCGCTCGAGGTACAGGAGTTTTCGGAGAGCCGCGCCCGCGACGCCTCAGCCCGGATCGCCGAGGAGGCGGCTGTCATCAGCAATGCCTGCGCGGGCCACGATGTCATCGTCGTGCTGGACGAGCGCGGCGACAACCTCGACAGCGCCACGCTGGCCGCCCAGCTTGGCCGCTGGCGCGACAGCTCGGTGAGCGGCGTTGCGTTCGTGATCGGAGGGGCGGACGGACTTTCGCCCGAATTGAGGAGCAAGGCGAAGCTGAAATTGGCTTTCGGTGCCGCGACGTGGCCGCACCAGATGGTGCGGGTGATGCTTTTGGAGCAAATTTACCGGATGGCGACGATACTGGCAGGCCATCCCTATCATCGCGCTTGAGGCCGGTTGCTGTATGATCACGCCCGTCGCCGAAAATCCGATCGCCTCAAGGCCGGATCCAGGAAATTGGAGCGGCATCCGCTGCTCCAGCCATCGGGCGAATCCTTGGCTCGCAGGCGTTCTGACATTGGCACTGGCACAGACCTCTATCGCAATCGCACGCGCCCAGACGCCACCGCCGGCGCCGGTGGCGACCGATGCTCCCGCTGCCCCGGAGCAGACGCCGGAAGACGCACTGAAAAAGCGCAATGAGGAGCTGGAAGCTGCTCAGGCGCAGAAGAAAGCGGCAGCGGAGCGCGAAGAGCGCCTCAAGGCCGAGATCGCTGCGATCGGCCAGGATCGCGCCAAACTTAACCAGCAACTGATCGACATCGCTGCGCAGGTGCGCAGCGTCGAAAACCGCATCGGCGAGACGGAAACCAATTTGCAGGGCCTCGATGGCAAGGAGCGCGAAATGCGCGGTGCACTGGTCGCCCGCCGGTCGGAGATCGGCGAAGTGCTGGCGGCCTTGCAGCGCGCCGGCCGCCATGTGCCGCCCGCGCTTTTCGTCCGACCCGAGGATTCATTGCAGTCGCTGCGCAGCGCCATGCTTTTGAGCTCGCTGGTGCCGGACATGCGTCGCCGCGCCGAAAAGATCGTCGCCGACATCACCGAGCTGGCCAATGTCCGCAAGACGATCGAGGGCGAACGCAAACGGCTCGGCAGCGACCGGGAAACGCTCGACCGCGACAGCCAAAAGCTCGCCGCCTTGATCGCCGAGCGGCAGAAGCAGCAGGCCGAGGTCGAGCAGAACATGGCGGCCGAGCGGCAGCGCGCGCTGACCCTGTCGCGGCAGGTCGAGAACCTGCAGGACCTGATCGCCAAGCTCGAGCGCGACCTCGAAAGCGCCGCCAAGGCCGCCGCTGCGGCAGCCGCGGCCGCGGCGGCTCCGCCGGCGCGCCCGAACCTCGGCGCCCTCAAGGATCCCGGCCGGCTCAGCCCGGCGGTGGCGTTCAACAACGCGCGCGGCATGCTGACCCTGCCGGTCAACGGCACCAAACTGCGCGGCTATGGCGGGCCGGACGGCGCCGGCGGCATCTCCCGCGGCATCTCGCTCGGCACAAAGGCCGCCGCGCAGGTCACAACACCGTGTGATTGCTGGGTTGTGTACGCCGGACCCTTCCGCAGCTATGGTCAACTCTTGATCCTAAATGCAGGGGGCGGGTATCATATCCTGCTCGCCGGCATGGAGCGGATTTCAGTTGGCATCGGCCAGTTCGTGTTGACGGGGGAACCTGTTGCGGCCATGGGCTCCGGGCTCAGGATCGCTTCAGCTCTGGCAGGCGCCCCAGGCGCGGGACCGGTCGCGAATCAAGGCTCCGCGGTAAGGTCCAGCCCACCCGTGCTCTATATTGAGTTCCGAAAAGACGGGACTCCGATCGACCCTGGCCCATGGTGGGCCGCTAGTGAAGGCGAAAAGGTTCGCGGATGATGCGCAAAACTTCCCTCGTTCTCCTGAGTGCGGCAGCCGGAGCGACATTGACGCTCGCCGTGACTCAACCGCGGACAGCGTTCATGGGAGCGACCGCCAAGGCCGCGACCTCGGATACCTATCGCCAGCTCAACCTGTTCGGCGATGTGTTCGAGCGGGTCCGCAGCGATTACGTCGAAAAGCCCGACGACGCCAAGCTGGTCGAATCGGCCATCAGCGGCATGCTGGCGGGCCTCGATCCGCATTCGAGTTACATGGACGCCAAGAGCTTCCGCGACATGCAGGTGCAGACGCGCGGCGAGTTTGGCGGCCTCGGCATCGAAGTCACGATGGAAGACGGCCTGATCAAGGTGGTCTCGCCGATCGACGACACCCCGGCCTCGAAGGCTGGCATTCTCGCCAATGACATCATCAGCCATCTCGACGACGAGCCGGTGCAGGGCCTGACCCTCAACCAGGCGGTCGAAAAGATGCGCGGCGCGGTCAACACCAAGATCAAGCTGAAGATCATCCGCAAGGGCCAGGACAAGCCGATCGACATCACGCTCACGCGCGACAATATCCGCGTCCGCTCCGTGCGCGCGCGGGTCGAGAACGGCGACATCGGCTATATCCGCATCACCACCTTCAACGAGCAGACGACGGAAGGCCTCAAGCGCGAAATCGGCAACCTGACCAACCAGATCGGGGCCGACAAGCTGAAGGGCTTTGTGCTCGACATGCGCAACAATCCGGGCGGCCTGCTCGAAGAGGCGGTCACGGTCTCCGACACCTTCCTGGACCGCGGCGAGATCGTCTCGACGCGCGGCCGGAATGCGGAAGAGACCCAGCGCCGGTCGGCACGTCCGGGCGATCTCACCAAGGGCAAACCGCTCGTCGTGCTGATCAATGGCGGCTCCGCCTCGGCGTCGGAAATCGTCGCCGGCGCGCTGCAGGACCACAAGCGGGCGACGCTGATCGGCACCCGCTCGTTCGGCAAGGGCTCGGTCCAGACCATCATCCCGCTCGGCTCGGGCAATGGTGCCCTGCGCCTGACCACGGCGCGCTACTACACGCCGTCGGGCAAATCGATCCAGGCCAAGGGCATCACCCCGGACATCGAGATCCTGCAGGACGTGCCGGACGAACTGAAGGCCCGGACCGACACCAAGGGCGAAGCCTCGCTCCGCGGCCACCTCAAGGCCGACGGTGACGAAAAGACCGGCTCGCAGTCCTACGTCCCGCCGGATGCCAAGGACGACAAGGCCCTGAAGGCGGCGGTGGACGTGCTCAACGGCATCAAGGTGCAGGCCTCGGCGCCGGCGCCGGACACCGATAAGGCCGGCGCAAAGGACGACAAGGCGGCCAACTAAGCCGCCCCTCGCCACAACAAACGATCTTTTCAACGGGCGATCCTCGAGCGAACTGGGGATCGCCCGTTTCTTTTTGCGGCAACCGGCGAGTGGCCCGCCCGCAATTTCGGGCGTGCGGCTTTCCCGCGTCACCTCGGGGACGCACCGCGCGCCAGCCATGATAGTCTCGGGCGGAACTGATTCGGGGGATCCATGGCGCAGGCGACGGACGATCTAAGCATGCCGCTTGGTCAGACAGTGGCGCGCTCGCGCCGCCGCACGTTGCCGCTTTTGCCGGTGACCGCCGGCGCGCTTGCGGTATTTCTTCTCACCTTCGCCAGCGTGGCGATCTTTGGCGAGGCCCCGAAGAGCGGCGAGCCCAGTGCGAGCGCCGAGATCGCGGCTCTACCCGCCGCCGGCCAGCCGGAGAAGCCCGCCGCTGCCGCCGCCGCCGAGCCCACCGCGGTCGCCGCGGCGGATGCGGGGAAGACAACGGTCACGATCATCGACGGCTCCAGCGGCACGCGGCAAAGCGTGGTCGTACCGAACACTGATCCGTCGGCTCCTTCGACGGCGATGGACGGCAATGCCGCCGGCCCCGCCAAGCCCACCGTCGACAAGCGCCTCCTCGAAAATTCCCGCTACGGGATGATTCCGGTCGCCGCGGCCGGGCTGACGCCGATCCGCGCCTATGCCGCCGCGAGCGATACCGAACGCGCAAGAGCCGCCAAGCTGCCGAATATCGCCATCGTCGTCAGCGGCCTCGGCGTCGGCGCGGCCAAGGCGGGCGATGCCATCGCCAAGCTGCCCCCGGCGGTGACACTCGGCTTCACGCCTTACGGCGCCAATCTCGACAAGCTGGTCGAGCAGGCCCGCACTGCCCGCCACGAGGTGCTGCTCCAGGTTCCGATGGAGCCGTTCGACTATCCGAACAACGACCCCGGCCCGCAGACCCTGCTGAACTCCCTCGGTGCCGAGCAGAACATCGACCGCCTGCATTGGCACCTGAGCCGGCTCCAGGGCTATGTCGGACTGACCCCCTATATGGGCGCGCGGCTGATCACGAACGACGACGCGATGCAGCCGATCATCCAGGACGCCCATCGCCGCGGGCTCGGCTATTTCGACGACGGTCGCTCGGCCCGCACCAATGTCGAGCGCATCGCCGAGGCGCAGGCCATGCCCTTTGCAAGGAGCGACCTCGTCCTCGATGCCGTGCCGAACGCCGGCGAGATCGACCAAGCCCTCGCCAAGCTCGAGCGCATTGCCCGCGAGCGGGGAACCGCCGTCGGCACCGCCTCGTCGCTCGGCGTCTCGATCGAGCGGATCGCGATCTGGGCCAAATCCCTGCAAAGCCGCGGGATCGCCCTCGTGCCGTTGACAACCATCATGCTGAAACCAAAATCTGGGGGTTGAAAGACCCGTTGCAGCCCGGCTGCGAGCTGCCCGCGCGAAACGCTTTTGCATTTGCGCCAGATGCGCCTATACGCATCGCTTCGGCCGGCCGCGACGGCCCCCGGAACCAATTTTAGGTTTCTCCACTGACCAAACATCTGCCAAAATCGCGCCAAGCGATTGTGGACGCAATGAGGTATCGACGACATGGCACGCTATGAGGATTTGCCCTACCGCCAATGCGTCGGAGTGATGCTGATCAATTCCGAGGGCCTAGTGTTCATCGGCCGCCGTGCCACCGGAATTGAGCACGCCAGCGACACGTATGTCTGGCAGATGCCGCAGGGCGGCGTCGATCCGGGCGAAGACACCTGGGCGGCCGCCCAGCGCGAACTTTTCGAGGAAACCAGCGCCCGCTCGGTGGAAAAGCTCGGCGAGGTCAACGACTGGCTGTCTTACGACATTCCCCGCACAGTCGCCGGCCGGGCCTGGAAGGGCCGCTATCGCGGGCAGATGCAGAAGTGGTACGCGATGCGCTTCACCGGCCACGACAGCGAGATCAACGTCAAGAACCCCGGCGATGGCTACAAGCCGGAATTCGTGACCTGGCGCTGGGAGCCGATGGTGAATCTGCCGAGCCTGATCGTGCCGTTCAAGCGGCCGGTCTATGAGCGTGTTGTCAGCGAATTTTCAAAGTTCGCCAAGGGCTGATCGCCCCTCGCGCAAAATTGCGCAGGCCGTCAAATCCCACGCAATACAATTGCAGCGAAAACGGCGCGCGCGGAAGCAAAAGGCGCGCAAGCCGTTTGAGCATCGCGCGCCGTAGTTAAATCTATCGCGGGAATCAGCGGATCGGCGGGGCGTACTGGATGCCGCCATTGCTCCAGAGCTGGTTGAGGCCGCGCGGAATGGCGAGCTTGGAGCCGACGCCGACATTGCGATCGTAGATCTCGGCGTAGTTCCCGACATGCCGGATCATGCGCGCCGCCCAGTCCTTGGTCAGGCCGAGCTTTTCGCCATAGGCGCCGTCGGTGCCGACCAGACGCTTCACGTCCGGTTTGGCAGAGCTCAGCGCCTGATCGACGTTTTTCGAGGTGACCCCGATTTCCTCGGCATTCAGCAGCGCGAACGCCGCCCATTTGACGATCATCAGCCAGCCGTCGTCGCCCTGCCGCACGGCCGGGCCGAGCGGCTCCTTGGAAATGACGTCGGCAAGGATCTCGTGATCATCGGGCTTGGCCAGTTGCAGCCGCTCGGCATAAAGCTGCGAGACGTCGCTGGTCAAGACATCGCACTTGCCGCTGTCATACGCCTTCACAACGCCGGCGAGATCCGGGAACGGCGCTTCCTGGAACTTCATGTTGTTGGCGCGGAAATAGTCGCCGAGGTTGAGCTGCGTCGTCGTGCCCGCCTGCACGCAGACCGTTGCGCCGCTCAATTCGAGCGCGGTTTCGACCTTGCGCGAGCGCCGCACCATGAATCCCTGACCGTCATAATAAGTCACCGCCGCGAATGCGATGTTGTTATCGACCTCGCGCGACATCGCCCAGGTCGAGTTGCGCGACAGCACGTCGATCTTGCCGGACTGCAGCGCCTTGAAACGCTCCTCGGCGTTGAGCGGCACGAAGTTCACCTTGGTCGGATCGTCGAAAATGGCCGCCGAAAGCGCGCGGCAAAAATCGACGTCGAAGCCGCTCCACTGCTTCTGCGCGTCAGGGCTGGAGAAGCCCAGCAACCCGGTGCTGACGCCGCAGTTGAGCGTGCCGCGCGCCTTCACGTCCTTGAGCGTGATGCTGTCGGCGCTGGCGGTGCCGCATAGTGAAACGAACAGCATCGCGGACGCGATGCCGGTCACGACGCGGGTGAATGACTTGCGCATGGATTGCTCTCGTCTGTCTGAAAATTTGAACATGATTGAAAGGGCTGCGGCGTTAGATCTGCGGCTTCTGGCGGACCACGACCTTGGTGCCGACCGGAACGCGGCTGTAGAGATCCACGACATCGCTGTTCACCAGCCGGAAGCAGCCGGATGAAATCGCGCTGCCGATGGTCTGCGGCTGATTGGTGCCGTGGATGCGATAGACCGTCGCGCCGAGATACAAGGCCCGCGCGCCCATCGGATTGCCCGGCCCGCCTGCCATGAAGCGCGGCAGATAGGGCTGACGCTTGATCATCTCCGGGGGCGGGGTCCAGTCAGGCCACTCGGCTTTCCGCGAAATCGCCAGCAGGCCCTGCCACTGGAAGCCGTCGCGGCCGACGCCAATGCCATAGCGAATCGCGCGGCCGTTGCCCTGCACCAGATAGAGATAGCGCTCCGAGGTCTGGACGATGATCGTGCCCGGCGGCTCGGTCGTGCGATAATAGACAACCTGACGGCGATATTCCGACGGAAGAATTTCGTCCGCCTCCGGCGCGATGAAACCGGGCTGATCGCCGATATCCATGACCTTGCCTTGAGCGAGCGCGCCGCCACCACCCGCGCCTGCAAAAGCGAACGCAAGAGCCACCAGGGCCAGGGAGCGTGAAAGGGTCAGTCGCAAAATTGCCATTCGCTGCGGGTCCGTCCTTGGGAAGCGATGTTCTACTTGAGTTGAAGACTTTGGCGACATCAAAGCGTACCGCTCGCCGACTAGCAAGCCGCAAGACCGTCGTCGCGGGTAGTGTAGCAATCGAGTTGCAGCAAAACCGTTAAGCCGGCGCGATCCATAGTCGCAGGATGAAGGAGACGAGCACCACAGCCCCAAAGCCGAGCAGCCACAGCGCCACAAACCAGAAGAGCCGCTCCTTTAGTGGGCGCAGCTTGTCCTCGTCGCCGATCGGCGGGAGCTGACGCATCTCAATGATATCCGGCGCTGGGATCGACCTTGCCGCGAAACACCCAATAGGCCCATGCCGTATAGGCAAGGATCATCGGCACCAGTATGGCGACGCCGAACAACATAAAGCCCTGACTGCTCGGCGGCGCAGCGGCGTCCCATATCGTGATGCTATGGGGAACGATGTAAGGCCACATGCTGATGCCGAGCCCGCCATAGGTGATCAGAAACAGCAGCAGCGTAAGGAAGAACGGCCGGTAATCGCGTTTGGCGGCGAGTGACTGCACGAGCAGTGCCGACACCACGATCACGGCCAGCGGCACCTGAGCGGTGAAAAGGACATTCGGCCATTCAAACCACCGCCGCCAGTAGTCGCCCTCGAGAAACGGCGTCGCGACGCTGACGGCGGCAATCGCGATCAAGGTGCCGATGAGAAGCCGCCAGCTCAGATGATAGGCGTGGTCGCGCAGCTCGCCTTGCGTCTTCATGACGAGCCAGGTCGCACCGAGCAGGCAATAGCCGACGACCAGCGATGCGCCGGTGAGCAGGCTGAACGGCGTCAGCCAGTCCCACCAGCCGCCGCCATAGCCACGGCCCGACACGACGACGCCCTGCAGGATCGCGCCGAGCGCGATGCCCTGCGATACCGCGGCAAGAAGGGAGCCGGCGGCGAATGCAAAGTCCCAGCCGTACTGCCGGCGCGAGCGCGCGCGGAATTCGAACGCGACGCCGCGAAACACGAGCCCGATCAGCATGGCGATGATCGGCGTGTAGAGCGCCGGCATCAGCACCGCATAGGCCAAGGGAAAGGCGGCGAACAAACCGCCGCCGCCGAGCACGAGCCAGGTTTCATTGCCGTCCCACACCGGCGCAACGGTCGCCATCATGGTGTCGCGATCGGCCGTCCGCGGGAAGAACGGAAACAGCATGCCGAGGCCGAGATCGAAGCCGTCCATCACCACATAGGCAAACACCGCGAAGGCGATGATGAAAGCCCAGATGATGGGCAGATCGATCGCGTGCATCATGGCGTTTCCCCGCGCCGGCTGGATGGGGAATCGGAATCGGCGTGCACCGCGAAATGCGGCAGGGCGCCCCCGGGCGTTGCCGGCGTGAGGCCTGCGGCGCGCTGCGGAACGTCCTCACGCGGCCCCTGCTCGCCGTGATGCGGCGGCGAGGCTATCAGGCGCAGGATGTAGGTCACGCCGGCGCCGAACACGATGAAGTAAACGATGACGAAGGCGACGAGCGAAGCGGTCACCGCCGAGGCATCGAGCGGCGACGCCGAATCCGCGGTTCGCAGCAAGCCGTAGATCGCAAAGGGCTGACGTCCGGTTTCCGTCGTGAACCACCCGGCCAGCACGGCGACAAATCCGGCTGGCCCCATCACCATCGCGAAGCGATGCAGCCAGCGCCAGTCGTAGAGTTGTCCGCGCCAGCGTGCGACGAGGCTGATGATGCCGAGCAGCGCCATCAAGAAGCCAAGGCCGACCATGACGCGAAACGACCAGAACGTCACGGGCACCGGCGGCCAATCCTCGCGCTTCACCGTATCGAGGCCGGCGAGCGGCGCATCGAGCGAGTGCTTCAAAATCAGCGACGACAATTTTGGAATCTGCAGCGCGTATTTCACCCGCGCCTCATCCTGATCTGGCACGCCGAACAGGATCAGCGGCGCCCCGTCGGCATGGCTCTGATAGTGCCCCTCCATCGCCATCACCTTCGGCGGCTGGTGTTCGAGCGTGTTCAGCCCGTGCATATCGCCGGCGATGATCTGGATCGGCGCGACGATGGCGGCCATCCACATCGCCATCGAAAACATCACGCGGGCTTCCGGCCGATAACGGTCGCGCAACAGATGATAGGCGCCGACGCCGCCGACGACGAAGGCCGAGGTGAGGTAGGCCGCAAGCACCATGTGAACGAGGCGATAGGGGAATGACGGATTGAAGATCACCTGCCACCAGTCGGCCGCGATGAACTGGCCGGCCGCGTTCACTTCATAGCCGGCGGGCGTCTGCATCCACGAATTGGCCGACAGGATCCAGAACGCCGAGATCAAGGTGCCGATCGCCACCATCAGAGTGGCAAAGTAATGCAGGCCCTTGCCGACTCGCTTGAGGCCGAACAGCATGACCCCGAGAAAACCGGCCTCGAGGAAAAATGCGGTCAGCACCTCATAGGCCATCAGCGGGCCGATCACCGGCCCGGCCTTGTCGGAAAACCCGGACCAGTTGCTGCCGAACTGGTAGGACATCACGATACCGGAGACGACGCCCATGCCGAAGGTGATGGCAAAGATCTTGAGCCAGTAGTTGAACAGGTTGATGTAGACCTCGCGGCCGGTCCACAGCCACAGCCCTTCGAGCACGGCGAGGTAGCTCGCCAGCCCGATCGAAAACGCCGGGAAAATGATGTGAAAGGACATCGTGAACGCGAACTGCGTGCGCGCCAGCAAGACAGCGTCGACGGCTTCGAACATCACCTTGTCCCTTTCGGCGCAGCGCCGGCGCAATCGAGACCGGCGCGCAGACTCAAGGATTAAGCAACTTGCGGCAGAAAGGTTTCTTAGGCTCGCGCTGCCGCATCCAGCGCGGAGGCCGCATTTTTCTCGTCCAATAAACAAACCGGATCGGGGGGCATCCGATCCGGTTTGCTGGAGGTTTTGATTGGCTGGAGTTTGATCGAACGTGCCGGCCGGAAGGTTCACCCGGCGGGGCTGGCGCAGACCCGGTTGATGCTACTCGCCGAGAGCGTGCACTGGTCGGCTTGCAGGGTCGCCGCGACGGTCGCCCGCGTGACATCTCGCCGCGAGGGCGCGGTGTGCAGCGCAAGCGCCAGCAGGAAACAGGCTGCGCCCAAGGGGACGATGAACATGCGCAAGGTCGGCGTCATCATGTCGGCACTCCCTAACTCGGTTTCTCTTTCTCTCCGCTTATCCCGCTCTCTTCTAGCAGTTCCGTTTTTCGGCCTGATGTCGCCAATTGTTTCATGTGTTTCGTCGCGGGTGCCTCAAGCAGCGAGGTGCGGAATGCCAGCGCCCTTCAGCAGGGTGCCGAGATGCTTGCGGGCGTAGAACATCCGCGTCTTCACGGTCGCCTGCGGAATGCCGATGATGACGCCCGCCTCCTCGACCGACTTCTCATGGTAGTAGACGAGATCGATGATCTCGCGATGCGCCGGTGACAGCTTGGCAATGCAGCTGCGCAAAATCTCGCTGGTGCGGCTGCGATCGAGCACCGCTTCCGGTCCATCGCGATGATCGGGAATGGCGTAGACCGCCTCCTGGTCAAGCTCCTCATGCTGACGCTGGCGCAGCACGGTCAAAGCCTTGAACCGCGCAATCGACAAGAGCCATGTCGAAACCTGGGAGCGCCCCTGAAACTGTCCGGCCGTGTTCCAGACGTCCAGGAACACCTGGCTCACGATGTCTTCGGCAACGGTGGCATTGCGCACGATGCGCAGCACGAAGCGGAAGGTGCGGACGCTGTGGCGGGTGTACAGCACGTGCATCGCAGCCTTGTCGCCACCCGCAATCCACTCCAGCAACACTTCATCGGGAACCGAAGCGATCGCGACGGGCGGGGTCGCTCCCGCGACGTGAGATCCTGCGATTGTGCCGTGCATGACATCTCTCCCCATGGCGCAACTCGTTTGCGCGCCTTGAGGGGACGTTAGCCAGCGGCCGTTTCAGGACGGCTGCCCGAGCCGCCCAAAATGGTTTCGTGATTGCGCCAAATGTTTCGTCGGCCGGGTTCCGATGAAACATTTGGCGACATGCGCATCAAAACGACAGCCCAAAGCGGGTTTCACTCCGAACCGCCACCGGATCAGGCTTTGGCGGCCTCGCTCGGCGAAAACACGTAGCCGCCGCCCCGGATCGTCTTGATCACGGTCGGCCGGCTCGGATCGGGTTCGATCTTGCGGCGGATGCGCATGATGCGCAGGTCGACGGCCCGGTCAAACGCCTCGCTGTCGCGGGCGTTGGCGAGCTCCAGCAGGCGCTCACGGGACAGCACCCGCTTCGGGTTGGCGGAAAAAACCTTGAGCAGGCCGAATTCGGAGGCCGTGAGGGGATGCTCGTTGCCGTCCTCGTCGCGCAGCGCCTGGGCGTCGAGGTCGAGCCACTTTGTGCCAAATCGAACCAGCGACGCCCGGTCGCCCTCGCCGTCCCTGGCCGGGCCGGGCTTTGGCGCAGCGCGCCGCAGCACCGAGCGGATGCGGGCCATCAGCTCCCGCAATTCGCAGGGCTTGGCGATATAGTCGTCGGCGCCAAGCTCCAGCCCGACGACGCGGTCGATCGGGCTCGCGGTCGCCGTCAGCATGATGATCGGCACATTGCTCCGGCTCTTGAGGTCGCGGATGATCGACAGCCCGTCCTCTTCGGGCATGTTGAGATCGAGCACGACGAGGTCCGGCGCACTTGCGCCGATGGCGCTGCGCAGGCTCCGGCCACCATCGCACAGCGTCACCGCAAATCCGTGCATGCGCAGATAATCTCCCACCATTTCGCGGGCAGGGGCCTCGTCATCGACAACAATGATATGCGCGTTCTGGCTCATGGCTTGCGCAGCTTGATCGTAAATGCAGCGCCCTGTCCAGGCCCGGCGCTTTCGGCGATCACTTCGCCGCCGTGCATATCGATGATTTTCTTGACAATGGAGAGACCGAGGCCGGTCGAGCTTTCACCGCCGGTCGGCTTTGCCGACAGGCGCTGGAAGCGGCCGAACAGCCGGCCCAGATCCTCTGGCGAAAGTCCCGGCCCCTGATCGGAAATCCGGACCGCGATGCGCTCGCCGTCATTTGTCACCGCGACGCCGATCACTCCGGTGAGAGGACTGTACTTGATCGCATTGCTCAGAAGATTGTCGATTGCCTCGCGAATCCGGTCGGCGTCGCAAAGCGCGGTCAGCTCTGGCTCGGCTTCAACCCTGATCACCTGCTGCTTGTTCGTGGCGGAGGGCTGGTTGGCCTCGACAACCTCTGCCGCCAGCGTCGAGACATCGACCGGCTCGAGGCGGATGCTGATATCAAACGCGTCCGCCATCGCATCCGAGATCAGATGATCGACCATCGCCGTCAGCCGCTTGGTGGCGTTGCGGATGTGCTCGACCTGGGTGCCGATCATCTCGGGCGAAATTTGCGCGCCGAGCATCTCGGACAGCATCTCGGTGCGTCCCATGATGACGCCGAGGGGATTTTTCAGATCGTGAGCGACCGTGCCCAAAATCTCGTTCTTGAAAGCATTGGCCCGCTGCAGCCGCAGCCACTGCGCCGACAGTCGCCGATTGGCCGACATCAGCGCGCGGGTGCGCTGCACAACCCGCTCCTCGAGCTGGCTGTTGGCGTCCTGAAGCTGCTGATAGAGAATGATGTTGTCGAAGGCGATCGAAAGCCGGCTGCCAAAGATCTCGACCAGCGCCCGGTCGGTTTCCGACAGCTCGCGCTGCGCCTCGAGCAGCACCACGACCTCGCGCCCGCTGCCGGTCCGGATATAGAGCACCGATCGGTGCTCGGAAAACTCGTGGCAGCGCCGGCGAAATGCGGCGTCGACCATCTGCTGCAGCTCGCTGTCGAGCCGCGGCGGCTCGGCGCTTTCGGCGTAGCAGCTATAGCAGCCCGACCCCGCCAGCACTGAGACGTCGTTGCCGTTCTTGCCGTTGTCGCGCAGCACGAGTATGCCGGCGCAATCGACATTGAGCAGCGATGCGATCTGGGTCAACACGCCCTGCGCCAGGCGCTGCATCGACTTGAAATCATGGAGCGTCGGCGCAGCCTCGATGATGATCTCCAGACCGCGACGGGTCTGCACCATGCGCTCGAGCTGCTGATAGCTGCGCAGCGCCGCGGTGAGCGAGGTGAACAGCTTGTCCGCGGTCAGCTCGGTCTTGGCCTTGTAATCATTGATGTCGTAGTCGACGATCACCCGCCGCTCGGGCGCCTGCCCCGGCTGGCCGGTGCGCAGGATGATGCGGACCGTCTCGTTCTTGAGATCGTTGCGGATGTATTCGACGAGATCGAGGCCGGCGGAATCGGTTTCCATGATGACGTCGAGCAGCACCGCGGCGACGTCGGGATGGGCGTCCATCAATTCGCGGCCTTCAGCGGCCGAATAGGCCGACAGGATCTCGAGGCCCTGGCCGTTGAGCGCGTAGTCGCCCAGCGCAAACCGCGTTCCCTCGTGAACCGCGTGATCGTCGTCGATCACGGCGACCTTCCACTTGCGAACAATCCCCTGGGCTGGCGCATCGTCGGTATCGTCAATCAGATTGAGAACGTCGTCGTCATTGGTCATCGCATGGCCTCAAGGCGTTCCTGACTGATTTTCGCTGCAGATGCGCGCCGCGTGATCGTCCTCGGCATGATAATGCGAAAGGTAGTACCTTGTCCCGGCTCCGATTTCAGCGTGATGACACCGCCGAGCTGCTGCGTGACAATATTGTAAACGATGTGCAGCCCTAACCCGGTACCGCCTTCGCTGCGCCGCGTGGTGAAAAATGGATCAAAGGCCTGCCGCAGAACCTCTTCATTCATCCCTGCGCCATCGTCGCTAAAGGTGATCTCGACGTCATCCCCGACGGGATGAACAGCAATCGCGACATGGCCGCTCTGATTGTCGCGAAAGGCATGTGCGGCCGCGTTGAGGAACAGGTTCGTCAGCACCTGCCCGTAGGCACCGGCGTAGGTGTTGACCAACAGCACCGGCGGCACCTCGACCGTAACCGTGACCGGCTTCTGCTTCAGCGCCGGCCGCAGGCTGGTGACGATCTGCTCGGTCGCCTCGCTGAGATTGAACTGCCGCATTTCGCCGTGCGAGCGATCGACCGCGACCTGCTTGAACGACTGGATCAGCTCGCCCGCGCGGTTGAGGTTTGCGACGAGCTGCTGCGTCGCGTCGCGGCAGAGCCGCAAAAACTCATCGAGCTGCGATTTGCGCAGCGGCTGCCCGGCCGAGAGTTCGCCGCCAAACGCATCGGCGCGGCGCGACAGGCTCGATGCCACCGTCAGGCTGATGCCGATCGGATTATTGACTTCATGGGCCACCCCGGCGACGAGGCTGCCCAGCGCGGCGAGGCGCTCGGCGTTAATCAAATTCTGCTGGGCCGCGCGCAGATCCACCACGGCCCGCTCGGCGCGCTCCTTGGATGCCCGCAACTCCTCCTCGACCTGCCTGCGAGCAATCGCGTTCTCGCGAAAAATCTCCACCGCCCGCGCCATCGCACCGATTTCATCGGTGGCGCGAACCCCGCGGACCTTCTGGCCGAGATCGCCTGACATGATCGCCCGCATCGCCACCATGAGCTGGCGCAACGGCATGCGGATACTGAGGGCGATCAACACGCTGGCGGTGGTGATGAAGACAAGGAAGATGGTTGCAACGCCGATCACCCACCGGGAAATGTTTTTGAGCGTACGCTCGAAGGTCGTCTGCGCCTCGCTTTCACGCTGCCCCATCTTCACTGACAGGTCGTTGATGACGCCGAGCGCCTCGACCTGCACCGCATCGATGCCATCGTGCAGGAGCGCCGAGCGCTGGGAAAAATTGTCGGCGAGCTGATTAAGGCCGTTGCGCAGCGCGTTGGTGCGGTCCTTGAGGCTGTCCAGCGCCTGGCGCTGGGCGTCGTTTTCCGCAAGCGCCGACATTTCGGGGATGGTCGCCTCGATCGCATCGGTATTCCGCCGCGCCTCGGCGGCGGATTCAGTCGAGAGCGAGAGATAATAGGCATTCGACGCCACCAGCATCGCCGTAAAAACTTCGCGCGAGCGGATCAGCACCGGCCAGAGCTGGCCGTCGTGCCGCCGTCCCGCACTCTCGATCGTGGCATAAAGCCGGGACATTTCCCGCGCCGGCGTGAGGAGCTGCTGCTCGTAGACCTTCTCGATCGCGGTCTGGGCCTCGCGGAGCTGGGCAAAGCCGTTCAGTAGCCGCTCGGTGACGCGCTCGAGCTGAGCCACCGATTGCACGAGGATCGGATCGGTCGCCGCCCGCGTCGTCAGCAGATCATGGATGCCCCCGCGCAGCTGGTTGATTTCGCCGAGCTGCTCCTTGTTCGGGTTACTGATGTAGCGATGGATCAGATTCTGCAACCGGCTGGTCTCGACTTCGAGATCGGCGAGGATTTTATCGGTCTGGCGGGCCTGCCGTACATCGTCCCACGACGACTCCAGAACATTCGCCCCGCTCCAGATCAGCGCCGTGAGGATGAGCACCACCGCCGAATTGAGCGCCGCGATCGCAAGGATGCGCCAGCGGATCGGCATTGCCCGAACAAGGTGCACGGTGCGCGCACGCACCCGCGCGACCATGCCGGCTGAATGCCCGTCTTTGCGTGACAATAACCCCAAAAGCCTCACCTTGCTTATTGTCCTGCAGAGCTTGCGCGGCCGCGCGCCCGAACAGGCTTTCGTCCGAAACCTACTATTCGACGATAAGCCGCGGCCAATGGTTCAACACGATGGTTCCCGCGTTGATTTGTTGCATTATAATTCTTGAACTCCGTTCAAATGTCGAACTATGATGCATGAGGCCGTCTGCGATATGCAGGATCGCCGCCGACAGCAGATTGCAATCAATGCAACGCAGGCTGGGAAGGAAATAGGCTCATGCAGGAGCGGGCGTCCGACCGCGCATCAGGTGATGCAGGTTTGCCGATCACGGCGCTATTCGCGACGCCGAAGGTGTCTGCTGAGCGCAGGGCCGACGGCAGCATTTTGCTGAGCTGCCCCGTACCCCTGCAGGAGGCCGCGCGCTGCACCGGCGACTGGCTCGAGCATTGGGCCGCCAAAGCCCCCGACCGGATCTTCCTGGCCGAACGCGTGAGCACCGACGTGCCGTGGACCACGGTCACCTATGCCGAGGCGCGCGAAAAAGTCCGCCGCGCGGGCGCGTGGCTACTTTGCAACCGGCTGTCCGCCGAGCGGCCCCTCGCCATCCTCTCCGACAACAGCATCGACCACGCGCTGTTCTCGCTCGCCGCGCAGTATGTCGGCGTGCCGGCCGCGGCGATCTCGCCCGCCTATTCCCTGATGGCGAAGGAATTCGACAAGCTGATCGGCATGGTCCGCCTGCTCGATCCCGGCGCGATCTATGTGTCGAGTCACGCGCCTTTCGCCAAGGCCCTCGCGGCACTTGCGCCGCACCACACCGCCGTCATCGTCAGCGGCGATGGCGCGGGCAGCACCTTGCCGTTCCCGAGCGTGCTTGAGACGCCGCACAGTCCGCGGGTGGACGCGGCCTTCGCCGCGGTCGGCCCGGACACGATCGCAAAATTTCTGTTCACCTCCGGCTCGACCGGCGCGCCCAAGGCCGTCATCAACACGCAGCGGATGCTGACATCGAGCCAGGCGGCAAAGGCGCAGGTCTGGCCGTTCCTCAACGACACCGAACTCGTCATCCTCGACTGGCTGCCGTGGAGCCACACCTTCGGGGCCAACCACAACTTCAACATGGTGCTGCGCAACGGCGGCACCCTCTACATCGATGCCGGCAAACCCGCGCCGCCATTGTTTCCGACCTCGCTCGCCAATCTGCGCAGCGTCATTCCTACGGTCTACTTCAACGTGCCGCGCGGCTTCGACATGCTGATCGCCGCGCTGCAGGCGGACGACGAGTTGCGTCGGCGCTTCTTCGCCGGCGTCAAGTTCGTCTTTTATGCCGGCGCAGCCTTGCCGCAAGCACTGTGGGAAGCCCTCGAGGCGCTGGCCGTCCAAACTATCGGGCGGCCGATCCTGATGGTCTCGGCCTGGGGCTCGACCGAAACCGCGCCGCTCGCCACCGACTGCCATTTCAGGGCGGAGCGGTCCGGCAACATGGGCGTGCCCGTGCCGGGCACGGAATTGAAGCTGGTGCCGAGCGGCAACAAGCTCGAGGTGCGGGTGCGCGGCGCCAATGTCACGCCGGGCTACTGGCGCGCGCCCGATCTGACGAAACAGGCTTTTGACGAGGAGGGCTTCTATCGCATCGGCGACGCCGTGCGTTTTGCCGACCCGGACCGGCCGGAGGCCGGACTGTTCTTCGACGGCCGCATCAGCGAGGACTTCAAGCTCTTCTCGGGCACCTGGGTCAATGTCGGCAATGTCCGCGTCGCCGGCATTTCCGCGCTCGCCCCGGTCGCGCAGGACATCGTCGTCACCGGCCACGGCCGCGACGAGGTGCGTTTCCTCGTCTTCCCCAATCTGCCCGCCTGCCGCGCCCTCGCCGGCCTGCCGGAAACCGCCGGCACCGCAGAGACGCTGCGCCACCCCGCCGTCCGCGAGGCTGTCGCGCAGGGCCTGACGCGCCTCAAGGCGCAGAACGGCGGCTCCGCATCCTATGCGACGCGCGCGTTGCTGCTCGCCGATCCGCCCTCGGTCGACACCGGCGAGATCACCGACAAGGGCTACATCAACCAGCTCGCGGTGCTGTCGAACCGCGCCGGCGAGATCGATCGCCTCAATGACGATAGCTCGCCCGACTGGATCGGCCTTGGCGAGACGCTCGCGCAGCAGCGCGCGGCGTCATAGGCCGCGGCGGCAAACCATGAGTTTCTTGCAAACCGGCAAAAGCGAGAATTAAGATGACTGCCAATTTGGCGCGCAGGGCATTTTGGCAAGTCGAAACGGGGAGGACGTCTTCGGCTCGCCGGGCCGGCACCTGAACGACTGCGACCTATTCTGCGATCAACAAATAACGACCAAAAATCAAACAAGCAAAGACAGAGGGAGTTACGCCATGCCCGTTATCACGCGCCCGCCGCTCGTGACCCGCCGCGCTTTGTTGTCCGGCGCCGCCGGAGCCGCAACGCTCGCGGTCGCCTCGCCACTTCGTTCCCCCGCCATCGCCCAGCAGGCACCGCTCAAGGTCGGCATGATGCTGCCTTACACCGGGACCTATGCCAAGCTCGGCCAGTTCATTGACGAAGGCTTCAGGCTCTACGTGCAGCAGAAGGGAGGCAAGCTCGGCGGCCGCGAAATTGCTTTCGTGCAGGTCGACGACGAATCCAAACCCGAAGCCGCCACTGACAACATGAACCGTCTGGTCGGCCGCGAGAAGGCCGACGTCGTGGTCGGCACGGTGCATTCGGGCGTCGCCATGGCGATGGTCAAGGTCGCACGTGACACCAAGACACTTCTGATCATCCCGAATGCGGGAGCAAATGACGCGACTGGCCCCGCCTGCGCGCCAAATATTTTCCGCACCTCGTTCTCGAACTGGCAGCCGAACTTCCCGATGGGCAAGGTGATGTTCGATGCCGGCCATCGCAATGTCGCGACCATCACCTGGCGCTACACCGCGGGCGCCGAGCAGATGAACGCCTTCAAGGAAGGCTTTACGCAAGCCGGCGGCAAGGTGGTGGAAGAGCTCACGCTGCCCTTCCCCGAAGTCGAATTCCAGGCGCTGATCACCCGCATCGCGACGCTGAAGCCCGATGCCGTCCATGCCTTCTTCGCGGGCGGCGGCGCAGTTAAGTTCGTCAAGGATTACGTCGCGGCGGGCCTCGGCAAGACCATCCCGCTCTATGGCTCCGGCTTCCTCACCGACGGCACCATCCCGGCGCAGGGCGAGGCGGCCAACGGCCTGCGCACCACGCTGCACTACGCCGACAACCTCGACAACCCGACCAACCTCGCCTTCCTCAAGGCGTTCAAGCAGCGGACCGGTCAGGACGGCGACATCTACGCCGTGCAGGGCTATGACGCGGCCGCGCTGCTCGATGTCGGCCTTTCCGCGGTCGGCGGCGACGACAAGGCGCGCGACAAGATGATCGCAGCGATGGGCGCAGCCAAGCTCGACAGCCCGCGCGGCCCGCTGAGCTTCAACAAGGCCCACAACCCGGTTCAGAACATCTATCTGCGCGAGGTCCGCAACGGGCGGAACGAATACGTCTCGGTCGCGCAGGCCAATGTCGATGATCCGGCGCGCGGCTGCAAACTGAGCTGAGCCAGTGGCGGCGGCGCGGGAAGGCCTGCGCCGCTCGCCTCATTGCTTCGCGCGCCTCGGGCCGGGGCTCCATCCACCGGCTGATGCGCGCCCAAAGTCCGTCCGGTCGGACGTGACAGGATTTTTCGTATGGACCTTGCAACCTTCGGCGTCCAGCTTCTGAACGCCATTCAATATGGAATGGTCCTGTTCCTCGTTGCCAGCGGCCTCACCCTCGTCTTCGGCATTCTCGGCATCATCAATCTGGCCCACGGCGCCTTCTACATGATCGGCGCTTACCTCGCCTATTGGATCGCCACCTATACCGGCAATTTCGGCATCGCCCTGCTCGGCAGCGTGGTGATCGCCTTCGGCATCGGCTGGCTGATGGAGGCGTTCTTGGTCAAGCGCCTCTATGGCCGCGACCACCTCGCGCAGGTGCTTCTGACCTTCGGCGTCATTCTGGTGCTCGATGAACTGCGCCAGCTCCTGTTCGGCAAGGACGTGCATTCGGTGCCGCCGCCCGCCTGGCTGAGCGGCACGATCCAGCTCACTGACAACCTGTCCTACTCGATCTACCGCCTTGCGATCTGCGCGTTCTGCCTGATCGTTGCGGCGATCATTTTCTACGTCATACGCTATACGAAGATCGGCATGATCGTCCGCGCCGGTGCGGAGAACCGCGAAATGACCCGCGTGCTCGGCATCCGGTTCGACGTCGTTAACCGCTACGTCTTTGCCGTCGGCATCGCGCTTGCGGCCTTCGGCGGCGCGGTCGTCGCGCCGATCTCAACGGTGTTCCCCGGCATGGGCGACGGCATGCTGATCCTGTCCTTCGTCGTCGTCGTGCTTGGCGGCCTCGGCTCGATTGCCGGGGCGCTGATCGGCGCGCTGCTGATCGGCCTCACCGATACCTTCGGCAAGGTTTTCTTTCCGGGGGTCGCAAGTATTTTGATCTATGTGCTGATGGCCGCCGTTCTGATCTGGCGCCCCAACGGCATTTTGGGCCGGCGGGAGATCTGACCCGTGAACATGCAGTCCGACCGGCAATGGTGGTTCATCGGCGCGGTGTGCCTTGCGGCGGCGATCGCGCTGCCCTTCCTCGTTCCCGCCTACTATGCCCAGTTCGCCGCCAAGGTGTTCATCATGGGCATTTTGGCGATGGCGCTCAATCTCGTCGTCGGCCATGGCGGCCTGGTCAGCCTGTGCCACGGCGCCTTCTTCGGCCTGTCCGGCTATGTGCTGGCGCTGGCGACGCCGGGCTACGATCCAGCCGCGCTATGGTGGACGCTGCCGCTCGCCCTCCTCGTCACGGCCTTTGCGGCGCTCATCATCGGCGCGCTCGCGCTGCGCACGCGCGGCATCTACTTCATCATGGTGACGCTCGCTTTCGGCGAGATGCTGTTCTTCCTGTTCTTCGACAACCAGTTCGCCGGCGGCTCCGACGGCATGTTCATCAATACCAAGCCCGAGCTTGCCATCGCCGGCTATCAGCTGTTCGATCTCGACAAGCCGATCACCTTTTACTTCGCGGTGCTCGCCGCGCTCGTCGTCACCATTGCCGTGCTGTCGATGCTGGTGCGCTCGCCGTTCGGCCATGCGCTGGCGGCGACACGCGACAACGAGCGCCGCGTCCGCGCGCTCGGCTTTCCGGTGTTCCAGATCCGCCTCACCGCCTTCGTGATTTCCGGCGCGCTTGCCGGGCTCGCGGGCTACTTTGCCGCCGCGCAATTCGGCTTCGTCGTGCCGCAGATGCTCGGCTGGCACGTCTCGGCCACCGCGCTCGTGATGGTGCTGATCGGCGGACTGCGCTCGGTGACCGGACCACTTCTCGGCGCGCTGGTGCTGCTCGGCCTCGAGGAGGTGCTCAAGGCGACGACCGAGTACTGGAAGCTGATCGAAGGCATCGTCGTCATCGTGCTGGTGATCGCGATGCCGAGCGGGCTGCGCCAGTTGCTGCCACACGTGCTCGGGCGCACGACAAAACCGGCCCCGCCGGCGAAGTCCGAAGCGACGCAAGGCGGAGGCGCGCATGGCTGAGCTGACCAGCACTTCTTCCGCCGGGCCCGCGATGCGCGCCGTCGGCCTGCATCGCCACTTCGGCGGCCTGCGCGCGGTCTCCGACGTTTCGGTTGAAGTCCACGTCAACGAAATCCACGCCGTGATCGGCCCGAATGGCGCCGGCAAGACCACGCTGATCAATCTTCTCTCCGGCGACCTCAGCGCGAGCGGCGGCGATATCTTTCTTGGCGCGACGTCGCTGACGCGGCAGCCGCCGCACCGCCGCGCCAAGGCGGGCGTCGGCCGTTCCTATCAGAAGACAACGATCTTCTCCGACTTCACGACGCACGAAAATGTCCGCCTCGCGGCACAGGCGCATTCGGCAAGGCCGCTCAAAATGTTCGGCGGCGTCCATGCCGACGACGGCGTCAACGCCCGCACGGGCGAGGCGCTGGCACTGGCCGGGCTGACCGAGCGTGCGGGCATCACCGCCAGCCATCTCAGCCATGGCGAACAGCGCCAGCTCGAAATCGCCATGGTGCTTGCCACCGATCCGCGCATCATTCTGCTCGATGAGCCGCTCGCCGGCATGGGCCAGGGCGAGGCGCGGCGCATCGTCGATCTCATCAAATCGCTCAAGACGGGCCGCGCGGTACTGATCGTCGAGCACGACATGGACGCGGTGTTCGAGCTCGCCGACCGCCTCACGGTGATGGCCGATGGCCGCGTCATCGCCAGCGGCTGGCCATCGGAAGTCCGCGCCCACCCAGCCGTGCGCACGGCCTATCTCGGCGAAGAAGGAACAGAGGCGTGACTGCGCTGCTCGCTGTCCAACAGCTCGAAGCTTTTTATGGCGCGAGCCAGATTTTGCACGGCATCGACCTGACGATCACGCGCGGCGAGCAGGTCGCGCTGCTCGGCCGCAATGGCATGGGCAAGACCACTTTGCTGCGCTCGCTGATGGGGCTGGTCGACGATCGCCGCGGCACCATCACCTTCGCAGGGCGCGACATGCGCGGCGCCTCGCCTGAGGACATGGCGCTCGCCGGCGCGGCCTTGGTGCCGGAGGGGCGTAGCGTATTCGGCTCCCTCACCGTCACGGAAAACCTGATCATGGCCGCGCGCCCCGGCGTCGACGGCCGGCAGGCCTGGACACTGCAGCGGATTTTCGACCTGTTTCCGCGACTCCATGAGCGGCGCGACAATGGCGGACATCAGCTCTCCGGCGGCGAGCAGCAGATGCTCGCCATCGGCCGGGCGCTGATGACCAATCCCGATCTGCTGCTGATCGACGAGGCCACCGAAGGCCTCGCGCCGCTGGTCGCGCAAACGATCTGGCGGACGCTCAGCCTGATCCGCAACGAAGGGATCGCCACCATCGTCGTCGACAAGGACTTTCGCAGCCTGGCGAAACTTGCCGACCGCTCGCTGCTGCTGTCGAAAGGCCGCGTCGTGTTCGACGGCCCGCCGGCGAAACTCGCTGCCGAGCCCGAACTGTTGGAGCGCCATCTTGGCGTGTGATGCGCGAGCCCTTCGTCAGGAGGCGACCGCGCGCGCCTCGACCTGGCTGATCAGCGGGGCAACCGCGTCGATCAGCCGCTCCGCGGCGTCTTCCACCGACAGCCCCGCGGTGTCCACACAGGCCGCGGCACGGGCATAGAGCGGCTCGCGGCTGAGCAAAATCGTCCGCAGCTCATCCATCGCCGAGCGCTCGTCCGCCATCGGGCGCAAGTCGCCCTGCTTGCGCACCCGCGCCATGTGCTCTTCGGGCTTAGCCTTCAGCCACACCGTATAGAAGGACGACAGCACCCGATCGAAGGTCAGCGGCTCAGAGACGATCCCGCCACCGGTCGCAAGGACCATCAATTCCTTCTGCGCGAGCAGGCCGGTCAACGCCGACTGCTCCATGCGGCGAAACCCCTCCTGGCCGTAGAGGGCGATGATCTCCGCGATCGACAGGCCGTTCTGGTTCTCGATTTCCTTGTTGAGCTCGACGAAGCGCCAGCCGGCGCGCTCTGCCAGCCGCCGCCCGAGGGTCGACTTGCCGGCGCCGCGCAGGCCGATCAGCGCCACCCCGGCGAAACCGCGGTGCTGCGGCAACTGCGCGCCTGCGCCCTGCCCGGTCAAAACATCCTTGGCATAGGCGATCTGCGCCGGCGTCGCGCCGCGCATCAGGTCGCGGATGATCTGCCAGTCCTCCGGCATCTCCGCCGAGGGAATGAGATCCTCCAGATGCGCGCCCATTGCGTCGGAGACGCGCCGCAACAGCACGATGGAGACGTTGCCTTTGCCGCTTTCGAGCTGGGCGATGTAGCGCTCGGAAATCCCGGAAACCCGCGCCAGCACTTTTCGCGACATGCCCCGCAGCCCGCGCATGGTGCGGACCCGCTGGCCCAGCTGCTCGAGAAAATCAATTTCGGAGGTCGACGTCTCAGCCATGTTGGTCGGTCAACTCCACCTTCGTGCGAACCCTGATGCTCAGCGGAATACAGGTGATCAGCGCCGGTTGCATCCCCTGAAACATAATTCTGAAAATGATTGACAGCAAGGCGACTGCGGCTTCTTATATGAATTATAATTCTAAAAAGATACGAGGGGAGACGTCATGGCAACCGGCGATCTCGATGGACTTGATGACGTTCGCCCGGCAGTCACGCAGAGCGTAGCGGCCGCCGACAACGCTGTGACCTATCTTCTCGATCGCAACATTGCCGCCGGGCGCGGAGACAAGACCGCCTTCATCGACTCCTGCACTAGGCTGACCTATCGCGAGCTGCAGGCGAAGACCGGGCAACTGGCCAATCTGCTGCGCCGTCTCGATGTCCGCCGCGAGCAGCGCGTCGCCCTGATCATGCTCGATACAGTGGACCTCCCGGTCGTCTTTCTCGGCGCGATGCGCGCCGGGGTGATCCCGATTCCGCTCAACACCCTGCTCACGGCCGAGCAATATGCCTATGTGCTGGCCGACTCCCGCGCGCAGGTGCTGTTCGTGTCGGCGGCGCTGCTACCCGTCGTCAGGGATCTGCTCGGCCGGATGCCGGATCTCCGGCACGTCGTCGTCTCGGGCGATGACGGCCATGGCTATCTTCTGCTTGCGGACGAACTGGCGCGCGAGAGCGAAGCCTTCGAGACGGTCGACACCCATCCCGACGAGCCGGCCTTCTGGCTCTACTCGTCCGGCTCGACCGGCGCGCCGAAGGGCGTGCGCCACGTCCACTCCAATATCGCGGCCACCACCGAAACCTATGCAAAACAGGTGCTCGGCATTCGCGAGGACGACATCTGCCTGTCGGCGGCAAAGCTGTTCTTCGCCTACGGGCTCGGCAATGCGCTCACCTTCCCGATGTCGGTCGGCGCCACCACCGTCCTGCATTCCGATCGCCCGACGCCGGCGGCAATGTTCGGCCTGATGCGCAAGCACAATGCCAGCATTTTTTACGGCGTGCCGACGCTGTTCGCTGCAATGCTCGGCGACGAAACCTTCCGTGACGAACCGCGCTTTCCCGGCTTGCGGATTTGCACCTCGGCGGGCGAGGCGCTGCCCGAGCATGTCGGCGCGACGTGGAAGGAACGGTTCGGCGTCGACATTCTGGACGGCGTCGGCTCGACCGAAATGCTGCATATCTTTCTCTCGAATGCGCCGGGCGACATCCGCTACGGCACGTCGGGCCGCGCCGTGCCGGGCTATCACGTCCGCCTCGTCAACGAGAACGGCGATGACGTCGCCGATGGCGAGGTCGGCGAGATGCTGGTCAATGGTCCGTCGGCGGCGGAGGGCTATTGGAATCAGCGCAGCAAAAGCCGCACGACGTTTGAAGGCGGCTGGACGCGCACCGGCGATAAGTATATTCGCGACACCGACGGTCGCTATGTGTTTTGCGGCCGCGCCGACGACATGTTCAAGGTCTCGGGAATCTGGGTCTCGCCGTTCGAGGTCGAAAGCGCGCTGATCACCCATCCGGCCGTGCTCGAAGCCGCCGTGGTGCCCGCCGCCGATGCCGATGGCCTGCTCAAGCCGAAAGCCTTCATCGTGCTGCATGGCGCCGCACCGACGGCCGATCTCGAAGCCGCGCTCAAGGAGCATGTGAAGCAGAAGATCGGACCCTGGAAGTATCCGCGCTGGATCGCGTTTGCCGACAGTCTGCCGAAGACTGCGACCGGCAAGATCCAGCGTTTCAAATTGCGCGACCCGACCTGACGCGCGCCCCTTTCGGCCACTGGTTGAGGAGACTGACGATGAGACTGGCCCCGTCCGGGACGCTGCGAATTGGTGCGACCGAACTGGAATTCCGCATGATCGGACCATCGCCGTCGGACGCGCCCACCATCGTTTTGCTGCATGAAGGCCTTGGCTCGGCAAACCTGTGGGGCGAGTTTCCCGAACGTCTCGCCGAAGCCACCGGCGCCGGCGTGTTCGCCTATTCGCGCGCGGGCTATGGCGCATCGAGCCCGGCGGAATTGCCGCGGCCGCTCGACTATATGAGCATCGAGGCCCTGCAGGTGTTGCCGCGCGTTCTCGATTCCATCGGCTTTCGCCGTGGCATCTTGATCGGCCACTCCGACGGCGCTTCGATCGCGGCGGTCTATGCCGGCGGCGTGCAGGACCACCGCGTGCGCGGCGTCGGGCTGATCGCGCCGCATTTCGTCGTCGAGGATGTCTCTGTGCAGTCGATCGCCGCGATCAGGACGACCTATGAACAGACCGACCTGCGCGACAAGCTCGCGCGCTGGCACAAGAACGTCGACAACGCCTTCTATGGCTGGAACGACGCCTGGCTCGATCCGGCGTTTCGCGACTGGGATATCTCCGAGTATCTCGCCTATATCCGCGTCCCGGTCGCGATCGTGCAGGGTGAGGGCGACCAGTACGGCACGCCGCGCCAGATCGAGATCGCCAAAGAAGAATGCTACTGCCCCGTCGACGTCACGCTGATGCCGGGCGTCGGCCATTCGCCGCACCGCGAGGCCGTTGAAGAAACCGTCGCCGTGCTCGGCGACTTCTGCAATCGCCTGCTGCGGCTTCACGGCGAGGGGACGCTGGACGACGCCGCATGATCCCGCCGCGCAGCGCAGCTTTTGCGCTGCCGCGCTGGAGTTATGTTCCGGGCAAAATTGCCGGGCCCGACCTTGAGGCGCTGGCCCCGGTCAAGGCGCTGGTGCCCGATCGTTTCAACGGCTTCGTTCCGCTCGATCACCCTGCGCTGATTTACGGCCTCGCGCTGCACGATGCCGGCTTCTTCTGGGAAGCGCATGAGATTCTCGAGGCGGTCTGGGCCGCGGCGCCGCAGGGCGGGCGCGACCGTCTGCTGCTGCGGGCCTGCATCCAGATCGCGAATGCCGCGTTGAAACAAAGGCTTGGCCGCCCGCGCGCGGTCGGACGGCTGCTGCAGGAGGCCGCGGCCGAACTCGACGAGGTTCTGGCCCGTCCGTGCACGGAGCCGGCAGGCGCGTTCGTCCATGGCTATCCGGTGGCAAAGCTGCGGCGGAGTGTAGGCGCGTGCCGAAACACGCCTGAGGCGGGACCGGCCGCGATCCGGCTCGGCCCGGAACCGGGCCAACATGCAAAAAAGTGCAGCTTTTGATTTTATGACGCTGGACCGACGAACTATTGTGCAATATGGTTCATGCCATCAGGCCCCACGCAGAATGAAGAATGAGGCGTCCTATGGCAGGTGAGGATCGCAAGCTCGCGAACGGTGCGGAGCGCATCGACTTTCAGACCGACCCGTCGCGTTACCGGCACTGGTCGCTGGCGGTCGAGGGGCCGGTCGCGACGCTCACCATGGACGTCGATGAGGATGGCGGCCTGTTCGAGGGCTACCAGCTCAAGATGAATTCCTACGATCTCGGCGTCGATATCGAGCTGGCGGACGCGGTCCAGCGCCTGCGCTTCGAGCATCCCGAGGTCAAGACCGTGGTGCTGCGCTCGGGCAAGAACCGCGTGTTCTGCGCCGGCGCGAATATCCGCATGCTGGCCGGCGCGTCCCATGCGCACAAGGTCAACTTCTGCAAATTCACCAACGAGACCCGCAACGGCTTCGAGGATTCCAGCGAAAATTCCGGCCAGCGCTTCATCTGCGTCGTGAACGGCACGGCGGCGGGCGGCGGCTATGAGCTGGCGCTGGCAGCCGATCACATCATTCTCGCCGATGACGGCTCGGCGGCGGTCGCGCTGCCGGAAGTGCCGCTTTTGGCCGTGCTGCCGGGCACCGGCGGCCTCACCCGCGTCGTCGACAAGCGCAAGGTGCGCCGCGACCATGCCGACTTCTTCTGCACCATCGAGGAAGGCGTCAAGGGCCGGCGCGCGGTGCAGTGGCGGCTCGTCGACGAGATCGCGCCGAACAGCAAGCTCGATGCGCTCGTCGCCGCGCGCGCGCAGGAATTCGCCAGCGCCTCGCCGCGCAATGGCGACGGCCCCGGCGTCAAGCTGACGCCGCTCACGCGCGAATTCGCCGAGAACGGCGTCAGCTACAGCCACGTCAATGTCGAGGTCGACCGCGACAGGCGCATTGCCACGATCTCGATCAAGGCCCCGACCGAAGCGCCGCCGGCGGACATGGCCGAGGTCGTCGCGCAGGGCGCCGAGTTCTGGCCGCTCAAGGTTGCGCGCGAACTCGACGACGCGATCCTGCACCTGCGCATCAACGAGCTCGGCATCGCCATGCTCGTCTTCAAGACCCACTACGACAACGACGGCGACGCCGGCCACGTGCTCGCCTGCGACGCCTTGCTCGAAGCCAAGCAGAACCACTGGCTCGCCAACGAGATCCGCCATTACTGGAAGCGCGTGCTCAAGCGCATCGACGTCACCTCGCGCACCCTGGTCGCCCTCGTCGAGCCGGGTTCGTGCTTCGTCGGCACCCTCGCCGAACTCGTCTTCGCGGCCGATCGCTCCTACATGCTGATCGGCCAGAAGGACGGCGACAACCGCGCCCCGCCGGCGATCGTCTTGAGCACGGCGAACTTCGGCCCCTATCCGATGAGCCATGGCCTGACGCGGCTCCAATCGCGCTTTCAGGCCGACCCCTCGCAGGTCGAGGACGCAAGGGCAAAGATCGGCGAGCCGCTCGATGCCGAGACCGCGGAAGAACTCGGCCTCGTCACCTTCGCCCTCGACGACATCGACTGGGACGACGAAGTGCGCGTCTTCTTCGAAGAGCGCACCAGCTTCTCGCCGGACTCGCTCACCGGCATGGAGGCCAACCTGCGCTTCGTCGGCCCGGAGACGATGGAATCCAAAATCTTCGCCCGCCTCACCGCGTGGCAGAACTGGATTTTCCAGCGCCCCAACGCCGTGGGCGAGAACGGCGCGCTGCGGCGCTACGGCACCGGCGAGCGCCCGCAATTCGATATGACGCGCGTTTGAACGTATGCCGCGTCACGGCCGGAACGTTCCGGCCGTGCGCATCCTCGGGCACTTTCCCGGGCACGAACGCCAAGGACATCCGCCGAGGGACATCCGCCAAGCAAGAATGCCAAGGGAGCACGCCATGAACCTCATGAACGTCGATTACTCAACCAAGATCCCGAACAACGTCAACCTGTCGGAAGACCGCCAGGTGCTGAAGGCGCTGGAGGGCTGGCATCCCGGCTATCTCGACTGGTGGAACGACATGGGCCCGGAGGGCTTTCAGGAATCGCTCGTCTATCTGCGCACGGCGATCAGCGTCGACCCCAAGGGCTGGGCGAAATTCGACTACGTGAAGATGCCGGAATATCGCTGGGGCATTCTGCTCGCGCCGCAGGATGAAAACCGCGAGGTCAATTTCGGCCAGCACAAGGGCGAGAAGGCCTGGCAGGAAGTGCCCGGCGAGTATCGCGCGATGCTGCGCCGCCTCGTCGTCATCCAGGGCGACACCGAGCCGGCCTCCGTCGAGCAGCAGCGCCACCTCGGCAAGACCGCGCCTTCGCTCTACGACATGCGCAACCTGTTCCAGGTCAATGTCGAGGAAGGCCGCCACCTCTGGGCGATGGTCTATCTGCTGCAAAAATACTTTGGCCGCGACGGCCGCGAGGAGGCCGACGACCTGTTGCGCCGCCGCTCCGGCGACGCGGATGCGCCACGCATGCTCGGCGCCTTCAACGAGGCGACGCCGGACTGGCTGTCGTTCTTCATGTTCACCTTCTTCACCGATCGCGACGGCAAGATGCAGCTCGAGAGCCTTGCGCAATCGGGCTTCGATCCGCTGTCGCGCACCTGCCGCTTCATGCTCACCGAAGAAGCGCACCACATGTTCGTTGGCGAAACCGGCGTCGGCCGCGTGCTGCAGCGAACCTGCGAGGCGATGAAGGCGGCCGGCATCGAGGACCCCAATGACATCGCAGGCGTGCGGGCGCTCGGCGTCATCGACCTGCCGACGATGCAGAAGAAGATGAACCTGCACTACTCGCTCTCGCTCGACCTGTTCGGCTCCGAAGTCTCGACCAACGCCGCGAACTTCTACAATGCCGGGCTCAAGGGCCGCTTCCAGGAAACCAAGATCGAGGACGACCACCGCCTGACCAGCGACACCTATCCGGTGCTCAAGCTGGTGAACGGCGCGATCACGCTGGTCGACGAGCCGGCGCTGACCGCCCTCAACATGCGCCTGCGCGACGACTACACGGCGGACTGCGCCAAGGGCGTCGAACGCTGGAACAAGATCATCGAGAAGGCCGGCATCAACTTCCGGCTGGAGCTGCCGCACACTGCCTTCCACCGCCAGATCGGCGAATTCGCCAACGTGCAGGCGACGCCGAAGGGCGTGCTGCTCAGCGAGGGCGAGTGGCAGAAGGTGCGCGACCAGTATCTGCCGTCGAGCGACGACGGCGACTTCATCGCCTCGCTGATGCAGCCGGTGATGGTGCCGGGCAAGTTCGCAAGCTGGATCGCGCCGCCGAAGGTCGGCATCGACAACAAGCCGGGCGACTTCGAATATGTGCAGATCGCGGCCTAAGGCCGCCTCGGCGGATCATGCCCGGCCGCGCGCCGGGCATCTTTCCTCTTCCTGATCCGCATGGGTCAGGACGTGCATGGCCAGAACGGACCTCGCCATGACGCAAACATGCTTCCAAGGATGCTCCACGGAGCGGACCACATGACAGCACTGCAAGCGACGTCCCTCAAGAAGCAGCACCTGATCGATCCGGAGATCTGCATTCGCTGCAACACCTGCGAAGAGACCTGCCCGATCGACGCCATCACCCATGACGACAACAACTATGTGGTGAAGGCCGATGTCTGCAACTATTGCATGGACTGCATCGCGCCCTGCCCGACCGGGGCGATCGACAACTGGCGCGTGGTGACGACGCCCTATTCCATCGACGAGCAGTTTTCATGGGACGAGCTGCCGCCACAGGAAGAGATCGCGGGCGGCGATGCCTCCGAGGCCATCGAGGCGCTGGAGGACGAAGTCGGCGCGCTGCTTACGGAAGCGCGCAAGGGGCTCGGCGGCAAGGCGGTCGCGCCGCATTCCGCCAGCAAGGCCACCGTCAATCTCTACAATCGCGGCAAGCCGGCGGTCGCCACCGTCACCGGCAACTTTCGCCTGACCGAGGCCGATGCCGAGAACGATGTGCGCCACATCATTCTGGATTTCGGCGACCACGCCTTCCCGGTTCTTGAGGGCCAGAGCATCGGCATCGTGCCGCCGGGCGTCGATGAAAACGGCGTGCCGCATCGCGTGCGGCTCTATTCGATCGCCAGCTCCCGCGACGGCGAGCGGCCGAACACCAACAACCTCGCCCTCACCGTGAAGCGCGAGGGCAGCGGCGTCTGCTCAAACTATCTGTGCGACCTGCCGCGCGGCGCCAAGGTCGAAGTCACCGGCCCGTTCGGCGCGACCTTCCTTTTGCCGAACGATCCCGCCGCCAACATCGTGATGATCTGCACCGGCACGGGCTCGGCGCCGTTCCGCGCCTTCACCGAGCGCCGCCGCCGCGCGATGCCGGAAGCGCCGGGGCGGATGCTGCTGTTCTTCGGCGCGCGCCGCCCGCAGGAGCTCCCTTACTTCGGCCCGCTGCAAAAGGTGCCGGACCGGCTGCTCGGCAAGTATCTGTGCTTCTCGCGCGTGCCGGGCGAGCCACGCACCTATGTGCAGGACCGCATCCGCTCCGAAGCCGCGCAGGTGGTGACGATGCTCGGCGACGGCAACACGCATGTCTACATCTGCGGCCTCAAGGGCATGGAGAGCGGCGTCGACGAAGCCTTCGCCGATATCTGCCGCCTCGCCAATGTCGATTGGGCGCAGACGAAATCGGTGATGCGCGAGGGCGGCCGCTACCACGTCGAGACCTATTAGCGTCTCATCGAACAGGCGCGTGAAAACAAAAATGCCCGGCAGCAAGCCGGGCATTTTTTATCGGACGGGCGCGCGCAAAAAAATCAGTCGCGCAAAAGTTCGTTGATGCTGGTCTTGGAGCGGGTGCGCTCATCGACGCGCTTGACGATCACGGCGCAGGCGGTCGAGGGGCCGGCCGCGCCATCGGCGAGCGGCTTGCCCGGCAACGCGCCCGGCACCACCACCGAATAGGGCGGCACTTCGCCGATGAAGGTTTCGCCGGTGGCGCGGTCGACGATCTTGGTCGATGCGCCGAGGAACACGCCCATCGCCAGCACCGCGCCCTGACGGACGACGACGCCCTCGGCGACTTCCGAGCGCGCGCCGATGAAGCAGTCGTCCTCGATGATGACCGGCCCGGCCTGCAGCGGCTCCAGCACGCCGCCGATGCCGACGCCGCCGGAGATATGGACGTTCTTGCCGATCTGCGCGCAGGAGCCGACCGTCGCCCAGGTGTCGACCATCGTGCCGGTGTCGACGAACGCGCCGAGATTGACGAAGGACGGCATCAGCACGACGTTCTTGCCGATGAAGGCCGAGCGGCGCACCACCGCGCCCGGCACGGCGCGGAAACCGGCGGCGCGAAACTGCTCCTCGCTCCAGCCCTCGAATTTCGACGGCACCTTGTCCCACCAGTTGGCCTTGCCCGGCCCGCCGCTGATCAGCGCCATGTCGTTGAGGCGGAAGGACAGGAGCACGGCCTTCTTCAGCCACTGGTGAACCTGCCACTTGCCGTCGGCGTCGCGGCTGGCGACCCGGACCTCGCCGCGGTCGAGCAGGTCGAGCGCCTGCGTCACCGCATCGCGGATCTCGCCTCTGGTGCCGGGATGGACATTTTCGCGGGCCTCGAAGGCGGCGTTGATGGTGGTCTCGAGCGCCGCAATCGACATGGTGGTTCCCTTGAAAGAACGGAGTGAGCCAGAACGGGGACGCTTTTTTCCAAATTCAGGGGTTCGGAGTCAAGCAGAACGGCCGATTGCCGCGCGCGGAAGACGCTACGGCAGGCGCTGGAGGAACGCGCCGAGATCGTCGGTGACGTGATCGACATGGGCGGCATCGCGCCCTTCCAGCTCCCAGTCTTCGCGCACAACCGTTGCCGCCCCATCCGGCACGACGAGCACCGTGGTCATGCCAAGCTCGTGCGGCACCACGAGATTGCGCGCGAGATCCTCGAACATCGCCGAGCGCATGGGATCGACCCCGTGGCGCGCCAGAAACCGCTGATAGGTCAGCGGCGAGGGTTTCGGCTCGAACTCGGCCGCCTTGATGTCGAACACGTCCTCGAAATGCCCGGCGATGCCGAGCCGCTCCAGCACGTTGCCGGCATGGCCGGTCGAGCCGTTGGTGAACACCAGCTTGCGGCCGGGAAGCTTTTCGAGCGCGGCGCCGAGCGCCGGGTTCGGCTCCAGCGGCGAATGGTCGATCTCGTGGACATAGGCGAGGAAGTCATCGGCGCTGATGCCGTATTCAGTCATCAGGCCGCGCATCGTGGTGCCGTAGCGCTTGTAAAAATCTTTCTGCAGGCGGAAGGCGTCGTCCTTCGAGATCTTGAGAAGGTCGGCGACGAAATCGCGGATCCGGGCATCGACCTGCTGCCACAGGTTGACGTGATGCGGATAGAGCGTGTTGTCGAGATCGAACACCCAGGTCTCGACCCGGTGGAACGGCCGCGAGGCCTTTGGATTGCTCAAAACTATCATGACAACATCTTACCATTCTGGCGGCGCAAAGGGCCGATGGAAGGCGCAGCGCGCCGTTTCAGAGTGAGCGTGACGCGGCAGGCGGCCGCCGGTCACGGCAGCGCGAAGCGAAGGGTCTTGCCGCCGGCGCCGACCTGCGCGAACCCGGCCCCGGTGAGGCCGCGCGCGGCGCAGTCGTCATGCTCGGTGATCTCAAACTTGGCCTCGCGCGTGCAGAGCCGCATCGGGCCGCCCCAGCTCAACGGCTTGCCGCCGACCGCCATCGCCTGGCCGCCGGCATCAACCGCTTCGGCGAAGGAGAAGATCCGCCGAGGCTGCCCGGAAATGTCGGGATGCAGGCAGGTTCCGGCGGCGACGCCATACCAGCCGCGGCTGGTGATGGTCTTGCCGTCATCGGTCGCGATCGCGGCCATCACCTTGTAGGGCGTGTCGTTGCACCAGGCGAAGCCGTTGATCGAAGGCGACTGCACGGCCTTGAGCATGGTGGCGAAAAAGTCCGGCCCCGCGACGCTCTCGGCGCTGAGATTGTGCGCGCGCAGGAAAGCCGACAGCGCCCCCTGGGTCTTCGGCCCGTCGACGCCGTCGATCGGCGCGGCATCATAGCCGGCGATCACGAGGAGACGCTGAATGCCCGCAAGGCGCGCCTGTTCGTCGTCATACTCGCTGTCCTCGGCGAGATAGGCGACCTGCATGCCATCCTCGGCCTGCGACGGGCGGATCTCGGTGAAGGGCGCGAGCGTCTGCGCGCCGCGGCACTGGCGCGCGGCGGCAATCGTAAAATTGTCGCTGGTGATGCACAGCCGCTCGGTGCCGGCCTGCGCCGGCTGCGCGCCGTAGACCGGCAGCGTGCGGGCGTGCAGCAGCACCTTGCCCGACACGTCGCCCTGCAGCGCGATGCGGCACTGCGCCGGATCGAGCCGGAACCAACCCGAGGTCGCTGTGGTGCCGCGATCGTCGAGGCCGATCGCGACATCCACGACATAGCTCATGCGGTTGCAGAGCTTGACGTCGGCCCGCGCCGGCGTGCCCGCCAGAGCGGCAACAATTGCGGCGAGCGCCGCAGTAGCGGCGGCGCGGAGCCGTCGCAGCGGCATCATTTGTGGACCAGCGTGCCGGTGCCCTGGTTGGTGAACAGTTCCAGCAGCACGGCGTGCGGCGTCTTGCCATCGAGGATGACCACGCCTTCGACGCCGGCTTCGAGCGCGTAGATGCAGGTTTCCACCTTGGGGATCATGCCGCCGGAGATCGTGCCGTCGGCGATCAGCTTGCGCGCATCCTTCACCGACAGGTCGGGGATCAGCTTCTTCGACTTGTCGAGCACGCCCGGCACGTCGGTCAGCAGCAGCAGGCGCTTGGCCTTCAGCGCGCCGGCGACCGCCCCGGCAAAGGTGTCGGCATTGACGTTGAAGGTCTGGCCGTTCCGCGAGGTCGCCAGCGGTGCCAGCACCGGGATCAGGTCATGGCCGATGAGCTGGTTGAGCAGGGTGAGGTCGACCCGTTCCGGCTCGCCGACGAAGCCGAGGTCGATGAACTTTTCGATGTTGGAGCCCGGATCGACCATGGTGCGCGTCGCCTTGCTGGCGGTGACCATGTTGCCGTCCTTGCCGCACAGGCCGACGGCCTTGCCGCCCGCCTCGTTGATGTAGCCGACGAGTTGCTTGTTGATCGATCCGGCCAGCACCATCTCGACGATCTCGATCGTCGCGGCATCGGTGATGCGCAGGCCGCCGGCGAATTCCGACTTGATGCCGAGGCGCTGCAGCATGGTGGCGATCTGCGGCCCGCCGCCGTGGACCACCACCGGATTGATTGCGGTCTGCTCCAGAAGCACGATGTCGCGGGCGAAATCGCGGGCGAGCTGCTCTGCGCCCATGGCGTGGCCGCCATATTTGATGACGATGGTTTCATCGTCGTATTTTTGCATGTGCGGCAGCGCCTCGGAGAGAATCCGGGCCTGGTCGTCGGGCGTGATGTCGGCGGAATCAACCATCGGGCAAATCTCAACGTGGAAGGGCCAAGTCTGGGCTCCACCGCTATCACTTCGGGACTGATCCGCAAAGCGTTGCGGCCGGCAAATGCGCGTTATCGGCGGCGCGGCCACAGGGCGGCGAGCGCGAGCACGAGCCAGCTCAGCATGGTGAGCGTTCCGCCGAGCGGCGCGGCGCGCGGGAACAGGATCGTGCCCTCGAACTGCCGCAGCGAAAGGTCGCCTGCAAACAGCCCGGTGCCGAGAATGAACCCGAAACCGGCGAGCAGACCGGGCAGACGGCGGACGATGCCGCGCTCGGCGAGCAGCGCCGCGCCGATCGCGGCACTGGCATGAAACAGCAGCATCGAGGATGCGGCGGCGAGCCGGCTCGCATCGGGCAGGTGCGCCGATGCCGCGGCGAGCGCCACGCCGGCCGCGCCCATCAGCCCCGCAAACGCGACCATCGCGCGCACCGCGCCGTGCCCGGTGCCGTTGGATGAAGACGAATCCGGTGACGTCATGCCGCGCCGCGCTCCTTCAGCACCTTGACCATCGCCGCCCGCAATTCGGGCATGCCCGCGCCGGTGCGCGAGGAGGTCGCGATCACTTCCGGGTAGGCGGCCGGATGCTTCGTGAGTTCCGCCTTGATCGCGGCGATGCGCTGCTCGATCTCGCCGCGCTTGAGCTGGTCGAGCTTGGTCAGCACGATCTGATAGCTGACGGCGGCGCGATCCAGCGTCTTCATCACCTCAAGATCGATCTCCTTGAGGCCGTGCCGTGAATCGATCAGCACGTAGACGCGGGCCAGCGACGCGCGGCCCTGCAGGAAGGCGTGGATCAGCTTGGTCCAGGCCAGCACCTTGGTCTTCGATGCCTGCGCATAGCCGTAGCCCGGCATATCGACGAGGCGTAGGCCGCCATCCTTCGGCCCGTCGAAAAAGATCAATTCCTGGGTGCGGCCCGGCGTGTGCGAGGTCCGCGCCAGCGCGTTGCGGTTGGTCAGGGCATTGATGATGCTCGACTTGCCGACATTGGAGCGGCCGGCGAACGCGACCTCGACGCCTTCCATCGGCGGCAGCATCTCGATCGACGGCGACGCCCAGATGAACTGCCAGTCGCCCGCGAACAGCTTTCGGCCATGCTCGATCAGGGCCTGATCCTGCGCGGTGTCTGCGTCTTGCGCTGTCATCGTATCGGTCTCCGTCACTGCCCGCCCGTTTTGGCAAACGCTGGGCCTCATAGCAAACCGGCTCCGCGAGGGAGCCGGTGATGGGTCGAACCCGTGGTTTCGTCAGGTCGCCTTCTTGGACCCTCGGAAGGTCGCCTTGATGTTGTCGAACAGTTCGATCTTCACGCCGTTGCGGCGCATGATCATGCCCTGCTGCAGCACCGAGAGCAGGTTGTTCCACGCCCAGTAGATCACGAGACCCGCCGGGAAGGACGCCAGCATGAAGGTGAAGATCACCGGCATCCAGTCGAAGATCATCTTCTGCGTCGGGTCCGGCGGCGTCGGGTTCAGCTTCATCTGGACCCACATCGTGAGGCCCATGATGATCGGCCAGATACCCAGCACCAGGAACGGCCCGAACACCGGCAGGTGGCTCGGATCGAATGGCAGCAGCCCGAACAGGTTGAACAGGTTGGTCGGATCGGGCGCGGACAGGTCGTGGATCCAGCCGAAGAACGGCGCATGCCGCATTTCGATGGTGACGAAGAGCACCTTGTAGAGGGCGAAGAACACCGGGATCTGGATGACGATCGGCAGACAGCCGGCCACCGGATTGATCTTCTCCTTCTTGTAGAGCTCCATCATCTCCTGCTGCTGCTTCAGCTTGTCGTCGGGGTAGCGTTCGCGCAGCGCGGTCAGATGCGGCTGGATCGCCTTCATCTTCGCCATCGAGGCATAGGCCTTGTTGGCGAGCGGGAAGAAGATCGCCTTGACCAGCACCGTCACCAGCAGGATCGCGACCCCAAAGTTTCCGAACAGGCGGAACAGGCCGTCGATCGCCAGGAACATCGGCTTGGTGAAGATGTAGAACCAGCCCCAGTCGATCAGCAGATCGAAATGGTTGAGGCCGAGCGCCTTGTTGTAGCCGCCGAGGCCGACCAGCGGGAAGTTGAGGCCGACGACGCGCGCCTCCTTGGCGCCGGCGAACAGGCGGCTCTCGAGGCTGGACTGCGCGCCCGGGGCGATCGTCTGCGGATCGAGCAGATAGTCGGCCTGATAGGTGCGCGCGGTGCCGACGAGGTTCGACGAGAAGCGCGCCTGCAGATGCGCCGACGTGTCGGGCACCAGCGCCGACGCCCAATACTTGTCGGTGATGCCGAGCCAGCCGTTTGTGACGTTGAAGTTCATCACCTTCTTGTCGTCGAGATTCTTGTAGGTGTGCTCCTGCAGGCCGTCGTCGCCGAGCACGCCGACAAAGCCCTCGTGCAGGATGTAGTAGCCCGAGGTGTGCGGCACGCCGTGGCGCGAGATCAGGCCGAACGGATAAAGCGTCACCGGCGCGCTGCCGGAATTGGCGACGTCGTCCTTCAGCGTGAACATGAAGTTTTCGTCGATCGAGATGGTGCGGCGGAAGACCAGCCCCTCACCATTGTCGTAGGTCAGCGTCACCGGGCTCGTGTGCGTCAGCGCGCCGGTGCCCTGCTGCTGCCAGACCGTGTTCTGGTCGGGAACCTTGACCGAGGTGCCGGCGCCCGCGACCCAGCCGAACTCGGCGTAATAGGCGTCCTTGGTGCCGGACGGCGAGAACAGCACGATCGCCGGCGACTTCGGGTCCACCGTCTCGCGGTAGTTGACGAGGGCGATGTCATCGATCCGCGCGCCCTTGAGCGAGATGCTGCCGGACACGCGCGGCGTCTCGATCTTGATGCGCGGCGTCGAGCCGACCACCACCGAGCGGTCCACCGGAGCCGCGGCGGGAGCGCCGCCCGCATTCAGGCTTGGCGCGGCGCCGGGCTGGCCCGCGGGCGTGCCTGCATTGCCGGCCGCCGGCGCAGGCTGCACCTGCTGGCTCTGCTGCAGCTTCGCCGCCTGCTCGGCCGCGCGCTGCTTTTCCATCTGCGGAATGTTGAAAAAGTACTGCCAGCCGAGCAGCACAAGTCCTGACAGAATGATGGCGAGGATAGTGTTGCGATTTTCCGTCATTCAGATCTCGTCATTCTGCTGGCGAGCGGTGCACCCGCGAGGAAGGCGTTGATGGCGTGGCAGCGCCGCCCTCACGGGCAACGCGCCGCTCCAGCCGGACCAGAGCGGCCTGGAGATCATTAAACATGATTGCAAAGTCGCGCTTCAGCGCGTCGCGACGGCCAACTAGCACATAATCGCTGTGGGGTCGCATAGATTGCTCGTCGAGCCGCTTCACCAATTCGCGAAGTCTGCGACGGACCCGGTTTCGCTCGGTGGCACTGCCGACCTTGCGCGAAACCGTGAAGCCGACTCGAATCGGGCCGTGGTCGTCGCGAACGCGACGTTGAACCACAAAGGCGGGCGCCGCCATTCGCGCGCCCTTGGCAACGGCGAGAAAGTCCACCCGTTGCCGAAGCCGATCCATGATCTGAGTTGTCTGTAACGTGCGCGACGCTATCAGGCGCTCAGGCGCTTACGACCACGGGAACGACGGGCGGCCAAGACCTTCCGGCCACCGAGGGTCTTAAGGCGAGCCCGGAATCCGTGGCGGCGCTTGCGCACAAGTTTGCTGGGTTGAAAAGTCCGCTTCACGGGAGTTCTCCGCTAACGCTCAAGTTGAGAGATGAGGTGTCGTCCCGATGATGGCCCCAAATGGAACCGGCCCGGGGTTGCCGGGCTATCGCAGACAGTCGTGCGGCTTATACGCAACGGTCCCCCCTTCGTCAATCGAACTCGTCGCCCGGATCTGAGGGATTTTTGCGCGAGGATGCGGCGGAAACGCGAAGGCCGGGTTCCGGCGACGCGAAGGCGCCGGTTGCCTTGGCTGCTCGCAAAAAAACCGGCACGCCGCCGCGCCAAAAATTTCGCACATTCCACTGCATCAAATCCGGCATTTCGACGTAAACTTGTTCGAGATGGATTTGCAATCGCCACCGCCGCCGGACGTCGGCCTTGAAGACGCGGCGACGGGGCGCGGCGCGGGGATCAAGCGAGGCTTTGAACCCGGCCTTTGGCCTGACAACGGATAACCTCGTGCTCCAATTGCGCCTGCCGCATCAGTTATCGAGACGGTCGCAGCCGGGAGGGCGGCTCGGCCTGTCGGGGAAGCTGTTGCTGCTGACCATCCCGCTGGTGCTGATCGCCGAGGTGCTGATCTACGTCCCCTCGATCGCCAATTATCGCCTCAACCGCCTCAACGACCGGCTGGCCGCCGCCAACACCGCGGCGCTGGTGCTCGACGGCGCGCCCGGTGGCATGGTTCCCGATTCGCTCGCCCGCCAGATCCTCGCCAGCATCGACGCCCACGCGGTCGCCATCAAAATGGGCCAGCAGCGCCGCCTGCTGGCGATCACCGACAAGCCGCCGATGATCGACCGCGACATCGACATGCGGAACATCACCGCCTGGTCGGCGGTGATCGACGCCTTCAGCACCATGCTCGACAGCGGCGACGGCGTGATGCGAATCGTCGGCCCCGCGCCGCGCGGCGGCCAGTGGCTCGAAGTGGTGGTCGACGAAGCGCCGCTGCAGCAGGCGATGTACCGCTTCTCGATCAATGTCCTCCTGCTCTCGCTCGGGCTCGTGGTGCTGACGGCGGCGCTGATCTATTTCGCCCTGCACTATCTCTTCGTCCGGCCGATGCGGCAGCTGACGGCCAACCTCGTGACCTTCCACCAGGACCCGGAGAACGTCGCGCGAATCATCACCCCTTCCGGGCGCGGCGACGAGATCGGCGTCGCCGAGCACGAGCTCGCCGACCTTCAGCGCGACCTCGTCTCGATGCTCCACCAGAAGAGCCGGCTGGCCGCGCTCGGGCTAGCCGTCTCGAAGATCAACCACGACCTGCGCAACCTGCTGGCATCCGCCCAGCTCATCTCCGATCAGGTCGCCGGCGTGCCCGACCCGCGGGTGCAGCGCTTTGCGCCCAAGCTGGTGCGCTCGCTGGAGCGCGCCATCGCCTTCTGCCAGTCGACCCTGTCCTATGGCCGGGCACAGGAGGCGCCGCCGGATCGGCGGATGGTCGCGGTCGCGCCGATCATCCGGGAGGTCCGCGAATCGGTCGGGCTCGATGCCAGAGCCGACGGGCCCAGGATCGAATGGATCGAGGCCATCGAGGGCGGCCTGATGATCGATGCCGACCCGGATCAGCTGTTTCGCGTTTTCCTGAACCTCGCCCGCAATGCGGTTCATGCGCTGGAGAGCGACAGCAACGCCGCCCACCCCGCCCGCCAGATCCGCATCACCGGCCGGCGCGAGGGAACCGTGGCGACAATCGAAATCTCCGACACCGGTCCCGGCATCGCGCCGCAGATCCGCGAGCGCCTGTTCGAGGCGTTTCAAAACACCCCGGTCGGCCCCGGCAGCGGGCTCGGCCTCGTCATCTCCGCCGAACTCGTGCGCGCCCATGGCGGCGACCTGCGGCTGGTCGACGGCACCATCGGCGCCACGTTCCGAATCAGCATCCCGGACCGGCCGGTGCAGCTCGAAGCCGCGCGGAACCGTTTTCGCGCCTGAACGCTCACCGATTCGCCGTTTCTGCACCGCGCGAAGTGGCTTCCGCGGCCGCTCGCCGCCCGAAGTCTGGTTATCGGGGAAGAATTTTACGCTAGCGGCAAAAGAATTTGCGCTGGTATCCGTTGAAGATTGCCATTCTGCGCAATCGACCCTTGCCAACGCAATCCGGAGCCGTTAGCTATGGCCCGCCTTCGGGAGGTTGCTGATCGCAGCGGATCCCCGGCGGACACAATGCGCGCCCGTAGCTCAGCTGGATAGAGCACCAGACTACGAATCTGGGGGTCAGAGGTTCGAATCCTTTCGGGCGCGCCATTCGGTCATTCCCACTAATCCGTCATCGATACGCGTCGCCGGTCTGAAGATTGGCCGGATCGCTCGCGGGCAATCAGCACCGACGCTCGCACGAGATGCGGCGCCCGCCGAGAATGGGGCCGGACCACCGACTTTTCCCGCCAGCGACACGCGCCCCGCCGAAGGGCCACCTGCCGCCCCGCAAAAACCATTGAAAATCAAATACTTTTGCGCATCCTGAGCAGATCCGGCATTTCGTGCTAAGGACGGGCCGGGAAGATGGCGGGCGAGGCTGTGTTCGAGATCGGTTTGAGCCCGGCTCCGGACCGGCCCCGTTTCGCAGGCCATCCCTCCGCCATCCCGCAGCAATCGGCAGCCACTGGCGTTCCGCGTTTGAGAGGCGAGACATATGGAACTGAGGCAGCTCTCATATTTCGTGGTGGCCTGCCAGCATAAGAACCACGCCGAAGCCGCCGCGCAGGCGGGCATTTCGGCCTCCGCGCTGAGCGAAAACCTCAACCTGCTCGAACAGGAGCTGGGCATCAAGCTGTTCCAGCGCGGGCCGCTCGGCCACTATCCGAGCGAGGCGGCGCGGTGGCTCTACCAGAATGTCGAGCCGGTGCTGCAGCTCGCCGAGGCGGCGGAGACGGTGTTCGCCGCCGATCCGCCGCAGCCGTTTCGCCGCCTCGAGATCACGACGCCGCTTCAGTTCATGCTCGGCCGCCTGTCGCGCGCCGCCAGCCTCGCCGTCCGCGCCCTGCGCACGAGCCATCCGGACGTCGTGGCGCGGGTGCGGTTTCGGCCCGACCCGCCGGCGGACGAGGCCACGGGCGCGGCCGGCGAAGCACCGCAGATCGCGCGAGTCGTGATCGACTATGCGGATCAGGACGGCGCCGACCATCAGTTGCTGTTTCACGACGACTGGATCGCGATCACCAATTTCGACCGCAACGCCGAACAGGGCCGCGTGATCGATTTCGAGACGCTTCGCGGCCTGCGGCTGCTGCTGCCGCCGCTGCTGCCGACGCAGACCCAGCACGCCCGCAGTTACTGCGCCCGGCACAACCTGCCTGATCCGGTGATCATCGAGGAGGACGTCGGCACGTTTCCAAAACTGTCGCGCGACGCGCGGCCGTTCGCGCTTCTGGCGCCGCGCAGCCTCGTGGCGGGCGGCCTGTCGCGCCTGCAGCTCGACCATGTCAGCCTGCCGGAAGATCTTTCGAGCCCGGTCGTCGCCCAGGTCATCGCCGGCAATGGGGCGGGCGAAGCCTATGTCCGCGCGCTCCAGCGCATCCTGCAGGAGCCGACCCCGTCGGTGCTCTATGAACCGACGATCACGCTGCGGCAGATGCGCTATTTCCTGACCCTGCTCGACCAGCTCAACATGACCGCCGCCGCGCGCAAGCTCCATGTCGTTCAGCCGGCGCTGTCCAACCAGTTGCGCAAGCTCGAAACCACGGTCGGCAAACCCCTGTTCGAGCGCCAGCGCACCGGGCTGAAGCCGACGCCCGAAGCCCACACCCTCGCCTATCTCGTCGGCGAAGCGGTCGAGCAGTGCGACTATGTGGCGTTTCAGGCGGCGCGCGAAGCATCCGCGCTCGGCCAGCGGCTGACGATCGGCACCGTGCCGCTGGTCAATCACACGAGCGCGCTGGTCGAAGCCCTCGCCGGCGCGGTCGAGGAATGGACGAACGTTTTTCCCAACGTGAAGCTGCAGATCGTCGAGGCGCCCTCGACGGTGCTGCACCGCTGGGCCGAGGCCGGGCAGATCAGCTTCGGCATCGTCGAGACGCATGTCTCGCGCTCGCTGCAGCTCGACCTGAAAAGCCAGGACCGGCTGACCGTCATCACCCGCGCAGACAGCAAGCTGCTGCCGCGCGGCGATGTCGCCTTCGCGCGCGTCGCCGCGCTGCCACTGGTGCTGCCGAGCGAAAATTTCGGGCTGCGCCAGCTCGTCGAGCGCGCCGCCGATGCCGAGGGGCTGACGATCACCCCGCAGATGGAGGTGAACTCGCTGACCATGGCGCTGGCGCTCGTGCGGCGCATGCCGCTCGCCACCATCATGCCGGAGACGTCGCTTCGCTCCTTTGCCGCGGCCGGTGTGTTTCAGTTCAACACCATCGTCGATCCGGAGATCTACCGACGGCTGTCGATCGTCTTTTCAACCGGCCGCAGCCTGACCGAGATCGAGCGCATGCTGGTCGCCACGCTCAGGCGCCATCTCGCATCGGTCGATTTCAGTCCGCTTGAAGCGAGCGATAGCGCGCCAGATGGCGCTCCGGCGCACCGAACAACAGTTCGTTGACCAACATCCGCTTCACATAGTTGCCGACGCTGTATTCCTCGGTCATCGCGATCGCGCCGTGGATCTGGACGGCTTCCTCGGCGATATGGCGGCCGGACCAGAGCGCCTGGATCCACGCCGCCGTGGCAAGCGCGGCGAGCTCGCCGTCGTCCTGCGCCTCGGCAGCGGCCGACACCAGCGAGCGCGCCTCGTCGAGCTTGATCCACATGTCGACCAGCCGGAACTGGAGCGTCTGGAACGAGCCGATGGCGCGGCCGAACTGCTTGCGCAGCTTGGCGTAGTCGAGGGTCTGCTCATAGAGCGACTGCATCGCCCCGAGATTTTCCGCGGCCGCCGCGATCAGCGCCTCGCTCCGCACCTGATCGAGGATCGCGCGCGCGCCGGCATCGTCATCGAGCCGCGCCGAGGCCGGCACCGCGACATCCGCGAAGGTGACATGGCCGGCGGCGCGGCCGTCGATCATCTTGTAGGGCCGTGTGGTGATGCCGGCAGTGTCGAGCGGCACGAGGAACAGGCCGATCTCTCCGCCATCGCCGATCGTCGCCGCGGCGAGCACCGCATCCGCCGCATCGACTGCGAGCACGTTGATATCCGCCCCGTTCAGGCGGAAACCGTCGGCGGTAGAGGTCGCCGCCAGCTTCGGCGTTCCGGCCTGCGTCTCGGTCCCGGCGACCACGAAGGCCGGCGCAATGCGCAGCGTGCCTTCCATCATCTGCGCCAGCGGCTCGGCGCCGCGCGCGCAGCGTGCCAGCACGCCGCCGGACAGAACGCTGACCGGCAGATAGGGGCTCTGCAGCAGGCCGTTGCCATGGCCGTGCATCACCGTGAACACGCCGGCCTTGCCGAGGCCGAGGCCGCCCGCCTCTTCGGAATACGGCAAGGCGAGCCAGCCGAGATCGGCGAACTCGCGCCACAAGGCATCGGCCGAAGGCGCAGCCGCACCGGCGCGATCCGCCGTGAAGCGCGCGACCGTTTCGCCGAGCATGCGGATTTCGTCATCGATAAAACTGTTCATCGCCTTCACCCAAGTGCGAGGATCTGCTTGGCGAGGATCATGCGCTGAACCTCGTTCGAGCCTCCCCAGATCGTCAGTTTGCGCTGATTGAGATAGGTCGCCAGCGCGCCGGCTGCGTCCGGCTGCGGCGAGGTTTCCGCGGCGTCGAGAAATGCCTCGGAATGGACCAGGCACGCCTCGGCATGAAGATCGATGCGCAGCTGCGTCAGCGCCTGCGCGATCTCGGTGCCGCGGATCTTCAGCTTCGACGCCTCCGGCCCCGGATTCTCGCCGCCGACGCTGCGCGCGAGCAACCGCAGCTCCATGTGCTCGAGCGCAAGCAGCTCGATCTCGAGGCGCGCGAGGCGGTCGGCGATCAGCGCGTCATCGGCCTTGCCGAGCGCCTTGGCCTGCTCCTTCAGCTCGCCATGGACACGCTTGGAGCGCGCCGAGCCGGACATCGAGAAGCGCTCGAACTCGAGGAGGAATTTTGCGTAGGTCCAGCCTTCGCCCTCCTCGCCGATGCGGTTCTCGACCGGCACCATGACGTCGTTGAAAAACACCTCGTTGAACTCGACGTCGCCGTCGATCGTCTTGATCGGGCGCACAGTGATGCCCGGCGTCTTCATGTCGATCAGCAGGAAGGAAATTCCCCGCTGCGGCTTCACGGTGAGATCGGTCTTGACGAGACAGAACATCCAGTCGGCCCAGTTCGCCCAGGTCGTCCAGATCTTTTGGCCGTTGACGCGATAATGATCACCCTCGCGCACCGCGGAGGTCTTGAGCGCCGCAAGGTCGGAGCCGGCGCCCGGCTCCGAATAGCCTTGGCACCAAAAATCCTTGTTGTCGCGGATGCCGGGAAGGAAGCGCTGCTTCTGCGCCTCATTGCCGAAGGTGAAGATCACCGGTCCGGCCATCGCGATGCCGAACTGGCACGGATGCGGGCAGTTGAGCGCGCCGTATTCCCGCTCGAACAGATAGCGCTGCGTCTGCGTCAGGCCGGGGCCGCCGGCTTCCTTCGGCCAGCCGATCGCGTACCAGTTGCGCGCCGCCAGAATGTCCTGCCACGCCACATAGTCCTCGCGGGTCAGGCGCTGGTTGAAGCGCACCTTCTCGGCCAGCGAGGCCGGAAGGTTGTCGCGCAGATAGTCGCGGACGTCGCGGCTGAACGCCTTGTCCTCGGCGGAAAATGTCAGGGTCATGGTGGTCCTCACTCTTGCCGTCAGATCACGCCGGCGCTTTGCAGCCGCGCGATCTCGCGGTCGTCCTTGCCGAGCAGCTCGCGCAGAATTTCCGCGCCGTGCTCGCCGAGCTTCGGCGCCACGCGGACGTCGCCGCGCGGCAGGCCCGCGAACTGAACCGGCTGCTCGGGCAGCCGCACCTCACCGATCACGTCGTGCGGAACGGCGGTCAACAGGCCGCGGTGCTCCGCATGCGGGCTGCCGGCCGCTTCCGCGACATTGGCGATGACCGATGCCGGAATGCCGGCGCCGGAGAGAATGGCGACCGCTTCCGCGCCCGCGAGCTTGCCCGACCACGCCTCGATCTCACCGCGCAGCGCCTCGCGGTTGATGCGGCGGAGCTGGTCGCTGGCAAAGCGCGGATCGTTCGGCAGGTCCGGCTTGCCGATGGTCGCGGCGAACCGCCCGAACAGCGCGTTGTTGGCGATCGCGATGATGATGTTGCCGTCCGCCGCGGCATAGGCGCCGAACGGCGCGGAGAGCGGATGCTGGTTGCCATGGCGGCCCGGCACCTCGGTCGATACTTGCAACTGCGCCAGCGCCGTCGGCAACAGCGCGAACAGCGAGTCGAACATCGCGACATCGACATGCGCACCCTCGCCGGTCGTCGCCCGGCGATAGAGCGCGGAGGCGATGGCAAAGGCCGCGAATAACCCGGACACCGTGTCGCCGACGGAATCGCCGACCAGCATCGGCTCGCCATCGGGCGCCCCGGTGATGCTCATCAGGCCGGACAGCGCCTGCGCGATGACGTCATAGCTCGGCGCATGCGCCAGCGGCCCTTCCTGGCCGAAGCCGGAAATCGAGCAGTAGATCAGATCCTCGCGGATCGCCCTCAGCGCGGCGTAGTCGATGCCGAGCTTGCGGGTGACGCCGGGGCGGAAATTTTCCACCACGACGTCGGCGCGCGCCGCGAGCTCGAGGGCGATCGCCAGCCCCTCCTCGCTCTTGAGGTCGAGCCGGACGCTGCGCTTGTTGCGGTTGATCAGCTCGAAGCTGACGCTGATCCCGTTCTTGAAGGCTCCCATCGCGCGCTGGTCGTCGCCGATCGGGGGCTCGATCTTGATGATCTCCGCGCCCAGATCGGCGAGCATCGCCGTGCAGAACGGCCCGGCAAGAACCCGGCTGAAGTCGAGCACGGTCACACCCGCAAAGGGTTTGTTCGAGGACATTGGTATCTCCAGAGTTTCGCCGCCGACGGCCCTTAGCGCAGCAGATGCGGCAGCCAGGTCGCGAGCTGCGGGAACAGGACGACGAGCAGCAGCGCAACCACGTTGGCGACGAGGAACGGCGTGATGCCCCGGAAGATCGTGCGCAGCGGGATGTCGGGACGCAGCCCCTTGATCACGAACACGTTGATCCCGACCGGCGGCGTGATCATGCCGATCTCGATCACCATCACGTTGACGATGCCCCACCACACGAGGTCGTAGCCGAGGCCGGTGACGATCGGCACGACGAAGGGCAGCGTCAGCACCATGCCGGCGAGCGCGTCGAACACGCAGCCGAGCAGGATGTACATCCCGATGATGATGAAGATGATCGCCAGCGGCGGGAAGTCGAGCGTCTTCACCCAGGTGGCGACTTCGGCCGGCATGTGCGACAGCGTGAGGAAGTAGCCAAAAATGTTCGCGCCGATGATGATCATATAGAGCATCGCGATGGAGCCGGCGGACTCGAACAACGTTTCAAGGAAGGTCTTTCGCGTCATCGTCTTGCGGACGAGGGCGAAGATCAAAGTCAGCACGAGGCCGACCGAGGCGCCTTCATTGACCGTGAAGAAGCCGGTGTAGATGCCGCCCATCACAACGGCGATGATGGAGATCGCGCCCCACGCCCGGCGCGTCTCGCGGATGCGCACCGGCCATTCCGCGCGCTCGCCCTTGCCCGCCATCCACGGCGTCAGGACGAGCTGCAGGCGGATGGCGATGATGAACAGCGCCACCGAGATGATGCTCGGCACGATCGCGGCGAGGAACAGATCGACGACGAACTGCTCGACCTGCACCGCATAGATCACCATGATGATCGATGGCGGGATCAGCGAGCCGAGTGTGCCGCCGGCCGCCAGCGTGCCGGTGCACAGCGACAGGTCGTACTTGCGCTTCTCCATTTCCGGCAGCGCGATCTTCGCCATGGTCGCGGCAGTGGCGATCGACGATCCGGCGATCGCGCCGAAGCCGGCGCAGCCGAGGATCGTGGCCATCGACAGGCCGCCCTTGAAGTGGCCGATCCAGGCATTGGCGACGCGGTAGATGTCGGCGGAGATGCCCGCCGCCCCGGCGAAGCCGCCCATCAACAGGAACGCCATCACCACGGCGAAATCCTTGTTGGTGAGCATGTTGACGGTTTCGGTGCCGAACAGCGACAGCATACCGGCGACGTTGTTGGTCAGGATCACGTAGCCCGCTGCGCCGACGGCGGCCATGGCAATGCCGATCGGCACATGCATCATGATCGCGAGGATAAGACAGCCAAGGCCGAGAAGACCGGTTTCGATGGGACCCAACGACATTACTCTCCCCCGCCGGTCTGGTTCACGCGCACTTCATTGATTTCATCCTCGTCGGCCAGCGTCACCGGCGACAAAACGCGCCGGGCGGCCTTGATGACGAGCGACAGCTGGACCGGGATGCACAGGACGAACAGCGCCGTCGTGACGACCCAGACCGGCCATACCGGAATGTAGAGCAGCCAGGTGGTTTGGCCCTTGTCCCACACATCCGCGGTGTAGACCCAGATCTGCTGGCAGATCAGCACGATCACCGCGAGCATGATGACGTGGCCAAGCAGGTCGAGGACCTCGCGCAGGCGCCAGTGCGCCATGCCGACGAAGCGCACGGCGACGTGCTGCTTGTTGGCGAGCGAGGCCGGGAAGCAGGCGGCGGCGGCGATGATGATGATCAGGTCCGACAGATCGCTGAAGCCGGGCAACGGCGTCTTGAACAATTCGCGGCCGGCGATGTCGATCATCATGAAGATCGACAGCAGCACCAGCGCAGCAAGGCCGATGGTTGCCACCAGCCTGGCAAACCTGGTGATCCCAGCAAACAGGTTCATACGGAAATTTCCGTTCCTTGGGGACGCTCACGAGAGCAAGAAATGACGGTCGCGGGCGTGCCGCGACCGTCTGGCTGCAGGTTTACTTGGCGGCGCGCGCTGCGTCGCGGGCGGCCAGCATCTCCTTGTAGAGATTGACGCCGTTCTTCTCGACGTCCCAGCGTTCCTTGAGCGGCGCGAACTTTTCCTTCAGCGCGGCGAGGTCGGCATCCGACAGCTTGACGAGGTGATGCTTCTTGTCTTCGCCGAGGCGGGCCTGGGTCTCTTCGTTCTGCTTGTCGAGATTGTCGGCCAAGACGCCCGAGAACCACTCACCGCGATACTTGTCGAACGCAGCCTTGGCCTTCGGCGGCAGGCTTTCATACTTCTTCTTGTTGATCGGGAACATCACGGTGACGTTGCCGAGCGGCGCATTGATGACGTGGTAATAGGCGGCGTCAGCAATGCGGAAGTTGTAGAGGTTGCCCATGTCCATCAAGGTGCCCTTGATGACATTGCGCGAGATGTTTTCAGCGATCTGCGTGGCGGGCAGGCCGCCCACCGGAACCGCGCCCATCGCCTGAACGACCGAGCCCTGGACCGGGCCGCCGGCGCGCAGCTTGAGGCCGGTGATGTCAGCGGCCTTCTCGACCTTGTCCTTGCTGTGCAGATAGTACGGGCCGACTTCGGCGATGCCGGCAAGCTCGATATTGTCGAAGCCGGTCAGCAGCCCCTTGCTGTAGAGCTTGTAGGCGGCGAGGCTGGCTTCGCGGGTGTTGTCGAAAAGGAACGGCAGCTCGAACATTTCGAGCTCGGGAAAACGGCCCGGGGTGTAGGACGCCACGACCTCGGCAAGATCGACGACGCCATCCTCGACCAGCTTGAGCTGGGTCGCCGGGCTCGCGCCGAGCGTGCCGCCCGGATAGTGCTGGATCTTGAGCGTGCCTTCCGAGGCTTCCTCGACGGCCTTGATGAAGGCCGGCACGGAGACCGAATTGGTTTTGCTGCCGGGCGGGAAGGCGCTCGCGAATTTGAGCACGACGGGCGAGTCCGCCAGGGCCGGCTGCACGCACACGGCACCCAGCATCACCGCCGTCGCCATCAAATATTTCACGGTCTTCATGTTCTACATCCCTCTTGAAGCTACAGCCTGCCTTTAGCGGCAAGGTCAGTTTTATGTCTTCAAAACTATCGAGGCACCACCCGACAAGTCAGAAATAGGTTTTGGAGAACTGATCAATCGCGAAACACGAAGGGGATCGGATGTCACAATTCCTCCATTCCGCGGCGCTAAAATGTTCCGCCGGGGAACGAAAGCATTCCAAATGTTCTCCGCGCCAGTTCCAGCCGGCCGCGCTCCGCACCGGATTGTTCACGCTTCACTAAAAACGGGCCTTTGAGCACGCAACGCTCGCGCCATTCCCCCCGGTCAAACAGGGCATCACAGCAGTTGCCGCCTATGGAAACAAAGTTCGGCGCGGCCCTTTCGAGCGGCGCCGAACCTGATTTTCCGTGGCCGCAGCCTCAGTAGGTGTCGAGCTCGTTGCGCACCCGCTCGTAGATATCGAGCGGCGGACGAACGAATTCGGAGCGGCCTCCCGGCTCGCCGTCGCCCGGCCGGGTGGTCGCGACCATGCCGATCTTGGTCACGATCAGGTCTTCATGGACCGGATCGCAGCGATCGGCCTTCACGCCCGGCAGCACGATGAGATCCTCGTGGCCGCGGAAGCGCGCGGCGAGCGACCACTCGACCTGCCGCCAGTCTTCGGGGTCGACATCGTCCTCGACCACAATGACCAGCTTGAGCAGGTTGACCGCGCCCATCGCGAGCAGCACCGCGCGCTTGCCCTCGCCGAGGCGGGGCTGGTGCATGGTGATGACCGCGTGCAGGCGGCCCATGCCGCCTTCCGTGACGAACACGCGGCGGACGGCGGGGATCGCCCGCTGCAGGTCGCGCGTCAGCGTCGTGCCGATCGAGACGGCGCCGATCAGGCAATGCTCGGCCGCAAAGCCGGGCAGGATCGCCTGATAGATCGCATCCGCGCGGTGGGTGACGCAGGACACCTCCATGCCGATGCCGGGGCCGTAATAGACATAGAAGCCGGGGAACTCGGACACCGCCCCTTCCTCGATCAGCTCGTCCGGCCGCAGCCTTCCTTCGATGACGATCTCGGCATGGGCCGGGACCTCGACATCGACGGTGCGGCACTTCGCGAGCTCGACCGGCGCACCGAGCAGCGCACCGGCATTGTCGAACTCGTCGTCGCCGAGATCGAGATAGAGCTGCGAGCCGAGCATCACCGCGGCGTGGTTGCCGATGGCGACCGCGATCTCGAGGTCGCGCCCCATCCGGCGCGCCTTCTCGGCGATCTGCGCGAGATGGTGGTTCTTGGCGATGCCGGCCATCAGCTTGGTGCCGCCTTCGAGCCGCAGCCGCGCGATCGAGACGTTGCGCCGCCCGGTCTCGGGATCCTTGGCGACGATGACGCCCGCGGTGATGTAGGGCCCGGCCTCCTTCTCGAACCAGTGCGGCACCGGCATCAGGGCGCCGACATCGAGCGGCGCCTGATGCACGACCTCCTGCACCGGCGCCTCATCGACGATCACCGGCTTGACCGGATTGCGCAGGGCGGAAAGGCAGCGCGCATCGAGCTCGCTGGCCGGCACGCCGAGCGCGCGGGCAAAGCGCTCGCGGCTGTTGAAGAGATTGCCGACCACCGGCATCGCGTGGCCCGCGACATCGGCGAAGAGCTGCGCCGGACCGTGCTCGCGCAGCGCCAGCACCGACGCAATCTCGAAACGCGGATCGACCGTTCGCGTGACCTGGTGCAGATCGCCGCTGGCCTCAAGCGCGGCCATGAAGCCGCGCATGCTCTGATCAACCTTCATCGTCAACGCCCTGCCTCCTTCGCAGCGGTGTCGAGGCGGAAGTGGTTGATGCCCTTCTTGGCGATTTCGTCGAACGACTCCTCATAGCCGGCGTCGGCATAGCGCATCACGCCGGTCGTGGTGTCGTTGGTCAGCGACATTTCAAGACGCTCGTCGGCCTCGTTGGTGCCGTCGGCGATCAGCGTCACGCCGGCGCTGGTCATGTAGCCCGAATAGCCGCCGCCGCCGGAGTGGATGGCGACGAGATCGGCCTGCGAGGCGCAGTTGACCAGCGCGTTGAGCAGCGGCCAGTCGGCGATCGCATCCGAGCCGTCGCGCATGTTCTCGGTCATGATGTTGGGATGCGCCATCGCGCCGGCGTCGAGGTGGTCGCGGGTGAAGGCGACCGGCCCCGACAGCGTGCCGTCGCGCACCATGCGGTTGACGGCAAGGCCGAGCTCGGTGCGCTCGCCATGGCCGAGCCAGGCGATGCGGGCCGGCATGCCCTCCACCGGCACATGCTCGCGCGCCAGCTTGATCCAGCGCGTGACGCTGGCGTTGTCCTTGAAGTGATCGAGCAGGAAATCATCGATCTTGCGGATGTCCTCGGGATCGTTCGACAGCGCGATCCAGCGGAACGGGCCGATGCCGCGCGCGAACAGCGGACGCAAGAAGGCCTCGGTGAAGATCGGAATGTCGAAGGCGTTCTCGACGCCGCCGTTCTTGGCGTGGGTGCGGATAAGATTGCCGTTGTCGAACACCACCGCGCCGGCCTTCTGGAAGCCGAGCATCGCGGTGACATGGCGCACGATCGAGCGGATCGACTCGTCCATCAGGCGCTCCGGCGCCTCGGTGCGCATGCGGCGAACCTCATCGAGCGTGAAGCCGGAGGGGACATAGCCGTAAACGAGATCATGCGCCGCGGTCTGGTCTGTGACGACGTCCGGAATGATTCCGCGGGCAAAGATTTCCCCGAAGATATCGGCCGCGTTGCCGCACAGCCCGACCGAGAGACCGCGCTTTTCCGCCTGCGCCTCGCGGATCATCGCCAGCGCCTCGTCAAGCGTTTCGGCGCACTTGTTGAGATAGCCGACCTCGATGCGCTTCTCGATGCGCTTTTCGTCGATCTCGACGCACAAGATCGCCGCGTTCGCCATCACGCCGGCGAGCGGCTGCGCGCCGCCCATGCCGCCGAGGCCCGCCGTCAGCACGAAGCGGCCGGCGAGATCGCCGCCGAAATTCTGCTCGGCGATGCGCATGAAGATTTCGTAGGTGCCCTGAATGACGCCCTGCGAACCGATGTACTGCCAGTCGCCCGCGGTGAGGCCGCCCCAGCAGATCAGGTTGTCATTCTGCCACTTGTAGAAGTTTTCCGCCTTCGCCCACTGGCCGACCATGTTGCAGTTGGCCATCAGCACCACCGGCGCTTTGTCATGAGTGCGCACGATGCCGATCGGCTTGCCGGACTGGACGATCAGGGTCTGGCCGTTCTCGATGGTCTTGAGCGCCTCGACGATCTTGTCGTGCGAGGGCCAGTCGCGCGCGGCACGGCCGAGCGCGGCATAGACGATCAGGTTGGCAGGATCTTCGCCTACCGCCAGAACGTTCTCGAGAAGCCGCAGCAGGCCTTCCTGACGCCACCCCTTGCACCGCAGGTTGGAGCCGGACGTGACGGTGAAATCTTTACGCATGAAGAAACCTCTCAACCAAGCGCGTAATCGGTCAGATTGATGCCGAGCGCCTTTTCGACCGACGGATAGACCGCCGGATCGGTGACGCTCGACGACAGCGGGATCACCGACTTCGGCACGCGCAGAACCAACAGCTCCATGCCTTCCGAAATCTCGCCGACGCTCATCGGCACGCCGTTGGTGTCGAGCGTGGTGATGACGTCGGGGTAGGACGCGATGCGCTTGCCGTCGCGATCATCGACCGCCATGTATTCGTTCATGACGTGGAGCACGCATTCGTTTGCGCCGCTGCCGACGGTCATGGTGCCGACGTCGAACGCTTCCTTGGTGTAGACCACGTTCTTGCGCGTCACCTTGCCCTGGCTGATGATCTCGCCCTTGGTCTGCTTGCAGATCGCGTCGATCACCGCCGCGCCGCCCTTGGCTTCGGCGTTGATGATCGCCTCGCCGAGCGCGAGCGCCATCGAGATGCCGCCGAGCGCGGCGTGCTGGCGGACATAGGAGGCGCGCACCGGATTGCGGCACGAGGCGATGAAGCCGCCGGACATGTCGGAGGCCGTGCGCAGGATCGGCGAGACCTTTGCGGTCGGGCCGCGCACCACGAGTTCGATGTAGGAATTTTTCGAGCGGTTGCCGCCGACCGCCGACTGGATCATCGGCTCGGGCGAATTGGCAAGGCCGATCGAGCCCATGTCGCCGGTCGGATGCGCGCGAAGGTCGCCGACCGCGTCGACCACCTTGGTGCCGAGGATCGCCGACGGCAGCCACGCATTGAGCGTGCTCGACTTGCCGTTCTGGCCGATGATCAGGCCGTAGATCGGCGCGCCGAGTTCCTTCTGCACCAGTTCGACCGCCTTGACGTAGTCGATGCCGAGCATCTGCCATTCGGTGGTGCCCGCCGGCGCGCCGATGGCCGCCGCCGTCGCGATGAAGGCGTCGTCGGGAATCTCGTCCATCGAGACCAGCTCGGGCTCGCCGGCATTGACCGCCGCGGTGCCGAGCATCCGGCCGTGATCGGCCCAGCCGCCGCCACCGGCGGCGAACACGGCGCCGCCCTTGACGGCCATTTCGATGTCGCGGGCTCGCAGAATGCGTTTCATGTTGCTTCTCCCCTTAAGCTTGGCGCGCCTTCGACGCATCGAAGCGCAACACGGCATCGTGAATCGCTGCCGCACCGGCAGCGATGGCGTCCTGATCGGCCCACTCCTCCGGCGCATGGCTGCGGCCATCGCGGCAGGGCACGAACATCATCGCGCTCGGCGCGATATGGGTCATGAAGGCGGCGTCGTGGCCGGCGCCCGACGCCATCGACATCGTCGAGAAGCCGAGCGTCTTGGCGCTGTCGTCGAGCATGCTTTGCAGCGCCGCGTCGCAGATCGCCGGATGGGTGTCGGACAGGATCGCCCACTTCGCGCGCTCGACGCCGCAGCGCGCGGCGAGCTTCTGCGTCCAACGATCGAGCGCGGCGAGATAACGCTCGGTAACGCCATGATCCTCGGCGCGGATATCGATGACGATGCGCGCGGAGCCGGGCACGACATTGGCCGCGTTCGGGCTCTGCTCGAACACGCCGGTGGTCGCGACGAAGTGGCCCTTGCCGCTTGCGGCGTCCTCGACCGCGCGCTCGGAAACGAAGGCCGCCGTCAGCGCTGCGGCAAGACCCGCGTCCCGGCGCAGGTTCATCGGCGTCGTGCCGGCGTGATCAGCACGCCCCTCGAACACGATCTCGACCCGCGCGATGCCGGCGATCGCGGTGACGACGCCGAGATCGATGCCGGTCTGCTCGAGCACAATGCCCTGCTCGATATGCAGCTCGAAGAACGCCGCGATGTCCTTGCGCAGCGCGGTCTCAAGCTTCGCCGTGTCGCCGCCCACGCGCGCGATCGCGGCATCCAGCCGCTCGCCGGTGGGATCGCGAAAACCGAGCTGCGCCGCCGTCAGCTTGCCGCTCATGGCGCGGCTGCCGACGCAGGACAGGCCGAACTCGCTCGGCTCCTCGGCGAGGAAGTCCACCACCTCGATGGCATGGTTGAGCGTGCGGCCCGCATCGCGAAGCGACCGGAAAATCTCCAGCGCCGCGACCACGCCGGCAACACCGTCGAAGCGGCCGCCGGAAGGCACGGTGTCCGAATGCGAGCCGATCATGATCGTGCCGGCGTCGGGGCTGGCCCCCTCCATCCGGCCGATCAGATTGCCCCCGGCATCGATGCGCACGGCAAGCCCCGCTTCGGCGAAGCGCCTCGCCAGCCATGCGCGCCCCTCGAGAAAACGCGGCGAGAACGAGCGGCGGGTATAGGGCCGGTCGGGGTCGGTGATTGCAGCCAACGCCATCAGGTCGGACCACAGACGGCCGCCATCGACAGGCAGGTTGGTGCGGGATTTCGGCGCGGCAGCGGTCATGATGCCGCCTGCACCGGCTTGATGAAGCCGCCTGCGCCTGGCTCAGCGAGCACGCGCTGGCCATCAAAGATCATGCCGCCGCGCTGGAAGGTGGCGACGGGCCGATGGGATAGCTCGAGCCCTTCATAAGGACTCCAGCCAACGAAGTTGTGGCCGCTGGCGGCGGGGTCGTAGCGGCGCGGATCATGCGCCATCACGACGATGTCGGCGTCGCGGCCGAGCTCCAGCGCGCCCTTGCGGTGGCCGATGCGGAACAGCCGAGCCGGGTTGGCGGCGAGCAGGCGCGCGGCCCACACCGGGCTGAGGCCGCGCTTGAGCAGGCCGCCGAGCAGCAGCGAATAAAGCGCTTCCAGCCCCGGCACGCCGGAGGAATTTTTCAGCATCTCGGGATTGGTCTTGCGATCCTCCGACCAGCTCACATGGTCGGTCGAAACCACCGTGACATTGCCGGCGGCGAGGTGGCGCCAGAGCGCCTCGACCTCGGCGCGCGGCCGGATCGGCGGGTTGATCTTGGCCTTGCCGCCGAGCCGCTTCACGTCGTTCTCCTCGTCGAGAACGAGATAGTGGACGCAGGCCTCGATGGTGGCGTCATGGCCGTTGGCGCGGAAATCGCGGCACATCTCGTAGCCGCGGCCGATCGAACAATGGACGATGTGCGCCGAGCAGCCGGTCGCTGCGCCGATTTCATAGACTTCCGCTGTCGCCAGCGCCTCGGCCACCGCCGGCCGCGCAAGGCCGTGGGCGCGATAGTCGGTGATGCCCGATGCGATCACCGCCGCCTCGGCGGCGCGCACCATCTCGTCATTCTCGTTATGGACGCCGGCGATCAGCCCGTGGCGCGCCACCTCGGCGAAGCAGGCATGGAGCGTCTGCGGCGGAATGCGGGGGAACCGTTCGGGATGGGTGCCGAAGGTCGAGAACTTGAAGCCGGCGGCGCCAGCCGCGACCATGTCCGCAATGTGCTTCGGGCCGTCGTTCGGATGCACCGTGCCGTAGAGCGCAAAATCGACCCGCGCCTGCTCGCCGGCCTCGCGCGCCTTCTGCGCCAGCCGCTCGCCGGTGCAGATCAGCTTGCCGTCGTCATACGGCATGTCGACGATGGTCGTGACGCCGCCCGCGGCCGCGGCGCGCGTCGACCACACGAAATCTTCCTGACCAAGCTGCGAGCGCGAATGCACCTGCGCATCGATGGCGCCGGGCATGACATAGGCCTTGCCGAAATCGTGCCGCTCGCGGGCCGCAGGCGGCGTGCCCTCGCCGACGCGCTCGATCACGCCGCCGCGGATGGCGACATAGCCGTTCTCGCGAACGCGGTCCGCGCTCACTACCTGCCCAGTAATGATCAGATCATAATCGCTCATGGTCGCTCCTTGATCCGGGCGAGGATCGGAGAAGACGGCGCACGGCGAAAATCACTTTCCCCGAAGTATCTGATAGTGGATTGTGAAGCGGCGATGACAGCCGGTCGCACGCTGGCCGGGCCGCCTCAATCGATCGTCAGCGTGGCGGAAAACCGGAACCCGACGGCGTGGACGACATGGAGCGGCAGTTCCACGCCCGCCTCCAGCAGCTTCTGGCGCAGGCGATGAATCACCGCATCGAGCCCGCGGTTGTCCGGCCCGCGGCTGTCGTAGCCGAGCCTTGTGACGAGCTCTGCACGCGGGATCGTCGCCCGGCCGGCGCGCGCGATGTGATCCATCAGCATCATTTCGCGGCTGGTCAGGCGAGACGCCGCGCCGCCGGGCGCGATCAGGCTTTGCCGCAGGGTGTCGAGCCGCCAGATTCCCGCAGCCGCCGCAGCGCCCTGCTCCCGCCGCCCCACTGGCGCATCGGCGATCCGCCGCGCCAGATTGCGCACCGCGAGCACCAGAGTCTCGCTGTCGACGGGCTTGGTCAGGTAGAGATCGGCCCCTTCCGCATAGCCGCGGATCTGGTCGTCGCGGCCGGTGCGCGCCGTCAACATGATGATGCCCATCCGCCGCTCGGCAGCGAGCTCCCCGGCAAGCGTGAACCCGCTGACGTCAGGCAGATTGACGTCGAGGATCGCGATATCGAAGCTGGCGCCGCGCAGCGACTGATAGAAGGCGACGCCGGACGGCACATCGGTCACATCAAAGGCGCTGAGCCGCAGATAATCGGCAAGGCTCTGGCGCAGGTCGTGATTGTCCTCGACCAGAATGATGCGGGTCGCCGCGCCGCTCTCCGCGCGCTCCGCTCCGCTTGCCGGCGCCCTTGGGGCTTGCGATGTGTCACCCGTCGCAGTCATAAGCTCATCCAAGGCGTGCATAGGGCCGTGCTTAGGGCACTGTTGGCGATCCCGCAGTCCCGGCTGGCCAGATCCCACAAGGAGCCGCAATCTTGGCGTTCGTTCCCTGTCCTGCAATGCGATTTGCGTTTGGGCGACTGCTTCTTGCGCGGCTGCTGATTGCGGTCGCCGTTCTCGTCAGTGCCGCCGGCGCCGCCCGGTGTCAAGATCCGGCCGCACTCGGCGGAGCCCGCCAGAACCTGTCGCTGGACGGCCGCACTGCCGTGCTGCTTGACGACAGCCGCACCCTGCAGCTCGCCGACGTAATCGCACCGGATGCGCCGTTCACCCCCCTTGCCGGCCACAACCTCAATCTCGGCTATGGCCGGATGGCGGCCTGGATGCGGCTGACGATTGCGGCGACGGCGACGGAAACGGCGCTTCTGTCGCTCAGCCCCAATTTCGTCGACGTGATGGACGTCTACGTCGCCCGCCAGCGCGACGGCCTCGCGCCTTCCGACTTCGCAAAATATCACATGGGCGACCATCGCCCGCTGCCGGTCGATGCCGTCTCCGGCCTCGACAATATCGTGCCGCTCGACCTTTTCGCCGGCGAGACCACGCTGGTCTTTATCCGCGTCCTCAGCGTCAACTCCTCGCTGAACATCGCGGCGCGGCTCGATCCCTTGACCGACCACACCCAGCGCATCACGCGCACGACGCTGGCGTTCGGCGCGTGGTTCGGCGGCATGCTGATCCTGATGGCGATCCAGATCGTGTTCTACCTGTTCGACCGCAAGCCGGTTTATGTGCTGCTCGCCCTCAGCGCCATCAGCGCCATCATGGTCTACATGGGCAATCTCGGCCTGTCGCGGATTTTGCTGTTTCCCGGCGGCGGCCCGGCCAACGACTATTTCATGGCGGGCGCGGTGTGGTTCGGGCTCGGCGTCTTCACCCTCGCCGCCTCCGCGGTTCTGGAATTGCCCCGGACCGCGCCATGGCTGCACAAAATGTTTCTCGCCGGTGCCGGCATCGGCGTGATCGGCATCGTCTGCACGCTGCTCGGCGCGAACCCGATCTTCGCGCCGTTCGGCAATCTGACCATCATCGTGCTCTCGACGCTCGCCATGCTGCACAGCCTGCGCGGCGCCAACGGCGACGGCATGACCGCGCCGCTCACCGCCGCCGGCTTCTTCATCCTGTGGCTCGGCCTGTTCGCGACGCTGACGCAGCGCAGCGGCATCTATCCGCTGCCGAACTGGGTCGCGCACGGCTACGGTCTGAGCTGCCTGATCCACATGCTGCTGCTCACCGGCGCGCTCGCGGTGCGGCTGCGCGCGGCGGAAGCGATGAACCGGACGATGCGCGAAAGGGCGCTCACCCTCGCGCAGGAAGCCGAGCAGCGCGCCAACGCCAAGATCGAGGAAAAGACCCGCGAGCTCGCCGATGCCAAAACCATCGCGGAAGAGGCCCTGCGCGCCGAGCTCGAATCGCAGGCCCAGCAGGTGCGCTTCATGGAAGTGCTTTCGCACCAGATCCGCACGCCGCTGACCATCATCCGCACCAACATGGACATGATCGCCCTCGGCCTCGATGCCGCCGACGGCGCGAACCGCTCGCGCTTCGACCGCATTCGCCGGGCGATGACCTGGCTCGTGGAAATGCTCGAGGTCAACCTCATCCGCAGCCGCTTGCAGGGGCCCTCGTTCCAGCCGGACCTTGCGCTGGTTTCGCTGCGCGAGCTCACTTCGGCGGCCGCGATGCGGGGCCGCGACCTCACCCAGGGCTCGGACATTCTGCTCGACATCGCCCCCGATGCGATCGCAACCAAGCTGATGGCCGACGCCGAAATGCTGAGCATCGCCGTGCTCAACCTGCTCGACAATGCCGTAAAGTATTCCGCCCTCACCGGCGCGCCGCCGGTGCAGCTGTCGTGCTCCACCGCCGATGGCCACGGCATCATCGCGGTGAGCGATCAGGGCATCGGCATTCCTGCCGACGAGATCATCAACATTCTGGCGCGCTCGGTGCGCGGCTCGAACGCGCAGCATGTCGAAGGCTCCGGCATGGGCCTGTCGCTGGTGTCGCGCATCGCGGCCGCCCATGGCGGCAAGATCGACATCGACAGCGTGATCGGCCGCGGCACCACCGTCAGACTCGTTCTCCCCGCAGCCCAGGCCTGAGACGGCGCGCCGCCCCGCGCGAAATCCCCGCGCTGTTGCGCTGCTACAACGCGCCTCGTTACGTTTCGTTACAAATCGCGGCGGCTCGTTACATCTGCTTCGTATTGGCGCGCGGCGTTTGCTGCTACCTCTGAATACAGAATGTGGGGGCGACCAATCTGTTGCGTGCGCAAATCCGTCTGGCCCCATGATCGGTCATGGCAGGATGCAAACGGACAGGGTGAATGGCAGATACCGCTTTCTTCAAGTCGGCGCGGACGACACAAACATTGCTCGCGAGCGTCAGCCTTTCGGCCCTCGTCATCCCGGTCCTCAGTTGCGCGAGCGTCCATGCCGCGGAAGAAAGCGTCCAATCCCGCGTCCTCGCCGGCAAGAACGGCAAGAACGGCACGATCCACGTCTTCGGCTACAATGAACCGGGCGAAGCCGGCGGCAATGGCCCGGCCATCGTTCTGACCAACACCTATTCGACGTCCAGCGCCAAGACCACGGCGGTCACCGTCGGCAGCCGCGGCGGCAACGGCGGCGCGGGCCTCGAGATCCTCGCCTTCACCACCCATGGCGGCCGCGGCGGCAATGGCGGCGAGGTCAAGCTCAACCAGATCGGCGCGCTGACCGGTACAGCCTCGCCGTCGGTCGGCACCGCGCTGCTCTGGGTCTACAGCCAGGGCGGGCGCGGCGGCGGCGCGTCTTACGGCGCCGGGCGCGGCGGCGACGGCGGCGCGGTCGAATTGTCGCTCGCCAGCACGATCTCCGCGACCGGCGAAAAGTTCGCCGCCGTGTGGGCGCAGTCCCTCGGCGGCGCCGCCGGCTACGGCGGCATCGACAAGAGCGAAATCGAGCGCAATCGCGGCGGCGACGGCGGCAATGTCAAAGTCACCGTCGGCCGGACAGCAACGGTCACCGCTTCCGGCAAGAACGCGCCGGCCATCATCGCCGAATCGATCGGCGGCAAGGGCGTGCAGCGCGGCAACGGCTACCTCACCGCCAACTATGTCTCGAACGGCGGCAACGCCGGCAACGTCGAGTTCACGAACTACGGCTCGGTCAAGGCCACCGGCAGCCATTCTGCCGGCGTCCTGTTGCAGAGCGTCGGCGGCGGCGGCGGTGACCAAGGCCTGTCGAACGGCGATCCGGGCGGGGCCGGCGGCAGCGGCGGCAAGGTGACGGGGACCAACTGGGGCACCATATCGACCGACGGCGCCTACAATTTCGGCCTTCTCGCGCAGTCGCTCGGCGGCAGCGGCGGCAAGGGCGGCACATCGGATTTCGGCAGCGGCGGCAAGGGCGGCGCGGCCGGCGCAGGCGGCGAAGTGTCTGTCACGAACCATGGCAAGGTCGACACCAACGGCGCGGGTGCAATCGGCATCGTCGCCCAGAGCGTCGGCGGCGGCAACGCGACCAGCGCCTTCGCCATGACCGGTGTGCCGCAGCCGGGCGGCGGCGGCGCGGGCGGGCGGGCCGGCATCTTTTTCGGCAGCGGCGGCGATGGCGGCACCGGCGGCAACGGCGGCAAGGTGACGGTCGCCAACAATGGCTCGATCAAGACCAAGGGGCAGGATGCCTATGGCATTCTCGCCCAGAGCATCGGCGGCGGCGGCGGCGCAGGCGGCGGCGCCGTCACCTTCGGCCCGCTGCTCGGCTTCGCCCTCGGCGGACGCGGCAATGGCGGCGGCAATGGCGGCGACGTCACGGTGAAGGCGGCGGCGCCCATCGGCCTCAATCCGAACCTTCGCCCGGCCGGCACGCCGGAAATTTTCACCGAGGGCAAGGGCGCGACCGGCATCGTCGGCTTGAGCGTGGGCGGCGCGGGCGGCATCGGCGGCACGGCGACCGCGATCAGCGCGACCCCGGTGCTGGCGATCGCGGTGGCGGTCGGCGGCGATGGCGGCAAGGGCGGCAACGGCGGCAAGGTCGAGGTCGAAAACAACTCGAAAATCACCACCTACGGCATGCAGGCGCGCGGCATCGACGCCAAGAGCATCGGCGGTGGCGGCGGCAATGCCGGCAACGCCTTCGCCTATGCGCTGTCGCTCCCGGCGGCGGACCTGCCGAGCATCGCCGTGACCTATGCGATGGGCGGCACCGGCGGCGACGGCGGCAATGGCGGCGCGGTCAAGGTCGTCAACTCGTCGGCGATCGCGACCTTCGGCTCCGAGGCCCGCGGCATCGAGGCCGTGAGCATCGGCGGCGGCGGCGGCAGCGGCGGCACCTCCACCTCGATGTCCGACATGCTCAGCCTCTATCTCAATGTCGGCGTCAGCCTGTCCTATGGCGGCAGCGGCGGCGGCGGCGGCCATGGCGGCGCGGTGGCGGTGACCAACGAGAAGTCGATCGAAACCGCCGGCGGTTTCTCGGCCGGCATCTATGCCCAGAGCATCGGCGGCGGCGGCGGCAACGGTGGCACGGCGAACGCCGTCGCCAATGCCGGCTTCTCGTGGAATGAAGCCCTCAACACCGTGACCACGACCGGCGTGCCGCTCGCCGAATCCTTTACCGCGAAATACGTGGTCGGCGGCAAAGGCGCCAATGCGGGCCATGGCGGCGCCGTCACCGCGACCAATTCCGGCACGATCACGACCGGCGGCAGCAATGCGCCCGCGATCTTCGCCCAGAGCGTCGGGGGCGGCGGCGGCGAGGCCGGCGGCTATCTCGCCAGCGGCAAGGGCACGTTCAACGTCAGCGGCGAGATCGGCGGCAAGGGCGGCGGCGGCGGCAACGGAGGAAGCGTGCAGGTTCTCAACACCAAGGGCGCGCGGATCGAGACCAACGGTGCCGGCTCGATCGGCATCCTCGCCCAGAGCGTCGGCGGCGGCGGCGGCGTCGGCGGCATGACCGCCGGTTCGCAGAAATCGGCCGGCGAGATGAACACGGCGCAGACCGTCGTCACCTTCGTCGATGAGCTGATCAAGATCGACAAGGTCTTCTCCGAGTTTCTCGGCACCAAGGAAAAGAACGCGCTCGCAGAGTACAAGCTGCTCGACAAGAACCATGACCTTCAGAAGAAGCTCGAGAAGGCCGCCGGCGTACTCAAGGTGTTGAAGATCGCGCTCGACGGCGACAAGTCGCTCGGCCGGCGCATCGGCGAAGCCGGAGGCATGCTGGCCGGCGGGGTCGCTCTTGGGGCGCTGAAGAAAGGCATCGAGTCCATCTATCAGGAGATCGCGAGCAAGGACCCGAAATATCTGCCCAGCGTTTCGCTCGGCCAGACGGTCGGCGGCACCGGCGGCAAGGGTGGCAAGGGCGGCGACATCGAGGTGGTCAATGCCGGCGACATTGTCACGGCGGGCATCGGCAGCTGGGGCATCTTCGCGCAGTCGATCGGCGGCGGCGGCGGCCTCGGCGGCACGGCGGCCGCGACCGGCAACAACAAGATGAACATCAACTATGTCGGCGGCGGCACCGGTGGCGATGGCGGCAACGGCGGCACGGTGAAGGCCGCCAACAGCGGCGGCATCGCCACCCAGGGCGGCGGCGCGCTCGGCATCCTTGCGCAAAGCGTTGGCGGCGGCGGCGGCACCGGCGGCGCGGCGACCAGCGCCAACACCATCGGCCTCAACGCCACGGCGCGGCTCGGCGGCAATGCCGGCGTCAGCTCGAACGGCGGCCTGGTCGAGGTGAACAACTCCGGCACAATCAGCACTGCCGGGCGCGAAGCGCACGCGATCGTCGCGCAAAGCGTCGGCGGCGGCGGCGGCCTGTTCTTCGTCAGCCGCTACGACCCCAGCGATCCGGCGGCGCTCGCCAGCTCGAAGGAAGAAAAGGAAGCGCTTGCGCTGACCTACGACCTTCTGAAGGATTTCGGTCTCAATGTCGGCGGCATGGCGGCGGACCTCTCCTCGACGATGCTGCCCTTGCCGTCGGTCAACTTTTCCTACGGCGGCGACGGCGGCAAGGGCGGCGACGGCGGCAATGTTCGCCTCACCCATTCGGGCGCGATCAGCACCACGGGCATCGGCGCGTTCGGCATCTTCGCACAGTCGGTCGGCGGCGGCGGCGGCCTCGGCGTCGACATGACCTCGGCCAACAACAACATTCAATTCCAGGGCTCGCTCGGCGGCGATGGCGGCGTGGCGGGCAACGGCGGAAGGGTCGAACTTGCCTTCCACGGCAAGGCCAGCATCTCGACGAGCGGCGCGGGCGCCGATGCCGTGTTCCTGCAATCGGTCGGCGGCGGCGGCGGCTACAGCGGGGTGGGCCACTACACGGTCGCGGGCGCGCAATACGATCTCATCAAGGACGGCGCGGCAAGCGGCAACGGCGGCCTCATTGCCGTGTCGACGGCCGGCCCCGATGGAAAGGTCGCAATCACCACCACGGGCAAGAATGCCAACGGCATTTTCGCGCAGAGCCTCGGCGGCGGCGGCGGCCGGGTGTTCGATGCCAGCGGCCAGGGCGTGCCGGTGGCGGGCAGCGGCATTTCGCGCACGCGCGCGGTCGGCAAAGGCGGCGAGATCAAGATCGACACCGCCGGCTCCATCGTCGCCACCGGCGAAGGGGCGTCGGCGATCTTCGCCCAAAGCGGCGTGCAGAAAACCGACGGCACGCTCGACCGCACCAAGCAGGGCGGCAACATCACCATCGTTCACGAGGGCATTCTGACCGGCGGCAGCGATCCAGGTCGCGGCGCCGCAATCCGCATCGATGGCGGCTGGTCAAACTCGATCACGATCAAGCCGGGCTCCGTGGTCAGCGCGGCCTCCGGCACGGCGATTTTGAGCAATTTCGGCCGGGAATACGTGTCGAACTTCGGTCTGATCCAGGGCAGCGTCAGGCTGGCCGACCCGGGCGCGAACGAGTACAACGTGTTCGCCAACGAGCACCGCGGCACCTATCAGACTATCGCCAACGCAATTGTCGAATTGGGCTCAAACGGCATTTTGATGAACAACGGGCTCGTCGATGTCGGCGGCGCCTCCGGCCTGTCGCATCTACGGGTCAACGGCAATTTTGACCAGGCAAGTTCTGGCGATCTGAAAATCAACGTCGCGAGCGGCGCCGCCGGCGCCACGCCGCAAAGCAGCCTGCTCGACGTCAACGGCAACCTTTTTATGAAGGGCGCGATCAAGCTGTACACGGTCGATTATCTGCGGCCGGATGTCTTCAAGGTCGCCACCGCCTCCGGCCAGTCGGAATACAACGTCACGGTGGGCTCCTTCGGCGCCGGCAGCCCGTTCAGCTGGACCGGCTGGGCCGAGAACGGCACGTTCTATGTGACCCCGCAGGCCACTTTCACGGCACCGGCGGGCGTGAACATTTCGTCTTCCGAAAAGAGCACGACAGACTATCTGCAAAGAATCTGGGCCTCGGGTACTTTCTCGGCGAACAGCGCAAAGATGTTTGCCGACTTCGGCAGGCTGCAGACCCCGGCCGATTTCGCCCGCGCCATCGACAGCCTCTCGCCCGAGGAATCGGCAAGCGCCACCACCAGCCAGACCCTCGACGCGCGGCTGTCCCTCAATGCCGCCTTGAGCTGCCCGTTGTTCGAGGGCGCCAGCACGTTGCTGCAAGAGACGAGCTGCGCATGGGCGCGCGTGATCGGCAGCAAGACCACGCAGCGCGAGACGGCGGAGGCCGCGGCTTACGACCACACTCAGATGACCTATCGCGGCGGCCTGCAGAAGGAGTTTGCCGAAGGCTGGTTCGTCGGCGGCACGATCGGCTTTTCCCAGAGCTGGCTGCGCGATCCCGACGGCCTGTCGACGAGCCGCGGCAACAGCGTCGACGGCGCGGTCTCGCTCAAGCGCCAGCTCGGGCCATGGCTGTTCGCGGTCTCCGGCCAGCTCGGCTTCGGCAACTACATGACGGACCGTACATTCGATATCGCGCAGTCGCTTTCCTACGCCAGCGGCACGTCGAACATCTGGACCGCCGCCGCGCGGCTGCGCGCCAGCCGCGAGTTCGCATTCCCGACGTGGTATCTCAAGCCCTATGTCGATGTGGATTTCATCTACACCGCCACGCCGGCGCATGAGGAACGTGGCAGCGGCACCAGCCTCGCCTTCTCGGCCGCGCGCCAGTTCAACGTCGCGTTCAGTCCGAACCTCGAATTCGGCGGTCGCTTCGATGTCTCGCCCACAACCTGGCTCCGTCCCTACGGCGCGGTCGGCGCGACCTTCTTCACCAATGACAGCACGCCGTTCCACGTCAGCTTCAGCGATGTCGCGCTCGGCACCGGCGACTTTCTGGCAACCGCCAAAATTCCTTCCAAGCTGCTGAACCTCACCGCGGGACTGCAGACCTATTCCAAGAAGGGATTTGAGGTCCGTGCCCAGTACAAGGCCGACTTTGGCGATCACTTTCAGTCGCACGAATTGAGCGCGCGGCTGTCCGTGCCGTTCTGACCGGGGGTTTTTGGCGTGCGGACCACTTAGCGAGGAGGCGTTTTCAGATACCGGGTTTTCATCACCGAAGGATACTGACAACACTCATTGCGACAAACTCCAATGGCGCCGGGATCCTCCCGGCGCCATTTTCCTTTTCGGGCCCGGCAGCATCCACCTGCCCGAGATTTCGCGAACTGCTCGCGATCCAAAAAACAAAAAGCCGGGCCAACGCCCGGCTTTCCGCAAAATGAAGGATGACGTCTGGCCGCGTCAGTGCATGCCGGTCGTGCTGAGATGACCCTGGATCGACTTGAAGTGGTCGAGGCGCTCGATGGCGCGATCCATCTCGTTGCCGGGATCCCGGCTCTTGAGGTTGCGCTCCATCTCCTCGATCTGCTCGGCGAACGCGGCGCGGTCGAGGTCCTCGATCGCGGTTGCGACGTCGGCAAGTACGGTGAGGCCCTTCTCCGACACTTCGGCAAGGCCGCCGAGCACGATGACCTTCTGGCGCACGCTGCCGCTGACGATCGTCAAAATTCCCGGACGGAGCGACGCCACCATCGGAGCGTGACCGGCGAAAACGCCAAAGTCACCCTCGAGCCCCGGAATGTCGACCTGATCGACTGCACCGGAGAATGCCAGCTTTTCCGGCGACACGAGTTCAAAGTGAAAAGTGGCCATGGATTGAGCCTATCTCATTCGGATCAGTTCGGACACATGACTATCGAGCGGCGGACGGGCTTCGGCACCCACCCGCCGATCGCTGGTCGCTGAAAAGTCAGGCTGCCTCGGCAGCGAGCTTCTTGCCCTTTTCCACGGCTTCTTCGATGGTGCCGACCATGTAGAACGCCGCTTCCGGCAGGTGGTCGTACTTGCCTTCGCAGAGGTCGCGGAAGCCCTTGATGGTGTCGGCGAGGTCGACGAACTTGCCCGGCGAGCCGGTGAAGATTTCAGCGACGTGGAACGGCTGCGACAGGAAGCGCTCGACCTTACGGGCGCGGGCCACGGTCAGCTTGTCCTCTTCCGACAGTTCGTCCATGCCGAGAATGGCGATGATGTCCTGCAGCGACTTGTAGCGCTGAAGCACCTGCTGAACCATACGCGCGGTCTGGTAGTGCTCCTCGCCGACGATCAGCGGGGAGAGCATGCGCGAGGTCGAGTCGAGCGGGTCCACGGCCGGGTAAATACCCTTTTCCGAGATCGCACGGTTAAGAACGGTGGTCGCGTCCAGGTGGGCGAACGAGGTCGCCGGCGCCGGGTCGGTCAAGTCGTCGGCCGGAACGTAAATGGCCTGCACCGAGGTGATCGAGCCCTTGGTGGTGGTGGTGATGCGCTCCTGCAGCGCGCCCATGTCGGTCGCGAGCGTCGGCTGATAACCCACCGCCGAAGGAATACGGCCGAGCAGAGCCGACACTTCCGAACCCGCCTGGGTGAAGCGGAAGATGTTGTCGACGAAGAACAGCACGTCCTGGCCCTGGTCGCGGAAGTGCTCGGCGACGGTCAGACCGGTCAAGGCGACGCGGGCACGCGCGCCCGGCGGCTCGTTCATCTGGCCGTAAACGAGGGCGCACTTGGAGCCTTCGCCGCCGCCCTTCTTGTTAACGCCCGACTCGATGAACTCGTGATAGAGGTCGTTACCTTCACGGGTACGCTCGCCGACGCCGGCGAACACCGAGTAACCGCCGTGCGCCTTGGCGACGTTGTTGATCAGTTCCTGAATGAGAACGGTCTTGCCGACGCCGGCGCCGCCGAACAGGCCGATCTTACCGCCCTTGGCGTAAGGCGCGAGCAGGTCCACGACCTTGATGCCGGTGACGAGGATCTCGGCCTCGGTCGACTGCTCGGTGTAGCTCGGCGCTTCCTGGTGAATGGCGCGCTCGCCCTCGGCCACGACCGGGCCGCACTCGTCGATCGGCTCGCCGATCACGTTCATGATGCGGCCGAGCGTGCCCGGACCGACCGGAACGCGGATCGCGGAGCCGGTGTCAGTGACTTCCTGACCGCGAACCAGACCTTCGGTGGTGTCCATCGAGATGGCGCGCACGGTCGACTCGCCGAGGTGCTGCGCCACCTCGAGAACCAGGCGGTTGCCCTGGTTCTGGGTCTCGAGAGCGTTCAGAATTGCGGGCAGGTGACCATCGAACTGAACGTCGACGACGGCGCCGATGACCTGCGTGATACGTCCGACCTGATTGGCGGGTTGGGCCATGGGAAACTCTCCTTGAAGTCCAAATTTCTAAGCGGTCGCTAGACCGGAATGTTGCCGTGAACGGTACGTCGGATCGCGGCGCTGGTGTTGGACCATGCCGCGGTCGCCGTTAGATCGCTTCCGCGCCCGAGATGATTTCGATCAGCTCCTTGGTGATCATGGCCTGACGGGTGCGGTTGTAGATCAGGGTCTGCTTGCGGATCATTTCGCCGGCGTTGCGCGTGGCGTTGTCCATGGCAGTCATCTGTGCGCCGTAGAAGGAGGCGTTGTTTTCCAGAAGCGCGCGGAAAATCTGCACGGCCACGTTGCGCGGCAGCAGATCGGCGAGGATCTCGTCCTCTTCCGGCTCGTATTCGTAAGGCGCGACCGGGCCGGCAGCCTTGCCCGATTCATCATCGGAGAGCGGCAGCGGGATGATCTGCTGCGCGGTCGGAACCTGGGAAATCACCGACTTGAACTGCGAGTAGAACAGCGTGCAGACATCGAACTCGCCGGCATCGAACAGCGCGATCACCTGCTTGGCGATGGCCTCGGCGTTGGAATAGCCGAGCTGGCGGACCGAGCGCAGGTCGATGTTCTCGATGATCTGCGATTCGAAGGTCCGGCGCAGCTGCTCGTAGCCCTTGCGGCCGACGCAGAAAATCTTGACCTGCTTGCCCTGGTTGATCAGCGAGAACGCGTGCTCGCGGGCAAGGCGGACGATCGACGAGTTGAACGCGCCCGACAGGCCGCGCTCGCCGGTGCAGACCAAGAGGAGATGCACCTGGTCGCGGCCATTGCCCGCCAGCAGCGGCGGGGCGCTGCCCATGCCGGCAGCGGCGCTGGCGATATTGGAAATTGCGACGTCCATGCGCTCGGCATAGGGACGCGCGGCCTCGGCAGCCGTCTGGGCGCGCCTCAGCTTCGAGGCCGCGACCATCTGCATGGCCTTGGTAATTTTCTGCGTCGCCTTGGTCGAGGCGATGCGCACGCGCATATCTTTTAGAGAAGCCATATCTCGTCCACCCTTGCGACGCGATCCTGAAACCGGCCGCGAACTCCTCTCCGGCCAGCCCGGCTAACCGCCGGGCATCGACTGTGCGCGCTCAAAGACGCGGATGGCCGGGATAAACCCGGCCATGACTTGCGACTTTAAGCGAAAGCCTTGGAGACTTCCTCAACGACGGCCTTCAGCTTGCCGGCAACCTCATCCGAGAGGTCGCGGGAGTCGCGGATGGCATCGAGGATGTCGGCGTGCTTGCCGCGCAGCACCGACAGGAGGCTCTCCTCGAACGGCTGCACCTTGTTCAGGGCCATTGCGTCGAGATAGCCGTTCACGCCGGCATAGATCACTGCGACCTGCTCTTCCATCTTCAGCGGCGAGAACTGCGGCTGCTTCAGGAGTTCGGTGAGGCGCGAGCCGCGGTTGAGCAGGCGCTGGGTCGAGGCGTCGAGGTCGGAGCCGAACTGCGCGAACGCCGCCATTTCGCGGTACTGCGCGAGCTCGCCCTTGATCTTGCCGGCGACCTTCTTCATCGCCTTGGTCTGCGCCGAGGAGCCGACGCGCGACACCGACAGACCGACGTTCACTGCCGGGCGGATACCCTGGAAGAACAGGTCGGTCTCGAGGAAGATCTGACCGTCGGTGATCGAAATCACGTTGGTCGGAATATAGGCCGACACGTCATTGGCCTGGGTCTCGATGACCGGCAGCGCGGTCAGCGAGCCGTTGCCGTGGTCGTCGTTGAGCTTTGCAGCGCGCTCGAGCAGACGCGAGTGCAGGTAGAACACGTCACCCGGATAAGCCTCGCGGCCCGGCGGACGACGCAGCAGCAGCGACATCTGACGATAGGCGACGGCCTGCTTGGACAGGTCGTCATAGATGATCACGGCGTGCATGCCGTTGTCGCGGAAGAACTCGCCCATGGTGCAGCCGGTGAACGGCGCCAGGTACTGCATCGGCGCCGGGTCGGATGCGGTCGCGGCGACGACGATCGAGTACTCCAGCGCGCCGTGCTCTTCGAGCACCTTCACGAACTGGGCGACGGTCGAACGCTTCTGGCCGACGGCGACATACACGCAGTAGAGCTTCTGGCTCTCGGGCGCACCGGCGACGTTCAGCGGACGCTGGTTCAGCATGGTGTCGAGCGCGATCGCGGTCTTGCCGGTCTGACGGTCACCGATGATCAGCTCGCGCTGGCCACGGCCGACCGGGATCAGGGCGTCAATCGCCTTCATGCCGGTGGCCATCGGCTCGTTCACCGACTTGCGCGGAATGATGCCCGGCGCCTTGACGTCGACGCGCATGCGCTTGTCGGCCTGGATCGGACCCTTGCCGTCGATCGGATTGCCGAGCGCGTCGACGACGCGGCCGAGCAGACCCTTGCCGACCGGCGCGTCCACGATGGCGCGGGTGCGCTTGACGGTCTGACCTTCCTTGATCTCGCGGTCGGCACCGAAAATCACGATGCCGACGTTGTCGGTTTCGAGGTTCAGCGCCATGCCGCGGGTGCCGTTCTCGAACTCGACCATCTCGCCGGCCTGAACGTTGTCGAGGCCATAGACGCGGGCAATACCGTCACCGACGGACAACACCTGACCGACCTCGGAGACTTCCGCCTCCTGGCCGAAATTCTTGATTTGATCTTTGAGGATCGCGGAAATTTCCGCGGCGCGGATGTCCATCAGCCTGCCTCTTTCATCGCGTGCTTGATCGAATTGAGTTTGGTGCGAAGTGACGAGTCGACCATGCGGCTGCCGAGCTTGACGACAAGCCCACCAATGATCGACGGATCGACGGTCACGTTGAGGGTGACATCCTTACCGGTCACCGACTTCAACGCCGACTTGAGCGCGTCGAGATTCTTGTCGCTGAGCGGCTCGGCGACGGTAACGTCAGCAACGGCCTCGCCGCGATAGTTGGCGACCAGCGCGTTGAATGCCCGGATCACGTCGGCGACGACGAACAGGCGCCGGTTCGCAGTCAGGACTTTGAGGAAGTTGGCGGAGATGCCGCTGATCCCGGCCTTGACGAGCACGGCGTCGAGCGCCTTGCTCTGCATGTCCGAGGTGAACACGGGGCTGCGGACCAGCCGCTCCAAATCCGGGCTCTCTGCGAGCATCGCGCTGAAGCGGCCGAGATCGGCCTTCACGGCGTCGATGGACTTGTTGTCCCGAGCCAGTTCAAACAGCGCCGTCGCGTAACGGCCGGATACTCCCGAGATGGATGCGTCTTGTGCTGCCACGATCATGCTCTTCGGTGTCGAACCACAAGGACAGGGTCGTCGGCCGCAATGGCGCTCGACAACCCAAGTCGTTGGAATTCAAGCGAAACTTCGATATTTTGCCAGCCTCAGGCCGGCCGCTATCATGAAATCGCGGCTTTGCTAACATGGCAACGTCGCAGGTGCAACATGACGGCGGCGCTAAGAGCGCGATGTCGCAGGGCAAATTGGCCAAGTTTGGCTAACTTTATCGGGAAATCTGCCCGTTCTCCTCCTCACGACGCCGATTTTCGGCACGGATTCAATGACTCGGCGGCGCGCCCTGCCGCGCCCGGCGCGATCCCCGACCGCCTGTTTGCTTGTCAAATTTTTTTCGGGCGGGTCCGGACACCTTCCACACCTCCGGGCACGGATACCCCCCGCGCGGCGGAACCGGGACAGTCCGACGCCGGGCCGCGACACGCAGACCCGCATTAAACGCAACTCTACCATGCGCGATTCGCATCATCACGGCCCGATCACGCCTCCGGGAATACTTTGGCGGCTTACTGCGCACGCCCGCTCACGACTTGGTGAGCAAGTATTCGTCGGCGCGGAAAAGTATAGTTTTAGTCAGCTCAAGTATTTTTCAGCGCCGCAAAGCAACACGGAACTCTTCTGGCGGTTTTGCGGGCGAAAGATGGCATTTTTGATCTGACACGTTTGCGCCCCATTCAGGCTCGAACACGGTCGCCCCATAGGGGGACACCCCAATACACACCGCAGGGGCTGGGTGTCTTTCGAAGGGTCAACGAATGCTTTCTACGCAAACAACTGCGCGCAAGCGTCTTTCGGGGTCGCGCGCTTTTCTTACTCTCGCGGCAACGACGGTCATCCTTACCCACGGCGTTTCGGCAGGTTTCGCCAACACCAAACATCCGCACCGGCATCACCACCACAACGCCGTCAAAGCGAAGAAGGTTCACACTGAGAAGTTTCGTGATTCGCAGGCGTCCTACAGCCCGTCCCAGCACTCGGGCCGCTCGTTCTCCGGCATCGCGTCCTTTTACGGCAACGAATCCGGCAGCAAGACCGCCTCGGGCCAGCGCTTCAACCAGAACGCGATGACCGCAGCCCACCGCACGCTGCCCTTCGGCACCCGCCTCAAGGTTACCCATGCGGGCCGCAGCGTTCACGTCGTCATCAATGATCGCGGCCCGTTCATTCGCGGCCGGGTGCTCGACCTCTCCAAGGGCGCGGCCCACGCGATCGGCCTCACCAGCCGCGGCATCGGCCGCGTGGTCGCGGAAATCCAGTAACCACCTAGTTCCAGTTCTGCGTAAGAAAAAGGCCGGCGCATCGCACCGGCCTTTTTCTCGTTCACTGCGCGGGCTCAGAGAAAGCTCTGCGGATCGACGTCGATCTCGAGCTTGAGGCTGCCGGTCGCCTTCGGCGCCGCCGCCATCCACTGCCGCAGATAGCCGGAAAGGTCCGCCGTCCGTGCCGCTTTGACCAGCAGGCGGAAGCGGAAACGCCCCTTGATCACCGCCAGCGGCGCTTCCGCCGGCCCCAGCACGGTGATCTGGTCGTGGCGCGGCGCCAGCGCCGCCAGCCGCCGGGCAAAGCCCTCGGTCGCCGGCCGCTCGCCGCCGGAGATGATCAGGCTCGCCAGCCGCCCGAACGGCGGATAGCCGGTGCGCTCGCGGCTCTCGATCTCGGTCTCGTAAAACGCCTCGCGGTCGCAGGCGATCAGCGCCTTCAGCACCGGATGCTCGGGCTGGTGGGTCTGCAGATAGCCGACGCCGCGCCCCTGCTCGCGCCCGGCGCGGCCAATCACCTGATTGAGCAGTTGGAACGTGCGCTCGGCGGCGCGCGGATCGCCGTTGCTCAGGCCGAGGTCGGCATCGACGACGCCGACGAGATTGAGCCGCGGAAAGTGGTGGCCCTTGGCGACGAGCTGCGTGCCGATGATGACATCGACGCGGCCCTCGGCGATCTCGGCGAGTTCGGCGCGCATCGTCTCCACCGAAGTAATGAGATCGCTCGACAGCACCATGGTGCGCGCGCCGGGAAACAGCGCCGCCGCCTCCTCCTGCAGCCGCTCGACGCCGGGGCCGATCGCCGCCAGCGCTTCCTCCGCGCCGCATTGCGGGCACTGGTCGGGGCGCGGCATCGAGAAGCCGCAGTGATGGCAGCACAGGCGGCGGCGGAAACGGTGATCGACCAGCCACGCATCGCAGATCGTGCAGGCGAAGCGATGGCCGCAGGCGCGGCACAGCGTCAGCGGCGCATAGCCCCGGCGATTGAGAAACAGCAGCGCCTGCTCGCCGCGCTCGATCGCGGCGCTGATCTTTCCGGCAAGGTGCGGCGATACGAAGCGGCCGCGCTGCGGCCCCTCGCGGCGCATGTCGATGGCCTCGATATGCGGCATGGTCTGTCCGCCGAACCGCGACGGCAGCGCGATGCGATGATAGCGGCCCTTGCGCGCGTTCACCTCGCTCTCGACGGACGGCGTCGCCGAAGCCAGCACGACCGGAATTTTTGCGATATGTGCGCGCACCACGGCCATGTCGCGGGCATGGTAATGCGTCCCCTCGTCCTGTTTGTAGGCCTGGTCATGCTCCTCGTCGACGACGATGAGGCCGAGATCGGCATAGGGCAGAAACAGCGCCGAGCGCGCGCCGATCACGACCTTGGCCGAGCCGTCGGCAATGGCTGCCCAGTTGCGGGCACGGGTGCGCGGCGTCAGCTCGGAATGCCACTCCAGCGGCCGCACGCCGAAGCGCGCCTCGAAGCGATCGAGAAACTGCCCGGTGAGGGCGATCTCCGGCATCAGGATCAGGGTCTGCCGGCCGCTTCTCGCGACCTCGGCGACGGCCTCGAAATAGACCTCGGTCTTGCCCGAGCCGGTGACGCCGTCGAGCAGCGCCACCCGAAAATCGTTGCAGGCCCCGTGCGCGCGCATCGCCTCGACCGCCTCGAGCTGCGCCCCGGCGAATTCCGGCTGGGCGAAGCCGGGATCGGGCGCGGGCGGCGGCGGCGGCTTGGGCAAAACCTCGATCTGCAAGGTGCCCTCGTCGACGAGGCCGTCGACCACGCTGATGCTGACCCCCGCCTCGCGCGCGGCATCGCCCTTGCCGTGCAGCAGGCCGTCCGCAAGATGATCGAGCAGCCGCTGGCGCGCGGCGGTCATGCGCTGCGGCGGCGCGCCAATGAGGCGCACGCCGAGCCGAATCCGCTCCGGCCCGAGATTCTCGCCGCGGCGCATCGCCATCCGCAGCACCATGCCGCGCGGCGACAGCGTGTAGCGCGCCACCCAGTCAATGAAGCTGCGAAGCTCCTCGCGCAGCGGCGGAACCTCGCTGACGACGCCCTCGATCTCCTTGATACGATTGTGCAATCTGGCCTCGGGCTGGGCATTGTCGGCCCATACCACGCCAAATACCTGACGCGCGCCGAGCGGCACGCTGACCACCGATCCAGCCTCGAGCGCGACGTTCGGCGGCACCGCATAGGAGTAGGTCTGGTCGAGCGCGACCGGCACCTGCACGTCGACGAACCGCCGGCCGACCGGCTTTGACGCCGGGCCGAAATCAAATCCCGCGAGTTGCCTGCTCGGCTCCCTGGCCATCACATCCGCATCGGTTCGCATTAAGGGTGAGGCAAGGGAAAGGGTGCGATAAACGCGCTTCTGTCAAGCATCGGACCAAAGATGGCTAAACCCGCCGCCAGGAAGAGTGCCGCCCATGCCGGCCAGCCCGCCATCGAGGCCGAGGCGCTCCTGCCGATTCGCGCCGCGGACGATCTCGCCGCCGAGATGATGAAATGGCTCGCGCATCTGCGCACCGAACGGCGGCTGTCGCCGAAGACAGTCGAGGCCTATGGTCGGGACCTGCGGCAGTTCTTTGATTTTCTGACCTCGCACAACGGCGTGCGACCGGCGCTGACACATTTTGCGGCGCTTGAGATCAGCGATGTCCGCGCCTTCATGGCGGCGCGGCGCGGCGAGGGCATCGAGGGCCGCTCCCTGATGCGCGCCCTTGCAGGCCTGCGCTCGTTCGGGCGGTTTCTCGAACGCGAAGGCAAAGGCAAGCTCGGCGCGCTCGCCGCCGTGCGGGCGCCCAAAATCCGCAAAAGCCTGCCGAAGCCGATCCATGCCGCGCCGGCCAAGCGCATGGTCGATCCGGATCTACGCGCGGGCGAGGATCGCGAACCGTGGATCTGGACCCGCGACGCGGCGGTGATGGCGCTGCTCTACGGCTCCGGCCTGCGCATTTCCGAAGCGCTGGGCCTCAAGCGCCACGATGTCCCCGCGCCGGGCGAAGGCGACGTCATCGTCGTCACCGGCAAGGGCAACAAGACCCGCATGGTGCCGGTGCTGCGCAACGTGCTGGAGCTGATCGCCGATTATGTGCGGGCGTGCCCGCATCACCTGCCGCCGGAGGGGCCGCTGTTCGTCGGCGCGCGCGGCGGGCCGCTGCGCGCCCGGATCATCCAGCTCACGATGGAGCGGCTGCGCGGCGCGCTGGGGCTCCCGGACAGCGCCACGCCGCACGCGCTGCGGCACTCCTTCGCGACGCATCTGCTCGGCCGCGGCGGCGACCTGCGGGCGATCCAGGAGCTCCTGGGCCACGCCTCGCTTTCCACCACCCAGATTTACACCGGAATCGATAGCGAGCGGCTGCTCGAGGTCTATCAGAGCGCCCATCCGCGCGCGTAGGATCGCACTGCACAATAAAACGTGCCCGCGCGGCGAACGCAGCCGGTTCCCCGCGCGACTCCAAGGTCCGTCTAACAACTGCGGCAACCAGGATCCCTACCGATGAGCGCTCACGAAAGCATGGAACATGCCGAGCACGCCGACCACGCCTCCGCCTCCAACAAATCAATCGCCCTTCTGATCGCCGTCATCGCGCTCTGCCTTGCGCTGTCGGAGACCTTCGGCAAGGCCGCCCAGACCGACTCGATCAGCGAAAACGTCGCCGCGGCCAATCTCTGGGCATTCTTTCAAGCCAAAAGCATCCGCCAGACCACGCTGAAAACCGCCGCCGAGCAGTTGCAGGTGCAAGCCGACCTGACCGCCGACCCGGCAGCCAAGGCGGCCTTCGCCAAGCGCATCGAGGGCTGGCAGGGCACCGTCGCGCGCTACGAGGACGAGCCCTCGACCGGCGAAGGGCGCAAGCAGCTCGTCGAGCGCGCCAAGCAGGCCGAAGCCAAGCGCGACCTGTCGCTCGCAAAATATCACCATTTCGAGCTGGCCTCGGCGGCGTTCCAGATCGCGATCGTGCTCGCTTCCGCCTCGATCATCACCAGCATGATCGTGCTGGCCTGGATTTCCGGCGGGCTGCTGCTGGTCGGGATCGGGATGACCGCGATCGGCATCTTTGCCCCGCACGCCGTGCATCTGATGTAGCGGCAGACAACCGCTCAGGCAGGGCGCCGCAAATTTATTGCGCGTCCTGCACGCGGCGGCGGAACCGCTGCATCACGGCGAAGAACCTCCGAACCGGACCGCCCTCGCTGCGGATCATCGCCAGGATGCGCTGCTTGGCGGGTTCCACCAGGGCATGCGCCCAGTCACGCACCAGTATCACCAGATCATAGAGGCGTTTGAACCACACCATCTGCAGCAGTTTCGGCCGCGTGGTGTCGAAGATGAAGGCGGCGACGCCGACGCCGACCAGCTTGGCCATGACGATGACGCCCGCCGCGCCGAGCCAGTGGCCGCGCATCAATAGCCAGACGCCGGCGACCTTGAACGGAAACAACACCACAACCGGGACGATGAACACCATCAGCGTCAAGACCGGAGACAGGCTCTCGATCTGTTCCGTCAGCCATGCCTTGATCGCCTTCAGCGGGATGGCCGCGACCAGCCGCGCCACCACCGGCTGCAGCCGGTCCCATAGCCAGGCCTCGACGATGAAGGCGATCGCCAGCACAAACCACACGGGCTTGAGCAGGTGGGAATGCAGCAATCTGGTCCTGCGTGCCGACAACGCGTCACCTCCCGAAAAACCAGCAGGGCGGCAGCCGCCCCGGCTCCGCCCTGCCAACTTCGTCAGGATTTCGGCAGACCGGCTCATGAAAAATCGCGAGCGGTCCCTCCGGTTCCGGCAGCGCCGGAACCGGACTGAAATCGCTTGCGCTTTACATATGGATAGCGCGCTTGGCGACCGCCATAGCCGCTTCCTTGACCGCTTCCGAACGGGTCGGATGGGCGTGGCAGGTGCGGGCAAGATCTTCCGCCGAGCCGCCGAACTCCATCAGCACGGCCGCCTCGTGGATCATCTCGCCGGCGTCGATGCCGACGATGTGAACGCCGAGCACGCGGTCGGTCTTGGCGTCGGCCAGCACCTTCACGAAGCCGTCGGTGGTCTGGTTAACCTTGGCGCGGCCGTTGGCGGTGAAGGGGAACTTGCCGCTGGTGTAGGCGATGCCGGCTTCCTTCAGCTCTTCCTCGGTCTTGCCGACGGCGGCGACTTCCGGCGTGGTGTAGACCACGCCCGGAATGACGTCGTAGTTGACGTGGCCGGCCTGGCCGGCGAGCCGCTCGGCAACCGCAACGCCCTCGTCCTCCGCCTTGTGGGCCAGCATCGGACCGGCGATCACGTCGCCGATCGCGTAGATGCCCGGCACCGAAGTCGCGAAATGCTCGTCGGTCTTGATGCGGCCGCGCTCGTCGAGCGCAACGCCAGCCTCGGCAAGGCCCAGCCCCTCGGTGTACGGCACGCGGCCGATTGCGACCAGAACGACATCGGCTTCGATGCTCTCGGCCGCGCCGCCGGCGGCCGGCTCGATTTGGGCCTTCAGCTTCGCGCCGGAGGAATCGACACCGGTCACCTTCGCGCCGAGCTTGAACTCAAAGCCCTGCTTCTGAAGGATGCGCTGGAACTGCTTGGCGACCTCGCCGTCCATGCCCGGCAGGATGCGGTCGAGGAATTCGACGACGGTGACCTTCGCGCCGAGGCGGCGCCACACCGAGCCGAGCTCGAGGCCAATCACGCCCGCGCCGATGACGAGCAGATGCTCCGGCACCTTCTCGAGCGACAGCGCGCCGGTCGAGGACACAACGCGCTTCTCGTCGATCTCGATGCCGCGAAGGCGGGTCACGTCCGAGCCGGTCGCGATCACGACGTTCTTGGTCTCGACCGTCTGCTTGCTGCCGTCAGCGGCGGTGATCTCGACCTTGCCGCCGCCGAGCACGCGGCCGGTGCCCATCAGCGCGTCGATCTTGTTCTTCTTCAGGAGAAACTCGACGCCCTTGACGTTGCCGTCGATGCCCTGCTGCTTGAAATTCATCATCGCCGGCAGATCGAGCGCCGGGGCCGAGACGCCAATGCCCATCTTGGCGAAGGAATGGCCCGCCTCTTCGAACAGTTCGGAAGCATGCAGCAGCGCCTTCGACGGCATGCAGCCGACATTGAGGCAAGTGCCGCCGACTGTCGGATTCTTCTCGACCACTGCCACCTTCATGCCGAGCTGCGCCGCGCGAATTGCGCAGACATAGCCCCCTGGCCCGGTTCCGATAACAACGAGGTCGTATGACGCCATAGTCCTTGATCCTTAATGTGCGCCCCAGCGCGATTCCGAACGATCAGATCCACGACGATTTTGCTCAGATCGTGAAGCGGATCGCTGTTTGCAGTGAACTTTCCAGCGGCATCCGGTCACATCCGCATGCCGCCAAACTTTTCCCGTCAGCGCCCGCCCGCCACATCCAGCGCTGTGCCGGTGACATAGGACGCCGCATCCGACATCAGCCAGACGATGCCCTCGGCCACTTCCTCCGCCGTGCCGACGCGCTGCATCGGCACGGTCTTGGCGAGCCGGTGCGGACGGTCGGCATCCCCGCCGCTGGCGTGAATGTCGGTATCGATCAGGCCCGGCCGCACGCCGACGACGCGGATGCCTTCGGCGGCGACCTCGTGGGCAAGGCCCTTGGTCAGAGTATCGATCGCGCCCTTGGAGGCAGCATAGTCGACATAGACGCCGGGCGAACCGAGCAGCGCCGCGACCGACGAGAGATTGACGATCACGCCGCCCTGCCCGCCGTGGCGGGTCGACATCCGCTTCACGGCCTCGCGGGCGCAGAGAAAGCTGCCGGTGACGTTGATCCGCATCATGCGCTCGATGCGCTCGGCGCTCATTTCGTCGAGGCGCGAGGTGGTGCCGACCACGCCGGCATTGTTGACGAGCGCGCCCAGCTTGCCGAAACCGTCAGCCGCCGCAAACAGCGCGAGAATGTCGGCCTCGGCGGCAACGTCGCAACGCACCGCCAGCGCCTTGCCGCCGGCGCGCTCGATCGCCGCAACGGTGTCGCGCGCGGCCGCTTCATTGCTGACATAGCCGAGGCAGACGCGCCAGCCGGCCTTTGCCGCGGCGATCGCCGTCGCCCGCCCGATGCCACGGCTGCCGCCGGTGATGACGACTACGCGATCTTCCCGCTCCGAACTCTGCCCCACGAGCATGCCCTCTCGATTCGAGCGCCGCGCTGGCGGCGCAGAATGCCCGCAGATGCCAATCACGTCACGGGCGCGGTGTGCCGGCAAGCTGCCGCTTTGGCCGCTGGCCGCTTTCTCATCGTCGCTTGCGAGCGCCTCAAAAACCACCCGGACGCCAAGGGTCGACTAGCCGACTAAATGGAAGGGCTGGCCGAAGCCAGCCCTGCCGATCTCACAGGTCCAGAACGAGACGCGCCGGATCCTCGAGGTTTTCCTTCACGCGGACGAGGAAGGTCACCGCTTCCTTGCCGTCGATCACGCGGTGATCGTAGGACAGCGCGAGATACATCATCGGACGGATTTCGATCTTGCCGCCGACGACGACCGGGCGCTCCTGAATCTTGTGCATGCCAAGAATGCCGGACTGCGGCGCGTTGAGGATCGGGGTCGACATCAGCGAGCCATACACGCCACCGTTGGAGATGGTGAAGGTGCCGCCCTGCATTTCGTCGATCTTGAGCTGACCGTCGCGGGCGCGGCGGCCGAAGTCGACGATCGACTTCTCGATGTCGGCGATCGACTTCTGATCGCAGTCGCGCACCACCGGCACGACGAGGCCCTTGTCGGTGCCGACCGCGACGCCGACGTGGTAGTAGTTCTTGTAGATCAGGTCGGTGCCGTCGATCTCGGCGTTGACCGCCGGGATCTCCTTCAGCGCCTGAACGCAGGCGCGCACGAAGAAGCCCATGAAGCCGAGCTTGGCGCCGTGCTTCTTTTCGAACAGATCCTTGTACTGCGACCGCATCGCCATCAGGTGGCTCATGTCGACCTCATTGAAGGTCGTGAGCATGGCGGCGGTGTTCTGCACGTCCTTGAGACGGCGCGCGATGGTCTGGCGCAGGCGCGTCATCTTCACGCGCTCTTCGCGGGCGGCGTCGCTCGCCGGCGACGGCGCGCGAACCTGCACCGCGGCGGCCGGCTGGCTCACCGGGGTCGGCGCGGACGCGGCGGCCTCGATCACGGCCAGCATGTCGCCCTTGGTCACGCGGCCATCCTTGCCGGTGCCGGGAACGGTGGAAGCGTCGATGCCGCTTTCCTCCGAGAGCTTGCGGACCGACGGCGCGAGCGGCGCATCGGCTGCGGCGACCTTCTGCGGCGCCGGCTGCGCGGCGGGGGCGGCCTTGGCGGGAGCCGCGGCCGGAGCCGGCTTGGCGCCGGCAGCGCCTTCGGCGATCTGGCCGAGCAGCGCGCCGACGGCGACGGTCTCGCCATCCTTGGCGACAATTTCAGACAGGGTGCCAGCCGCCGGGGCCGGTACTTCGATCGTCACCTTGTCGGTTTCAAGCTCAACCAACGGCTCGTCGACAGCAACAGCCTCGCCAGCCTTCTTGAACCAACGGCCGATGGTGGCCTCGGTGACGGACTCCCCGAGCGTGGGAACGCGAATTTCGGTCATCTTACTTTCCTCAGAGTCCGATGCAGATCTGAACAGGATTGAAGCAGGTGCCGCTTCTCTGCCGCGGCACCTGGGAATTGATGGATTAGCCGAGGGCCTCGTCGAGGAACGCCTTGAGCTGCTCCAGGTGCTTCGACATCAGGCCCGTGGCCGTTGCGGCGGAAGCCGAACGTCCAGCGTAGCGCGGCCGCTTGTGGGTGGCGCCGATCTGATTGAACACCCACTCCAGATACGGCTCGATGAAGTGCCATGCGCCCATGTTGCGCGGCTCTTCCTGACACCAGACGAACTCGGCATGCCGGAACGCCTCGAGCTCCTGCACCAGCGTCTTGAGCGGCACCGGATAGAGCTGCTCGATGCGCAGCAGGTAGATGTCGTCGATGCCGCGCTTCTCACGCTCTTCGTACAGGTCGTAATAGACCTTGCCGGTGCAGATCACGACGCGGCGGATCTTCTCCGGCGCCACCAGCTTGGTGACGGCGTCGGCCTGGGTGACCGCATCGTCACGCAGCACGCGGTGGAACGTGGAATCGTCGCCGAGCTGCTCGAGCGTCGACACGCAGCGCTTGTGGCGCAGCAGCGACTTCGGCGTCATCAGGATCAGCGGCTTGCGGAAGTCGCGGCGCATCTGACGGCGCAGGACGTGGAAGTAGTTCGCCGGAGTGGTCGGGTAGGCGACCTGCATGTTGTCCTCGGCGCACATCTGGAGGTAACGCTCCAGACGCGCGGACGAGTGCTCCGGGCCCTGCCCCTCATAGCCGTGCGGCAGCAGGCAGACGAGGCCCGACATGCGCAGCCACTTGCGTTCGGCCGACGAGATGAACTGGTCGAACACGACCTGCGCGCCGTTGGCGAAGTCGCCGAACTGCGCTTCCCACAGCGTGAGCGCATTGGGCTCCGCGAGCGAGTAGCCGTATTCGAAGCCGAGCACCGCCTCTTCCGACAGCATCGAGTTGAGCACTTCATAGTGCCCCTGCTCGCCGCCGAGATGGTTGAACGGGGTGTAACGGCTCTCGTCTTCCTGATCGATGATCACCGAGTGACGCTGCGAGAAGGTGCCGCGCTCGCAGTCCTGCCCGGACAGGCGCACGCGATGGCCTTCCTTGAGCACGGTGCAGAACGCCAGCGCTTCCGCGGTCGCCCAGTCGATGCCCTCGCCGGTCGCAATCGCCTTGGCGCGATTGTCGAGGAAGCGGCGCACGGTGCGGTGCACGCGCAGGCTCTCCGGCATCGTCGTGATCTTGTCGCCGATGTCCTTCAGAACATCGATATCGACGCCGGTCACGCCGCGGCGCGGATCGTCCTCGTTGCTCGAATGGGTCAGGCCCGCCCACTTGCCGTCGAGCCAGTCGGCCTTGTTCGGCTTGTAGCTGGTACCCGCTTCGTATTCGGCATCAAGACGCGCACGCCAGTCGGCCTTGGCCTTGTCGATCTCGCCCTGCGTGATCACACCGTCGTTGATCAGGCGCTGGGAATAGAGCTCGAGCGTCGTCGGATGGCCGGCGATCTTCTTGTACATCAACGGCTGGGTGAACGAGGGCTCGTCGCCTTCGTTGTGGCCGTGACGGCGGTAGCAGAACATGTCGATGACGACCGGCTTGTGGAACTTCTGCCGGAATTCGATCGCGACCTTGGCTGCAAACACGACCGCTTCGGGGTCGTCGCCGTTGACGTGGAAAATCGGCGCATCGATCATCTTCGCCACATCCGACGGATAGGGCGAGGAGCGCGAGTAACGCGGATAGGTGGTGAAGCCGATCTGGTTGTTGACGATGAAGTGGATCGAACCGCCGGTGCGGTAGCCCTTCAGGTCGGACAGGCCGAGACATTCGGCAACGACGCCCTGGCCGGCGAAGGCCGCGTCGCCGTGCAGCAGCAGCGGCAGCACCGAGATGCGCTGATCCGGCGGATCACCATGCTGGTCCTGCTTGGCGCGGACCTTGCCGAGCACCACCGGATCGACGATCTCGAGGTGCGACGGGTTGGCGGTGAGCGACAGGTGGACGCTGTTCTGATCGAACTCGCGATCCGAAGAAGCACCGAGGTGGTACTTGACGTCGCCCGAGCCTTCGACCTCGTCCGGATTGGCCGAGCCGCCCTTGAACTCGTGGAAGAGCGCGCGGTGCGGCTTGCCCATCACCTGGGTCAGGACGTTGAGGCGGCCGCGGTGCGGCATGCCGAGCACGATTTCCTTGATGCCGAGGTTGCCGCCGCGCTTGATGATCTGCTCGAGCGCCGGGATCAATGCCTCGCCGCCGTCAAGGCCGAACCGCTTGGTGCCGGTGAACTTGACGTCGCAGAACTTTTCAAAGCCTTCGGCCTCGACCAGCTTCATCAGGATCGCCCGGCGACCTTCCGGGGTGAAGCTGATTTCCTTGTCCGGCCCCTCGATGCGCTCCTGGATCCAGGCCTTCTGGGCCGGGTCCGAGATGTGCATGAACTCGACGCCGACGGTCTGGCAGTAGGTGCGCTCGCAGATCGCCACGATCTCGCGCAGCGTCGCGAATTCGAGACCAAGGACGTTGTCGATGAAAATCTTGCGATCGAGGTCGGCGTCGGTGAAGCCATAGGTCCGGGTGTCGAGCTCGGCGTGGTCCTTCTGGCCCTCGATCCCGAGCGGGTCGAGATTGGCGTGGAAGTGGCCGCGCATGCGGTAGGCGCGGATCAGCATCAAGGCGCGCACGGAGTCGCGCGTCGCCTGCTGCAGATCGGCCTCGCTGAGGCGATCGCCGCCGGCCTGTGCCTTGGCCTGAAGCTTGTTGCCGACCGCCTTCTCGATCTGCGGCCAGTTGCCGTCGAGCGCCGAGGTCAGCTCGTCGCGCGGCGTGACCGGCCAGCTCGGCCTGGCCCAGCTCGGCCCGGACGCGTTGCTGGCGACATCGGCCGGAGCATCCTTCAGACTCTTAAAGAACGCCTGCCACTCTGCATCGACGGATGTCGGGTCTTGTTCATAGCGGGCGTATATTCCGTCGATATAAGTCGCATTTGCCCCCTGAAGGAAGGAAGTGAGGGCGAAAGCTGCATTCGCGTCCTGGCGAGACATATCCGGTCCTGATTGCTTTAGCGTCGCGTGGAGATACAACGAAGTGTGCCATCGGCATCTACCCATGGCACACTCTTGGTTTAAATAGGACAAATAAACGCGATGAAAAGAACCAAGCGCTGAATTAGCCCTTCAGTCTTTCGACGAGGGTTGTTCCCAGCCGCGCAGGCGACGGCGAGACCGTGATACCGGCTGCCTCCATCGCTGCAATCTTGGATCCGGCATCGCCCTTACCGCCCGAAATGATGGCGCCCGCATGGCCCATGCGGCGTCCCGGAGGCGCCGTGCGACCGGCAATGAAGCCAACCATCGGCTTCATCCGGCCGCGCTTGGCCTCGTCCATGATGAACTGGGCTGCGTCTTCTTCGGCCGAACCACCGATTTCGCCGATCATGACGATCGAATGGGTCTTTTCGTCGGCCAGGAACATTTCCAGCACGTCGATGAACTCGGTCCCCTTGACCGGGTCGCCGCCGATGCCGACCGCCGTGGTCTGGCCGAGGCCTTCACGGGTGGTCTGGAACACGGCTTCGTAGGTCAGGGTGCCGGAGCGCGACACGATGCCGACATTGCCCGGCTTGAAGATGTTGGCCGGCATGATGCCGATCTTGCATTCGCCGGCGGTGACGACGCCTGGGCAGTTCGGCCCGATCAGGCGCGACTTGGAGCCGGCAAGCGCACGCTTGACGCGAACCATGTCGAGCACCGGGATGCCCTCGGTGATGCAGACGATCAGCGGGATCTCGGCGTCGATCGCCTCGCAAATCGCGTCGGCTGCCCCTGGCGGCGGCACGTAGATCACGGAGGCATCCGCCCCGGTCGCCTCACGCGCCTCGCCGACGGTGTCGAACACCGGCAGGCCGAGATGGGTCGAGCCGCCCTTGCCCGGCGAGGTGCCGCCAACCAGCTTGGTGCCGTAGGCGAGCGCCGCTTCGGAGTGGAAGGTGCCGTTCTTGCCGGTGAAGCCCTGGCAGATGACCTTGGTATTGCTATCGATCAATACTGACATTTACGCTGCCTCTCGCACGGCCTTGACAATTTTCTGCGCGGCGTCGTCGAGGTCGTCGGCGGAAACCACGTTCAATCCGGATTCGTCGATGATCCGCTTGCCTTCCTCGACATTGGTCCCTTCGAGGCGGATCACCAGCGGCACCTGCAGGCCGACGGCCTTCACGGCGGCGATGGCGCCGCGCGCGATGACGTCGCACTTCATGATGCCGCCGAAGATGTTGATCAGAATGCCCTTCACATTCGGATCGGCGGTGATGATCTTGAACGCCGCCGTCACCTTCTCTTCGGAGGCGCCGCCGCCGACGTCGAGGAAGTTGGCCGGCTCTTCGCCGTAAAGCTTGATGATGTCGAGGGTGGCCATCGCCAGACCCGCGCCGTTCACCATGCAGCCGATGGTGCCATCGAGCGCGATGTAGGCGAGGTCATACTTGGAAGCCTCGATCTCCTTCGAATCTTCCTCGGTGATGTCACGCAGCTCGACCACGTCGGGGTGGCGGTACAGCGAGTTGGAGTCGAACGAAACCTTGGCGTCGAGGCAGATCAGGTTGCCCTGCTTGGTGACGACCAGCGGGTTGATCTCCAGCATCTCCATGTCCTTGCCGATGAAGGCGGCATAGAGCTGGCTGACGAGGCGGGCGGCCTGCTTGGCGAGATCGCCGGAGAGGTTGAGCGCCTTGGCGACCGAACGGCCGTGATGCGGCATCACGCCGGTGACCGGATCGATCGTGATGGTGACGATCTTTTCCGGGGTCTCGTGCGCGACGTCCTCAATATTCATGCCGCCTTCGGTCGAAACGACGAAGGAAATCCGCGAGGTCTCGCGATCGACCAGCGCCGAGAGATAGAACTCCTTGTCGATATCGGAGCCTTCTTCAACATAGAGGCGGTTAACCTGCTTGCCGACCGCGCCGGTCTGCACCGTCACCAGCGTCGCGCCCAGCATCTGGGAAGCATAGGTCTTGACCTCATCGATGGACTTGGCCAGCCGCACGCCGCCCTTGTCGCCCGCCGATGCTTCCTTGAACGTACCCTTGCCGCGCCCGCCGGCGTGGATCTGGCTCTTTACGACCCAGATCGGCCCACCAAGCTGCTTCGCTGCGGCCTCAGCCTCGTCGGCCTTGTAGATGGCGACGCCCTTCGGCACCGGTACGCCATATTCGCGCAGCAGCGCCTTAGCCTGATATTCATGGATATTCATTCAGTACTTCTCCAGAAACTGGCGGGCCGCCGTGCCCGGACGGCGCGGCGGCAAGGGACCTGATCAGTTGCCGAGCAGGTCCGGGGCGATTTTCTTGCAGGCGTCGACGAGACCTTGCACGGCACCGACCGACTTGTCGAAAGCCTCGCGGTCCGCACCGGACAGCTCGATCTCGACGATGCGCTCGACACCCTTGGCGCCGATCACGACCGGAACGCCGACATACATGTCCTTCACGCCGTATTCGCCGTTGAGATAGGCGGCCGACGGCAGCACGCGCTTCTTGTCGCGCAGGTAGCTCTCAGCCATCGCCACTGCCGACGCCGCCGGCGCGTAGAACGCCGAGCCGGTCTTGAGCAGGTTGACGATCTCGGCGCCGCCGTTGCGGGTGCGGTCGACGATCTCGTCGATGCGGGCCTGCGAGGTCCAGCCCATCTTGACGAGGTCCGGCAGCGGAATGCCGGCGACGGTCGAATAGCGGGTCAGCGGCACCATGGTGTCGCCGTGACCGCCGAGCACGAAGGCGGTGACGTCTTCGACCGACACGTTGAATTCATCGGCAAGGAAGTAGCGGAAGCGCGCCGAGTCGAGCACGCCGGCCATGCCGACGACCTTGTTGTGCGGCAGGCCCGAGGCCTTCTGCAGCGCCCAGACCATCGCGTCGAGCGGGTTGGTGATGCAGATGACGAACGCATCGGGGGCATACTTGCGGATGCCGGCGCCGACCTGTTCCATGACCTTCAGGTTGATGCCGAGAAGGTCATCGCGGCTCATGCCCGGCTTGCGCGGCACGCCGGCGGTGACGATGCAGACGCTCGCGCCTTCGATGCCCTCATAGGACGAGGTGCCCGAGAGGTTGGAGTCGAAACCGTCGACCGGCGACGACTGGGCGATGTCGAGGGCCTTGCCCTGCGGGATGCCATCGGCGATGTCGAACATCACCACGTCGCCCAGCTCTTTGAGGCCGATCAAGTGAGCGAGCGTCCCGCCGATTTGACCGGAGCCAATCAAAGCAATTTTGTCGCGTGCCATGGAAATCCGTCCTTTGATGCGATCTGGAAGACAAGATGTGAACGATGATGAAGGTCTGGTGGGTGGTTATCTCTTTCGCCCGCTGCGTTCAAGTCGCCGTTGCGCTTAAATCGCGCGGATTCTCCCGAAAGTGGGCTTACAAGCCCCGAAAATACGCAAACACCTCACGTTTCAACCAAACCGGTGGAAGCGCCGCTGGCCGTTGAATCGCTGCGGCCATGGGGCAGCGCGAGGTAGGATTCAGACCCCATCTCGGTCAGACGGGAGACTGTTCGCTTGAATTCCTGAATCTCGATTCCAGTTTCTGCCTGATACAGCCGCTCGGGCTCGACCTCGGCCGAGGCAATCAGCTTGACGGCGTTGTCGTAGAACGTGTCGATCAGCGTGATGAAGCGCTTGGCCGGATTGCGGTCGGTCTCGCCCATCTGCGGAATGTGGTCGATCATGACCGTGTGGTAGTCGTGCGCGAACCGCAGATAGTCGGACGCGGCCATCGGCTGCACGCAAAGATCGTCGAACGAGAACCGCGCCACGCCGTCCGCCGAATGCGGAACGCGCAGCACCCGGCCCTTGTGCGCGATCTCGCGCGGCGCGCCGGGATAGCCGCCGGTCAGCCGCAGCCAGGCGGCATCGAGCGCAGCGCCCGCCGCCGCATCATCCGGCACCAGCCACATCTTGACGCCGGCCAGCTTCTCCATCCGGAAGTCAGTACGGGAGTCGAGCCGCAGCACGTTCATGTGCTCCTTGATCGCGCCGATGAACGGCAAGAACAGAGCGCGGTTGAGGCCACCCTTGTAGAGATCGTCGGGAGCGACGTTGGAGGTCGCGACCACCACCGTGCCGAGCTCAAACAACCGCGCGAACAGTCGGCCCAAAATCATCGCATCGGCAATGTCGGTGACGTGGAATTCGTCGAAGCAGAGCAGCCACGCTTCCTCGAACACCGCATGCGCGGTCAATTTGACCGGATCGACGTCGTCTTCGATCTCGCCCTTGGCGATCTGCTGGCGGAAGCCATAGATCCGCTCGTGGATCTCGGCCATGAATTCGTGGAAATGGGCGCGGCGCTTGTTGGCCACCGCGCAGTTCTGAAAGAACAGGTCCATCAGCATGGTCTTGCCGCGGCCGACCTCGCCGTGGATGTAGAGACCCTGCGGGGCGCCATCGCCCTTCTTGGCCTTGCCGTTGCCGAAGAGGCGCGACAACAGGCCGGATGCAAAACCGTTCTTCCGCGGCCGGTAGCCACGAAGCTGCTCGTCGAGCGTACCCATCAATTCGACGGCGCGCGCCTGGGCCGCGTCGGCCTCGATGGCGCCGGACGCGACAAGTTGTTGGTAGCGGGAACGAAGGGAGGCGGAGGGCTGCGTCATTTGCGCCCTCTTACGACCTACCGGCGGGAAAAATGCAAGTCAGCAATTGGACAGGGGCCCTGCGCCGACTGCATGGCGCGAATTGCTGCATCGCAGCAATTTCAACGGGTTACGCGCTCAGGCACTCAGCGCGTAGGCGTCCTCGACGATATAGGGCCCGCCGCCGACGGAATCCCGCGACGAGAACAACACGAAACGCGAGGCGGTGAAGATGCACGGCGGAAAATAGCCGCGAATGGAGAGATAGTCGGCGACATCCCGCGCGCTCGAGCGCCGCAGCCGCGCCAGGGTGACATGCGGCGTGAACTTGCGGCCCTCCGGCTCCAGCCCGATGCGCTGCACGATGCGCTCGACCTCGCTTTGCAGCTCCATCAGCGGCCGCGTCGGCGCCACCTCCGCAACCACCGCTCGCGGCTGGCGGCCGCCGAAGCTGGCCAGCCCCCGCACCTCCACCGAGATCGGTGCGCGGTTGACCCGCAGCAGCGCCGAGGCGATCTCATTGGCGGAGACGCCATCGATGTCGCCGATGAAGCGCAGGGTGACGTGATAGTTTTCGGGATCGATCCAGCGTGCTCCCGGCAACCCGCCCCGGAGACTGGCGAGAGAGCGACCGATATCGGCCGGGATTTCCAGTCCAGCGAACAATCGCGGCATGGCAAGACCTCCAACTGAGGCCGGTGACGAGTCACCGCTTACCTTTTGTAGCAAAGGCAAATGACAGATAGAAAATCCCGGTTCGCCGCCGGGGGATAACTCCGCCGCTTCACCGGACCGCGGCGCCGGACCGCGCCATCCTCACGTCAGCCAGAAATGCTTCGACCGTCGGCAGGATGCGCTCGACGATGATGTCGATCCCGGCCGCTGTCGGGTGAATGCCGTCGCGCTGGTTGAGTTTTGCGTCGCCGACCACTCCATCGAGAAAGAACGGATAGAGCGGCACCCGATGGGCGGCAGCCAGTTCCGGAAAGATCGGATCGAATCGCGCGGCATAGTCGGCACCGTAATTGCGCGCCGCAAGCATCCCCGCCAACAACACCTTCACGCCCCGCTCCCGAAGCCGGGCGATGATTTCGTCGAGCGCCGTGCGCGTCAGCTTTGGATCAATGCCGCGCAGGGCGTCGTTGGCGCCGAGCTCCACGATCACGGCATCGGTGCCGTCGGGCACCGACCAGTCGAGCCGGTCGCGCCCGCCCGAGGCGGTGTCGCCCGAGACGCCGGCATTGGCGATCTCGACGCTCTCCCCCTTCGCCCGCAAGGCAGCCTGCAGCTTGGCCGGAAACGCCTCGTTTGCGGCAAGGCCATAGCCGGCGCTGAGGGAATCGCCCAGCACCACGATTTTGAGCGGGGCCATGGCGTCGGCGAACGCCGGCGCAGCCAGCCCCGAAACTGCCATCAGGGCGAGCACAATGGCGGCGAGGCGCGCAGCGGACCGCCCCATCCGCCGACCGATTGTCACGCCCCTCTCGACCATCGCAACCAAACTCCCATATGACCGGCGTATGGACACCTTGACCTCATCCCCATCTGCCGCGGCCGGACCGGCGCCGGCGATCGCGATTTCCGGCATCGACCTGTCGCTCGGGAGCGGCGCGGCGCGGGTGCATATTCTCAAAAACATCAGCCTTTCTGTGGCCGCCGGCGAAGCCGTCAGCCTGATTGGCCCATCGGGCTCAGGCAAATCCACCCTGTTGATGGTGATGGCCGGCCTGGAACATCCCGATCGGGGTGAGGTGGTGGTGAACGGCACCGCATTCAATGCGCTTGATGAAGATGGGCTCGCCCGCTTTCGCGGCCGGTCGGTCGGCATCGTATTTCAATCCTTTCACCTGATCCCGACCATGACGGCACTCGAAAACGTCGCCGTCCCGCTCGAGCTTGCCGGCCGCACTGATGCTTTCGACGTCGCCGCGCGCGAACTTGCGGCAGTCGGGCTCGGCCACCGGCTGCACCACTATCCTGCGCAGCTCTCCGGCGGCGAGCAGCAGCGGGTGGCGCTGGCGCGGGCGCTCGCGCCGGGTCCCGCCGTGCTGCTCGCGGACGAGCCGACCGGCAACCTCGACGAAGTCACCGGACGGCAGATCGTCGACCTTCTGTTCAAACAGCACGAGACGCGCGGCATGACGCTGGTTCTCGTCACCCATGACACCGCGCTCGCGGCGCGCTGCCACCGTGTCGTGCAACTGCGCTCCGGCAGCATCATCGAGGCGGCGCGCGGCTCCGCGCAGCCGCCCGTCGCCCCCGCGCCGCGCCCATGACGGCGGCGCACACCCTGCCGCTCCGCTTCGCGCTGCGCGAACTCCGCGGCGGCCTTCGCGGGTTCTACGTCTTCATCGCCTGCATCGCGCTCGGCGTGATGGCGATCGCGGGCGTCGGCTCGCTCTCAGCCAGCCTCGGCGACGGCCTTGCCCGCGAAGCCCGCACCCTGCTCGGCGGCGACATCGCCTTTTCGCTGTTTCAGCGCGAGGCGACGGCGCCGGAGCGCGCCTTTCTCGACGGCCACGGGCAGGTCACGGTCGCCGCGCAGCTGCGCAGCATGGCTCGCGACGGCGACGGCACCCCCGCGCTGGTCGAGATCAAGGCGGTCGATGCCGCCTATCCGCTGTCCGGCGCGCTCGAGCTCAATCCGCCGCAGCCCCTGGCCGAGGCGTTGGCCGATCGCGGCGGCGGCTTCGGCGCGGCGGCCGACGAAACCCTGTTGGCGCGGATGGGCGGAAAGATCGGCGACCGCGTCAAGGTCGGCGACAGCGAGTTCACGATCCGCGCGGTGGTCAAGTCGGAGCCGGACAAGCTGGCGGGCGGCATCGGCTTCGGCCCGCGCTTTCTGATCAGCATCGAAGGGCTGCGCGCGACCGGGCTCCTGCAGCCCGGCAGCCTGGTGCGGTGGACCTATCGCGTCCTGTTGCCGAACAATGCCGCCGACGACGGCGCCGCCGCCCAGATGGAGAGCGAGGCGAAAGCCGCCTTTCCCGAGGCCGGATGGGACATCCGCCGCCGCGCCAACGCCTCGCCGCAGCTCGAGCGCAACATCAGCCGGTTCACCCAGTTCCTCACCCTCGTCGGCCTCGCCGCCCTGCTGATCGGCGGCGTCGGCGTTGCCAATGCGGTGCGCAGCCATATCGAGCGCCGCCGCGACGTGATCGCGACGCTCAAGGCGGTCGGCGGCACCTCGCGTGACGTCTTTGCGATCTACCTGACGCAGGTGATGGCGCTGGCCGCCGGCGGCTCGCTGATCGGATTGGCGGCGGGGGCGGCGATCCCCTTCGTGGTGGCGAACGTTTTCGGCAATCTCCTGCCGCTGCCGATCGCGCCGGCGCTGCAGCCGGCGGAACTGGCGATGGCGTTTCTCTACGGGCTATTGACCGCACTCGCCTTCGGGCTGTGGCCGCTGGCACGGGTGCGGAGCATCGCCGTCGCCGCCCTGTTCCGCGACAGCGTCAGCGCGCCCAGCGCCTGGCCTCGCCCGCGGGACTTCATATTGTCCGCACTGGTCGTCGCGGCATTGATCGCGGTGGCAATCGGCCTCGCCCACGACCGGCGCATCGCCACCGTCTTCGTCATCGCCGCGGCCGCGACCTTTGTGCTGCTGCGCGGCGTCGCCGCCGTCGTGATGGCCATTGCCCGCGCCGCGCCGCATGCCAAAAGCACCGCGCTGCGCCTTGCGATCGCCAACATCCACCGCCCCGGTGCGCTCACGCCCTCGGTCGTGCTGTCGCTCGGACTTGGCCTTGCCACCCTCGTCACCATCACCCAGATCGATGGCAATCTGCGCCGCCAGTTCCTCGCGGCGCTGCCCGATCACGCGCCGTCGTTCTATTTCATCGACATCCCCTCGAATGAGGCGCAGCGGTTCAATGACTTCCTCAAGGCGCAGCGGCAGCAAGCGGCCATCGAGGAAGTGCCGATGCTGCGCGGCCGGATCACAGCCGCGAACGGCGTTCCGGCGGACAAGCTCAAGCCCAAGGCCGAAACCGAATGGGTGCTGCAGAGCGACCGCGGCCTCAGCTACACCAACGAGGTGCCGCGCGGCTCAAAGGTGATCGAGGGCGCTTGGTGGGAGCCCGGCCATCGCGGCCAGCCGCTGGTCTCGCTCGAAAAACGCATCGCCGACGGCCTCGGCCTGAAGATCGGCGACACCATCACCGTCAACGTGCTCGGCCGCAACATCACCGCGACCATCGCCAACCTGCGAAGCGTCGACTGGGAGAGCCTCGGCATCAATTTCGTCCTGGTGTTCACGCCGAACGCCTTTGCCGGCGCGCCGCACACGCATATCGCCACCCTGACCGAGCCGCATTCGACGCCGGCCGCCGAGGCGGCGCTGGTCAAGGCGGTCGCCGACCGATTCCCGACCGTAACCGCGGTCCGCGTGCGCGAGGCGCTCGAATCCGTCGGCGGCGTCATTGCCAACCTGACCATGGCGATTCGCGGCGCAAGCGCCGTCACCCTGATCGCCGCCATCCTGGTGCTCGGCGGCGCGCTCGCCGCCGGCCACCGCCAGCGGGTCTATGATGCGGTGATTTTGAAAACGCTCGGCGCGACGCGGCGACGGCTGCTCGGCGCCTACGCGCTGGAATATCTGCTGATCGGCGGCGCGACTGCCCTGTTCGGCATGGCCGCAGGCTCGATCGCGGCCTGGCAGATCGTCTCGCGGCTGATGCATCTCGGCTTTGTCTGGGAGGCTGGAGCAGCGATCGCGGTGGTCATCGTCGCGCTGCTGGTCACGGTCGGGCTCGGTCTCGCCGGAACTTTGCGCGCGCTGAACCAGAAGCCCGCCCGGATTCTGAGAAACTTATGACAATATGTAGCACCGCAGCACTGCTTTTGCGACATTCCGCCGCGCGGGGGAGCTTGTGGCTAATGTGTTAGTTTCCCACATGAACCTTGGGTCAAAGTCCGGCCCGTGGCACCATTTGGCAAGAGTTTGCTGTCAAAGTTTGGGGTCACCTTCTACCGGAATTTGAGATAGAATTGCGCCGGTGGCGCTGCCCTTTGCGTATCGCCGGACAACAACGGGATTTCGACCATGTCGGATTTGGACCGTAACTACACTTCTCCTTTCGGCCGGGCAGCAAGTCGCGTTGACGCTGCCGCCGTTGATGCCGGTCTTCGCGCCTATATGCTGAAGATCTACAACTACATGACGATCGGTCTGGCCATCACCGGCTTTGCCGCTCTCGGCGTCTACATGGCGGCCGTCACCAACAACGCGGCGGGTGCCGCGGCTCGTATCGGCGCCAACACCTATTTGACGTCGTTCGGCTATGCGATGTTCGTCAGCCCGCTGAAATGGGCCTTCATCCTCGCGCCGCTGGTGATGGTGTTCGTGATTTCGTTCGGCATTCAGCGGCTCAAGCCCGCCACCGCGCAGATGCTGTTCTGGGCGTTCTCGGCGCTGATGGGCATTTCGCTCTCGTCGATCTTCTTAGTGTACACCCATACCTCGATCGTCCGCGTGTTCTTCATCACTGCGGCCTCGTTCGGCGCCCTGAGCCTGTACGGCTACACCACCAAGCGTGACATGAGCGGCATGGGCTCGTTCCTGATGATGGGCCTGTTCGGCATCATCATCGCGAGCCTCGTGAACCTGTTCATCGCCTCGTCGATGCTGCAGTTCGTCGTCTCGGTGATCGGCGTTCTGGTGTTCGCGGGCCTCACCGCCTGGGACACCCAGCGCCTGAAGAACGACTACATCTACGGTTACGCCAGCGCCGGCGGCGAAGTCGCCGAGCGTGCCGCGATCACCGGGGCGCTGTCGCTCTACCTGAACTTCATCAACCTCTTCACCCTGCTGCTGCAGCTTCTCGGCCAGCGCGAGTGATCGGATGACCGGGCGGCGCGGCCGCCCAAAACAAAAGCCCCGGCATCGCGCCGGGGCTTTTTTGTTGAAGTGGTGATGGCAGGGCTCTACCCGCGCCCGCGATCAGAAATCGGAGGCGATGCCCTTGCGCTCCCAATCGCCGTAGCGCGTCGGCTCCGGCCCCTGCGGGCCCTGATACTCCGTTGCGGGAGCCGGTGCGGCCTTGGCGGCCTCGGCCTGCGCGCGGCGGCGCTCCTCGGCCTCGGCGAGCGCGCGCTGGGCGGCCGGCGGCAACGGCTTGCGCTCCGGCGCGGACTGCTCCTGAGACTGGCTCTCATGAGAATGACACGCGTGTGAGTTCCCCGCATGGGTCTCGCAGCAATGGTCGCTCATCGGCAAAACTCCCTTGGCGACATCAAGCGCACTGTCGCCGCAATCACGATGGCATCGGGTTAGCCCCACCATCGATCGCGAACAAGGGTCAATTATGTCCCGCGGCAGGCTGACGATTGGTACCCAGCTATTTCGCCGGGGCGCGGATTCTTACATTTGGCATATTCGGATGGCACGCTATGGTGCTCTGCAGAACGGTCGATCCCGTTTTTCCCCCGCATCACACGCAAGTTGTCGCTTTATGACGTTGTCCCGATTCGCTTCGCAGGCTGAGGTGCCCGGCCTGGCTGCGCGCCGCATTGCCGCTGATATCCTTGACGGCGTGCTCCATCGCCGTCGCACCCTCGACGAACAGCTCGAGGGGCCTGCGATGAACCCCAGCATCAAGCTGCTGTCGGATCGCGACCGCGCGCTGATGCGCCGCCTGGTTGCAACCGTCCTGCGCCGCCTCGGCACGCTCAACGACCTGTTATCGCGCCTTCTGGAGCGCGGCATGCCAAGCGATGCGCCGCGCGCCAAGAGCGCGCTGCTGATCGGCGCCGCGCAGATCCTGTGGATGGACGTGCCCGACCACGCCGCCGTCGACCTGTCGGTGCGGCTGGTGCAGGCCGATCGCCGCGCGGCAAAGTATGTCGGGCTCGTCAACGCCGTGCTGCGCCGCTGCACCCGCGAGGGCCAGGCAATCATCGCCGAGGGCGACGGCACCCTCGACATTCCGCCGTGGCTGCTCACCCGCTGGATCGCGAATTACGGCGAGGACACCGCCCGTGCGATGGCCCGCGCCATCAGCTTTGAGCCGGCGCTCGATCTCACCGTCAAATCCGATCCGGCCCACTGGGCCGCCCGGCTGCACGGCGAGATGCTGCCGACTGGCTCGGTGCGCGCCATCCTGCACGGCCCGGTGCCGATGCTGCCGGGCTTTCGCGAAGGCCAATGGTGGGTGCAGGACGCCGCCGCCGCGTTGCCGGTGCGGCTGTTCGGCGACCTCCGGGGCAAGCGCGTGGTCGATATCTGCGCCGCGCCGGGCGGCAAGACCGCGCAGCTCGCCCATGGCGGCGCCGAGGTGACGGCGATCGAGCGTTCGGCCGCCCGCATGGCGCGCCTGCGCGAAAATCTCGCCCGCCTGTCGCTGAGCGCCGAGACAGTCGTGGCCGACGCCGCCGAATGGGACGGCGCCGGCGATTTCGACGGCGTGCTGATCGATGCGCCCTGCACCGCGACCGGCACCATCCGCCGCCATCCGGACGTCGCATGGCTGAAGTTCGAGGCCGATATCGAGGCCCTTTCGGCGCTCCAGCTCCGGCTGCTGCAGAAGGCGGCGACCTTGGTCCGCCCCGGCGGAACGGTGGTCTACTGCACCTGTTCGCTCGAGCCCGAAGAGGGCGAACGGGTGATCGCCCAGTTCCTCGATACGGAACCCGGCATGCGCCGTGTTCCGGTCGATCCGGCGGAAATCGGCGGACAAGCGGAGATGGTGACGGCGGCGGGCGATCTGCGCACCCTGCCCAGCCAGCTCCCGCATCACGACCCGATTCTCGCGGGCCTCGACGGCTTTTTCGGCGCGCGGCTGATCAAGACCTGATCGAATCGGCGCGCCCGCAGGCGGATCGGCCTCGGGGCTCTCCCCGGTTTTGGTAATGGGAGCGTTTCCGGATTAAAAGGGATTCGCTGAGAATCGCTAACCTTCCGTAAACCATCGCCGGGCAACGCGTGTCGATCGCTTATCGCAGACGATTATCGGGTCTTGTGCTCCGCCGCTTCGGCCGGAACGTGCTGTCGCGCGCCGGCACCTCGGTGACGATGACCCGCCTGCTGCCGGGCCGGGCCGACCAGCTTTTGATCGCGCCGCACGATCTGCGCACCGCCGACGCCACCCGCGCCGCTGAGATCTATGCCGGCCGGTTTGTCTTTGCCGGAAAGATCGTCACCGCGCAGGGCCGCTCGATCTTCGACATCGACGCGCCGTCGGACGACTGGGAAACCGCACTGCTCGGCTTCGGCTGGCTGCGCCACCTGCGCGCCGCCGACACCGCGATCTCCCGCGCCAACGCCCGCGCCCTGATCGAGGACTGGATCTCGACCCCGCGCAAGCGCCCGGTCGGCCGCCGTCCCGATGTCATGGCGCGGCGGGTGATGTCGCTGCTGTCGCAGGCCCCGCTCGTGCTGGGCGAAGCCGACAGCCGGTTCTACAAGCGCTATCTGCGCAGCCTGACCCGCGATCTCCGCCTCCTGCGCCATGCGCTGATCGACATTCCCGACGGCATCGGCCGCCTCCAGGTCGTGATCGCGCTGTGCTCGGGCACGCTCTGCCTCGCCAACCAGAACCGGGCGATCCGCTCCACGATGCGGCGGCTGTCCGACGAGTTGCAGCGCCAGATCCTGCCCGACGGCGGGCACGTGTCGCGCAATCCCGGCGCGCTGGTGGAGCTCCTCGCCGATCTGCTACCGCTGCGTCAGACCTTCGCCGCCCGCAACATCGCCCCGCCGCCGGCGCTGCTCAACGCCATCGATCGCATGATGCCGATGCTGCGCTTCTTCCGCCACGGCGACGGCAGCTTTGCCCTGTTCAACGGCATGAGCATCGCGCCGTCCGATCTCGTCGCAACCTTGCTGGCCTATGACGACAGCCACGGCATCCCGATGGCCCACATGCCGCATTCGGGTTTCCAGCGCGTCGATGCCGGCTCCACCGTGCTCATCATGGATGCCGGCGCGCCGCCGCCCGCCGGCGTCAGCCAGGACGCCCATGCCGGCTGCCTGTCCTTCGAGCTGTCGGCCGGAACCAGCCGGATCGTCGTCAATTGCGGCATCCCCGCCAATGGCCGCGACAGCTGGCGGCCGTTTTCGCGCACCACGCAGGCGCATTCGACGCTGACCCATCACGACACCTCGTCCTGCCAGTTCGTGGAACTGACCGCGATGAAGCGCCTGCTGCAGGGTTCGCCGATCACGAGCGGGCCGACGCGGGTGGAAACCAGCCGCACCAATCTCGACGACAGCATCGTCGTCACCGGCTCCCACGACGGCTATGCGAGGCGCTTTGGCGTCATCCACCGCCGCACGCTGACCGTGCAGGCCGACGGCACGCGGATCGACGGCGAGGACGCGCTGATCAGCCGTGGCGGGCGGCCTCGCGGCAACGACGACTATGCGCTCAGGTTCCACCTGCACCCCGCCGTCAAGGCGAGCCGGCTGAACGACGCGCGCGGCGTCATGCTGGTGCTGCCGAGCCGCGACGTCTGGATCTTCGAGACCGAAGGCCACAAGGTCGATCTCGAGGAAAGCGTGTTCCTCGCCGCGCCCGACGGCCCGCGCCGGACCTCGCAGATCGTCATCCGCGAGCAGCTGCGCGACACCGCCTCGGTGCGCTGGAGCTTCGTCCGCACCATCGGCTCGCCGGCGGCGGCGCAGGCGCGGCGCAACGCCCACCACGAGCCGGAACTGCCGCTCTGAGACGAGGCGGGCGCGCTTTCCTGCTACATTCCCTTTGCCGGTTTTAACGCCCGCCAATTCGTGCTAACCGCACAGCAACTTTCCCCAGAAGGCTTTGGACCATGGCACAACCGTTGCGGCGCGTGACACGCGCCTTGCTTTCCGTTTCCGACAAGACCGGACTGATCGAATTCGCCCGTGCGCTCGCCGGGCACGGCGTCGAGCTGGTCTCGACCGGGGGAACCGCGAAGGCGATCGCCGCGGCCGGCCTTGCGGTCCGCGACGTGTCGGAGCTGACGGGCTTTCCGGAAATGATGGATGGCCGGGTCAAGACCCTGCACCCCAACGTGCACGGCGGCCTGCTTGCGATCCGCGACAATGCCGAGCACGTCAAGTCGATGCAGGATCACGGCATCGCCGCGATCGACCTGCTGGTGGTCAACCTCTATCCGTTCGAGGCCACCGTCGAGAAGGGCGCGAGCGACGAGGACTGCATCGAAAACATCGACATCGGCGGCCCGGCGATGATCCGCGCGGCCGCGAAGAACCACGACGACGTCGCCGTGGTGGTCGAAGCGGCGGACTATCAGGCCGTGCTCGACGAACTTACCGCCAACAACGGCGCGACCTCGCTGGATCTGCGCCGCCGCCTTGCCGCCAAGGCCTATGCCCGCACCGCCGCTTATGACGCGGCGATCTCCAACTGGTTCGCCGAGCGTCTCCACACCCCGGCGCCGGACTTCCGCGCCATTGGCGGCCAGCTCATCGAGGCGTTGCGCTACGGCGAGAATCCGCATCAGAGCGCCGCGTTCTACCGCACCCCCGAAAAGCGCCCCGGCGTCGCCACCGCGCGGCAGCTTCAGGGCAAGCAGCTCTCCTACAACAACATCAACGACACCGATTCCGCCTATGAATGCATCGGCGAATTCGACCCGGCGCGGACCGCCGCCTGCGTCATCGTCAAGCACGCCAATCCGTGCGGCGTCGCCGAGGGCGGCAATCTCGTCGAAGCCTATCAGAAGGCGCTGGCCTGCGATTCAACCTCGGCCTTCGGCGGCATAGTCGCCGTCAACCGCACCCTCGATGCGGAAGCCGCGCGTGCCATCACCGGCATCTTTACCGAGGTGATCATCGCGCCCGACGCGACCGAGGAAGCGATCGCCATCGTCGCGGCGAAGAAGAACCTGCGCCTGCTGCTCGCCGGCGGCCTGCCGGACCCGCGTGCGGCCGGCCTCACCGCGAAGACCGTCGCCGGCGGCCTGTTGGTGCAGACCCGCGACAATGCCGTGGTCGACGACATGGTGCTGCGCACCGTCACCAACCGCGCGCCGACCGAGGCCGAGCTTGCCGATCTGCGCTTCGCCTTCCGCGTCGCCAAGCATGTCAAGTCGAACACCATCGTCTATGCGAAGAACCTTGCCACCGTCGGCATCGGCGCCGGCCAGATGAGCCGCGTCGACTCCGCCCGCATCGCGGCCCGCAAGGCGCAGGATGCGGCCGTGGAGGCAAAGCTCGCCGCACCGCTGACACAGGGTTCGGTCGTCGCCTCGGATGCGTTCTTCCCGTTCGCCGACGGCCTGTTGGTCGCGATCGAGGCCGGGGCCACCGCGGTGATTCAGCCGGGCGGCTCGATGCGCGATCAGGAAGTGATCGACGCCGCCAACGCGCACAACATCGCGATGGTGATGACCGGCACCCGGCACTTCAAGCACTAAGCCGGCTCCGATAAGAAAATAAAAAGGCCGCTGGCATTCGCCAGCGGCCTTTCGTTTTTATGCGATTGCAAAGTCTGCGCGCCGGGTCAGCCGGCGCGCTTCTTTTTTGCCTTTCCGGCGGCCGGCTTGGCCGGCGCATTGTCACGCTTGCCCTTCTTCGCGAAGGGTTTGTCCTTGGCAAAGGCCGGCTTGTCAAAACGCTTCTTTTTCGACTTGAAGCTGCCGTCTTTTTCGAAATGCTGCGGGCTGTCGCCAAAGGCTTTGCCCCGCGGCTTGGCGGCGCGCGCCGGGCGCGGCGCATCGTTCTGATAGCTGCCGTAGTCCCGTGCCTTGCGCTCGCGTCGCGGGCGCGGCTTTTCCTCGGCTTCCGCCTGCGGCTCGCCCTTGAGCGCCTCGATGCGGATATTGTCTTCCTTGTCGGGCCGCCCGATCCTTGACGCGAAGGATGCAGCGACACGCGCGGAGACTTCAAACTCCGTCACCGTATCGAGAATGCGGATGGCGCCGACGTCGCGCTTCTCGATGCCGCCGCGGCGGCAGATCATCGGCAGCAGCCAACGCGCCTCGGCCTTCTTCTGCCGCCCGATCGCGGCGCGGAACCACACGCTGCCGTCCGGCATCGGCTCGCGCGCCCGCGATTTTGCGCGCGGCGCCGGCGGCAAGAGATCTTCCGGTGATGGCAGCCGCGACCGATAGAGCCGCGCCAGCGCCGTCGCGATGTCCTCGGGCGAACGCTCGGCAAGCAGCGCCTGCGCGAACGCTTGATCCTCGTCGGTGGCAGCTTCGGCGAAGAGTTCGCCCTTCAGCATTCTGGTCTGGTCGAGACGGCGGATTTCGTCGGCCTCGGGAACGTCGCCCCACTCCGCATCGGTGCCGGCAAGGTTGAGAAGGAATTCCGCGCGCCGCCGCCGCGCCGGCGTCACCAGCAGCACGCTCACACCGTGGCGGCCCGCGCGGCCGGTCCGGCCGGAGCGATGCTGCATCACCTCGGCGTCGTGCGGCAATTCGGCGTGAATGACGAGATCGAGGTTCGGCAGATCGATGCCGCGCGCGGCGACATCGGTCGCGACGCAGACGCGCGCCCGGCCATCGCGCAGCGCCTGCAGCGCATGGGTCCGCTCGTTCTGCGTCAGCTCCCCGGACAGCGCGACGACCGAAAACCCGCGCTCCAACAGGGCCGACTGCAAGCCCTTCACCGCCGTCCGCGTGTTGCAGAACACGATCGCGCTCGGCGATTCGAAGAAGCGCAGCACGTTGACGACAGCGTGCTCGACATCGCTCGGCACGATCCGCATCGCGCGATATTCGATATCGGCATGGCCACCTTCGGTAGCGGCGACCTCGATGCGCAGCGCCCCGCGTTGGAACTGGGTCGCAAGCGATACGATGCCGCGCGGCATGGTCGCCGAGAACAACAGCGTGCGACGGGTGTCCGGCGTCGTCTCGAGGATCGTCTCCATGTCCTCGCGGAAGCCGAGATCGAGCATTTCATCGGCCTCGTCGAGCACGACCGCCTTGAGCCCCGAAATGTCGAGCTGACCGCGCCGGAGATGATCGCACAGCCGCCCCGGCGTGCCGACGACGATATGCGCGCCATAGCCGAGCTCACGCTGCTCGCGGCGCGGATCCATGCCGCCGACGCAGGAGACGACGCGCGCGCCCGCGTGCTGGTAGAGCCATTCGAGTTCGCGGCTGACTTGCAAGGCGAGCTCGCGCGTCGGCGCCACAATCAGCGCGAGCGGCGCGGCCGCCCTTTCCAGCCGCTCGGCGTCGCCGAGCAGATCGACAGCGATCGCAAGGCCATAGGCGACAGTCTTTCCCGAGCCGGTCTGGGCGGAGACGAGCAGATCCCGGCCGACGGCGTCGTCTGCCAGAACGGCGGTCTGCACTGGCGTGAGCTGATTGTAGTTACGGTCCGCCAAGGCTCGGGCGAGCTGCGGATTAGTCGACGGGAATAACACGAAATGGCTACCTTGGCTGGCGCGAAGCGCCTCAACGGTGAATGGTGCCTCGATGGCAGCAGCGGCCGCGGAACTTGTTCGATAACTCGGGCCGTAGGAATTGCTGAGGCGGGGAATATGGCCTTGGCCCGCCCAGCGCAAGCGCCAATGGCGAAAGGTTTTGAAAAATTCGGCCTCAGGCCGGCGCATCCATCTTTCAGCGCGTGCAGGGTTGCCACACTCCTCCCCGCGCCGCAATCACAAACTGCCCGCCTGCTCACTGCTGCGGCGTGCAGCGGTCCTCCAGCGTCCAAGAAGCCCGATCAAAAGTTCCGTGTGGCCGGCCCGTGCTTCATCCACCAGATGGTAGTCGGTGTTAAAGAAGCTGGCGGGCGGATGCATCGCCTCAAACGGCGTGCCGAGATAGGTCAGGCCGTGGCTGCGCGCCTTGCCCGCGAGGCCATGATAGAATCGCCGCTCGATCGGATCGTCGCTGTATTCTGGCCGCCGCATGAAGGCCGCCGGCAGAAAGAATCACGCAGATCTCGCGCTGCTGCGCCCAGGCCGTGAACCCGTGCAGCAGCGCCCAGCCGTCGGCATCCGCGATGCCTGACCGCAGATCACGCTTCGTGCTTGGAAAATATTTGGGAGGAGGAAAAAGAAGGAAGAAGAAGAATGGCGCACCCGACACGATTCGAACGTGTGACCTTTGCCTTCGGAGGGCAACGCTCTATCCAGCTGAGCTACGGGTGCGCGAGACGCTTCGTTTAGCTGATTGGTCCTGCCGGGGCAACGGGGATTGCGCGCGATCTGCCCGAGCTTTGCCCAACTCCGCTGTGAGGGCACGGTGGAGGCCGCGGCGGCCCGCCGCCGCGCAACACTCTAACCCAGCCTAGCGTCATGAAATTGCAGCGGTTTCCGCTGCCGCGCCGAGGCCGGTGCCGCCATAGAGCCAGGCGAGATCGGCATAAAAATCCTCGCGCGATTTCGCCTGCATCACGGCATTGCGGAAGGCGGCATGGGCGCCGGCGGGGTGATAGATGTGCTCGCCGATGGCGCGCGAAAACAACTGGACCCGCGCGGTGCGGGCGAAACGCTCGCGCTGATAGGCGGCGAATCCCGCGGCAAGATCGTCCGAATGCCGCTCCAACAGGTGCGACAGGCAGACCGCGTCCTCGAGCGCCATGCAGGCGCCCTGGGCAAAATACTGCATCATCGGATGGGCGGCATCGCCGAGCAGGGCCACCCGGCCATCGACCCAGCGCGGCATCGGATCGCGGTCGCACAGCACCCACAGCTTCCAGTCGCGGCCATGGCGGATGATCGACTGCGCCCGCGGATGAATATGCTCAAACCCCCGCATCACCTCCGCTTCCGTCACCGGCTTGCCGGCCACCGGCTCGGGCGCGTCGTTGTGGTAGGTGACGACCAGATTGAACACCTTCCAGCCGGACAATGGGTAGTGGACGATATGGCACTTCGGCCCGGCCCATAGCGTGGCCGCGTTCCAGCGCAGATCCTCCGGCATCTGTTCGGTCGGGATCACGGAGCGATAGGTGGTGTGGCCGGAGACGCGCGGCGGGCCATCATGCGCGAGCTGCTTGCGGATGTTCGACCACAAGCCGTCCGCACCGATCAGGAACGAGCCGGTCAGGCGCTCGCCGCCGGCGAGGCGCGCGGTGACGCTCGCACCATCCTGATCGTAGCCGACGACCTCGCTCGCGACCCGGAATTCGATCAGGTCATGGGCCTCGCAGGCCCGCAGGAACACGCCGTGCAGATCGCCGCGATGAACCACGGCGTAAGGGTTGCGGAAGCGGCGCCGAAAGGCGTCCCCCAGGTCGATGTTGGTGATTTCCTCGGCGCTGAGCGCATCCATCAGGCGCAGGTGGTCGATATAGACCGCCATGCCGCGCGCCGCCTCGCCGACCCCGAGGTAATCGAAGGCATGGAACGCATTCGGCCCGAGCTGGATGCCGGCGCCGATTTCGCCGAGCTTGGGCGCCTTCTCCAGCACGATGCTGCGAATGCCCTTTTGAGCAAGGCCGAGCGCGGCAGCAAGGCCGCCAATGCCGCCGCCGACGATCAGCGCCGGGCGTGAGATGACAGGCGCATTCAATTCCGCTTCCCCATATTACCTTTTTCGGCTGCGGCGGCTGCCCGCCAGCCCCGACGCCTTGATGAGCTGATTGACAGTGTACACTCGATCAGTATGCTGTCAATAAAGCAACCTCGTCGCAACGGGAGGGATCCATGGATCACGCCATTCAGAAGACACCGGAGCGCGAAGCGTTCTACCGCAAGATCGACGGCGAGAGCCTCTCGGCGCTGTGGAACGTGATGGGCGACCTCATCACCCCGCAGCCGAAAAGCGCCTGCCGCGCGCATCTGTGGCGGTTCGACCAGATCCGTCAGTACATGATGGAAGCCGGCGCCCTGATCACCGCCAAGGAAGCCGAGCGCCGCGTTCTCATCCTCGAAAATCCCGGCCTGCGCGGCCAGTCGAAAATCACCACGTCGCTCTATGCCGGCGTCCAACTCGTGATGCCGGGCGAGGTCGCACCCGCCCACCGCCACAGCCAGTCGGCGCTGCGCTTCGTGCTCGAAGGCAAGGGCGCGCATACCGCAGTCGACGGTGAACGCACCTTCATGGAGCCGGGCGACTTCGTGATCACTCCGTCGATGACCTGGCACGATCACGGCAACGAGACATCCGAGCCGATGTTCTGGCTCGACGGCCTCGACATTCCGCTGGTGCAGTTTCTCGATGCTTCCTTCGCCGAAGGCATGAAGGAAGACGAGCAGCCGCTGACCCGCCCGCCCGGCGACAGCTTCGCTCGCTATGGCCACAACCTTTTGCCGGTCGATTACCAGCGCGCCTCAAAGACCTCGCCGGTGTTCAACTATCCGTACGCTCACACCCGCGAGGCGCTAGAGCGCGCCAAGAACAACAACGAATGGGATGCATGCCACGGCCTGAAGCTGCGCTACACCAACCCGGTGACCGGCGATTTTGCAATGCCGACCATCGGCACCTTCATTCAGCTCCTGCCGAAGGGCTTCAAGACCTCGAACTACCGCTCGACCGATGCCACCGTATTCGCGCCGATCGAAGGGCGCGGCCGCTCGCGGATCGGCGAGCAGATCGTCGAATGGGGCCCGCGCGATATTTTTGTCGTGCCGAGCTGGCAATGGGTCAGCCACGAGGCCGATGACGAGGCGGTGCTGTTCAGCTTCTCGGATCGGCCGGTGCATCAGAAGCTCGACCTCTTCCGCGAAGATCGCGGCAACGCATGACGACGCCTTTCAGCTGAAGGAAAATTGATGTCCGAGTTTGTTTTTGCTCCGCCTGCGCCGGCTTCCGTCGCGGTGGCAGGTGACAGCGCGCGCTTTCCGGTTCGCCGCATCTTTTGCGTCGGCCGCAACTATGCGGCCCATGCCCGCGAGATGGGCAAGGACCCGGAGCGCGAGCCGCCATTCTTCTTTACCAAGCCGGCCGATGCCGTGGTCGACAGCGGCGCGACCGTTCCCTACCCGCCGGAGACGAAGAATCTTCACTATGAAATCGAACTGATCGTCGCGATCGGGCGCGAGGGTTTTGCCGTCAGCCCCGAGCAGGCTCTGGACCTCGTCTTCGGCTATGGCGTCGGCATCGATCTGACGCGGCGCGACCTGCAGTTCGAGGCGCGCGACAAAGGCCGGCCGTGGGACTGGGGCAAGGCATTCGATCAGTCGGCGCCGATCGCGCCGATCCACCGTGCCCCGGCGCCGAGCGGCAACGAGCGCATCTGGCTCGCAGTCAACGCCGAGATCAAGCAGGATGCGAAACTCGCCGAACTGATCTGGCCGGTGCCGGATATCATTTCGATCCTGTCCCGCTCGATGGTGCTCAAGCCCGGCGACCTGATCATGACCGGCACGCCGGCGGGCGTCGGCGCGATCGTGCCCGGCGACGTCGTCACCGGCGGCATCGATGGGCTCGGCGAGATCAAAATTCTGATCGGCGAAGCAACAGCGCCCTGACACCACAAGCCGGCGGCCGAAACCGCGACCGGCTCAAAAGCTGAGAAGGGTTTTCGGCCGCCCGGCGGTGTGGTTGCCGTCGGTCACCGGCGTGATGCGCAGCACGGTGATCCGGTTGCGCTCGCGGCGCAGCACCTGGAAGCGGAAGCTGTAGAAGGTGAAGCTCTGGCCGCGCTCGGGGATCGAGCGCGCCTCGTGGATGACGAGACCGGCGACGGTCGTCGCCTCCTCGTCCGGCAGGTGCCAGTCCATCGCGCGGTTGAGATCGCGGATCGGCACAGAGCCATCGACCACCACGGAGCCGTCCGGCTGCGGCCGCACGCCGGGCACCACGACGTCGTGCTCGTCCGCGATGTCGCCGACGATCTCTTCCAAAATGTCCTCGAGGGTCACGATGCCCTCGACCTCGCCATACTCATCGACGACGAGCGCGAAGTGCGTCTTGCGGCGGCGAAACGCTTTGAGCTGCTCGGAGACCGAGCGCATCTCCGGCACGAACCACGGCGGCAGCGTGATGGCGGCAACATCGACGCGGCTCATGTCACCCTCCGCGTTGCGGATCGCCCGGAGCAGATCCTTGGCATGAAGGACGCCAACGATGTTCTCCGGCTTGTCGCGCCACAGCGGCACGCGGGTGAACTCGGTTGCCAGCACCTCGCGGATCAGTTCTTCGGACGGCAGGTCGGCGTTCACCGTCACCATTTCGGTGCGGTGGACCATCACGTCGGAGACTTCCAGCTCGCGCAGGTCGAGCAGGCCGCCGAGCATGTCGCGGTCGACCTTTTCGACGCCGCCTTCGTGGTGGATCAGGTCCACCGCGCCGCGCAGCCGTTCCATCGGCGTCAGCAAGGGCTGGTGGCTGTCGATGCGATAGCCGACGATGCGGCTGATGCCGCGAACGATCATCCCGATCACACTCAGGAATGGCATCAGGAGGATGACAACGGCCTGCATCGGGCGCGCGACGCGGAGCGCCATCCGGTCCGGGGCGTTGATCGCGATCGTCTTCGGCAACACCTCGGCGAAGATCACGACCAGCACGGTCATGATGATGGTGGCATAGAGCACGCCGACCTCGCCGAACCACGCCGTGAAAATTCCGGTGGCCAGCGCCGACGCGCCGATATTGGCAAAGTTATTGCCGAGCAGCAGCGCGCCGATGGTGGCGTCGCGCTTGGCCATCAGCCGCGCGACCACGCCTGCGCGCTGGTCGCCCTGCTTGGCAAGGTGGAGCATGTTGGCCCGCGACGCGCCCGTCAGTCCCGTCTCACTCGCTGAAAAAAACGCCGAGATCAGCAGACATAGGAAAACGGTGAGAACGGCGAAGGTCAGCCATGACATGAGGTCGGATCACCCTTTGCCCTAAGGTTGGTTAGTCTGAAGCTTGGCCGCGAGGAAATCGCGTACAAGGCTAGGCTCGACGTCGGACGAGATCACCGCCTGCCCGATCGCGCGCAGCAGGATGAATGTCAGGCGGCCGCGCTTGACCTTCTTGTCCTGCGCCATCAGCGCCATCAGTGCGTCGGCATCGGCGAGGCCCTCCTGAGCAAAGCCCGCGATGTCCTGCAAGGTGGTCGGCAGGCCGACGTCGCTGAGGTGGCGCTTGACGCGCGCCGCCTCGTCATCGCCGATCATGCCGAGACGGGCGGAGAATTCGGCGGCGAGCACCATGCCGATGGCGACGCCCTCGCCGTGAAACAGCCTGTCGGAGAACCCGGTCGCAGCTTCAAGCGCATGGCCGAAGGTGTGGCCGAGATTGAGCAGCGCCCGCTCGCCGGTCTCGCGCTCGTCGCGCGCGACGATGGCGGCCTTGGCGCGGCAGCTCGTGGCGATCGCCTGCTCGCGCGCCGGGCCGCCGGCAAAGATCTCGGCGTGATTGGCTTCCAGCCAGGCGAAGAAGGCGGCATCGCCGAGCACGCCGTATTTCGCCACCTCGGCATAGCCGGCGCGGAACTGGCGCGGCGACAGCGTGTCGAGCACCGCGGTATCGGCGATCACCAGCGACGGCTGATGAAACACGCCGACGAGGTTCTTGCCTTGCGGCGAATTGATGCCGGTCTTGCCGCCGACGGAGGAATCGACCTGCGCCAGCAGCGATGTCGGCACCTGGACGACGTCGACGCCGCGGCGGACGACCGCGGCGGCAAAGCCGGCGAGATCGCCGATGACGCCGCCGCCAAGCGCCACGACAAGGTCGTTGCGCTCGATCTTCGCAGCGATCAGCCCCTCGCAGACCTGTTCAAGCACGGCGTAACTCTTCGATGCCTCGCCCTCACCGACGATGACGCGCGAGGACGCGATGCCCGCTGCCGTCAGCGCAGCCTCGGCCGGCTCCAGCCAGTGCCGGGCGACGGTGCGGTCGGTGACGATGGCCACGCGCGCGCCGGGCCGCAGCGCCGCGATGCGCTCGCCGATGCCGGCCAGCACGTTGCGGCCGATGACGATGTCATAGGCGCGCTCGCCGAGGGCGACATCGACAATGACGGGGGCGGACAGTTTCGTGGCGACAGTCATTTATTTGTTCTGCTTTCATCAAATCGCATCGCTGCAGGTGCCGGCCGCGCCGACCACATGGCCGCGCAGCGCGGCGATGCAATCGTCCACGATCCGGTCATGAGGCACGTCATGGGACAGGATCGTGAGATCGGCTTCCTGATAAAGCGGGTGGCGCTGCTCGATCAGCATCTTGATCGTCGCCAGCGGATCTTCGGTCTGCAGCAGCGGGCGGTCCGAGCGGCGCTTGACCCGGCGCAGGATCACATCGGCGTCCGCCTTGAGCCAGATGGAGACGGCCTCGGCGCGCACCCGCCGGCGCGTCTCCTCGCGCATGAACGCGCCGCCGCCGGTCGCCAGCACGCACGGCCCCTCGCCGAGCAGCCGCGCGATCACCCGCGCCTCGCCGTCGCGAAAATACGGCTCGCCGTATTTGGCAAAAATCTCGGGAATGGTCATGCCGGCATGACCCGCCTCGATCTCGATATCGGTATCGACAAACGGCAGTTTCAGCCGCGCTGCCAGCCGCCGGCCGATGGTGGTCTTGCCGGCCCCCATCATGCCGATCAGCACGATCGGGCGCGGGCCGAGCGCGGCGACGATCTCGGCTTCGGCGGAGGCAACCGGGGTTGGCGGCACTGCTTCGGGCATGGTCGGGCCAGTCATGGTTTCGCCAGTCATTGGTTCGCCGGATGGCTCCGGATCGCCCCCCTCGGTGGACTCGATCTGGGGCGCGGGTGGAATTTGATCAGGTTTCGGCAACATTTGCGGCCACCTATACTACCCTCACCGACGCGGTTGCCAGAGGTCTCTTGCAAGCGCGCGCCCAACATGGTCGTAGTCATGCCAGTGAATGGCAGCGCACCGCGTCCCGCTTAGGCTGTAATTCGCCGGTTTTGCCGCGTCTGAGATCGAGTTTCCCATGCCGACCCTGCTGCGCTTTCTCACCGTCGTCGCCGTGCTGGCCGGGCTCGGCTATGCCGGCGTGTTCGCGCTCGCCAATTTCGTAAAGCCCAAGCCGCGGCCGATGACCGTGACGATCACGCCCGACAAATTCGTTAAGAACTGACCGGAGCAGAAATGCCGCCCGCCACCGGCTCGGATGTCCGGCTGACCCAACTCTTCATCGACATGCTGGCCGCCGAACAGGGCGCGCCGGAGACGACGCGAACCGCCTATCGCACCGATCTTGAGGATCTTTCCGCTTTTCTGGCAGGCAGCAAGGCCAATTTCGTCACCGCCGACACCGATGTCCTGCGGCGCTATCTGGCCGATCTCGACGAGCGCGGCTTCAAGTCCACCACCATCGCGCGAAAACTCTCCACGATGCGCCACCTGTTCCGCTTCCTGCTCGGCGAGCGGATCCGCGCCGACGACCCCGCCGCGATCCTGAGCGGGCCGAAGCGCGGCCGCAGCCTGCCGAAGGTCCTGTCGATCGCCGATGTCGACAAGCTGCTGGCGCAGGCGAAATCCCAGACCACCACCGGCACGCCGGCCGCGCGGCGCCGGGCGCTGCGGCTGCATTGCCTGCTCGAAGTGCTCTATGCCTCCGGCCTGCGCGTCACCGAACTCGTGACGCTGCCGCGCACGGCAGCGCGGCGCGATGCGCGGATGATTGTCGTGCGTGGCAAGGGCGACAAAGAACGTCTGGTTCCGCTCAATGAATCGGCCCGGCAGGCAATGGCGGACTACCTTGCCGCGCTCGACGAGGCCGGCAAAGGCGCGGACGGCAAGGCGCCGCCGCCGTCGAAATGGCTGTTTCCGTCGTCCGGCGAGAGCGGACATCTGACCCGCCAGCATTTTGCTCGCGACCTCAAGGATCTCGCCGCCGCCGCCGGCTTGCCGGCGCGCCTCGTCAGCCCGCACGTCCTGCGGCACGCCTTCGCCAGCCACCTTTTGCACAACGGAGCGGACCTGCGGATCGTTCAGACGCTGCTCGGGCACGCCGATATTTCGACCACGCAAATCTACACCCACGTCGTCGAAGAGCGCCTCAAAAGCCTCGTCCGCGACCTTCATCCGCTCGCGGAGACCTGAATTTCGGCAAAATTGGCGGCTGTTCTCTCGGCCTCGCGACTTGACTTGACGCCCCGTTGCCCTGAAAGAACCCCCGAAGGCTATCTCGGATCGGTTCCCAGCAGCCTTGTCGAGGCCCCTCCCGAGGCACCGCAACAAGGCACCGCAACACCGTTTCAAGATTCCGGTCAAATCCCCTCGCCCCCTGTGAACTGACCCTGTAAGTTCCCGCCATGTCGGATCTGATGCGCAGCTACCTCGATTTTGAGAAACCCGTCGCTGAACTTGATTCCAAGATCGATGAGTTGCGGGCGCTTGCCAGCAATGGCAGCGATATTGGCGAGGAGATCGGCCGCCTGCAGGACAAGTCGGCGCAGGCGCTGGTCGAGCTCTACGCCAACCTGACGCCGTGGCAGAAAACGCAGGTTGCGCGCCACCCGCAGCGCCCGCATTGCGTCGATTACGTCAAGGGCCTGATCACCGATTTCACCCCGCTCGCCGGCGACCGCAAATTCGGCGACGACGATGCGATGATCGGCGGCTTCGGCCGCTTCCGCGGCGAGAGCGTCTGCGTGATCGGCCAGGAAAAGGGCTCGACCACCGAGACCCGCCTCAAGCACAATTTTGGCATGGCCCGCCCGGAAGGCTACCGCAAGGCCGTCCGGCTGATGGAACTGGCCGACCGCTTCGGCATCCCGGTGATCTCGCTGGTCGACACCGCGGGCGCCTATCCCGGCATCGGCGCCGAGGAGCGCGGCCAGGCCGAGGCGATCGCCCGTTCGACCGATGCCTGCCTCGCTCTCGGCGTGCCCAACGTCGCCGTGGTGCTCGGTGAAGGCGGCTCCGGCGGCGCGATCGCGATTGCCACCGCCAATCGCGTGATGATGCTGGAACACGCGGTCTACAGCGTGATCTCGCCGGAGGGCGCGGCCTCGATCCTGTGGCGCGACTCGACCAAGGCGCAGGAAGCGGCGACCAACATGAAGATCACCGCGCAGGATCTGCTGCGCTTCGGCGTGATCGACCGGATCTTGCAGGAGCCGGTCGGCGGCGCCCACCGCGACCCCGCCGCGATGATTTCGGCGGCCGGCGAGGCGATCGCTGAAGCCTTTGCCGAGTTCCGCGACATGGACCCGGCAATGGTCCGCGCCAAGCGCCGCCAAAAGTTCCTCGAGATCGGCCGCCGGCTTCCCTGACCGGCGGCGCCCCGCCCCGGCAGATAGCCGCGTTAAGCATCGCGAAAAAATCGAGCCCGCCGCGCCAAAAAACATTTTTGGCGTGCACCCGCTCGCCTTGATTTACCCTTGATTGGTCATCAGTTTGCAGGGGAACCGCTCGTCCCGGCCTCGGTTGCGGGAGTTATGGCTTAAGGCTAATAATTCTTTAAACAGCTTGGGGCATGAGTGGCTGAATTCGGGGATCGTTGGCCTATCTGCTTTGGGGTTCTTGCTTTGAAGTCTCGACTGTCGGGTCGCGCTTACGCGGCATTGTGTGTGGTTGCCACCAGCCTCGCTTTGGCGGGCTGCAAGAACGACGGCACCCCCATCAATGCCAAGGCGATGAAGCCTATCCCGGAAAAGCTTGTTGCCGAGATCCAGAAGAAGGAGATGGACACCCAGTCTCCGATCCTGATCCGTCTGTTCAAGCAGGAGGCCGAGCTGGAGGTCTGGAAGCAGGACCGCTCCGGCCATTTCGCCCTGCTCAAGACCTACCCGATCTGCCGCTGGTCCGGCGATCTTGGGCCAAAGGTCAAGGAAGGCGACCGTCAGGCGCCCGAGGGATTCTATTCGATCACCCCGGCCCAGATGAACCCGCAGTCGTCGTTCTATCTTTCCTTCAACATGGGCTACCCTAACGCCTTCGATCAGTCGCTGGGCCGCACCGGCTCGCATCTAATGATCCATGGCGACTGCTCGTCGCGCGGCTGCTACGCGATGACCGATGAGCAGATCTCCGAGATCTATGCCCTCGGGCGCGAATCCTTCTTCGGCGGCCAGCGCGCGTTCCAGGTGCAGGCCTACCCCTTCCGCATGACGCCGCAGAACTTTGCGCGCCATCGCAACAACCAGAACATGGCGTTCTGGAAGATGCTTAAGGAAGGCAACGACCACTTTGAGGTGTCGCGTCGCGAGCCGAAGGTCGACGTCTGCGAGCGCCGCTATGTCTTCAACGCCCAAGGCGAGGGCGGTACGCCGCTGTCCTTCAGCCCGACCGGCCGTTGCCCGGCCTACCGGGTGCCCGACGACATTGCCCAGGCGGTGCGCGAGAAGGAGCGCGAGGACGCCTCGAAAATCGCCGAACTCGCCCGCGCGACCCCCACCGTCGCGCTCAATCGCGGCATCGACGGCGGCATGAATGCGGTGTTCGCAGCCAAGCTGCCGAACGGCTCGACCGGCCTGTCGGAGCCAACCAACGCTTCCTATGCGAGCATCTCCGGCTCGCTGCCGGACACCGTCAATCCGCCGCGCTCGCCGGAGCCGGCGATCACCGCCTTTGCCTCGCCGGTGACGTCCGAACCGGGGGTTGCCGCGCCAGCTAACCAGTCCGGGTCGAACTTTTTTTCGGGCCTTGCCCAAAAAATGGGCCTGACATCGGCGCCGGCCCCCGCCGCAGCCCCGGCAGCCGCGACCAAGCCCGTGGCCCAGGCCGATAAGAAGCGGCCCGCGCCCAAGTCGGCGCCCAAGTCGGCGGCCAAGGACGCGCCCCGGACGGCGGGCGTGGCGAATGCCGAGCCGCGCGGCACCACAGTCGCCGGAACGCAACCGCAGGGTACGTCAGGCGCATTCGGCACGCGCTGGTTTTCCTTCCAGTAAGAGGGCGAATTTTCTCCGTTCCGCCGCTGTCCGCTCTCGAAAGTCGTCCCCAACAATTTTACCAACTAAATTTACCAGTGATGAAGGTAACGAGGAACGGCAGGGAATTGTGATCGTTGCTAAATTCAACGATCACGTGGCGGCCCGAATCCCCCTGTGGACGCCCGGACGAAGCGCGTCGTAACCGCAACCTAGCAGACGAGAGTGGCGAAGAACGCACGGCTGCAATAGACAAGATTTCGGCGCGCGTCCTTAATGCCGAAGGAACAAAGCTTTTAAGGGAACTTTCGGGCATAGATAGAGGGCAGAAGGGCCAGGAGAAAAGTAATGTCGACCAAGACCCCAGACCCCATCGACAAGTATGTGGGAAGTCGCGTCCGTATGCGACGGATCATGCTGTCGATGAGCCAGGAAAAGCTGGGCGACGCGCTTGGGCTTACTTTCCAGCAGGTTCAGAAGTACGAAAAAGGTACCAACCGGATTGGCGCCAGCCGTCTTCAGCAGATTGCCGATGTTCTTCAGGTGCCGGTGCAGTTCCTCTTCGAGGGCGGCCCAACGGCTTCGGTCAGCGCCGATGGCTTCAGCGAGGCTCCCTCGCCGGCTTATGTCTCGGACTTCCTGTCGACCTCGGAAGGACTGGCTCTGACACGAGCCTTCACCAAGATTCAGGACGCTAAGCTTCGCCGCAGCATTGTCGACATCGTCGAACAGATCGCGGCCCGCGAGACCCCGGCGAAGTAATTTACCTGGATTTCGGCAACGCCGTTCGCGCGCCTCTGGCGGATCAAGCCGCCTGCCTTGGGCGGAGGAAGCTCGCGCGCTCTATCCGATGCCTCTCTCGCCTGGGTTTCCAGAAATCCGCCGACGGTGCTATGGCATCCTGCCCAAGCGTGACGTCGGCCAGCGCCGCGAAAGGCTGCTTGCCTTTAGCGCCCGATCGACCGCCATTCGAACCTTTGGAACTTTTGCTTCATGATGCCGGATCGCGAATTCGCCGATGCCAGTCCCGACCTTCCCCGCGCGGCCCGAGCTTTCTTCGGCCGGCGCAAGGGACACAAGCTGCGCGACCGCCAGGCCGACCTCGTCGGCAATCTGCTGCCGCAGCTCACGGTCGACATGGCAACGCCGGCGCCGGAAAAACTGACCGCGCTGTTCGCGGTGCCGGTCGGCGAAGTGCGGCTCGAAATCGGCTTCGGCGGCGGCGAGCACCTGATCGCCGAGACGCAGGCCTTTCCGGACACCGGTTTCATCGGCTGCGAGCCTTACGTCAACGGCATGGCCAAGATCCTTGGCCAGATCGACGCACACCAGACGAAAAACATCCGCCTGATCGCGGGCGACGCCGCCGAACTTCTGGCCTGGGCGCCGACCGCCTCGCTGGCGCGGATCGACCTGATCCATCCCGATCCGTGGCCGAAGCGCCGCCACTGGAAGCGCCGCTTCGTTCAGGACCAGACGATCGCGGAAATGGCCCGCGTCATCCGCCCCGGCGGCGAATTCCGGTTCGTCTGCGATATCGACGACTACTGCGCCTGGACCCTGTTCCACATGGCAAGATCACCGGAATTTGCTTGGACGGCGGAGCGCGCCGACGACTGGCGCAAGCCGTGGGCGGGCTACACCATGACCCGCTACGGCCGCAAAGCCGAGCGCGAGGGCCGCAAGGCCGGCTATCTGATCTTCCGCCGGCGATAGGACGGCGGCGGGAACCGGACGGAAATGGCCGGCCTGCCGCGAATAACCTTGCCGGGCCACGGGAAAGGCGTTATAAGCGGGGCAACTTATAACGTCTCATACGATCTTTATGATCGCGCCGTGAGAGTGGGCCCCCCGGGACCCGCTCTTTTTTATGACATGAACCGGCCGCTCGGATCGCGTCTCCGGGCTCGCTCCGCAAATCGACCGGTTCTCAGCTAGCGTCTCGTGCAGACGCCGATACTGGCATGACCGATCCAAATATTCCGTCGATGGATGCCGATTTGCTGGCCGAACCGCGCCTCATTGTTGAGCCGGGGCTTGCTGCGCGCGTCGCGGCGATTGCCGAACCCGTGCTGCAAGGCCTGGGCTATCGCCTTGTCCGCATCAAGATTTCCGCCGAAGCCGGCTGCACCGTGCAGGTGATGGCCGAGCGTCCCGACGGCACCTTGACCATCGACGACTGCGAGGACATCTCGAAGGCGCTGTCGCCGGTGCTCGACATCAACGACCCGATCGACCGCGCCTATCGTCTGGAAATCTCGTCGCCCGGCATCGACCGCCCGTTGGTGCGCCGCTCCGACTTCGAGCGCCACAACGGCCATCTCGTGAAAATCGAAATGGCGGTGGCCCATGAAGGCCGCAAGCGGTTTCGCGGAACGATCCTTGGCGTCGAAGGCGACGGCGTACGCATTTTGCGCGATGATGCGCGCGAGGGCGACGATCCCGAAGTCGTGCTTTTGATGCAGGACATCGGCGATGCCAAAATGGTGCTGACCGACGAGCTGATCGAAGAAGCCTTGCGCAAGGGCAAGGCCGCCGAGCGCGAAGCGCGCCGCGCCGCAGGCGAAGCCGACGACGGGGATGAAGCTGCGGCCGCTCCGAAGAAGGCTGCGCCGCGCAAGCGCCCCGCGCCGAAAAATACCAAACAGCACCGCCTTGCTGCCGACGAAACGCGGCGCAAAAGTCATCACGAGGGAGACTGAACCATGGCAGCTGTCAGCGCCAACAAGCTCGAGCTTTTGCAGATCGCGGAAGCCGTTGCGCGTGAGAAGTCTATCGACCGCTCCATCGTTATTTCGGCGATGGAAGACGCGATCGCAAAGGCCGCGCGCGCACGCTACGGCACCGAGACCGACGTGCACGCCGAGATCCATCCCAAGACCGGCCAGCTCCAACTGACCCGCCACATGCTGGTGGTCGAGCAGGTCGAGAACCCGGCCAACCAGATTTCGCTCGATGACGCCCGCCGCGCCAACCCCGGCGCGCAGATCGGCGACACCATCGCCGACACCCTGCCCCCGCTGGAATATGGCCGCATCGCGGCGCAGTCCGCCAAGCAGGTGATCGTGCAGAAGGTGCGCGACGCCGAGCGTGACCGCCAGTATCAGGAGTTCAAGGACCGCATCGGCGACATCGTCAACGGCGTCGTCAAGCGCGTCGAGTATGGCAGCGTGATCGTCGATCTCGGCCGCGGCGAAGCCATCGTCCGCCGTGACGAAATGCTGCCGCGCGAAGTTTTCCGCAACGGCGACCGGATCCGCGCCTATGTCTTCGACGTGCGCCGCGAAGCCCGCGGCCCGCAGATCTTCCTGTCGCGCACCCATCCCCAGTTCATGGCAAAACTGTTTGCGCAGGAAGTGCCGGAAATCTACGACGGCATCGTCGAGATCAAGGCGGTCGCCCGCGATCCGGGCTCGCGCGCCAAGATCGGCGTGATCTCGCGCGACTCCTCTGTTGATCCGGTCGGCGCCTGCGTCGGCATGCGCGGTTCCCGTGTGCAGGCCGTGGTGAACGAGCTCCAGGGCGAAAAGATCGACATCATTCCGTGGTCGCAGGACATCGCGACCTTCGTCGTCAACGCGCTCGCGCCGGCGGAAGTCGCCAAGGTCGTGATCGACGAGGACCGCGAACGTATTGAAGTTGTCGTCCCCGATACCCAATTGTCTCTTGCGATCGGCCGTCGCGGCCAGAACGTGCGTCTGGCGTCGCAGCTCACCGGCTGGGACATCGACATTCTGACCGAGCAGGAAGAATCCGAGCGTCGTCAGGCCGACTTTGAGAACTCCACCCGCTTGTTCATGGAAGCCCTGAACGTCGACGAGGTGGTTGGCCAGCTCCTCGCCTCCGAGGGCTTCAACTCGGTCGAAGAGCTTGCCTTCGTGGATCTCCCGGAGCTTGCGGGCATCGAAGGCTTCGACGAGGAAACCGCGGAAGAATTGCAGAGCCGTGCGCGTGAATATCTCGAGCAACTCGAAATCGAGCTCGAGGCCAAGCGCAAGGAACTCGGCGTCGAGGACGCGCTTGCCACGGTGCCGGGCGTGTCGTCGAAAATGCTGGTGGCGTTCGGTGAAAACGACATCAAGACGGTCGAGGATCTGGCAGGCTGCGCCACCGACGATCTGATCGGCTGGGTGGAACGCAAGGAAGGCAGCGAGCCGACCAAGTTCCCGGGCATCCTCGATGGCTTTGACCTGACGCGCGACGAGGCCGAATATTTGATCATGCAGGCACGGCTGGTGGCCGGATGGGTCACTGAGGCCGACATCGCAAAGCCTGCGCAGGATGCCGGCGCGGAGTCTGACGAAGCCGCCGAGACCTCGGAGGATTCCGGGTCGGGCGCAGATACTCATCATTCGGCGTAAAGGAAATGCCTACGGATGCTGACTATTGCGACTGCAGCAGATCTGGACAACGGACCCCGGGCCGCCCGGCCTGGGACCGAGCGGATGTGCGCGCTGTCGCGGCAGGTCGCTCCGATTGAGCAACTGATCCGCTTCGTCGTCGGCCCGGCCGGCGACGTCACCCCCGACCTCAAGCGCAAGCTGCCTGGCCGGGGGTTGTGGATCTCCGCTTCGCGGGCCGCGGTCCGCGAGGCCACCAAGCGCGGCGTTTTCGGCAAGGGTTTCAAGCGCAAGGTTACGGTTTCCCCGGCCCTCGCCGACCTCACCGAACAGCTTCTCGTACAAAGCCTCATCGATGCCCTCGCCATGGCGGCGAAGGCCCGGCAAGTAGTCAGCGGCTTCGCCAAGGTCGAGCGCGCGCTGACCGAGGGTCAGGCGACCGCCCTGATCCATGCCTCGGACGGGGCCGCCGACGGCATCCGCAAACTTCAGGCGGTCGCCCGCCAGCACCGGCGCGGCGCGGCCGACGACTTTCCGGTCATCGATCTCCTGAGTTCTGATCAATTGGATTTGGCACTCGGCCGATCAAATGTGATACATGCTGCGCTGACAGTGGGCCCGACGAATGGAACGGTCCTGTCGCGCTGCCAGACTCTGGTCCAATACCGGAGCTCCGATGGCGAGGAATCCTACGCCACGGCAACAAAATTGACAGGCAGGCCAGTGCCGCAAGGCACTCCGGAACATGATTAGGATATTGAATGGTTGATAACAAAAACCCTGGCGACAAGACGCTGAGCGTCCAACCGTCGAAAACCTTGACGCTGAAGCCGCGCGTCGAAGGCACGGTGCGTCAGAGTTTCAGCCATGGACGCACCAAACAGGTGGTCGTGGAAAAACGCGGTAAACGCCGGGTCGGCGGTGACGCGCCCGGCTCCACGCCAGAGGCGCCGGCCCGCGAGGCCGCCGCGCCCGCAGCCGCTCCGGCGCGCCCGTCCGCACCGCCGTCCCGTCCGCCGCAGCAACAGCAGCAGCGCTCGAACCGCCCGGCTCCGCCGCAGCGCGGCTCCGGCGTCGTGCTACGTTCGCTGACCGAGGAAGAGCGCAACGCCCGTGCCGCGGCGCTGGCGGATTCGCGCTTGCGCGAGATCGAAGAGCGCCGCCTGGCCGAGGAAGAAGCCCTCCGCCGCGCCGCCCGCGAAAAGGCCGAGCAGGCCGAGCGCGAGGCCGCCGAGGCGCGCAAGAAGGCCGAGGAAGAGCGCCACCGCGTCGAGGTCGAGGCCAAGCGCAAGGCCGAAGCCGAGGCCGAGAAGCGCTTTGGCACCGCCGAAGGCGCCGCCCGCCCGGCGGGCGCCGCCAAGCCTGCGACGCCCGCTCCGGCAGCAGCCCGCCCGGCTGCGGCGACAACCGCCGCCACGCCGGCCCGCGGCACCGCCACGCCTGCACGGCCTGCACCCGTTGCCGCCGATGGCTCGGATGACGACGAGGCGCCGCGCCAGGTGCGCCGCGGTCCCGGCGCTGCCCGCCCGGCCAGTGCACCGAAAACCGCAACCAAGCCCGGCCCGCAGAAGCAGCGCGGCCGCCTGACTCTCGTGACCGCACTGACCGCCGACGACGTGCGCGAGCGCTCGATCGCCTCGTTCCGTCGCCGCACCCAGCGTCTGCGCGGGGGCGCCGCCAACGAGCCGAAGGAAAAGCTCAGCCGTGAGGTGACGATCCCCGAGGCCATCACCATCCAGGAACTCGCCAACCGTATGTCGGAGCGGGCCGTGGACGTGATTCGCTTCCTGATGAAGCAGGGCCAGATGGTGAAGATCACCGACGTGATCGACGCCGACACCGCCCAGCTGGTCGCGGAGGAACTCGGCCACACCGTCAAGCGCGTCGCCGCTTCTGACGTCGAGGAAGGCCTGTTCGACGTTGCCGACGATCACGAGACCGATCAGACGCCGCGCTCGCCGGTCGTCACCGTCATGGGTCACGTCGACCACGGCAAGACCTCGCTGCTCGACGCGCTGCGCAAGGCCAATGTGGTCTCCGGCGAAGCGGGCGGCATCACCCAGCACATCGGCGCCTATCAGGTCACCTCGCCGACCGGCGACAAGATCACCTTCATCGATACGCCCGGCCACGCCGCCTTCTCGGCGATGCGTGCGCGCGGCGCCAAGGTCACGGACATCGTGGTGCTCGTGGTTGCGGCCGATGACGGCGTCATGCCCCAGACGGTCGAAGCCATCAATCACGCTAAGGCCGCCGGCGTGCCGATCATTGTTGCGATCAACAAGATCGACAAGCCGGACGCTAAGCCCGAGCGCGTCCGCACCGAACTGCTGCAGCACGACGTTCAGGTCGAATCCTTCGGCGGCGATGTCGTCGAGGTCGAGGTGTCGGCCAAGGTCGGCACCAATCTCGACAAGCTGCTGGAGATGATCTCGCTCCAGGCCGAACTGCTCGAGCTCAAGACCAACCCCGATCGCTCGGCGGAAGGCACCGTGATCGAAGCCAAGCTCGACCGCGGCCGTGGTCCGGTTGCGACCGTGCTGGTTCAGCGCGGCACCCTCAAGGTCGGCGACATCGTCGTCGCCGGCGCCGAGATGGGCCGCGTCCGTGCGCTGATCTCCGATCAGGGCGCGGCGATCCAGTCCGCCGGCCCCTCGGTGCCGGTCGAGGTGCTCGGCTTCAACGGCCCGCCGGAGGCCGGCGATCGCCTCGCCGTCGTCGAGAACGAAGCCCGCGCCCGCCAGATCACCGACTACCGCGCCCATCAGAAGCGCGAGAAGCAGGCGGCGCACGCCAGCGGCATGCGCGGCTCGCTCGAGCAGATGATGTCGCAGCTCAAGACGTCGGGCCGCAAGGAGTTCCCGCTGATCATCAAGGCCGACGTGCAGGGCACGCTGGAGGCGATCATCGGCTCGCTCGAGAAGCTCGGCACCGACGAGGTCGCGGCCCGCGTGCTGCACGCCGGCGTCGGCGGCATCAGCGAGTCCGACGTGACGCTGGCCGGCGGCTTCAACGCCGCGATCATCGGCTTCAACGTCCGCGCGCACAAGGAGGCGGCTGACGCCGCCAAGCGCGATGGCATCGAGATCCGCTACTACAACATCATCTACGACCTCGTGGATGACGTGAAGAAGGCGATGTCGGGCCTGCTTGCGCCGACGCTCCGCGAAACCATGCTCGGCAATGCCCAGATCCTGGAAGTGTTCAACATCACCAAGGTCGGCAAGATCGCCGGCTGCCGCGTCACCGATGGCACCGTGGAACGCGGCGCCCACGTTCGCCTCATCCGCGACAACGTCGTCATCCACGAAGGCAAGCTCTCGCAGCTCAAGCGCTTCAAGGACGACGTCAAGGAAGTCACGAGCGGCATGGAATGCGGTATGTCGTTCGAGAGCTATCAGGATATGCGCCCTGGCGACGTGATCGAATGCTATCGCGTGGAAAGCATCCAGCGCTCTCTGTGAGTTCAAATCTCACAGATCGATGGAATGACAGTGACGAGATGACCGGGCGAAAGGCGCGCAGCGTCGCCCTTTGAGGCCCGGTCAGACGTCAATTCTGCACAGTAAGACCGGCAACGCCTGCGATCCTCGCGGGCGTGCCACCGGTTTCGAGGATGATTGATGCCCCGCCATCATCAGAACAAGTCTGCGTCCGGTCCCTCGCAGCGCCAGCTCCGCGTCGGCGAACTGATCCGTCACGCCATGGCGGAACTATTGTCGATGGGCAGCATTCACGATCCGCTGCTCGAATCGCAGGTGATCACGGTGCCGGAAGTGCGGATGTCGCCCGATCTGAAGCTGGCGACGATCTACATCATGCCGCTCGGCGGCGAGAACACCGAGGCCGTGATCAAGGCCCTGGCACAACACAAACGGTTTTTGCGCGGCGAGATCGCGCGCCGCGTTAACTTAAAATTTTCTCCTGACCTCCGCTTTCGCCCCGATGAACGATTCGACGAAGCAGAACGGATCGAGAAACTTTTGAGAACACCCGAGGTTCAGAGGGACCTCACTCAGGAATCGGACGAGTCATCAACATAATGAGTTCACCGCATATCGCCGTCGCCGGTCACGCCGACCAGAACGAACAACCGAACCTGGTGCAGACCGAGCCCGGTCCCGGTCCGCATGGCCGCGCCCGCCAGCCCGGCGGCAAGCCGAAGCGCGACAAGCGCGACGTTCATGGCTGGGTGGCGCTCGATAAGCCGATTGGCATGACCTCGACGCAGGCCGTCGCAGTGGTGAAGCGACTGTTCAAGGCCAAGCGCGCCGGCCACGCCGGCACGCTCGATCCGCTCGCGACCGGCGGCCTGCCGATCGCGCTCGGCGAAGCGACCAAGACCGTGCCCTTCGTCATGGACGGACGCAAGCGCTACCGCTTCACGGTGCGCTGGGGCGAGGAGCGCGACACCGACGACACCGAGGGCAGCGTCGTCGCCACCAGCGACAAGCGGCCGACGATCGAGGCGGTCGAGGCGCTGCTGCCGCAGTTCATCGGCGCGATCGAGCAGGTGCCGCCGCGCTTTTCCGCGATCAAGATCCAGGGCGAGCGCGCCTACGATCTCGCCCGCGACGGCGAGGTGGTCGAGCTGAAGCCGCGCACCGTCGAGATCATGGAATTCGTGATCGTCGAGCAGCCCGACGCCGACCACACCGTGTTCGAGGCCGAATGCGGCAAGGGAACCTATGTCCGGGCACTCGCCCGCGACATGGGCCGGCTGCTCGGTTGTTATGGCCACATCTCCTCGCTCCGGCGCACCCTGGTCGGCCCCTTCGAGGAGGCCGACATGATTCCGCTGGATCAATTGGAGACTTTGTGCGATAGAGCCGCGTCCGGCGAGGGAAACCTCGCCGACGCTCTGTTGCCCGTTGAGACCGCGCTGGACGACATCCCGGCGCTGGCCGTCAGCCGGGCTGATGCGGCGAGGCTCCACCGGGGCCAGGCCGTTTTGTTGCGCGGACGGGATGCGCCTCTTTCCAGCGGCACAGTCTATGTCACCGTCGGGGGCCGCCTTCTGGCTCTCGCCGAGCTTGGCAATGGCGAACTGATCCCCAAGCGCGTGTTCAACCTGACCGGCCTCACTGGCAGCGCCGGCCGCAACAAGGACGACTGACGATGTCGGTAACTGCCGAACGTAAAGCGGAAATCATCAAGAACAACGCCACCAAGGCCGGCGACACTGGCTCGCCCGAGGTCCAGATCGCGATCCTGTCGGAGCGCATCAACAACCTCACCGAGCACTTCCGCACCCACGGCAAGGACAACCACTCCCGCCGCGGCCTGCTGAAGCTGGTGGCCACCCGCCGCGCGCTGCTCGACTATGTCAAGAAGCGGGACGAACCCCGCTACAAGGCATTGCTCGAAAAGAACAACATCCGCCGCTAAGGCTCGAGACGCGCGCTTAACGGCGCGCGTTTTCATATCGCGACCCGTTTCGCGATCGATGCCGTCCAGCAGCACTCCGGCAGCTGGACGATGACGGGCACGAAGCCCGCTAGACCGGAAGGACGAAAGCTATGGCAGGATCGCCGGCCGCTGACCTCGCAACCGCTTTGCGGACGTCAGCGTCTCGCCGTCTTGCTCATGGCTCTCGGGCTTCCGGCGAACCCATGGAAGACAAATAACATGTTCAACTCGCATGCAGTCGAACTCGACTGGGGCGGCCGTCCGCTCAAGCTTGAAACCGGCAAGATTGCGCGCCAGGCAGACGGCGCCGTCATCGCCACCTATGGCCAGACCATCGTTCTCGCCACGGTCGTTTCGGCGAAGACCCCGAAGGAAGGCATCGATTTCCTTCCCCTCACCTGCAACTACCAGGAAAAGGCCTATGCGGCCGGCCGGATTCCCGGCGGCTACTTCAAGCGCGAAGGCCGTCCGACCGAGAAAGAGACGCTGGTCTCGCGCCTGATCGACCGCCCGATCCGCCCGCTGTTCGCGGATGGCTATCGCTGCGACACCCAGGTCATCGTCACCACGCTGTCGCATGACCTCGAGAACGATCCCGACATCGTCGCGATGGTCGCGGCCTCGGCTGCGCTGACGCTTTCGGGCGCGCCCTTCATGGGCCCGATCGGCGCGGCGCGCGTCGCCTTCATCAACAACGAGTTCGTGCTCAACCCGCAGCTCGACGAGATGCCGGAAAGCAGCCTCGACCTCGTCGTCGCCGGCACCACCGACGCCGTGCTGATGGTCGAGTCGGAAGCTAAGGAACTGCCGGAAGAGGTGATGCTGGGCGCCGTGATGTTCGGCCACCGCCACTTCCAGCCGGTGATCCAGGCGATCATCGAGCTGGCCGAAAAGGCCGCCAAGGAGCCGCGCGAAGTCAACGTCATCGACAACGCCGCGATCGAATCCGAAATGCTCGGCCTGATCGAGCAGGAGCTGCGCGCCGCTTACGCCATTCCGGTCAAGCAGCAGCGGCAGGACGCGGTCGCCGTGGCCAAGGCCAAGGTGATGGCCCACTTCTTCCCGGAAGGCGCCGAGCCGGCCTACGACAAACTGCGCGTCGCCGGCGTGTTCAAGGACCTCGAGGCCAAGATCGTCCGCTGGAACATTTTGGACACCGGCCGCCGGATCGACGGCCGCGACGTCAAGACCGTGCGCCCGATCGTGGCCGAAGTCGGCGTGCTGCCGCGCGCCCACGGCTCCGCGCTGTTCACCCGCGGCGAGACCCAGGCGCTGGTCGTGACCACGCTCGGCACCGGCGAGGACGAGCAGTATGTCGACTCTCTCGCAGGGACCTACAAGGAAACGTTCCTGCTGCACTACAACTTCCCGCCCTTCTCGGTCGGTGAGACCGGCCGCCTCGGCTCGCCGGGCCGCCGCGAGATCGGCCACGGCAAGCTTGCCTGGCGCGCGATCCACCCGGTGCTGCCGCCCCATCACGAATTCCCCTACACGGTTCGTGTTGTCTCGGAGATCACCGAGTCGAACGGTTCGTCCTCGATGGCTTCCGTCTGCGGCGCTTCGCTGGCGCTGATGGATGCTGGCGTGCCGCTGAAGCGCCCGACCGCGGGCATCGCCATGGGCCTGATCCTCGAGGGCGAGCGCTATGCGGTGCTGTCCGACATCCTCGGCGACGAAGACCACCTCGGCGACATGGACTTCAAGGTGGCGGGCACTGAGAAGGGCGTCACCTCGCTGCAGATGGACATCAAGATCTCGGGCATCACGGAAGAGATCATGAAGGTCGCGCTGGGCCAGGCCAAGGACGGCCGCATGCACATCCTCGGCGAGATGGCCAACGCCCTCACCGTGGCACGCGCCGAGCTCGGCGAGCATGCCCCGCGCATCGAGGTGTTCCAGATCGCGACCGACAAGATCCGCGAAGTGATCGGCACCGGCGGCAAGGTCATCCGCGAAATCGTCGAGAAGACCGGCGCCAAGGTCAACATAGAGGACGACGGCACCGTGAAGGTGGCGTCCGCTTCGGGCGACGCCATCAAGGCGGCGATCAAGTGGATCAAGTCGATCGCGTCCGATCCGGAAGTCGGCCAGATCTACGAGGGCACCGTCGTCAAGGTGATGGAGTTCGGTGCGTTCGTGAACTTCTTCGGCGCCAAGGACGGCCTCGTTCACATCAGCCAGCTCGCCGCCAACCGCGTGCAGAAGACTTCTGACGTCGTCAAGGAAGGCGATAAGGTCAAGGTCAAGCTGCTCGGCTTCGACGATCGCGGCAAGACCCGCCTGTCGATGAAGGCGGTCGATCAGGAGACCGGCGAGGACCTCGAAGCCAAGGCGAAGGCCGAAGGCGAGGCGGCGCCGCAGGACGCCGGCGAGTAATTTTCCGGCGACCCGGCAAAAATTCAAAAGGCGGTCCTTGCGACCGCCTTTTTTTATGAAAAGATCAGGTCGCGCCGCAGCGCGACAACTAAAACATTCCAATGTGAGAAATCTGCCATGATGCAACTCTTCTACGCGCCGCGAACGCGCTCTTTCTCGACGCTCTGGCTGATGGAAGAAGTGGGGGAGCCTTATGAGCGCGTGCGCGTCGATATGGCGAGCGGCGCTCACAAGCAGCCTGAGTTTCTCGCGATTAACCCGATGGGCAAGGTGCCCGCGCTCAAGGATGGCGAGGCGACGATGGGCGATGCCGCCGCGATTTGCGCCTATGTCGCCGACCGCTTTCCGAATTCGCACCTCGCTCCGGCGATCGGCGATCGGCTGCGCGCGCGGTATCTTTACTGGCTGATATTTTCGCCGGCCTGCATCGAACCGGCCATGATCCAGGCCTTCGCGAAATTCGAGGTGCCGACGACCACGGCGGGATGGGGCAGCGTCGATCAGGTCTTCGGCACGCTCGACGAAGCGCTGCAAACCGGCCCGTGGATTCTCGGCGACAAGTTTTCCGCCGCCGACATCATGATCGGCTCGGGCCTGAACTTTGCCTGCAAGCTGTTCAACATCATTCCGTCGCGGCCGTCCTTCGACCGCTACATCGAACGGTGCAGCGCCCGCCCGGCATTCCAGCGCGCGGCTGTCATCGCCAACGAGTGAGCGCACTCGCAAAAGACAACGGTGCCGCTGATCACAGCGGCACCGCAGGTAGAGCGATCAGTAGCTCAGCTTGATGTTCAGCGACACCGGCGCGGCGCCGACGCTGAAGGCCGCCGCTTCGAACTTCGGCGGGCCGAAAGTGATCGACGGATTGCGCGAGAAGCCGACGCCCTGCTTCGGCTTGCCGAACATGCCGATGTCCATCTTGCGCTCGTTCTGCTCGGCATGGAAAACCGCGACGGCATAGGTGCCATCCGGCACCGACTTGAAGCTGCACGTCGCGCGGTCGCCGTTGATCTTGCCGGCGGCCTCGCTCATCTCCCGGCCCGGCTCGCGGAAACCGTCGGCTGAAGCATACAGCCCGCAGCGCACAACGCCGTTCGCGTTGCGCGCGCCGCTGATCTGCAGCGTGAGCGGACCGGCTTCGGCAACCACCGGGGCGGCGATCAGTGCCGCGAACGCCGCGATGGCGATCCGCGCAGAGCGAGTTTTCTCAAAGTGCTTCATGTCGATGTCCCGTTGCGTAGACGAATGAAAATCAGCGGCGCTGCTCGCACAGATATCAGCGGTAAAGTTCATCTTCGGGCACGACCGATGGCGACGACGCCATGCCCTTGACGCCGGCACGCTGGCGCGCGGAAAACATACCGCCCTTGGCCGCGAGATTCGGCGCGAATTTGCGAAAGCCGAAAATTTCCGGGACGTCGACATAGACCGCCTCCATGCCGCCGCGCATGAAATACGCTTCGTGCCAGAAGCCGGTGCCCTTGGAGTCCTTAAGAAAACTCAGCCACCATGCCCGATGCGGTTCGGAGCGCGCCCAGCTCTCGAGGCTCTCGAAATCGCGCCAGTACTGGCGCATGCCGAAATGGCAGGGAAACAGCGAGTAGATGATGTTGTCGTGGGCGAGCAAGCCGTCGGGCATGTCCTTGGCGACGGCGGCAATCTTCGGACCGAAGCCGAGCAGCGTCTTGATGCCATGCAGCGCATTGACGCGCATGCCGAGATAAAGAACCACGAGATCGGGATAGCCCGACAGGTCAACCGTGCGCCGCTCCATCGCGCTTCCCCCCTTACGCGCAGGTATCCGAGGCAACCGACTGGCACCATCCGGAACCCGATCTGGCCTTTATGGTTCCACCGAGGTTTCCGACTGGTTAAGTTTCCGACCCGACAACCATCGATTGCGGCAGCCGCACTCGGGCAACAAAAAACTCCCTGGCCACGGGGCAAGGGAGTTTTTGGCGTTTGCGCAAAAATGCTGCGTATCAGTCGTCGGCTTTGAGCTCGCCGGGCTGCGGCATCGAGATGATGTTGTAGCCGGAATCGACATAGTGGATGTCGCCGGTCACGCCGGTCGAAAGATCCGAGAGCAGGTACAGCGCAGCGCCGCCGACCTCGTCGATCGTCACCGTCCGCCGCAGCGGCGCGTGCTTCTGCTGATAGCTGAACATCTGCCGCGCATCGGCGATGCCGGCGCCGGCCAGCGTGCGGATCGGACCCGCCGAGATCGCGTTGACGCGAATGCCGCGCGGGCCGAAATCGGATGCGAGATAGCGTACGCTCGCCTCGAGCGCCGCCTTGGCGACGCCCATCACGTTGTAGTTCGGCATCACCCGGGTCGAGCCGCCATAGGTCAGCGTCACCATCGAGCCGCCGCTCTCCGGCATCAGCGCTGCGGCGCGCTTGGCAACCTCGGTGAAGGAAAAGCAGGAGATCAGCATCGTGCGCGAAAAGTTTTCGCGCGTGGTGTCGGCATAGCGGCCCTTGAGCTCGTTCTTGTCCGAGAAGGCGACCGCGTGCACGACGAAATCGAGCGTGCCCCAGTTCGACTTGAGCGTCTCGAACACCTGGTCGACGCTGGCGAGATCCTCGACGTCGCAAGACAGGACATACTTGGCGTTGACCGATTCCGCCAGCGGCTTGACGCGCCGGCCGAGTGCATCGCCCTGATAGGTGAAGGCGAGCTCCGCGCCCTGCGCCGCCAGATTGCGTGCAATGCCCCACGCGATCGAATGATCATTGGCGACACCCATGATCAATCCGCGCTTGCCCTGCATGAGTTGCTGCATATCCGGTCCTCTCGGCTCCGACCCCAAAATGGGATCAGGCAAATGGCTTGTCGTAAGGCTTGATGTGATCAGGTTGGCAGGCGGCAAGACGTGAGCCGCCTTGCGGCGGCTTCATCTCGCCGGGTCAGATTCAGGCATCCAGCCGCTGGAATACGAGCGTCGCATTGGTGCCGCCGAAGCCGAACGAGTTCGACAGCACGGTGCCGATCTTGGCGTTGTCGATGCGCTTGCGGACGATCGGCATGTCGGCGAAGACCGGATCCAGCTCCTGAATGTTCGCACTCTCGCAGATAAAGCCGTTGTTCATCATCAGCAGCGAGTAGATCGCCTCCTGCACGCCGGTCGCGCCGAGCGAGTGGCCGGTGAGCGATTTCGTCGCCGAGATCGGCGGGCACTTGTCGCCGACGCCGAAAACCTTTCGGATCGCCGCGATCTCCGGCGGATCGCCGGCCGGGGTCGAGGTCGCGTGCGGGTTGATGTAGTCGACCGGCGTCTTCACCGTCGACAGCGCCATGCGCATGCAGCGCTCGGCGCCCTCGCCCGACGGCGCGACCATGTCGTAGCCGTCCGACGTCGCGCCATAGCCAACGATCTCGCCATAGATCTTGGCGCCGCGCGCCTTGGCGTGCTCGAGCTCCTCGAGCACGACGACGCCGGCGCCGCCGGCGATCACAAAGCCATCGCGGTTGACATCGTAGGCGCGCGAGGCGGTGGCCGGGGTGTCGTTGTACTTCGACGACATCGCGCCCATGGCGTCGAACAGCACCGACAGCGACCAGTCGAGCTCTTCGCAGCCGCCGGCGAAGATCACGTCCTGCTTGCCGATCTGGATCGTCTCATAGGCATTGCCGATGCAGTGGTTCGACGTCGCGCAAGCGGAGGAAATCGAATAGTTGACGCCCTTGATCTTGAACCAGGTCGCCAGAGTCGCGGATGCGGTGGAGGACATCGCTTTCGGCACCGCGAACGGGCCGACGCGCTTGGGGCCCTTGGTGCGGGTGATGTCAGCGGCTTCGACGATGGTGCGTGCGGAGGGGCCGCCCGAGCCCATGATGATGCCGGTGCGCTCGTTGGAAACTTCGTGCGGCTCAAGGCCGGAATCGAGGATCGCCTGATCCATCGCAACGTGATTCCACGCCGCGCCCTGCGCGAGGAAGCGCATTGCGCGCCGGTCGACCAGCTCAGACGGATCGAGCGTCGGCTTGCCGTAGACCTGGGAACGGAAACCCATCTCGCCATACTGTTCGGCCCGCGAAATCCCGGGCTTGGCGTCGTAAAGGCTCGCCAGCACTTCCTGGGTGTTGTTTCCGATGGACGAAACGATGCCCATCCCCGTGACGACAACCCGCCTCATGACAGCTCCGCTCTTTGTCTACGTTTAGAATGCTCAATACGGCTCCCCAACCGACAGTCGGGAGAGATCGCATGCGTTTGGTTTCTGGTCCCCGGCGTCAACGGCCGCAATGCCTTCAGGCCACCGCTTCCGCGTCCGCCTGCTCCTGCCGGAACAAGCCGACCTTGAGGTCCTTGGCGCGGTAGATGATCTCGTCATCCGCCGACAACCAGCCATCGGCGACGCCCAGCACCAGCTTCGAGCGCATGACCCGCTTCATGTCGATATTATAAACGACCTTGCTGACGTTCGGCAGAACCTGGCCGGAAAACTTCAGTTCGCCGAGGCCGAGCGCCCGGCCGCGGCCTTCGCCGCCGAGCCAGCCGAGGAAGAAGCCGACCATCTGCCACATCGCATCGAGGCCGAGGCAGCCCGGCATCACGGGATCGCGCTTGAAGTGGCAGCCGAAGAACCACAGGTCCTCCTTCACATCCATTTCGGCACGGATAAGGCCCTTGCCATATTCGCCGCCGGTTTCGGTGATCTCGGTGATGCGGTCGAACATCAGCATCGGCGGCAGCGGGAGCTGCGCGTTGCCCGGACCGAACATCTCTCCGCGGCCGCAGGCCAGCAGATCCTCATACTGATAGCTGCTCTGCCGAACATGCATGCCTAAAATTCCTTATTCCCGCTGCTTCCGGGAGCCTTGCAACCCGGAGTAAGGCCGAATTCGCCGATTGATCTCAATGCAGGCAAAATCGGCCGCCAAAAGTGTCGGCGCTCTCTATCATGGTCCGACCGAGGGTCAAAGCGTGCCGCGCCCCCTCCCCGCCAATTAATTTACGCTGACACAAGCTCTAATTGCGAGAAACTTGCATCTTCCGGCATCCTTTTCTATATTCTTCACAAATAAGGCTGGGGATTGTTGAGAAAGCTGGCGGCGCCGGCTTGATGCCATAGAAATCAAGGTAGCCGATGAGTGACTCCTACGACCTGAAGCAGATCACGAGCGACAGCGCCCCGCGCGCTCCGCTGCTCACCGGTTGCCCGTGGCATGACGTCAACGAAATGCTGCAATCGGTAGGCCTGCGGCCCACCCGTCAGCGCATGGCTCTTGGCTGGCTTTTGTTCAATAAGGGTGGCCGCCACCTCACCGCCGAAATGCTCTACGAGGAAGCGACCAGCGCCAAGGTTCCGGTGTCGCTCGCAACTGTCTACAACACGCTCAATCAGCTCACCGAGGCCGGCCTGCTGCGCCAGGTCAGCGTCGACGGCAGCAAGACCTATTTCGACACCAACGTGTCCTCGCACCATCATTTCTATATCGAGAACACCCACGAGCTGGTCGACATCCCGGATCCGCACCTGTCGCTGCAGGCCCTGCCGGAAGTTCCGGAAGGCTACGAGATCAGCCGTATCGACATGGTGATCCGCCTGCGCAAGAAGCGCGCCTGAACAGCAATACGGCGCCGCCTCATGGCGATGCAGCCTTGTCCTGACCGCAGCGGCGCTGCGGTCATCGCTTGGGTTTTTGAAATCATCTGATCCGCGGCCGTAAGCGCATTCGATGCTCTGGGCGCATTGTTGTGGGCGCATTGTTGCTTGCCGCCTCGCAGCAGCAGGCTGCTCAGTCCACCTTCTCGTCGGGATAGACGCCCCACAGCCGCTGCTGCTCGATATAGCCGTCAAAGCCTCGTCCGGTGATCCGGCACCAGGCCGCGTCGCAGCGCTTGACCTGCACCACCACCCCGGCCTCCAGCCGTGCCGTGACCGGACTTTCCCGATCGGCGCGGTGATGCAGCGCAGCGAGCTGGTCCTTATCCTTCATGTTGACCACGGCGGTGCGGCGGCCGGACAGCAGCGAGTGATACACCCACCCCTCGGCCCCTTCGGAATCGCGCACCCGGCGCCAGTTCTCGAATTCGGCGGTGATTTCGACGGGCAGCCCGGCCCGGGTGTAGACCCAGCTGACCTCGTTGTCCTTGGTCGGGCCGACCCGCACGTTCACGTGGTCGGATTTGAGGCTGACGAACCGCGGCACCGGCAGGCCGCTGGCCGATGCGCCCGCATCCGCCGCCCCGGCCACCATCGCCCCGCACGCCACCACCGAAACGCCCAAAAACCGCGCAAACCCCATACTTTTCAACCCTTGCCTCACCACGCTCGTCTCGCGCGGCAAAGCCATCCGCTTTGCCAAAACATGCCTTGCCGGCCGCTTGTGATGCGAAGTTCTTGTGTTGATACGGCCTTCTGCTAGAGAGGACCAAGGACCAAGAGCCTACGGACTCCTTTGGACCGGCAGGGAAGCAGCAGTTTCAGACAGCTCGGTTAAGGAGGCCTAAACGGCCGGATCAAAGCCCTGAGAGTGAGAGATGTCGGCTCGAAAAAAACCTCTGGTCGTCGCCACCCGGAAGCTGCCGGACACGATTGAGACGCGGATGCGCGAGTTGTTCGACACGCGCCTCAACATCGATGACCATCCGATGACGGCCGAACAACTGGCCGAAGCGGCGCGCACTGCCGACATTCTGGTGCCGACCGTCACCGACAACATCACCGCCGATATTCTGAACCAGCCGGATGTCCGGCTAAAGCTGATCGCGAACTTCGGCAACGGCATCGACAATGTCGACGTCAAGACCGCCCATGCGCTCGGCATCACCGTCACCAACACGCCAAAAGTCCTCACCGAGGACACCGCCGACATGACGATGGCGATGATCCTCGCGGTGCCGCGCCGGCTGGTCGAGGGTGCCACCATCCTGACCGAGGGCAAGGAGTGGAATGGCTGGTCGCCGACCTGGATGCTGGGCCACCGCATCGGCGGCAAGCGTCTCGGCATCATCGGCATGGGCCGCATCGGCCAGGCGGTGGCGCGCCGCGCCCGCGCCTTCGGCCTGCAGATCCACTATCACAACCGCCGTCCGGTCGCGCCGAAGATCGAGGAAGAACTTGGCGCGACCTATTGGGAAAGCCTCGACCAGATGCTGGCCCGCATGGACATCCTGTCGGTCAACTGCCCGCACACGCCGGCGACGTTCCATCTGCTCTCCGCCCGCCGCCTCAAGCTGATCCGCAAGGACGCCTATATCGTCAACACCGCGCGCGGCGAGGTGATCGACGAGGCGACACTCGCCAAGCAGATCGAGGCCGGCGAGATCGCCGGGGCCGCGCTCGACGTCTTCGAGCACGAGCCGGTGGTGCATCCGCGCCTGCTGCGGCTCGCCAAAATGGGCAAGGTCACCTTGCTGCCGCACATGGGCTCGGCGACGATCGAAGGCCGCGTCGAGATGGGCGAGAAGGTGATCATCAACATCCGCACCTTCCTCGACGGTCACAAGCCGCCGGATCGCGTCCTGCCGAACATGCTGTAACCGCGCGCCGCCAAGCGGCGGCGTCAGCGGTGCGCGCTCAGGTCAAAAATCGTCGGATGGTCGCCGTTGAGCGGGTTTGACGGATCGCGGGTATAGCGCAGCGTCTCGAACCGCATCGCGCGCGCATCCACCATCAGGAAGCGGCCGACCAGCCCCTCGCCGAAGCCGACGATCTCGCGGATCACTTCCAGCGCCTGCATCGTGCCGAGCACACCGGCGAGCGCGCCGATAATGCCGGCCGACTCGCAGGTCGGCACCGTGCCCGGCGGCGGCGCTTCGGGAAACAGGCAGCGATAGGTCGGATTCCATTCGCCGTCGGCATTGCGCTCGTGCGGGCGCAGCGTCGTCAGCGAGCCGTCGAACACGCCGAGCGCGCCGGCGACCAACGGCTTCTTGGCGAGGAAGCAGGCGTCGGACACGAGATAGCGGGTGGCAAAATTGTCCGAGCCGTCGGCAACGATGTCATAGCCCCCGATCAGTTCGAGCGCGTTTTCCGCGGTGATCCGCACGGCGTGGGTCTGCACCTTCACATGCGGATTGAGGGCATGGACCGCATCCGCCGCGCTGTCGACCTTGAGGCGGTCGACGTCCTTGGTGCCATGGATGACCTGGCGCTGCAGGTTGGACAGCGAGACGATGTCGTCATCGACGACGCCGAGCGTGCCGACGCCGGCCGCCGCCAGATACATCAAGGCGGGCGCGCCGAGGCCGCCGGCGCCGATCACCAGCACCCGCGCCGCCTTGAGCCGCGCCTGTCCGGGGCCACCGACGTCGTGAAGGACGATGTGGCGGGCGTAGCGTTCGAGTTCTTCCGCACTCAGCATCAGCATCTCTGGGTTGTCGCGTGGCCGGGTGAACCCGTTCGCGCTGTGGTCGACCAACGAGATATGGTAATCTTGCCGCAAGAGCCAGCCCGCAATCATGAGCGCCCGAAGGTCTGCCCCGTGATCAGAACCGTGACAAGAACCACGCTCCGCTCCACGTCCAGCCTTATCGCAGCCGGCCTTGCCGCAGCTTTTGCCGCCATGATGCCGCTCGCCCCAAGCGCGCTCGCGCAGGCCCCGGCGGCGAAGGGCGCCCCCGCGCCGCTCGCCGGCAGCGATGTCGTCAAGGCAATGACCGCCGTGGAGCGCACCAGTCTGCAATCGGATCTCGCCTGGAGCGGGCACTATAACGGCCTGATCAACGGCGAGCCGAATGATCGCATGGTGACCGCAATCTCGGCGTTTCAGAAGAGCATCGGCAGCAAGCCGACCGGCATACTGAACCAGCAGGAACGCGCGGCCCTTGCCGAGGTCGCCAAAAAGTTACAGCAGAATGTCGGCTGGACGGTGACAACGGATCCGGCGACCGGCATTCGCCTCGGCCTGCCGCTCAAGCGCACGCCGCGCAAGATGGCGGAAGCCGGCCTCACCATCTGGAATGCGCCGCAGGACACGATCCAGATCCGCCTCGCCAACACCAGGGAAAACAGTCCCGTCACCACCGCGATGCTGGCCGAGCGCGAGAAGACCCAGCCCGCTAATCGCAAGGTGACCTACGCCACGGTGAAGCCCGACTTCTTCATCGTCACCGGCATGCAGGGGCTGAAAAAATTTTATGTGCGCGGCCACGTCAAGGGCGATCAGGTTCGCATTCTGACGATCCTCTATGATCAGGCGACCGAGGGCACGATGGACACCGTCGTCATCGCGATGTCGAGCGCCTTCAATCCCTTCCCGGCCGAGGCGCCGCAGAAGCGGCTCGTCGACTACGGCACCGGCATCGTCGTCAGCAGCGACGGCGCAGTGCTGACCGACCTGCAGACCGCGAGCGGCTGCACCTCCATCGTGGTGCCGCAATTCGGCAATGCCGAAAAGATCGCCGAGGACAAGGCCAGCGATCTGGCGCTGCTGCGCATCTATGGCGCGCGCGATCTCAAAATCGCAGCGATCGGCGGCAGCGGCAAGCCGGTGGTCGATGTCGTCGGCATTGCCGATCCGCAATTGCAGAACGGCGGCGCGGCCGTCACGCAGGTCAAGGCGCAGCTGTCCGGGCAGGGCAACGATGCGGCACTATCCCCCGCGCCCGCGCTCGGTTTTTCGGGCGGCGCGGCGCGCGACGCCGACGGCGCTTTTGCCGGGATGGTGGTGCTGAAACCTGCGGCCAATCAGGCAAAGGTCATCGGCAGCGATGCCGTCCACCGCTTCCTGTCACGCAGCGCGATTGTCCCCGGCAATCCGGCGCCGCTCGCCAAGGATGCGATCCTGCGCGTCATCTGCCTGCGCAAGTAACGTCGTCCGGCGTCATTTCTGACACTTCGGACACCAGAAGGTCGAGCGGCCGTTCTGGACGAATCGCTTCACCACGCCGCCGCATCCCGGCGTCGGACACGGCTCTCCTTCGCGGTCGTAGACCTGGAAGGAATGCTGGAAATAGCCCAGCTCGCCGGAAGTCTGGCGGTGGTCGCGCAACGACGAGCCGCCGGCGGCGATCGCCTCGTTCAGCACCGCCTTGATCGAATCGAGGAGCAGCGCGGCGCGCGGCGTCGGCGCACCACTTTTAGTCGCGAGCGTTGCGGCCTTGCGCAGCGGCGACAGGTGCGAGCGAAACAGCGCCTCGCAGACATAGATGTTGCCGAGCCCGGCAACGACGCGTTGATCGAGCAGCGCCGCCTTCAGCGACGTCGCCTTGCCGGCGCAGGCGGCGGCCAGCATCGCGGCATCAAATTCGTTGCCGAGCGGCTCCGGCCCGAGCGCCTTGATCTGCGGCTCATCGCCAAGCTGCGCGCGGGCCACGATCTTCATCGAGCCGAAGCGGCGCGGATCGTTGAAGGTGACGCGCACCCCGCCGCTCATGTGAAAGACCACGTGATCATGGGCGCGGTCTTCGTTGCGCGGATGATGGAACACGCCGAGCGGCTCGCCGCCGCTCACCCGGAACGAGCCGGACATGCCGAGATGCATGATCAGCACATCGCCCGAAGCGAGGTCCGCCAGCAGATACTTTGCCCGCCGGCCGAGCCCCATGATGCGCTGGCCGGTAAGGCGCGGCACGAAATCGGGCTGGAAAGGAAAACGCAGATCGGCCCGCCGCACTTCGGCCTGCTCGATGGTGGCGCCCTCCATCACAGGCTGCAGCCCGCGCCGGACGGTTTCGACTTCGGGAAGTTCAGGCATCCGCGGGTTCCGGGGGAAAGGCCGTAAAACTCGATGAGCCGCATCCCCTGCGAACGCGGCGGCGATTGTGCAGGCTCGCTTGTAGCGCGCGACCGGCAGCCGCGCTATGGTCCGGCCGACACGCGAACCGGGAACCGGCCGCCGCGAAGCATGTTGCTATGGAACCGGCCCTGTTGGCGCGGTCCCGTGGCAGAACTGGAATACAGAGACGAGTTCAATGGATCGCTCCGATCAGACCACGCATTTCGGCTTCAGGGAAGTTCCCCTGGGCGACAAGCAGACGCTGGTGAACGACGTGTTTCACAGCGTCGCGCGGCGCTACGACCTGATGAACGACCTGATGTCAGGCGGGATGCACCGGCTCTGGAAAGCGGCGATGATCGAGACGCTCAATCCGCCGCGCAGCGATGCGCCGTTCGCGCTGCTCGATGTCGCGGGCGGCACCGGAGACATCTCGTTCCGCGCCGCGGAGAAGGCCGGGTCCGGCTTCACCGCGACCGTCTGCGACATCAACTCGGAAATGCTGGCGGTCGGCCGCGAGCGCGCCTTTGCGCGGCATCTCGAGCATCAGGTGTCGTTCGTCGAAGGCAACGCCGAAAGCCTCGGCTTCGCCGACAAGAGCTTCGACGCCTATACGATCGCATTCGGCATCCGCAACGTGCCGCGGATCGACCTCGCGCTGAAGGAAGCCTATCGCGTGCTTCGGCCCGGCGGCCGCTTCCTGTGCCTTGAGTTTTCGAGCGTCGACGTCCCCGGCCTCGACAGGATCTACGATCTGTTCTCGTTCAGAGTCATCCCGCCGCTCGGGCGCGCCGTCACCGGCGATGCCGCATCCTATCAGTATCTCGTCGAGTCGATCCGGCAGTTTCCACAGCCGGCCATTTTCGCCGAGATGATCGGCGCGGCTGGCTTCTCCCGTGTCAGTTGGCAGCCGATGTCCGGCGGCATCGTTGCTCTGCATTCAGGCTGGCGTTTGTGATCTCTGCCCTCTTTCACGTCGCGCGGCTGGCGCGTGCAACCTATGTGCTGGCGCGCGAAGGCGTGTTCGGCGTCGTCGATGCGTCCACCGTGCCGCCGCCGGCGCAGCCCTTGCTGCGTGCCGCGCGGCTGATCGAGCGCCGCGGCGCCGCCAGCGGCGAACAGCTATCCCATGCGCTGACGCGCCTTGGCCCGGCCTATCTCAAGCTCGGCCAGTTTCTCGCCACCCGGCCCGACGTCGTCGGCCCGGTCATGGCGCAAAATCTTGAAACGCTGCAGGACCGTCTGCCGCCCTTCCCGCAGGCCGACGCCGAAGCGGTGATCGCGGCCTCGCTGGAGCGGCCACTCAAGGAGGCGTTTGCCAGCCTCGGGCCGGCGGTCGCCGCCGCCTCGATCGCGCAGGTCCACCGCGGCGTCGCCGTCTCGCGCGGCGATAAGAAGGACTTTGCGGTCAAGGTGCTGCGACCCAATGTCGGCGCCCGTTTCCGCCGCGACCTGTCGGATTTCTTTTACGTCGCCGGCAAAGCGGAAAAGCACTCGGCGGAAGCGCGCCGGCTGCGGCTGATCGAGGTCATCGCCACCATGCAGCGCGCCGTGGCGATGGAAATGGATCTGCGGCTCGAGGCCGCGGCGATGTCGGAGATGGCGGAGAACACCCGCAACGATCCGGAATTCCGCGTGCCGCAGGTCGACTGGGACCGCACCAGCCAGAGCGTGCTGACGATGGAGTGGATCGACGGCATCGCGCTGAACGACCGCACCGCGCTCGAAAAGGCCGGCGTCGATCTGCAGGATCTCGGCCGCAAGGTGATCCAGTCGTTCCTGCGCCATGCGCTGCGCGACGGCTTCTTCCATGCCGACATGCATCCCGGAAACCTGTTCGTCGATGACCAGGGCCGCCTCGTCGCCGTCGACTTCGGCATCATGGGCCGGCTTGGCATCAAGGAGCGCCGCTTCCTTGCCGAGATTCTGCTTGGCTTCATCACCCGCAACTATCGCCGCGTCGCCGAAGTGCATTTCGAGGCCGGCTATGTGCCCGCGCATCACTCGGTCGAGAATTTTGCCCAGGCGATCCGCGCCATCGGCGAGCCGATCCACAATCGCACCGCCGAAGAAATCTCGATGGCGCGGCTGCTGTCGCTGCTGCTCGAGGTCACGGCGCTGTTCGACATGCGGACGCGGCCGGAGCTGATTTTGCTGCAGAAAACCATGGTGGTGGTCGAGGGCGTCGCCCGCTCGTTCGATCCGCGCCTCGACATCTGGTCCACCGCCGATCCGGTGGTGCGCGAATGGATCGAGCGCAATCTCGGGCCGATCGGCAAGATCGAGGGGGCTCTGTCCGGGATCGGCGAGCTCGGCAAGGTCCTCGGCAGTCTGCCGGATCTCGTGACGCGTTCGGCCGCGACCGTCGCCCAGATCGAGACGATGACCCGCGAGGGCATCGTGCTCGCGCCGGAGACCGTCAGCGCCATCGCCCGGGCCCAGGCCGAGCGGGGCTATTGGCGCACCGCAGGAATCTGGCTGGTGGCGCTCACCTTCATCGCTCTGCTCTGGAAGCTGAGCTGACGAAAAAATCATTGCAATCACCTTTGATTGCAATGATAGCATCGCCCGATCAGTCAGCGCCGCCCGAGGTCGTTTCATGGCCAGCCTCACCGTCCGCAAACTCGACGAAGCCCTGAAGGCTCAACTCCGGATCCGCGCCGCCCGCAACGGCCGCTCGGTCGAGGACGAGGTGCGCATCATTTTGCGCGAGGCGGCAGGTGACGACGATGCGCCGGCGCGCCCCGCCGCGCCACCTGCGGCTGCGCTCACCGCACCGCCTGCGGAAGAGGCCACCGCGCCGCGCGTCACCCTGATCATCGGCGGCGGCATTGCAGCCTACAAGGCACTCGACCTGATCCGGCGCCTCAAGGAGCGCAACATCGCCGTGCGCTGCGTCCTCACCCGCGCCGCGCAGCAGTTCGTCACCCCGCTCAGCGTCAGCGCGCTGTCGCACAATCCCTGTTTCACCGATCTGTTCGATCCCGCCAGCGAGTTCGACGCCGGCCACATCCGCCTCGCCCGCCAGTGCGACCTCGTCGTGGTCGCCCCCGCAACCGCCGACCTGATGGCAAAGATGGCGCACGGCCATGCCGACGATCTGGCGACCGCCATTCTGCTGGCGACCGACCGGCCGGTGCTGTTCGCCCCGGCGATGAACCCGGCGATGTGGAGCCATCCGGCGACGCGCCGCAACCTCGCCCAGCTCGTCAAGGACGGCGCGCACCTGATCGGCCCGAATGCCGGCGAGATGGCTGAGGCCCGCGAGGCCGGGGTCGGCCGCATGAGCGAGCCGACCGAGATCGCCGAACTCGCCGCGACGATCCTGCGGCCGCCTCAGCCCAAACCGCTCGCCGGGCGGCGGATCCTGATCACCGCGGGGCCGACACACGAGCCGATCGATCCGGTGCGCTATATCGCCAACCGCTCCTCCGGCAAGCAGGGCTTCGCCATCGCCGCCGCCGCGGCCGCCGCCGGCGCGGAGGTCGTGCTCGTCAGCGGCCCGGTCGGCCTGCCCGACCCGCCCGGCGTCAAGGTGGTCCGGGTCGAGACCGCGAGCGCGATGCTGCAAGCGGTGGAGGCCGCCCTGCCGGTCGATGTCGCGATCTTCGCCGCCGCCGTCGCCGACTGGCGGGTAAAGGATGCCGGCAGCCAGAAGATCAAGAAGTCGTCAGGCGGCCTGCCCGAGCTGAGCCTGATCGAGAACCCGGACATTCTGGCGACGATCTCGCACCGCACCCAAGACCGCCCGGGCCTCGTGATCGGCTTTGCCGCCGAAACCGAGAACCTGATGGCCAACGCCCAGTCGAAACTCGCCCGCAAGGGCTGCGACTGGATCATCGCCAACGACGTGTCGCCCGAGACCGGGATCATGGGCGGCGACGCCAACATGATCCACCTCATCGAGCGCGGCGAGCCCGCCACCGCCATCGACTCCTGGCCGGCCATGACCAAAACCGAGGTCGCCGCCGCGCTCATCGACCGAATCGCCGAAACCCTGGACAAGCCCGCCCCATGACCCGCCCCATGACCGCCGCCGCACTGACCGTCGAAATCGCCCATCTCGCCCACGGCGAGGGCCTGCCGTTGCCGGCCTACCAGACCGAGGCGGCGGCCGGGTTCGACCTCGTCGCTGCCGTCGCGCAGGACGCGCCGCTGACGCTCGCCCCCGGCGCCCGCGCCATCGTGCCGACCGGGCTGACCATGGCGCTGCCGCCCGGCTTCGAGGCCCAGGTCCGGCCGCGCTCGGGCCTAGCGGCGCGCTACGGCGTCACCGTGCTCAACGCCCCTGGCACGATCGATGCCGATTACCGCGGCGAGATCGGCGTCATTCTCATCAATCACGGCACCGAGCCCTTCACTGTCCGGCGCGGCGAGCGCATCGCCCAGATGGTCATCGCTCCGGTCTCCGCCGCGCGGCTCGTTCTCGTCGAAAAACTCGATGAAACCGCGCGCGGCAGCGGCGGCTTCGGTTCCACCGGACGCTAGGTCCGCATTTTTCCGCCCCCTGCCGGACGTTCACGGTCTGGACTCTTACCCCGCGACTCTGCTTGTGGATAATCTGAAACGATTCGCGAACAGCGGCAGTTTTCGATCCGAAGCAGGATGTCGGCCGGACCCGGTGTCCGGGCCATCCATCCGGGCTTTGTCACTTGGGGCACTTATGTCAGGCGTCATCGCAGCGATACGTCGGGCCTTGCTTTCCTGCGGCGCACTCGCGCGGAGCGGAACGGCGGGCCTGAGCGCAGCAACATGGGTTGCCATCGCGCCGGCGTTCGGCCGCGAGGCGCAAGGGGCAATGCCGTCGCTGCACGATTTTTCGCGCCAGGAGCTCGCGGTGCTGGCGACCTGCGCCGGCGTGCTGTGCTTTTCCATCGTCGCCGCCATCCTCCTGGCGCGCACGCGCCTGCGCGCCACGCGCCAGGAGCAGGAACTGCGGCAGTCGCTCCAGACGCTGCAGGCCGAATCCGACCGCTACCGCGCGCTGCTATTCACCGAGCCGCAGATCCTGATCGCCTGGCTCGCCGGCGATGACCGCGCCGAGGTCAGCGGCGATCTCGCGCTGGTGATGCCCAAGCACGCCCACCAGCCCCAACGGCTGCTCACCTACAGCAACTGGCTGCCGCCCGAGCAGGCTTTTGAAATGGAGCGCGCGGTGAGTGCGCTGCGCCAGACCGGCGAGAGTTTTCAGCTCCACATCGCGACCGCCACCGGCCGCATGGTCGAAGCGATGGGCCGCGCCATCGGCGGGCAGGCGGTGGTGCGCATCCGCGATCTCAACGGCGTGCGGCGCGAGCTCGCGGAGACCGCCGCGCGGCAGAAGGAGCTCGTGGCCGGAACCGCGTCGCTGCGCGGCCTCACCGCGGCACTGCCCTGCCCGATCTGGACTCGCCGCCACGACGGCACTCTGGTCTTCGCCAATGACGCCTATGCCCGCGCCGCCGACGCCGCCTCGGTCGCCGAGGCGATCGCGCAGAACAGCGAGCTGATCGACAGCCACAATCGCGCCGACATGGCCCGCGCGCTCGCGGACAACGGCGCCTTCAGTGCGCGGCTCCCCATCGTCATCGACGGTGAGCGGCGGATGCATGACGTGTTCGTCAAGAATTTTGCCGATGAAAGCGCCGGCATCGCCTTCGACGTCAGCGAAGCGACGCATCTGCGCGGCTCACTGCAACGCATGGCCGACGCCCATCGCCGCACGCTCGATCAGCTTTCCTGCGGCGTCGCGGTGTTCGACGGCAAGCGGCGGCTTGCGTTCTTCAACGATTCCTATCGGCGGCTGTGGGACCTCGACCGCGCCTTCCTCGACGGCGCGCCGCAGGATTCCGACATTCTGGACCAGCTCCGCCTCACCCGCAAAATTCCCGAGCAGCCGGATTTCCGCGCCTGGAAGGCGAAGCTCCACGAGGCCTACCGCGCCGTCGAGCCGCGCAGCGACACGTGGTATTTGCCCGACGGCCGCACCATCAGCATCGTGACGACGCCCAATCCCGAAGGCGGCGTCACCTATCTGTTCGACGACGTCACCGAGAGCATCACGCTCGCCCGCCAGAACGACGGCCTGATGCGGGTGCAGCGCGAGACGCTCGACAACCTCGCCGAGGCGGTTGCGGTGTTCGGCAGCAATGGCTGCGTGCAGCTTTTCAACCCGCCATTCGCGCAGATGTGGAATCTGCCGGTCGAAACCCTGCAGCTCAAGCCGCACATCACGACGGTCGAGCAGTGGTGCCGCCCGCTCTACAACGACGAAGCGACCTGGCAAGCGCTGCGCGCCGCCATCACCGGCATCGAGAATCGCGGCGCAGCACCGCGCCGCCTTGAGCGCCGCGACGGCAGCGTGGTCGATTGCCTGACCATGCCGCTGCCCGACGGCGCGACCATGCTGACTTTCCAGGACGTCACCGACACGGTGAATGTCGAGCGGGCGCTGCGCGAGCGCAACGATGCGCTGGAAACCGCCAGCCAGATGAAGGTCGATTTCGTTCATCACGTGTCGTACGAGCTGCGCTCGCCGCTGACTACGATCATCGGGTTCGCGCATTTCCTCAGCGACACGACCACCGGGCCGCTCACCGAAAAGCAGAACGAATATCTCGGCTACATCACGTCATCGACCAATGCGCTGATGGCGATCATCAACAACATTCTCGACCTCGCCACGATCGACGCCGGCGCAATGACGCTGGCGCTCGCGCCGGTCGATGTCCGCAAGGCGATCGACGCGGCAGCCGAAGGCGTGCAGGATCGCCTCGCCCGCGAACGCATCGCGCTGAACGTGACGATCGACCCCAGCATCACGCGCTTCGTCGCCGACGAAAGCCGCCTCGTCCAGATCCTCTACAACCTGCTTGCCAATGCCGTCGGCTTTGCGCCCGAAGGCAGCGCCGTTGAAATCGTCGCGACGCGCAGCGGCCACAACGTCCAGTTCCGCGTGACCGATCGCGGCCCCGGCATTCCCGCCGATGTGCGGGACAAGATTTTCGACTGGTTCGAGAGCCGCGCCAACGGCTCGCGCCACCGCGGCGCTGGCCTCGGCCTGTCGCTGGTGCGCTCCTTCGTCGAACTGCACGGCGGCAGCGTTCGCATCGACTCGGCCGTCGGCATGGGCACGACGGTGACCTGCGAATTTCCGCTCGATCACGACACCCAGCGCAACGCCGCCGAATGACCGACCAGGCCACCCTTGCCCTGACCTTGTCCGACGAGGCCGAGACCGCCCGGCTGATGGCCGACCTCGCGCTGCTGATCGGCCCCGGCGACGTCATCACGCTGTCGGGCGATCTCGGCGCCGGCAAGACCGCCGCCGCCCGCGCGCTGATCCGGCATCTGGCCGGCGACGACGAACTCGAGGTGCCGAGCCCGACCTTCACGCTGGTGCAGAGCTATGATCTGCCGAGCTTTCCGCTGCTCCATGCCGACCTCTACCGCATCAGCGACGAAAGCGAACTCGAGGAAATCGGCTTGTCGCCGCAGCCCGACGGCGTCGTCGCCCTGATCGAGTGGCCCGAGCGCGCGCCCGGCGCGATGCCGGCGAACCGCATCGACATCACGCTCAGCCACGGGCCGGGCATGGCGGCAACCGCGCGCCAGGTCGTCATCACCGGCCACGGCACGGGGGCGGATCGCGTGACGCGGCTGCAGATCCTGCGGACGTTTCTCGACCGCGCAGGCCTTGCGGACGCGCGCCGCGAGCGCATGGCGGGCGATGCCTCGACCCGGTCCTATGCGCGTTTGTACAAGGGCGAAGACTGCGTCGTGCTGATGAATTCGCCGCGCCGCCCCGACGGCCCGCCGGTGCACGGCGGCAAATCCTACAGCGCCGTGGTTCATCTCGCCGAGGACGTGAAGCCGTTCGTCGCGCTCGCCAACGGCCTGCGCAGCCGCGGCTTCTCGACGCCAAGAATCCTCCACGCCGATCTCGAAGCCGGCTTCCTTATCATGGAGGACCTCGGCAGCGAGCCGGTGATGACCGGCCAGCCGCCAGCGCCGATCCTTGAGCGTTACCGGGCCGCAACCGAGGCATTGGCGCGGCTGCACGACCTGCCGCTGCCGGCCGCGCTGCCGGTCCCCGGCGCGAGCGACTATACGCTGCCCGATTTCGATCTCGACGCGATGATGATCGAGATCAGCCTGATGCTCGACTGGTATTTGCCGGACCGCGAGGTCAATCTCAGCAGCCGCGCGCGCGCCGAATTTTTGCAGATGTGGCGCGACCTGATCGCCGCGAAAATTTTACAGCACGAGCCCAGCCCCGACGCGCTGGCGGCGAAGCAGTCGACCTGGGTGCTGCGCGACTATCATTCGCCGAACCTGATCTGGCTCGAGGATCGCGTCGGTGTCAGGCAGGTCGGCATCATCGACTTTCAGGACGCCGTGATCGGCTGCCCGAGCTACGATCTCGTTTCGCTGCTGCAGGACGCGCGGATCGACATTCCCGAGCAGCTCGAACTGTCGATGCTGGCCCACTACACCCGCAAGCGCCTCGCCGCCGATCCGTTGTTCGATCCGGCGGACTTCACCGAGCGCTACGCGATCATGTCGGCGCAGCGCAACACGCGCCTGCTCGGCACCTTCGCCCGCCTCAACCGGCGCGACGGCAAGCCGGGCTACCTGCGCCACCAGCCGCGCGTGTGGAATTACCTCAACCGCTCGCTCAGGCACCCGGCGCTGCACCCGTTCAGCGACTGGTACGCCAAGCACGTTCCCCCTCCGATGCGCTGACGCGCGGTTAATACCGCTTCACCCCGGTTTACGGCTTGTTCACTACGCGCCGCTAGCCTGCGCCCGAACGAAAACCGGCGAGGAATACACGATGGCAACGGAACGGCAGCAGGGCGAGCGCGTGATTTTCGAGCACGGCTTGCGCGCCACCATGATGGGGATCGACGGCACCTGGCGGCGCAACTGCACGGTCGAGGAAGTCTGCGAAACCAGCGCGCGGCTGGTGGTCGAAGGCTCCGTCGAGGGCCTGCACCTCAAGGAGTTTTTCCTGCTGCTGTCGTCGACCGGCCTTGCCTATCGCCGCTGCGAGCTGGCCTGGGTAAATGGCGACCAGATGGGCGTCAACTTCCTCAAGGCGTCCGACAAGAAGAAGAAAACTGCCTTCGGCGCCGGGAATCCGCACATCATCGAGGTCTGACCGGCGCTGCATTGTCGCATCTTCGTCATATCCGCGGAATAAACCTTGGCCCGGCGCAAACCTGCGCCGCGATCCGGTTCGGCCCGGCCGTGATGGAACGGCCGCCGAAAATGTCCTTGGATCGACCCGCACATTCTCAGAGAATTGCCCGAACATTTGCAGGAATGCGCATCCCGACCATCGGCAAAATTGCTCCGTGCCTTGCGGGACCGCGTGCCTGACGCCCAGAAAGATTTTGCGCGACGATGACAGTTTCGCCGACCAGTGCCATGGTTCTTGCCGCCGGTTTCGGCACGCGGATGCGTCCCCTCACCGATCACATGCCCAAGCCGCTGGTGCAGGTATCCGGCAGGCCGCTGCTTGATCACGTCCTCGACAAGCTCGGCGAAGCCGGGGTGCAGCGCGCGGTGGTCAACGTGCATTACCTGCCGGACCAGATCATCGCCCACGTCGCGACGCGCCAAAAACCGGCCGTCACCATCTCCGACGAACGCGACGTCATTCTCGGCACCGGCGGCGCGGTGGTGAAGGCGCTGCCGCTCCTTGGCGACGCGCCGTTCTTTCATCTCAACGCCGATACGCTGTGGATCGACGGCGTGCGGCCGAACCTCGAGCGCCTCAAGAACGCATTCGATCCGGCCAAGATGGACATTCTGCTGCTGCTCGCGCCGACCGCCGGCAGCCTGGGCTATCACGGCAAGGGCGACTATGCGATGGCCACCGACGGCAGGCTGCGCCGCCGCAAGGAAAACGAGGTGGTGCCTTTCGTCTATGCCGGTGTCGCCATTCTCTCGCCCGCGCTGTTTCGGGACGCCCCGCAAGGCGAATTCGCGCTGACGAAAATCTTCGACCGGGTCAATGCCGAGAGCCGGCTCTACGGCCTGCGGATCGACGGCACCTGGATGCATGTCGGCACGCCCGATGCCGTCGCCCAGGCGGAACAGGCGTTTCTCGCCGACACCTGATTCTTCCGCCGGATCCTGATAGACAGGCAACGGCTGCCGCGGCCCCGGCGGCCATTGCGTTGCCGCACGGTTTGCGCATGATTCCGAATCGGGGGTTCCATGCGCGTTTTCACTATTTCCCCATCGTCGTCGTTTCTGCAGACGCTCATTGCCGCCCTCGTCGACGGGCGGCTGATCGAAGGCTTTGACGCGCGCGCAAAGCCCGAGCGTCTCGCCGAGGTCACGCTCTATCTGCCGACCCGCCGCGCCGGGCAACTCGCCCGCAGCGTGTTTCTCGATGTCCTCAATGTCGATGCCGCCATCCTGCCGCGCATCGTGCCGCTGCGAGCCATCGACGAGGACGAGCTGGAACTCGAAAGCGGCGGCGCGCAGGCGGACCCGGCTGCACTCGATCTGCCGCCCGAACTCAAGTCGCTCGACCGCCGCCTCCTGCTCGCGCAGCTGATCGCCGCCTGGGCGAAGCAGCTTGCGCCTGCCGAGCGCAGCGATGCGCCGCTGGTCGCGGGCGGGCCGGCAGCGACCCTCGCCCTCGCCGACGACCTCGCGCGCCTGATGGACGACATGCTCCGCCGCGGCGTGGCGTGGGAATCGCTTGACGCCCTCGTGCCGGACGAACTCGATCGCTACTGGCAACTGACGCTGAAATTTCTGCAGATCGCCCGCGAGGCCTGGCCGGGCATTTTGACCGCCCACGGCCGCATCGAACCGGCGCTGCGCGAAAATCTTTTGATCGAGGCGGAAACGCAGCGCCTCCTGTGCCACCCGGGCCCGGTGATCGCCGCCGGCTCCACCGGCTCGATGCCGGCGACCGCAAAATTCCTTCATGCCATCGCCGGGCTGCCGCAGGGCGCCGTCGTCCTGCCGGGCCTCGATCTCACGCTCGATGACGCCGCATGGGGCCAGATCGGCGGCGAATACGACGCGCAGGGCAACATGCTGTCGCCGCCGGTCGCCAGCCATCCGCAATTCGCGCTGCACGGCCTGCTCGAACAGTTTCGCCTCACCCGCGATGCCGTGGTGCAGCTCGGCACGCCCGCGCCGCGCGGCCGCGAGTCCCTGACGTCGGAAGCGCTGCGCCCATCCGGCTCCACTGCCGACTGGCACGAGCGGCTGGCGCGCGCCGACATTGCGGAGAAGATTGCAAGCGGTTTTGAAAAACTCGCGATCGTCGAAGCCGCAACCCCGGAGACGGAGGCGCTGGCGATCGCGGTGGCGCTGCGCGAAGCGCATGAACTCGACATCACCGCCGCGCTGGTGACGCCGGACCGCATTCTCGCCCGCCGGGTGATGACGGCGCTGCAACGCTGGGATCTGCCCTTCGACGATTCCGGCGGCGTGACGCTGACCGACACTCCAGCGGGCCTGTTCGCCCGCCTCGCCGCCGCAAGCGTCGCCGAACAGCTTGCGCCTGCCACGCTCCTCGCTCTCCTCAAGCATCCGCTCTGCCGCCTCGGCTATTCGGCCGAAGCGCTAAAGCCGATCGTCGCAACACTGGAGATCGCGCTGTTTCGCGGCACCCGCCCGGCGGAAACCACAGCGGGCCTCGCGCACGAACTTACATCCTTCCGCGCCCAGCTTGCCGAGCTGAGAGCCGGCAATCATTCGACGCTGCATCGCTCCGAGCTGCGCGCCCGGCTTGATGACGACAGCCTCGATGCGGCAGCAGGCCTCATCGCGCGTCTTGGCGACGCGCTGAAGCCGCTCGAACACGTCGATGCAAACACGCCGCTGGACATCGGCACGCTTGCCGCGCGCCATCGCGAAGTGCTGGCCGCGCTGACCACTGACGAGGCCGGCGACGTCATCATCTTCGACGGCCGCGACGGCTCCGCGCTCAACGATGCGTTTGATGATCTCGCCGAATGCGACGGCGCGAGCGGCTTTGTCCTGACGCTCGGTGACTATCCGGACGTCTTCAACACCGCTTTTAGCGACCGCGTGGTGCGATCGGTGACGACCACCGGCGCGCGCCTCCGTATCTACGGCTCGATCGAAGCCCGCCTCACCGAGCATGAGCGCGTCATTCTCGGCGGGCTTACCGAGGGCGTGTGGCCGCCGACGCCCCGCACCGATGCGTGGCTGTCGCGCCCGATGCGCCACCAGCTCGGCCTCGACCTGCCGGAACGGCGCATCGGCCTCACCGCGCACGACTTCGCGCAGCTCCTCGGCGCTCCCGAGGTCATTCTCACCCATGCTGCGAAATCCGGCGGCTCGCCCACCGTCGCCTCGCGCTTTCTCCACCGCCTCGAAGCCGTCGCCGGCGAGGCGCGCTGGATTGAGGCCAGACGCGCCGGACAAAAATATCTCGACTACGCAGCGCAGCTCGATCGCCCCGCGCGGGTGCAGCCGATCGGCCAGCCGCAGCCGCGTCCACCAATTGCGGCACGGCCGACCGCGCTCTCCGTCACGCAGATCGAAGACTGGCTGCGCGATCCCTACACGATCTATGCGCGGCACATTCTCAACCTGCAGGCGCTCGATCCCATCGACATGCCGCTCTCGGCCGCCGATCGCGGCTCGGCGATTCACAACTCGCTCGGCGACTTCACCGAAGAGTTCGCCGGTGCAAGGCCACTCGATGCGCTGCGCGAATTGCAGCGCATCGGCCAGCGCCACTTCGCGCCGCTGATGTCGCGCCCCGAAGCGCGGGCGCTGTGGTGGCCGCGCTATCTGCGCATCGCGCAGTGGTTCTCCGACTGGGACCTGCAGCGGCGCGATGGGCTCAGCAAGCTGCATGCTGAAATTCACGGCAGCGTGCAATTGCCGGTCGACGGCATGACCTTCACCCTCTCCGCACGCGCCGACCGCATCGAGCAGCGCGCCGACGGCACCTATGCCGTGCTCGACTACAAGACCGGCAGCCCGCCCTCGGGCAAACAGGTCCGCGTCGGCCTTTCGCCACAGCTCACGCTGGAATCGGTGATCATCCGCGAAGGCGGCTTCAAAGACATTCCGGCCGGCGGCTCGGTAAGCGAACTGATCTATGTGCGCCTGACCGGCAATCAGCCCGCCGGCGCCGAGATGCCGATCGACCTGTCGCGCATCCAGGGGCGCGATCCGATCACGCCCGACGAGGCCGCCGATGAAGCCCGCGAAAAGCTCATCGGGCTGATCCGCGCCTTCAACAATGAGACACAGGCCTACACCTCGCTGAACCTCGCGATGTGGACCAACCGCTACGGCGAATATGACGACCTTGCCCGTATCAAGGAATGGTCCGCGGGCGGCGGGCCGGAAGGAGGCGACGCATGAGCCGCGTCATTCCGCAGAGCGCGCGTGAGCGACAGCTTCAGGCTTCAGACCCCGGCATCTCCGCCTTCGTCTCCGCCAATGCCGGCTCGGGCAAGACCCACGTTCTCGTGCAGCGCGTCATCCGCTTGCTGCTGCAAGGCGTTGCGCCTGAAAAAATTCTCTGCATCACTTTTACCAAAGCCGCCGCAGCCAACATGGCCGAGCGCGTCTTCACCACGCTTGGCCACTGGATCACGCTGGACAATGCCGCGCTCGACGCCGCGATCAAGGAGACGGGCGCGGTCCCCTCGGACCGGACGCGCCGCCGGGCACGAAAACTGTTTGCCAGCGCGCTCGACACGCCCGGCGGATTGAAAGTGCAGACCATTCATGCGCTGTGCACGCGCCTGCTGCAGACCTTTCCGTTCGAAGCAAACGTTCCGGCGCACTTTTCCGTGCTCGACGACCGCGACCAGGCCGACATGATGGAGCGCGCGAGCCTCAAGGTGCTGCTCGCCGCCAGCGCCAATCCGGACAGCCCCGAGGGCCGCGCCCTGCTCGTCGCCATGGCTTCCGCCGCCGACGTGACATTTCGCGATGTCGTGCGCGATGCCTGCCTCGGCCGCAATCGCCTCACCGACTGGCTGAAGGAGATGGGCGGCATCGAGCAAGCGGTTGCTGCAATCAATCGCATGCTCGGCCTTGCGCCGGACGATACGCTGGAAGACATCGACGAAGCCTTCGTGAACGGCCCTCATCTTCCCTTGAGCGAATGGCCGGCGATCAGCGCGCTCTGCGACACCGGCACCGCCAACGACCAGAAGCAGGGAATCCGGCTGCGCGAGGCTTTTCACGCCAGCGGCGATGTCCGCATCGACAACTATCTAAAACTCTTCATCGGCACCAACGACCAGCCGCGTAAGAGCCTCGTGACCAAGGGCCTTGCGAAAGCCGAGCCGCGCCTCGAATCTTTGCTCGCCGCCGAGCAGGAGCGCGTCCTCGCTCTCCTGAGCAAGCGCCGCGCGGTGCACATGCGCGAGAAAACCCGCGCGCTTATCACCATCGCCGCAGCCGTCGCACAAAACTATGTTCGCGAGAAACAGGCGCGCGGCCTGCTCGACTATGATGACCTCATCGACAACACGCTCGATATGCTGGGGCGCGTGTCATCAAGCTGGGTTCACTACAAACTCGATCGCGGCGTCGATCATGTGCTGATCGACGAGGCGCAGGACACCAGCCCCCGGCAATGGGAAATCATCAGCCACCTCATTTCCGAATTTACCAGCGGCGACGGCGCGCGCGGCCAGGCGCAGCGAACGATCTTTGCCGTCGGCGATGAAAAGCAATCGATCTTTTCCTTTCAGGGCGCCGAGCCGCGCGAGTTCGATTCCCGCCGCCGCCTGCTGAGGCGGCAGTTCGAAGGCGCGGGGCTGCGCTTCGATCCGATCGCCTTCACCTACTCGTTCCGGTCCGGCCCGGAAATTCTTCACTCCGTCGATCAGGTCTTCCGCGAGCAGGAAATTTTTCGCAGCATTCACGCGGCCGAGAACGGCCAGCCGCTGCATCAGGCCCTGAGCGACGCCGCGCCGAGCATCATCGAGCTCTGGCCGCTCGAAGAAAAAGAACAGCGCCCCGAGATCGAGGGCTGGAGCGCGCCGTTCGACGCCGTCTCGGAAACTTCCCCCGAGGTCAGGCTGGCGCGGCGGATCCAGCGCTCGATCAAGTCGCTGATCGATGCCCGCACGCCGACCGGCCTGCCGCACAAAAGGCGGCCGCTGCGCTACGGCGACATCCTCATTCTCGTGCGTCGCCGCAGCAAGGTGTTCGACGCCATCATTCAGGCGCTCAAGCACGCCGACATTCCGGTCGCGGGCGCCGACCGGCTGAAACTCACCGAACATATTGCGGTCATCGATCTCATCAACCTCGCCGACGCGCTGCTGCTGCGGCACGACGACCTTGCGCTCGCGGTGGCCTTGAAGAGCCCGCTGTTCGGGCTTGATGACGACGATCTGTTCAAGCTCGCCTATGGCCGCAAGGGCGCGCTGCGCGACGCGCTCGATGCGCAGGCAGACGCGGACCCGCGCTGGGCGCAGGCGTCGCGGCGACTGAAGAATTGCGAGACCATCGCGGCGCGGGACACGCCGTTCGGCTTCTTTGCCTGGCTGCTCGGCGGCGACGGCGGCCGCGAACGCATTTTGAAACGACTCGGCCCGGAGGCCAACGACGCGCTCGACGAGTTTCTCGAACTCGCGCTGTCCTATGAACGCCGCGCGCCGGCATCATTGCAGGGTTTCATCAACTGGCTGCGGGCGACCGACATCGAGGTCAAGCGCGACATGGAGATCACCCGCGACGAAGTGCGCGTGATGACCGTGCACGGCGCCAAGGGCCTCGAAGCGCCGGTGGTCTATCTTGCCGACACCACGTCCTCGCCCGCCGACAGCCAGCGCGTCAGCCTGATCCGCCTTGCCGACAAGGCGCGAGGCAGCGGCAGCCATCCCGGCATCGTCTGGGCCGGGCGCAAGGCGGACGATCCCGAGCCGGTGGCGCAGGCGCGCGCCGCAATGGTGCAGGATACCGAGGACGAATATCGTCGCCTTCTCTACGTCGCGATGACGCGCGCCGCCGAACGGCTGATCGTCGGTGGCTGCCTGCCGGGCAACCGCAAGGAGGTGCGCGAACGCTCGTGGTACGACCTCATCGATGAGGGCCTGCAGAACTGCGAGCTCACCTGCGTCACCGTCGAGACGCCGGACGGGCCGGTGCGGCGGTTCGCCCGCGCCGAGGTCGCAGCCGAAGCGGCACTGCCGACGTCCGGCCCGGCCGCTGCGGACGAAAGGGAAAGCCCGAGCTGGCTGTTTCAGAAGGCGGGGCCGGGCAAGCGCGAAGCCGAATGGCTCAGCCCGTCGCGAGCCTCCGTTTCAGATCGCGCGGGCGGCAAGGCCACAGGAGCGCCATCACAGAGCGGGCGGCAACGCGGCATTTTCATCCATCGCCTACTGCAGACCCTGCCGGAGCTGGAACCGGATCGCCGCCGCGGCGCTGCGGAAAATTTCCTCGCCCGCCATGCGCAGTCATGGGCCGCGGAAGATCGCCTCGCCCTTGTCGATCAGGTGTTCGCCCTGATGGCCGACGCCCGCTTCGCCCCGCTGTTCGCGCAAGGCAGCCGCGCCGAAGTTCCGATCGTCGGCCGCCTGACGCTTCCCGATGGCACGCGGCGTAACGTTTCGGGGCAGATCGACCGCCTGGTGGTGACGCCGTCCAGCGTGCTGATCCTGGACTTCAAGACCGACCGCCAACCGCCTGCAAGCAGCGACCGGATTCCAGCGGCCTATCGCCAGCAGCTCGCGCTGTATCGCGCCGTGCTGGCGCAGCTTTATCCCGACCGCCCGGTGCGCGCCGCACTCCTCTACACGGAGACGCCCGAGCTGTTCGAACTGCCCGGCGCCCACCTCGAGGCCGCGCTCGCCACCATCATTCCGGCGTAAGCGCCTTGACCATCCCTTGGCGCGTTCATAATTATGCCGGACGGCGGCGCGTCCCTGCGCCGGTTCAGACAGTTGCGTGATGTTTTCCAAAGCCGCTTTTCGGCGCCATGCGCCGGGGTTTTGGACCAATCAACGCCAGATGCGAGGCATGACATGAGCGTGGGCAAGGTTTCAGACGCGAATTTTGAAGCGGAAGTTCTCAATGCGGCCGGCCCGGTGGTCGTCGATTTCTGGGCCGAGTGGTGCGGTCCCTGCCGCATGATCGCCCCCGCGCTCGACGAGATCGCCAGCGACATGGGCGACAAGGTCAAGATCGTGAAGCTCAATGTCGACGAGAACCCGCACACCGCGTCGAAATACGGCGTGATGTCGATCCCGACCCTGATGATCTTCAAGGGCGGCGAGATGGCCTCGCGCCAGGTCGGCGCCGCGCCCAAGGCCAAGCTGCAGCAGTGGATCACCACCACCGTCTGACCGGTCTGAAGGCGGACAAATAGAACAAACAAAAAAGCCGGCCCTTTGGACCGGCTTTTTTCATGCGCGGATGAGACCGTGCTTACTGCGGCGGCGTGCCGTTGATCGCCAGCACATGCCCTGCCAGATAGAGCGAGCCGGTGATCAGAATGCGCGGCGGCACCTCATAGGCAAGCTGCGCGATGGCCGTGAGCGCCGCCTCGACGCCCGGCATCGTCTCCACCCGCATGCCGTGCTTGCGCCCGGCCACGGCCAGCGCCTCGGCGGTCATCGCATTGTCCTGGTCGGGAATCTTCACCGCGAGGATATGACGCGTCAGGCCGCCGAAGTGCGACAGAAACCCGACCGCATCCTTGTTAGCCATCATGCCGGCGATCACCACGAGAGGCCGCGGCACACGCTCCTCGAGATCGGCGAGCGCCGCACCGATCACCCGGCCGCCGTCGTCGTTGTGGCCGCCGTCGAGCCAGATTTCGCTGCCCGCCGGCGCCAGCTTAGCCAGTTCGCCCGCAGGCAGGCGCTGCATCCGCGCCGGCCATTCGGCGCTCGTCACGCCCGCCTCGATCGCGGCATTGCTGATGTAAAACTCCTCGATCGAACGCAGCGTCGCGATGGCGAGGCCGGCATTGTCGATCTGGTGCCGGCCGAACAGACGCGGCGCGGCAAGATCGAGCAGCCCGCGCTCGTCGTGATAGACAAGTTGGCCGCGTTCGCGATGAGCGTGCCAGTGCTGGCCCGAGACATGAAGCGGGGCCCGCAGCCGCGCCGCCTGCCGCTCGAGCACGGCCTCCACTTCCGGCCGTTGCCAGGCAACGATCAGCGGCACGCCCTGCTTGATGATGCCGGCCTTCTCGGCCGCGATCTTTTCCAGCGTGTCGCCAAGAAACTCGATGTGGTCGAGGCCGACCGGCGTGATCACCGTCGCCGCCGGCCGTTCGATCACATTGGTCGCGTCGAGCCGGCCGCCTAGGCCGGTCTCCAGCAGCACGATATCGGCCGGATGCTTTGCGAACAGCAAAAACGCCGCCGCCGTCTCCATCTCGAAGACGGTGATCGGCGCGCCGGCATTGGCCATCTCGCACTCGGTCAGCGCCGCGTTCAGCTCCTCGTCGGACACCAGCTGTCCGCCGCCGACCGCGCCGAGGCGGAAGCGCTCGTTGATCCGCACGAGATGCGGCGAAGTATAGACATGAACCCGCAAGCCGGCGGCCTCGAGCATCGCGCGCAGATAGGCGACGGTCGAGCCCTTGCCATTGGTGCCGGCGACATGGATCACCGGCGCAATGTTGCGCTCGGGGTGACCGAGCTGATCGAGGATCCGCCACATCCGATCGAGGGTGAGATCGATGCGCTTGGGGTGCAGCGCCGTCAGCCGCTTGAGGATGTCGTCAAGCGGCCGCGGCGTGCTGGTCGGATGGCTGCTCACGCCCGCGGCGTCTCACCGGCAACCGCCTCCGCGCCGGATGCGATCACCGCCTGCTCGGGCGTGGCGAGGACCGGCGCGGCGGTCGCGGGCGCCTTGGTCAGCAAGCGGCAGAGCCTCGCCAGCGTCGCGCGCAGGTCGTGGCGATGCACCACCATGTCGACCATGCCGTGGTCCTTGAGATACTCGGCGCGCTGGAAACCTTCGGGGAGCTTTTCGCGGATCGTCTGCTCGATCACGCGTGCGCCGGCAAAGCCGATCAGCGCGCCCGGCTCGGCGATCTGCACGTCGCCCAGCATCGCATAGGAAGCGGTGACGCCGCCGGTGGTCGGATTGGTCAGCACCACGATGTAGGGCTGGCCGGCCTCGCGCAGCATCTGGATCGCGACCGTCGTGCGCGGCATCTGCATCAGCGACAAAATGCCTTCCTGCATGCGCGCGCCGCCCGACGCGGCGAACATGATGAAGGGCTGCTTCTTCTCGACGGCGATTTCCAGCCCGCGCACCACGGCCTCGCCGGCCGCCATGCCGAGCGAGCCGCCCATGAAGTTGAAGTCCTGCACGGCGACGACGACGCCGAGCCCTTCGAGCTTGCCATAGCCGACCTTGACCGCATCCTGCAGGCCGGTCTTGGTGCGCGCATCCCGGATGCGGTCGGCATAGCGCCGCTCGTCGCGGAATTTCAGCGGGTCGGCCGTCACTTCCGGCAGCGGCACATCGTGCCAGGTCTCGTTGTCGAAGATCGACTTGAGACGGGCCACCGCGCCCATGCGCATGTGATAGTTCGACGAGGGAATGACGAACTGATTGTTCTCGACGTCCTTGTAGAACACGAGCTGCCCTGTGTCCGGGCACTTGATCCAGAGGTTCTCCGGCGTGTCGCGCCGCAAGATGCTACGGATTTTCGGCCGGACGACGTTGGTGATCCAGTTCATGCGTCATACTCCAGAAACATTGCCGCGAACCTGCAGCGCCTAGCACCGCGACACGCAGCAGAACTTTTGCGGACAGGTTATTCGGCGGCCTGCTTTGCGCCGCGAATGCCCTGAGCCAAGGCGGAAGTCAGATCGGCGACCGCGGCGACGGTTTTTGCCGTCGCGCGGCCGTCGGCATCGAGCGTTGCCCGCATCACGTCGATCAGCGCCGAGCCGACCACGGCCCCATCGGCGCACTGCGCGATCGCGCCCGCCGCCTCCGGCGTGCGAATGCCGAAACCGACGCAGACCGGCAGGTCGGTGTGGCGCTTGATGCGCGCGACCGCTTCCGAGACCTTGGCGCTGTCGGCGCTGGCGCTGCCGGTGATGCCGGTGATCGACACGTAATAGACAAAGCCCGACGTGTTCGCGAGCACGGCCGGAAGCCGCTTGTCGTCGGTCGTCGGCGTTGCGAGGCGGATGAAGTTCAGCCCGGCCTTGAGCGCCGGTATGCACAGCTCCTCGTCCTCTTCCGGCGGCAGATCGACGACAATCAGGCCGTCGATGCCGGCCGCCTTGGCATCGGCGAGAAACGCCTCGACGCCGTGGATGTAGATCGGGTTGTAGTAGCCCATCAGCACGATCGGCGTCACATCGTCGGTCTCGCGGAAACGGCGGACGAGATCGAGTGTCTTGTTGAGGCTCATGCCGGCCTTGAGGGCGCGCTGGCCCGCGGCCTGCACCGCCGGCCCGTCCGCCATCGGGTCGGTGAACGGCATGCCGATTTCGAGGATGTCAGCGCCCGCGCCCGGCAAGGCCTTGAGGATCGCCAGCGACGTTTCGGGATCGGGATCGCCGCCCATCAAAAAGGTGACGAAGGCCGGACGGCCTTCCTGCTTCAGCGCTGCGAAGCGACGGTCGATGCGGGTGCTCACGATTGCCTCTTCAAAATTTCACCGACCTGCGGAACGTCCTTGTCGCCACGGCCCGAGAGATTGACCACCATCAGGTGATCCTTTAGACGCTCGGCGGCAAGATCGACCACACGCGCAATGGCATGGGCGGACTCCAGCGCCGGAATGATGCCTTCCAGCCGCGACAGCAGCTGGAACGCCGCCAGCGCCTCGTCGTCATTCGCCGAAAGGTAGGTCACGCGCCCGGTGTCGTGGAGCCAGGAGTGCTCCGGCCCGATACCAGGATAGTCGAGGCCCGCCGAAATCGAATGCGCGTCCTGGATCTGGCCATCCTCGTTCATCAGAAGATAGGTCCGGTTGCCATGGAGGACGCCGGGCCGGCCGCCCGCGATCGACGCCGCGTGCAGCTTGTCGAGCCCATGGCCGGCGGCCTCGACGCCGAAAATCTCCACCGACGGCTCGTCGAGGAAGGGGTGGAACAGCCCCATCGCATTGGAGCCGCCGCCGATGCAGGCCACCAGCGAATCCGGCAGACGGCCCTCGGCCTCCAGCATCTGCTCACGCGTCTCGGCGCCGATGATCGACTGGAAATCGCGGACCATCATCGGATAGGGGTGCGGCCCCGCCACCGTGCCGATGCAGTAAAACGTGTTGTCGACATTGGTCACCCAGTCTCGCAGCGCATCGTTCATCGCGTCCTTCAGCGTGCGCGTGCCCGACTGCACCGGCACCACCTTCGCGCCCAGCATCTGCATGCGGATGACGTTCGGCTCCTGACGGGCGACGTCGACCGCGCCCATATAGACGACGCAGTCGAGGCCGAAGCGCGCGCACAGGGTGGCGGTGGCGACGCCGTGCTGGCCGGCACCGGTCTCGGCGATGATGCGCTTCTTGCCCATCCGCCGCGCCAGCATGATCTGGCCGAGGACGTTGTTCACCTTGTGCGAGCCGGTGTGGTTCAGCTCTTCGCGCTTGAGATAGATCTTTGCGCCGCCAAGATGATCGGTCAGCCGCTCGGCGAAATACAGCGGCGACGGCCGCCCGACATAGGTCTTGAGATGGGTCGCCATCTCGGCGGCGAAAGCCGGGTCGGCCTTGGCCTCCGCATAAGCCTTTTCCAGATCGAGGATCAGCGGCATCAGGGTTTCGGCGACAAAGCGCCCGCCAAAAATGCCGAAGCGGCCGCGCTCATCGGGGCCGGAACGGAAGGAATTGGGCTTTACGGCTGTGGTCATTGTCCGCTTGCAAGCTTGAGGGTCGGGGTTTCTGCCGCGCGGGCCGCGCGGACGAATGCAAAAATCTTGTCGATGTCCTTGAGGCCGGGGCTGCGCTCGACGCCGGACGAGGTATCGACGCCGCCAAGGCGCGTCACCCTTAATGCCTCTGCAACATTGTTGGCATCAAGGCCGCCCGAGAGCATCAGCGGCAGCGACGTCGTGAGGCCCTCCAGGAGGTGCCAGTCGAACGGCACGCCGAGGCCGCCGGGCCGTGTCGCATCCTTCGGCGCGCGGGCATCGAACAGGATGCGATCGGCAATGCCTTCATAGGCGGAAACCGCCGCGAGATCGGCGCGGGTCGAAACCGGCAGCGCCTTCATCACCGGCAGGCCATGCTCGCGCTTCATCGCGGCAATCGCCTCCGGCGTCTCGACGCCGTGGAGCTGGAGCCAGTCCGGCTTCACGGTTTCGGCGATCGCCCCGATGGTCGCCGGATCGGCATCGACGGTCAGCACCACGGACTGCACCCGGCCGCGCGCGATGCGTGCAAGCTCGGCTGCCTTCGCCAGATCGACGTGGCGGGGCGAGGGCTCGAAAAACACAAAACCCACCATGTCCGCGCCAGCCTCGATCGCAGCATCGAGCGTCTCGCGCGTGGACAGTCCGCAGATTTTGACGAGCAGGGCCATGGAAAGAATGCAAAACCTTCTGAGGGCGGCGGTATGCCGCGTGTTCTATAGAAGTGCGGCGCGATTGTCTCGCAGAGCGGCGACATTTCCCGTCTGTGCGGGCATGGCGGAGGGGCCGCGCCAGCCTGCCTCCTGGAGCGGCGGCGAGACCATGCCGCCCGCGCCATTCTGCGGCGCGACCGGACGGGCGCGCAGCGCGGCAAGCTCCGCCTTAGCGTCCCGCGCCTCTGTCTCGAAGCGCTTGGCCGCGCGCCGCCAGCCGCGATGGCGGAACCAACTCGCAACGCTGCCAGCCGCAACGCCCAAAATCGCCACGCCGATGATGACGACGAACAGCGGCAGCGTCACAGCCGCCGACGGATCGACGCTGTTGAACGGATCGAACGAGACCGTGACAAACCTGCGGTTGGCGATCGCGAAGGCGAGAAAAATCACCGCAAGCGGGATCAGCACGAGCGCCTTCAAGAATTTGCGCATTGATCCACCCTCGTGCTCGCGCGCTGTCGGTTCCATGATCGCAACCTGTTCCGCAGAGTTATGGCATCAGCGAGGCTGAGTTTATCGGCGCGGCCTAGCCGCCAGCTCGCGAATATGTTGCCGCAGTCTAGTCCGTTTTCTGCGGAGCGCGAAAGCGCCGGCAGCCGTGGCCGGTCCGCTCGAACGAAATGCGCTGGAAAGGACCGGACGCTCAGGCGGCGGGATCTGGCTCGGCTTCGGCCGACGTGCGGTTGAGACGCTCGCGCATTTCCTTGCCGGTCTTGAAGAACGGCACGCACTTCTGATCGACCGGGACGTGCTCGCCGGTGCGCGGATTGCGTCCCGCGCGCGCCGGGCGATGCTTGACCGAGAAGGCTCCAAAACCGCGCAGCTCGACCCGATCACCGCGCGCAAGCGCCGCGATGATTTCATCCAGAATCGCGTTCACGATCTTCTCAACGTCCCGTTGGTACAGGTGCGGGTTGAGATCAGCGATACGCTGAACAAGTTCGGATTTGATCATGCAGACAAAGGTCCAGAGATACGGGAGTTCATTTCCGTGAAAATGTCTTGATCTGTCAAGATGCTAAATAAATCTAGCCGGTTTTGCCGTTGCTTGCAAAACCGGCCGGGGGCAGCGCGCAAGTGGCGGAGGATCAGTGGTTACCCGCCGGCAGCCACAGCGCCAGCATGCCGTCGAGGTCGAGGCGATCGACGGCGGCAACGACGCCTGTATTCTGTAACCGCTGGGCCAGACGGTCGAGGCCGAGAAGGTCGAGGGCGAATGCTGCCGACGCGCGCAGGAAGCTGAGATTGCTCAGGCGCGAATTGAGCCTGAAATCGACCACCGGCAAGGCACGCGGAATTTTCTTCTCGGCAACCAGCCAGTCGACCGCGGTTTTTTCGTCGCCGAGCTGGTCGATCAGGCGCAGGTCAATCGCCTGCCGCCCGGTAAAGACGCGGCCGTCGGCGACCTTGTCGAGCTGCTGCTCGTCCATCTGGCGCCGATCCTTCACGAGCCCGCGAAACCAGGCGAAAGAATCCTTCACGAGCATTTCGAGCGCGGCGCGCGCTTCGGGGCTCGTCGGCTCATAGCCGTTCGGCGCGGCCTTGAGCGGCGACGACTTCACCGCCTCGACCTCGACGCCGACGGTTTTCAGAAGCTCGGTGAAATTCGGGTACTGGAACAAAACGCCGATCGAGCCGACGAGCGAGGTCTGCTGGGCGACGATGTGGTCGGCGGCAAGCGCCGCGATATAGCCGCCCGACGCCGCCAGCCCCTCGACCACGACGACGACCGGCTTCTTGGCCTTGAGGCGCATCAGCGCGTCGTAAAGCTGCTCGGAGCCGGCGGTGGTGCCACCGGGGGAATTGATCTGAACGATGACGGCGGGGGCATTCGACTTCGCCAGCCGCTCCAGCGCCTCGGTGCGCTCGCGGTCGCTGCGGATCAGCCCGTCGATCGTCACCCGCGCAATCGCCGATCCGCCAGCGACGGACCTTCGTGCCGAGGGCGTCAGCAGCGCCGCAATGCCGACAATCGCGGCAATCGCGATCAGCGTGGCAGCGACCCGCCAAAACGTCAGTTTCCGGCGCATCCTGCGACGATCGACAATCACATCGGCCTCGAGCGACATCAAAATTTCTCCGTTCTGCGCAAGCCCGGCTTTTGCCTGCGCTGGCTTGACGATCTGTCACCCGGTTTCATCAATTGCAACGCAATATGAAGAAAGCAAGGTGGAACCGGCGCAGCACCCCGCCATCGGACAAGCCGCGCCGCACCGCGCAGCGAACCACGCAACAAAAAGGCCCCGGTAGATGCCGGGGCCTTGATGCAGATCAAATCTTCGCGGACGGGGCATCGCCCGCAAAAATCTTACTTCTCGTTACGCTGCTTGAGCGCGGTGCCGAGAATGTCGCCGAGTGTCGCGCCCGAATCCGAGGAGCCGTACTGAGCGATGGCTTCCTTTTCTTCGGCCACTTCCAGCGCCTTGATCGACACCTGGACCTTGCGGGCCTTCTTGTCGAACTGGATGACGCGGGCATCGACCTTCTCGCCGACGGCGAAGCGCTCGGGGCGCTGGTCGTTGCGGTCGCGGGCAAGCTCGGAACGCTTGATGAAGGTGGTGAAGTCGGTGCCGGCGATCTGGACGTCGATGCCCGACTCCTTCACGTCGACCACTTCACAGGTCACCACGGCGCCCTTCTTGACATCGCCCGGCTCGGCGAAGGGGTCGCCTTCGAGCTGCTTGATGCCCAGCGAGATGCGCTCCTTCTCGACATCGACATCGAGGACGATGGCCTTGACCATGTCGCCCTTCTTGAAGTTGTCGATGACCTGCTCGCCCGGAAGCTTCCAGTCGAGGTCGGAGAGGTGAACCATGCCATCGACGTCGCCATCGAGACCCAGGAACAGGCCGAACTCGGTCTTGTTCTTGACTTCGCCCTCGACGGTGGTGCCGACCGGATACTTTTCGACGAACACTTCCCACGGGTTGCGCATGGTCTGCTTGAGACCGAGCGAGATCCGGCGCTTGACGGAATCGACTTCCAGCACCTGCACTTCGACTTCCTGCGAGGTCGAAACGATCTTGCCGGGGTGCATGTTCTTCTTGGTCCACGACATTTCGGAGACGTGGATGAGGCCTTCGATGCCCGGCTCCAGCTCGACGAACGCACCGTAGTCGGTGATGTTCGTCACGCGGCCCGAGAAGCGCGCGCCGAGCGGATACTTGGCCTCGATACCCTGCCACGGATCATCCAGCAGCTGCTTCATGCCGAGCGAGATGCGGTGGGTGTCGTGGTTGATCTTGATGATCTTGACCTTGACGGTCTGGCCGATGGTCAGAACCTCGGTCGGGTGGTTGACGCGGCGCCACGCGATGTCGGTGACGTGCAGCAGGCCGTCGATGCCGCCGAGGTCAACGAACGCACCGTAATCGGTGATGTTCTTGACGACGCCGTCAATGACCTGACCTTCCTCGAGGTTCTGCACCAGCTCCTGACGCTGCTCGGCGCGAGTCTCTTCGAGAACCGTGCGGCGCGACACGACGATGTTGCCGCGGCGGCGATCCATCTTCAGGATCTGGAACGGCTGGGTGTTGTTCATCAGCGGGCCGACGTCGCGGATCGGACGAATGTCGACCTGCGAACGCGGCAGGAAGGCGACCGCACCATCGAGGTCCACGGTGAAGCCACCCTTGACCTGATTGAAGATGACGCCGTTGACCTTCTCGTTGTTCTGGAAAGCCTTCTCGAGCTTGCCCCAGCTCTCTTCGCGCCGCGCCTTGTCACGCGACAGCACCGCCTCGCCGAGTGCGTTCTCGATCCGGTCGAGGAAGACCTCGACTTCGTCGCCGACCTTGAGATCGGCCGGCCGGCCCGGGCTCGCGAATTCGCGCAGCGCCACGCGGCCTTCAGTCTTCAGGCCGATATCGATAACGGCCATGTCCTTTTCGATCGCGACAACCTTGCCCTTAACAACAGAGCTTTCCTGCAGGTTGCCACCGGCGAAGGACTCATCGAGCATCGCCGCGAAATCGTCACGGGTCGGATTGTAAGAGGTTTCGGTAGAAGCCATAGGGTCTCCAGATCGCGGGATCTTGCCGGCAGTTCGGGTTGATGGGCGCACCGCTCGCGAAGGGCCAAAGGTCCGCCACCTTTGACGACCGCTGCAGCGTGAGCCGCAACGGGCCGGCAGAATGCCTGCGCGAATGATGCGAAAGATTGAAAGCTGGCCACCGGGCACAACTGCCCCGCACGACCTGCGAAATTCTCAAGATCCGGAGCCTGCACAAGGCGGGAGCGGGCTAACCTCCATGACGGCCGCGGATCTGTCCGCGATACCGGCCCGCTCGGACGGCCTCGGCAAACGATGGCAGTCCGGACCCATTGGCTATAATCCAAACCTTGCGGCAGGACAAGCCGAACTGCCCCAAATCGAATCAGTGTGATCAGCGCTGCCGGTGCTCGACGATCGCGATCGCCGCGGCCACCGCCGCGTCGATGTCAAGGGCCGTGGTGTCGAGCGAATGGGCGTCCGGCGCGGGCTTCAGCGGCGCCAGTTCCCGGTTGCGGTCGCGCGTATCCCTGGCCTTGATGTCGGCCAGCACCAGCGCCTCGTCGGCGGCCTCGCCGCGCGCGATCAGTTCTTCGAAGCGGCGGCGCGCCCGCACTTCCGGATCGGCGACGACGAAGATTTTAACCTCGGCATCCGGACAGATCACCGTGCCGATGTCGCGCCCGTCGAGCACCGCGCCGGGCTGCTGGCGGGCAAAGCTGCGCTGAAAGTCGAGAAGCGCCGAACGCACCGCCGGAAACACTGAGATTTTTGACGCCGCCTGCCCGATCGGATCGGTTTTCAGAATCGGATCGTCAAGCTGCGCCGCGGTCAGAGCGCGGGCGACCTCGGCGGCGGCCGCCTCGCTGTCGAGCGGCGAGCCGGCATCGAGCAGCGCCTTGGCGACCGCGCGATAGATCAGCCCGGTGTCGAGATGGTGGAACTGATAATGCGCGGCCAGCCTGCGCCCGAGGGTTCCCTTGCCGGATGCGGCCGGACCATCAATCGCGATAATCATGAGAGCTCCGCGCCCAGGCCGCGCATCATTGGCGCGAAATCGGGGAAGCTGGTCGCGATGAAGGCGGTGTCGTCGACCGTGACCGGCTGGTCGCTGGCCAGCCCCATCACCAGCGCCGACATCGCGATGCGGTGGTCCATCTGCGAGGCCACAAAGCCGCCCCCCGGAACCTGCCCGGTGCCGTCGACGATCAGATCATCGCCGACGATCTCCACCTTCACGCCGTTGACCCGCAGCATGTTGGCCGCAGCCTCCAGCCGGTCGGCTTCCTTCACCCGCAGTTCGTGCAGGCCGCGCATGATGGTGCGGCCCTCGGCGAACGCCGCCGCCACCGCCAGCACCAGATATTCATCAATCATCGACGGTGCGCGCTCGGCCGGCACCTCGACGCCGCGCAGCTTGGAGAAGCGCACCCGGAAATCGGCCATCGGCTCGCCGGCGTCGCTGCGCCCGGCGACCTCCTCGATCTCGCCGCCCATCTCGCGCAGGGTGGTGAACAGGCCGGTGCGCAGCGGATTGGTCATCACATCGGTCAGGGTGATGTCGGAGCCCGGCACGATCAGCGCCGCCACCATCGGGAAGGCCGCCGACGAGGGATCCGCCGGCACGCTGACCGGCGCGCCCTTGAGCTCGGGCTGCCCGGTGAGGGTGATTCGCCGGCCCAACTCTCCTTCGGCGCTCGACGTCATCTGCGCCCCGAAGTGGCGCAGCATCAGCTCGGTATGGTCGCGGCTGGCCTCCGGCTCGATCACGGTGGTCTCGCCCGGCGCCGCAAGCCCGGCCAGCAGCACCGCCGACTTGATCTGCGCCGAGGCGACCGGGCTGCGATAGGTGATCGGCAGCGGCTCGCGCGCGCCGGACAGCGTCAGCGGCAGCCGGCCGCCTTCGGCGACCGCGCCGGCTTTCGCCCCCATCAGTTCCAGCGGCTCCAGAATTCGCCGCATCGGCCGCGAGCGCAGCGAGGCGTCGCCATCGAACGTCGCGGTGATCGGGCAGCCGGCAACGGCGCCCATCACCAGCCGGCAACCGGTCCCGGAATTGCCGAAATCGAGCGGATTCTTCGGCTCCGACAGGCCGCCGACGCCGACGCCCTGCACCACCCAGGTGCCGTCGCGATGCCGCTCAACCCTGGCCCCCAGTGCCGCCATCGACTTCGCGGTATTGTGAACGTCCTCGCTCTCCAGCAGGCCCGTGATCGTGGTCTCGCCGACCGCGAGCGCGCCGAGAATCAGCGCCCGGTGCGAGATCGATTTGTCGCCGGGAACGCGGACAGTCCCCTGCAAGGCCGCGCTTTTGCGGCCGGAAAGGGGGGACAGAGCGGCGGGAGGGGCAGAATTCGTCACGGCCAGGGTCCTTTTCTAACGGATGGGCTCCTATCATGACCGCCCTTCCGCGTCATCCGTGCACCAAAGCTCATCAAGCCTATTGACACCAGCGCAGCAACTAGCCAAGTGAAGCTCCGCCCTATCAGGACATCTCCAGGATTGCGCTCGTGGCTAAATCCGATCTCGGAACAAAACGCATTTGCCCCACTACGGGCAAAAAGTTTTACGATCTGAACAAAACCCCAGTGATCTCGCCCTATACGGGAGAGGTCGTGCCGACGGCACCACTTCCGATGGCCCGCCGGGCTGAGACCCGCGGGGTTGCAGACGATGTGGACCTGCACGAGGATAAGTCGGAAGATATGGTCTCTCTCGAAGAGGCCGATGCCGAAGAGAACAGCGGCAAGGTCAAGGTGGTCTTGCCGGAGTCGGAAGACGACATCGAAGTTGACGACGGTTTGGACGACGACGATGACGATTCCACCTTCATCGCCGATGAAGAAGAAGAGGATGACGACGTCACGGACATCATTGGTGACGTTTCTAGTGATGAAGAGACTTGAGATCGTCTCGAATCTGTGATCAGAGAACACCCACGACGCCGGCGAGATTCGCGGGCGTCGTGAGACGGAAGGGGCCATAGCTCAGTTGGGAGAGCGCTTGAATGGCATTCAAGAGGTCAGGGGTTCGACTCCCCTTGGCTCCACCACCCCTCCGAAAGATTTCCCCGCCCATGGGATGATCTTTTCACCGACCGGCGCGGTTGACTGCAAAATCTGATACCGCGCCGAATGCCGGTTTTCCGGGCACCTTCTTTAAAAACATCATCTTTAAAGAAACCCGGCTTCGCCGCGGAAGCATTCCGCGTCCATCAGCCAGCTTGTCGGCATTCCTGATTGATGCGCAGCGTGTGGATCAATCGGCGTCAACAGCGCCCATGCGGCGCAAATGCTTTCAAAATAGCTTTTTGATCTCGTTGCTGCGCCATGCAGATCGGCCGGGCGGCTTGCATGTGCCGGCGTCTCGGGCTTCAATTGCCGCACCAGACATCGCCACCGAATGAACCGCGCGATGTAAAACCTTGTGGCAGTAAGAGGACGACGCGATGACTGAGCAGGCCGCAAGCAGTGCAATGACCGGCCTGCGGGTGATTGATCTCACGCGCGTTCTCGGCGGGCCGTTCTGCACCCAGATTCTCGCCGACCACGGCGCCGACGTCATCAAGGTCGAGCCCCCGGCCGGCGACGAGACACGGGACTGGGGCCCGCCCTTCCACGACGACGACGCCGCCTACTTCATCGGCACCAACCGCAACAAGCGGTCGATCGGACTGGACCTCGCCTCCCCCGGTGGCCGCGAGGTGCTGCTGAACCTGTTGAAAACCGCCGACGTCCTGATCGAAAATTTCAAGCCCGGCACGCTCGACAAATGGGGCATCGGCAACGACGTGCTGCGCGAAAAATTCCCGCGGCTGATCCATTGCCGGATCTCGGGCTTCGGCGCCGACGGCCCGCGCGGCGGCAATCCCGGCTATGACGCGATCATTCAGGCGATGGCCGGGATGATGGCCGCCAACGGCTCGCCGGACAGCGGCCCGCTGCGCATCGGCGTGCCGGTGGTCGACATCTCGACCGGCCTCTACGCCACCGTCGGCATCCTGATGGCGCTGGCCGAGCGTGAAAAATCTGGCCTCGGCCAGTTTCTCGAGACGACGCTGTATGAGACCGGCCTTGCCGTCATGCATCCCCATACGGCGAACTACTTTTTGCACGGCAAGCCGCCGAGGCTGACCGGCAACACCCACCCCAACCTCGCGCCCTATGAGGTCTTCCCGACGCGGGACGGCTCGATTTTCGCCGGTGTCGGCAATGACGGCACCTTCCGCAAGCTGTGCAACGAAATCGGCAAGCCCGAGCTTGGAACCGATCCCCGGTTCGCGCGCAACAAGGACCGGCTGGCCAATCGCGATGCGCTGCGCGCCGAGCTTGGCGCGGTGTTCAGCCAGCACGACAGCGAGCCGCTGTGCGACCGCCTGCTGGCGGCCGGGCTGCCTGCCGGCCCGGTGCAGGGCATCGACAAGGCGCTCACCAACGCCCACACCGTCGCCCGCGGCGATGTGATCGAGAAGGACTGGTACAAGGGCGTCGCCTCGCCGATCCGGTTCGATCGCACCAAGGCCAGCCTGCGCCGCGTGCCGCCGAAATTCGGCGAGCACACCACGATGGTGCTACGCGAGTTCGGCTACTCGGATGATGAGATCGCGGCGCTGATCGCATCAAAGGTGGTTTGCGGCACCGAGCGCAAGCGCTGAGCCTCAATCGCTAAGTTCTCGCGGCACCTTGCGGGGTGCCGCATAATTCTTCTTCCCTTGAGCACAATTCGCCCGCTACCATTCGCCGCAGCCGTAGCCGCTGCGCGGGCAAAGCCGCGGCCGGGCGCAAAGATCGGGGAGGATTCGAATGACCGTCCGAGGACTACGGATCGCCGCATGGTTCGCGTCAACCGTGATTTCGACCTTGGCCGCAACGCTTTCGGCCCAGGCCGCCACCGAAATCCAGTGGTGGCACGCGATGACCGGCGGCAACAACGAAGTCGTCGTCAAGCTCGCCGAAGCCTTCAACGCCTCGCAGACCGACTACAAGGTCATCCCGACCTACAAGGGCGGATACGCCGACACGATGAATGCCGGCATCGCCGCATTCCGCGCCGGCAACGCGCCCCACATCCTTCAGGTCTTCGAGGTCGGCACCGCCACCATGATGGCGGCGACCGGCGCGGTGAAGCCGGTCTACAAGCTGATGCAGGAGGCCGGCGAAAAGTTCGACCCGAACGCCTACCTGCCGGCCATCACCGGCTACTACTCGACCTCCAAGGGCGAGATGCTGTCCCTCCCCTTCAACTCGTCCTCGACGGTGATGTGGGTCAATCTTGATGCGCTGAAGAAAGCCGGCATCAACGAAATCCCAAAAACCTGGCCGCAGGTTTTCGAGGATGCGAAAAAGCTCAAGGCCGCCGGTTACGCGACCTGCGGTTTCTCGAATGCCTGGGTGACATGGGTCAATCTCGAACAGCTCTCGGCCTGGCATAACGTGCCGCTCGGCACCCGCGCCAATGGCCTCGACGGCTTCGACACCGTGCTCGAATTCAACGGCCCGCTCCAGGTCGCCCATCTCGAAAAGCTCGTCGAACTTCAGAAGGACAAGACCTACGACTATTCCGGCCGCGCCAATGCCAGCGAGGGACGCTTCACCTCGGGCGAATGCCCACTGTTCCTGACTTCCTCCGGCTTCTTCGGCAACGTCAAGTCGCAGGCAAAATTCAACTGGACCAACGCGCCGATGCCCTACTACCCCGACGTCAAGGGCGCGCCGCAAAACTCCATCATCGGCGGCGCCTCGCTCTGGGTGATGGGCGGCAAGTCGCCAGACGAATACAAGGGCGTCGCAAAATTCCTGAGCTTCCTTTCCGACACCGACCGGCAGGTCGAGATTCACAAGGCGTCGGGCTATCTGCCGATCACCAAGGCCGCCTATGCCAAGGCGAAAGCCGAAGGCTATTACAAGGAGCATCCCTATCTCGAAACGCCGCTGCTGGAGCTGACCAACAAGGAGCCGACCGAAAACTCCCGCGGCCTGCGCTTTGGCAACATGGTGCAGCTGCGCGACATCTGGGCCGAGGAAATCGAGCAGGCGCTCGCGGGCAAGAAAACCGCCAAGGCCGCGCTCGATGCGGCAGTGACGCGCGGCAACCAGATGCTGCGGCAGTTCGAGCGCACGGCGGCGCGATGACGCTCCGAAATCGCCGATGACGCAGCCAGGCCAGCGATGCAGAAGAAAGCCACCTTCAATACCCGCCTTTTGCCGCTGGCGCTGATCGCGCCCCAGCTCGTCATCGTGCTGGTGTTCTTCTATTGGCCGGCGCTGCAGGCGCTGTGGCAATCGTTTCTCATCCAGGACGCCTTCGGCCTGTCGACAACCTTCGTCTGGTTCGAGAACTATCGCGAGGTGCTGGCCGATCCGGAATACTTTAACACGATCATCCGCACCTTCGTCTTCTCCGCGGCGATCGCCGGCACCTCGCTGTCGCTCGCATTGTGGCTCGCGGTGATGGCCGACAAGCCGCTGCGCGCCGCGAGCTTCTATCGCACGATGCTGATCTGGCCCTATGCGGTGGCGCCGCCGATCGTCGGCGTGCTGTGGATCTTCATGCTCAACCCCTCGCTCGGCATTCTCTCGCAAGGATTGCGCACGCTCGGCATCGACTGGAATCCATTGCTGAACGGCGATCAGGCCGCACTGCTGGTGATCCTCGCCGCGGCATGGAAGCAGATCTCCTACAATTTTCTTTTCTTCCTCGCGGGGCTGCAGGCAATCCCCTCGAGCGTCATCGAGGCCGCCGCCATCGACGGCGCGCGCCCGGCGCGGCGGTTCTGGACGATCATCTTTCCGCTGCTGTCGCCGACGATCTTCTTTCTGATCGTCATCAATGTCGTCTACGCCTTCTTCGACACCTTCGGCATCATCGACACCATGACGCGCGGTGGCCCGGCGAAGGCCACTGAGACACTCGTCTACAAGGTCTATCTCGATGGCCTGCTCGGCGGCAATCTCGGCAGCTCGGCGGTGCAGTCGGTGATGTTGATGGCGATCGTCATCGCCCTCACCGCCATCCAGTTCCGCTTCGTCGAACGCAAGGTCACCTATTGATGGTCGAGCGCCAGCGCTTCGGAAACGTCCTGCCGCACCTGATCCTGTGGATCGGCATCGCAATCGTCGCCTTCCCCGTCTATCTCGCCTTCGTCGCATCGACGCAGGACAATGCCGCCATCGCCAACGGCCAGCTCTCCCTGTTGCCCGGCCCGCATCTCTTAGAGACCTACTACAAGACGCTGTTCGTCGGCACGAGCGGCTCGACCCGCGAGCCGGTCGGCACCATGCTGTTCAACTCGGCGATCATGTCGCTCGCAATCGCGCTCGGAAAGATCGCGATCTCGATCCTCTCCGCCTATGCGATCGTTTACTTCCGCTTCCCGTTCCGCATGACACTGTTCTGGATGATCTTTATTACCTTGATGCTGCCGGTCGAGGTCCGCATCTATCCGACCTACAAGATCGCCGCCGATCTGAATCTTCTCGACAGCTATTCCGGCCTTGCGCTGCCACTGATCGCCTCGGCCACCGCGACGCTACTGTTTCGCCAGTTCTTCATGACGGTGCCGGACGAGCTGCTGGAGGCGTCACGCATCGACGGCGCCGGGCCATTCCGCTTTTTCAAGGATACGCTGCTGCCGCTGTCGCGCACCAACATGGCGGCGCTGTTCGTCATCCTCTTCATCTACGGCTGGAATCAATATCTCTGGCCGCTGCTGATCACCACCCGCGACGACATGCAGACCATCGTGATCGGCATCCGCAAGATGATCACCACCACCGACGCGCTGACCGAGTGGCCGGTGGTGATGGCGACGGCCGTGCTCGCCATGCTGCCGCCGGTCGCCGTCGTCTTCCTCATGCAAAAGCTGTTCGTGCGCGGTCTCGTCGAGACCGAGAAATAGAGCGCATCTCCTCATGGCCAATGTCACGCTTCGCGACGTAAGAAAGATCTACGCCAACCAGGTCGAGGCCATCAAAGGCGTCAGCCTTGCGATCGATGACGGTGCGTTCTGCGTGCTGGTCGGCCCCTCCGGCTGCGGCAAGTCCACCTTGCTGCGAATGATCGCGGGGCTGGAGACCACCACGAGCGGCGAGATCGAGATCGGCGGCCGGATCGTCAACGAGATCGAGCCGGCCGAGCGCGACATCGCCATGGTGTTCCAGAACTACGCGCTCTATCCGCACATGAGCGTCTACAACAACATGGCCTACGGCCTGCGCAACCGCGGCATGCCGAAAGCCGAGATCGAAGCGCGGGTGCGCGAGGCCGCCGCCATTCTGGAGATCGGCGCGCTCCTGGAGCGCAAGCCGAGGCAGCTCTCGGGCGGCCAGCGCCAGCGTGTCGCCATGGGGCGCGCGATCGTGCGCCATCCAAAAGTGTTCCTGTTCGACGAACCGCTCTCCAACCTCGACGCCAAGCTGCGGATCGCAATGCGGGTGGAGATCCGCAAGCTGCAGCGCCGGCTGCAGACCACCTCGATCTACGTGACGCACGACCAGCTCGAGGCGATGACGCTTGCCGATCAGCTCGTCGTCATGAACGGCGGCGTCATCGAACAGATCGGCGCGCCGCTCGACGTCTACCGCAAGCCCGCCACCACCTTCGTCGCCTCGTTCATCGGCGCGCCGCCGATGAACCTGATCCCGGCCGGCAAGCTCGCCCCGGACCAGAACGGCAGCGGGCGCTGGCCACAGGACGCCATTGTCGGCGTCCGGCCGGAGGACCTGACGCTGTCGGCGAGCGAGCCGTCCACCGATCACCTCTGCATTCCGCTGAAGGTCGAGGCGATCGAGCACGTCGGCGCGGAATCGTTTGTCTACGGGCGCGCCGCCGCCGGCCTCGAGATCATCGTCCGGGTCGCCGCCGACACGCCAACCGACGGGTTTGAGCGCGCAATCGCAACCGCGCCTGCGCAGAAGCTCCATGTCTTCACCGCTGACGGCCGGCAAAGACTAACCATCTGAAAGGCTTAAGCTTAACCACATGGCCTGCGGCGGCAATCTTGAAAAGATCCGGCCACCTCCCATATGGTTGGTTATCCGGTTGGCAGGTGGCTGGCCGGCGGGCGCCAACAAGGGCCCATTCGTTACCAAAGTCGCTTCGAGAGGACTTTGCTGCATGAGTCGTGTTCCATCGCTGTCCAGCCCATTTCTCTTGGGCTTTGACGAAATCGAGCGGGTGCTCGATCGCGTCGTGAAAGGTGCCGACGGCTATCCCCCCTACAATATCGAACGCTGCGCCCGTGAGAACGGCGGCCCTGAACGGCTGCGCATCACGCTGGCGGTGGCGGGGTTCACCCGCGACCAGCTCGATGTGACCATCGAGGAAAACCAGCTCGTTATCCGGGGGCGCCAGCATGATGACAAAACCCGGGAATTCATCCACCGCGGCATCGCCGCCCGGCATTTTCAGCGCACCTTCGTGCTGGCCGAAGGGATGGAGGTGGGTAGCGCGGACCTGCGAAACGGGTTGCTGTCGATCGAACTCGTTCGGCCGGAACCCGAGCGGATCGTGAGGACAATAGCGATCAATGAGCACGAATAATCGAGCAAGTGGCGGACTCGACCGCTTAACGACTGACGAGGAGTCGAGGACCATGACTGAACTGGACCACAACAACGCGCACGAGGTCACCCCGCAGGCGCTGGCGAGCCTCGGCGAAGGCCAGATCGCCTATGTCAAGCAGATCCGCTCCGAGGATGTGCCGAGCCTGTTTCCGCAGGCGCCGGCGCTCGCACCGGGATTGAAGCTGTTCGCCCTGCATGGCGCCGACGGCACGCCGATCATGCTCACCGACAGCCGCGAAGCGGCGCTCGCCAATGCATGGAGCAACGAACTGCAGACGGTGAGCCTGCACTGACCGCAAGGTCTGACGTCAGCGATGCGAAGGATCTTCGCGTCGCTGAACCGGCTCTACAGATGAAACCGGTTTTGATGGCTGGCGCTTCGATTTCCGCTGGGGCTTGTCCGGCCCGAGCGTCAGCAATGCGCTAGCAGCGGCCCGTTCGCCGCTCATCCACGCCCCGCCCACGGTTCCCCAAAAATTCTCTTCGCTCGCCTCGCCGGCAAAGAACAGGTTCTGCAGCGGCTCGGCCAAAATCTTGCGCGCCGGCTGGGCGCCCGGCTCGGCTGCCGAATAGGCGCCGCGCACATAGCGCTGCTCGTTCCAGCGCGTCGCCGCCGCCTTGCGGACGGCCTTTGGCAGATCGCTGCCGTAGAGCTTTGCCAGCCAGTCTTTGGCGAACGCGATCATCACCGCCTCGCCGCGGCCGCTGAGGTCGCGGCCGAACGCGCCGCCGATCTCGACCGCGCAGAGCGAGGAGCCGCCGATATTGGCGAACAGCAGGCCCGTCTGCGAAGAGTTGCTTTGCTCGACCACGCGCTCGCCCTGCCCGAGCCCGAGCGGATTGCCGGGCAGATCGAGAACGATCCGGTCGAAGCTGCCGAGGCTGAGCTTTGAGACGGTGTCGAGATAGCGCTTCGGCAGCTCTGGCGAAAACCGGATCACACCGGCAGCGATGACATTGGTCGAAGCGGTCACGACCACCGCCCGCGCGGAGATTTTGCCGGCCGGCGTCACCACCGCCGCGCCGCGCCTGCCCCAGACAACTTCGGTCGCGGGCGTCGCAAGGGCGACGGGAATGCCGGCGGCGAGCCGCTCAAGCGCCCCGTCGATGCCGTCCGGACAGATCAGCGCGGCGTTGCGCTCCACCATGCGGCCGCGATCGAAGGCCGAAAGATCCTTGAGGTCCTTGCCGGTGCGGAGCGCGCCGAGCGAAAACTCCGTCGCGCCGCTCCATTCGCCGAGATCGGCCGGCATCACCGCGGCGCAGGGGACATCCGCCCTGCCGCGCGCGGCGGTATCGATCGCTCGGTTGGCGCGCACCACCGCGGCAAGAAAACTCTCCGCCTCGCCCGCCCGCGCATAGCGCCGGCCGATCCGCATCTTGTAGCTTTGCGGCGCGGGCACGAGCGCCTGCCCCGCGGCCCGCGCCTGGCGCACCAGCGGATTGGTCTCGGGCCCGAACAGAAAATTCGCGCCGCGATCGAACGGCATATCGAAGGTCGTGCGGTCGGTATGGCAGCGGCCGCCGATCCGGCTGGCCGCCTCGACGACCACGACGCGGCGGCCGGCATCGGCGATCCGGCGCGCCGCCGCGATCCCGGCGGCACCCGCGCCGATCACCACGACATCGGCATCGCGCGGCAGCGGCGTGGCCGCGAATGCGCGCGACGCAAAGGGAGCGATCAACGCAGCGGTCGCAGTCGCACGAAGAAAGTCGCGGCGGGTCGAATACAGCATCGTGGAGCTTTCGGCGGTCCCAACGGGATTGAATTGCCAGCCAAACTAGCCGCTTCGGCAGCATCGCAGCAAGCAAGCCGAGGCCTTAAGGGCGATGAACCAAATTGAAACCGCCCCGCTCCATGCTATGTCGGCTGGAATGAATCCGCGTTGGGAGTCTGAGATCGTGGGCTTTGTTCTGGACAAGCTCGGCAAATTGATCGCTCGCTACCTGCAAAAGGAAGCGCGCGGCTATGAGCCGTTCACGCCCAGCGATCCCGGCGACCTGCGCGGCAGCATCCGGCCCGGTGACGTGCTGCTGGTCGAGGGCAACAGCCGCATCGCCGGCATGATCAAGTATCTGACGCAGTCGACCTGGTCCCATGCCGCGTTGTTCGTCGGCCCGGTGCTCGGTGTCAGCGAACCGGACGGCGAGCCGCATGTCCTGGTCGAGGCGGAGATCGGCGAAGGCGTCACCACCGCGCCGCTGTCAAAATACTTTTCGTTTCACACCCGGATCTGCCGGCCGGTCGGGCTGTCCTATGAAGATCGCGAAACCGTGTGCCGCTACGCGATCAATCGCCTCGGCTTCGGCTACGACACCAAGAACATCATCGACCTTGCCCGCTATCTCGTCCCGCTGCCGGTGCCGCAGCGCTGGCGGCGGCGGATGATCGCGCTCGGCTCCGGCGATCCGACGAAAATCATCTGCTCGACCCTGATCGCGCAGGCCTTCGGCTCGGTGCGCTATCCGATCCTCGCCAAGATCACCCGCGCCGGCAGCCGCCAGGCGCGGCGCGAGATTTTGCACATCCGGCACTCGTCGCTCTACATGCCGCGCGATTTCGACATCTCGCCCTACTTCTCGATCATCAAGCCGACGATCGCGCGCGGTTTCGACTACACCGCGCTGCATTGGGCGGATCGGCCCAAGGCAATGAACGAGCCGGCTGATCCGGCAGCGCAAGCGGTTGCGTGAGCCGCGCGGCCCGAGACGCGCCCTCATCGCGGCGGTTCCAGGGCCTTGTTCTAACCGCAAACCGTCGCCATTTCTCAGCCTCGTTCATTCCGAGAGGGCTGCAATGTTCGACGCGACCATCAAGGCCTTGCTGCAGATTTTCTCCCCGCCGATGCGCGCCATTCTGTGGCGCTCCATCGGCCTTGCCTTCGTGCTGGTGGTTGCGCTGGCGGTCGCGCTGCAGCGCCTGCTGAGCTGGCTCGCGACCGCGGGCGCGCTCTGGGCCGAAACCATGCTCGGCACCTCGTTTCACATGCCGATCGAAGTGATGAGCTGGGTGCTGTCGTTCGCCGCCGGTCTCGGCATCGTGGTCGGTGCGATTTTTCTGATGCCGGCGATCACCGCCCTCGTCGCCAGCATTTTTGTCGACGACATCGCCGATGTCGTCGAGCGCGAGCACTATCCGGCGGAGCAGCCGGGCAAGCCGCTGCCCTTCGTCCAGGCGATGATGCAGGGCGGCAGGACGGCGCTGCTGTCGATCCTGGTCTATCTGCTGGCGCTGCCGTTCCTGTTCTTCGGCGGCCTTGGCGCGGTCGTTTTCTTCATCGCGACCGCATGGCTATTGGGGCGGGAATATTTTGAGCTGGCGGCCATGCGCTTCCGGCCCGCCACCGAGGCGCGGCGCATGCGCAAGCACTATGCCGGCACGGTGTTCACCGCCGGCCTGATCATCGCCGCCTTCGTCTCGATTCCGATCGTCAATCTCGCCACGCCGCTGTTCGGCATGGCGCTGATGGTGCACATGCACAAGCGCCTGTCGGGGCCACGGCCCGAACTGATCGAGCCAGTCCGGGCCGCGCAGCCATCGTAGAACCGATCAGAGGTCGAGCTTGCGCTTGCGCTGGCCGAGCGTGCGCAGGCGCAGAGCGTTGAGCTTGATGAAGCCGGCTGCGTCGCGGTGATCGTAGGCGACCGCGCCTTCCTCGAAGGTCACGAGGTCCTGATCGTAGAGCGAATACGGGCTTTCGCGGCCGATCAGGATGACATTGCCCTTGTAGAGTTTCAGGCGGACGCTGCCGGTGACATATTGCTGGCTGTGGTCGATGGCGGCCTGAAGCATCTCGCGCTCGGGCGAGAACCAGAAGCCGTTATAGACCAGCTCGGCATATTTCGGCATCAGCTCGTCCTTGAGATGAGCCGCGCCGCGATCCAGCGTGATCTGCTCGATGCCGCGATGAGCCTGCAGCAGAATGGTGCCGCCGGGGGTCTCGTACATGCCGCGCGACTTCATGCCGACGAAACGGTTCTCGACGAGATCGAGACGGCCGATGCCGTTGGCGCGGCCGAGCTCGTTGAGCTTCGCCAGCAGGGTCGCCGGCGACATCTTCTGGCCGTCGATCGCGACGGCGTCGCCGCGCTCGAAATCGACGGTGATGATCGTCGCCTTGTCCGGCGCATCCTCGGGATTGATGGTGCGCGAATAGACGTAGTCCGGCACCTCGACCGCCGGATCCTCCAGCACCTTGCCCTCGGAGGAGGAGTGCAGAAGGTTGGCGTCGACCGAGAACGGCGCTTCGCCGCGCTTGTCCTTGGCGATCGGAATCTGGTGCTGCTCGGCGAAGGCGATCAGCTGCTCGCGCGAGCGCAGATCCCATTCGCGCCACGGCGCGATGATGGTGATGTCCGGCTTCAGGGCGTAGTAGCCGAGCTCGAAGCGGACCTGATCGTTGCCCTTGCCGGTCGCGCCGTGCGAGACCGCGTCGGCGCCGACCTTCTCGGCGATCTCGATCTGCTTCTTGGCGATCAAGGGGCGGGCGATCGAGGTGCCGAGCAGGTACTGGCCCTCATAGACCGCATTGGCCCGGAACATCGGGAAGACGTAGTCGCGGACGAACTCTTCGCGCAGGTCCTCGATGAAGATGTTTTCGTCCTTGATCCCGAGCAGCTGCGCCTTCCGGCGCGCCGGCTCGAGTTCCTCGCCCTGGCCGAGATCGGCGGTGAAGGTCACGACCTCGCAGCCATAGGTGGTCTGCAGCCATTTCAAAATGATCGAGGTGTCGAGACCGCCGGAATAGGCGAGAACAACCTTTTTGACCTGCTTGCTCATGGAAATCCTGTGGGAATGGTGGGCCGAACGGCCTGTTGGCTGGGTCTTTAGCACATTGCGGAGGTGAAAAAACCCTCCCCGCGGCCGGTCAGCCGCGCTCGAACGGCGCCCGCGCCGGGGGCGCCTCCGTCGCCGGGGCGACATGGGCATCCGGCCCGACATCCCGGCCGCGCAGCCTCTGCAGCATGCGATAGCCCGGCCAGGCGAAACGGGTCAGCGCCGCGTCCACGCCCTCGTCGGTCCAGCGCGTCGAGGGCCAGCGATAGATCAGGGCGAACATCAGCCAGATCGCGATGAAGGTGACGCCGCCGGCGATGATCACGTCGGTGAAAAAGTGCCCGCCGAACGACATCCGCAAGACGCCGGTGGCCAGCCCGAACACGGTCGCGCCGAGATAGGCAAGCGGCCGCCACATCGGCGGCGCGAGCGCGGCCGGCGCATAGGTCCAGAACGCGGTGGCGGCCTCGCCAGAGAAGAAGGAACAGTTTTTCGGGCAGTCCCCGCTCGGGTCCCACCAGGCCTTGTGGTCGAGCGCGCCGGAGAACTCGGTCACTGCGACGGGGCGCGGCCGCCCCCAGAAGCTCTTGAAGGTCAGGTTGGTCAAAATCCCTGCCGACAGGATGATGGTAATCAACAGGAACGCCATCGCGCGGCCGGACATCATCAGCGGCCGCGTCGGGCGGAACATCTTGACCACGAAGGCGATGATCGCCGGCGCCGCAAAGGCCCAGGCGATCCACATCGCCGCATCGCGGGCGAACTGCGCAAAGCCGTTGAACTTGACCGGGAAGGTTTTGGTCGCGGGATCGTAGAACAGCCCGGCGAGCTTCAGATCGAGGTCGGGATGAAGTCCGAACACCACGGCGCAGGCAATCGTCACGAGCAAAGCGATGATGAGGCCGGTTCGGTTCATGACGACTCTGGAGGTTGCGGCGCGCGAGCGCGATTTTCAGGACCACGCGCCGTCGCGGACGGGCGAAGCTTTTGAACGGATCTGGCGCAAAGCCGCCCGGGTTCTAACCGACGACAGATCGGATGGAAAGGCCGGCCGCCTTCAATCGACCCGGCGCTGTTCCGGTGGCGGCGCGTCGGGCGACGGCACCTGCGGCGGAGGAGTGAGCGGCAGCGACGGCTGGGGCGCACGCCACGTGCCGGCCCTGCGCCCGGCGATCAGCCAGTAGACCAGGCCCGCGACGATGCCCGCGCCGGTCATCACTTCGAGATCGCGGCGAACGACGCCGACAAAGGTGATCGTGTCGGGATCGAATGGCACGAGGCTGAGATAACAAATCGCGCCGGAAATCGCCCCGCCCACCGCATAGGCGAGCGCGCTGCGAATGGCGAACATCTCGGTGATCAGCACCACGATGAGGGCCGGGACCAGCGCAAAGCCGGAGACGAAGATCAGGCCGAATGTAAGGAACAGGTTGACGCTGCCGTCATCAAGCGGGCCGATCGTCACGTCGCTGACATCGGGAAACAGGATCGCCAGCAGAACCACGAGCCCGGCCGCGACGCAGGCCGCACAGATGCCGATGAAAATCAGGAAAAGGCGGCCGATCACAGTCATCGCGAACTCTCGTTCTTGCGTATCGCTCTGCGCGGCCGCGGGCGCATCCCGGCGGCGCTTCCTCCGCGCCCTCTCAGTCCGTCATCGCCATGGCGCGCAGCGCCTGCCGTTCGCGAGCCGACAGTTTTTCGGTCTCGGATTTGAGCTGGCCGCAGGCTGCGAGAATGTCGCGTCCGCGCGGCGTCCGCACCGGCGACGAATAGCCCGCGTTGAACACGTATTCGGAGAATTTTTCGATCTGATCCCAGTCCGAGCATTCATAGATCGAGCCGGGCCACGGATTGAACGGGATGAGGTTGATCTTGGCGGGAATACCCTTGAGCAGGTGCACCAGCCGCTTGGCATCGTCGAGCGAGTCATTGACGCCCTTGAGCATGACGTATTCGAACGTGATGCGGCGCGCATTGGAAACGCCCGGGTAATTACGACAGGCCTCGAGCAGTTGCTCGATCGGATATTTTTTGTTGATCGGCACGAGCACGTTGCGCAGCTCGTTGGTGACCGCGTGCAGCGAGATCGCCAGCGACACGCCAATCTCCTCGCCGGTGCGATAGATGTTCGGCACCACGCCGGACGTCGAGAGCGTGATGCGGCGCTTTGAAATGCCGATGCCCTCATTGTCGGACACGATCAGCAGCGCGTCGCGAACAGCCTCGAAATTATAGAGCGGCTCGCCCATGCCCATCATCACGATGTTGGTGACGAGACGGCCGCCGGTCGGGGTGTCGCGCTCGGCCCAGTCGTTGAGCCGGTCCTTGGCGATCATGATCTGCCCGACGATCTCGCCGGGGGTGAGGTTGCGGACAAGGCGCTGCGTGCCGGTGTGGCAGAACGAGCAGTTCAGCGTGCAGCCGACCTGGGACGACACGCACAGCGTGCCGCGATCGGTCTCCGGGATATAGACGCACTCGACCTCATGCGGGCGCTCAGAGGGGTGTTCGCTCGGCAGGCGCAGCAGCCACTTGCGGGTGCCGTCGTTGGAGATCTGCTCGGCGACGACTTCCGGCCGGTCGACCGTAAAATGCTCGGCGAGGGTTGCCCGCATCTCTTTCGAGACATTCGACATCGCATCGAACGAGTGCGCGCCGCGTACATACATCCAGTGCCACAACTGCTGGGCGCGCATCTTGCGCTGCCCCGCCGGCACGCCGACCGAGGCAAGACACTCCGAGAGCTGCTCGCGCGACAGCCCGATCAGGGACGGACGGGAGAGCGGCACGTAAGTCTCGAGCGGCGCCTTCTCGATCGGCGTCTCAACGCGGGCCGCATCCGTCGCGCCTGCCGCCTCGCCTGCCATGCTCACCATCGTCTCTGTTCCGTTCAATCGCGCCGCGCGCTGCCGGCGTCAGCGGCTACATTCCTGTGCAACCCGGTCGAGCGCCTGGGTCAGGCCCCGCAGCGAAAACACGTCGGTTGTCTTGGTGCCCCGCGACGAGGTTCCGTTCACCACCGCCTCGTTGCCGCGGCGCAGGGCGTCGACCAGCTGGCCTTCCTCGCTCGCGGTCTTGATCCATAGCCCGTCGCCTTCGGCGTACATGTTGTGGCTTACGCCGCCGACGTCAATGGACGATGCCGCGTCGGTCTTGAGCGGGTAGCCGATCTGCACGAAAACCTCGTTGATCACCTTTTCGCCGGGCCGCGTCGAAATGAACAGGTGGGCCGTGTCGCGCGGGCGGTTCGGCGGCTCGGTTTTCGAAGAGGTCGGCTTGGAGAGCGCAAAGCAGGTCTTCTTGCCGCCCGGCGCGGCGACATACGCGCCCCACGCCCCGAATTGGCCCATCAGGGTGGGCTCGGCGCGCTGCGCGGAGGCGGTCGACGCCGGAAGGGTTCCGTCGACGATCAACGCCAGTCCTGCCGCAAGAATCATGAATGTGTGCCGCACGGACATGAGCGAGCCTCTTTTTCTCGGAATTTCGATTCGGTGAGCCCCCATCATCCACCGATGAACTGGCGATGCAATAACCGGCCCGGCCTGATTTGGAAAGGCGGCGGGCGCTTCCTGCGACCTCGTTTCACGCAAGGCTTACGCGCAAAGCACCTCCGGCAAATTCAGTTTGTCCGTTCCGGACAAATCTTGCATGAATATGACCAAATAGAAAATCGTAATGAGGAAATGCCATGAAAGCCGTGCTCTGCTCGCAATTCTGCGGTCCCGACGACCTCCAGCTGGCCGATATTCCCGACCCGGTCGCCGGACCCGGCGAGGCGGTGATCGCGATCAAGGCGGCGGCGCTGAATTTTTTCGATATCCTGATGATACAGGGCAAATATCAGATCAAGCCGCCGTTCCCGTTCTCGCCCGCCGCCGAGGTTGCCGGGGTGATCGAGAGCGTCGGCGAGGGTGTGAGCGATCTCAAGGTCGGCGACCGGGTGGTGGCGTCCTGCGGCCACAACGGCGCCCGCGAAAAGATCGCGCTGCCCGTAAGCGCAATCATCAAGATCCCCGATGAGCTGGATTTCAACCGCGCCGCCGGCATCATCATTACTTATGGAACCGCGCTGCACGCGCTGGAAGACCGGGCGAAGCCGCAGCCTGGCGAAACGCTGGCGGTGCTCGGCGCGGCGGGCGGAACCGGGATGGCGGCGGTCGAGCTCGGCAAGCAGCTCGGCCTGAAGGTGATCGCCTGCGCCTCGTCGGACGAAAAACTCGCCTTCGCCAAGGAGCACGGCGCGGATCTGCTGCTCAACTACGCCAAGGACGACCTCAAGGACGGCCTCAAAAGCCTCACCGGCGGCAAAGGCGTCGACATCATCTTCGATCCGGTCGGCGGAACTTTTGCGGAAGCGGCGCTGCGCGCCATCGCCTGGGAGGGCCGGTTCCTGGTGATCGGCTTTGCCGCCGGGGACATTCCCAAGATGCCGCTCAACCTCGCACTATTGAAGGGCTGCGACATCCGCGGCGTGTTCTGGGGAGCCTGGACCAAGGTCAACCCGCAAAAGAACCGGCAAAATCTCGAAAAGCTGGTTCGCTGGGCGGCGGAGGGAAAAATCTCCTCCCACGTCGATCGCACCTTTCCGCTGGCCCAGACCGCCGAGGCGCTCAAGGTGCTGGCCGGGCGGCAGGCGATGGGCAAGGTGATCCTCAACCCTTAAGGCGGGCGGGAACCGCGCCGCAAACTTTCAGGCCGGGGCGGTATCGGCTGCCCCGGCGGCCTTCGGCTGCGGCCCCGAATGGCGGGCCAGCAAGGCCCGCGCCGCCGCGCGGTGATCCGGGCGGATGTGGCTCGCCACCATGCGGATTGCGGCGGCGAGAACAGCGGCATCGTCGGAAAAGCCGAGCAGGGGCAGCATGTCCGGCATGATGTCGAATGGCAGGATGAAATAGGCGAGCGCGCCGAGCAGCGCCGCCTGCACATGGCGCGGCGTCGTTCGGTCAAAGGCGCAGTAATAGGCCGCGAGCAGATCCTCGGCGAACGGCAGCTTCGCCGCGACGCGGCTGATGCGGCTGAACGCTCGCCAGAACCGCCGCCGGACTTTTTCCGGATCCTTCGCCAATCGGCGCGCAGGCTCGAAGTCGGTCACAGCATCGATCATCGTCACCGGGTTCCCTCCTTCTGCACGGCAGAAGCGTGAGACTGGCATGAACTCACGCCGCTATCTGGGGATCGGCCGCCCGGCGGGCAAGACCGGCGCCGCACGATCGTCAGGTGCCGCCGCCCTGTCCGGCGATGCGGTCGATGGCGGTGGCGAGCGCGATGTCGCGGCTGGTGAGGCCGCCGGCGTCGTGCGTCGAAAGGACGATCTCGACGGTGCGGTAGACGTTGCGCCATTCCGGATGATGATTGCTCTTTTCGGCAACCAGCGCGACCCGCGTCATGAAGCCGAACGCCTCATTGAAATCCTTGAACACAAGGGTGCGGGTAATGGCGTCGCGGCCGGCGACCTCCGACCAGCCTTTGAGGGTTTTAAGAGCTTCGCTACGCGCAGGCTCGCTCAATCGCTCCATCGCATCCTCCTCGTTCGATCCCAGCCTTGCCGCATCGTGCCACAATTCCAGGCCAAAGCCGCGCCAGACTTGTGGCGCGGCTGGTTGCATTTGTGCTTGCATGACCCTGATCTGACAATCCGCTCGGATCAAGACGATTGCGCCGGCTAAAACCGCTCGAACCCTTGCCAGTGGATCGCGATGGACGAATCGCTCTCGCCGGAAACACCCCGCTCGATCCGGCGCAAATTGCTGCTCTTCATCCTCGCCATGATGCTGGCGCTGATCGGCATCGTCTCGGGGACGTACTATTTCGCAACGCGCCCTACGACCCTGAAAATCGCCGTCGGCCCGCCGAACAGTGACGACTTCAAGATGGTTCAAGGCCTCGCGCAACTGTTCGCGCGCCAGCAGCTTGCGGTGCGGCTGCGCCCCGTCGCCACTGAAAATCCGAAGGCCAGCGCCGCCGCGCTCGCCGAGCAGGCGACCGATCTTGCGGTCATCCGCGGCGATCTCGATGTGCCGAAGAATGCCCAGGCCGTTGCCACCATGCGCAAGAATGTCGTGGTGATGTGGGTGCCGGCTCGCCAGGGCGAGGCCGCGGTCAGCGGGCCGCCGATCACAAAAATCGCCGATCTCGCCGGCCGCCGCGTCGGCGTCATCGGCTACGGCATCTCCAACATCCAGATCCTGAAAATCATCCTGCGCCAGTACAGCATCGATCCCGACAAGGTCGAGGTGATCAAGCTGCAGCCGAGTGAAGCACTCGACGCGATCCGCAAGCACCGCGCCGACGCCTTCCTCGCGGCGATCCCGATCAAGAACAAGATCCCGATCGAGATCATCAACGCAGTGCGCCGCGACGAGGGTGCGCCGACATTTTTGGCGATCGGCGCGGCGGACGCCATCGCCCAGAGCAACGCCGCCTATGAAGCCGACGAAATCCCGGCCGGCGCGTTCGGCGGCTCGCCGTCGCAGCCCGAAGGCAATGTGAAGACGCTCAGCTTCAATCACTACATCGTCGCGCAGAGCGACCTGTCCGAAAATGTCGTCGCCACCCTCACCCGCCAGATCTTCGCGGTGCGTCAGGCCGCGATCCCCGATTATCCGATGGCGGCGCGGATCGAGGCGCCGGACACCGACAAGGATGCCGCGATCACCGCGCATCCGGGCGCCGCGGCCTATGTCGACGGCGAAGAAAAATCCTTCATGGACCGCTACGGCGATTACATCTGGTGGTCCTTGATGGGCCTGTCGGCGATCGGCTCGGTCGGCGCATGGTTCGCCAGCTACCTGCGCAAGGGCGAGCCGAGCAATGCGGTCTCGCTTCGCGGGCAGCTTCTGGAAATGCTGGCGAAGGCGCGGCAATCGAACTCGATCGACGAACTCGACCGGATGCAGGCGGACGCCGACGAGATCATGCGGCGAACGCTCGACGGATTCGAGCGCGGCGGCATCGGCGAAGGCTCGCTCACAGCCTTCAGCATTGCGCTGGAGCAGTTCCACAACGCGGTCGCCGACCGCAAATCGTGGCTCGGCGACCATGCGCAACGAAAAGCACCCGCTGAGGCGGTGCCGGTTCCGGCCGAGGTGCGCACGCCGTAACTCGCGCTTTTTCGCGCAGCGCCGCGCCCGGAATGCGACCGTGGATCAGCGCCATGCAAAAGGAAGCCGTTGTTTTTTGGCATTTCCTCACTATATTGCACCGCAAACGCGTATTCGTGTCTGGCCGAACAGTCGCCGGACGGCGCTTTTCAACTCGCTCATGGCCGAAACGCCTCCGTCGCGGATGATCCGGGCGGCGCCATTGCGGTCAGATGCGGCCCGGCCACAGTCGCCGGGCGCTTGAGGAACTGTCTGCTGCCATGAGTCGATCCGCATGACTTGGCCAAGCCTGACCAGCTTCTGACCCGACCTAACCTGCGTGCCTCAAATTCACGCGGCACCGCTGGCGTTTTGATCGCCATCCTCATTTTTTCATTCAGCCGACATCGCACCGCCACTGGCGCGTCGCTTCTGAGAACCTGAAAAGTCAGACCATGAATCTTCGCAACATCGCCATTATCGCTCACGTCGACCACGGCAAAACCACCCTCGTCGACAAGCTGCTCCACTACGCCGGCACGTTCCGCGACAACCAGCGCGTCAGCGAACGCGTGATGGATTCCGGCGACATCGAGCGTGAGCGCGGCATCACCATTCTCGCCAAGTGCACCTCGGTGCATTGGCACGACACCCAGATCAACATCGTCGACACCCCCGGCCACGCCGACTTCGGCGGCGAGGTCGAGCGCATCCTCTCGATGGTCGATGGCGTCGTCGTGCTGGTCGACTCCGCCGAAGGCCCGATGCCGCAGACGAAGTTCGTCGTCAGCAAGGCGCTCAAGCTCGGCCTACGCCCGATCGTGGCGATCAACAAGGTCGACCGTCCCGACGCGCGCGTCAATGAAGTCGTCAACGAGGTCTTCGACCTGTTCGCCGCGCTCGATGCGACCGACGAGCAGCTCGACTTCCCGATCCTCTACGGCTCCGGCCGCAACGGCTGGATGGCGGAGAGCCCGGACGGTCCGCAGGACGGCATGGCGCCAATGTTCGAGCTGATTTTGCGCCACGTTCCGCCGCCGAAGATCGAGGAAGGCCCGTTCCGCATGATCGGCACCATTCTCGAAGCCAACCCCTATCTCGGCCGCATCATCACCGGGCGCATCGCGTCCGGCTCGATCAAGCCGAACCAGGCGGTGAAGGTGCTCGGCGCCGACGGCCGCACCATCGAGCAGGGCCGCCTGACAAAGATCCTCGCCTTCCGCGGCATCGAGCGCACGCCGATCGAGGAAGCGCAGGCGGGCGACATCGTCGCCATCGCCGGCCTCACCAAGGGCACGGTCGCCGATACGTTCTGCGATCCGTCGGTCGACACGCCGCTCTCGGCGCAGCCGATCGATCCGCCGACTGTGTCAATGACCTTCATCGTCAACAACTCGCCGCTTGCCGGCACCGAAGGCGACAAGGTGACCAGCCGCATGATCCGCGACCGCCTGCTGCGCGAGGCCGAGGGCAACGTCGCGCTGCGCGTCGTCGAATCAGCCGAGAAGGACTCGATGGAGGTTTCGGGCCGCGGCGAACTGCAGCTCGCGATTCTGATCGAGACCATGCGCCGCGAGGGCTTTGAGCTGTCGGTGTCGCGTCCGCGCGTCGTCCTGCAGAAGGACGAGGCTACCGGCGAATGGCAGGAGCCGATCGAAGAGGTCGTGATCGACGTCGACGAGGAGCATTCCGGCGTCGTCGTGCAGAAGCTGAGCGAGCGCAAGGCGGACATGATTGAGATGCGCCCCTCCGGCGGCAACCGCCAGCGTCTCGTGTTCCATGCCCCGACCCGCGGCCTGATCGGCTATCAGAGCGAGCTTCTGACCGACACCCGCGGCACCGCGATCATGAACCGCCTGTTCCACGCCTACGGCCCCTACAAGGGCGAGATCGCCGGTCGCCGCAACGGCGTCCTGATCTCGAACGACCAGGGCGAGGCGGTGGCCTATGCGATGTGGAAGCTCGAGGATCGCGGCCCGATGATGATCGAGCCGGGCTGGAAGGTCTATCGCGGCATGATCGTCGGCGAGCACAACCGCGACAACGACCTCGAGATCAACGTGCTCAAGGGCAAGCAGCTCACCAACATCCGCACCACCGCCAAGGATGAGGCGGTGCGGCTGACGCCGCCGATCAAGATGACGCTGGAAAAGGCGCTGTCCTACATCGAGGACGACGAGCTGGTCGAAGTCACGCCGAAATCGATCCGCCTGCGCAAGCGCCACCTCGACCCGAACGAGCGCAAGCGCGCCGAGAAGATTCGCGAACAGGTCGCATAAGCCGACTCATTTCCGGTCACCCGGCACAAAACTGTCCTGCCCGCCCGCCCGCAGCTACTGCCGGGCGGGCGGCAGTCCTGCAAATCACCGCCCCATCAGCCGGTAAAATCGTCCGAACGCCGCGCCCAGCGCCGGAACCGGCGGTATTTTGTCCGATTTCGGAACAAATTCGGCCCGAATGGTGCTGAAAACCCACACATTTACGCTTCGTTAACGATAGATCTTGAAGCGCGGCCCGGGTCTTGCTTTGATTAGGTGCATGAGCACCATCCTGATCGAGGTCCGGCCAGCACGGCCCACAGACGCAGCCGCCATCGCGGATGTGCATGATGAGGCATGGCTGTCGGCCTATCGGGGCATCATTCCCGGTGCGGAGTTGCAGAAACTGATCCATCGCCGCGGCGCGGCCTGGTGGCAAAGCGCTATCCGCAAGGGTAGCCGCATCAGCGTGCTGGTGTTCGGCGACAAGATCGCAGGCTATGCCAATTACGGCCGCAACCGCGCGCGGAGCCTGCAATTCGACGGCGAAATCTACGAAATCTATCTGCGCCCGGAATTTCAGGGCCTCGGCTTCGGCCGCAAGCTGTTCTCGGCGGCGCGGCGCGATCTCGCCCAGAGCGGCCTGAAAAGCGTGGTGATCTGGGCGCTGTCCGACAACGAGCCGGCGACCGGCTTTTACCGCAGCCTCGGCGGCCGGATGGTCGCCCGCTCCTCAGAACGATTTGGTGACAAGTCGCTCGATAAGGTCGCGTTCGCCTGGGGCAATTGACGAACCGCCATCGTCCGGGCTTAAAAGCGCGCCACGGCTGAAGACGCGCATGTTTTCGCCGCAAAGAAAAGTTCTCACCAATTGAATGAAGCGACATATCCCGAACAGTCGGGGGGCCCGTCCGGCACATTCCCGGATCGCGGCCGAGAAAGAAATGGATCTATGATGCGTATCGACGCGATTCCGATCGGCAACAATCCACCCCACGAGGTCAACGTGGTGATCGAGGTGCCGGTTGGCGGAGAGCCCATCAAGTACGAACTCGACAAGGAAGCCGGCACGCTGTTCGTGGACCGTTTCCTCTATACCGCGATGCGCTATCCGGGTAACTACGGCTTCATTCCCCACACGCTGTCCGACGACGGCGACCCGTGCGACGTGCTGATCGCCAACACCCGCGCGATCATTCCCGGCGCGGTGATGCGCGTGCGCCCGGTCGGCGTGCTCTACATGGAGGACGAAGCTGGCGGCGACGAAAAGATCATCGCGGTGCCGGCGTCGAAGCTCACCCAGCGCTACGAGAACGTGAAGAGCTATCGCGACCTGCCGCAGATCACGCTGCAGCAGATCCAGCACTTCTTCGAGCACTACAAGGACCTCGAGCCGAACAAGTGGGTGAAGGTCATCCGCTGGGGCGACACCGAGGATGCGCAAAAGCTCATCCTCGAGGCGATCGAGCGCGCCAAGGCGAAAGGCGCGTAAGCGTTTCGCGCAAGCCAAAGCCCAATCTCGAAGGCCCGCAGCGGTGCGCGTTGCGGGCCTTTTCGTTTGCCGGTGGCTGGCGCGGACAATTCGGCTAAGATGCTTAAAAACGCGGCCAGCGCGCCGCGCAACGCTCGGGGGCGACGGCAATGAGGCGATGGTTGAGGCGCATCCGCCAGATCGTACTGCTCATTCTGGTTGCGCTGACCATCCTTGCCGGCGTTCTCGTCTCGAATACGATCAATCATGGCTCGCACCAGATCGCGGTTGCGGCGGTGCCGCCCGCCCCGGTGGACGTCGATGCCGCCGCGCAGCGGCTGTCGCAGGCGATCCGCTTCAAAACCGTCTCCGATGCAAGCGATCCTTCAGCGAACGCCGCCGAGTTCGCGGCGCTTCATGACCACATCGCAAGCAGCTTTCCCGCCTTTCACGCCGTTGCCAAGCGCGAGGCGATCGGTGCATTTAGTCTGCTTTACACTTGGGAAGGGAGCGATCCGGCAGCCCCGCCGATCGCGCTGCTCGCGCATCAGGACGTGGTGCCGATTGCGCCCGGCACCGATGGCGACTGGCAGGCGCCGCCGTTCGAGGGCGCGGTGCGCGACGGCTTCATCTGGGGTCGCGGCTCCTGGGACGACAAGGGCAACCTGTTTGCGATGCTGGAGGCGGCCGAAGCGCTCGCCAAAGACGGCTACCGCCCCCGCCAGACGATCTACTTTGCCTTCGGCCATGACGAGGAAGTCGGCGGCGTGCGCGGCGCAAAGGCCATCGCGGCAACGCTGCAATCGCGCGGCATCCGCCTCGGCTTCGTGCTCGACGAGGGCCTGCTGATCACAGACGGCATCCTCAAGGGCATCGACAAGCCGGTCGCGCTGATCGGCGTTGCCGAGAAGGGCTATTCGACGCTGCTGCTCAAGGCCTCAGGCCAGCCCGGCCATGCCTCGCTGCCGCCGCGCCACACCGCGATCGGCGATGTCGCAAGCGCGATCGCGCGCCTCGAGGCCAACCCCTTCCCTGCCTCGATCGGCGGCGCGGCCCGCGCAATGTTCGACGTGGTCGCGCCGGAGATGCAGCCGATCAATCGCCTGGTGCTGTCGAACCTGTGGCTGTTTCGCCCGCTGGTGCAGCGGCAACTAGAAGCCGGGCCGGCAACCGCCGCGATGCTGCGCACCACCACCGCGCCGACGATCTTCAACGCCGGCAACAAGGACAACGTGCTGCCCGGCCACGCCGAGGCCGCGGTGAATTTCCGGCTGCTGCCCGGCGACACGCAGGCGAGCGTCACCGCGCGCGTGCGGCAGGTGATCGGCAACGAGCGGGTGACGATCGCGCCGCAGCCCGGCAACACCGATCCGCCCCCGATCACGCCGGCGGCCGGGGACGCCTGGCACCTGATGAACCGCACCGTTCGCGAGATTTTTCCGAGCGTCGTCGTCGCACCCGGCCTGATGGTCGCGACCACCGACTCGCGGCACTATGCCGGGCTCACCGACAATATTTTTCGCTTCTCGCCGGTCTGGGCGAAAGAGGACGATCTCGGCCGCTTCCACGGCACCAACGAGCGCCTCAGCGTCGCCAACTACGCCGACATGATCCGCTTCTATCGGCGGCTGATCGAAAACACCCGCTAACGCTCAGACGGCGGGCGCTTCGATGCCATGGATGGCGCAGGCCGCCCGCAGCGTGTTGACCAGCAGGCAGGCGACCGTCATCTGGCCGACGCCGCCCGGCACCGGCGTGATCGCGCCCGCGACGCCGAGCGCCTCGCCATAGTCGACATCGCCGACGAGCTTGCTCTTGCCGTCGTCGCCGGGCAGGCGATTGATGCCGACGTCGATCACGGTAGCGCCGGGCTTGAGCCAGTCGCCGCGAACAATCTCCGGCTTGCCGACTGCGGCGAACACGAGATCGGCACGGCGGCACAGCGCGGCGAGATCGCGGGTCCGCGAATGGGCGATGGTGACGGTGGCGTTCTCGTTGAGCAGGAGCTGCACCAGCGGCCGCCCGACGAGGTTGGAGCGGCCGATCACGATCGCCTCCAGACCATCGAGCGACTTGTGCACGGTCTTGGTCAAAATGATGCAGCCGAGCGGCGTGCACGGCGTCAGCGCCGGCAACCCGCTGGCGAGCCGCCCGGCGTTCACCGGATGCAGTCCGTCGACATCCTTGGCCGGATCGATCGCGGCGATGATCGCGCGCGAATCAAGGCCCTGCGGCAGCGGCAGCTGCACCAGAATGCCGTGGACCACGGGGTCGCGGTTGAGGCGCGAGATCAGCGCCAAAAGCTCGTCCTGCGTCACGTTCGCCGGCAGCTTGTGCTCGAACGACGCCATGCCCGCCGCCTCGGTCTGGCGGCCCTTGTTGCGGACATAGACCTCGCTGGCCGGGTCGTTGCCGACCAGCACCACCGCAAGGCCGGGGGTGAACTGATGCTCTTTCCTGATGCGCGCGACTTCGGCGGCAACGCGCGAGCGAAGCTCGGCGGCGACGGCTTTGCCATCAATGATCCGGGCGGTCATGGTCGTCCTCTTCGGTTCGGTCCGGACTCTGGGCTGTCAACATTTTCAGGGCATTGCCGAGCGCGTGCGGATCGCCCGCGATGGCGATCTGCTTGTGTCGCGAAGTGACGCCGGACAAGACTTTAATTGAACTTTTCGGCACCTTGAGTGCCTTGGCGAGCAGTTGAATGACGGCTGCATTGGCGGCGCCGCTTTCCGCGATCGCGCGTACCCGGACCTTGAGCACGGCGCGGCCATCCGCCAGCGTCTCGCAGCCATCGATCCGGTCCTGGCCGCCGCGAGGCGTCACGCGAAGGGCAACGCTGATGCCGGTTTCGGAGTAACGCCACGGGGTCATCGGAGGCCGATCAACAAGGTCCAAACGAACAATCGCTGCTGCCAATCGAGGCCGAACTCATCCCCGGATCAGATCACGTTAGGATAGATGTAGTAGGCGATCACCCGCTGCAGGAACAGGATGATCAGGATGACGATCACCGGCGAGATGTCGAGCCCGCCGAAGCTCGGCAGCGCCGAGCGAATCGGTCTCAGCACCGGCTCGGTGATTCGGTACAAAAATTCCGCGACCGCCGACACGAACTGGTTGCGGGTGTTGATCACGTTGAACGCAATCAGCCACGACAAGACTGCTGATGCGATCAGGAGCCAGACATAGAGGTCGAGAACGATCAGAACAATATCGAGGATGGCGCGCATGATCTTGGTGCTCGCGATGCGGGATCGTCGGGGGAACGGGCCGCAAACTATCGGTTTGGCCTGCTTCTCACAAGGGACCCTCTCCTTAAGACCCTGAAAAAGCAAGTTTTGGCGTAATGTTGAAACGCCTCGTTGACTTGGCACCGGGAGGGGGGTAAATGGCGGCGCTTGCCGTGGTTGGCCGGATTCGGTCACACTGCGCCAGCGACAGGTTTGGGGCCGTAGCTCAGATGGGAGAGCGCCTCGTTCGCAATGAGGAGGTCAGGGGTTCGATTCCCCTCGGCTCCACCAAACCCCTCGCTCAGTTCTGATCAACTTTGCTCTGCTGACCGGCGGCGCTGATTAGCGTGCCGCACTGCGCTCGTCAGACGATGTTACCTGGCCGATAGCCGCCCAAAATCCCTTCGCCCGCCTTCCTCATTCGGCAGCGAGCGGAAAGGCGACGTGCTGCTCGTCGCGGAGCCAGGCCTTCAAAAAATTCTCCAGCCACAGCCGCTCGGCGAGATCATAGACCGCGCGAAACCGGAAATGATCGGCGCGCGGCCGGGCATTGGGCAGCGCCAGCCGCTCGTGGCCGCGAATCGTCCAGCGATGCATCATCGCGTAGGTGACGTCGGGGTGGAATTGCAGCCCGTACCCGGTTCCGTAGCGGAACGCCTGAACCGGAAACACCTCGGCGCCCGCACCCTCCGCCAGAAGCTCCCCGCCGACCGGCAGGTCGAACCCCTCGCGATGCCAGTGATATGCCTGCATCGGCCATTCGTGACAGACCGCCGTGCCCGCCGCCGTCGGCAAAATATCGTAATAGCCGATCTTTGCCCGGCCCTGCGGATCCGGCGCCACCCTGGCGCCAAGGTGCTTGGCAAGCATCTGCGCGCCGAGGCAGATCCCGATCAGCGGGCGCTGTTCCTTCAGCGGCACCGCGAGCCAGTCGATCTCGCGCTTGATGTAGTCGTCGGTATCATTGGCGCTCATCGGCCCGCCGAACACGATCGCCCCGGCGTGATGGTCGAGCGTCTCCGGCAGCGGCTCGCCGAAGCGCGGGCGGCGGATGTCGAGCCGGTAGCCCTGCGCCCGCAGCGCATTTCCGACCCGTCCGGGGGTCGAGGTTTCCTGGTGCAGCACGATCAGAACGGGGCGCGGACCGTCGCCATCGCGGAAATGGCGGCGCGGGTCCTTCTCCCCATCGATCAAAAGTTCCGGCGGCCTGTCCGCCACATCGCAGGTGGGCCCTTCAATCGCAGGGGAGACCAAGATCTTCTCCTTCGACGCCATCATACGGGAATCATAGCGCAATTCGGCGCAATCGCCAGATGCCTTTGTAGCCGCCGAGCAGGCCAAATTAAGACCAGGGTTGCCGGGACGTTATGATGTTCGCAGTAGGCGCTGTCCAGCCGACCCGCCCGACGGCGCCGCGGTCAGCGCCGCTTCGCCTGAATGCGCCCGACCGACGCCAGCACCCAGCCACGCGGGGCAAAGCGCAGAAGGAACGGAATCAGGCGGACGCCCACGCCCGGCAGCACCAAACGCCGGTTGGCCATCAGGCCCCGATAGCCCTCCCGTGCGGCGCGTTCGGGCGAGACGCTCAGCAGCGTCGAATCGAGGCCGGGCGTCACCCCGGCGCGGGCCTGAAACCCGGTCGGCACCGGCCCCGGGCACAGCGCCGTCACCCGCACCCCGCGCGGCCCCAGCTCGCGGTGCAGCGCCTCGGAGAACGAGATCACATAGGCTTTGCTGGCGTAATAGACCGCCATTCCCGGCCCCGGCAGGAAGCCGGCGATCGATCCGAGATTGAGGATGCCGCCGCGATGCTGCGCAACCGTGTCGGCGAAGCGGAGCGTCAGATCGGTGAGCGCGCGAATATTGAGGTCGATCATGCCGAGCTGTTCGGCCCGATCGAGTTGCGTGCCCTCGCCCGAAAGGCCATAGCCGGCATTGTTGACGAGATATTCGACTTCGGCGCCGTGGCTCGCCAGCGCCGCGGCGATTGCGTCTCCCGCCTCCGGCTTGGCCAGATCGCAAGCCAGAGTGATCGGCGGCTTGCCGCCGGCGGCGACGATCTCCCTCGCCAGCGCCTCCAGCCGGTCCGCCCGCCTCGCCACCAGCATCACCCGATGGCCGTCCGCCGCAAACAGCTTCGCCAGCTCGGTGCCAATGCCCGAGGACGCTCCCGTCACGAGTGCCACGCGATCGCTCATATTCGAATTCTCTTGCTGAGGGGCAATGGCGGGAGAATGCAGTATGTTTGCGCGACCGCAAGTCAGACTTTTGCGTCCGGGAGACGGCCGGCGGCGATCAGATTTCGCAGGTTGACGCGGTCGCGGCCCGAGACGCCGAGCAGATCTGCCGCGCGCCACACGACGTTCTCCTCGAACTCGGTGACATGATCGTCGGCATAGACCAGCTCCCACATCATTTCGACGATGCGCAGACGGCCGCCTTCGTCGAGCGAGTGCATCAGCACGCTGGTGAAGTGAAACAGATCCACCGCACCGCCCTCCGCAAGCGTTGCTTCGGCGATCAGGCGATCGGCCGCCTCGGGCTCGAGGTCGAAGCGGAATTCGAGCAGCGACTTGAGTTTCTTGAGCTCGACTTCGGATGGCGCGCCGTCAAGCGAGATGACGTGAATCAGCAGCGCCGCAGCCGCAAGGCGATAGTCGCCATCCCCGAACATCGGGCGAGGCGCGCTTCCCGCTGAAGCGATGTCGGAAATGAACTGGCGCAGTTTGTCGAGCATCGGGTTCGGCAACTCCATTCATCATATCGGTTATGTCGGACCGGCGCGGCCGGCGAACGGCTAAAGCTTAAGCGGCGCCGCGCGTTCCATGCAAATTCCGCGTTCGCACCTGCGCGCTATGTGCTGGCGCGGCCTGCGCTTTCGGACCTGGCTGGCAAACCCGCCACCACAACCGGCAAGAGTTGGCCCCGGGGTCAATCTCAACGGCGGCTCTGCGGCCAGCGTGACAGTGACCAAAGATTTGTCGAGAGAAAGTCGATCGCAGGCGGATTGAAATTCAGGTTCCGCACCTCCATCTTGGTTGAGAATGATGTTGCCCGCCGGCGCGGCCGTGTCCGGAGCAGCTTCTCCGTTTTGCTGAGGGGCGCCGACAGCTAGGTGTTCCCAAAAATTTCTCGCGAGGATGATGTGACAACAATTGAGCAGGGCGGAACCACCCCGGCACAAACCGCGTCCGATCTGATCAAGGACACCACAACCCAGACATTCATGAAGGATGTCATCGAGGAGTCGCAGCGCCAGCCGGTGCTGATAGATTTCTGGGCGCCGTGGTGCGGCCCGTGCCGGCAGCTCACGCCGATCATCGAAAAGGCGGTGCGCGCCGCCAAGGGCCGGGTTAAGCTTGTTAAGATGAACATTGACGAGCATCCGGACATCCCCGGCCAGATGGGCATCCAGTCGATCCCGGCCGTGATCGCCTTTGTCAACGGCCGCCCGGCCGACGGCTTCATGGGCGCGCAGCCGGAAAGCCAGATCAACGCCTTCATCGAACGGCTCACCAAGGACATGCCGCCTCCTCCCGGCGGCCCGGAAGAACTGGTCGCGGAGGCTGAGGCTGCGCTCGCGGCCGGCGACATCGCCAACGCAGCAGCGATCTATGCCGAAGCTCTTACGATCGACTCGACCCACATCCCGGCGCTCGCCGGCCTCGCCCGCTGCTATGCCGAGACCGGCGCGATCGAGCAAGCCAAACAGACCCTTGCGCTGATCCCCGAGGCCAGCCGTGAAGATGGCGCCGTGAAGGCGGTTCAGGCCATGATCGACCTCGCCGAACAGGCCAAGTCGCTCGGCCCGGTCGCCGAACTCGAGGGCAAGGTCGCCGCCAATCCTGCCGACCATCAGGCGCGCTTCGATCTCGCCATCGCGCTCAACGCCGGCGGCCACCGCGCCGATGCGCTCGGCCATCTGATCGAGATCGTCAAGCGCGACCGCAAATGGAACGACGACGGCGCCCGCAAGCAGCTCGTCCAGTTCTTCGAGGCATGGGGTCCGACCGACGAGGCGACGGTCGAGGGGCGGCGCAAGCTGTCCTCGGTCCTGTTCGCGTAATCTGGTTGCCGCGGCGACGCCCCGGCCTGAGGGCCGGGGATTGAGTTCTGGAAGAAAAAACATGGCGATCAACGCAGAGTATCGTGGCCCGCATGAGCTTCCCGAAACCATCCCAGTATTTCCGCTGCCGGGAGCGTTGCTGCTGCCGCGCGGCCAGATGCCGCTGAACATTTTTGAGCCGCGCTATCTCGCGATGGTCGACGACGCCTTTCGCGACGGCCACCGTCTGATCGGCATGATCCAGCCCGAAAACTCGAGCTCGGATCTCGAAGGCAACCCGCCGCTGTTCAGCGTCGGCTGCGTCGGCCGCATCACCCAGCTCGCGGAGTCCGGCGACGGCCGCTACATCCTCGAACTCACCGGCGTTGCCCGCTTCAAGGTGATCGAGGAAGTACGGGCGCTCACCGCCTACCGGCAATGCCGCGTCGACTTCAGGCCCTATGCCGACGATTTCATTCCGCGCAAAGGCGAGGAAGAGGTCGACCGTAAGACGCTGCTCGAGGTGCTCACCGAATTTCTCGAGGTCAACAAGCTCAAGGTCGATTGGGAGGGCATCGAAAGCGCCGCCAACGAGGCCCTGGTCAATGCGCTGGCGATGATGTCGCCTTACGGCGTGGCGGAAAAGCAGGCCCTTCTTGAAGCCAAGGATCTCAAGACCCGCGCGGAAATTCTGATCGCGATCACCCAGATGGATCTGGCCAAGAAAACCACCAGCGGCGAACCGCCATTGCAGTGACCGGGGGTCCCCCGCTATCCGCATTGGTCCCGCCGTATTCCACCGACCGGAGCCTCAATGTCGAACCCAACTGCCAATCAGCCGGAACACAGCGTCGATCCGAAGCTGCTCGAAATTCTCGTATGCCCGCTGACCAAGAGCCGGCTCGAGTATGACAGCGCCCGGCAGGAGCTGATCTCGCGCGCCGCCAAGCTCGCCTATCCGATCCGGGACGGCATTCCGATCATGCTGCCGGAAGAAGCCAGGCGCATCGACTGACCCCGCCTTAGAACAAACCCGCCCCGTGAAACCGTATCGGCTTGTCATCTTCGATTTCGACGGGACGCTCTGCGACAGCTTCGACTGGTTTCTGCGGGCGGTGAACGAAGCCGCCGACCGCTACAGCTTTCGCCGCATCGAAGAGGCCGAGGTCGAAACCCTGCGGGGAAAAAGCTCGCGCGAGATCATTCGCCATCTCGAAGTGCCGGCGTGGAAGCTGCCGGCGATCGCGCGCTTCATGCGGCGGCTGAAATCCGAAAGCTTCGCGGACATGGCGCTGTTTCCCGGCACCATGGAGATGCTGCAAGCCCTGCGCGACGGCGGCCTCCTGCTCGCGATCGTCAGTTCGGATGCCGAAGCCAATGTGTGCCGCTCGCTCGGCGACGCCGAACCGCTGTTCGAGACGTTTAGCTGCGACGTGTCGCTGTTCGGCAAGTCGGTCCAATTCCGGCGCGTCATGCAGCAGCTCAACGTCGCGCCGCAGCTCACGCTCTGCATCGGCGACGAGGTCCGCGACGCCGTTGCCGCGCGCAAGGCCGGCGCAAGTTTCGGCGCGGTGACGTGGGGCTATGCGACCCCCGACGCGCTCAAGACCCGGCAGGCCGCGCTGATTTTCGAGACTCCGCGGTCGATCGCCGCAAGCCTGCTCTGAGAAGCCTGCTCCGAGACTTTAAAGCGCCTCGCCGCGCAACAGCCGCGGCGTCGGCCCCGCGAGCCCTGCCGCCTGGCGGATGAAAACGTTCTTGAGCGGTGGCAGGCGATCGACCACACCGAGACCGAAGTCGCGCGCAGCGCGCAGCAGCGAGGAGCGGTTGGAGAACAACAGGTTGAGCGAATTGGTCGCCACCCCCATCGCCATCGTGTCGAAGCGCCGCCACCGCTGATAGGATTCCAAAACATCGGTCTGGCCGAAATCGAGGCCGAGCCGCGCGGCATCGACCACGACCTCCGCCAGCGCCGCGACATCCTTCAGCCCGAGATTGAGGCCCTGCCCGGCGATCGGATGAATGACGTGGGCGGCGTCTCCGACCAGCGCCATCCGCGGCGCGATGAACTCGCGCGCCATGAAATAGCGCAGCGGAAAAGCCCGCGGCGGATCGAGCGGCCGGACCTCGCCGAGCGCAAGGCCGAAGCGATTCTCGAGCTCGATCTGAAACTCGTCCGCCGGCAGCGCGACGATGCGCGCCGCCTCCCTGCGGGTCTCGGTCCAGACCAGCGACGACCGCTTGCCGGTGAGCGGCAGGATGGCGAAAGGACCGGCCGGGAAAAAATGCTCGATCGCGCGGCCCTCATGATCGCGCTCGTGACTGACATTGAAAACGATGCCGGACTGGCCGTACTCCCAGCCGTGGGTGCGGATGCCCGCGCGCTCGCGCAGGCGCGAATTGGCGCCGTCAGCGGCGACCAGCAGCGAAGCGGCGACCTCCATGCCGTCACCGAGCGTCACGGTGATGCCGTTCGGCCGGGCCGCATAGCCGGTGACCGCCGTGGTCCGCAGCTCGACGCCGGCCTCGCGCGCCCGCCGCGTCAGCGACTCCAGCAGGATGCGGTTCTCGATCATGTGGGCGAACGGCTCGCCGGGCTCGACCTCTCCGGCAAAGGTGAGGAAGGACGGCCGCGTGACGTCTTCGAGGCGGCTGTCCGTCACCACCATGTCGAGGATCGGCTGGGCGTCCGCCGCGACGTCGTCCCAGGCGCCGATCGCCTCGAACAGGCGGCGGCAGGCGGCGACGATGGCGGAGGCGCGCGGATCATAGGCCGGGCCGTCGGTGAAGGTCGGGTCCGCCACGATCACCGGTACGTCGGGCCCGAGCCCCTGCCGCAGCGCCAGCGCAAGCGCCAGACCGGCGAAGCCGCCGCCCGCAATGAAGATGCTGTTATTGGCCATCGATTTTGATCCTCACTCTTGCCAGTGGCGCAAGGCTGGGCGACAAGCAATCCGCGACCTCTCTATCGCAACCGGCGCGGCCCGAACACAAGCCCTGTGGGTCACTTAGCCTTCCATACGACCGGAAAGATGACCGATGTCAAAGAGCCTGATCGATCTTTTGAGCATCCTCGATATCGAGCCGCTCGAGGTGAACATGTTCCGCGGCGTCAGCCCGAAGACCAGCTGGCAGCGGGTCTTCGGCGGCCAGGTGATCGGCCAGGCGCTGGTGGCGGCCTGCCGCACCGTGGAAGGGCGGATGCCGCATTCGCTGCACTGCTACTTTTTGCTGCCGGGCGATCCTCAGATCCCGATCATTTATGAGGTCGACCGCCTTCGCGACGGCCGCAGCTACAACACCCGCCGCGTCACCGCGATCCAGCACGGCCATGCGATCTTCTCGATGATGGTGTCCTTCCATGTCGACGAGGTCAGCAATTTCGACCACCAGGACAAGATGCCGGACGTCCCGACGCCGGACATGCTGACCGCCGAGCAGCTCTCCCGGCAGCCGATTTTGAGCGAAATGCCGGAATTCATCCGCCGCTACTATGAATCCGACCGCCCGATCGAGCTGCGCCCGGTCGAATTCCAGCGCTACTTCGGCAAGAAGATCGAGGACGGCCGGATCAATATCTGGATCAAGACGGCGGCGACGCTGCCCGACGATCCGGCCATGCACATGTGCGCGCTGGCCTATGCCTCCGATTTCTCGCTGCTCGACGCGGCGATGGCCCGTTACGGCCGCACCCTGTTCGACAAAAGCATCATGCCGGCGAGCCTCGACCACGCGATGTGGTTCCACCGCCCGTTCCGCGCCGACGAATGGCTGCTGTACAGCCAGGACAGCCCGAGCTCGCAGAACGGCCGCGGCCTCACCCGCGGGCTGATCTTCAAGCCCGACGGCACACTCGTCGCCTCGGTCGCGCAGGAAGGCTCGATCCGCGAGCGGATCGCAAAGGCCAAGGACTGAGCCGCTTTCCGCGGCCTCGCCCGGCATCGGAACCGGCTGCGTCAGGATTAAGCAGACCCGGCTTATTTTTTGGGCGCGCCTTCAGAGTCCGCGAACAAGCATCGACCTCAAGAATTCAAAATTTATCAAATAATTTCAACTAATTATACGCATTTGCCGATCTGGCACGGCTTTTGATTTCCACTAGCGTGTCGGGGTCTGCGCGCATTTTTGCGCAGCCCGCATTCGGGGCACCCCGAGCGATCCGTTCGGGCTAGTGGAAGGCAAAACCGATGAAAATCGTAACGGCGATCATCAAACCCTTCAAATTGGAGGAAGTGCGGGACGCGCTCACCGCACTGGGCGTCCAAGGACTGACCGTCACCGAGGTCAAGGGTTATGGCCGGCAAAAGGGCCATACGGAGATCTATCGCGGCGCCGAATACGCCGTGAATTTCATCCCAAAGCTCAAGATCGAGGTCGCGGTCCCATCCAGCCAGGTGGAGATCGTGATCGACGCCATCCTGTCCACGGCGAAGACCGGCCATATCGGCGACGGCAAGATCTTCGTCACCAATCTCGAGCGAGCCATCCGCATCCGCACAGGAGAGGTCGATGGCTCAGCCCTTTGAACCGCAGCGCGGCGCCAATTTCCCGCGGGCAAACGCGCTTGCGCGATCGCCCGGCCGCATTTCTCGTTTTCGTCGGAGCTTTATCATGCCCGCCTCTCTGTCCTTTCGCCTCAAGCTGGCGGCGCTGATGGCCGCCTGCCTTACCGCCGCCACCCCCGCCTTTGCCGAACCGGCGCTGAGCAAGAGCGACAACGCATGGATGCTTACGGCATCCGCGCTGGTGCTGCTGATGACGATCCCCGGCCTCGCCCTGTTCTATGGCGGGCTGGTCCGATCCAAGAACATGCTCTCGGTGCTGATCCAGGTCTTTTACACGGTCTGCATCGTCTGCCTGATCTGGGCATTTTATGGCTACAGCCTCACCTTCACCGGCGGCTCGCCCTATATCGGCGGCCTGTCCAAGGCCTTCATGATGGGCATCACGCCGGAGGCTCTGGCCGGCACCTTCACCCCCAACGTCCAGATCTCGGAGCTGGTGTATTTTTGCTTCCAGATGACTTTTGCGGCCATCACGCCAGCCCTGATCGTCGGCGCGTTCGCTGAGCGGATGAAGTTTGCGGCGGTCGCGCTGTTCATTCCGCTTTGGGTGACCTTCGTCTATTTCCCGATCGCGCACATGGTCTGGTACTGGGCCGGACCGGATGCGATCACCGAAGCGGCCAAGGCGGTCGCCGCCGCCGGGCCTGATGCCAAGGCCGCCGCGCAGGCCAATCTCGACGCGGTCCTCGCCGACGGTGGACGGATCTACCTCTGGGGCGCACTCGATTTCGCCGGCGGCACCGTCGTCCACATCAACGCCGGTCTCGCGGGCCTGATCGGCGCCCTGATGGTCGGCGCGCGCACCGGCTACCGGCGCGAACTGATGGCCCCGCACGCTTTGACCTTGAGCATGGTCGGCGCCGCCCTCCTCTGGGTCGGCTGGTTCGGCTTCAACGCCGGCTCCAGCCTCGAAGCCAACGGCACCGCCGCGCTGGCGATGGCCAACACTTTCCTCGCCACCGCCGCCGCGGCGCTGTCGTGGATGTTCATCGAATGGCTTACCCGTGGCCATCCCTCCCTGCTCGGCATTATTTCCGGCGCGGTCGCGGGCCTGGTCGCGGTGACGCCGGCTTCGGGCTTCGCCGGACCGATGGGATCGATCGTCCTCGGCCTCGTCGCCGGCGGCGTCTGTCTGCTGTTCTGCACGGTGGTCAAGAACAGCCTCGGCTACGACGACTCCCTCGATGCCTTCGGCGTCCACTGCATCGGCGGCATCATCGGCGCCCTCGGGACCGGCATTCTGGTCAACCCGGCCCTCGGCGGCACTGGCGTGATGGACTACGTTGCCGGCAAGGTCGCCGACTATGACGCGGTCGCCCAGATGATCGCGCAGGCCAAGGGCGTGGCGCTGACGCTGGCATGGTGCGGCATCGGATCGACGATCATCTACAAGGTAGTCGACCTCACGGTCGGGCTGCGGGTCAAGGTCGAGACCGAACGCGAGGGCCTCGACCTCACCAACCACACCGAGCGCGCCTACAACTTCTGAACCGCCGACTGCCAGGCAGAACGGGGTTTTCGGCGAAAAAGGCCGAAAACCCCATTTATCATCGGCGGTGTCCGGTGGTTCCATTTTGCGATGGTTAATCGCGCCTTAACCTCGCCGCACCTATGGTGAACGCCAAACCTTTCCGCGCGACCGCCTGACCGGACTTCCTGTCCGGCCCAAGCGGCATCGGCGGGTTTCGAAAGTTGCTGGCGCGCTGCATGACCACGATCCCGTTTTCCAAGCCCACCTCCGGGCCCGCCGCTGGCGCTGGCCCAGCGGAGAGCGAGCGCTCGCCGTTCGCTCGGCTGACGGATCTTTTGGCCGGACACGCGCCAAGCCAGCCGCTGATCAACCTGTCCGTGGGCGAGCCGCAGCACACCCAGCCGGAATTCGTCGGCCGGGTGCTCGCCGAGCATGTCGCCGAGTTCGGCCGCTATCCGCTGTCGAAGGGCATTCTGCCGTTTCGCGCCGCCGCTGCGGCATGGCTGTCGCGCCGTTTTTCCCTGCGCGCGATCGATCCGGAAACCGAAGTGCTCGTCCTCAACGGCAGCCGCGAGGGCTTGTTCTTCGCCGCCATCGCCGCGGCGCGCATGATCGACAAGCCACACGGCGCGATCCTCTTGCCCAATCCGTTTTATCCGGCCTATGCCGCCGGCATCCGCGCTGCCGGATGCGAGCCGATCTACCTCGCGACCACGCGCGAGAACGGCTTTCTGCCCGATCTCGACACGCTCGATGAGGCGACGCTCGAGCACACCGTCGCGTTCTACCTCGCCTCCCCTGCCAACCCGCAGGGCGCGGTCGCGACCAAAGATTATTTTGCGCGCGTTCATGCGCTGGCGGAAAAGTACAACTTCATCGTTCTCAGCGACGAATGCTATTCGGAGATCTACACGCGCACCGCGCCCGGCAGCATGCTCGCCTCCGCCGGTCCCGATTTTCGCAACGTCGTCGCCTTCCAGTCGCTGTCGAAGCGCTCCAATCTTCCCGGCCTGCGGGTCGGCTTTGTCGCCGGCGATAAACAATTCCTCGCGCGCTTTCATGAGCTGCGCAATGTCGCCGCGCCGCAGGTGCCGGTGCCGCTGCAGCATGTGGCGATCGCCGCCTATGGCGACGAGGCGCATGTCGAGGAAAACCGGCGGCTGTACGGGATCAAGTTCGATCTCGCCGACAAAATTCTTGGCTCGCGGTTCGGCTATCGCCGCCCCGATGGCGGGTTCTGCCTCTGGCTCGATGTATCCGCCTATGGCGGCGACGAGCGCGCCGCGCTTGACCTCTTCCGCAACGGCGGCGTGCGCGTTGTGCCGGGCAGCTATCTTGCGCGCGCAATGCCAGACGGAAGCAATCCCGGCGCGGGCTACATCCGCGTCGCGATGGTGCAAAACAGTGAAGTGACCGAAGAAGCCCTGCACCGCATGGTGCGGGTTCTGGAGTCGAAAAGTTCGGATTGATCGAGGCCCATGAGCATGACAGCGATCGAGCGCGTCATTCCCATCGTCGGACAGTTGCCAGATCCCATTCGGGAGATGCTGGCGCGGCGTCTGCGCGAGCTGGCCGGGCTTGGCCTGCTCGCCCTGTCGGGATTGATCGTCGCCGCGCTCGCGACATGGTCGGTGCTCGATCCGAGCCTCAGCCACGCGACCGCCGGCAAGATCCGCAACGTCCTCGGCTATCCCGGCGCGATCTTCGCCGACCTGCTGATGCAGATCCTTGGCCTCGGCGCGATCATGCTGATCCTGCCGGTGGCGGTGTGGGGCTGGCGGATGCTGACGCATCGCCCGTTCGACCGGCCGGCGCTGCGCATCGGCTGCTGGGTGCTCGCGGTCGTTGCCGCCGCGGGACTGGCAAGCTGTTTTCCCGGCAACAGCAAATGGCCGCTGCCGACCGGCCTTGGCGGCGTCGTCGGCGATGCGCTGGTGCGCGCGCCCGCCGTCGTGCTCGGGCCGCCCGGTTTCATTTTCTTTCTTTGCCTCGGCGTCATTCTCGCGGCGGCGATGATCGTCACCTTCGTCATCGCCAGCGGATGGGGCGCGAAGGAAACCGAGCCGGAGACGCTCGACGACATCATCGAGGACACGCCGCTCGATGAGAGCAGCGACGATCGCACCTCGGTATCGATCGGCATGGTGGTCCATGCGCTGATGAGCATCAAGGCGCGCCTCGGCCGGCTGTTGGTGCGCGCCTATCACGGCTTCGTCGCGAGCCGCGAGCCGACGCGCACCGCCGGCGAACGGCGCGAGCCAAATCTTCGCGAACCCAATTTCGGCGGCCGCGCGCCCTCCATCGTGCCGGACGATGATGATGATCATGACGACGCGGACGACCGCGCCGCCTATGACGACGACGATTACGACGACGTCGAGGACGAAGAGGAGGACGACGTTCCGCCGCCTGCGCCGGCGCGCGCTGCGCGCAAGCGCGCCGAGCCGCGCGCCCCGGTGCGCAAGCCGGCCGCGGAGTTCGAACTGCCGCCGATGAACGTGCTGAGCCAGCCGCGAGCCTCCGACCGCGCGCCGGCCAACAAGGCTGAGCTCGAGAACAATTCGCGCCTGCTCGAGGGCGTGCTGCAGGACTTTGGCGTGCGCGGTGAAATCATCAAGGCCAACCCCGGCCCGGTGGTGACGCTGTACGAACTCGAACCCGCGCCGGGTATCAAGTCCTCGCGCGTCATCGGCCTTGCCGACGACATCGCCCGCTCGATGAGCGCGTTGTCGGCGCGCGTCGCCGTCGTGCCCGGCCGCAACGCCATCGGCATCGAACTGCCGAACGCGATCCGCGAAAAAGTTTTCCTGCGCGAACTGCTCGCGGCGAAGGACGCCAATGCCGGCGTCGCCAAGCTGCCGCTCTGCCTTGGCAAGAACATCGGCGGCGAGTCGATCATCGTCGACCTTGCGCGCATGCCGCACCTGTTGATCGCAGGTACCACCGGCTCGGGTAAGTCGGTCGCCATCAACACCATGATTTTGAGCCTGCTCTACCGGCTGCGGCCCGACCAGTGCCGGCTCATCATGGTCGATCCAAAGATGCTCGAACTGTCGGTCTACGACGGCATTCCGCATCTGCTCACGCCAGTCGTGACCGATCCGAAGAAGGCGGTCGTCGCGCTGAAATGGGCCGTGCGCGAGATGGAAGAGCGCTACAAGAAGATGTCGAAGCTCGGCGTCCGCAACATCGACGGCTACAACACGCGCGTCCGCGAAGCGGCCGAGCGCGGCGAGGAATTGACGCGCACCGTTCACACTGGCTTCGACAAGGAAACCGGCAGGGCGATCTACGAGGAAGAAAAGCTCGCGCTCGAACCGCTGCCCTACATCGTCATCATCGTCGACGAGATGGCCGACCTGATGATGGTCGCGGGCAAGGACATCGAAGGCACCGTGCAGCGCCTCGCGCAGATGGCGCGCGCCGCCGGCCTGCACGTCGTCCTCGCCACCCAGCGCCCGTCGGTCGACGTCATCACCGGCACGATCAAGGCCAACTTCCCGACCCGCATCTCGTTTCAGGTCACCTCGAAGATCGACAGCCGCACCATTCTCGGCGAGATGGGTGCCGAACAGCTGCTTGGCCAGGGCGACATGCTGTACATGGCCGGCGGCGGACGCATCAGCCGCGTCCACGGCCCCTTCGTGTCCGACGAGGAAGTCGAAAAAGTTGTCAAGCACCTCAAGACGCAGGGCTCGCCGGACTACCTCGAAGCCGTCACCGCCGAGGAAGAGACCGAGGAGGACGGCGCGGTGTTCGACCAGACCGGCATGGGCGGCGGCGATGGCGGCGACCTGTTCGCGCAGGCGGTGCAGATCGTCCGGCGCGACCGAAAGGCCTCGACGAGCTATATCCAGCGGCGGCTGCAGATCGGCTACAACCGCGCCGCGTCCCTGATGGAACGGATGGAACAGGAAGGCATCGTCAGCCAGGCCAACCACGCCGGCAAGCGCGAGATCCTCCTCCCCGAGGAAGAGGACGGCTTTTGATACGGAAAATCACACCCAAAGCGCAGCCCGGGCCGCGAAATCGCCACAGCAACGGGTTAGCGCCAGAGAGCGTACCGACCGCAACGGTCCGGTTCAGCCGAGCAGCCGGACGGAAACACAGATTGATCGCGCCCCCCAAAAGCCTTGCCTCCATTCTGCCCGGACGCCTTGCGCGGCTGCCCGCCTGCGCCGCGCTGATCGGCACCCTGATCGCGCCTGCGGTCAGCCCGGCTGTCGCCGACCCGGTTCCGATGCCGCGCCCGGCGCCCGCGTCGCGCAATCGTGTGGTTGCGGCGGCCCCCACCCCGGTGCAAATGGCCGGCGCCAATCAGCCGCTTTCGATCACCGCAGGCGGGGCGGCCGCAGCCGCTAAACCGGGCGCGCAGCAGTCCGAGCCCGTGCCGACGCCGATCATCCCCAACCCGCGCAACCGCGCGCCGACCAGCATCTTTTCGACGCTCAGCCCGGCGCAGCGCACGCTGGTTGCGCGAGTCAGCAACTATCTCACCACCGTGCAGACCATGGTCGGCAATTTCGTTCAGGTCGGCCCGGACGGCCGGCGGACAACCGGCGACTTCTACATGCAGAAGCCGGGCAAGATCCGCTTCGAATACGACGCGCCGAGCCCGATCGCGATCGTCGCTGACGGCACATCCGTAGTGGTGCGCGACCGCAAGCTTGCAACGCAGGACGTCTTCCCGCTGTCGCAGACGCCGCTGCGCTTTCTGCTGTCGAACCAGATCGACCTGATGCGGGACGCCAATGTCGTCACCGTCACCGCCGACGATCTCTACATCTCGGTCACCATCGAGGAAAAACACGCGCTGGTTGGTACCAGCCGCCTGATGCTGATGCTTGACGCCAAGGACAACCAGCTCAAGCAGTGGACCATCACCGACCAGCAGGGATACGACACCACGGTCGCGGTCTATAATGTCGATCTGGCCAAGCGGCCCGATCCGTCGATCTTCCGCATCGACTTCACCAACTATTCCTCGCCCAATCAGTGATGCGCGCAAGGCGCGGGATATCGCCGCGGGAAAACAAGGCCCGCGCATTTCTCTTATCGCGCAAAACGTTGTAGGCCCTTGGCCCGATAGCAAGAGCTTTGGCGGTCGGGGTGGCAATGCGTTTGAAGTTGACGACGTGGAACATCAATTCGGTGCGGCTGCGGATCGATCTGGTCACGCAGTTTCTCTCGGAAACCAAGCCCGACATTCTGTGCCTGCAGGAAACCAAGTGCCCCGACGACGCCTTTCCGCGCAAGGAACTGCGGCGGGCGGGCTATGAGTATGTCGCGGTCAACGGCCAGAAGGGCTATCACGGCGTCGCGGTGATCTCGCGCCTTCCGTTCGACAGCTCCGATATCCGCACGTTCTGCAACAACCTCGATTCACGACATATCTCGGTCGCGCTCGGCGGCAGCGCGGGCCTGCCGAAGCCGCTCGTCGTGCACAACTTCTACGTCCCCGCCGGCGGCGACATCCCCGATCCCGCAGCCAATCCGAAATTCGCGCACAAGCTCGACTTCCTCGACGAGATGCGCGACTGCGAGCCGCTGCATCCCAAGGACGGCGAGCATCACGTTCTCGTCGGCGATCTCAACGTCGCGCCGCACGAGCATGACGTGTGGTCGCACAAACAGATGCTCAAAATCGTCTCGCATACGCCGATCGAGTGCGAAAAGCTCCTCGCCGTGCAGGCGGCGGGGCAATGGCGCGACGTGGCGCGGGACAAGATCCCGATGTCGGAAAAGGTCTATACTTGGTGGAGCTATCGCGCGGCCGATTGGGCCGGCTCCAATCGCGGCCGCCGCCTCGATCACATCTGGGTGTCGCCGGCGCTCGGCGACCGCGTCAGCGATTTTTCCGTCACACGCGAGGCGCGCGGCTGGGAACGCCCGTCCGACCATGTGCCGGTGACGATCAGCCTTGACCTCTGAGTTTCGATCAAGGCTGCGTGAAAATAATCAGAGCAGGCGCCCGCTGATCACGGTGAGATCGCTGATCACCTGACTGGTGCGGATCATGAATTCGTCGCGCAGTCGCCGCGCCGCCAGCGGATCGCTTTCCAGCACGCGCTGAAACAGGGTGCGGGAGATCCGCAGTACCGAGGTGTTTTCGAGCGCCGTCGCGGTGCCGGGACGCTGGATCACCATCACCAGCGCCAGTTCGCCGAGCAGCGCATCGGGACCGGCAACGACGCTCTGGCCGCTGCCATCGTCGACGCTGATGTTGAGCGCGCCACGCTGGACGACATACCCCGCATCGGCGGCATCGCCGGCGCGAAACAGCACCTCGCCGGCCGCGAGGTTGCGCTGCTCCGAAGCAATCGCGAGCATCCGCAGCGCATCGCTCCCCAACAGCCGCAAGGTCGGCACGCGGGAGAGCTGCGCAATATCGTCTTCAAGCGACATCGCGCCTCGCATCGCTGTGGCAAGGCATCCGCATCAAGTCTGTCTCGGGGCGCGTCAGTCGACCCATCCTCTATGGTACGAGCTTGTAACCGCCCGCCTCCGTCACGAGGAGTTCGGGTGTGGCCGCGTCCTTCTCGATCTTCTGGCGAAGACGGTAGATGTGCGTTTCCAATGTATGCGTGGTCACGCCCGAATTGTATCCCCAGACTTCCTGCAGCAGCGTCTCGCGCGAAACCGGGTGCAACCCCGCGCGATAGAGGAAGCGCAAGATCGCGGTCTCCTTTTCGGTGAGCCGGATCTTTTTCGAATCGGCGTCGGTCAGAAGCTTCGAGCCGGGACGGAAGCTGTAGCGGCCGATCGAGAACACCGCATCCTCACTGGCCTCGTGCTGGCGAAGCTGCGCGCGGATCCGCGCGAGCAGCACGGCAAAGCGGAACGGCTTCACGACATAGTCATTGGCGCCGGATTCAAGACCGAGAATCGTATCGGCGTCGGTGTCGTGGCCGGTCAGCATGATGATCGGGGCGCTGAAGCCTGTCTTGCGCAGGGTGCGCACAACCTCGCGGCCGTCGGTGTCCGGCAGACCGACATCCATCAAAATGAGATCGGGCGAATTGGCCTTGGCCGACTGGCAGCCCTTTGCGCCGGTATCGACCGCGAGCGTCTCGAATTCGTCGTGCAGCGCCAGCTGTTCGACCAGCGCCTCGCGCAAGTCGGCGTCGTCATCTACGATGAGGATCTTGCGGGCATTGGGCATTGCTGACCATCCTTCACGCGGAGGTTGATGAACGGAGACGGCATTCGGCGGGGTGCTTTTTCCCGCCTGGCCATCCGGCCCGCTCAAAGCGACCAAAGCAGGTTAATCTAGCGCGAATCACTAGCCAAATTCGCCATGAATCCGATGCGGAACGAATAGAACATGCTTCGCGAGAAGCGCAAGCTGTACGATCAAACCACCGTGCCGAGACGCTCGACCCTCCGATGACCAACCAGCCCCGCCTTCCCCCCGATCAGCCGTTCCCGTGGATCCGCGTCACCAGCCGCCCCTCGGCCCGAAGCCTTGGCTGGCTGACCGCGCCAGACTGGCGCATTCCCGTGGCGCTCGGGCGCAGCGGCATCATCGCCAATAAATTCGAGGGCGACGGCGGAACCCCGCGCGGCGTCTTCCATCCGGTGCGATTGTGGTGGCGGCGCGACCGGCACGCTAGGCCGCGCACGCTTCTGCCGATCGTGCCGATCACGCCCCTTGATGCCTGGTGCGAGAATCCGGCCGACCGGCGCTACAACCGGCCGATCCGCCTTACGGGAACCGCGAGCGGCGACCGGCTGATGCGCGACGACCCCCTCTACGACTTCATCGTCGAGATCGACCACAACATGCGGCCGCGCACCGCCAACCGCGGCAGCGCGGTGTTTTTCCACCTTGCCCGGCCTCGGTTCGCCCCGACCGCCGGCTGCGTGGCGATGACCGGGCCCGCGATGCTGCGGCTTCTCGCCCGGCTCGGCCCGGAGACGAAAATCGTAATCGAATAAGCCGCTTAGCCGACCTTGAAGGGCGGGCGGTGGCCAAAAATGGCGGAGCCAACGCGGATATAGGTCGCGCCGAACTGGATCGCGATCGGAAAATCCGCGCTCATTCCCATCGAGAGTTCGGACAGGCCGTTGCGGGCCGCGATCTTCGCGGTCAGGGCGAAATGGGGCGCCGGCGCCTCATCTGCCGGCGGAATGCACATCAGCCCGGAAATGGCGAGCCCATAGGTATCGCGGCAGGCGGCGATGAAGGCGTCCGCCTCCTGCGGCGCGATCCCGGCCTTTTGCGGCTCCTCGCCGGTGTTGATCTGGACGAACAGTTTTGGCCGCCGCTCGGTCCGCTCGAATTCCTTGGCCAGCGCCTCGCACAGGCTCGGCCGGTCGACCGAGTGAATGGCGTCGAACTGGGCAATCGCCTCCCGCGCCTTGTTGGACTGCAGCGGCCCGATCAGATGCAGTTCCAGCCCCGGATGCGCCGCCTGCAGTTCCGGCCACTTGGCCTTGGCCTCCTGGACGCGGTTCTCGCCAAAAATCCGCTGCCCGGCGGCAATTAGCGGGGAAATCGCCGCCGCGTCGAAGGTTTTGGAGACGGCGATCAGTTTCACCGAGGCCCGCTCGCGCCCGGCATCACGGCAGGCGGTCAGAATCTGGTCCTCGACTGCCGCCAGACCGGCATGAAAGGAGGGCGCGTGGGTGGGCATGGGGGATCACATCCTTGTCGCAACGGGCGAATGGGCATTCACGATGCCGCAACCGGCATCACGACGGCTCTACGCCATCGCGCCCGCGCCCGCAATCTTGGCGGGCGCTGCGGCAGCCCGCGGCCTGGCGCAGGCTTTTCGCGTCAAAACATTGACCCGGCACGGTCTTTTGTGGCCTAGTCCAGCGCAAGGAACGCCTCCGGTCGCGGCCCCGAAACCGCTCAGTGGCGTGTCCGTTAAAATCAGGATCCGCACCGTTTTTCCCTTCGACACCCGGGCAACGTTCCGGGCCGGCCGGCAGATATCGATTTGATGAGCAACGAACGTTACAACGCCCGCGATTCCGAACCGCGTTGGCAGAGGAAGTGGGACGATCAACAGATCTTCTCGACCCGCAACGACGACACCCGGCCGAAATACTACGTCCTTGAGATGTTCCCCTATCCGTCGGGACGCATCCACATGGGCCACGTCCGCAACTACACGATGGGCGACGTGGTGGCGCGCTACAAGCGCGCCAAGGGCTTCAACGTGCTGCATCCGATGGGCTGGGACGCTTTCGGCATGCCCGCCGAGAACGCCGCGATGGCCAACAAGGTCCACCCCAAAAGCTGGACGTACGAGAACATCGCGACCATGCGCACCCAGCTCAAGTCGATGGGCCTGTCGCTCGACTGGAGCCGCGAGATCGCGACCTGCGATCCGTCCTATTACAAGCACCAGCAGCGCATGTTCCTCGACTTCCTCAAGGCGGGGCTGGTCGAGCGCAAGCAGTCCAAGGTCAACTGGGATCCGGTCGACCAGACCGTGCTCGCCAACGAGCAGGTGATCGACGGCCGCGGCTGGCGCTCCGGCGCGCTCGTCGAGCAGCGCGAGCTGACCCAGTGGTTCTTCAAGATCAGCGACTATTCCGAAGATCTTCTGGCCTCGCTCGACAGGCTCGACCGCTGGCCCGACAAGGTGCGCACGATGCAGCGCAACTGGATCGGCCGCTCCGAGGGCCTGTTGATCCGCTTCGCGCTCGACGCCGCGAATGCGCCGGCGGCCACCTCGGAAATCAAGATTTTCACGACCCGGCCCGACACGCTGTTCGGCGCGAAGTTCCTGGCACTGTCGCCGGACCATCCGCTGTCGAAGGAGCTCGCCAAGAGCAATCCGGCGGTCGCCGCCTTCCTCGAGGAATGCAGCCACACCGGCACCGCGCGCGAGGCGATCGAAACCACCGAGAAGAAGGGCATCGACACCGGCCTGCGGGTGCTTCACCCGTTCGATCCCGACTGGAAGCTGCCGGTCTATGTCGCCAATTTCGTCCTGATGGACTACGGCACCGGCGCGATCTTCGGCTGCCCGGCGCACGACCAGCGCGACCTCGATTTCGTCAACGTCTATGGCCTCGGCAACACTCCGGTGGTCTGCCCCGAAGGCCAGGATCCGAAGACCTTCGTGATCACCGACACCGCCTATGACGGCGACGGCCGGCTGATCAATTCGCGCTTCCTCGACGGCATGACCATTGCGGAAGCGACCGAGGAAGTCGCAAAGCGGCTCGAGGCCGCGACGCTCGGCAATGCGCCGGTCGGCGAACGGCAGGTCAATTTCCGCCTGCGCGACTGGGGCATTTCGCGCCAGCGCTACTGGGGCTGCCCGATCCCGATCATCCATTGCGAGACCTGCGGCGTCGTGCCGGTGCCGGTCAAGGACCTGCCGGTCGAGCTGCCGGAAGACATCGAGTTCGATCGTCCCGGCAATCCGCTGGATCGCCATGCGAGCTGGAAGCACGTCAACTGCCCGCAATGCGGCGGCAAGGCGCGGCGCGAAACCGACACGATGGACACCTTTGTCGACTCCTCGTGGTATTTCGCCCGCTTCACCGATCCGTGGAACGAGGACGCGCCGACGACGCGCAACGTCGTCGACCGCATGCTGCCGGTCGACCAGTATATCGGCGGCATCGAACACGCGATCCTGCACCTGCTCTACAGCCGCTTCTTCACGCGCGCGATGAAGGCGACCGGCCACATCGATCTCGACGAGCCGTTCGATGGCCTGTTCACGCAGGGCATGGTGGTCCACGAGACCTACAAGAGTGCAAGCGGCGCCTTCGTCTCCCCGGCCGAAATCAACATCAGCCACGAAGGCGAGCAGCGCACCGCGATCCTGCTCTCGACCGGCGAGCCGGTGACCATCGGCCCGATCGAAAAGATGTCGAAGTCGAAGCGCAACACGGTCGATCCCGACGACATCATCGCGACCTACGGCGCGGACACCGCGCGCTGGTTCATGCTGTCCGACTCGCCGCCCGATCGCGACGTGATCTGGAGCGAGGAAAGCGTGCAGGGCGCCTCGCGCCTCGTGCAGCGGGTCTGGCGTCTTGTCTCGGCAGCGGCGCCGCTCCTGCCGCCGTCCGGCACCGCGATCGACAACGGCAACCCCGCCGCCAAGGCGCTGCGCACCGCGACCCATCAGGCGCTCGCCGATGTTTCGCAAAGCATCGAGCGGCTGCGCTTCAACACCGCCATCGCAAAGATCTATTCGTTCGTCGGCACCCTCCATGAGGTCGTCGACGATCCGAAAAAGCCGCTGGCGAACGATGCCGCCCTCGCCGCCGCAGCGCGCGAGGCCTTCGATGTCATGGTGCAGCTCATCGCCCCGATGACGCCGCATCTTGCTGAAGAATGCTGGGCGGCGCTCGGCCATCAGACCCTCGTTTCCGAGGCGGCGTGGCCGAAGCTCGAGGAAAGCCTGCTGGTTTCGGACACGGTGACGCTGCCGGTCCAGATCAACGGCAAGAAGCGGGCGGACATCACGGTGTCCCGCAGCGCCCAGAATTCGGAAATCGAGGCTGCCGTTCTGGCGCTCGATGCGGTAAAATCCGCGCTGGGCGGCAAGCCGCACAAGAAGGTGATCGTGGTTCCGCAAAGGATCGTCAATGTCGTGGCTTAAGATGCGCATCGTCTTCCGGCTGATGGCTGCGGTGGCGCTGTCGGCGAGCGTCGCCGGCTGTTTCACGCCAATGTACGCCGAACGGCCGGACGGCTCGCCGAGCCTGCGGGACAAGCTCGCAGGCGTCGAGGTGCCGCCGCTCAACCTGCCCACCGCCTCGCGCGAGGCGCGGGTCGGCGTCGATATCCGCAACGCGCTGATGTTCCAGATGTATGGCGGCGCGACCGGCTCCTCGCCGACGCACCGGCTTGATCTGAAGATCACGTCGCGGCGCAATTCGGTGATTATCGACACCCGTACCGCCCGTCCGGACATCGAGACCTACGGCATCGACGCGAGCTACCAACTCGTCGAACTCGCCACCGGCAAGCCGGTGGTGAACGGCAGCACCTTCGCCGTCGTCAGCTTCGACAATCCGGGCCAGGAGCAGCGCTTCGCCCGCATCCGCAGCCTGCGCGATGCCGAAGACCGCGCCGCCAAGCAGATCGCCGACAACATCAACACCCGCCTGGCCGCATACTTCACTGCGGGTACCTGACCCGCAGGAAGCCATGGTTGCGCTGCGCGGCAAAGAGATCGACGCATTCTTGGCCAAGCCGGATCCCGGCCGGCCGATCATTCTGCTCTACGGGCCGGACACCGGTCTCGTTCGCGAACGGGCAGAGGCGCTGTGCGCCTCCGCCGTCGATGATCCGAACGATCCGTTTGCGCTCGTCCGCCTCGACGACGAAGAACTCAGCTCCGCTCCGGCGCGGCTGGTCGATGAGGCGATGACGGTGCCGCTGTTCGGCGGCCGCCGCGCCATTCGCGTGCGCGGCGATCCAAAGTACTTCGTCAAAAGCGTCGAGGTGCTGATCGAGGAGCCGCCGCGCGATTGCCGCATCGTGATCGAGGCCGGCAATCTTCGGCCGAATGTCGCGCTGCGCACGCTCTGCGAAAAAGCGCGCACCGCGGTCGCCATCGCCTGCTTTCCGGACACCGAGCGCGATCTCATGCGCCTGATCGAGACCGAGCTGCGCGCCTCCAACCTGCGGATCACGCGCGATGCGCAGGGCGCGCTGCTCTCGCTTCTCGGCGGCGACCGCCAGGCCTCGCGCAACGAGGTCCAGAAGCTGGTGCTCTATGCCCATGGCCGCGGCGAGGTCACGCTCGACGACGTGATCACCTGCGTCTCCGACGCCTCCGAACTCGCGCTCGACCCGATCGTCGATGCCGCGTTCGCCGGCCGCGTCGCCGATGTCGAAACGAATTTCAACAAGGCGATGGCGGCGGGCACCTATCCCGGCGCGATCATCTCGGCGGCGCAGCGCCAGGCGGCGGCCTTGCACAAGGCGGCGCTGCTGGTCGACGAAGGCATGCCCGCGCATCTGGCGCTCGAGCGCGGTTTTCCGCGCCTGCACTTTTCGCGCAAGGACATCGTTACCACGAGCCTCAACAACACCAACAGCAACCGCATGGCCGACACGATCGTTCAGCTCGGCAACGCGGCGATCGGCGTGCGCCGCAACAGCGCGCTGGCCGACACCATCGCCCGCCGGGCGCTGATGGCGATTGCGGTCAACGCGCGCCGGCGCTGACATTCGCAAAATAGTAACAAAAAAAGCCGGGAAAAAATCCCGGCTTTTTTGCTTCCCGCGCAGCAGGAAGAATGAAGTAAGAAATTTACTTAGCACCCGCCTCGAGCCGGCGCAGCACTTCGTCGAGCTGATCGAGATCGCCATAACGAATGCTGACGGTGCCCGCGCCATTATCGCAGTGATCGACGCTGACGGCAAGACCGAGCACATCGCTGATGCGGCGCTCCAGCTCGATGGTGTCGGCGTCCTTCGGTGCCTTCTCGGCGCGCGGCTTCTGCGGCTTGCGCTCCGGCACGCCGGCTTCGTGCGCCAGCGCCTCGACCTGCCGCACGCTCAAGCCTTCGGCGATGATGCGCCGCGCCGCCTCGACCGCATCCGGCACACTGATCAACGCGCGGGCGTGCCCCGCGGTGAGCTGGCCGGCAACGATCATCGCCTGCACCTCATCCGGCAATTTCGTCAGCCGCATCATGTTGGCGACATGGCTGCGGCTCTTGCCGACAAGCTTTGCAACTTCCTCGGCGCTGTGACCGTGATCGGTCGCCAGGGCGTGATAGCCGAGCGCTTCTTCCATCGCGTTGAGGTCGGAACGCTGCACGTTTTCGATGATGGCGATCTCGAGCGCGGCGCCGTCGGCGACATCGAGCACCACCACCGGCACTTCATGCAGGCCGGCGCGCTGCGACGCGCGCCAGCGCCGCTCGCCGGCGATGATCTCGAACTGATCCGGCTTGTTCGGACGCGGCCGCACGACGATCGGCTGGATCAGGCCGTGCTGCTTGATCGAGGCCGCGAGATCATCGAGCTCGGTCTCGGTAAAATTGCGCCGCGGATTGTTCGGATTGGCCTTGATGAATTCGATCGGGATACGGCGCGGGCCGCGCGGCCGCTCAGCCTTCACCGCCTCGCCGCCGACATCTCCAATCAGGCTGGCAAGACCACGCCCGAGACGCGATCCACCTTTTTCGGCCATCGGCTTTTCCTTCAACGCACAACTCCACTGCAAAAATCAAACACGCCCGAAGGCGAAAGATCACGACATCCGCAATTCGCGCTCGCGCTGGATCACCTCGGTTGCGAGCCGCAGATAGGCTTCGCTGCCGGCGCATTTGAGGTCATAGACCAGCACCGGCTTGCCATGCGAAGGCGCTTCCGAAATGCGCACGTTGCGCGGGATCATCGTCTCATAAACCTTGTCGCCCATGAACTCGCGGACGTCGGCGACAACCTGGCTCGACAGATTGTTGCGGGCATCGAACATCGTGAGCACGATGCCGTGGATCATCAGATCCGGATTGAGCGTCTGGCGAACCTGCTCGACGGTCTGCAGAAGCTGCGACAGACCTTCGAGCGCAAAGAACTCGCACTGCAACGGCACCAAAATCGCATCCGCCGCCGCCATCGCATTGACGGTAAGCAGGTTGAGCGACGGCGGGCAGTCGATCAGCACATAGCTGAAATTCGGCGCCGCCTCGGGATGGTTGAGGCGGCCGATCGCATCGCGCAGACGAAAGACGCGGTCGCGGGTGTTGCCAAGCTCTAGCTCGAGGCCGGAAAGGTCCATCGTCGAGGGCGCCAGATGCACGCGCGGCACTGCGGTCGCGACGATCGCCTCGCGCAGCGTGGCCTCGCCGATCAACACGTCATAGGTCGAGCAGTCACGGTTTCGCCGGTCGATGCCGAGCCCGGTCGAGGCATTGCCCTGCGGATCGAGGTCGATCACCAGCACCTTTTCGCCGATCGCGGCCAACGCGGTGCCGAGATTGATCGCGGTCGTGGTCTTGCCGACGCCGCCCTTCTGGTTGGCAAGGGCGATGATCCGAGGCCTCGCCGGCTCGCCGCCCTCGCCTGCCGTGCCGGGATGCTCCAAATCGTCCATGACCGTCATCCGCCTGTTACCCCGATTTGTGCGGACGAGCCGCGCGCAGCGATCGACCTGACTTCGACAATTGCACCGCCGCCCCCCGATGAACTCGGATGAAGCTTTGGCGAGAAACCCCAATATTTAGTAGCATTGGAAATTTCCGACGCCACATCTTGACCCTTCATAAACAGACCGATCGCGCCGCGCCGGATCAGCGGCTCGGCGAAGCCGAACAGAATATGCAACGGCGCAACGGCGCGCGCGGTGACACATTCGATACCGGAATCAGTCTTGTCCACATATTCCCCAATATCCACGGCATGCACCATCGCTTTCGCGCCGGTGACCCGCACGGCTTCGCGCAAGAACGCCGCCTTCTTGTTGTTGCGCTCGACGAGATGAACCATTCCACCGTCGCGCTCGGCCAGCGCACAGCCCAGCACCACGCCGGGAAATCCGCCGCCGCTGCCGAAGTCAGCCCACCGCCTCGCCTCCGGCGCGATCGCCAGAAGCTGAAGGGAATCAGCAACATGCCGGGTCCAGATCTCCGGCAGGGTGGATGGCGCGACGAGGTTGGTTTTGGCCTGCCATTCCAGCAGCAGCGCGACATAGCGGTCGAGCCGCGTTTCCGTTTCCGACGACACCGGGACGCGCGCAAGCGCCCGCGCTTTGTCGCGGGCGAGGCTGTCGCCATGCTGGATGGCTAGGGATGCAGACTTGGACACCGGGGCTCCTGACCGCCAATGGCTTTATTCGATCAGCCGGCAGCGGCTGGGGTTTTGCGCCGCGCCTCCCGGCGCAGATAGGCGGCCAGAATGCCGAGCGCGGCTGGCGTGATGCCATCGAGCCGGCTGGCGTGGCCGAGCGTGCGCGGCCGGTGGGTTTCCAGCCGGTTCCGCGCCTCGTTGGAGAGCCCCGGAATGACCGAAAAATCCAGATCCTCGATCACCAGCGCCTCGTCCCGGCGGAACGCCTCGACATCCGCCTTCTGCCGCTTGAGATAGACGTCATACTTGGCATCGATCTCCAGATGCTCCGAAACCTTTTCCGGCACGTCGGCAAGCTCCGGCCACATCGCCTGCACCTCGGCCCAGCCGATATCGGGATAGGCCAGAAGCTCGAAGGCGCTGCGGCGGTTGCCGTCCTGATTGAGCGACAAGCCACACCGCGCCGCCGCTGTCGGGGTTATCGTCAACGTAGTTAACAGATCCTTAAAGCGATCCAGTGTCGCCATCTTTTCGCGATGCCGCGCCGCCCGCTCCGCACCGACGCAACCGATGGCGATGCCCCGGTCGGTCAGCCGCTGGTCGGCATTGTCCGCCCGCAGCATCAGGCGGTATTCGGCGCGCGAGGTGAACATCCGGTACGGCTCGGCAACCCCGCGCGTCACGAGGTCGTCGATCATCACCCCGATATAGCCGTCGGCGCGATCGAAAGTGATTTGCCCGCCCCCGCCCGCCTTTAACCCGGCATTGACCCCGGCGACCAGACCCTGCGCGCCCGCCTCCTCATATCCGGTCGTGCCATTGATCTGGCCGGCGAGGAACAGCCCCTCGACCCGACGAGTCTCCAGCGTCGGATGCAGCTCGCGCGGATCGACGTGGTCGTATTCGATCGCGTAGCCCGGCCGCAAAATCTTTGCGTTCTCGAGCCCTGGAATCGAGGCGACGATCGCCGCCTGCACGTCTTCCGGCATCGAGGTCGAAATGCCGTTGGGATAGACGGTGTGATCGTCGAGGCCTTCCGGCTCGAGAAAGATATGATGGCTGTCGCGATCGGCGAATTTGACGATCTTGTCTTCCAGCGACGGGCAGTAGCGCGGGCCGCGGCTCTGGATCTGCCCCGAATACATCGGCGAGCGATGGACATTGGCGCGGATCACCGCATGGGTCGCTTCCGTCGTCCGGGTAATCCCGCATTCGATCTGCGGCACGGTGATGCGATCGGTCAGCATGGAAAACGGCTCGGCCGGGTCGTCTCCCGGTTGCATTTCCATCGCGGCCCAATCGATCGTCCGCCCGTCAAGGCGCGGCGGCGTTCCCGTCTTCAGGCGGCCGAGCGCGAACCCTGCCCGCTCGAAGGCCAGCGACAGACCCATCGCCGGCGCTTCATCGACCCGGCCGGCCGGCCAGGTCCGTTCACCAAGATGAATGAGGCCGCGCAAAAATGTGCCGGTCGTCACCACGACGGCGCCGGTCGCCCATTCGCGGCCATCGGCAAGGCGAACGCCAGAAACGCGCCCTTCATCGATCATCAGGTCGTCGACCTCGCCCTCGATCACCGCGAGGTTGGGAATTGCCGCAATCGCTGCCTGCATGGCGGCGGCATAGAGCTTTCGGTCCGCCTGCGCCCGCGGCCCGCGTACCGCCGGCCCCTTGCGCCGGTTCAGCACCCGAAACTGGATGCCCGACTGGTCGATCACCCGCCCCATCAAACCATCGAGCGCATCGATCTCGCGGACCAGATGGCCCTTGCCGAGGCCGCCGATCGCCGGGTTGCAGGACATCGCGCCGACGGTCGCGAATTTGTGAGTGATGAGCGCAGTATTGGCGCCGACGCGCGCAGCGGACGCGGCTGCTTCACAGCCGGCATGCCCGCCGCCAATGACGATGACATCAAATTTCTGGATCATGATCCATTTACACCGGAGTAATCGCGCCGCACAACAAAATCAGTTCTGTTTCACGTGAAACCGGACCGGGTTGTTTCACGTGAAACACCGAAAACAAACCGCCCATTCTGTTTCACGTGAAACACTCCGAGTCGCAAAATCCCTGTTTCACGTGAAACAGCTACTTTCCGATGCAGAACTCGCTGAAGATCACGTCCAGCACATCCTCGACATCGATCCGGGCCGTCAGCCGCCCCAACGCGTGCGCTGCCACCCGCAGGTTCTCCGCAATCAGTTCCGGCATTTCCAACGGTGCGCTCAAGGCCTGGCCCAGCGCCGCCTCGGCCTCCCCGATCAAGGCGCGGTGCCGCGCCCGCGTGATCAATGCCCCTTCTCCGCCAAAATAGGTTTCCGAGAAGTTAACGATCGCGGTTAACAAATCCTCAACGCCGTCGCCCTTGGCCGCCGAGATGCTGAACATTTGTCCCGGCCTGGTTCCGCCCTCGTCGGCGAGATCGATCTTGTTCATGACAGCCCAGATTGTCTCGCGGTCGCGATCCGGGAACGCCGGCGGCTGTTCCGCCCCCGGCTCCGTCACCCACAGCACCAGATCGGCTTCCGCCGCCCGGTTTTGCGCCCGGCGGACACCCTCTTGCTCCACCGGATCGTGGGTCTCGCGGATGCCTGCGGTGTCGAGCAGGGTCACCGGAAAGCCGTCGAGATCGAGCTGAATTTCGATCACGTCGCGTGTGGTTCCGGCATAGGGCGACACGATTGCCGCCTCGCGGCGGGCCAGCCGGTTCAACAGGGTCGATTTTCCCGCATTCGGCGGCCCGGCGATGGCCACCACCAGCCCGTCGCGCAGCCGTTCACTACGGCCGGACGAGGCCAGCGCCTGCGCAATCTCGTCCCGGAGCGCCTTAACCTGGGAAAGGGCAGGCAAAAACACATCGTCCGGCACATCCCCTTCGTCGGAAAAGTCGATCCCGGCCTCGATCATCGCCGACGCCTCGATGATATCGCGCCGCCAGTCCTCAGCCTTGTGGCCGAGCAGCCCCTGAAGCTGGCGCAGCGCCTGCCGCCGCTGCCGGTCGGTGTCGGCATGGATCAGGTCGTCGAGGCCCTCGGCCTCGGTAAGATCGAGCTTGCCGTTCTCAAAGGCGCGGCGGGTGAATTCGCCGGGTTCCGCCGGTCGCAGCCCGTCGATCGCCCCAAGCGCGGCAAAAACCGCGGCGACCACCGCCTTGCCGCCATGAACGTGCAGTTCGGCGACGTCCTCCCCGGTCGAACTGCGCGGGCCGGGAAACCACAGCGCCACGGTTTCGTCGATCGGCCGGCCTTCCGCATCCTTGAGCGTGCCGACATGGGCCTGCCGCGGCTCGGGCAGTTTGCCGTAAAACTGGCGCAGCACCGTCCCGGCCTGCGGCCCGGAAATGCGAATGAGCGCGATCGCGCAGGGCAGCGGACCGGAGGAGAGGGCAAAGATCGTTTGATTGTGCGGGTGCATGGCCTAGTCTTTGTCATCGATGGGCTGCAACCGCAATCGGGTCGCATCACACCTTCAATTGAAGGTCATAGGCCAGGCGGGTTAGCGCCGCATTGCACATCCAAAGGTTCAGACATGACGGAAGCTGCAGAGCACACCAATCGTCTCGCGACGGAAACTAGCCCCTATCTCCAGCAGCACCGCCACAATCCGGTCGACTGGTGGCCGTGGGGACCGGATGCGCTGGCGGAGGCCGAGCGCAGCAACCGGCCGATTTTGCTGTCGATCGGCTATGCCGCCTGCCACTGGTGCCATGTCATGGCCCATGAGAGCTTCGAGGATGAAGCGACCGCGGCGGTGATGAACGAGCTGTTCGTCAACATCAAAGTCGACCGCGAGGAGCGGCCGGATATCGACCAGATCTATATGAACGCGCTGCATCATCTCGGCGAGCAGGGCGGCTGGCCGCTGACGATGTTTTTGACGCCGGACGGATCGCCGTTCTGGGGCGGGACCTACTTTCCAAAGCAGGCGCAATACGGCCGGCCGAGCTTCGTCGATGTTTTGACCCAGGTCGCAAACGTCTTTCATGAAGCGCCGGAAAAAGTCGCGCAAAACCGCGAGGCGCTGATCCATCGCTTGCAGAGCCGAAGCGCGCCCCAGCATCCTGGCGATATCGGCATCGCCGAACTCAACAAGGCTGCGGTCTCGATCGCCGGCGCGACCGATCCGACCAATGGCGGCCTGCGCGGCGCGCCAAAATTCCCGCAATGCGCCATGCTCGAATTTCTCTGGCGTGCAGGGGCGCGGACTCACGACGCCCGGTTTTTCGTCACGACCAATCTCGCTTTGACGCAGATCAGCCAGGGCGGGATCTACGATCACCTCGGCGGGGGCTACTCGCGCTACTCCGTCGACGAAAGATGGCTGGTGCCGCATTTCGAAAAGATGCTGTACGACAACGCCCAGCTTCTCGACCTCTTGGCGCTGGAAGCGGCGCGGATGCTCCACCCGCTCTATCGCCAGCGCGCGCTGGAAACGGTCGAGTGGCTCACGCGGGAAATGACCCAGGCCGGCGGTGGTTTTTCCTCCTCGCTCGATGCCGATTCCGAGGGCGAGGAAGGCAAGTTCTATGTCTGGTCGCTCAGTGAGATCGAGACCGTGCTGGGTGCAGAAAATGCTGCGTTTTTTGCAGCATTTTACGACGTGACGCCTGAGGGCAATTTCGAGGGCCAAAATATTCTTAACCGGCTCAAGGCATTGCCCTCGACCGCAGCGGACGAAACTCGTCTCGCCGCCATGCGAAAATTGCTGCACGACCACCGCAGCAAGCGCGTTCGGCCCGGCCTCGACGATAAGGTTCTGGCCGACTGGAACGGCCTGATGATCGCCGCTCTCTCACAGGCGGCAATCGTGTTCGAGCGCCCCGACTTTCTCGCGCTGGCCCGCAAGGCATTTTCCTTCGTCCAGCACAACATGACCCGCGGCGACCGGCTCGGCCATTCCTGGCGGGAAGACCGCCTGCTCTTCCCGGGCCTTGCCTCCGACTATGCGGCGATGATCCGCGCCGCGCTCGCGCTGTCCGAGATCACCGGCGAAAACAGTTATCTCGAACAGGCGGTGCACTGGCAGCACGCCCTCGACCGCCACTACGCCGACGCCGAGCACGGCGGCTATTTTCTGACCGCCGACGATGCCGAGGGCTTGATTATCCGGCCGCACGCGACCGTCGATGACGCAATCCCCAACCACAACGGAATGATCGCGCAAAATCTCGTCCGCCTCGCCGTTCTCACCGGCGATGATGTCTGGCGACTGAAATCCGACAGCCTGTTCGAGGCGCTGTTGCCAAAAGCCCAGGAGAACGTGTTTGGCCACCTGTCGCTGCTGAACGCGCTCGATCTGAAACTGAGGGGAGCGGAGATCGTCGTCACCGGCGAAGGCACGCAAGCGGATGCGCTGCTTGCCGCCGCGCGCCGCCTGCCCCACGCGTCCCGGATCGTGCTGCACGTGCCGGACCCGGCCACGCTTCCAGAACATCATCCGGTGCGGGAACGGCTCTCGGCTGCGACCGGAGCGGCCGCTTTCGTCTGCCGCGGCCAGAGCTGTTCGCTGCCGCTCGCCGAGCCGGCCGCCCTCGTCGCCCTGACGAATCAACCCAACTGATTGATCTATAAAAATAAAAACGGGCGCAGCCGATGGCCGCGCCCGTTTCCGAACCGAAAAATATCCGCCGGTCAGGTGTTCATCGACTCGAAGAACTCGGCGTTGTTCTTGGTATTGCGGAGCTTGTCGAGCAGGAACTCGATCGCATCCATGCTGCCCATCGGATTGAGGATGCGGCGCAGCACGTACATCTTCTTGAGAAGCTGCGGATCGGTGATGAGCTCTTCCTTGCGCGTGCCGGAGCGCGCGATGTCGATCGCCGGGAAGGTGCGCTTGTCGGCCACCTTGCGGTCAAGGATGAGCTCGGAGTTACCCGTGCCCTTGAACTCTTCGAAGATCACTTCGTCCATGCGGCTGCCGGTATCGACCAGCGCCGTGGCGATGATGGTGAGCGAGCCGCCCTCCTCGATATTGCGGGCGGCGCCGAAGAAGCGCTTGGGCCGCTGCAGCGCGTTGGCGTCGACACCGCCGGTCAGCACCTTGCCGGATGACGGCACCACGGTGTTGTAAGCCCGGCCGAGGCGGGTGATCGAGTCGAGCAGGATCACGACGTCGCGGCCATGCTCGACCAGGCGCTTGGCCTTCTCGATGACCATCTCGGCGACCTGGACGTGCCGCACCGCCGGCTCGTCGAAGGTCGAGGACACGACCTCGCCCTTCACCGAACGCTGCATGTCGGTCACTTCTTCCGGCCGCTCATCGATCAGCAGCACGATCAGATAGCATTCCGGGTGATTGGCCGTGATCGAATGGGCGATGTTCTGCATCAGCACGGTCTTACCCGTGCGCGGCGGCGCCACGATCAGGGCGCGCTGGCCCTTGCCGATCGGCGCCACGATGTCGATGACCCGCGCCGACAGATCCTTGCGGGTCGGATCGTTCAGTTCCAGCTTGAACCGCTCATCCGGGAACAGCGGCGTCAGGTTGTCGAAATTGACCTTGTGCCGGGCCTTCTCCGGATCCTCGAAATTGAGGGTATTGACCTTGAGGAGGGCAAAATATCGCTCACCTTCTTTCGGGCTGCGGATCTGGCCCTCGATGGTGTCGCCGGTCCGCAGGCCGAAACGGCGGATCTGCGACGGCGAAACGTAAATATCATCCGGCCCGGGCAGGTAGTTCGCGTCGGGCGAGCGCAAAAATCCAAAGCCGTCGGCCAGAACCTCAACGACACCTTCGCCGATAATATCCGTCTCGTTCGCCGCCATCAGCTTGAGAATGGCGAACATCAGCTCCTGCTTGCGCATCGTGCTGGCGTTTTCGACCCCCTGCTCCTCGGCAAACGAGACGAGCTCGGCCGCCGACTTGGCCTTGAGGTCTTGAAGTTTCATTTCCCCCATTGGGATTTCCTGTAGCGGGTATGTTTTAGAGGTGTTTTGAACGCGTCTATCGACTTACGAGCGACGACAAAGGGTCTGGAGATCAGCAGGTTAGGAGCATGGGAAGGTGCTGAGACGCGCCTTAGGAGCCTGATGCGGTGGCTGTTTCAAAATCGAAACCAGCTCAACGGCATCCGCCTGCATGAGGTGGGATAGGCGCGCAGTATAGAAAACCGCCAAATATTTCGCAAGATCGGATCGTTGCTTAAGCAAAATAGCAAATGGCAGCGAGATTTTCAAATATCCAGCGGTATTTTTTTACGCTCACCCGCTGCCCGGCTTTGCCGTCAGCTCGCCTCAAAACGGCTTGACGATCACCAAGATCACGATGCCGATCATCAAGACAGTCGGTACCTCGTTGATAATCTTATAGAATTTCTGACTGCGGTGGTTCTGGTCGGTGCCGAACTCGCGCACGTAGCGGACGAAGAGCCCGTGAACGGCGGACAGTGCGATGACCAGCACAAGCTTGGCCTGAAGCCAGCCCGACCAGATCCAGCCCCCCTGCCAGACCAGATACAGGCCGAGCACCCAGGTGACGATCATTGCCGGATTGATGATGTATTTCAGCAGCCGCCATTCCATGACCTTGAAAGTCTCGGATTGGGTCGAGCCGGGCTGAGCCGTGCAGTGATAGACGAACAGGCGCGGCAGGTAGAGCATCCCCGCCATCCACGAAATCACCGCGATCACATGGATCGCTTTCGCCCATTCGTACATTTAAAAATCCTGCTGCAATCGTTGCCGGCGGCTGACCCGGACGGCTGACTCGAAGGTCGAGGGCTTCTATCGCCCAAACCCTAACTCTCTGCCAAGCCCCTGACAGGGCTGAACCTCCTGAGCCGATAAGGTGAATAGAGGGATAATCGGCTCGCGAAACCTTTTCTTAAATAATTAGTTCTAGATTCTAGGTCTGATTTAGAGTGGCAGTGGATTGCGCCCGCGCAACACTGTCCTAGCGTCGTGCGTGTGCTGTTCACAGGCGGGGGTTCCTTTCCCCGCTTTCCCGGTTCGCCTGCCAGGGCGAAAGAGTTCGGGATTCTCAAAGGGATGGCCCGATCGGTTCCAAAGTTATCAAGAGCGGCCCAGCCGATCCCCGCTCTTTGTCACCGTGCCGGTTCCCGATCTCAAAAAAACGCAGTGCTGTGAAAAGAATTGCTGGTTTTCCCGGCGGCCGGCGGGCAGATCGTAAAAGCCGCTCGCCGCTCCACAGTGATTCACAGGATATCCCGCCCCGATGGCCAAATCCTCCGGCAGCTATTTTCACCTTCACCTGATTTCGGACTCCACCGGCGAGACCCTGATCACGGTGGCGCGCGCCGTCGCTGCGCAATATGCCAACGTCACCGCGGTGGAACACGTCTATCCGCTGGTGCGCAGCCAGAAGCAACTCGACCGGGTGCTGGCGGAAATCGAGGAATCGCCGGGCATCGTCCTGTTCACCCTGCTGGAAAAGGATCTGGTCAGCCGCCTCGAGGACAAGTGCAAGGAGATGAATCTGCCGAGCCTGTCGATCATCGGGCCGTTGATGCAGCTGTTCGAGGCCTATCTCGGCGCTGCGACCACCGGCCGGGTCGGCGCGCAGCACACTTTGAATGCGGAATATTTCCGCCGGATCGACGCCCTCAACTACACGATGATGCACGACGACGGCCAGCATCTGGACGGCCTCGAGGAAGCCGACGTCGTTCTTGTCGGCGTGTCGCGGACCTCCAAGACGCCGACGTCGATCTATCTCGCCAATCGCGGCATTCGCACCGCCAATGTGCCCTTGGTCCTCGGCATTCCGGTTCCCACCCAGCTTCAGACTCTGAAGAAGCCGCTGGTGGTCAGCCTGCATGCGACGCCGGAACGCCTCATTCAGGTGCGGCAGAACCGGCTGCTGGCGATCGGCTCGTCCGACGACAATCCCTATACCGATCGTGAAACCGTTGCCGACGAGGTGACATTTGCACGCCGCCTCAGCATCAAACATAACTGGCCGCTGCTGGACGTGACGCGGCGCTCCATCGAGGAGACCGCCGCGGCAATCATGAAGCTGTATGCCGACCGGCAACGGCAGAGGATGTGATCAGATGATGCTATGGCGTGGCGAGCGGCCGCTCGTTCTGGCCTCGCAGAGCCGCTCGCGCGGGATGCTGCTCAGCAATGCGGGCCTCGCCTTCGAAGCGATCCCGGCGCATATCGACGAGCGCGGGATTCAGCAGGCGTCGGGCCTGACCGGGGCCGGCGAGGTCGCCGGCCTGCTGGCGCGGGAAAAGGCGCTCGCGGTATCGGCGCAATGCCTGGATCGCATCGTGATCGGGGCCGATCAGACGCTGGCTTGCGGGCCGCGGCTGTTTGAAAAACCCTCGGGCCGCGCGGCGGCGGCGGATCAGTTGCGCGCGCTGTCGGGCTCCGTTCACGAGTTGCACGCCGCCTTTGCGGTGACGAAAAACGAAGAGATTTTGACCGAGCAGGTCGCCGTTGCGCGCATGAAAATGCGGCGGCTGAGCGACGCGCAGATCGAGACCTATCTCAGTTATGCCGGAGACGCAGTGACGAGCAGCGTCGGCGCCTATCAGCTAGAAGGCCTCGGCGTGCACCTGTTCGAGGCCATCGAGGGCGATCACTTTACAATTCTCGGCCTGCCGCTCCTGCCGCTTCTCGCCTTTTTGCGCGAGCAAGGTCTTGTGGCACTCTAGGACGGGTTGAGTATGGATGAGCGCCGCGGATGTCTGCGCGCAGCGAGGTGTTGATGCGGGTTCTGGGACTGACCGGCTCGATCGGGATGGGCAAATCGACCACGGCAAAACTGTTCGCCGAGGAAGGTGTTCCGGTCTACGACGCCGATGCCACCGTGCACATGGTCTATGAGAATGAGGCGGTCGCGCCGCTCGAGGCGGCGTTTCACGGCGTCACCACCGGCGGCAAGGTTGATCGGCAAAAGCTGTCGGCGCGGGTACTGAACGACCCGGAGGCGATGAAGCGGCTCGAGGCAATCGTGCATCCGCTCTTGCGCAGTCACCACCAGGCTTTTCTTGAAAGCGCCGAAAAATCCGGCGCGCCGGTGGCGGTGGTGGATATTCCCCTGCTCTATGAAACCGGCGGCGATGCGCGGGTCGATGCGGTGCTGGTGGTCTCGACCACGGAAGAACTGCAGCGCGAGCGGATTCTGGCACGGGCCCAGATGACCCCCGAAAAGCTTGATGCGATCCTCGCCCGGCAGTTGCCGGACGCCGAAAAGCGCCGCCGCGCGGATTTCGTGGTGGATACGTCCCATGGCATCGAGCCCGTTCGGGCCCAGATCCGGCACATCCTTGCCGAGGTCGCTAAAATGCCGAAACGGCGCGGCTGATTCGCCGTCGCCGCTCGTCTTTCTCAGGACCGATGATGCGCGAAATCGTACTCGATACCGAAACGACAGGCCTTGATCCGCTCCGCGGCGACCGCCTCGTCGAAATCGGCTGCGTCGAGATGGTCAACCGCATGGCGACCGGCGCCGTCTACCATCAATACATCAATCCCGAACGCGACATGCCTGAGGAGGCATTCAACGTTCACGGGCTGTCGTCGGAGTTCTTGTCGGACAAGCCAGTGTTTGCCAGCATCGCTCAGGAGTTCTTGGACTTCATTGGCGATGCGCCGCTCGTCATTCACAACGCCGCGTTCGATATCGGCTTCATCAACGCCGAGCTGACCCGCGCCTCGTTCGAGGCGGTGTCCCGCGACCGGCTGGTGGACACACTGCTGATCGCCCGCCGCAAGCATCCCGGCGCCGCAAACCGGCTGGATGATCTCTGCTCGCGCTACAACATCGACAATTCGCGCCGCACCAAGCACGGCGCGCTGCTCGACGCCGAGCTGCTCGCCGAGGTCTATATCGAGCTGGTCGAGGCGCGTCAGGCGTCGCTGATCCTGACCGAAACCCCGGTGCTGTCGGCGGCCCGGCAGGCCGATGAGCCTCGCCGCCAACGTGCCGTGCCGCTCGCGCCACGCCTGACCGAGGCCGATCTCGAAGCGCACCGCGCCTTTGTCGGGACGCTCGGCGACAGCGCCATCTGGCGCGAGTTTTTTGCCCAGGAACCGGCCTGAGCCGCGCTTTTATTCTCGTATCCAACAAAAAACCCGGCTCGAAAAGCCGGGTTTTTCCATTTCGTCCTGCCGGGGATCAGCTCGGCTTGCCAGCTTCGGCCTGGCGGAGCTGCTCGGCCTGGCGCTCCATGTTCTGGCGGTAGAGGCCGACGAAATCGACCGGATCAATCATCAGCGGCGGGAAGCCGCCGTCGCGGACGGCCGCGGCGATGATGTTGCGCGCGAACGGGAACAGCAGGCGCGGGCACTCGATCATGACCAGCGGGTGCAGGTTCTCCTCCGGCACGTTGACGATGCGGAACACGCCGGCATAGTCCAGTTCGAAGCTGAACAGCACCTTGCCGCCCTGCTCGGCCTTGCCCTCGATCGAGAGCGTCACTTCAAACTCGTTCTGCGCGAGATTCTGCGCCCCGACATTGATCTGAATGTTGATCGCGGGCTGCTGCGTCTGCGGCGCGAGCGAGGCCGGCGCATTCGGGTTTTCGAAGGAGAGGTCCTTGATGTACTGGGCCAGAACGTTGAGCTGAGGAGCTGCAGCCTCGGGAGGTGCGCCATTGCCGTTGGTCATAAAATCTCTCCTGAAGCGGACGCGGCGCAGCGCGGCTGGCCGCATGGGAGGAAAAGGGATCGGTGAAATTACCGTCTTTGGCGGGCGGATCAACGTCCCGATCCTGCCGCGTCGAGGCGAGTGGCTATCACAGCGCTGGCCTGATCGACAAGGAGAGTGGCGGCCTGATCCGCGCCAAAATTCGGCCCCCAGCCAAAGATCGGCTAGAATTAGCCGAAATCCATGGCAGTATGGCCCGGAACGCGCGTTTGTCCCTTTAGCCGAGACGTGCCAAAACGCGCCATTGGCGGGTTGGAATTTCGTGTCTATCTACATGGCGTCGCTTGGCCATGGATGACCTCCGGCACCGATAGGGTCAAGGACAGTTCCTTCCGGGGTGGCCCGGGCCAAGACCAGAAGGCAATCGAACGTGGATATTTACACCATCATCTTCCTGGCGCTGGCGGTTTTCATTTTTCTGCGCCTGCGCAACGTGCTTGGCCAGAAAACCGGCAGCGAGCGGCCTTATGATCGCGTCAACCGCGATGTCGCGCGCCCTGCCGACAGCCGCGGAACCAACGACAATGTCGTGCCGCTGCCGGGGACGGTCATCGATCAGGCCCCCGTCTCTGCGACCACCAGCGAAGCCGCCCCGGCCGACCGCTGGAAGGGCATCGCCGAACCGGGATCGGCCCTCGCCGCCGGGCTCGATGCCGTATCCGCGCAGGATCCGTCGTTCGATTCGCGTCATTTCCTTACCGGCGCCCGCAGCGCCTATGAAATGATCGTGAACGCCTTTGCGGCCGGCGACCGCAAGGCGCTCAAGGATCTTCTGACGCGCGATGTCTATGACGGCTTCGATGCCGCCATCGCCGCGCGCGAACAGAGTGGACATAAAGTCGACACGCGCTTCGTGTCGATCGACAAGGCGGATTTTGTTGCAGCCGAGGTTCGCGATCGCGCGGCTCACCTCACCGTGCGATTTGTGTCGCAGATGATCACCGTTACGCGTGACAAGTCCGGTGCCGTGATCGATGGAAGCCCGGAAAAGGTTACTGATGTCACAGATATCTGGACATTTGCCCGCGATCTCGCCTCGCGCGACCCGAACTGGAAGCTGGAGCGCACCGAAAGCGTCGATTGAGGTGCGTGCGCGCTGGCGGCGGATCGGAGCCGCCGCCCCTCGCAAGGCGACGCGGCGCGCCGCGATTTTCTCGGCGGCCGCTCTGGCCGTCGGTCTCGCGGCATTGCCGGCGGCCGCACGCCCCGCGGGGCCGTTTGAAATTCCCGATACGCAATATGTCCCGGTGAAATGGTCGGACCTGCCCGGCTGGGCCAAGGACGATCATCGCGCGGCACTGGGCGCCTTCCGCGCCAGTTGCCAGGCGATCAGCCGCACCGAGCGCCGGGGGCTGCCGGCGTCAAGGCAGACCGGGCAGGATCAGGCGGCGTTACAGGACGCCAACAAGCTGCAGACCGAAAAGGCGCTGACCGGATCGCTCCATGAGCCATGCGCGGCGGTGGCGCATTGGACCGCCCGCGGCGACGCGCAGGCGCGCATCTTCTTTGAACGATATTTTCGCCCGGTGTCGATCTCGCGGCTTGGCGACAAGGACGGGTTCGTCACCGGCTATTTCGAGCCGGTTGTCGAAGGCTCGCGCACCCGCACCGACGTCTACACCGTCCCGGTCTATCGCCGGCCCTCGAACCTCTTCGTGCGCGGCTATTCGCAAGCCTCCCCCAGCCTGCCGAACAAGGGTGAGGTGTTTCGCAAGATCGGCCGCCGCAAGCTGGTGCCTTATTTTGACCGGGCGGCGATCGAGGACGGCGCGATCGCCGGGCGCGGCCTTGAGCTCGCCTGGCTGAAAAACCAGACCGATCTGTTGTTCATGCAGATTCAGGGCTCGGCGCGGATCCGTTTCGAGGACGGCTCGATGCTCCGGATCAACTATGATTCCCACAACGGCCATCCCTATCTGCCGGTCGGCCGTGTCCTGATCGAGCGCAACATCATCCCGCGCGAAAAAATGTCGATGCAGCGCATTCGCGACTGGATGACCGCCCATCCCCTTGAGGCCAACGACGTGCGCCGGCAGAACCGCGCCTATGTGTTTTTCCGCGAGGTCAATCTGTCCGACAAGGACGAGCCGATCGGCGCACAGGGCGTGCCGCTGACGGCCGGCCGCTCGATCGCGGTGGATCGCTTCCTGCATCTCTATGGCACGCTGTTCTTCATCTCCGGCGAATTGCCGATCGAGACGCCGCAGTCGCGGACGCCGTTTCAGCGCCTGATGGTCGCGCAGGATACCGGCTCGGCGATCATCGGCCCAGCGCGCGCCGACATTTATTTTGGCGCGGGCGCGGAAGCGGGATCGGTGTCCGGGCGGCTGCGGCACAATGCGAGCTTTGCAATGCTCGTGCCGAAAAATCTCGATCCCGTGCGGGCCGGGCGGCGCATGCCGCTGCCCAAGGCGCGGCCGGTGAAAAAGACCGAGAAGAAAATTACCAGGCGCCAGCCCCGCGCGGCACGGCCCTCCCCATGACGCGGGCAAGATCGGTCGGCACGCCGCCGCCACGCCCGGTCCGCCGCCGCCGCGCGCTTTCCGCCGAAGAGCTGCAGCTATGGGATCAGGTCGCGCGCACCGCAAAACCGCTGCGCAAGGCTCGCGCGCCCGCGCCGCTTGAAGGACCGGCGCAGGACGATGCCGCCTCGCCGTCCGCACTGCCGGAAACGCTCGTGCGCGACATCAAGGCTGCGGCTGCGAGCAAGGCCGCGAAGCAAGCGGTGCAACCTCCCGCCCATCCGCCGCTCGCTCCGATCGGGCGGCGCGAGCGATCCCACCTCGTGCGCGGTCGCAAGGACATCGAGGCGCGCCTCGACCTTCACGGCATGACCCAGGTTCGTGCCCATTCGGCGCTGCGGAAATTTTTGGTCCGCGCGCAGGATGAAGGTTTTTCCTTTGTGCTGGTAATCACCGGCAAGGGCAGCGGTCAGGGCGGCGAGGGTCGCGGCATACTGCGGCGGCTGGTGCCGGAATGGCTGGGCCTGCCGGAGTTTCGGGGGCTGGTCGTCGGCTTCGAGGAAGCCCATCTCGCCCATGGCGGATCGGGCGCGCTCTATGTCCGCGTGCGGCGCGCGCGATAAAATTTCCTACAAGGGATGTGAAAGAAAAAATGCGCGGGAGAGGCCCGCGCATTTTTAGTTTCTTACAGAATGAACCGGCTGAGGTCGGTGTTCTTCGCCAGATCGCCGACATGCCGCTGGACATATTCGGCATCGATCTTAATCGTCTCGCCGTTGCGATCGGGGGCGAGGAAAGAAACTTCGTCTAGCACCCGCTCCATCACCGTCTGCAGGCGCCGCGCGCCGATGTTCTCCACGGTCGAGTTCACCGCGACTGCGACATCGGCGAGCGCGTCGATGGCCTCGTCGGTGATATCGAGCGTGACGCCTTCGGTCTGCATCAAGGCGACATACTGCTTGATCAGCGATGCTTCCGGCTCGGTCAGGATGCGGCGGAAATCATCGCGGGTCAGCGCCTGCAATTCAACGCGGATCGGCAGGCGGCCCTGCAATTCCGGCAGCAGGTCCGAGGGTTTTGCGATGTGGAACGCGCCGGACGCAATGAACAGCACGTGGTCGGTCTTTACCATGCCGTGCTTGGTCGAGACGGTGGTGCCTTCGATCAGCGGCAGCAGATCCCGCTGCACGCCTTCGCGCGATACTTCGCCGCCGCGCCGGTCGTCGCGTGCGCAGATCTTGTCGATCTCATCGAGGAAGACGATGCCGTTGTTCTCGACCTCGTGGATTGCCTCCTGCACAAGCTGCTCGCTGTCGAGCAACTTGTCGGACTCCTCGTTGAGCAGAATCTCGTGCGAGGCCTCAACGGTGGTCTTGCGGGTTTTGGTGCGGCCGCCGAGCTTGCCAAAAATATCGCCCAGCGAAACCGCGCCCATCTGCGCGCCGGGCATGCCGGGAATTTCGAACATCGGCAGGCCGCCGCCCTGCGACTGGGTCTCGATCTCGATTTCCTTGTCGTTGAGTTCGCCGGCGCGCAACTTGCGGCGGAAGGAATCGCGCGTCGCCGCGCTGGCATTGGTGCCGACCAGCGCATCGAGCACGCGCTCCTCGGCCGCGAGCTGAGCGCGGGCCTGCACGTCCTTGCGCTTGCGTTCGCGGGTCTGGGCGATGGCGACCTCGACCAGATCGCGGATGATCTGCTCGACATCGCGGCCGACATAGCCGACCTCGGTGAACTTGGTAGCCTCGACCTTGATGAACGGCGCGCCGGCTAGTTTCGCCAGACGCCGCGCGATTTCGGTCTTGCCGACGCCGGTGGGGCCGATCATTAGAATGTTCTTCGGCAGCACTTCGTCGCGCAGCCCGGCATCAAGCTGCAGCCTGCGCCAACGGTTGCGCAGGGCAATTGCGACCGCGCGCTTTGCGTCCTTTTGCCCGACGATGAAACGGTCGAGTTCGGAGACGATTTCGCGGGGGGAGAAGTCAGTCATGGGTACCGTCACCGGGTTAGGTCGTCAGCGACTCGATCGTCACGTTGTGATTAGTGTAGACGCAGATCTCTGCGGCGATCGCGAGCGAGCGCCGGACGATGGTCTCGGCGTCATGCGAGCTGTCGGCGAGCGCCCGCGCGGCGGCGAGCGCATAGTTGCCGCCGGAGCCGATTGCGATCACGCCGCCTTCCGGCTCGAGGACGTCGCCGTTGCCGGTGAGGACGAGCGAAACTTCCTTGTCGGCGACGATCATCATCGCTTCGAGCCGGCGCAGATAGCGGTCGGTCCGCCAGTCCTTGGCCAGTTCGACCGCCGCGCGGGTGAGCTGGCCGGGATACTGCTCAAGCTTGGCTTCGAGCCGCTCAAACAGGGTGAAGGCGTCCGCGGTGGCCCCGGCGAAGCCGCCGATGACATCGCCCTTGCCGAGCCTGCGGACTTTTTTGGCGTTGGATTTCATGACGGTCTGGCCGATCGAGACCTGGCCATCGCCGCCGATGACCACCGTGCCGCCCTTGCGGACAGTCACGATCGTTGTGCCGTGCCAAACCGCGGCGTCAGAAGAAGATGTTTGCATGGGATAAAGCGCCTCGTGATCGGCTGATCTAGGCACTTGACCGGCCGAGTGCAATCCGCTGCGCCTGAACGTCTCATCCCGCGGGGGCGGTTTGTGGCTATCGTCGGCGGATGATCCTGCGTCGTCTTGCCGGATTCGCCGGATCTCGCAGTAGCGAAGGCGTCATCATCCTGTTAAAAGGGCCACATTTCGCGAGAGCATCGCAGCGGTGACGCAGGTGCAGGGGCGAAAATCGGAAGAATTGAGCGGTTTCGGCTTCAATGATCGAAACCGGCAGGCAGTTATCTTAACGGACGGGCCGGACTGGCCGGAGGGTCGAACTCCATGCGTACCGCGAGCATCCAGCGGAAAACCAAGGAAACCGAGGTGGCGGTCAGCGTCAATCTTGATGGCACCGGTGTCGCGGATGTCGCGACCGGGGTCGGCTTTTTCGACCATATGCTGGATCTCCTCGCCCGCCACTCGCGGATCGACATCACCGCGAAGGCGATCGGCGACATTCATGTCGACTATCACCACACCACCGAAGACGTGGGCATCGCGCTCGGTCAGGCGGTGAGGCAGGCGCTCGGCCCGATGGTCGGGATCACCCGCTATGCCGACCTGCACATGCCGATGGACGAGACCCTGACGCGGGTGGCGCTCGACATTTCGGGCCGCTCCTGCCTTGTGTTCCGGGTCGATTTCCCGCGCGACAAGATTGGCACCTTCGACACCGAGCTGGTGCGGGAATGGTTCAACGCCTTCACGATGAACGCAGGCGTCACCTTGCACGTTGAGACGCTGTATGGCGATAACTGCCATCACATCGCGGAGTCCTGCTTCAAGGGACTCGCCCGGGCGCTGCGTATGGCCGTAGCGATTGATCCGAAGGCTTCGGGCGAGGTTCCTTCAACCAAGGGTCAGCTCGGCGGCTGACCCTGCGCCTTCGACGCGGATGACGATCATGGCGGTTTACACGGTTCACGCCCCTATCGAGCCCGGCGACACCACGCCGCGGCAGCGGGACAAGTTCGTGTTCATCCGGGACGGGTTCCATTTCTGGGCAATGGTCCTGACCCTGCCGTGGCTGATCTTCCATCAACTCTGGATCGTCACCCTCGTTTATATCGTGTTCAGCCTCGCGCTGGATTTCGGCCTGGTCGCGCTCGGCGTTGATTCCGGTACGATCTTCGCGGTGATGGCCTTGGTTGCGCTGCTGATGGGCTTTGAGGCCTCGACCCTGCGGCGCTGGACCTATTCGCGTGGCAAGTGGCGGCAGCTCGATCTTGTGGTCGCCGACCATGAGGACGCGGCCGAGCAGCGCTTTTTCGACCGCTGGGCGGGCCGGCGCGATCTCGCCGACGAGCGCGGCGGCATCGATCGCGGCGCGCCGCCGCCGCCGCGTTATGCCAGTCCTGCTCAGTCGCACCCGGCCTCACCCGATGGCCCGAACAGTGTGCTTGGCCTCTTTCCTCAGCCGGGAGCCCTTCGTTGAGCGTTGCAATTATCGACTACGGCTCTGGCAACCTGCATTCGGCGGCCAAGGCGTTTGAATTGGCTGCGCGCCGCAGCGAATTGTCGGAAAAGGTGATCGTGACGCGCGATCCCGAGGCCGTGTTTCGCGCCGATCGCATTGTGCTGCCCGGCGTCGGTGCCTTCGCCGATTGCCGCAAGGGGCTGGACTCGCTTGACGGCATGGTCGAGGCGATGACCGAGGCGGTGCGTGACAAAGCGCGGCCGTTTTTCGGCATTTGCGTCGGCATGCAGCTGATGGCGACGGTCGGCAAGGAGCATGTCGAGACCAAGGGCCTTGGCTGGATTCCGGGCGAGGTCGGGCTGATCAAGCCGCGCGATGAAAACCTCAAAATTCCGCATATGGGCTGGAACACGCTTGAGCCGCTCCGCGACCATCCGGTGATCGACCGGATGCCGCTTGGGCCGGACGGCCGCCATGCCTATTTCGTGCACTCCTATCACCTGCAGGCTGCCTCGGAGGCAGACGTGGTGGCGATTGCCCATTACGGTGGGCCGCTCACCGCCATGGTGGCGAAAGACACCATGATCGGCACGCAGTTTCACCCCGAGAAGAGCCAGCGCTTCGGCCTGGCTTTGATCGCCAATTTTCTGAAGTGGAAGCCGTGATCCTTTTTCCCGCGATCGATCTCAAGGGGGGCCAGTGCGTCCGCCTCGAACAGGGCGATATGGCCCGCGTCACCGTGTTCAACCAGGATCCGGTTGCGCAGGCGCGCGACTTCGCCGCCCAGGGATTTGAATATCTGCATGTCGTCGATCTCGACGGCGCCTTTGCCGGCAAGCCGGTGAACGCGACCGCGGTCGAGGGCATGCTCAAGGCGGTCAAGATGCCGCTCCAGCTCGGCGGCGGCATCCGCGATCTTGCCACCATCGAGGGCTGGCTGTCGAAGGGCGTCACCCGCGTCATCATCGGCACCGCCGCGGTGCGCGACCCCAAGCTGGTGAAGGACGCCTGCAAGGCCTTTCCGGGCCGCATCGTCGTCGGCATCGACGCCCGCTCGCGCATGGTCGCAGTCGAGGGCTGGGCGACCAGCTCCCAGGTAACGGTGAACCAGCTTGCCGATCGCTTCGAGGACGCCGGCGTCGCCGCCATCGTCTACACCGACATCGACCGGGACGGCGTTCTCAAGGGCGTGAACTGGGAAGCGACCTATGAGCTGGCCGACCACACCCGCATCCCGGTGATCGCAAGCGGCGGCCTGTCCAACGTCGACGAACTGGCGCAGGCCGCGGCCCGCAATCATCCCAACGTTGAGGGTGTCATTTCCGGGCGCGCCCTGTACGATGGCCGGATCGACGCCGCGCAAGCCATCAAGGTTCTCAAAGACCGCAAACCGGGCGCAGCTTCGGCAGGCTCGTCCGGCGCAACCACGGACTGATCATCATGCTCAAAGTGCGCGTCATCCCTTGCCTGGATGTGAAGGACGGCCGGGTTGTCAAAGGCGTCAACTTCGTCAATCTGCGCGACGCCGGCGATCCGGTGGAAGCCGCCATCGCCTATGATGCAGCGGGCGCCGACGAATTGTGCTTTCTCGACATCGCCGCGACCAATGAAAACCGCGGCACCATGCTCGATGTCGTGCGCCGCACCGCCGAGGCCTGCATGATGCCGGTGACGGTCGGCGGCGGCGTCCGCACCGTCGAGGACATCCGCGAGCTGCTTCGCGCCGGTGCAGATAAAGTGTCGATCAACAGCGCGGCCGTCGCTCGCCGCGAATTTGTCAGGGAAGCGGCGGAAAAATTCGGCACGCAGTGCATCGTGGTCGCCATTGACGCCAAGCGCGTCGGCTCGGATCGCTGGGAGATCTTCACCCATGGCGGCCGGAAGTCGACCGGCATCGACGCCATCGAATTCGCGCAGGAAGTCGTCTCGCTCGGCGCGGGCGAAATCTTGCTGACATCGATGGATCGCGATGGCACGCGCCAGGGCTTCGACATTCCCCTCACCCGCGTCATTGCCGACAGCATCAGCGTGCCGGTGATCGCCTCGGGCGGCGTCGGTAATCTCGATCATCTCGTCGAGGGCGTGCGCGATGGCCGCGCCAGCGCCGTGCTTGCGGCGTCGATCTTCCACTTCGGCGAGTTCACCATTCGCGAGGCCAAGGAGCACATGGCGCGCGCCGGCCTGCCGATGCGGCTCGACGCCTGAGCGCGCTTGCCCCCGAGAGAAAGTCAGTTCGATGTCGCGTTTCACGCTCCACGATCTCACCGCAATCATCGATGCGCGCGCGACAAGCAGCGGCGAGGTGTCGTACACCCGCAAGCTCCTGGATCGCGGGCCGGCCTATTGCGCGAAGAAATTCGGCGAGGAGGCCGTCGAGGCGGTGATCGCCGCGGTGGAGAACGACCGCGATCATTTCGTCGGAGAGAGCGCCGATGTGCTGTTTCATCTGCTGGTGCTGCTGAAGTCGCGCGGCGTCACGCTTGAAGAAGTCGAGGCGGTGCTCGCGGCGCGCACCGGCATGTCGGGCCTGGAAGAAAAAGCGGCGCGCCCGCCAGAGTAAAAGACCAGAAGCGGAACGAGGCCGTGTGAGCGGCGCAGAAAATCTCCGCCGAACACCGAGGAAATAAGGCCTTATGGAGATGCGGGTAGACCAGCAATACAATCCGTATCGCGTTTTTTCGCGCGAGGATTGGGCGAAGCTGCGCGACGATATGCCGATGACGCTCAACGCCGAGGAGATCGCGGCGCTGAGCTCGATGCATGATCGCCTCGACCTCAAGGAGGTCGAGGAAATCTATCTTCCGCTCTCGCGTCTGCTGTCGATGTATGCCGCGGCGACGCAGCGGCTGTTTCTTGCCCAGCGCCAGTTTCTCGGCATCGAAGATCGCAAGATGCCGTACATCATCGGCGTCGCGGGCTCGGTCGCGGTCGGCAAGTCGACCACCGCGCGCGTGCTGCAGGCGCTCTTGCAGCACTGGTCGCCCAAGCCGAAGGTGGCGCTAGTGACGACCGATGGTTTTCTCTACCCCAACGCCGTGCTCGAACGGCAGGGCCTGATGCAGAAGAAGGGTTTTCCCGAAAGCTACGATCTGCCGGCGCTGCTCGGTTTTCTGAGCGACGTGAAGGCAGGCCGCAGCCCGGTGCGCGCGCCGATCTATTCGCACCTGACATACGACATCGTGCCGAACCAGTGGGTCGAGGTGCAGCATCCCGACATCCTGATCGTCGAGGGCCTGAACGTGCTGCAGACCGGGCGGCTGCCGCGCGACGGCAAGGCGATCCCGGTGGTTTCCGACTTCTTCGATTTCTCGGTCTATATCGATGCCGACGAGCAGGTGCTGCGTGCCTGGTACATTGAGCGCTTCCTCGCGCTGCGCCACACCGCCTTCCAGGACCCGCGCTCATACTTCCATCGTTACGCGCTGCTCTCCGACGAGGAGGCGATCGCCACCGCGCTCTCGATCTGGGAGCGGACCAACCTCGCCAATCTCGAGGACAACATTCTTCCGACCCGCCCGCGCGCGACCCTCATTCTCAAGAAGGGCCCCGAGCACGTCATTGAGACGGTGGCGCTGCGGCGGCTGTGAATTTCGGCGAGAGACCTGCCGTCGTCAGGCCGTCAGTTTGTCGCCTGAGATGACGGCGTCGAGCAGGCCGCAGAGCTGCTCCGGATCGAGCGGCTTGGCGAGAAATCCGTTCATGCCGGCGGCAAGGCAGGTCTCCCGGCTCTCAGCCGCCGGGTTCGCGGTGAGGGCGAAGATCGGCACGGCGCCCCGCCCCATGTCGCGTTGGCTGATGCCGCGTTCGTGATCGCGGATCAGCCGCGCCGTCGCAACTCCGTCCTGCAGCGGCATCCTCAGGTCCATCAGGATCAGGTCGAAGGGTGCGCCGCTTTCCACTGCCTTCTGCCAGGCGGAGAACGCGGCGCGGCCGTCCGTGGTGATGCAGGCGCGATGGCCGAGCTTGCGGAGTTGGGTTTCAATCAGAAGCGCGTTGATGTCGTTATCCTCGGCGACGAGGATCGAGAGGCTGCCACCCGCCGAGCTAATTTTTGACGGATCCACTGTGGTCTGATGATCGAACGGATCGGTCGGCGGCGAGCCGGTCTGCATCAGGGGCGCGTCCGTTCCGGCGTGCTCCGGCGCAAACCTTGCCGCGAGCGAAGCGGCGCGAACCGGCTTGATGAGAAAGCCGTCGAAGGCGTCGCCGTCGGCAAGCGCAAGGTCGTGGCGCGTCGCCGGCGTCACCATGATGATGCGGTGTTCGGCGCGGCTGTGCGCCGCCCTGCCGAGCTCCGCGGCAGAATCTGTGCCGATCGCGTGCGATATGAGCAGTGCGTGCCAGGGCCGCTCGTGCAGAAGTTTGGTCGCGTGCGCCGCATCGCCGATGCAGGTGACGTCCGCGCCCCAGCGCCGCAGGATGCTCGCGAGCAGCGATGCGGCGAGCTCCTGCGGTTCGACCAGCATGATGTTTTTGCCGCGCAGATCGGGAGTAACAAACGATGCAGGCGTTGCCGCGTCGGGCGGCGGTTCAGCGGCGATCAGCGGCAGTGCGAGTTCGAATACGGAGCCGACGCCGACCGTGCTTTCGACGGAGATGCCGCCGCCCATCTGCCGCGCGAGGCGCTGGCTGATTGCAAGCCCGAGGCCGATCCCTCCGGCATCGTGCGGGCCGTCGTGATGGGCCTGTTCGAATTCCTCGAAGATGCGCGCATGGGCATCCGCGGCGATGCCGGCTCCGGTATCGCGCATGCTGAAGACAATCGTCTTGTCGCCCTCGCCTGCCGCAACCGTGAGCGCGACGCCGCCGGTTGTCGTGAACTTGATCGCATTGCCTGCGAGATTGAGGAGGATCTGGCGCAGATGCGCGGCGTCGCCGATCACCCAGGCCGGAAGCCGTTCATCGATGTCGGCAGCGATCTCGAGATTTTTGGCTTGCGCGCGCGGCGCCACGAGCTCGATTAGTTCCTCGATCAGCGGGGAGAGCGCAAACGGTTCGGCCGCGAGACCGATCCTGCCGGTTTCGGTCCGCGAAAAATCCAGCACGGTTTCGATCAACGACAGGAGCGCATTGCCGGACGTCTCGATCGCGCGTGCATAGGTCGTCTGTTCGGGGGTCAGCGGCGTGTCGAGCAACAGACCGCTCATGCCGATGATGCCGTTGAGCGGCGTACGGATCTCATGGGAGGCAATCGCCAGCACGCGCGACTTGGTTTCGTTGGCGGCTTCGGCGCGCGCCTCCGCTTCCCGCAGCGCGCGATTGCGCGCGACCAGCTCATCGCTCTGCGAATTCAGCCGAGCAAGTGACTGCCGGGTTTCCTTGAGCTGTGCTTTCAGTCGAAAGACATAGCCCGCAGCCGTCGCAAACAGTCCGCCTGCCAAAGCAAGAAACAAGGCGGGATGGCGATCGAACCAGCCAAAACTGCTGCCGGCGATCAGGGCGCATACGATCGCCGCCCCGCATGCGGCGAGCATCGACGGCGCGGCTGCGAACGCCTTCAGGCGGAAGGGCGCCTGCACTTGCTTCCATTCGGGATCGTTCCGCACCGGCACGTCGCCCTGCTCCGTCATTGGCGCCTCACTATGGCGGATGGGCGTTGAAAACAGTTTTCCGCGCCAAAGAAAGCGTTGGCGCCTGCCAATTTGGTTAAGAAAAGGTTGTCGAGGTTTTAGGCCGCGCTGCGTGGCTCGTCGGCGAAGGCGCGGTAAGACAGCGCCTCGGCGAGATGGAGATGCGCGATGCGTTCGGCGCCGGCGAGATCGGCAATGGTGCGGGCGACGCGCAGCACGCGGTGATAGCCGCGCGCCGAAAGCCGCATCGTCTCCGCGGCATCGCGCAGGAGCGCGGTGCTTTGCGCATCGAGCCGGGCGATGTCGTCGAGCATCGCCGCGGGCGCCTCCGCATTGGTGCGGATGTTCGGCAGCTTAGCCGCGGCAAACCGCTTGAGCTGGATCTTTCTTGCAGCCGCGACACGCGCGGCAACCTCGCTCGATCCCTCCGCCGGCGGCGGCAGGATCAGGTCGGCGGCGGTGACGGCCGGCACCTCGATGCGCAAGTCGATGCGATCCATCAGCGGCCCGGAAATGCGGGCCTGATAGTCGGCGGTGCAGCGTTCGATCCGTCCGCGCCTGCAAGAGTAATCCTGCTCGAAGGCGCGGCCGCAGCGGCATGGGTTCATCGCCGCGACCAGCATGAAGCGCGCCGGATAGCTGACGCGGTGGTTGGCGCGCGAGATCGCGACCTCGCCGTTCTCCAGCGGCTGGCGCAGCGAGTCGAGCACGCGCGGATCGAGTTCGGGAAGTTCGTCGAGAAACAGGACGCCGTTATGTGCCAGCGAGATCTCGCCGGGCTTCGCCCGCAGGCCGCCGCCGGTCAGCGCCGGCATGCTGGCGGAGTGATGCGGCGCGCGAAACGGCCGGCGTGTTGTCAGGGCGCCACCCTTAATTTCGCCGGCGACCGAGGCGATGGTCGAGACTTCCAAAAGCTCAGAGGGCGAGAGCGGCGGCAGGATCGAAGGTAGCCGCGCCGCCAGCATCGATTTGCCGGCACCGGGCGCGCCGATCATCAGTAGATGATGGCCGCCGGCAGCAGCGATCTCGAGGCTGCGCTTGGCGCTTTCTTGGCCCTTGATGTCGCGCAGGTCGAGCGGGGAATCGTGGCGCTCGCGGATTTGCGGCTGCGGCCGCGACAATAGCTGGGTGCCCTTGAAGTGGTTGGCGATCTGGATCAGCGAGGCCGCGGCGACGATCGGAATCTCGGCGCCGGCCCAGGCCGCTTCGGGGCCGCAATCGGCCGGGCAGATCAGGCCCTCGTCGCGGGCATTGGCACCCATCGCGGCGGGCAGGACGCCGGCGACCGGCGCAATCGAGCCGTCGAGGCCGAGTTCGCCGAGCACGGTGTAGCCCGCCAGCGCATCCTCCGGGATCGCCCCGATCGCGGCCATCAGGCCAAGCGCAATCGGCAAGTCGTAGTGGCTGCCTTCCTTCGGCAGATCGGCGGGCGCGAGGTTGACAGTGATGCGGCGGGCCGGCAGCGCCAGTCCCGAGGCAAGGAGCGCGGCGCGAACGCGCTCGCGGGCTTCGGAAACGGCCTTATCGGGAAGGCCGACGATGGTGAAGGCGGGAAGCCCCGGGGCGACCTGAATCTGAACGTCAACGGCCCGCGCCTCGATCCCCTCGAATGCCACCGTTGACACGCGCTGAACCATGATGCCCCCGCCCTGCCGGCGAGGTTAGCCAAGATCGCCGGAACCGACAAGAATGCTCTGCCGGCGGCAACCATGGCCGGGGCGCCAGCTTGCCTTTAGGCACTCAGGACAGCGCCGGGCTCGGCACCAGCGGCATGCTGTGGAGGGAGAAGGGTTTTGGCTTCAGCCGCAGCCCAAACGCGCTGGGAAAACGCAGCAGTTCGAGATCGAAGTCAGGCGTTTCCAACGGGGTCGGCGTCGGAGCACCTTTCGGTGCATAGAGGCGACCCCAGATCCCGATGTCGCGAAACTGCGGAAGCTGGCTGAGCTGCAGGTTATGGATCGGCCCGGTGAAGCTCAGCAGCTCGCGGGCGCGGTCGTTCATCATCACCACCCAGCCGTCGGTGGTGTGGCCAACATCATTGGCGATCGGATAGGCAATCACCATCGCATCCGGCGCGGTCTTGAACAGATGCTCATAGATCTCCAGCCGGTGGCTGACGACCTCCGAATAGAGCACCAGCATGACCTGATCATTGGCCATGCGGATCGGCAGGATCAGGCGCTGCCAGATCGTGCCGATCTGCGAGCGGGCGTTGGTGTAGCGGATGAAGGCCGGGCGCTGGGAAGCGATGACGCGCCGATAGACTTCGGTGAATTCGCCGGCCAGGGCATTGCCGGATTGCGACAGCGCGGTGCCGGCGAGATTTTCGCCGATCTCCCGTTCGACCGCTTCGCCGACATAGATGTAGATGAAATCGTCGCCGCAAGAGATCAGTTGCGTCAGGTTCGTGCGCAGCTGATAGCTGGTTTCCTCGATCAGGCGCTGCAGTGTCAGGCTGTTGGTGGCCGACAGGACTCTCCACTTCGACCACAAATACTCCATGGCTGCCGTCGCGAACTCGCGCGGGATCATGGAACTGCCTGTGAACACTTCCAGAGCCATTCTTCGCAGCCTTGCCGGGAATATCCTACCTCTTTGGGTAGTTATGGATGCAGTGTTGCATCAAACTCTCAGCAATCCGTTAATATGGAACCGGCTTTTCGGGTGTTTGTTCAGCGTGAGCGAAGCCCGAAGGCGCGCGGTTTCTGCGCGCCGTCGGTCGGCGAGCGACTGGTTCAGCGACGTCGGGTCTCGATCTCGTCCCAGAGCTGGGAGGCGATGTCCGGCCCGCCCAGGCGGGCGATGGCGCGCAGCCCCGTGGGCGAGGTGACGTTGATCTCGGTCAGGTAGTCGCCGATCACGTCGATGCCGACGAATAACAGCTTGAGCTGGCGCAGGGTTGGCCCGAGCCGGCGGCAGATCTCGAGCTCCCTCGGCGACAGGTCTGTCGCGCCCGCCGCGCCGCCGCGCACCATATTGGCGCGCAGGTCATTGGCGGCCGGCACGCGGTTGACCGCGCCGGCAAAGTCGCCGTCGACCAGAATGATGCGCTTGTCGCCGTTCTTGACCTCGGGAAGGAAGCGCTGGATCACCCATGGCTCGCGGAAGGTGGTTGCAAACATGTCGTAGAGCGAGCCGAAATTCATGTCCTCAGGCGTGACGCGAAACACCGACGCGCCGCCGTGGCCATAGAGCGGCTTCATCACCACGTCGCCCTGCTCCTTGCGGAAGGCGTTGATCTCGTCGCGGTCGCGCGAGATCAGGGTCGGCGGCATCAGGTCGGCAAACTGCATCACCAGCATCTTTTCCGGCGAGTTGCGCACGCTGGCCGGATCATTGATGACGAGCACTTCGGGATGCAGCCGCTCCAGAAGATGCGTCGAGGTGATGTAGGCAAGATCGAACGGCGGATCCTGCCGCAGCAGAATGACGTCGAAGCTCTTGAGGTTGGTGCGCATCGGCTCGCCGAGCGAAAAATGATCGCCGACCTGATCGCGGACATCCAGTGCCTGAACCGGGGCGATCACATCCTTGCCGCACAGCGACAGCCGGTCCGGCGTGTAATAGGACAGCTTGTGGCCACGCTTCTTGGCTTCGAGGAGAAGGGCGAAAGTGGAATCGCCGCCGACATTGATATTGGCGATCGGGTCCATCTGGACGGCGACATTCAGGGGCATGGTCTGGTGTCCGCTTTTGAAGATAACTCGTTGCGAAAGTGGGGCAGTCAGGGGCTGGCGTCAAATGCGGCGACGAGATGCTGCAGCGGCTGGCCGGGCGCGACCAGCATCGCATCGAAGCGCAGATCGAAATTTTGATAGTCGGGAAACGCTGCGAGCCAGCATTGCGCGGCGGCGATGATGCGCGCCTGCTGGCGCGGTGTGATCGCGTAGGCGGCGTCATCTAGTTTTGCGCGCGCCTTCACCTCGACGAAGGCAATCAGCCGGTCGCCGCGGGCGATCAGGTCGATCTCGCCGTGTGGGGTGCGGTGGCGCTGCGCCAGTATTTCAAAGCCCTGCGCGGCGAGGTGCTCGCTCGCACGCCTCTCCGCGCTGACGCCGGTGTCGAACGCGGCGACCCGCGCCGGGGCCGGCGGCGTGGACTGGCGCCGCGACGGTTGCCGTGGTGCGCCTTTGCCCTTGTCAGGTGCCGTCATCATCGTCGGCGTCGGTTTCGCGCGCGAGCTGGAGCGCGCGGGCATAGACGTCGCGGCGCGGCCGGCCGGTGAGGTCGACGGCCTGGGCGACGGCGTCCTTGACGCTGTGATCGCGCAACGCCTCGCGCAACAGCGCGTCGATATCCGTCCAGCCCATGATCTGCTCGCTCGCCGGCGGCGGTGCGACGACAAGCACGAACTCGCCGCGGGTTTCGAGCGCATCGGCGTTCTGCGCGAGGTCCGCAAGCGGTCCGCGCAAAACTGTTTCGTGCAGCTTGGTCAGCTCGCGGCAGATCGCGGCCTCGCGGGGGCCGAATATCTCGGCGAGTTCGCGAAGCGTCGCCTGCACGCGGGTGCCGGCCTCGAACATCACCAGCGTCGCGTCGATCGCAGCCAGTTCTGCCATGCGCGCGCGCCGCGCGGCGCTTTTCGGCGGCAGAAAACCCTCGAAGTAAAAGCGGTCCGGCGGCAGGCCGGCAAGCGTCAAGGCTGCAAGAACCGAGGACGGGCCGGGGAGCGATGTCACGTGAATGCCGGCCGCGGCCGCCTCGCGCACCAGCTTGAAACCGGGATCGGAGACCAGGGGCGTTCCGGCGTCGGAGACCAGCGCGACGACCGCGCCCTCCTCAAGACGCGCGAGCAGTTTCGGCCGAGCGGTTGCGGCGTTGTGCTCGTGATAGGGCGTGAGCGGGGTCGAAATGTCGAAGCGCTCGGTCAGCCGCCGGGTGATGCGGGTGTCTTCGCAGGCGATCAGATCGGCGGCGGCGAGCGTCTCGAGCGCGCGGATCGTGATGTCGCCGAGATTGCCGATCGGCGTCGCCACGAGATAGAGGCCGGCCGGCAGCTTGGGCGCGCGCAGCGTATGGCCGCTGATGACGAAAGATGTGCGGCCTGTGTCGGCGCCGTCGGGCTGATCGGCAGGGCTGGCGGAGGATGGTCGGGAACGCATCCGGCCAATGTAGTCCATTTCCGCTGCAAAGAGGACAGCCCGCGAGGCAAAAAAGAAAATGGAGGACAAGAACTTGAAGACCGCGCCCGATCGGGGCAGAAGGGGTAGCGGCCAGTGCGCGCGGCCCGTTCGGGTGCCGATTTGCTGGCCGCAGCCTCGCAATGCCGCCCGACTCATGGGCGCGCGTTTTTGTTTTGGTTAACTATTCGCCGACAATATGCCTAAAACCACGTCTTCTGATCGATCGAAAGGCGCGGCCTGGCCGGTTGGAGTCTGGTCCAGAAAAGAGACAGAGATGGCGGGTTCGATCAAGCAGACCTCCGAAAAATCCACCCATGCCAGCCGCCGCACGGCGCTTGGGCTCCTCGTCGGCACGCCGCTTCTGGCTGGCTGCACCGGCGCAAACCTTTCCTCGGTGCTCACCGAGCAGCCCCAGCCGGGGGCGCCGCAGCAGTCGGCGGCGATCGGTTCCGGCAAGGTCAAGGTCGGCCTCGTGCTGCCGCTGTCCGGCCAGGGCAATGCCGGCACGGTGGCGCAGTCGATGCGCAACGCGGCTGAACTGGCGCTCGCCGAATTCAAGAATCCCGACATCCAGCTCCTGATCAAGGACGACGCCGGCAGCGCCCAGGGCGCCCAGCAGGGCGTCCAGCAGGCGCTGGACGAAGGTGCCGAGATCATTTTGGGGCCGCTGTTCGGCAGTTCGGTTCCGGCCGCCGCCCAGGCGGCGCGGGCAAGGAATGTGCCGGTCATCGCCTTCTCGACGGATTCCAGCGTCGCCGGCCGCGGCGTCTACCTGCTCAGCTTCCTGCCGGAATCCGACGTCAGCCGTATCGTCAGCTACGCCGCCGGAACCGGCAAGCGCAGCTTTGCTGCAATGCTGCCGGAGAACGCTTATGGCAACGTCGTCGAGGCGGTTTTCAAGGAAACCGTGAGCCGCCGCGGCGGCCGTGTGGTCGGCTTCGAGCGCTATCCGGCGCAGCAGCCGCAGGCGGCGGCCCGCAATATCGCGCAGACGCTCGGCTCGGCGGACTCTCTCTTGCTCGCCGATGACGGCGAGGCGCTCGCGGGCGTGACGGCGGCGCTGACGGCGAGCGGGGCAGATCTCAAGCGGGTGCAGCTTCTCGGCACCGGTCTGTGGGACAATCCGCGCGTCTTCAGCAATCCGGCGCTGCATGGCGGCCTCTACGCCGCGCCCGATCCGTCCGGTTTCCGGGCGTTTGCCGGCCGCTACCGGGCAAAATTCGGCCAGGAGCCGGTGCGCACCGCGACCCTTGCCTATGACGCGGTGGCGCTGGTCGCAGCGTTGGCGCGCACGCAGGGCGGCCAGCGGTTCAGCCCGGAAGTGCTCACCAGCACCTCCGGTTTTGCCGGTATCGACGGCCTGTTCCGTTTCCGCCCCGACGGCACCAACGAACGCGGCCTTGCTGTGATGCGGGTGACGAGCGGCGGCGGCCAGGTGGTGGCACCTTCGCCGAAGAGTTTTAGCGCCTGACCGGCATTCCTTCGGAACGTCTCAACGAAAAAAGCCCCGGATCGCTCCGGGGCTTTTTGATTTTGACCTGCCGGCCGGCTTATGCCGCCTGCTTCTTGGCGGTGATCAGCTTGCGGTTGACCAGGCACTCGGCGATCTGAACGGTGTTGAGCGCCGCGCCCTTGCGCAGGTTGTCGGAGACGCACCACAGCGACAGGCCGTTTTCGACGGTGGCGTCTTCGCGGATGCGGCTGATGTAGGTCGCATCCTCGCCGGCGCTTTCATACGGCGTGACGTAGCCGCCCGGCTCGCGCTTGTCGATGACGAGGCAGCCCGGCGCCTTGCGCAAGATCTCGCGTGCCTCATCGGCCGTGATCGGGTTCTCGAACTCGATGTTCACGGCTTCCGAGTGGCCGATGAAGACCGGCACGCGCACGCAGGTCGCGGTCAGCTTGATCGCCGGGTCGAGCATTTTTTTGGTCTCGACCATCATCTTCCATTCTTCCTTCGTGTAGCCATCCTCCATGAACACATCGATATGGGGGATGACGTTGAAGGCGATCCGCTTGGAAAACTTCTTCTCGACGATGTCGCCGGTGGTGAACACGGCCTTGGTCTGGGCGAACAGCTCGTCCATGCCTTCCTTGCCCGCGCCCGACACCGACTGATAGGTCGAGACGACGACCCGCTTGATCTTGGCGGCGTCATGCAGCGGCTTCAGCGCGACCACGAGCTGGGCGGTCGAGCAGTTCGGATTGGCGATGATGCCCTTCTTCGTGAAACCGGCGACCGCGTCGGCGTTCACTTCCGGCACGATCAGCGGCACGTCCGGGTCGTAACGCCAGGCCGACGAGTTATCGATCACGACGGCACCCGCGGCTGCGATCTTCGGCGCCCATTCCTTCGACAGCTCGCCGCCAGCCGACATCAGGCAGATATCGATGTCGGAGAAGTCGTAGCTGTCGAGGGCTTTGCATTTCAGGGTTTTGTCGCCGTAGGAGACATCGACGCCCGTTGAACGGCGGGACGCAAGCGCCACCACTTCGTCAGCCGGGAAACTGCGCTCGGCGAGGATGCTCAAAAGCTCCCGCCCGACATTTCCGGTCGCTCCGACCACTGCGACTTTATAACCCATTGTTCCTTCTCCGAAGAAATAGCCTCGCCCTTGCTCGGTGCCGTAGCCGGCCCGCTGAGGGAGACGGCTGCGCTTTTATGCGACAAATACGCATATGACAATGACGCCGCCATTTTGCATGCCGCCTGTACTGCCGCGCGGCCTGCCAGCACCACCCCTCACCAGGGACGGGTCCGGTATGGCGACGCCTTGCGGCCAAGGATGAACCAGCCGCCGGCTCGCGCATTATTCCGCCGTGGTGTGGCGCGATTGATCTTGTGGGGCGGTCAACCGACCAGCTAAAGTCGCGGGAACATTTGAATCGAAGAGGCCGTGATGACCCTGAAGTTTCCTGCCGTGACCCTGACCGTGCTGTTTGCAGCCGGTGGCCTGTTGGCCTTGAGCGCCGGCGACGTATCCGCCCAGAGCTCGCCGCGGCAGACGGCCCAGAGCTCCTCGCCGAATTATTCCTACCAGGCGGGTCCGCGCACCAGGGTCTATATCTCGCGCCGCAACTGGCTCGATGCCGGAACCGAGGTTCTGCCGGGCGAGCGCAAATATACCGACTATGCCTTCCCGCCGATACAGTCCTTCGCCCGCGAGAACCTCAATCGCCCGATCGACCGCCAGCCGCTCAGCACGCCGTTCGATGTTGGCGGCCAGCCGACCGGTTTTCCGCTCTACTGAGCGTCTGGGGGCAGGCGTCCTCAGCTCTGGTTGAGGGCTGAAAAAGTCTCAAGGACTCAACGATTTGAATAAAAAATGCCCGGCGCAAGCCGGGCATTTTTGGTTTCTGGAGCGCTCGCGTGCGGGCTTCAGCCGTGCAGCGCCTGGATCTCCGCCAAAATCGCCTCGCCCATTTCCTTGGTGCTGATGATGGTCGCGCCTTCGGACTTGAGGTCGGCGGTGCGCAGGCCCTTGGCCAGCACGGCGGCGATCGCCTGATCGAGCTTGTCGGCGACATCGCCGAGATCGAACGAGTAGCGCAGCGCCATGCCGAACGAGGCGAGCATCGCGATCGGGTTGGCCGCGCCCTGCCCGGCGATGTCCGGGGCCGAGCCGTGGACCGGCTCATACAGCGCCTTGCGGGTCTTGGTGCGCGGATCGGTCTCGCCGAGCGAGGCCGACGGCAGCATGCCCAGCGAGCCGGTCAGCATCGCCGCGATGTCGGACAGCATGTCGCCGAACAGGTTGTCGGTGACGATGACGTCGAACTGCTTCGGCCACTTGACGAGCTGCATCGCGCCGGAGTCAGCGAGCTGGTGCTCGAGCGTGACGTCGGGATATTCGCGTTGGTGAACCTGCGTCACCACCTCGTTCCACAACACGCCCGACTTCATGACGTTGCGCTTTTCCATCGACGTCAGCTTGTTCCGGCGCTTGCGGGCCAGATCGAAGGCGACGCGGGCGATGCGCTCGATCTCATAGGTGTCATAGACCTGGGTGTCGATGGCGCGCTTCTGGCCGTTGCCGAGATCGGTGATGGTCTTGGGCTCGCCAAAATAGACGCCGCCGGTCAGCTCGCGGACGATCATGATATCGAGGCCTTCGACCACTTCCGGCTTCAGGCTGGAGGACTGCGCCAGCGCCGGGTAGCAGATCGCGGGGCGCAGGTTGGCGAACAGCGCCAGATCCTTGCGCAGGCGCAGGAGGCCGGCTTCCGGCCGCACGTCGTAAGGAACGGCATCCCACTTCGGGCCGCCGACCGCGCCGAACAGCACAGCGTCGGCCGCGAGCGCGAGACCCATGGTCTCCTCGGTGACGCTCACCTTGTGCGCGTCATAAGCGGCGCCGCCGACCAGGCTCTCTTCGTATTCGAATTTTGCGATGCCCTGATCGTTGAGCCAGCCGATCAGTCGCTTCACCTCTGCCATCACTTCGGGGCCGATGCCGTCGCCGGGAAGAAGCAGAAGCTTGTGAGTTGCCATGGTCAAATGCCCTGTCTGTGCAGATCTGAGACGATACGCGCGGATTGCTAAAGTCCTGCCGCGCAATTGGCAAGCTGCGATTGCCTTTTGCCTCGGGCCGCGGGTGCGGCCTATGGTGCGGGCCCGCGAAAGTTGCGCTGATCCGGCGCGGATCTCTGTCCAATCGCTGCCGATCCTGCCAGACTGCGGACCGGCGTGCCGGAGATCCCCGTGAGACCGTCTGAAGAAGCCCCTGCCCCCGTCCTCCCCATGTCGGCCGATCCGATCAAGCTGGTGCTGATGCTGGCGCTGGCGCCGGCGATCGGCCTTGGCATCGGGCGTTTTGCCTATTCGCTGGTGCTGCCCGACATGCGCGATAGCCTCGGCTGGTCCTATGCGACCGCCGGGTTCATGAACACCATCAACGCGGTCGGCTATCTTGCGGGGGCGCTGGCGGCGGCGCGGCTGGTGCGGCAGGCGGGAACATTCGGCGCGGTGTGGATCGGGACGCTGATCTGCGTCGCCGGCCTCGGGCTGTCGGCGCTGTCGGGCAATGTGGTGCTGTTTTCCACGGCGCGGTTTCTGCTCGGGGCGGGAGCGGCTTTTTCCTTCGTCGGCGGCGGCGCGCTGGCCGCGACCATCGCGCAGGCGCATCCGGCACGCGGCGCTGTGCTGGTCAGCCTGTTCTACACCGGCCCCGCGCTGGGCATCATCGTTTCGGGGCTCGTCTCGCCCTTCGTCCTCGCCCATTACGGTCAGGGGTCATGGTGGCTGGTGTGGACGGTGCTTGCCGCGATCTCGGTGGCGTTTACGCTGCTCCTGTGGGGCGGCCGGGTCTACACCGCGGCCGAGCGCGGCAACGCGGTCGCCACCCGCGTCGCGCTCGCGCCGGTGATGGTCTACCTGATCAGCTACGCGCTGTTCGGCGCAGGTTACATCGCCTACATGACCTTTATGATCGCCTATGTCCGCGACGCGGGCGCGGGCGCCGTCGCTCAGAGCGCGTTCTGGTGCGCGATCGGGGTCGGCGCCTTCTGCGCGCCTTGGGTCTGGCGCAGTCTGATGAACCGCGGCGACAGCGGCCGCACGACGGCAATCGTCCTCGTGCTGACCACGATCGGCGCGGCATTGCCGATGATCGGCCACGGGCCGATCCTGCTCGGCGTCTCGGCGGTGCTGTTCGGCAATGCGTTCTTTGCGGTCGTGACCGCGACCACGGTTTTCGTCCGGCTCAACTATCCGCAGGCCGCCTGGCCGCAGGCGATCGCAGTGATGACCATTGCATTCAGCCTTGGCCAGACGCTCGGACCGATCGCGACCGGGGCGATCACCGACATGCTCGGCAGTCTGTTCTATGCGCTGGTGGCGTCCGCCGTCCTGCTCGCCGTCGCCGCGGTGCTGGCAATCTTCCAGCCGTCGATCAAGGGAAGGGCCGATCTGGCGTCGGCCCCGCCCGCCTGAGCCGCAAGGGAAACTGCGAGCCGCCCTACTCGATCACGCCGCACACGATGCGGTCGCCGGAATTGCCGGCGGGGTCGGTCTTGTAGTCATCCGGCCCGGCATGGATGACCAGCGACGTGCCGTTCTGCTGGTGCAGCGAATTGGGCTTGCCCTTCTCCAGCGTCACCTCGCTATTGACGAGCTCGATCTTGAGCTCTCCCGAGGCCGGGATGAATAGGTTGGGCATGTCGCCAGCGTGCTGGCCGGCCGCCGCCATCATGCCGTGCTTGTGTCCTGCCGGATTGAAGTGACCGCCCGCCGAGGTAAAAGGTGGCTCGCATTTGCCGACCGCATGAACGTGGAAAGCGTGCTCGCCCGGAGGAATGCCCTTGAGGGACACTCTCATCAGCACGCCGTCCTTGACCTGAAACAGCTCGACCTGCCCGGCATCCGCGCCGGCGGCAGTCTTCATCGTGGCTTTGGCGGATTGGGCGTGGGCGGTGCCCGACGCGAGAGCGAGGACAGCGACGGCAGCAAGGAAGCGTATCATGATCGGCTTCTCCAATGCGGTTGAACCGTTATTGACGCGCGCGTGATCCGATCGTTCCACACTCCCGAATTGCAGGCAATTCAATTCGCCGGTCAGCTGCCGCTGAAATCGTTGTAGCCCATGTCGGCCCAGTAATCGTTCTTGTAGTCGTTGGTAACTTCCATCGCGACGACGTGCTTGGGGTTCTTGAAGCCGAGTTTGGTCGGGATGCGGATCTTCATCGGATAGCCATAGGCCCGCGGCAGAATCTCGCCGTCGAACTTGAACGTCATTTGCGTCTGCGGATGCAGGGCGGTCGGCATGTCGATGGAATTGCTGTACCCGTCGGCGCAGGTGAACCAGCAATATTTCGCCCGCGTATCCGCGCCGATCAGGCGGAGGAAATCGCGCAGTGGCGTGCCGGTCCAGCTACCGACCGCGCTCCATCCCTCGACGCAGATGTGGCGCGTGATCTGGTTTTGCTGCGGCAACTGGTAAAGTTCTTCCAGCGTCCATGATTTTTTGTTGTCGACGAGACCTCTGACTGCGAAGCGATAAGTCTCGCCGTTCACGACGGGCGCTTCCGCAAGCGTGTAGAAAGCATTGAACGGAAACGGCCGGGTGATCTCGCTCTCCGAATAGGTCGGCGCAAGGGTGTTCGGATTGAACAGCCATGCCTGCACACGGTCGTTGAATTTTGAGACCTGCGCGAGCAGCGTGTCGGCGGACGAGCTGTCGACCACATCGCATCCGGTGAGGAGAACGAGCGCGCCAAGGCTTGCGCCGCCCTTGATGAATTGTCGCCGCGCCGGATCGGGAAGTAATTTTGCCGCGTCGCGCACGAGGAGTTTTTTGTCGACGCCCGGAATGACAAGATTTTTCTTCATGGGAGAAGCCTCCGGGGTTCAGCGGCCTACGATCATCGCGCGCAGGCTTTTCGGCACCAGCACCGCAAGCACGACATGCAGGGCGAGGAATGCGACGATGAAGGCCATCGCGAAGAAGTGGACGAAGCGCGCCGTGTCATAGCCGCCGAAGAGCGCGGTGAGCTGTTGTAGCTGCACCGGCTTCCAGATCGAAAGCCCGGAGAGAACGGCAACGATGCCGGCGACGATGACGCAGGCATACAAAAGTTTTTGGACGTGATTGTAGCGCGACAGATCGTCGTGTGAGAGCCGGCCGCGGAGCGCCGCGCCGCTGTCGGCGATTACGCCGCGCGGGCTGATCGGCAGCAGTTTTCTGCGGAAGCGTCCGGTGAGAATGCCGAGGACGAGATAGATCAGTCCGTTGATGGCCAGCACCCACATCGCAGCGAAGTGCCAGAGCAGCGCGCCGCCGAGCCAGCCGCCGAGCGTGATGGCGTCGGGAAACGAAAACGCAAACAGCGGCGAGGCGTTGTAGATCCGCCAGCCCGACATGATCATCACGATCATCGCTGCCGCATTGACCCAGTGGCTGATGCGCAGCCACAGCGGATGCACCGGCGCTTTCGCTCTGGCCGCAATCGCGGGCTTCGGCTGCAACTGAATCTCGGGTCGGGTGGTCACGGACATAGCATTCTCGCCGTCATATCGAAGGAAGCGCGAAGGCGGGCACGCAGCAACGCGAACCCTCTGCTTCGCACTATAGCGACAGACGGCGCCAATGCAGATCGTGCGGCCGGTCACAGTTTTGCGAGCGGCCGAATAATTGCGACTACAGGTAGCTTCTGTTCCAGGTCGGGCTGATCAGCACTTCATTGACGCAGACATGTCGAGGCATGTTGGCGACAAACGCGATGGTGCGGCCAAGATCGTCCGGCTGCAGCATCCGTGCAAGATCTTCGTCGCTGACCGGCACCGGCCGCTGCTTCATGATCTCGGTTGCGACCTCGGCCGGGCAGATGCAGCAGGCGCGAAGGCCGTTGCGGAATTCCTCCTGATTGAAGGAATGGGTCAGCGCCACGACGCCATGCTTGACAGTGGTGTAGGCGGCGCCCGAGACTTTTGAGACGAACCGGCCGGCCCATGAGGCGATGTTGATCACGCAGCCGTCCTGCTGGGCGCGCATCGTCGGCAGCACGGCCCGCATGCAGTGGTAGAGCCCGGTGAGGTTGATGTCGACCACGGTATTCCAGCCGTCGAGGTCCATGTCGGACCAGCCGCGCTTGCGGATGTTGACGCCGGCGCTGTTGACCAACAGATCGATCCGGCCGTGACGCCTGACAATCTCGTCGGCGACATCCTGTGCATCAGCGGCGTCGCTCACGTCGAGCGTCAATGCCTCGATGCGGCCGCCCTCGTCAGCGATCCCTGCGGCGGCCTCGTCGAGCGCATCGCCGCGGCGGCCGGAAATGATCACCGTCCAGCCATCCGCCGCCAGCGCCGCCGCGCCCGCCTTGCCGATGCCCGTGCCGCCGCCGGTCACCCAGGCGATGCGTGCGTCTTGATCAGTCATTCAGCGTCCTCCGTTGTCACATAGTGCAGGCGGCGCTAAGTTCGTCGGCCAGTCGAGCGGCAGTGCTCCGCCAGCGATTGTTTGTTTTTGATTTGCAGGATGATGCATGAACGACCATCCGAACGCCAACCTGTTTTTCCGCCTCCTTGGCCGTCTGCGCGATCCTGCGAAGACGGCGATCGAAACCGCCAGTGGCGAGCTGATCAGCTATGAGGCGCTGGTCGCGCGGTCGGGGCGGGTGGCGAATTACCTCGTGTCGCGCGGCGTCAAGGTCGGCGACCGTGTCGCGGTGCAGGTCGAAAAGTCGGTCGAGGCGCTTGTGCTGTATCTGGCGACTGTGCGCGCCGGTGCCGTCTTCCTGCCGCTGAACACCGCCTACACGGCCCACGAGATCGAGTATTTTGTCACCGATGCCGAGCCGTCGCTCATCGTGTGCGATCCGTCCCATGCCGGTGCGATCGGCGGGATCGCGGCCAAGGTCGGCGCAAAGGTCGAGACGCTGGACGCGGCCGGCGAGGGCTCGCTGACCGACGGCGCGGCCGGCCAGCCATCCGCCTTCGAGACGGTGATGCGCGCCGGCGACGATCTTGCCGCGATCCTCTACACCTCGGGCACGACCGGACGCTCCAAGGGCGCCATGCTGACCCACGACAACCTCGTCTCCAACACGCTGACGCTTGTGGACTACTGGCGTTTCACCGACAGGGACGTGCTGATCCACGCGCTGCCGATCTATCACACGCACGGGCTGTTCGTGGCCAGCAACGTCATTCTGGCTTCCGGCGCCACGATGATCTTTTTGCCGAAGTTCGATGCCGACCGGATCATGGAGCTGATGGCGCGGGCGACAGTGCTGATGGGGGTGCCGACCTTCTACACCCGGCTGCTGCAGCATCCGGAGCTGACACGCGAGGCGACGAAAAACATGCGCCTGTTCGTCTCGGGCTCGGCGCCGCTGCTTGCCGACACCCATCGCGAATGGTCGGCGAAGACCGGCCACGCGGTGCTCGAACGCTACGGCATGACCGAAACCAACATGAATACGTCCAATCCCTATGACGGCGACCGGGTGCCGGGCGCGGTCGGCTTTCCCCTGCCGGGGATCGAGGCGCGGGTCACCGATCCCGAAACCGGCAAGGAGCTGGCGCGGGACGAGATCGGAATGATCGAGGTCCGCGGGCCGAACGTGTTCAAGGGCTACTGGCGGATGCCGGAAAAGACCGTGGCGGAATTCCGGCCGGACGGGTTTTTCATCACCGGCGACCTCGGCAAGATCGACCCGCGCGGCTATGTCCATATCGTCGGCCGCGGCAAGGATCTGGTGATCACCGGCGGCTTCAACGTCTATCCGAAAGAGGTCGAGAGCGAGATCGACGCGATGCCGGGCGTGGTCGAGTCCGCAGTCATCGGCGTGCCCCATGCGGATTTCGGTGAGGCGGTGACGGCGGTCGTTGTTCTGGAGAAGGGCGCCGAACTCAGCGAGGCTGATGTCGTCGGCGCGCTCGACGGCCAGATCGCCAAGTTCAAAATCCCCAAACGGGTGATGTTCGTCGGCGAGTTGCCGCGCAACACCATGGGCAAGGTGCAGAAGAACGTGCTGCGCCAGAATTTTGCAGGGCTCTACGACAAGGCCTAAGCCTTAACCAGCCAGGCTGCGCGCAAAAAGTGAACGCGTTCGTATTTGTTGGCGGCCGCCGCGTCGGACTGCATCACGCGCGGTCGTTACGCCAATCGTTGCGCCGTAGGCATTTTGTTAACGCCAACTGCGGCAACTTGCGGACCATCTTGTGGGCGTTTTGCGTCGCCAAGGATTGAACGGAGATTCTATCGAACGCATTTTCATCGTTGCGTTCATGAATTTGTCTCCGTAAATAGAATAGCTCTATCGCGCACCGGCAACGGTCGCGGTTCCTGTCCGTCATCGGCTCGCGCCGTTGCAGCAACATGCGAAGTCACACCATGTCCGCTAGGATTGACCGTCCGCTTTCCCCCCACCTTCAGACCTACCGGCTGACCTTGACGATGGCGATGTCCGTCGTTCATCGCGCCACCGGTATTGCTCTGTATTTCGGTACCCTGCTTCTGGCGTGGTGGCTGATCGCCGCCGCCTCCGGCCCGGCCGCCTATGCCTATGTCCAGGCTTTCATGGCGAGCTGGATCGGCCGCCTGATCATGATCGGCTACACTTGGGCCCTGCTCCACCATCTGCTCGGCGGCATCCGCCACTTCGTCTGGGACCTCGGCTACGGCTATGAGGCGCGTGAGCGCGAAATGCTGACCCGTGCGACGCTGATCGGCTCGGTCGCGCTGACGATCGTGCTCTGGGTCGCGGCCTTTGCGATGGGAGGTGGCCGATGAGCTCCGAACGTTCCAATTCGATCCGCACCCCGATTGCGCGCGTGCGCGGCCTCGGCTCGGCCAAGTCCGGCACGTCCGATTTCTGGCGCCAGCGCCTCACCGCGGTCGGCATGGCCGTCCTCATCATCCCGGTCATCGCCGTGGTCATGATCCTGCTGGGCCGCAATCAGGCCGGCGCGGCGCAAATTCTCGGTTCACCGGCGATAGCCATCATCATGCTGTTGTTCATCATTGCCAGCACCTGGCATATGAAGATCGGCATGCAGGTGGTGATCGAAGACTATGTGCATGGCGAAAAGTCGAAGCTGGTCCTGATCATGGCCAATAACTTCTTCTCTGCCGCCGTTGCGTTCGCTTCGATCTACGCCATTTTCAAACTGTCATCTGGAGTTTAGGCCATGGCCGATTCCGGCAACGGCGCTCCGGCCATCAACGGCCGCGCCTACCCGCTTGAGGATCATACTTACGACGTCGTGGTGGTCGGCGCCGGCGGCGCGGGTCTGCGCGCCGTCGTGGGCGCGAGCGAGGCTGGGCTTCGCACCGCCTGCGTCACCAAAGTGTTCCCGACGCGCTCGCACACGGTCGCCGCACAGGGCGGCATTTCGGCCTCGCTCGGCAACATGCACCAGGACGACTGGCGCTGGCACATGTACGACACCGTCAAGGGGTCGGACTGGCTCGGCGATCAGGACTCCATCGAGTACATGGTTCGCCACGCCCCGGCCGCGGTCTACGAGCTCGAGCACTGGGGCGTGCCGTTTTCCCGCACTGAGGACGGCCGCATCTATCAGCGCCCGTTCGGCGGCATGACCATCGACTACGGCAAGGGCCAGGCCCAGCGCACCTGCGCGGCGGCCGACCGGACCGGCCACGCGATGCTGCACACGATGTACGGCCAGGCGCTGCGCCACTCGGCCGAATTCTTCATCGAGTACTTCGCCATCGACCTGATCATGGATGATCAGGGCGTTTGCCGCGGCATCATCGCGCTCAATCTCGACGACGGCAAGCTGCACCGCTTCCGCGCCCAGACCGTGATTCTCGCGACCGGCGGCTACGGCCGTGCCTATCAGTCGTGCACCTCGGCCCATACCTGCACCGGCGACGGTGGCGGCATGGCGCTGCGCGCCGGCCTTGCGCTGCAGGATATGGAGTTCGTCCAGTTCCACCCGACCGGCATCTACGGTTCGGGCTGCCTCGTGACCGAGGGCGCGCGCGGTGAAGGCGGCTATCTCGTCAACTCCGAGGGCGAGCGCTTCATGGAGCGCTATGCGCCGTCGGCGAAGGACCTCGCCTCGCGTGACGTCGTCTCGCGCGCGATGACCATCGAGATCCGTGAAGGCCGCGGCGTCGGCAAGAACAAGGATCACATCTATCTGCACCTCGACCATCTGTCGCCCGAGGTCCTGCACGAGCGTCTGCCGGGCATTTCGGAATCGGCGCGGATCTTCGCCAACGTCGACGTGACGCGCGAGCCGATCCCGATGATCCCGACCGTCCACTACAACATGGGCGGCATCCCGACGAACTATCACGGCGAAGTCGTCATCAAGAAGGACGGCAACAACGACGCCGTGGTGCCGGGTCTGATGGCCGTCGGCGAAGCCGCCTGCGTGTCCGTCCACGGCGCCAACCGCCTCGGCTCGAACTCGCTGATCGACCTCGTCGTGTTCGGCCGCGCCGCCGCGCTGCGTCTCGCCGAGAAGCTGACGCCGAACGCCGAGCAGCCGGACCTGCCGGCTGGCTCCGCCGACCTGGCGCTCGGCCGCCTCGATCGCTTCCGCTATGCGTCGGGCAGCACCCCGACCGCCGAGATGCGCGATGCCATGCAGAAGGTGATGCAGAACAACTGCGCCGTCTTTCGTACCGGCGAAGTGCTGCGCGAAGGCCAGGAGAAGATCCACAAGGTGCTCGCCGGCATCGGCGACATCGGCGTGACCGACCGGTCGCTGGTGTGGAATTCGGATCTCGTCGAGACGCTCGAATTCGACAACCTGATCGGTCAGGCGGTGGTGACCATGGACTCGGCTGCGAACCGCACCGAGAGCCGCGGCGCCCATGCCCGCGAGGACTTCCCCGAGCGCGATGACGAAAACTGGATGAAGCATACGCTGGCCTGGCTCGACGAGAGCGGCAAGGTCACCATCGATTATCGCCCGGTTCACACCTACACGATGAGCAATGACGTGCAGTACATCCCGCCGAAGGCGCGGGTGTACTGAGGGGTCGGAGAAAGGACCACACCATGGTCGAGTTTGCGCTTCCGAAAAACTCAAAGATCACCGAAGGTAAGACCTGGCCGAAACCGACCACGACCGCGGCGTTGCGTGAGTTCAAGGTTTATCGCTGGAATCCCGAGGACGGAAAGAATCCCCAGATCGACACCTATTATGTCGACACCGGCGATTGCGGTCCGATGGTTCTGGACGGCCTGATCTGGATCAAGAACAAGATCGACCCGACGCTGACCTTCCGGCGTTCGTGCCGCGAGGGCGTGTGCGGGTCCTGCGCCATGAACATCGATGGCCAGAACGGTCTTGCCTGCACGACCTCGATGCACGACGTCGACACCGGCGCGGTCAAGGTCAACCCGCTGCCGCATCAGCCGGTGGTGAAGGATCTGGTTCCCGATCTCACCAACTTCTACGCGCAGTATGCGTCGATCGAGCCGTGGCTCCACACCACGACGCCGACCCCGCAGAAGGAATGGCGCCAGAGCAAGGAAGACCGCGAAAAGCTCGACGGGCTTTACGAGTGCATCCTTTGCGCCTGCTGCTCGACCTCCTGCCCGAGCTATTGGTGGAACTCGGATCGCTATCTCGGTCCGGCGGCCCTCCTGCAGGCCAACCGCTGGGTCGAGGACAGCCGCGACGAGGCCACCGGCGAGCGTCTCGATAACCTCGAGGACCCGTTCCGGCTCTATCGCTGCCACACCATCATGAACTGCACCAAGGCCTGCCCGAAGGGCCTGAATCCGGCCAAGGCGATCGCCAACCTCAAGATGAAGCTGGTCGAGCGTCAGGTCTGACGCCCGCTCGCGCATCTCGTGCGGCGAAGTTCTTGAACGGCGCTTCCGAAAGGGAGCGCCGTTTTTGCTGGCGGTGGCGGCGCCCAGGCCGTCGCCCCGGAGCGAAAAATTCCCACCGCTTTGCCCGCGCATGAACGCAATCTGAACATCCACGCGCCGCGGTCTCTGAAAGTGAGAAAAATATTCTCGGCTCTCAGGGAGGCTTTTGGTGGCTTTGCCACATTCCAGCCCAAGCGGCCCGTTCCAGATGCAGGGGAATGCAGTTCGGCCCCTCCCCCAGCGAAGCTATCCTGGAACCGGGCCGTTCAAATCGCTGATCGAAGATCATGGAGTGCCTAATCGAATGACCACCCGCCTTCGCGTCCTCCTGCTCGCATCGTCCGCGCTCACCTTGGCCGCGGGCGCGCTTGCGCCCATGCACGCCGTCGCCGGCCAACCGACGCTGCAAATCGCCCAGGCCGGGCCGCCGGCGGCCGAAGGCGGGGCCGACGAACGCCGCCAGCGTCCCCCGCGCGGAGAAAATCGCGGCGAAAGCCCGGAGCAACGCGGCGGCGCCCGCCCGCGGCCGCCGGAGGGCCAACAGCGCCCGCAGACCGCTCCACCTGCCGCCGCGCCGGCGCCGCGCGCGGAACCGCCGGCCGCTCCTCCGCCGCGTGCCGAGCCGCCCCGCCCGCAAACACCCGCTCAGTCCGCCCCGCCCCGTGAGGCACCGCCCCCTGCCGCGGCCCGGCCGCAGCAGCCTCCGGCGCCGCCGCCTGCGCAGGCCCAGCGCCCCGCCGCGACTGAGCGCCTGCAACCGCAGGAAAACCGCCCTGCAGGCACCGAGCGCCTGCAGCAGCGCCCGGACGGCCGCCCGATGCCGCCGCCCGCGGCCCAGCAGCAGCCCCCGCCCCGGCCGACGACCGATGCCCCGCCCGCAACGCCGCCCGGCGCACGCCCGCAGCCGCAGCCGCCTGCCGATGCCCGCGACCGCCTGCAGCGCCAGGATAACCGGCCGGCCGGAGCGGAACGGCTCCAGCCGCAGGAAAGCCGCCCCGCCGGCACCGAGCGTCTGCAGCGTCAGGACGGCCGCCCGGTGCCGCCGCCCGCCGCCGCACAACAGCCCCCCACCCGCCCGACCACCGAAGCGCCGGCTGCTACTCCGCCCGCGACGCCCCCTGGCGCAAGGCCCCTGCCGGTTCCGCCGGCGAACGGCGCCCCGCCTGCAGCAGCCCGTCCCGTCCCCGCCCCTGACCAAAAGGGCCGCGTCCCCAGCGTACCCGGTGCTGCCCCGGATCAGCGCGGCGCCGGTCCCGGCCCCGACGGCCAGCGTAGCCAGTTCAATCAGGATCGCCGCCCGGCCACCCCGCCGATTGCGGCCCCCCTGCCGCCCGCCCCGCCGCCGGTTGCCGTCACCCCGCTGCCGGCGAGCCGCGACGGCATCCAAGACGGCCCGCGCCGGCTGGAAGATTTCCGCAGCCAGCGGCGCGAGACGCGCGAAGGCGGCCGGACCATCATCACCGAGCCGGGGCGCGTGATCGTTCAGGACCCGAACGGCCAGGCCTTCATCCGCCACAACGAGGTCGACCGCTTCCGCTACGGGGCGCGGGACGTCCGCGTCGAGCGTCGTGGCGATGAGAACCGCACCGTGATCGTGCGCCCGGACGGCTCGCAGATCATCACGATCGATGACCGTGACGGCCGCCTGCTGCGCCGCATCCGCCGCGATCGCGACGGCCGCGAAGTGATCATCATCGACAACAGCTATCGCGGTCCGCGCGGTGCAGGCCACGGCTTCTACGTCGACATTCCGCCGCCGGTCGTGCGGATGCCGCGCAACCGCTACATCGTCGAGTATGACGAGGCCTCCCCCGAGATCATCTACGAGACGATGCTGGCCCCGCCGGTGCAGACGCTCGAGCGCCGCTATACGCTGGATGAGATCCGCTACAGCCCGTCGGTGCGTCAGCTCATGCCGCGCGTCGATCTCGACACGGTCAACTTCGAGACCGGATCGTGGGCGGTGACGCCGGATCAGGCGGCCAAGCTCCAGGTCATCGCCGATGCGATCAACCGCGCGATCTCGCGCAACCCCAGCGAAGTCTTCTTGATCGAAGGCCACACCGATGCGGTTGGCTCCGACCTCGACAACCTGTCGCTCTCGGATCGCCGCGCGGAATCGGTCGCGGAAATTCTGACGGCACAGTTCCAGGTGCCACCGGAGAACCTGACCTCGCAAGGCTATGGCGAGCAGTATCTCAAGATCCAGACGCAAGCCGCGGAGCGGCAGAACCGGCGCGTCACCATTCGCCGGATCACGCCGCTGCTCAACGGAAACAGCTGAGCTTTTGCGCGGCTTTGAACCATGGCGCAAAACGAAATGGCCGGGCACTGCCCGGCCATTTTCTTTTCTTCGGCGCTGTTGGTCCTTCGTCGGGCGGCGTCAGGCCGTGGTCTTTTCCGGCCAGCGGCACAGATCGTTGATAATGCAGCGCTCGCAATGCGGCTTGCGGGCGACGCAGACGTACCGCCCGTGCAAAATCAGCCAGTGATGGGCGTGGCGCTTGAATTCCGCCGGGATGATCTTGTCGAGGATCAGTTCGACCGCGAGCGGGGTTTTGCCGACAGCCATGCCGGTCCGGTTGCCGACGCGAAACAGGTGGGTGTCGACCGCGATGGTCGGATGGCCGAAGGCGATGTTGAGCACGACATTCGCCGTCTTGCGGCCGACGCCGGGCAGTGTCTCGAGCTCTTCGCGCGTGGTCGGCACCTTGCCGCCGAAGCGGGCGATCAGTTGCTCCGCCATCAAGATCACGTTCTTGGCCTTGGTGCGGTAGAGGCCAATGGTCTTGATCAGGTCGCGGACGCGATCCTCGCCGAGCGCGAGCATCTTTTGCGGCGTGTCGGCGAGGGGGAACAGGTTTCGCGTTGCCTTGTTCACACCGACGTCCGTTGCCTGCGCCGACAGCGCGACGGCAACGAGCAACGTGTAAGCGTTGATGTATTCGAGTTCCCCCTTTGGCTCAGGGTTGGCCTTGTGGAACCGGGAAAACGCCTCCCAGATCTCCTCCTTGCTCCACGGCTTCATGCGCGGGGCACGAGCCGCGTTTTTGGCGGTAGGGCCTTTCTTCGGAGCGGCGCCCTTCTTCGCAACTAGCGCTTTTTTGGCGACGGGCTTTTTCGCCGCGCGCACCGGGGCAGGGGCATCCTCGGCGGCGGTAGCCGCAGTCGGGTTTTTCGCAATCTTGGCCATGAACGGGGTATAGTAAGCTCCCATGACATCAGGCAACGACTTTGACGGCACCAGCCCGGCGGACGCGCCTTTGTTCTCGGCGCTGATCACGCCGCACCGGTCGCTCGGGCGCACCGGCTTCATGGCGCTGATGGCATGCATTTCGGTGATCAGCTTTGCCTCCGGCCTCGTCTTTTTGATGCTCGGCGCATGGCCGGTGGTGTTCTTCTTCGCGCTCGATGTCGCGCTGATCTTCTGGGCTTTCCGCGTCAATTACCGCACGGGGCGGGCGACCGAAGAAATCATCGTGACTCCGACGCAGTTGCGGGTGAAACGGGTCAGCCATCGTGGCGACTGCGCCGAATGGACCCTCAACCCGCTATGGGTGCGGCTCGACCGCAGCGAGAGCTCAGAATTCGGTATCGAGCGGCTCGATCTGGTATCGCGCGGTACGCGGCTGACGATCGCGAGTTTTCTCGGGGCGGACGAAAAGGCGAGCTTCGCCGCCGCGCTGTCGGTGGCTCTGGCCGATGCCAAGCGCGGCCCGCGCTACAATCATCATCTGATATGATGGCAAAGGGCTTCCCGATAAGGCGAGCGGACTTTTTTTCGGAACTGCACTTGTCGGAAATCGGGTGGTTTGCGGCCATTGCCGTGGCAAGATCGCCGTCATGACCAGTGTCACCAGAACCATGCGTAGAGGCGCTGTTTCCATGAATATCGCCCTGACCAACCATCGCACGCCGGCATGTCAGACTGCCGAGCGGCGCGACTATGACAGCGTTCGCCGGGCAATCGCGTTCATCTCGGAGCGCTGGCGCGACCAGCCCTCGATCGATGCCATCGCCGCCGCGGCCAGCGTCACGCCGGACGAGTTGCACCAGCTGTTTCGCCGCTGGGCCGGGCTGACGCCGAAGGCGTTCATGCAGGCGTTGACGCTCGATCATGCAAAGAACCTGCTGCGGGATTCGGCAAGCGTGCTCGATGCGGCGCTCGACTCCGGCCTGTCCGGGCCGGGCCGGCTGCATGATCTGTTCGTCACCCACGAAGCGATGTCGCCGGGCGAGTGGAAGAGCGGCGGCGAAGGCATGGTGCTGCGCTATGGTTGGCACCAGTCGCCGTTCGGCACGGCGGTCGTGATCGCGAGCGAGCGCGGCCTTGCCGGGCTCGCCTTTGCCGATCCCGGCGAGGAGGAAGCGGCGCTCGCCGACATGCAGCGGCGCTGGCCGAAGGCGACCTATGTGCCTGATCAGGCGGGCACCGCAGCGATGGCCCAGCGTATTTTTCAGCCCACGCAATGGCGGGCCGAGCAGCCGCTGCGGGTGGTGTTGATCGGCACCGATTTCGAGGTGCGGGTGTGGGAGACGCTGCTGAAAATTCCGATGGGCCGGGCGACGACCTATTCGGACATCGCCGCCAGGCTCGGCAGCCCCAAAGCGTCACGCGCGGTCGGGGCGGCGGTCGGCAAGAACCCGATCTCGTTTGTGGTGCCGTGCCATCGTGTGCTCGGCAAGAGCGGCGCCCTGACCGGCTACCACTGGGGCATCACCCGCAAGCAGGCGATGCTCGGATGGGAAACGGGGCGAGTCAGCTGACCCGCCCCCTGTAACTTCAAAGATGCCTGAAAAGATTACGCCGCGAGATCGAGCTTCGAAGCGACCGTGGCGTCGGCGTTGAAGCGGTAGATGATCGGCGCGCCGGTGCCGAGTTCGCGGGCCAGAATGCCCTCGGGCGTCAGCTTTTCCAGCACCATGATCAGCGCGCGCAGCGAGTTGCCGTGGGCCGCGACCAGCGTGCGCTCGCCGCGCAGCACGCACGGCAGAATCTCCTGGACGAAATAGGGCAGGGTGCGCGCGAGCGTATCCTTGAGGCTTTCGCCGCCCGGCGGCGGCACGTCGAAGGACCGGCGCCAGATATGGACCTGCTCCTCGCCCCACTTGGCGCGCGCGTCGTCTTTGTTGAGGCCCGACAGTTCGCCGTAGTCGCGTTCGTTGAGCGCGACGCTCTTCTTCACCGGAATGTCGGTCTGGCCGAGCTCCTCGAGCGCAAGGCGCAGCGTGTGCTGGGCGCGGGTGAGGTCGGAGGTGAAGGCGACGTCGAACACGAGCCCCTGTTCCTTCAGCTTGCGGCCGGCAGCCTTCGCTTCCTCAATGCCCTTCTCGGTCAGGTCGGGGTCTTTCCAGCCGGTGAAAAGATTCTTCAGATTCCAGTCGCTCTGGCCGTGACGCACCAGGACGAGAGTACGATCGCTCATGTTCGCTTTCTTCCGGTTAGATTTGGTTCGGTTCAGTCGCTGAGGCCCAGCACATCGACCATCGAATAAAGGCCGGGCTTCTTATCGCGGGCCCAGAGGGCAGCTTTAAGGGCGCCGTGCGCAAAGATCATGCGGTCTTCAGCCTTGTGGGTGAGCTCGATCCGCTCATAGGGACCGGCGAAGATCACGCTGTGATCCCCGGTCACGGTGCCGCCGCGCAGCGCGGCGAAGCCGATATCGCCGGGCTTGCGCGCGCCGGTGAGGCCGTCGCGGCCGCGGTCGGAATGGCTGGCGAGATCGATGCCGCGGCCCTTGGCGGCGGCCTCGCCGAGCATCAAGGCGGTGCCCGACGGCGCATCGACCTTGGCGCGGTGATGCATCTCGACGATCTCGATGTCAAAATTCTCGCCGAGCGCCTTTGCGACGCGTCGGGTCAGCGCCGCCAGCAGGTTGACGCCGAGGCTCATATTGCCGGACCGCACGACGATGGCCGACGAGGTGACGCTCTTGATCACCGCCTCGTCGGAAGGGCTCATGCCGGTGGTGCCGATGACATGGACAAGGCCGCGTTCGGCCGCCACCGCCGCGTTGGCGATGGTCGCCGCCGGGGAGGTGAAATCCAGAATGCCGTCGGCCTTCGAGGACAGCGTCCACAGGTCGGCGGTCAACGCGATGCCGTTGGCAGGAAGCCCGGCAAGGCTGCCGGCATCCTGTCCCAGCAGGTCGGAGCCGGGGGCTTCCAGCGCCCCGGCCAGTACGGCGCCGGGCGTTTCATAAATGGCGCGCACCAACGCGCGCCCCATCCGGCCACCCGCTCCAGCCACGATCAAACGCATATCAGACATTTTTCGCCCTCGTGATCTCAAGGGCGGTATAGCGGCAGCCACCAATGCTCACAAGCTCGCGCGAGAGATGGCGGCCAACAGAACCTGGTCCCGCGCTCAGGGCTGCGGGCCGTCATAGCCCTCGACGATCACGAGGTCGCTGTCGCCGTGCGGTTTGCGCATCGCCACCAGCCGCTGATACTCGGGCGAGTGGTAGCAGGCGAGCGCGGTTTCATAATCCTTGAATTCGAGCACAACGTTGCGCGAGCGCGAGGAGCCTTCCTTGGCCTCGTAGGTGCCGCCGCGGGTCAGGAACCTGGCCCCGAACTTTTTGAAGACTGGGCCGTTCTCGACGACATAGGCCTTGTAGCCATCGGGGTTGTGAACATCGACGCGGGCGATCCAGTAACCCTTGGGCATTGTTTCCTCCGTGTTTTTTTAGTTCGACGGCGACATGATCTCTGCAACCACCGCCTCGGCGGCCGCCTTGGGGTCGGCAGCCGCGACGATCGGGCGGCCGACGACGAGATAATCCGCGCCGGCGGCGATCGCCCGGGACGGGGTCATGACGCGCTTCTGGTCGCCGACATCGCTGCCCGAGGGCCGGATGCCGGGGGTGACGAGGCACATCCGCTCGCCGGCGATGGCGCGCAGGCTTGCCGCTTCCTCGGCGGAGCAGACGAGGCCGTCGACGCCGATGTCGCGCGCCTGCTTCGCCCGCAGGTTGACGAGTTCGGACACGCCGAGCCGCGAGCCGGTCTCGGCGAGATCGAAGTCGTCGTAGGAGGTCAGCACCGTCACCGCGAGCACCTTGAGCGCGCTGCCCTTGCTCGCTTCCATCGCCGCGCGCATGGTCTGCGGGTAGGCGTGGACGGTGACGAAGGTCGCGCCCAGACCGGCGACGCTTTCGACACCGCGCGCGACGGTGTTGCCGATGTCGTGCATCTTGAGATCGGCGAAGACTTTTTTGCCCGCATCGGCGAGCTTGCGCACCAGCGGCAGGCCGCCGGCATAGGCGAGCTGATAGCCGATCTTGTAGAAGGTCACGCTGTCGCCGAGCCGTTCGATCATCGCCTCGGCCGAGGCGACATCCGGCAGGTCGAGGGCAACGATCAGGCGGTCACGCGGATTGTCGGGAAAGGTCGGCATTCTTCACTTCATCCGTTGGGCGGTGTCGACGAGCTGGCCGAGCATCGCGCTGAGCGCGGCGGCATCGGCCGGATTCTTGAGCTGGCCGTTGTCGTCATAGGCGGTTTCGGCAAACGACAGCGCCAGTTGTTTCGGGATCACGTTGGCGCCGCAGCCGAGCGCCAGCACCTGCCGCAGGCCCATGAGGACGCGCATCCCGCCGAACTTGCCGTTCGACGCGGCGGCAATCGCAAACACGCGCTCGCGAAACACCTGGCCGAGGCTTTCGCCGTCCTCGCGCACGCGCGTCACCCAGTCAATCGTGTTCTTCACGAGCGGCGGGAAGGAGGAGTTATATTCCGGGCTGACGAAGACGACGCCGTGATGCGCGCCGATCATGCGTTTCAGTTCGACCGCGGCCGCCGGCACGCCGGACTCCTGCTCGAGGTCGCCGTCGTAAATCGGCAGCGGATAATCTTTGAGGGAGAGCAGCGTCACTTCGACGTCCGGCCTCGCCAGTTCGCGCGCAATCAGGCTGGCCAGCCGCGCGTTGAGCGAGCCGGTGCGGAGCGATCCGGGAACGACCAGGATTTTCGTGGGGGACATCGGGCCAGCGAACCTTAGCAGGGCGGCGACGTTCGCGTCGGTCCGCCTGTCAGGAAGGGGTCAACCCTTTCGATACACCCAAACCCGCGCCGGCGGAAGGTTCATCCAGATCCGCTCGGAAGCCTCGGCGCGCACGCCGGGGAGCGACTTCGGGATCGGGGGTACCACCGAATAGGTGAACTGGATGAAGGGCGCGCCGGGATCGAGCGCGACGAAGGCGTCGCGGATCAGCTTGAGGCGCGTCAGCATCGGCTTGGTGACGAGGGGCAGGCCGGACACGACGGCCGATGCCGGCTCGAGCTCGGCCGAGCGCAGCGATTTGCGAAGCGTGTAGGCGTCGCCCTGAATGATCGTCGCCCGCGGGTAGCGGTCCCGCAGCAGCGCGCAAAAGCTCGGATTGTATTCGATCAGCACCAAGCGCTCTTCGGCGACGCCGCGCTCGAGCAGCGCATTGGTGATGGCGCCGGTGCCGGGCCCCAGTTCGATCACGGGGCCGGAGGCGCCGGGGTCGACATAATGAGCCATGGTCCGGGCCAGGATCCGGCCGGACGGCATGACGGCGCCCATGTGCAGGGGCTTTTCAATCCATGAGCGGATAAAACGTACTTCGTCGTCGAGGCGAAGCGGTTTTTTCGGCGCACGCACGGGCGAGTGCAAGGGCATGTCGCTACCAGGCGGGGACGCTTGTTCGAGCTAGGGTCTTGATGTCAAACAGGTATAGGTGCGCGTGAAAACGGTCAAGCGAAGATAGCGCCGCCGGGCTCGCAGCAATTGCAGGAGAGGCCGTGCCAATGGCGGTCGGCGCTGGCGCTGGCTGGGCGATCATGGCGCGGACCTCTCGCTGACGGGCTCAGGACGCCGCTCGGGTGCCGAAAAAGTCCTTCACCTTGGCGAAGAACCCGGCTGCTTCCGGCTGGGTCTCGCCCGATGACAGCTTTTCAAACTCCGCCAGCAGTTCCTGCTGCTTCTTGGTGAGGTTCTGTGGCGTTTCGACAACAACCTGGACATACATGTCGCCGGTCTGGCGCGAGCGCAGGACCGGCATGCCGCGGCCGGAGATCCTGAAGCGGCGGCCGGTCTGCGTTCCGGACGGCACTTTGACCTTGGCCTTGGTCTTGTCGATCGTCGGAACCTCAAAGTCGCCGCCGAGCGCGGCCGTCACCATCGAGATCGGAACCCGACAATGCAGGTCGGCGCCGTCGCGCTGGAAGAATTCATGCTGCTCGACCGAGAGGAAGATGTAGAGGTCGCCCGGCGGGCCGCCCAGCGTGCCGGCCTCGCCCTCGTTGGCAAGGCGGATGCGGGTGCCGTCCTCGACGCCGGCCGGGATGTTGACGGAGAGCGTGCGCTCGCGCGTCACGCGGCCTGCGCCCGAGCAAGACGGGCACGGCTCATCGATGACCTGGCCACGGCCCTGGCAGGACGGGCAGGTGCGCTCGAGCGTGAAGAAGCCCTGGGCCTGCCGCACGCGGCCCGCGCCGCCGCAGGTCGAGCACGGTTTGGGCTTGGTGCCGGCCTTGGCGCCGGTGCCGGAGCACGGCTCGCAGGTGACGGCGACGGGAATACTGATCTGGGCGGTCTTGCCGGAGAAGGCTTCCTCCAGCGTGATGTCCATGTTGTAGCGCAGGTCGGCGCCGCGCTCGCGGCCGCCGCGGCCGCGCTGGCCGCCCATGCCGAACAGGTCTTCGAAAATGTCGGAGAAGGAGGAGGCGAAGCCCGCGCCGAATCCGGCGCCGCCGCCGCCCATGCCGCCCTGCTCGAAGGCGGCGTGGCCGAAGCGGTCATAGGCGGCGCGCTTGTCGCCGTCCTTGAGCACTTCATAGGCCTCGTTGATTTCCTTGAAGCGGATCTCGCTCTCTTGGTCCCCGGCATTGCGGTCGGGGTGCCACTTCATGGCGAGCTTCCGGAAGGCCGCCTTCAGGCCGGCGGCATCGACGGAACGGTCAACTTCAAGAGTTTCGTAGTAGCAACGTTTGGCGGACATGCTTGCTTCTTCTCACCTTGAAGCGCTGGAGGCGACGGCCTCAAGGTTTCGTAGTCGCGCCTTCCCCGCAAGGGGGAAGGCTCTGAAGGGGCGAAATATGCACCGCGTCATGTCGCAGGTGCGGAGATCAGGCTGACTTCGGATTCTTGTCATCATCGACCTCGGTGAATTCCGCGTCGACAACGTCATCCTTGGCAGCATCGGCCGCCGCATCCTTCGCAGCGGAAGCTTCCTGCTGCTGATACATCGCCTCGCCGAGCTTCATCGAAGCCTGCGCGACGACATTGGCCTTGGCCTTGATGGCTTCGGCGTCGTCACCCTTGAGCGCTTCCTTGAGGTCGCTGACCGCGTCCTCGATCGCACGCCGGTCGGGCTCGGCCAGCCGCGAGCCATGCTCCGACAGGGCCTTCTCGGTCGAGTGCACGAGCGCATCGGCGTGGTTCTTGGCTTCAACCGCTTCCTTGCGCTTCTTGTCCTCGGTCGCATGCGCCTCGGCGTCCTTGACCATCTTCTCGATGTCGGCATCCGACAGACCACCAGACGCCTGAATGCGGATCTGCTGTTCCTTGTTGGTTGCCTTGTCCTTGGCCGAGACGTTGACGATGCCGTTGGCGTCGATGTCGAACGTCACCTCGATCTGCGGCATGCCGCGCGGCGCCGGCGGAATGCCCATCAGGTCGAACTGACCGAGCGACTTGTTGTCGGCGGCCATTTCGCGCTCGCCCTGGAAGACCCGGATGGTGACCGCGTTCTGATTGTCTTCGGCGGTCGAGAACACCTGGCTCTTCTTGGTCGGGATCGTGGTGTTGCGGTCGATCAGGCGGGTGAACACGCCGCCCAGGGTTTCGATGCCCAGGGAGAGCGGGGTCACGTCGAGCAGCAGCACGTCCTTGACGTCGCCCTGCAGCACGCCGGCCTGGACAGCCGCGCCGATGGCGACGACCTCATCCGGGTTGACGCCCTTGTGCGGCTCCTTGCCGAAGAACTGCTTCACGACCTCCTGGACCTTCGGCATGCGGGTCATGCCGCCGACCAGGACCACCTCGTCGATCTGGCCAGCCGAGAGGCCCGCGTCCTTCAGCGCCTTGCGGCACGGCTCGACGGTGCGCTGGATCAGGTCGTCGACCAGGCTCTCGAACTTGGCGCGCGACAGCTTGAGCGCCAGGT